>NZ_JBVIPS010000001.1:1134382-1194321 GCF_055577715.1 Streptomyces sp. NPDC033177 | reverse complement strand
GGGTCCGGCCACGGTCCCGTGGCCGGGACTGCGGTCGGGACTGCGGTCGGGCTTCGGCAGCCCGGTCGGTCACGTCCGGGGGCCATCCGCCCCGCCCACCCCCTCCAGCGCCGCAAGGATCCAGCTCCGCGACTCCGCAGGGTCGATGACCGCGTCGATCTCCAGCGCCGCCGCGGCGTTCACCGCCTTGCCTTGCTCGTACAGCTCGGCGACATGGGCGTCGAACACCCGCTGCCGCTCGATGGGATCGACGATCGCGGCCAGTTCCTTGCGGTATCCAAGGCGGACGGCGCCTTCGAGACCCATCCCGCCGAACTCGCCGCTCGGCCACGCCGCCGTGGCCACGGGCGCGCGCGTCGAGCCGCCCATCATGGCCATCGCGCCGAGGCCGTACGCCTTGCGCAGCACCAGGCTGACCAGCGGGACGCGGAGCTGGGCGCCGGTCACGAAGAGCCGGGAGAAGTGCCGTACGGTCGCGGTCCGTTCGGCGTCGGGGCCGACCATGAAGCCCGGGGTGTCGCAGAGGGAGACGACGGGGAGCCCGAATGCGTCGCACAGCCGCAGGAAGCGCTCCGCCTTGTCGGCAGCGTCGCGGTCGATCGCCCCGCCCAGATGCCCGGGGTTGTTGGCGAGCAGCCCCATCGCCCGGCCCTCGACGCGTACGAGAGCCGTGAGGATGCCCGCGCCGAAACCGCGCCGCAGTTCCAGGACCGAGCCCGTGTCGGCGATGCGCCAACGGGACACGGCGGAGCACCGCACGGGCACGCGGACCGTGCCGGGACATGTGGCGCACTGGGCGCGGATCGAACCGGAGCGGCCGGCGCTCGTCCTCGGCGACGAGGTCATCTCGTACCGCCAACTCGACGAGCTGACGGACCGGTTGGCGGGCCGGCTTGACGCGCGGGGGGTGCGCCCTGGCGACCGGGTGGGCGTGCAGCTGCCCAACTGCCCGCAGTTCGTGATCGCGATGCTGGCCGTGCTGCGGGCCGGCGCGGTGCACGTGCCGGTCAACCCGGTATCAAGGTCAAGGGCATGAGTGTCTTCCCCGCCGAGGTAGAGACCCTGCTCGCCCGGCACCCCGACGTCCTCGCGGCGGCGGCCGTCGTTGCCGTCCCCGACCCGGAGGCGGGCCAGCGCCCCTACGCGTACGTGCGCACCGCCCCCGGCAGCGTCCTCTCGGCGTGGGATCTGCGCGAGTGGGCCGCCGGTGCCCTGGCGACCTAAAAGGTGCCGGAGGTCGAGATCCTCGACGAACTGCCGCGCACCGCGACGGGCAAGATCAGGAAGACGGAGCTGGCGGAGCGGGCGGCGGCTACGACCGGGTCAGCGCGGCCAGGTGATCCCACGCCGCCTGCGCCGTGAACTCGGCCTGCCCGCCCCGAAGGAGCAGCTCCGCCGACCCGAACGCCGGTTGGCCGGCGTGGGCGGCGACGTAGGGGATCGCGATGCAGCGCATGCCTGCCGCGTGCGCCGCGGCCGCGCCCGGAGCGGCGTCCTCCAGGACCACGCAGTCAGCCGGGTCCGCGCCGAGGAGCGCGGCGGCGGCCAGGAACACGTCGGGCTCGGGCTTGCCGTGCGCGACCTCGTCCGCCGAGACGACGGTCGTCAGGAACGCGTCGAGGCCGGTGCCCGTGAGGATCGCCTCGATGGCGGCTCGGGACGATCCGGAGGCCACGGCCATCGGCACCCCGGCGCCGTGCAGCCGCTCCACGAACTTCCGCATCTCGGGGAAGACGTGGGTGTCGGCGGCGGCGAGGGCGAGATAGCGCCGGTCGAGCTCCGAGAGCAGTTCGGCGACCGGTACGCCGATGCCGTACCGGTCCTTCCACGTGGCGAGGGTCTCCTGGGTGCCGATGCCCACGTACCGCTCGTTGTCGGCCCAGGTGTAGGCGACGCCGTGTTCGGCGAGCAGTTCGCGCGACGCCTCGTAGTAATTCGGCTCGCTGTCCACGAGAGTGCCGTCGAGATCGAAGATGACCGAGGTGCCGCCGAGGTTGCTCATGCCCTCCAGCATGCCAAAGCCGCAGTTCAACGCCGCCGCACGGGTCGGTGGCCGACGGATCACATCTGCTCGGCGGAGGCCCTGCCGATCGACTCGACGAGCGGCAGCAGGCGGTGCGGGACGCGCTCGCGCAGCGCCATCTCCGTACGGGTGCGGACCACGCCCGGCATCTGGATCAGCTGCTGGACCACGTCCTCCAGGTGGCCGTTGTCCCGTGCCACCACGCGGGTCAGGAGATCACCACCGCCGGTGATCGAGAACGCCTCGATGATCTCCGGCACGGCGGCGAGAGCGTCACCCACCTCGTCCAGATGCCCCTGCGTGACCTCGATGTGCACGAAGGCGAGCACGGGATGCCCGAGCGCGGCAGCCGACAGCGAAGGCCCCGTCCCGGTGATCACCCCGTCCCGCTCCAGCCGGTCGAGCCGCGCCTGCAGGGTGCCACGGGCGACCCCGAGCACACGCGCGTACTCACGAACGCTGGTACGAGGCTGCTCCAGGAGAAGCCGCAGAATACGGGTGTCGAGTTCGTCGACGGCCATGGCGCGGATCTCCCGGGTACGAGGTGCGAACCTCGCGACTGTACCAACGGAACACGGCGTTCGGCCTCTGGGAGACCGGTCTGACCTGCGGATACCGGCTCGGCCTCACGCCTCAGCCGGCCGCGTCCCTGCGGTGGACCGCCCGTACCGCCGCCACCAGGGCCGTCACCCCCCGCTCCACCTTCTCCCGAGGGCAGCCCGCGTTCAGGCGTAGGTGGCCGGGGGAGCCGTATGACGTGCCCGGCATGATGGCGACCTTCTGGGATTCGATCAGTTCGCGTTGCAGGGCGGCGTCGTCCACGCCCAAGGGGCGGACGTCGATCCAGGCGAGGTAGCCCGCCTGGGGTGGGGTCCAGTTCAGGGTGGGGAAGGCCTTGTTCAGGTGGGCGGCGATCAGGTGGAGGTTGCCGCGGAGGTATGTGCCGAGGGCGTCCAGCCAAGGGGCGCCCTGGCGGTACGCCGCTATGTGTCCGACCAGTGAGAGCACCGCCGGCGAGGACAGGCCGTCGGCCTCCTTGAGGTTGCGGAGGTACGCCTCACGAGTTGACGGGTCGGCGATGATCCCGTAACTGCCTGTCAGCGCTGGGATGTTGAAGGATTTTGACGCCGACGTCACCAGTGCCCAGCGCCCTTCGCGAGCGCCGTGCAGGGGCCAGGGGCGGTGGACGTACGGCGGGTGGGCGAGGTCCGAGTGGATCTCGTCGCTGATCACCGCGACGCCGTACCGCGCGCACAGAGCGGCGGTGCGGTCCAGCTCGGCCTCCGTCCAGACGTGGCCGGTGGGGTTGTGAGGTGAGCAGAGGAGCAGAACGGCCGTGTCCGGCAGGGCAAGCAGCCGCTCCAGTTCGGCCCAGTCGCCGAGCGGGCAGCCGAGCAGCCGCCGCTCGTGCGCGGCGACGGTCTTGGGGAACGCGTCGTACGTCGGCGTGTGGACGACGACGCCGTCTCCGGGGCGTGACCACAGGCGCAGGAGCTGGGAGATCTGGTAGATCACGGAGGGGCCGTAGACGATCGACTCCGGGTCCACCTCGGTCGCGTGGCGTTCGCCGTACCAGTCGACGATCGCGGAGAGGAAGTCCCTCTGGCGCCAGCGGGAGTAGCCGAGCACGCCGTGATCGAGCCTGCCGCGGAGAGCCGACAGGACCGCGGGCGCCGTCTCGAAGTCCATGTCCGAGATGGTGAACGGCAGCAGGTCAGGGACGCCGAAGCGGTCCTCGACGTAGTCCCACTGCGTGCACCACGTGCCGTGCCGGTCGATGGGTGCATCGAAGTCGAAGGGGCCGAAGTCGGGAAGGGCTTGCACCGCTCAGCCCACCCGCACCATCGACGCGATCGCGTCCTTCACCGACTGCACCTGCGGGCCGATGATCACCTGCACATTGTGCGCGTCGAGCTTGATGACCCCCACCGCGCCCAGCTTCTTCAGCCGGGCCTCGTCGACCTGTCCGGCGTCCGCGACCGTCATGCGCAGCCGGGTGATGCAGTTGTCGAGGGTCTGGATGTTCTCGGCGCCGCCGATCGCCTCCAGGATCGCCACGGCGTCGTACTTCCCCGCGATCAGTTCACGCGGAGCCGCCGCCTCCTCGCCGGATGCCTCCTGCTGGTCAGAAGCCTCCTCCACCACCGGCTCCTCCCGCCCCGGCGTCTTGAGGTCGAAGCGGGTGATGGCCCAGCGGAAGAGGAAGTAGTAGCCGGCGAACCACACCGCGGCGATGACGGGTATCAGGTACCACTTCGTGGTCGTGCCCTGCAGGACGCCGAAGACGAGCCAGTCGATGACGTTGCCGTCGGTGTTGCCGATGAACACCCCGAGCACGGCGGCGGTCAGGAACCCGAGGCCGACAAGGACGGCGTGGATCAGGTACAGCCACGGCGCGATGAACAGGAACAGGAACTCCAGGGGTTCCGTGATGCCGCCGACGACGCACGCGACGACGCCGGAGACCAGGAGTGCCTTGATCTCCGGGCGCATCTTCTTGTTCGCGCAGTGGTACATCGCCAGGGCCGCACCCGGCAGTCCGCCGAGGTAGACCGCCATCTTGCCCTGGGAGAGGAAGTGCGTGGCGTCGGTGACCGCGTCACCGGGCGGGGTCGCGCAGTTGAGCTGGGCGTAGAAGAGGTTCAGCGCGCCGGAGACCTGGTCGCCGCAGACCGCGCCGGAGCCGCCGACGTCCGTGAAGCGGAACATCGCGACGAGGATGTGGTGCAGGCCGATCGGGCGCAGGAGTACCTCTCCCATGCCGAAGAAGAAGGGGCCGAAGACGCCCGCGTGACCGATCGCGCGCCCGAGGTCCGTGATCCAGCCGTTGAACGTCGGCCACACCAGCGGGATCAGCAGCCCGAGCAGGCTGAGGACCAGCGTCGAGATGATCGGCACGAACCGCAGACCGCCGAAGAAGGCAAGCGCGTCGGGCATCCGCTGGGCACGAAAGCGCTGGTGGAGCACGCTGACAACGATGCCAACAGCTACGGCGCCGAGCAGTCCCGTATCGATGGACTGGATGCCGATGACGTCGGCGATGCCGTAGTGGGCGATGGCCTTCTCGTCCTCCAGGTCCACGCCCTTGGCGGTGAGGTAGAAGTTCACCGCCAGGTTCATCGCGGCGTAGCCGACGAAGCCCGAGAAGGCCGCGACGCCCTTGTCCTCGCGGGCCAGGCCCAGCGGGATGGCTATCGCGAACATCACGGGCAGGAACTTGAAGGCGACGAGGCCGGTGCTCGCCATCCATGTGAAGACGAGATGGAAGCCCTCGCCCTGGAGGAAGGTGAGGTTCTCGGTGACGGCTTCGCTGGAGAGCGACGAGCCGATGCCCAGCATGATGCCGCAGAACGCGAGCAGGGCCACCGGGAGCATGAACGTCTTGCCGAGGCCCTGGAGGAATTCCCAGAGCGCGGACTTGGTCTTCTGCATGTGTGGGGGTCTTTCGGGCCTGAGCGGAGGCGAACTCGATCGATCCGCCCAGGCGGATGAGATCACAGCCGCTCGGGAGCTGTCCATGGCCGTTGCACATGGTGTACGTGGTGCTCCGGGCGGGGGCCTGAGCACGGGCCCGGCAGGCCTGTCCGCCGTACAATGGAAGGGCGGCAATGTGCACGACGGCGTGACTCGATCATGAACGCTCGCATCGAGGACTACGCCCTCATCAGTGACCTGGAAACCGCTGCCATGCTCGGCAGGGACGGGTCGATCGACTGGCTCTGCCTGCCGCGCTTCGACTCCCCGGCCTGCTTCGCCGCGCTGCTCGGCTCGGCGGACAACGGGTTCTGGCGGGTTTCCCCCGTCGGCGCGGGACCGTGCACACGGCGGGCCTACCGCCAGGACACCCTGGTCATGGACTCCCACTGGGAGTGCCCCAACGGCGCCGTGCGCGTCACGGACTTCATGCCCCCGCGCGCGGGGCTGCCCTGCATCGTGCGCGTCGTCGAGGGCCTGTCCGGCGCCGTCGCGATGCGCAGTGAACTGCGGCCGCGCTTCAACCAGGGCCGCGTCGTGCCGTGGGTGCGCCCGCAGGAGCACTGCACGGTCGCCGTGGCCGGGCCCGACTCCCTCTGGCTGAACGCCGACGGCCCGATGGAGATACGCACCGCCCTCCCCGATTCGACCGCCCCTGACACCACCGCCCACGACCCCGGCGGCCGCGACTCCAGTGCCCTGGACTTCACCGTCTCGGCGGGCCAGCGCCTCACGCTGCAACTCGTGTGGGCTCCTTCGCACTTGCCCGAACCGCCCGAGCCCCTGAGGGTCCCGGCGGAGACGGCACTGAAGGCGACCGGCGACTTCTGGCGGCGCTGGACGGCCAAGTGCCGCTACCAGGGCCCCTGGCGGGAAGCGGTCACCCGCTCGCTGATCACGCTGAAGGCCCTCACCTACGCGCCCACGGGCGGCATCGTCGCCGCACCGACCACCTCGCTCCCCGAGTGCGTCGGCGGCGAACGCAACTGGGACCACCGCTTCTGCTGGCTGCGCGACTCCACGCTCACCCTCTCCGCCCTGCTGCGCAGCGGCTACCGCGACGAGGCGACCGCCTGGCTCGACTGGCTGATGCGTGCCGTGGCGGGCGGCCCCGCCGACCTTCAGGCGGTGTACGGGGTGGAGGGGCAGCGGCGGCTGCCGGAGGCCGAAGCGCCCTGGCTCTCCGGCTACGAGGGCTCGCGACCCGTACGGTTCGGGAACGCCGCGGCCCATCAGCTCCAGCTGGACGTCTACGGCGAGGTCCTCGACACGCTCTATCTGTCGCTGCGGGCGGGGATCCCGATGCAGCCCCACCTGTGGAGCCTGGTGGAGTCCCTGATGAGCCATCTGCGGGACCACTGGCGCGAGCCGGACCAGGGGCTGTGGGAAGTCCGTGGCGCGGGGCGGCAGTTCGTCCACTCCAAGGTGATGTCCTGGGTCGCGGCCGACCGTGCCCTGCGCATGGGCGAGCTGCTCGGCAGGAACGAGTCCGCGGGGGAGTGGCGCGCCATGCGGGACGCGGTGCACAGGGAGGTGTGCCGCGAGGGGTGGGACGAAGGGCGGCGGACGTTCGTGCAGTCCTATGGATCGCCCGCCCTCGACGCGTCGGCCCTGCTGATCCCCAAGGTCGGCTTCCTGCCCGCCGACGACGCGCGGGTGCACGACACCGTACGGGCGATGCGGGCCCTGGACCAGCACGGGTTCGTACGGAGGTACGGTCCCGACGGTCCGGGCGCGACCGGCGTGGACGGCATGCGCGGCTCCGAGGGCACGTTCGTGGCGTGCTCCCTCTGGTACGCCGACGCGCTGGCGGCCACCGGCCGGCTCACGCAGGCGCGGGAGACCTTCGAACGAGTCCTGGACGTACGCAACGACGTGGGCCTGCTTGCGGAGCAGTGGGACCCGGACAGTCGCCGCCAACTGGGGAACGCACCGCAGGCGTTCAGTCATATCGCCCTGGTGGAGACGGCGTTCGCGCTGCAGGAGGCGGGCGCCTGAGAATGCCGGTCATGCCCGCCGCGCTGCCGTGAGGAGCACCATCCCGGAGTCCCCGTAGTCCGGCAGCGTCGGGTCGGCGTCGATCCGGGTGACCGCGAGGTGCCCGGTGAGCGGGGCGAACACCTCGGTGACGACGGCCGGGTTCACCGGACAGCCGGGCCACCGCGACGCCGGCCCGATGCGGTACGTCGGCATGTTCTCCATGAACGCCGCGACGAGATGGCCGCCCGGGACGACCGAGCGCACGAAGCGGTGGCAGAAGTCCGTGAACTCCTCGAAGTCCTCGGTGACGCCCTCGGCGACGAAGTTCATCGACGCGATGTCGTACGTGCCGGGCTCCAGGGCCCGGATGTCGCCGTGCACGACGCGCACGCCCGCGAGTGCCTCCATAAGCGTGGGCGGCAGACCGGGGTTGAGGCGGCGGCACAGCGCGTGGAAGGGCAACCAGCTTTCGTCGGGGCCCTGTTCGAGCTGTCGGGCCAGATAGGCGACACCCGCGGCGCTCGCCTCGACGGCGTCGATGCGGCGGCTCGCGGCGGCGGCCATCATCAGCGGATAGAGGTTGGGCCCCGCCCCGAACTCCACGGAGCACGCGGCGCTTTCCCGGCCGAGCCGGCGATAGAAGGCGGAGTGATGGGCGATGACCGCCGCGTCGGACGGATGCAGTTCGCGGTAGTTCTCGCCGAGGTAGTCCTGGACGGGCCAGCTGTCCCAGTCGACGTCGTCGTTGCGGGTCGGGGCCATGGCGGTGTCAGCTCCCCGGCCGCAGCGGGAAGCGTTCGGACAGGCGCGTAAGGGCGGTGTTGAGCCGGTCGACGTCGTCGTCGGAGTTCAGGGCCGTGAGCTGCACGCGGAACCCGACGCGGTCGCGCGGCACGAGCGGATAGGCCGCCAGGGTCACGTAGATGCCCTGCTCCCACAGGAAACCGGCGACCGCGTCCAGGTCCGACGCGTCGGCCAGGGGTATCTCCACGATCGGCAGCTGATCGGAGTTGAGCGTCCCCACGCCGAGCCCGGCCACGTGGTCGAGCACCCGGACGGTCTTGCGGTGCAGATCGGCGCGGATGGCGTCACCGCGCCGGTCGTTGACCTCCAGGCCGGCGAGCGCCGTCGCCAGCGAGGCCGTGGGCGACGGCCCGGAGTACAGATAGGGGGCGGCGGCCACCTTCAGATGGTCCTTGAGCCACGGCGGCAGCGCGAGGAAGGCCAGCAGCGAGGAGTAGGCCTTGGAGAAGCCGCCGACCAGGACGATGTTGTCGTACGTCTCGCCCGCGTGCCGCACGACGCTGTTGCCGCGGGACCCGTAGGGACAGGTCTCGTCGGCACGGCGCTCCCCGATGACGCCGAACCCATGGGTGTCGTCGATGTAGAGCGTGGCGCCCGAGTCCCGGCAGGTCGCGGCCAGTTCGGGTACGTCGGCGATGTTACCGCTCATGCTGTTGACGCCGTCGAGACAGACCAGGCGGGCCGAGCCGCTCGGCACCTCCCGCAGCAGCGCGGCCAGTTCGTCGGGCCGGTCGGCGTGGAAGCGCCGCAGTGTGGCGCCCTGCCCGCGGGCGGAGACGCAGCCGTCGTACACCGTGCGGTGCGCCGCGGCCTCGACGAAGACATGCCCCTCGCCGGCTAGGACGGGGATGACCGAGGCGTGGATCAGCGTGGCCGTCGGCAGCAGCAGGGTGTCCGGCGCCCCGAGCAGCGCGGTGAGCCGCTCTTCGATCTCGGTGTAGAGCCGGGGGCTGCCCAGGAGCCGGGACCAGCTGGGGTGGGTTCCCCAGCGGCGTACGGCGGGTTCGATGGCGTCGATGATCTCGGGATCGCAGTCGAGGCCCAGGTAGTTGCAGGAGGCGAAGTCGATGAGCCAGTGGTCCCCGCTGCGGATGTGCCGGCCGCGGACCTCGTCGAGGACGCAGTCGCTCATCGGGCTGGTGCGCCGCAGGTGGTCGAGTTCGCCCCAGCGCGGATCGCGCCGTACCCCCACGAGTCCGGTGTCCGTCTCGGTCATGGCGCTCTCCCTCTCCGAGGGGGTCGGGGCAGGCTCGGCGGGCGGGTCGATCACGGCGGCAGGGGCGGCACGAGCGGTACGGGTGGCCCGGCGGCCACGTCCGGCGTCAGGACCCCGAGCGACGCCGTCGAGCCCCCGGCGCCGCCGCAGAAGCCGTTCCCCCTGCTCGGCCGTCAGCGGCCGGGCGAAGAGATAGCCCTGCCCGAACCCGCAGCCCATCCCGGCCAGCAGATCGCGTTGCGCGGCCTGCTCGATGCCCTCGGCGATGACCTGGAGGCCCATTTTGTCGGCGAGGTGCACGATGCCCTCCACGAGGGCGAGCTGCCGGGTGTCGGCGGCGATGTCGTCGATGAACGACTTGTCGATCTTGAGTACGTCGACGGGGAACTCGCGGAGATAACGCAGCGAGGAGAATCCCGTACCGAAGTCGTCGACGGCGATCCGCACGCCGAGATCCTTCAACGCCTGCATGACCGCCTGTATCTGGCCGTCACGCCGCATCAGCACGGACTCGGTCAGCTCCAACTGCAGGGAGCCCGGGGCGAGTCCGGGTGTCTCCAGGGCGCTGCGCACCTCGCCGAGGAAGCCCGGGTCGCGGAACTGCCGCGCGGACACGTTGACGCTGATGTACGGGCGCCGGTCGCAGGCGGCACCCGCGTTCTGCAGGCCCGCGGTGTCCGCGGCGGCGCTGCCCAGGACCCAGGCGCCGAGCGGCGTGATGTGCCCGGTCTCCTCGGCGAGCGGGATGAACTGCTGCGGCGGCACCAGGCCTCGCCGGGGGTGCGGCCAGCGCGCCAGTGCCTCGAAGCCGACGATCTCGGCGGTGTGCGGGGCACCGCCCGACGGGACGCCGTTCGCGCTGATGTCGACGACGGGCTGATAGCGCAGCGCGAACTCCTCGTGGGCGATCGCCCGGTCCAGACTCGCCTGCAGGTCGTGCCGCTCCCGCATGCGTACATGCAGCCCCTGCTGGAAGCGGCGCCACTGACGCTTGCCCGCCGCCTTGGCCGCGTAGAGGGCGAGGTCGGCGTGGGCGAGGAGTTCCTCGGCGCCCGCGCTGTCAACGGCCGTGGACAGGCCCACGCTCGCCGAGACGCTCACGCTGTCGCCGGACAGCTGGAACGGCCTGCTGAGCGCCTGCACCACCTGCGCGGCCAGGATCTCCGCGTCGACGGGCTCCTTGGCGTCCTCCATCAGAACGGCGAACTCGTCACCGCCCAGGCGGGCCGCGGTGTCACTGCGCCGCAGCGAGCGCGAGACACGGGACCCGACGGCGGCAAGGAGCCGGTCGCCGACCGAGTGCCCCAAGGTGTCGTTGACGACCTTGAAGTCGTCGAGATCGATGAAGAGCACGCACGTCAGCGTCGACTCCCGGCGGCCGCGCAGCAGTGCCCGCTCGATGCGCTCCAGGAGCAGCGTCCGGTTGGGCAGGCCGGTCAGCGCGTCGTGGAAGGCCCGCTGGGTCAGCTCGTGCTCCAGCTGACGCTGCTCGGTCACGTCCCGCAGGGTGACGACGAGCCCGCGCACGGTCGGGTCCTGCCGCAGGTCGCTGCACCGCACCTCCACCTCGATGCGTCCGCCGCCCCGCGGCATCCACCAGTAGTCGTGGGGCTCCTGCTGCCCGCCGCCGCGCATGGCCGCGAGCACGCGCGCGGCCCGGTCCCTGTCCCGCGGGTCCACCAGTTCGGGCAGCTCCGCCCCCACCAGCCGGACGTCCCCGAAGACGGCCTGCGCGGACGGGCTCGCGTACCGGACGGTGTCGTCGTCGTCCACGATGAGGATGACGTCGGAGGCGTTGCGCACCAACGTACGGAAGTACGCCTCGCTCTCGCGCCGGATGATCTCCTGCCGGAGTGTGATGCGCTCCTTGGCCAGGCCCGCGTGCGAGGCGAGGATCTCCAGGGAGCCCCAGACCTCGGTGAGCTGCTTCTCGGAGCCGGAGGCGATCAGGACACCCGGCGGATCGTCTCCCGCCGGACGGTCGCGCGGGATCATCGGGCAGACCAGGGCACTCTGCGAGGCGTCGAGGCGGGCGGCGATCTCCGGGCCCAGAGCCGCGGGCCGGACCAGCCGCGTGCTGCGCAGGTCCAGGGCGGCGTGGGGGAACAGCGGGGAGTCGCCCGCCTCCAGAAGCAGGGTTCCGGGCCGGGCCCCCGGCCCGGACAGCGCGGCGACCGTCGTCTCGCAGGTCTCGATGATCTCCTCCGTGGTGATCGCGGCCACCAGCGACGCGGCCGCGCCGCGCAGCGCGAGTTCGCGGTCCACGGCCTTGCGGTGCGCCACGACCATGCCCGCGAGCCGCAGGATCACCAGGAGGAACAGCGTGCCGGAGAAGGCGGCGATGACGGCCGCGTCATGGGCGCTGTCGAAGAGAGCCTCCACGAGCAGGATCGCGGGGGCGATGAGCGTGGCCGCGGCGAGCAGCACGAGCCTGCGCGGCGGCGGGAGCAGGGTCTGGCGCTGATGCGTGTACGCGGTCAGCTCGACCATCGAGGGGTGCAGCGCGGCGAGGCCCCACGCCGTGTAGAAGACGATCCAGCCCATGTCCAGGAGCGTGCCGGTCTGCCACAACCCGTTGAGCTGCAGGATCCCGTACGCGATGTCGAAGGCGAGCAGGGTGAACGTGCCGAGCACGAGCAGCCGTACGGCGGGATTGTGGCCGGTCACGAAGCCCGGTGTGAGCAGCCGCGCGAGGAGGGCGAGGACCAGTACGTCGCCCAGCGGGTAGGCGATGCTGATGGCACGCTGCGGCCAGGTCAGGCCCTCGACCTCGGTGAGCGGCTGGACGAGGTAGACCCACACGGGCAGCGCGAGCCCGCCGGTGATGATCAGCGCGTCCAGCAGGCTCGGCAGATCGCGGCCCGCCCAGCGGTAGTACACGAGACCGAAGAGGCCCACGGCGAGCAGCGGATACACCGCGAGGTAGGAGGCGTCGGCCGGGGATGGGAACGGATTCGACGCCTGGAAGTACTGCTCGACCACGTTGTAGTACGTGTCGCCCGCCGCGAACGCGAGCAGCCCCGTCGCGAGCACCCACCACGGCCACCGGTGGGCGGGCCGGTTGACGTGCACACCGATGAGGACAGCGGTGACGCCGCCGAGACCGATGAGCGCCCAGAGCGCGGCGCGCAGGCCCGGGATCGTCATGTACACGGTGGTGAGAGCGGCGACCAGGACGACGTACGCGGCCATGAGCCGATGCGCCCGTGGCGGATCCCGAGGGTATGACCGAAGCAATGGCAAAGCGCCTCCCTGCGTGGCAGGGACACCCGGCCGCGCATGACGCGTCCACCTGGGGTCTCGCTGTATCGATCGTAGGCATGGGCCTTGGGCGCCTGCATCTTCGGCCCGCTCCGCGGCCTCAGTCCGGCGCGGGCAGCGCGGCCCCGACCGGCGGAGGCGTGCCGACGGCCCGGCCGAAGTAGTCGAAGGAACCGGGGTCGATGCCGAACAGCTTGCGCAGGTCGAGCCCCTTGTCCGCGAGGGCGTCGCAGTCGGGGACGAACAGCCGGGCGTCACCGGGGGACGTGATGGACGGCAGCTCCCCGCCGGCCAGGCAGGGGTCGACGGTCAGGCCGGACGACCGTCCGCCGACGCGTTCCTGGCCGGTGGCCTGGCGCCAGGCGGCGAGCCCGGTGTAGGCGCGGTCGCCCCACTGGACGGTCCATTGCCCTTGGGGAGCGCGGTAGTTGTTGCCCTGCACCAGTGCGTTCTTGGCGGTGAGACCGCGGTCCACGAGGGCGAGCGGGGAACCGTCGGTGACGAAGGTGTTGTTGCGGACGGTGACCCCCGTCTCGCCGTCCATCAGACGCAGGGCGGGACCGCTCCTGCCGCTCTCCAGGGCCGTCATCACCACGGTGTTCTGATAGATCCGCAGGTTGCGCACGTCGTGGCCGTAGACGGCGAGCCCGCCGAAGCGCGGCAGCTTGCGGCCGTCGTCGGAGGTGATGTTGTAGCGGATCGTGTTGTCCTTGTGCGCGCCGTTCGCCTTGCGGGTGTACGCGTAGAAGCCCGGACCGTCGTTGTGGAACGCCAGGTTGTACTGCATCGTCGAGTCCGAGACGTTCTCGTCGAACCCGAACCCCGCACCGTCGACCTTGGAGCCCGTGTGGTTGCGGTAGGCGGTGTTGTGCTCCAGGAGCACGTCCTTGGCGTCGTAGGCCCAGATGCCCACCGGTCCGGAGGGCGCCTCGCCGGACGACGTGGATCCGTTGTCGTGGGCGCTGGAGTCCCGCACCGTGGCGTCGCGCACGGCGCCGAGGATGATGCCGTCGCCGGTGTG
Organism: Streptomyces sp. NPDC033177; assembly: GCF_055577715.1. Lineage (NCBI taxonomy): Bacteria > Bacillati > Actinomycetota > Actinomycetes > Kitasatosporales > Streptomycetaceae > Streptomyces > Streptomyces sp. NPDC033177. The sequence continues at coordinate 1,180,542 of NZ_JBVIPS010000001.1, read as the reverse complement.
ACGGTCGTCCGCGTCGGAGTCACCGGTGTTCCGGTACGCGTCGACGCCCGAGATGTCGAAGTCCTGGTGCGCGTAGGCAGGTTGGGCGGGTTCGAACCCGGGGCCGTACGTCAGGAGACCGGCGTCCTTGTTGCCGTACAGCTTCGCCTGATGGATCGTCACATCCTTGAAGCCGTTGCCCTTCTCCACGCCGCCGACCGCGATGCCCACCTGGAAACCCGAGACGGTGACGTCGGAGACGGAGACGCCGGTGAGCTTGCCGCCGCCCGGACGGTCGGCGTAGAGGTTGATGCCGCCGTCGCGGGCGTATGAGGCGCGGTCCCCGGTGACCTTGAGGTCGCGGATCTCCACGCCCGCCGTGTTGTGCACGGAGATGCCGGGGGAGCTCTCGGCGTCGACCGTCGCCCGGCCGCCGCCGTACGACCCGACCACCACGGGCCGGTCCGCGCGGCCCGCCTCGGCGCTGCCCAGGGTGACGGTGCCGGTGAACCGTGCGCCGCCCTCCAGCAGCAGCCGGTCGCCCGGTTCGAGTGCCACACGCTCGGCGCGGGTGAGGGAACGCCAGGCTTGCCCCGGCGAGGAACCGTCGTTCTGGTCGTCGCCCCGCGGGCTGACGTAGTACGTGTGGGACGTCGGCGCGTAGTGCGGGGTGGCCGCGCAGCCGCTCGCGCCGAGCAGCACGATCGCGGCGGTGAGGACGCCGGGGGCGGCGCGGAGCCCGGCGGCGGACGGTGCGGCTTTCCCGGTCATGGGGATCAGGCCTCCACGGGCACTCGTGCGGGCCGTGGCCCGGACCGCGCGGTGAACCACGCCACCGTGTGCCGAAGGCCCTCGTCGAGCGGCACGCGCGGCATCCAGCCGAGTTGCTCCACGGCCCGGTTGATGACCGGGCGGCGGCGGGTCGGATCGTCGACGGGCAGGGGGCGGCAGACGATCCGCGAGGTCGATCCGGTGAGGTGCAGGACGAGTTCGGCCAGTTCGCGGACGGTGCGCTCGCTCGGGTTGCCCAGGTTCAGCGGACCGCCGCGGTCACTGTCGAGCATCGCGACGAGGCCCCGGACGAGGTCGTCGACGTAACAGAAACTGCGGGTCTGGCTGCCGTCGCCGTAGAGCGTCAGCGGCCTGCCGGCCAGGGCCTGGCGGACGAAGGTGGAGACCACGCGCCCGTCGTGCGGCCGCATCCGGGGCCCGTACGTGTTGAAGATCCGTACGATGCCGACGTCCACGCCGTGGCTGCGCCGGTACGCCATGGCCAGCGCCTCCGCGAACCGCTTGGCCTCGTCGTAGACGCTGCGCGGGCCCACCGGATTGACGTGGCCCCAGTACTCCTCCGGCTGCGGGTGGACCTCCGGGTCGCCGTAGACCTCGCTGGTGGAGGTGAGCAGGAAGCGGGCGCCGTGCCGCTGGGCCAGGCGCAGGGCGTTCTCGGTGCCGCGGCTGCCGACGGCCAGGGTCTCCAGGGCGAGCCGGTGGTAGTCCGGCGGCGACGCGGGGCTCGCGAGATGGGCCACGGCGTCCACTGGCCCCGGCACGTCCAACGGCGTCGTCACGTCGGCCCGGATCAGCCGGAAGCCGGGCGCGTCGCGCAGGTGGGCGACGTTGCGCGGTTCACCGGTACAGAAATTGTCCAGGCAGAAGACCGTGTCGCCTCTGCGCAGCAGGGCTTCGCACAGATGGGAGCCGACGAATCCGCCGCCACCCGTCACCACGACCCTCATGACGCACCTCCGATGACCGCGGCAGCTTTGGCCCGCGCGTCCCCATGGAGGGAGAGCCGTGGGCGGCCCGGTGCGTGCACGGTCCAGCCGGCCGCCGACCAGGACCGGGGGTCGAGGCTGTTGCGGGCGTCCAGGAGGACGGGGGAGCGCACGAGGGCGGCGAGCGCGGCGGGGTCGATGTCCCGGTACTCGGGCCAGTCGGTGAGATGCAGGACCAGGTCGGCGTCCTCGCACGCCTTGTCGACCTCCAGCGCGTAGGCAAGATCGGGATGGGTCTCGCGCGCGTTGTCGATGCCCTGGGGGTCGTGCACGCGGACCGCGGCGCCCTGTTGTTGCAGGGCCGCCGCCACGGCCAGCGCGGGCGAGTCGCGGACGTCGTCGCTGCCCGGCTTGAACGCCGCGCCGAGCACCCCGATCCTGCGGCCGGTGCACGAGCCGCCGAGCAGCAGGCGGGCCCGGTCGACGGTGCGCGAGCGCTGCCGGGTGTTGATCCGGTCGACCTCGTGCAGGAACACCACCGCCTCGCCCGCGCCGATCTCCTCGGCGCGGGCGGCGAAAGCCCGGATGTCCTTGGGGAAGCAACTGCCGCCGAAGCCGAGCCCCGGTGCGAGGAAGCGGGGGCCGATCCGCGCGTCCGCGCCGATGGCCTCGGCCAGGACCGACGCGTCGGCGCCCGCGGCGTCACACACCTCGGCCATGGCGTTGATGAAGGAGATCTTGGTGGCCAGGAAGGAGTTCGCCGCCACCTTCACCAGCTCGGCGGTCGCCGGGTCGGTGCTGAAGAACGGCACCCCGGCGCGGAGCATGGGCGTATAGATGGCCCGCAGGACTCCCTCGGCGTGGTGCGAGGTCACGCCGACGACGAGCCGCTCGGGCCGCATCGTGTCCTGGACCGCGGAACCCTCGCGCAGGAACTCGGGGTTCCAGGCGACCTCCGTGCCCGGGGCCGTTCCGGCGAGGCGGTCGGCGAGCCGGGCCGCCGTACCCACCGGCACGGTCGACTTGCCCACGATCAGGCTGCCGGGCCGCAGATGTGGGGCCAGACCGTCCACGACGGCGTCCACGTACCGCAGGTCGGCGGCGAAACTGTCGGGGCGCTGCGGGGTGCCCACGCACACGAAGTGCGTCCTGGCGAACGCGGCGCCCTCGGCGAGCGAGGTGGAGAAGCGCAGCCTGCCCGACGCGACGGTCCTCGCGAGCAGATCATCCAGGCCGCTCTCGTGAATGGGCGCCCGGCCCGCCGAGAGGGATGCGATCCGTTCGGGGTCGATGTCGATGCCGAGAACCTGATGGCCGATGTCGGCCATGCACGCGGCGTGCACCGTCCCCACGTATCCGGTGCCGATCACTGTCATCCGCATGACGTCGCTCCTTACGGGTCGTGCCTGTTTCACGGGGTGTGCCGTTTGCCGTTCGCGCGCCGGCCGGAGCCGGCGTAGCCATGGGGGTTGAGCTGCTGGAAGCGCCATGCGTCCCGGCACATCTCGGGCAGTCCCCTGCTGGGGCGCCAGCCCCAGGCGCGCGCCACCGCGCCCGCGTCGGCGACGAGTTCGGTCACGTCGCCGGGGCGGCGCGGCATGATCTGGTACGGGATGGCCCTGCCGCAGGCCGCGCCGAAGGCGGCGATGACGTCGAGGACGGAACGGCCGCTGCCGACACCGAGGTTGAACACCCGCAGGCCCGTCCCGTCGGCGAGGTGGTCCAGGGCGATGCGGTGTGCCTCGGCGGTGTCCATGACGTGGAGGTAGTCGCGGATCGCGGTGCCGTCGGGGGTGGCGTAGTCGTCACCGAACACGGGCAGCCGCTCGCGGCGCCCGACGGCGACCTGCGCCACGTACGGCATCAGATTGTCGGGGACGCCGCCCGGGTCCTCGCCGAGCAGCCCGCTGGGATGGGCGCCGACCGGGTTGAAGTAACGCAGGGCGAGCACCGTGAACTGGGGGCAGCGGGCGCACACATCGGCGAGCACCTGTTCGCAGATCCACTTGGACGCCGCGTACGGATTGGTGGGCCGGGCGGGCGTGGCCTCGTTCAGCGGGCCGCGTCCGGCGTCGCCGTAGACCGAGCAGGACGAGGAGAACACCATCTGGTGCACGCCGTGTTCGTGCATGACCCGCAGCAGGGCGGTCGTGCCGCCGACGTTGTTGTCGTAGTACTGGACGGGCATCCGTGTCGACTCGCCCACGGCCTTGTGCGCGGCAAAGTGCACGACGGCGTCCACGGAGTGGCGGTCGAAGACGGCCGACAGGGCGCGCCGATCACGGATGTCCAGTTCATAGACGGCGCCGACGAAGCGGTCGGCGATCCGTTCCACCCGCGTGAAGACCTGCGGGGTGCTGTGGGAGTAGTCGTCGATCACGATCAACTCGTAACCGTGGTCGAGGAGTTCGACGCAGGTGTGGCTCCCGATGAAGCCCGCACCGCCGGTGACGAGAATGGTGGAGGGTGTGCTCATGGCCGTTCACCAGCCCAGGACGGCGGCGGCGTACGCCGGGTAGAAGACGGTGGCGGTGGCGACCGGCAGTGACACCAGGACGCCGAGGGCGACCGGGAGCCGCGCGGTCACCAGCGCCTGGCCGAAGGAGACGTCCGCGGCCCGCGCCGCCTCCCGCACATGGAGCAGCGGGACGGCGAGGGCGACGACCGCGTAGGTCGTGGCGGCCAGGAGGCAGAGGAAGACATAGCCCGCCGAAGGGCTCGTCAGCTCGCCCACCAGGGCGACGCAGGACAAGGAGGCCGCAAGCACGGCGAACGGCAGGATGAGCCTGGTGGGCAGCGGGCGTGGTGCGCCGGCTTCCTTGGGCGTGACCTTGAAGGTCACCGGCCGGGGGCGCAGCTCCTGCGCGAGGGCGCCGAACAGACCCAGGATGACGAAGGGCCAGCGCGCGAGCGCGAACAGCCACGTCTCCCAGCTCATCACCGGCGCGGTGCGCGGACGCAGCATTCCGCGGCGGCGCATCAGGTACAGGGTCAGGAGCAGCCACACGGGCATGGTCCAGAAGTGGGCCAGGAAATCGAGGTAGTCGACGTTCATCCACGGCAGCCCGGTCAGGACGGCGATCGGCGGGAGTGTGAGGCCCGCGGTGATCATCAGACCGAGGAGCGGATAGTAGGCAAGGGCGTACGAGAAGCGCAGCCGCAGTACGAAAGGCAGCCGTCGCAGATGGCGTGGCAGCAGGCCCAGGAGCATCGTGGTCAGGCTCCGCGACCACTGGTACTCCTGCGTGATCATGTCGGCGAAGGTGAGCGGCCCGTCCCCGTGTGCCTCGGCGTCGATGGCGAACGCCCCGTGCCAGCCCGCGGAGTTGAGCAGATACGTGGTGGAGAAGTCCTCGGCGAGCTCAGGGCCGAGACCCCCGATGTCCCGCAGCGCGCGGGTGCGCACGGCGTAGTGGGAGCCGATGCACATCGGGGCGAGTCCGTCGCTGTGCCCCAGCTGCACCGCACCGTGCCAGACGGCCTCGCGGTGCAGGCGCCCCCGTGCCGACCAGGACACCGCGCCGTTGGCGTCGCACATGCTGGGTGCGGCGACGTACCCGATGGCGGGGTCGTCGAAGGGGCGGACCATCTCGGCGAGGTAGGTCGCGGCTGGCACGTGGTCGCAGTCGAGCTGTGCGACCACGTCGTAGCGGCCGTAGCCCCAGTTGTCGTAGAAGTAGGCGAGGTTGCCTTCCTTGCAGCGGGTGCGGCGCGGCCAGTCGCTGCGGTGGTACAAAGGCACGCCGCGTCGGCAGGACATCCGGACCCGATGCGTGCGGCACCAGGCGATGATCTCGTCGGTCGGGTCCTCGTCGCACAGCCACACGTCGTACGGGTGCGGGAAGTCCTGCGCCAGCATCGCCTCCAGCGTCTGCCGGGCGGTGGGCCACGGCTCCGAGGGGGCGCGGGTCACGGCGAAGGCGACCGGTAGCGCGGGGACCGGTAGCCGCGGGTCGACATGGCGCAGGCGGAGCGCGGTGACGAAGAAGTAGCAGGGCAGGCCGGTGAGGTACAGCAGCAAGGCGCTGTTGACGATCAGCCCCGCCCACCCCACGCGGTGCTCCGGCTGCAGCCACCAGAACCAGAACCACAGGAAGCTCAGCGCCCAGCACACGGCGATCACGACGAGGGCGGCCCGGTCGCGCCGGGGGAGCGCGGGCACGAACGTCGTCGGCCGGACGCGGCGCACCGGGAACGGATGCCCGAAGACGGGGCCGCCGGCGGTGACGCGGACCACGTTGCCGTCCGACATCCGCGCGAGGTCGCGCTCCACCTGGACCAGATCCGCCGACATCGGCTCGCTGTGCGTCATGGCGCGACGCTCCTGAGAGGTCGGACGCTGTACGCTGACTACGTACGTTTACGTCGTATATGTACGACTTTGCACCCGATGCTCCCTGGGGTCAAGGGGGCCGAAGAGGCGGAGGTGGCGACATGTCGCGAGGCAAAGACGTGAACCCGGCCGAGGGGCGTCGTGCCAGCGACCGCGGGCGCTACGGACGGCTCAGCAGGGAACGCGTCCTGGCCACGGCCCTGGAGGTCGTCGACCGCGACGGGCTCTCCGGCCTGAGCATGCGCAAGCTCGGTGCGGAACTGGGCGTGGAGGCGATGGCCCTCTACCGGTACGCGGCCGGCAAGGGCGCCCTCCTGGACGGCCTGGTCGAGGCGTTCTACCAGGAGCTGGAGGACGGACTGGCCGGGCAGCCCCAAGTCGAGGACTGGAGAGGGGAGTTGCGCCGCATCGCGCTCGCCACCCATGGGGTCGCGCTGCGGCACCCGAACATGGTCCCGCTGCTCGCCACCCGCCTGCTGTCCACCCCGCTGGCGCGTCGCCCCGCGGCCGTGCTGCGCGGCGACGAACGCGTCCTGGCCCTACTGCACGGCGCGGGCCTCGGTGACCGCCGCACGGTGGAGGTGCACCGGGCGTTCACGGCGTGGCTGCTCGGCTATCTCCTCGTGGAACTGCGGGCCATGGACGACGCGCCCGGCGAACCGGACCCGGCTTTCCGGCTGGGCCTGCACCGCATGCCCGCGCAGGAGTTCCCGCGCCTGCGGGCCACCGCCGTCAACCTGGACGGGCGGGGCGGGCCGGAGCAACTCGTCGCAGGGCTCGACGCGTTGCTCGGCCCGGCGGACCCGCGGTCATGAGGCCGCGGGCTCCGCTGGTAACCGGTCCGCGCCCGGAGTCAGCTCAGCGGAACGTCGAGCCGGGCCTTGCGGTGGCTGAACGTGGCGATGGAGTGCGGCCCGTGGTAGTTGCCGACGCCGCTCTCGCCGACTCCGCCGAACGGCAGCTCGGGGACCCGCAGATGAGCCATCGGAAGGCCGAAGCCGAGCCCGCCCGACGACGTCTCCGCGGCGAGACGCCGCCGGGTGGTCTCGCTCTCGGTGAAGCCGTAGAGGGCGAGCGGCTTGTCACGGTCGTTGATGAACGCGATGGCCTCGTCGAGTCCGTCGACGTTCACGATCGGCAGCACGGGACCGAAGATCTCCTCCCGCATCACCGGCTCGTCGGGCTTGACGTCGGTGAGTACCGTCGGCGCGATGTAGACGTCGTCACGGTCGCTCTGCCCGCCGAACGCCGTCGTCCCGGAGCCGAGGAGCGCCGAGACCCGGTCGAAGTGCCGCTCGTTGACGATGCGTCCGTACGCCTCCGAGGACTTGGGGTCCGGGCCGAACACCCGCTCCACGGCCGTGCGCAGCTCTTCGGCAAGCGCGGGCGCGGTGTCCGGGTCGGTCAGGACGTAGTCGGGGGCCACGCATGTCTGGCCCGCGTTGCGGAACTTGGACTCGGCAAGGCGGGTGGCGACAGCGGCGAGATCGACGTCCCGGTCCACGAACACCGGTGACTTGCCGCCGAGTTCGAGGGTGACCGGGGTGAGGTGCTCGGCGGCGGCGCGCATCACGATACGGCCGACGGCGCCGTTGCCGGTGTAGAAGATGTGGTCGTACCGCTGGGCGAGCAGCGCGGTGGTCTTGGGCACGCCGCCCTCGACGACCGCGACCGCCTCCATGTCCAGGTACTGGGGGATGAGGCGGGCGATCAACCGCGAGGTGGCCGGGGTGACCTCACTCGGCTTGAGGACGGCTGTGTTGCCCGCGGCCAGCGCGCCCACGAGGGGGACGAGCAGCAGCTGCACGGGGTAGTTCCACGGCGCGATGATCAGGACGGTGCCGAGCGGCTCGTACTGCGTACCGGCGGTGGAGCCCTCGGGCAGTCCCGCGAGGGCGCCGGGCGCGAGCGGCTGCGGGCTCAGCCAGTCCTTCAGATGGGCCAGCGTGTGATCGATCTCCCGTACGGGGAAGTCGACTTCGGCGGTGTACGCCTCGGTGCGGGGCTTGTGCAGATCGGCGTGGAGGGCGTCCGCGATGTCCTCGCGGTGCTCCGTGAACAGGGAGCGCAGCTGGGTGAGCTGCTCCTCGCGCCAGGCCAGGGACCGGGTGCGGCCGGTGGCGAAGGTGGCACGGAGCCCTGCGACGAGGGCTTCGGGGGCGAGGGCTTCGGGGTGGTGCATGAGGGGTCTCCTCGGGAGGTCTCAGGTGGTGCTGTGCAGGGGGGAGGGGATGGACGGGCGGGTCAGCCGGCCGGCGGCGGGGTGACGGGCGTTCCGAGCAGCCCGGTCAGGAGCGCGTCCGTGGCGGGGCCGAAGAGTGCGCGGCCGTCGGGCACGGACTCCAGGCCCATGACCAGGGCGACGCAGATGTCGGCGGCTTCGGCGGGCTCCACCGCGGCCGTGGTCCCCGCCTCGGTGAACAGGTCGATGAGCAGGCGCCGCAGCGAGCCGGTGAACCCGTCGCAGATGTCGCCGAAGAGGCGCGCCTTCGCGTCGAGCAGTTCGGCGGAGTGCGGCGAGTCCCCGGCCAGGCGCAGGACCAGGTCGAGCTTGGCGGCGAGCACCCCCCGGACGCGCTCGGCGGCGGAGGTCTCATCGGCCGCCGCCTGCCGGGCCCGCGCGAGCGCCTCGGCGTGCAGACGCTCGGCGAGCTTGCGGAAGGCGTCGTCCTTGTTGCGTACGTACTGGTAGACCGCTGACCGGGACACGCCCATCGTGGAGGCGATGTCGTCCATCGTGGTGCGCCGTACGCCGTACCGCGTGAGGGAGTCGTAGGTGGCGTCGAGGACCTCTTCGAGCCGGTCGTTGCCCATGAGGTCAGGCCAGCTTCTTGAGCATCTCGTCCGCCAGGGAAGCCGAGGATGCCGGGTTCTGGCCGGTGATCAGGTTGCGGTCGACGACCACCTTGGGGGCCCACGCCTCACCCTCCCGGAAGTCGACGCCCGCCGCGACGAGCCGGTCCTGGAGGAGCCACTTGGCCTTGTCGGCGAAGCCGGACTGCGTCTCCTCGGCATTGGTGAAGCCGGTCAGCTCGTACCCCGCGAACGCGTTGGAGCCGTCCTCCCTGGTGGCGGCGAGCAGGGCGGCGGGCCCGTGGCAGACGACGCCGAGCGGCATGCCGATCTCCAGTGCGGAGCTGAGCAGCCTGCCCGACTCGGCGTTGACGGCGAGGTCCTCCATGGGGCCGTGGCCGCCGGGGTAGAAGACCGCGGCGTACTCGGCGAGGTCGACCTCCTCCAGCTTGACGGGCTTCAGGAACTCGGCGATCTCCGCGAGCGTGGTGGCGATCTTCTCGGCCCCTTCCTCGCCGCCGTTGTACTCGGGCGCGAGGCTCGCCTGGTCGACGGTCGGCACGACGCCGCCCGGTGTCGCGACGACGATGTCGTGCCCGGCGGCCTTGAACGCCTCGTACGGCGCGACGGCCTCCTCGGCCCAGAAGCCGGTCGGGTGCTGGGTGCCGTCAGCCAGCGTCCAGTGGTCGGCGCCGGTCACGACGAACAGGATCTTGGACATGGTGTCTCTCCGAGGCTGGAATCTCTGACGTTCTGTGCTCAGAGCGTCAGGTGGTGCTGAACTCGAAGGTAGGCGGGTGAACCCAACGAAATCCAATAGGCTGACCCATATGGGAGATAGGAATTCCGATGGGTCGGCGGGAATAGCCACGACGGGCGCGGGCGCGGCGGCCGGTCCACTGGACCTGAACCTGCTGCGCACGTTCCTCGCCGTGTACCGGTCGGGTTCCTTCACCGCGGCGGCCCGCGTGCTCGGCCTCTCGCAGCCCACCGTCACCACCCAGATCCGGGCCCTTGAGCGGCAGGTCGACCGGGAGCTGTTCGAGCGGCTGCCGCGGGGCGTGGTCCCCGCGCCGTACGCGGAAGCGCTCGCCGCCCGGATCGTCGATCCCCTCGACGCCCTCGCCGCCGTCACCGGACACGGCGGCCCCCTCGACGGCGCCCCCGCCGAGCCCGTCCATCTGGCGGGCCCGGCGGAGATGCTCTGCCACTGCGCGCTGCCCGCGCTGGCACCGCTGGTCGAGCAGGGGGTCAGGCTGCGCGTGACGACAGGCCTGACCGACCGGCTCCTGGACGAGTTGCGGGCGGGACGGCACGACCTGGTGATCGCCACGGCCCGTCCCCGCGGTCGTTCCCTGAGTTCGGTGCCGCTGGCGGACGAGGAGTTCGTCCTGGTCGCGGCCCCCGCGTGGGCCGAGCGCATCGGCGGCGGCGCGCGCATCGCCGCGGACGGCCCCGGGGTTCTGCTCGGCGTCCCCCTGGTGAGCTACGCCGATGACCTGCCGATCGCCCGCCGCTACTGGCGGCACGTCTTCGGCAAGCGGCTGGCCTGCGAAGCCTCCGTCACGGTCCCCGACCTGCGCGGCGTGCTCGCGGCGGTCACCGCGGGCGCGGGATTCGCCGTACTGCCCCGCTACCTCTGCCGCGACGCCCTGGCGGCCGGTGTGCTGACCCTCCTGCACGATCCGGAGGACGCACCGATCAACACGGGCTTCCTGGTGCGCCGCCCGGGGTCTGCGGACAACCCGCACGTCGCCCTCGTGCACGACCACCTGATCCGGTCGGCACGCGCCTGGTAGGGGCCGTCCGGCGAGCCCTAGGCGCCCGTCGCCTCCTGGGTGATCCGGTCCCACTGGGCGCCCATGGCCGCCGCGAGCGCCTGCGCGGCCGACAGGGGACGGACCATCACCATGAACTCGTCGATCAGGCCCTCCTCGTTCACGTGCAGGAAGTCGCAGCCGGTGATCTGCCGGTCGCCGACCCGTGCCTCGAAGACGAGCGCGGAGTCGCGGCCCTCGGCGTCGTTGATCTCGCGTACGTACCGGAAATCCTCGAAGACCCGTGTCACGCCGTGCAGGATCGCGGCGGTCGTCGCCTTGCCCGGGTAGGGGCGGAACACGACCGGGCTGGAGAAGACCACGTCCTCGGCCAGGAGCGCCTCGATGGCGGCGTGATCGTTGGCCTCGACGGCCTTGCGGAAAGCCTGCATGTCCATACCTCGCAGGTAAGCGTTGATAGTCAACTTGTTGAGTAAGTGCGAAGGAGAGTAATCACATCGGTGTACGGTGTCCAGATGTCCCTGAAGTACGCGGTGCTCGCGGCGCTCCTGGAGGGTGAGTCGTCCGGCTACGACCTGGCCAAGATCTTCGACGTCTCCGTGTCGAACTTCTGGTCCGCGACGCCCCAGCAGCTCTACCGCGAGCTGGAGCGCCTTGCCGCCGACGGCCTGATCGACGCACGCGTGGTGCAGCAGGAACGCAGGCCGAACAAACGGATGTTCACGCTCACCGACACCGGCCTGCGGGATCTGCACGCCTTCGCCGCCGAGCCGCCCCGGCCCATCGCCATCCGGGACGAGCTCATGGTCAAGGTGCAGGCCATGGACGGCGGCGACCCGGCCGCCACCCGCGCGCTGATCGAGGAGCGCATGGAGTGGTCGCGTGGCAAGCTCGCCCGGTACGAACGGCTGCGCCTGCACCTGCTCGGCGGCCGCGAGGAAGAGGCGTACCTACGAGAGGCCGAGCGCGTCGGCCCCTACCTCACGCTGATGGCCGGCAGGTCCCTGGAGGAGTCGAACCTGCGCTGGGGAGAGCGTGTCCTTGAGATCCTCGACCGACGATTCGACTACGCCGCCAAGGGCGGGGCTTGAGGAGGCAGCCGTGGACGAGGTGCTCGAGGCAAGGGCGGAAGGCCCACCGCGTGCGGTGCTCACCGATTTCGGCGGGGTGCTGACCACCAGCGTGCTCGACTCGTTCCGTGCCTGGTCCACGCGGGTGAGTGACGACCCGCTCCTGATCGAGCGGCTCTTTCGCGAGGACACGGAGTCCTCGGCGCTCCTGGTGGAGCACGAGTGCGGGCGCATGAGCGAGGCCGAGTTCGAGCGGGGCATCGCGGGGCGGCTGCGCGAGAAGGGCGTGGACGTCGAACCCGCGGGCCTCGTCACCGCGATCGGGGCGGGGATGCGGCCGGACGAAACGATGCTCGCGGTACTGAGCGAGCTGCGCGCCCAGGGCGTCCCGGTGGCGATCGTGTCGAACGCACTCGGCGACGACTGCTACCAGGGCTACGACCTGGACGCGCTCGCGGACGTCGTGGTGATCTCCAGCCGCATCGGTTCCCGCAAGCCGGGCCGCCGCATCTACCGGACGGCCTGCGACCGCCTCGGCGTCGACCCGTCCGCCTGCGTCATGGTCGACGACCTGGAACACAACCTGACCGGCGCGGCCCGCCTGGGCATCAGGGGGCTGCACCACATACACAGCGACGAAACGGCGCACGCCTTGCGGGAGTTGTTCCCCGCAGGCCCGGCGTGAGCCGCCCGTCCCCGCGTCGCGTTCCCTACCCCGCCGCGTACACGTCCTCCACGTAACGCCCCTGCGCGGTCAACTCATCCAGCCAGCGGGCGGAGTCCGCGGGCGTGGCCCCCGGAGTGCGCTCCCGGTGAAGAGCGCGCAGGGCGTCCCGTACGCCCGGAGCCATGCGGGAGCCGTCGCCGCACACGTACACCCGGGCTCCGGCGGTCAGCAGGGCCCACACCTCCGCACCCTCCGCAGCGATGCGGTGCTGGACGAAGGCCACCCCGTCGACGGGGGAGGCGCTGAAGGCAGGGCGCAGCGAGACTGCTCCGGCGGCCTCCGCGGCGCGCAGTTCCGCCGCGTGCAGGAAGTCGGCGTCCGGGTGGTCGCATCCGAAGTAGCAGAGGGCGGGCGGCAGTTGGGTGCCTGTCGCGATCAGGGCCGTGCGGTCCGCGATGGTCCCGCGGAACGGCGCGAGGCCGGTGCCCGCGGCGACCATGATGACGGGCGCGGTGTCCGCGTGGTCGATGCGGAAGGCCTCGCGGCAGGGCTGGACCCTGGCCAGGACGGTGTCGCCCGGCCGAACCCCGTTGAGGTGGCCGGAGCCCGTCCCGCGGTACAGCAGCCCGCTGCCCGAGCGGGCCGGTGCCTCCAGGAGGGAGACCATCAGGTCGGCGTGGCCGGGCCGCGTGCCCGGCGATGACGACACCGAGTAGTGGCGGGGCCGCAGCGGCGTGAGCACGTCGAGCAGCCGCGGCCACGCCAGGGCCCCGCGCAGCGCGGGGCAGGCCTCGACCAGTTCGAGCAGCGTGCGTCCGTCACCCGCGTGGGCTTCGGCGTCGGCGGCGAGGGCCGCGAGCTCGGCCCGCTCCGGCGGGCAGGGATTGGCGGCGGCGAGCACGGCGAGCTGTTCAGCGGTGGGGCGGCCCTGCAACTCGACGTGATGAGTGAGCAGTTGACGTACAGTCAACGGCCGGTCCACGGCGAGGCCGTCGCGGCGCGGGCGGCTCGCGCGGATGTCGAGGACAGTGTCCAGGTCCACCCCGAGGGCGGTGGCGGCCCGCTCGACGAGCGCCGGGTCGTTGACGGGCAGCACGGTGAGGTGGTCGCCGGTGCGATAGGTCGTGCCCGCGGGCAGAGCGAGCCGCACGAAGCGCTTCGTACGGGGGTGTCCGGGCGCGGTGAGGTCGTGGGCCTCGGTGACCGTCATGGGGACGAGGCCGTGCCGCGCGGCGAGCGCGTCCAGCGGGCCACCGGTCAGCTCGCGGACCTCGTACGCGTCCGAGGAGGCCGCGGTGTCCGGCGCCTCAAGCTCGTCGGGATCGCCGTACCGCTCCAGGAGGGCCCTGCGCAGCCGCGCGGTGAACTCGCGTACGGTGCCGCCGAGATCCCCCGAGGCGTCGGCCGCCGTACGCTCCAGGATCCGGGTGCCGCCCAGCTCCGCGAGCCGCTCGTCGAAGCGCGTCGGGACGTGCTGATACGTGGCGGCCCAGTTGCGGTCACCCACGCCGAGGACTGCGTAAGTGACGCTCTCGGCGGTGTCCTCCGGGGCGCCGTCCAGCCAGGAGGCGAACGCCGCGGCGTCGTCGGTGGGCCGGCCGTTGTAGGAGGCGGCGGTGATGATGACGGGGCGGTCGGAGGGAAGGGCTCCGGTGTACTCGTCCAGCGGCGCGACCTCCGTCGCGCAGCCCACCGACGCCGCCTCGTCCGCGAGTTGGGCCGCGAAATCCCGGCAGGTCCCGTAGTTGCTGCCGTGCAGGAAGAGTGCACGGGTGCCGGGCATGACGCGCGCGGGCAGGACGGCGGCGTCGGGATCCGCCACGGCGGGGACGGCCGTCACGCCCGGCAGCGCGCCGTGCACACGGTCGGCGGCGGTACGCGGCGCCAGCGTGAGCGTGAAACCGTCGGGCTTGAGGGTGAGCGTCTCCTTGACGGTGAGCCGGTAGTCGGCGTGATCGTGCAACCGGTAGCGGTGCACCAGCATCCCGAGCAGCATCGTCGCCTCGTGCAGCGCGAACTGCCGCCCGATGCAGGCTCGTTCACCCGTGCCGAACGGCTTGAACGCGTGCGGCGAGCGCGCGGCCTCCGCCTCGGCGGTGAAGCGCGCCGGGTCGAAGAGCTCCGGGTTGTCGCCCCACACGGGCTGTCGGTGCAGCATCGGTGTCAGGACGGTGACGCCCTGCCCCTCGCGCAGCGGGATGCGACCGCCGAGGAGCGTGTCCGCACGGGCGTGCCGACCGAACGCGGCGGCTGTCGGCCACAGCCGCAGCGCCTCGTTGAGGACCTGACGGGCGTACGTGAGCCGCCCGACGTCGTCGAAGGTCGGTTCGGGATCGGATGCGTCGCCCCACAATGCGTCGACCTCGCGCCGCACGAGGTCGAGCACGGCGGGGTGCTTGGCCAGGTAGTACAGCGCGAACGACATCGCGCCGGACGTGGTCTCGTGCCCCGCGATCAGGAAGGTGATGACCTGGTTGCGGATGTTGGCGGTGTCCAGCTTCGTGCCGTCGCCCGGGTGCGCGGCGCTGAGCATGAGCCCGAGCAGGTCCTCGGCGGGCCCCGCGCCGGCCGTGTCGCCCTGCCGCGCGGAGATGACCTCGTCCACCACCTGCGCCAGATAACCGGCGTCCGCCCGGAAGGCCGCGTCCGCCGCCGCGTGGTCGCTGCCCGGCGTACGGCTCAGCCGCGTCATGCTCCACTCCAGGCAGCGCACCATGGCGTCGACGAAGGGATGCGGCTCGGCCCGCTCGAACGAACCGAAGTCGTAGCCGAACCCGGCGAGCCCGATCGTGTCCAGGGTCATCCGGGTCATGTCGCCCGGCACGTCCACGGGGCGCCCGTCGCGCGCGCCCCGGTCCCACGACTCGACGAGCCGCCGGGCGACGCGCAGCATCATCGGGTGGTACGTCCGCATCGAACCCATGGCGAACGCGGGCATCAGGATGTCGTGCGCACGGGCCCAGTTGGGCTCGTCGTTGTACGCGGTGAACAGACCGTCGGCGGTGAACTCGCGCACGTTCTCCAGGGCGGGCCCGACGTGCTTGGCGAACCGGGTCTCGTCGGCGAGCTCGGTCACGAGATCGAGATCGCTCACGAACAGCGCGTCGCGGCCGTGCAGCCGCCGTCGCACCACGGGCCCGTGCCGGCGCACCAGCTCCATGACCTGCTGCAGCGGGGCGGGCCCTGGCCCGGTGGCGGAGATGTCGATCAGCGGTACACCGTCGAGGCCGGGGCCGGCGTCCTGGGGGAGCGGTGCGGTGGTGGTGGGGGGCATGGCGTGACAACTGCCTTTCGCCGTACGGAAGTCACTCCTGACCAGCTTGATCGCCGGTTCCCGCAGGTCCGCGCCGTGCCCCTACATGATTGTGTAGTGGGGAACGACGCCCTGCTCTTGACTGCCCCGCTCTTGACTGCCCTGCCTGGAAGGAGTCGCCCCGTGGACTCCACGGACTCCGTGCTGTGGCGCAACCGCGCCATGACTCTCTTCGACCGCATCCCGATGCCGATCGCGGTGTGCGACGCGAACGGGGCGATCATCCTCGCCAATCCGGCGATGACGGCGGAATGGGGCGAGACCTCCGGCTCCCTGCGCGGCCGCAACGTACTGGAGCTGTTCCGGCCCGAGGAGGAGACGCAGGTCCTGCGGATCGCCGAGGCCGTGCGTCTTGGGCGCCGCTCGCGCTACCCCGTCGCGGTGCACTGGGACGCGGCTGACGGGGCGCGTCGCCACGGCGAGCTGACGGCGGAGCCGGTGAGTGACACGGCCGACGCGGTCCCCGGGCTCCTGGTGCTGCTGCGTGTCCTCGGCGAGGAGCACGCCCCGGATCCGGAGCCGCCCGCCCAGTCCGCCACGGCGGCCGAGGCCCGCATCCTGGCCCTCCTCGCCGGTGGCGCCACCACGGCTCAGGCGGCCCGCGGAACGGGCCTCACCACGGACGGCGTCACCTACCACCTGCGCCGCCTGACCGAGCGCTGGGGCGCGGCGAACCGTACGGAACTGGTGGCGCGGGCATACGCGCTGGGGGTTCTCGTCCCGGGCGTGTGGCCTCCGGCCCCGTGAACCGGGCCTGCCGGGGGAGTGGCCCCTCCTGGGAGGGGCGGGCTCAGTTCTGGCTCTCGCCCGACTCCGCCGTGGTGCGGCGGTACTCGGCGTTGATGCGCTGTGCCTCCTCGAGCTGATCCTCGAGGATGACGATGCGGCAGGCCGCCTCGACCGGAGTGCCTTGGTCCACCAGTTCGCGGGCGCGAGCGGCGATCCGCAGTTGGTAGCGGGAGTACCTCCGGTGCCCGCCTTCCGAGCGGAGCGGAGTGATCAGGCGGGCCTCACCGATGGCCCGCAGGAAGCCGGGAGTGGTGCCGAGCATCTCGGCGGCCCGCCCCATGGTGTAGGCGGGGTAGTCGTCGTCGTCCAGACGACCACTGAGCGGGGTATCTGCTGTCATGTCACCTCGTTATGCCAACGCGTCGAGGGGCCCTGGTGCCGTACGGCACCAGGGCCCCGAAGGAAATTCAACACCATCTGTCGGCCCTATTGCTGCGCCGACCTCCTGTTTCCGCTGTCCGGCCCTGCGAGAGGGCGGAAATGCGGGGATCGCGGATGCGTGACCGAGGACCACCTTCCGTTCCGGGGTCTTGCGGTACCCGGGCCGAATCGATCTCGGGCCGGGCGATCCTGATGGCGTCTGCTCCCTCCGTTCTCCCTCTGGGTTCTTCATCCGGGTTTCCAGCTACGAGAGAAACCTTAATCATGCGAACGCGCAATGTCTACCATGGCGAGCATAGATTTTGTGGCCTGTCTCGCTGGTGCATGTGGCTGGACAAAGCAAAGAGGGCCCCGCCGGTGCGCCGGCAGGGCCCTCTTCGTGGTTCTGGTGTTCGTGTCGCGTGTCTCCCGCTACACGGGAGCGGGGGCGCCGAGCATTGCCGACGCCGTCTGGAGCGGGGTGAGGTCGCGCGGGGCGGCGTCCTCGGAAGGCGTGCGGCAGGTGAAGCCGAGCAGCCGCATGGCGCGGGTGACCTCGGCGGCGCTGAAGTCACGCCGGTCCTGCCGGGTGATCACGGCGCCCACCTGCTTGATGGGGTAGTGGCGGCGGCCGACGATGACGGAGTCACCCGTGACGGGCTCGGGCTTGACCCCCTTCATCGCGTCGAGCACCCCGGACTTGGTGAGGTCGAAAGGGAAACGGGCGATGACACAGCGCATGGTGCCTCACAGGTGGGGAGATGGGGCGGTGACAGGGGCGGGACGCTCAACGCGTGAGGGTGAGAACGTCCCGTAGGCGGACCTGGTCCGAGTAGGCGAGGCCTTCGCGGACCTCGATGAGCCGGGCACGCGTGACCACGCGCGTGCGCTGGTCGTCCTCGTCGCACAGGAACAGATGGCCGGCGCCCCCGCCTGCCATCACCGACAGTGCGAGCTCGACGGTCATGTCGTCACGGACGTGCGGTCCGCGTGACGGTGCCTGAACCGGTGTCAAAGATGCCTCCTGCAAAGGTGGGTGAGCCTGATCGTCGCGCGAGCTCTAGGCCGCCGAGCTGGTCGGTCCCTGCGCGGGGCGGCGCGGGGCGCGGTCGGTGCGGCGGTCCTGGGCGCTGCGGCTGCGTCGGCCACGGGAAGAGGCCGAACTGCCGCGCCGGGGGCGCTCGGTGACCGGCCTCGCGATGGTGACCGGGACGCCCGAAGGAGCCTGCGCGCCGGTGATGCGGCTCAACTCCTCCTCGCCGGAGCGCACTTGGGTGGTCTGCGGGGTGATGCCCGCGGCGGCCATCAGGCGGCTCATGTCGCGACGCTGGCCCGGTGTCACCAGGGTGACCACGCTGCCGGACTCACCGGCACGGGCCGTACGCCCGCCGCGGTGGAGGTAGTCCTTGTGGTCGGTGGGCGGGTCGACGTTCACGACCAGGTCGAGGTTGTCGACGTGGATCCCGCGCGCGGCGACGTTGGTCGCCACGAGCACCGTCACATGACCGGTCTTGAACTGGGTCAGGGTCCGCGTGCGCTGCGGCTGGGACTTCCCGCCGTGCAGGGCCGCGGCGCGGACGCCGCTGTTCAGCAGGTGCTCGGTCAGCCGGTCGACGCCGTGCTTGGTGTCCAGGAACATGATCACCCGGCCGTCGCGGGCCGCGATCTCGGTGGTGGCCTGGTTCTTGTCCGCGCCGTGCACGTGCAGCACGTGGTGCTCCATCGTGGTCACCGCACCCTGCGAGGGGTCGACGGAGTGGACGACCGGGTCGTTGAGGTAGCGGCGGACCAGCAGGTCGACGTTGCGGTCGAGCGTGGCCGAGAACAGCATCCGCTGGCCCTCGGGGCGCACCTGGTCGAGCAGCGCGGTGACCTGGGGCATGAAGCCCATGTCGGCCATCTGGTCGGCCTCGTCCAGGACGGTGATGGCGACCTGGTTCAGCCGGCACTCGCCGCGGTCGATGAGGTCCTTCAGGCGGCCGGGCGTGGCGACGACGACCTCGGCGCCGGAGCGGAGTGCGCCGGCCTGCCTGCCGATCGACATGCCGCCGACCACTGTGGCGAGCTTCAGCCGCAGGGCGCGGGCGTACGGCGTGAGCGCGTCGGTGACCTGCTGGGCCAGTTCGCGGGTGGGCACGAGGACCAGGGCGAGCGGCTGACGCGGCTCGGCGCGCTGGCCTTCCGTGCGGGCGAGCAGCGCGAGTCCGAAGGCGAGCGTCTTGCCCGAACCGGTGCGGCCACGGCCGAGTACGTCACGGCCGGCGAGGGAGTTGGGCAGCGTCGCCCCCTGGATCGGGAACGGCACGCTCATGCCCTCGCGGCCGAGCGCGGCGAGCAGCGGCGCCGGCATGGCGAGATCCGCGAACGTCTCGACGGCCGGGAGAGCGGGGGTCACGGTGACCGGCAGGGCGAACTCACCCTGGGGCGCCGACGGCCGGCGGCCGTAGCCACCGGAACGGCGAGGTGCGCCGGAACCGGAGCGCGAGCCGGAGCCGTAGCTGGAGCCCGAGCCGGAGCCCGAGCGGGCGCGGTAAGGGCGGTCGTTTGAGCGTGTGCGGTTCATGCGGAACCTTCCTCGATGCGGCACGTACCAAGGAATATCCGCAGCGAGAACGCAGCGCGGAGAATCGCGAGAACGGGCCGGATGAAATGCGTGAGGCGAATCCGGCCGGCTGCGATGTTCTGCGGGCGGATGCGCGGGAACGTCTGGCGTTCCGGGCAGGGCACGGCAGGCGCGAGATCAAGAAAAAGATATGCGCGCAGGAATTAGTGACCCTGGATGCTGCTGAAAATGCACGAGCTGGGGCCCGCACCCCAAGGTGCGGGCCCCAGCTGCGAAGTACGCGTGAGCGTCAGGCGGGAACGATGTTCTCGGCCGTCGGGCCCTTCTGGCCCTGGGCGATCTCGAAGCTCACCTTCTGGCCT
Organism: Streptomyces sp. NPDC033177; assembly: GCF_055577715.1. Taxonomy (NCBI): domain Bacteria; kingdom Bacillati; phylum Actinomycetota; class Actinomycetes; order Kitasatosporales; family Streptomycetaceae; genus Streptomyces; species Streptomyces sp. NPDC033177. Next base: position 1,160,817 of record NZ_JBVIPS010000001.1, on the reverse strand, counting down.
TCCTGGAGCTCACGGAAACCCTGGGCGGCGATGTTCGAGTAGTGGGCGAAGACGTCGGGGCCGCCGCCGTCCTGCTCGATGAAGCCGAAGCCCTTTTCCGAGTTGAACCACTTCACGGTGCCGTTAGCCATGTCTATCTCCTTCGGGGCAGTGCCCGGAGCCGCACTGTGCTGACTCCGCGTCGCCGCGATGATTGCCCCGCCGGAAATGACCGGAAATACAAAAGTGCTCCCACCGGCCGAAAAGGCGGTGAGGGCACTTGAAGTTTTTTGGGAACCACAACTGCAACTGAGATCGACAGTAGCACGGTGGGGACGGCGACGCGTGGTAAAAAAATGCGTTCCGGGCGTCGCACAAGAAACCCTCAGAGCGCCTGTAGCTGATTTCTCTCACGGCCGGCACACATATTGCCCCGCTCGAAACGCAGCGTTTCTGCGGCAGGTGGCAGGCAGGTGGCAGGCAGGCGGACAGGCCCGCGGATCACCCCGTCTTCTGCGGGGCGATATGGCCGTGGATCTGGAACCTGCCGACCGCGTCACCACCGGCCGACCGCAGCCTGACGGCCACGGGCCCGGCGAACGTGTAGCCCTGTTCGGCGGCGTGGCGGTGCACCTGAGCGGCGAGGTAGCGGTTCAGCTCCGTGCCGGTGGTGGTCAGCTGCCGGTGGCTCTCCGGCGGCAGGTCGATGACGAACGAGTTGGGCACCAGAACGCGCTCGCGCCCGAGGATCAACGCGCTGTCATCGCACTGCCGGCGCAGTATGGCGACCACTTCCCCGCGCTTCTGTTTCGGTGGAAGCAGCAGGGTCCACAGGGTGGTTGTCCAGCGTTCCATGGCGTGTTCGATCAGGCTGATGGCTCGCATGACGCTTCTGCTGCCCGAGGGCCAAAGGCGCATTCTCACCCAATGGGGTGGCCGGCCCGGTGCGGGGTGGATCAGCCCGCGGGCACGGTCGGGATCTGCGTGCCGAGGACCAGTGCGTAGGCGCCCAGGCCCACGAGGCGGCTGCCGGGGACCTGTTCGCGCCCGATGTAGAGATCGCCGACGCTGCCGGTGTCCGGGTCGAACGTGACTTCGGTGAGCGTGCCGATGTCCTCGCCGTACTCGGTGAGAACCCGCTTGCCCAGCAGCCTCTTGTGCGCTCGGGAGTGCGAACCGCCGCGTACCGCATCGGTCGCGGCGGCGGTGGTGTCGATGATCACGGCGTCCGGTCCCATCCCGCGCACCTGCGCCCAGGGAACGCTGTCGCCGCCGCTCCTGGCGCCCCGCAGATACAGCTCCGTGATCCGGCGGGTCCGCGGATCGATGCCGAGACCGTCCACCTCACCGGCGGGCCGCGCGTCATCGGCGCCGATGACCGGATGCCCCAGGACCTGGCTGAGCAGCATCATCGCGCGTCCCCCTTCCGGAGCCCCGTCTCACCCGCGGCCCGGTTCCGATGCCACGCCGCGGTCAGCGCGTCGAGGTCGTCCACCGCCTGCTCGGCGAGCCCGGCCGGGATCACCAACGTGTCCCCGGTCATGGCCAGTTGTCCGTGCGCCGGCAGGAACGCCTTGCGCTCGTGGCGGCCCATCGCCTCGGTGGTCGCGATCTCGAAGCCGGCCACCCGGCCGCTGACGCCGCTCTCCACCACCGCGTCCAGTACGGTGCCCAACTCCAGCCCCCCATCGCTCAGTACGCGGGCGCCACGCACCTGGCCGGTGTCGGCTTCGCCCCGGTCCACCACCGCGTCCCTGGCCTGCAGGACATCGGCGGACGGGATCATCACCGCGTCCGGTCCGAGGGCGTGGACGCCGGACCAGGGCAGGCTCTGCTTGAGCGGGCCGGACAGCAGCCCGCGGCCCGCCAGCGTGAACCCGGTGATCTGCCCGCCCGAGGCGTCGAAGACGGTGTCCTTGACCTGGGCCACCGCCTCCCCGCCGAGCGTGACCACGGGCCGCTTGGTGAGCTCCGCGACGAGCATCAGGGTGATCATCGAATCCCCCCGCGTCCCGCGCGGCGCCCCCGCCGGACCACGATCGCGCCGCCGCCACGGCGTTTCGCCTGAACCCCGAGAACCGCACCGCCCAGCAGGAGCAGTGCGACGAGTACCACGGCAAGCCACATCCACCAGATCACAGCCGTCCACCTCCCGTGTCATCCCACGGTTGAGCCGAGTTCCCCGAAAGGCGCTTCCTATACGGAGATACGGAGAGTCAAGTCACAGGAATGTAACGGGAGATGGAGGGTAAGAGCCCGTGCACAGCGCGCTCTCGCACGGAGGGCGCCCTCTGGACCGGGAGTGACGACGGTGGCCCCGACGACCAGCAGCGCAGTCCCCACGATGTCGTACGCCGAACGACATACCGACGGCCCCGACTTCACCGCCGCCGACCCGACGGGCATCGAGCACCCCCCGCCGTACACCGGGTCGAACACCGGCAGTCGGCGCACGGCCGACCTCCGGGCCCTCTCCAAGGCGCTCTTCGCCCGCCTGGACGAAGTGGAGGAAGGGACACCCGAGCACGCGTACGTACGCAACTCCCTGGTGGAGCTGAACCTCAACCTCGTGCAGTACGCGGCGCATCGGATGCGCCCGCGCGATGAGTCGTACGAGGACGTCGTGCAGGTCGGCACGATCGGTCTGATCAAGGCGATCAACCGCTTCGACCTCCAGCGTGGCGTGGAGTTCACCACCTTCGCGCTGCCGACGATCATGGGCGAGATCAAGCGCTTCTTCCGCGACACCACCTGGGCCGTCCGCGTCCCGCGGCGGCTGCAGGAACTCCGCCTCGACCTGGTGAAGGCCACCACCGTCCTCGAACAGGCCAACGGCCACGCCCCGACCACGGCCGAACTCGCCGAGTACCTGGACCTGGACGAGGCCGAGATCAGCGAGGGCCTCACCGCGGCCAACGGCTACACCACGGCCTCCCTGGACTTCCCGGCCGACGGCGTCGACTCGGACGACACGCTGGCCGATCACGTCGGCTACAGCGACCCGGCGCTGGACAAGGTCGAGGACCTGCACTCCCTGAAGCCGCTCATCGCCGCGCTGCCGGCCCGCGAACGCACGATCCTCGCGATGCGATTCGCCGCCGACATGACGCAGAGTGAGATCGGCGCGGAGCTGGGCATCTCCCAGATGCACGTCTCGCGCATCCTCAACCGGACCCTCGGGCGGCTTCGGGCCAAGCTCACCGACAAAAGGTAGACAGCGCAGGTCAGGAGGCAGGGCCGGCGGGGGACGCGCCGCGCGGAGCTGTTTCGGGAGAGGCCGCTGGGCTGACCTCGGTACGATGGCTCTTGGGGGTGTGATGTCCACTGAGACCCATCGCCTGACCATCACCGAGCTCGCGAGTTGCTCCGACTCCGCGGTGCTGCGGGTCAGCGGCGAACTCGACCAGTCCTGCGAGGAGTACTTTCTGCGTACCCTCGGCGCTTCCGTCGAGGCCGGGCACCGGCACCTGGTCCTCGACGTGACGGCGCTGATGTTCTGCGACTCGCGCGGGCTGAACTGCCTGCTCGCCGTGCGCTGGCTGCTCGCCCGCCGCGAGGGCAGGCTGCTGCTCGCGGGTGCGGGGCGGCGGCTGTCGGAGATGCTGGCGCTGACCGGCAGCACGGACCTGCTCCCCGCTTACCGCACGGTCGGCCAGGCGCTGCAGACCCTCCCGGCCGACCAGCGCCCTCAGTGGCCGCCGACGGAGCCCTGAACGACGGCTCAGCGACGACCTCGGAACTTGCCGAGCATCCGCTTGGCCTGGGCCCGCTTCCGGGGATCGGCCGAGGCCCGACGGGCCTGCTGGATCGTGCGCTGCCCCTGGGGGCTGCGGACGAACTGCTTGATGCGGTTGATGACTCCAGGCATGCCGACTCCTTAAGACTCGAGGCCTGTCAGCCTACGACGGGGCCCTCGACGGGTACCCCGGCGCGCAGGATGTACGCCGTAAGCCGGCACGCCCGCGTCGAATGATCCGTTGGCCCTCCCGTGGTACGGCCCGCAGGCAGGTGAGTGGGCCATTGGCCCAGTGGAATCGGTGCCGGTTGAGCCAGTCGGGCCTCGGATGGTGAAATGTTGCTGTCGATGGCGCTGCGGATCCCCGCGGCGCCTTTTTCATGCGGGCAGGTCGAGTCGTACGCGGAAGGGGCGGGGTAGCCGTGCTGAAGAGGGTGTTCGTGGCGCCGGATCCGGGGCGGGCGCGGCTGCGTTTCGCGCTGCGGGCCGTCATCGGCATCGCGCTTGCGGTGGCCGTGTGCGGACTGGCCGGGCACTCGCTGGCCGCGGCGATCACCGGTGGGCTCGCGGCGCTGCTCGCCCTGTTCACCGTGAGCGACGCGACGGTGAAGAGGCAGGCCGTCACCACGCTTCTGCTGCCGGTGGTCGGATTCCCCGTGCTGGCGCTCGCGGCCGGGCTGCACGACGTGCCCGTGGCGCGGGACGTCGCCTTCCTGGCCGTGATGGGCGCGGGCGTGTACGCGCGGCGGTGGGGGCCGCGCGGACACTCGCTCGGCGTGTTCGCGTTCATGATGTTCTTCGCGACGCAGTTCCTGCACACGGGACCGGGGCAGCTGCCCGAGCTGTTCACGGCCATCGTGCTGTCCCTGTGCGCCTCCTCGGCCGTGCGCTTCGGGGCGTGGTGCTACGAGCGCCGGCTGCCGCCCCCGGTCGCACCAGCGCCGCCCGGTGGCACGGGACTGGCCAGGACGACCACCCGGCAGGCGGTCCAGGCGACACTCGGCGGCGCCTTCGCGCTCGCGGCCGGCCAGGTGCTCTCCCACGAGCGGTGGTACTGGGCCGTGGGCGCCACCTGGTGGGTGTTCGTGAACACCGCGTCGAGCGGGGAGACGCTGGTGCGCGGCTTCCGGCGGGTCCTCGGCACGGTCATCGGCATCGGCGCGGGCTTCGTCCTCGCGGTACCGCTGCACGGCGCGCCCGTGCCCTCGGCGATCATCGTCGCCATCAGCGTCTTCGGGATCTTCTACACCGCGGCGGTCTCCTACACCTGGATGATGCTCGCGGTCACCGTGATGGCCGGGGTGCTCTACGGCCTCCTTGGAGTGCTCAACCCGGGGCTGCTCGCCCTGCGGGTCGCGGAGACCGGCGTGGGGGCGCTCGGCGCCGTCCTCGCCGTGCTCCTGGTCCTGCCCGTCACCACGCACGCCACCACCAACGCCTGGATCGAGCGCGCCCTGCGGTGCGTGCACGCCTGCACGGCGGAGGCCGCCGCCCGGCTCGCCGGCTCCGGGAGCGCCGACCCCGCGCCGCTCGTCGCCGAGCTGGAGCAGCTCCTGGGGAAGGTGCGGTTCTCGCTCGCTCCGCTGGTGCACCCGTTCAGTCCGCTGCGGGCCCGCAAGGAGCGCGCCCGGCAGGTGCTCGCGCTGCTCGACGCCTGCGCCGACGAGGTGCGCGGTCTTGCCTCGATCGCCGCCGACCCCGAGGCCTCGCACGACGACCGGCTCGCCGCCGCCTGCTGGCGCGTGGAGGCCGCGGTGGAGGCGCTCACCGCGCCGGAGGCCGCGCGTGGACCGGCCCCCGACGCCGCCGCCCTGCCGCACCCCTCCACCGTGGAGCCCGTACTGGCCCATCTGCACGGCCTGGAGAAGGCGCTCGTCGCATTGGCCGTGCCGCTGCGCAGTTCGACCCGTACGCCTCTGATAGGGGCCTGAGCAGGCACATTTCCCTCCGTTTCGGAGGCCTGAGCGACTATGCCGATCGACGGTTTCGCTCGTCGACTCCGGCCGGCGAGACATGAGTCGGCACATCGCGTGGTAGACGGACTTCCGCTCCTCCGGGCGCCGGGCCCAGCCGTGCGCCTCCGTCCCGGGGGTGCTGCCGGACCTTGAGGCGCGCGACTGAGAGGGATGCTGACCATGCCGGAGGAATCACCGTCGATCGTGCATGACGTGTCGGTCGCGGCAGCCGTCGGGCGACGCGCGCTGCCCAACCGGCTCTGCACCGCGTTCACGCAGTCGCTCGGCGCACAGCGCGCGGCCCTCTCCTGGCTGCCCAGGCTCGAACACTGGCAGCTCCTGCACGCCACCGACGAACCGGCCCTGCAGGCCGAGGCCGCACAGTTCACCCGCGCCGACGGCCCCTCGGTCAGCGCCGCGCTGGGGATGCAGCCCGTGTTCGTGCCGGACCTGCGCGACTACCCGTGCCGCACCGGACCGCCCCTGGCCGAGGAACTGCCGGGCACCCGGCGGGTGCTCGCGCTCCCGCTGCACGACCGGCACACACCGGTCGGCGTGCTGTGCCTCTACTACACCGAGCGCACCGATGTGACCTCCGACCACATCACCCACGCGCAGCGCGCCGCCGCCCTCGCGCTGGAGGCACTGCTGCGCTGGCGGCCCGTGCACGACACGGGCTCCGGCTGCCGGCGCCAGGTGTGGACCACCAGCACGCGCGCGGCCCGCTGGGAGCGCATCCACCAGGCGGCGGACTACGTGGCCGCCCGTCAGGAGTGCGCCGTTGCCGAGGGGCTGGCATGGCTGCAGAAGGTGAGCGCGCGCGACGGCCTCTCGCTGCTCGACGTGGCCGACACCGTCCTCCAGCCGTCCCGCGCCCACCACGACGGCGTGCCGGAGGAGAGGAGCGGACATGAACGAGCCCGTGGAAGTGCTGCTTGACCGTGTCCGGGAACGCGGGGGTTACACGGAGCGGCAGCAGGCCGCCGGAGCCGTGCAGAGCGTTTTGGAGGCCCTGGGCGAGCATCTGGTGGGGGACGACCGCACCGACCTCGCACGCCTGCTGCCCCGGCAGTGCGGAGCGCTGCTCACCGAGGGCTCACCGGCCGACGAACCCCTGACGCCCGCGGCCTTCGTCGCGGCGGTGGGCGCACGCGCCGACGCCGACGTCCGGCAGGCACGCCGTGCCGTCACCGCGGTGCTCGCCACCGTCGCGGAGGTCGCCGACGACGCCCTGCTGCGCCGCATCATCACGCAGCTTCCGCCGGGGCACGCCGGTCTCTTCGGCCGTACGGACCCCGTGTGATCCGCGTGCGGAAAGTCGACCGGAGGCGGATCCACCGCACGCCCGAGGGAAGACGCAGACGAAAGACCCCCTGAATGGAGGCTCGCGATGGCACGGACAGTTCCGCAGGGCAAGGCCACCAAGGAAGCAGGGGGCGGGAGCGCTCCTGGTACGGCGCCCCCGCTCTCGGGGTGGGCGCGGGCGATGGCCATGCTGGTGGCCTTCGCGGGAACGGTGGTCTTCGCCGTGCTGCTGGCCCGCCTCACGCTGGAACCCTCGGTCGCCTCCGAGTCCTTGACGCACAGCAATCTGCGACCCGGCGACTCGATCCGCGACTACCTCGATCAGCCCGCGTTCCGTGACACCGTCAAACAGCTCGGCGGCAACATCGTGCTCGGCCTGCCGTTCGGCATGCTGCTGCCGGTGCTCGTGCCGCGCGCCCGGGGACTCATACGCGTCATAGCCGTCACGGCACTGGTGATGTTCCTTGTCGAGCTCGCCCAGGGTTTCCTGGTCACCGGGCGAGCCTTCGACGTCGACGACGTGCTGCTCAACACCACGGGCGCCGTGCTCGGTTACCTGCTGATCGGCCGCAGGCTCGGCCGTGCCGTGCACCCTCGCCGCCGGCATTGGTGGCACCGCTTCACGAAGCGGTCCACCGACGCCCGCTGACCACACCGTCCGCCGGTCGGGAACGGCCGAACGGTCACACGGTCAGGCGGCCGATGTCCTGCGGGTCGAGGCCGGTGAGCCGGGCGATGCGGGCCGCGGGGATACCCGCGGCCAAGGCCCGGTGCACCAGGGCCTCCCAGTCCTGGGTCGTCTCCCGGAACTCCAGGAGTTCGCCCTCCATGTCCGTGACGGACTGCGGCGCGCACTCCTGCTGGACCCGCAGCGCCTCCTCCTCGCTCAACGGCACCAGCAGGCGCTCGGCGTCCTCGGGGATCAACGCCTCCGATTCCGCGGGCAGGATGCGGACCAACTCGGAGGAGGCCGCAGCGTCATGAGCCTGGAGCCAGCCGAGTACGGCGGGGGTCTCCGCGCACTCGAGGGCGCCGACGGCGGCGAGTGCCGTCCCCAGCCGGGGGTGCCGCTCGGGGAGGAGGAAGAGGTATGCGTCGTCGGCCATCGCGGGGGAGTCGCCTTCTCGATCGGACATCAGCGGTGCGCTGCGTCAAACATCAGCGGAGTACTGAATCAAACATCAGCGGTGCACTGATGCTAGCGCCCGACGGCGGCCCACATCCCGCCTTCGTCCCGCCCTCTCGCCACGAGGGCGTCACTGCGTGGTGAGCATGCCCTCGCGCAGGCGGGACAGGGTGCGGGAGAGCAGACGCGAGACGTGCATCTGGGAGACGCCGAGGCGTTCGCCGATCTGCGACTGGGTGAGCTCGTCCACGAACCGCAGCCGCAGGATCTCCCGGTCGCGCTCGCTGAGCCGGGCGAGCAGCGGCGACAGGGCGTGGAAGTCCTCCACGAGCTCCATGGCGGGGTCCTCCGCACCGATGAAGTCGGCGAGCGGCGCCTCGTTGTCGTCGCGGTCGCCGCCGTGCAGCGTCGCGTCCAGGGAGGTGGAGTTGTAGCCGTTGGCCGCCGTGCGGGCCTCGATGACCTCTTCTTCGCTGAGGTTCATCAGCTCGGCCAGTTCGCTGACCTTGGGGGCGCGGCCGAGGCGGGTGCTGAGCTCGTCAGTGGCCTTGGCGAGTTCGACGCGTGCCTCCTGGAGGCGGCGCGGAACGTGGACGGCCCAGGAGGTGTCGCGGAAGAACCGCTTGATCTCCCCGACGATGTACGGCACGGCGAACGTGGCGAACTGGACCTCGCGGGAGAGCTCGAAGCGGTCGATGGCCTTGATCAGGCCGATCGTGCCGACCTGGACGATGTCCTCCATGTCGTCGCCGCGGTGACGAAACCTTCCTGCGGCGTACCGGACCAGCGACATGTTCATCTCGACGAGGGTGTTGCGCGCGTACTGGTACTCGTGCGTGCCCTCTTCGAGCGCGGCGAGCCGGGTGAAGAACAGCTTCGACAGGTCGCGCGCGTCCTTGGGACTGACCTCTTGGGGAGAGACGATCTCCGGCAGTTCCGCGATGTCGGTGCCCGTGGATGTACCGGTGGCCGTTGTCATGATGTCCCTCCCTGTCCGCCGGCCCTCCGTCGTCCCCCGACCGGCCGGTGAAGCGCACGTACCCGCACGTCGGCGCTTTATGCACGTCACTTTGCAACAAGATCCGTTGTTCGCCGGAGCGTTACAGGGCCCGTATTGCGGGCAAGTGTGCATCTCGGACAGAGGCCACCCCACATTCGGACAGAGGTCAACCCCGTACGAGGAGGGCTCATGAGGACGCACGGGACGCGACTGGACACAGGTCCGTCGCACCTGGACGCCGGACCGTCGGACGGAGCGGTCTTCGACAAACGGCCGGAATCCGTCGCCCATGCCCGGGACTTCGCACGCGCTTTCGTGGACGGGCTCAGCCCGGCCGTGCAGCCCCAGGACGTCGTGAGCATCGAGCTCGCGGTGTCCGAACTCATCACCAACGTCGTACGGCATGCGCGCGGGACATCGTGTTCCCTGCGCCTGCAGGCGGAGCCGGACGGGGTGGCCGTGACGGTCGGCGACGCCGATCCGCGACCGCCGCAGGAGCGGGCGCCCGACCTGGCGGGTGGCACCGGCGGATTCGGCTGGCCCATGGTCCAGCACATGGCAAGGACGGTCACCGTGACCAGGGGGCCGAACGGCAAGACCATCCGGGCCGTACTGCCCCGCTAGCGGCCGCCCGCGCCGCGCGGCGCGGGCCGTGTGCGCAGGCATACGGAATGAGACCGCCCGGGCCGGGCAGGAGAGGTCAATGGACGACCTGTCTCAGCTACTCCAACAGACCATGCGCCGCCGTCATCTGACGCCGCAGGCGATCGCGGACAAGACGGGGATCCGCACCCCACGCATCCGGGCCTTCGCGGAGGACGGCGCCGAAGGGCCCGTCCGCCCGACCGACGAGGAACTGGCCGAGCTGGCCGGCGCCCTCGCACTGCCCGCCATCAGAGACGCCGCGCGGCACACGGCCGCGGCGACCTCCCCCTGACCACGGCGACCGCGCCTGACCGCGGAAAGCTCCCCTTGAGCACGAAACCCCAGCGCGACCCCCTCTTCGCTCGTACGTACGACCTGTTCGTACGCCACGCCAACGGGCCTCGCCCGGCGGCGCTCGCGAGGACGCGCGGCGAAAGCCACGGCGCCTTGGTCTAGACCGCCTGCTAGCGTCTGCCGCACGAGCGCCCCCGAACCCGGTGCTCGGTCCGCAGTCGAGAGGGGAACGCAGTGGTCGGCAGGCACGGCGACAGCCAACGGGCGTACATCGGCTCCTTCACCGCGGCGGGCGGTGCCGGGATCCTCACCGCGGCCGTCGACCCTGACAGCGGTGCGCTGGCCGTCCTCGGCGCCACGGAGACCGTCGCCGACCCCTCGTACCTCGCGCTGTCGGCGGCGGGCGACACCCTCTACGCCGTCAGTGAGACCACCGACGGCGCTGTCGTCGCGTACCGCCTCGACGGCGACAAGCCCGAGCAGACCGGGCCGCCGGTCGCGGTCGGCGGGGACGCGCCCACCCATCTGGCCCTGCACGCAGGGCACGTCCTGACCGCCAACTACGGCTCGGGCAGCGTCACCGTCCTGCCCGTGCGCTCCGACGGCAGCCTTGGGCCCGCCCCCTCCGGCGTCCTTGCGCACACCGGCTCGGGACCCCACCCGCAGCGTCAGCAGCGTCCGCACGCCCATCAGGTCCTGCCCGACCCGAGCGGCCGGTGGGTGGTGAGCGTCGACCTCGGCACCGATTCCGTACGCGTCTGCGAGCTCTCGGCGGCTGGCGAGCCGACCCTGCGCCGCGAGATCGCGCTGCGGCCCGGCTCGGGACCGCGGCATCTCGTGTTCCACCCGCGCGGCGACCGCGCCTACGTCCTGAACGAACTCGCCCCCACCCTCACCATCTGCGCCTGGGACGCCGCCGAGGGGACGCTCAAGCCGCTCGGCGAGGCGGCCGTCCTGCCGGGCCCGACGAACGGCGACGGCGAGGCCTACCCCTCCGAGGTCGTCATCGCCCCCGACGGCCGCTTCCTGTGGACCGCGACCCGAGGTCAGGACGTCATCTCGGTGCTCGCCGTCGACGAGGCGGGTGACCGGCCGCGCCTCACCGCCACCGTGCCGTGCGGCGGCCACTGGCCGCGTGACCTGGCCATCGATCCGTCGGGGCGGTTCCTGTACGCGGCCAATGAACGCTCCGGCGACGTGACGTGGTTCGCGGTGGATCCGGAGACGGGCATTCCGCGGCGTGCGGGCTCGATCGAGGCGCCGGCCGCCTCCTGCGTGATCTTCAACTGAGCCTCCGCGCCCGCGTACGCCGATGGGCCCGCCCCCTGCATCAGGGGGCGGGCCCATCGGCGTGACGGCATCAGATCTGCCGGCGCGGTGCGGTCAGTGGACCGGCGCGCCCGACGGCTGCTGCGGGGCGATGCCGAGCGCCGACGTGTACTTGGAGAGGGCGAGCTTGCCGATGGCGGGGTAGGCGCCGAGCGACTCGGCGACCGAGCAGCCGGCCTCCTTGGCGGCGGCGTCGAGCAGGCCGGCGTCGATCTCGGGACCGATCAGGTACGGGGCGAGCGCCAGCTGCGTGGAGCCGGAGCCGCGCAGCTCCTCGGCGGTGTTCGCGATGGCGCCCTCCTGGTCGAGCGCGGCGGCCATCACCGGCACCGCGAGGCGGGCCGCGAGCAGCATGCCGGTGATCCCGGCGGCCTGCACGGCTTCCTCGCCGCCGACCGTGGCGAGGACGATGCCGTCCGCCGCGGTGGCCACCGTGAACAGGCGGGCGCGGTCGGCGCGGGCCAGGCCGGCCTCCGACAGGCGCACGTGCAGTCCCTCGGCGAGCAGCGGGTGCGGGCCGAGGACGTCGGTCAGCTCGGCGGGGGCGCGGCTGTCCATCACGGCCTGGCGCACGCGCCGCATCAGCGCGTTGTCGGGGCCCGCGAGGAGGGGGACCACGACGGCGACGGGGCCGTCGGGCTCGGCGACGTCCGCTCCCGCGGCGCGCGCCTGCTCGAAGCGCGCGGTGCGCTCGGCGGCGGCGTGCGCGAGCACGGAGTGCAGAGAGGGGAACTCCGGGAACGAGGTGACCGTGGCGTCCTCGGTTCCGTCGAGGTACCCGATGCGGGCGTCGAGGCCGGGCAGCTCGGAGCGGGCGATGCTCACGACTTCCTCGGCGAGGCTGCGCGTGGCGCTGCTGGGTACGCCCGGTACGGCGAGAACGAGCGCGGGCGCGTTCTCGGGAGCCGCCACGGGCTCCGGGCGGCGGTGCCGACCGGGCTGGCGGGGTCGCGGCATTCGTACGGGCAGGCCTGATGCGGGCCCAGTGGAGGAGCTCATGGCGCCGCATGCTACTGGTTTCGAGGGCTTCGCTGTTCGGGGAGGGTACAGGTGGGCGGTATAAGTCCGCTTTTGTCTTATGAGTTACGTAAAGCTCGACTGTCATATTCCGGAGTGGTCAATTCCGGCGTGGCCGACTGCCCTCTCACCGGCGCTTCACCCGTCCTGCATCACGTGCACGGTCAGCATGCGCGGGTCGAGCGGCAGACGCAGCCGGTCCGCGGCTAGATCGGCGGCGATGCGCACCGCGCCGTCCAGCGGGTCACCGGCGGCCGCCACGAGCCGCACGTGCCGCAGCAGGTCCCGCAACTCCGCGTGCACCGGGCCGAGCAATGCCCTGCCCATCTTGAACAGGCCCCCGGTCAGGGCGACTTCGGGCATCTCGCCCTGGCTCACCGCGTCGGACGCCGGGCAGACGGCGGCCGCCGCCTCGGCGATGTGCCGGGCGGCGTCCCGCAGGATCGCGTCGGCCACGGGGTCATCGGGGGCGCAGCGCGCCACCTCGGGTGCGAACGAGGCGAGCATCGCGGGCCGGTCCGTACGGGGATAGAGCTGACCTGGCAGTCCTGACGCCGGGCCGAAGAGTTCCTCGGCGCGGGCGAGCAGCGCCTTCGAGCCGTGGTGCCTGCCGTCGAACGCCCGCATCGCCGCTTCGAGCCCTGCACGGCCGATCCAGGCGCCACCGCCGCAGTCGCCGAGCAGATGGCCCCAGCCGTCGGCGCGGTGCCAGGCGGCCAGGTCCGTTCCGATCGCGATCATGCCGGTGCCCGCGGCGACGACCGCGCCGGGACGGTCGCCGAGCGCGCCCACGTACGCGGTGACACCGTCCGCCGCGAGGGCCAGGCGTCGTACCCCCAGGGCTTGGTGGAGCGCCCCCGGCAGCCGTGCGCGCAGATCCTCACCGAGGCTTGCCATGCCCGCCGCACCGACGGCGACGGCGGTGATGTGCCCCCCGCCCGCCTGGGTCAGCAACTCCCTGACCATGGGCACCAGTTGCCCGGTGAAGTGTTCGGCGTCGATGCCGCGCGCGCCCGTGCGCACCGGCTCCCTCGAGCTCACCGGGGCCGGGACAGCCGCGCCGTGCGGGCCACCGAGGGCGACCCGCATCCCGGAGCCGCCCGAGTCCACCCCGAGGACCCACGAGGTGTCCGTCACGGAAGCCGCCAGTCCACCGGCTGCCCGCCCTGCTGGACGAGCAGGTCGTTGGCGCGGCTGAAGGGGCGCGAGCCGAAGAAGCCGCGGTCCGCCGACATCGGCGAGGGGTGCGACGACTCGACCGACGGCAGCGGGCCGAGCAGCGGCCGCAGATTGCGCGCGTCACGCCCCCACAGGATGGAGACGAGGGGACGGCCGCGTGCGGCGAGCGCCTTGATGGCCTGCTCGGTGACCTCCTCCCAGCCCTTGCCCCGGTGCGCGGCGGGGCGCCCCGGGGCCGTGGTGAGCGCCTTGTTGAGCAGCAGAACGCCCTGCTGCGTCCAGGGCGTCAGATCGCCGTTCGACGGCTGCGGGAGGTTCAGGTCGGAGCCGAGCTCGCGGTAGATGTTGATGAGACTGCCGGGCAGCGGGCGCACCTCGGGCGCGACCGAGAACGACAGACCCACCGCGTGCCCGGGGGTCGGATAGGGGTCCTGGCCGACGATCAGCACCCGTACCTCGTCGAAGGGCTGTTGGAACGCGCGCAGCACGTTCGGCCCGGACGGGAGGTAGGTGCGTCCCGCGGCGATCTCCGCGCGCAGGAAGTCTCCCATCTCGGTGATCTTCCCGGCGACGGGTTCGAGGGCCTTCGCCCAGCCCGACTCGACGATTTCATGCAAGGGTCGTGGTGCCACGGCGTCACCCTACTGCCGCAACGGTGTCGTCGATCAACCGATGGCCGCCGCCCTCACGCACAGTACGTCGGGCAGATGGGACGCCAACTCCCGCCAGCTGTCCCCGTCGTCCGCCGATGCGTACACCTCGCCGTTGCGATTGCCGAAGTAGATGCCCGCGGGATTCTGGCCGTCGCTGCACATCGCGTCGCGCAGCACCGTGCCGTAGTGGTCGCCCGCCGGGAGGCCCTGGCTGAGCGGCTCCCAGCTCTTGCCGGCGTCGGACGTGCGGTAGACGCGGCAGCGGTGGTCGGCGGGGACGCGGTCCATGTCGGCGTTGATGGGAAAGACGTAGGCGGTGTCCGCCCGGTGCGGGTGGGCGACGGCGGCGAAACCGAAGTCGGACGGCAGGCCCTCACCGATGTCCGTCCAGTGCCCGCCCGCGTCGTCGCTGCGGAACACGCCCCAGTGGTTCTGCAGATACAGGCGGTCCGGGTCCACCGCGTCCCGCGCGACCTTGTGCACGCACTGGCCGAACTCCGGGTTCGGGTCGGGCAGGAAGACCGCGGAGACCCCGTTGTTCGCCGGGGTCCAGCTCTTGCCGCCGTCCTGGGTGCGGAAGACTCCGGCGGTGGAGACGGCGACCGTCACCGCGTCCGGGTCGCGGGGGTCGGTCAGGATGGTGTGCAGGCCTTCGCCGCCGCCTCCCGGCTCCCACCGGCCGCGTGTGGGGTGCTCCCAGAGCGGGCGCACGAGCTCGAAGGTCTCACCCCGGTCCTGCGATTTGTACAGGGCGGCCGGTTCCGTGCCCGCGTACACGACGTCCGGTTCGGCGGCGGCCGGGTGCAGCTGCCAGACCCGCTCCAGGGAGGCCTCGGTGTCCTTGGGGAACTTGACGGCTGCCTTGGACGGCTCCGTCCAGGTCCTGCCGAGGTCGTCGGAGTGGAAGACGGACGGACCGAAATGGGAACTGTCGCCGCCCACGAGCAGCCGCGGGGCGCTGCCGCGGGTGTCGATGGCCACCGAGTAGATGGCCTGGGCGTTGAAGTACGGGCTGTCGTCGAACTGCCAGGTGTCCGTACCGGCGCGCTTGCGGCCGATGAAGAGCCCTTTGCGGGTGCCTACGGTCAGGATGATCTCGGCCATGGTGAGCCACCTCCGGGACGTCGTTGTCTCAGGTACGGCTCAGTCTGCACCCCGGCACTGACAGTTACCCCTGAGCCAGGCGTCCTCGCAGGTCGGGGCGGGTGTGGCGGAGGTGTCGCGCGCCGTTGGCCCTCACGTGGGCCGGTCGGTCCCGGACAGTTCCGCGGCCACCCGCGCGATCGATTCCGGCCCCACCCGGCAGCACCCTCCGATCAGGCGCGCCCCCGCGTCCCGCAGGCCCGCGACCCGGCCCGGGGTGAAGTGCGACGGACCCCGCCAGGCCCTGGCGGTCGCGTCCCACGTCTCGCCGCTGTTCGGGTACGCCACCACCGGCTTCCCGGTGATCGTTGCGGCGAGGCGCACCGCGGCCTCCGCGTCCTGCGGGTCGCAGCAGTTGACGCCGACCGCGAGGATCTCCTCGGCGTCGGCGGCCAGCGCGAAAGCCTCCGTCAAGGGCTGGCCCGCCCGCGTGTAGCCGCCGGAGACGGTGTACGAGAGCCAGGCGGGCACCCCCAGGCCGCGCACCGCCCGCAGCAGGGCCCGCGCCTCGTCGGTGTCCGGCACCGTCTCCAGAGCGATGACATCCGGTTCCGCGTCGGCAAGGACCTCCAGGCGCGGGCGGTGGAAGCGTTCGAGCTCTGCCACCGTCAGGCCGTACCTGCCCCGGTACTCGGAGCCGTCCGCGAGCATCGCGCCGTACGGTCCCGCGGAGGCGGCCACCCACACCTCACGGCCCGCATCCGCGCCCGCTTCCCGGGCCAACTCGACGCTCAGGCGCATCAGTTCTGCGGTGCTCACCGCGTCGACTCCGTGCTTCGCGAAGCCCTCGAACGTTGCCTGATAGCTCGCCGTGGTGGCGATGTCCGCGCCCGCCTCGTAGTACGCCCGGTGTGCCGCCGCGATGGCCTCCGGCCGGTCGGCGAGCAGCCGTGCCGACCAAAGGGCGTCGCTCAGGTCGTGCCCCGCGGCCTCCAGCTGGTTGGAGAGGCCGCCGTCGAGCACGAGCGGGCGTCGGGTCAGGGCATCCGCGAGTTTCACACTGTCGACTTTCACACAGCCGACGCTAGCCGAGGCGCGGACAGGGGGAAGTGGCACGCGACCTGGTGTCCCGCACCGTTCGGCGTTGACACCGGCGGCTCCGTGGTGGCGCACACCTCCTGGGCGAGCGGACAGCGGGTGCGGAAGCGGCAGCCCGAGGGCGGTTTCGCGGCCGACGGTGTCTCGCCCTCCAGTGGCGCCCGCTCCAAGCCCTCCGCCGCATTCGGGTCCGGCAGGTTGACCGTGTCGAGGAGTCCCCGCGTATAGGGGTGCAGGGGATGGGCGTACACCTGCTCGGCGGGCCCCGACTCGACCAGCTTGCCCAGGTACATCACGCCGACGGTGTCCGCGAGGTGGCGCACCACCGCCAGGTCGTGCGAGATGAACAGATACGTCAGGCCGCGCTCCCGCTGCAGCTCCCGCATCAGGTTCAGGATCTGCGCCTGCACCGACACGTCGAGCGCGGACACCGGCTCGTCCGCGACCACCAGGTCGGGGGAGAGCGTCAACGCCCGTGCCAGACCCAGGCGTTGCCGCTGACCGCCGGAGAACTCATGCGGGTAGCGGTGCACGGCCCCGCGCGGCAGGCCCACCGCGTCCAGGAGTTCGCCGATCAGTTTCTCCTGCTCGGCGCGGCTGCCGACGCCCTGGATGACGAGGGGCTCCCGGAGGATTTCGCCCACCCGCATCCGGGGGTCCATGGCGGCCGTGGAGTCCTGGAACATCAGCTGCACCCGCCGCCGGTGCGCCCGCCGCTCGGCCCGCGACATCCGCGCCGGGTCCTGGCCCTCGAAGCGCACGTGCCCGGCCGTCGGCTCCTCCAGGCCCGCGACGATCCGGCCGAGTGTGGTCTTGCCGCACCCGGACTCGCCGACCATGCCGAACGTCTCGCCCTTGCGGACCGCCAGCGTCACCCCGCCGACCGCGCTCACCGTGCCACGGGTGCGGGAGAAGGCGCCGCCCTTGAGCGGGAACTCCTTGACCAGGGAGTCGAGTTCGAGCAGTACGTCACCGGGCGCCCGCGGCGCGGGCACGGTCGGCGGGATCACGACCTCGTCCTCCGACGCGTTGTCCGGCACCGGGTGGAAACAGGCGAACCGATGCTCTGCTCCTTGCAGTTGGTCGTCCGCGAGTTGCGGCTCCCGCTCACGGCACTCGTCCGTGGCGAAGGTGCAGCGCGGTGCGAAGCGGCACCCGGTGTGGCGAGCCGCCAGGTTGGGCGGGAGGCCCGGGATCGTGTGGAGCGCGGTGCCGCTGTCCGCGGCCCGCTCGGGGAGCGAGGCGAAGAGCGCCTCGGTGTAGCGGTGCCGGGGCCTCGCGAACAGGCCGCGTACGTCGGCCTGTTCGGCGACCTTGCCCGCGTACATCACCGCGACCCGGTCGACCCGGTTGGCGATGACGCCCAGGTCGTGCGTGACCAGGATCATCGCCATGCCGAGGCGCTCGCGCAGGCCGTCGATCAGTTCCAGGATCTGGTGCTGCGTCGTCACGTCGAGGGCGGTGGTCGGCTCGTCCGCGATGAGCAGTTTCGGCTCGCAGACCAGGGCCATGGCGATCGCCACGCGCTGGCGCATGCCGCCGGACAGCTGGTGCGGATACGCCTTCATCCGCTCGGCCGGCTGCGGCATGCCGACCAGGCGCAGCATCTCCTCGGCCCGCGCCCATGTCTCTTTCCTGCTCAGCTCGGGGCGGTGCAGGACGAGCGGCTCGGCCACCTGCGCGCCGATGGTCATCGTCGGGTTGAGCGAGGTGAGCGGGTCCTGGAAGACCATGCCGATGGTGTTGCCCCGTACGCCTTGAAGCGCCAGCGCGGGGGCCGCGGCCAGGTCCTGGCCGTCGAACAGGACGCGCCCGCCGGTGATGTCGCCGCCGGGCGGGAGCAGGCCGAGCACGCTGAGCGCGGTCATCGTCTTGCCGCAGCCCGATTCGCCGACGATGCCCAGGGCCTCACCCGCGGCGAGTTCGAGGGAGATGCCGTCGAGGGCGTGGACGGTGCGCTCGCGCGAGGTGATGTCGACGCGCAGGTCGTCGATCGTGAGCAGAGGCTCGGTCATGGTGTCGGTTCTCCCTTACTTCCGCAGCCGTACTTCGAACGCGTCCCGCAGCCCGTCACCGATGAAGTTGAACGCGGCGACGACCAGGACGATCGCGATGCCCGGCGGGAAGATCAGCCACCAGTAGCCGTTCTGGGTGTAGGTGATGCCGGCCGACAGCATCGAGCCCCAGTCGGCCGACGGCGGCGGGATGCTCAGGCCGAGGAAGGCCAGATAGCTGACGTAGAGGATGGCGTCGGCGATCTGGAAGGTGCAGTTGACGATGACCGTGCCGATCGCGTTCGGCACGATGTGCTTGAACACGGCCCGCGCGCCGCCGCCGCCCATCATCCGCATCGCCTGTACGTACTCGCGGTCGCGCAGCGATAGCGCCTCGCCGCGCACCAGGCGGGCGGGGGAGAGCCAGGCGACGGACGCGATGATGACGATGAGGACGCCCTTGCTGGGCGTGATGATCGCGGCGACCACGACGAGCAGGAACATCGCCGGGATGGCGAGCGCCGCGTCCGTGATCCGCATCATGGCCGCGTCCACCCAGCCGCCGAAGTACCCCGCGACGGCGCCGTACACGGTCCCGAAGAGCGTCGCCAACAGGCCCGCCGCCAGGCCGATTTCGAGCGACGTCTGCCCGGCGACCATCAGCCGCCCGACCATGTCGTACCCGAGGTCGGTGGTGCCCAGGAGATGGCCGGAGCTGCCCGGCGCGAGGTTGGCCTGGGACAGGTCGGTGTGGGTCTGCTCGGTGGTGTACAGGAGCGGCCCGAGGTAGCTGAAGCCGAGCAGCAGCACCAGGACCACCACGCCCGTCAGGGCGAGCTTGTTGCCGGTGAAGACCTGGAGCGTGCGGCGGGCGAGCGAGGGCGTGGCCTGGGCCGCCGCCTCGTTCCCCGGGGCCGCCTCGGGGGTGACGTCTGCGGTCGCGGTACTCATGCCACGCTCCGGATCCGGGGGTCGAGGACGGCGTACAGGATGTCGGTGAGCAGCGAGCCGACGACGGTCGCGACGCCGACGACGAGGGTCACGCCGAGCAGCACCGGGAAGTCCGAGCCCTGCGCCGCGTTCCAGAACAGCAGCCCCATGCCGGGGTAGTTGAACATCGACTCGACGACGAGCGCGCCGCTGAAGAGCGTCGGCAGGTAGAGGCCGAGGAGAGTGGCCAGCGGAATCAGGGCGTTGCGCAGGACGTGCCGGACCATGATCCGGCGGCTGGACTGACCCTTGGCCATCGCCGTACGGACGTATTCCTCGGTGAGGTTGTCGAGGACCGCCGAGCGCATGTAACGGCTGAACATCGCCACGATGCCAAACGCCATGGTGACGACCGGAAGGACCAACCCCGTGAAGTCGCCGAGGAGTTCGCCGACGCTCTCGCCTTGCGGTGCCTCCGCCGGGAGGATCGGCAGCACCTGCGCGAACAGGATGATCATGATGAGGCCGAGGAAGAACACCGGCGTCGCGTAGAGGAGGAAGGCGAGTCCCGTCAGCGCGTAGTCCGACGCCTTGCCGCGCCGCACGGCCTGGAGCAGGCCGAGCGGGACGGCGATGATCACGGCCAGCGCGGTGGACAGCACCGTCAGGAGCAGCGTCTTCGGCAGGCGCTGCTTGAGCAGGTCGAAGACCGGCGAGTTGAGCTTGAACGACTCGCCGAGGTCGCCGGTGAACAGCCGCTTCAGGTACATCACGTACTGCGCGGGCAGTGAACGGTCGTAGCCCTGCTGGTGGTTGAAGGTATCGATCTGCTGCGGTGTGCCCTTGGGGCCGAGGATGGCGCGGGCGGGGCCGCCGGGCAGCATGTGGAGGAGGGTGAAGACGATGATCGAGACCAGGAACAGCACGACCAGCGCCTGAAGGAAGCGCTTGACCAGAAAGCCGGTCACTTGTCGGCTCCCTTCTTCTTGACGTAGTACCAGTCCTGCGGCGCGAAGGTGACCGTCGGGTTCTGGCTGACGCCCCGCAAGTCGTTGCGGATCACCGAGACCTGGTAGGCGGGGTTGGGCATCCACATCACCGGCAGCTGCTCGGCCAGGTACTCGCCGTACTCGTGCACGGCCTTCATGTCGGGCGAGTACTGCACGCCGCGGATGATCCGGTCGGCCTTCTTGTCGCTGTAGTTGCCGAAGTTGGCCGAGGCGCCGGTGGAGAAGAGCTGCTCACCGCTCGGGTTGAGCGGGTAGTACCAGCTGCCGGCCGTGCCGAAGAACGACATGTCCCAGTCGCAGCCGGGGTCCTTCGCCTTGCAGGGCACGGAGTTGCCGAGCACCGAGTTCAGCGGCTGCTGGCGCACGGTCAGGTCGATTCCGCCCTTGGAGAGCGAGGACTTGAGCTCCTGCATCATGTTCGTGGTCTCGGTGGAGCCGGACTGCGAGAGCAGGGTGAGTTCGAGAGGTGCGTTCCTCGCGATGCCCTTGCCGCACTCGTCGGGGCCCGCCCCGGGGCGTACGCAGCGGGCGGTGCCGTTCTCCGTCCGCCAGCCGTGCTCGCTGAGCAGCTTCTTGGCCTCCGAGACGGAGAAGGGGTACTGGTTCTTCTCCATCGCCTCGGACAGGTACTGGCTCTTCGGGGTCACCGGCACCGGACCGAGCGTCGGCGTGGCGCTGCCCTGCCAGATGACGTCGCTCATCGCCTTCTGGTCGACGAGGTGCTGCATCGCCTGCCTGATGTAGAGCTGGTCCATCATCGGGCCCGCGTGCGTGGAGTTGAAGTTGTAGACGATGTACGTCGCCGCCCAGCCCTCCCAGGGGTCGGTGCGGTAGCCCTTCTCCTCGAACTTCTCCTTCTGTGCCATGACCGACGGCGGGATGTAGCCGTAGTCCACGCCGCCGGAGCGCAGGACGTTGTACTCGGAGTCGGCGGTGGTGAAGGGCTTGAAGACGACCTTGTCCAGGTGCGGGCGCTGCGACTTCGGACCGGTGTACTTCTCGTTCGGGACGATGGTGACCTGGCCGCTGTCCCGCCAACCCGCAAGTTTCCAGGGGCCGTTGACCGTCCTCCAGAGTGGATCGGAGCCGTACGCCCCCAGGCTCTTGGCGTGCCGCGTGAGCCGCGCGAAGACTGCCTTGGCGCCGGACTTGGTGCGGTCCCAGTCACCGACCTCACCGCCGTCGGTCTTGGCGTCCCAGGCGTGCTGGGGGAGGGCGCGCATCAGGGTGAGCTGGTTGGCGGTGAACCAGTCCGGGTTGTACGCGCGGCTCAGGTGCAGGCGCACGGTGTGGTCGTCGACCGTCTCGAACCGCTTGACGTTGTCGGGCATCGTGCCGACCGAGTAGTTGCCCCAGCTCGTCTTGTTGGCCTTGACGAGGTTGAACCAGAACTCGATGTCCCGCGAGGTGACCGGCTTCCCGTCGGACCACGTCACGCCCTCACGCAGCGGCACGGTCACCGTCTTGTTGCCGTCACTGAACTTCGGCTCCTGGCCCAGCGTGCTCGGGCCGTGCGTGGTCAGCTCGCTCTTGCCCGTGTCCTGCACGGCGTCGTACACCGGCATGTAGAGCAGCGACTGGATGCCGTAGTTGTACGAGGCCCCGTAGCCGGGGGCGCCGATCGGGAAGATCCAGTTCGGCGTCGCGGCGGGCGGCAGGGCCATGGTGGCGGTGCCGCCCTCGACCGGAGTGCCGCCGGTGGGGCCCATGTCGATACGGCCGCCCTCCTGCGTGCAGCCGGTGACCGCCGTGAGGGCGAGCGCGGCGACGGATGCCGCCGCGGCTATGAGCGCCCGGCGCCGGGCGCGGGGACGTGATCGCCGTGAGCGCATGGCGAAGGGCCTCCAAGGATGCGAGAGCCGGACCGTGCCGGAGATCGACGGGCGGCGCCTGAACGCTAGGTCTGGCGACAAAATCAAGTCAAGGGCTTCGTTCGGCAAGAAGTCCTAAAGTCGGGAGGGTCTGGCCAACTTGCTTCGAAGGCACCTAGTGTTCCTCTCGATGTCGAACGAACTGATCGAAGCAACTGGGGGCGGCATGGCCGGAACACCGCACGGCGAACCGGGGTCGGCGCAGCACATCCTGCAGCTGGTCTCCTCGGGCGCCGCCTCCTCCCGGGCCGATCTCGTACGGGAGCTGGGCCTCGCTCCCTCCACCGTGTCGCTGCGCGTGCAGGAACTCGTCACCGCAGGCGTGCTCACCGAATCCGGCGAGGGAGCCTCACGCGGCGGCCGCCGTCCCCGGCTCCTGCGCGTCCGGGCACAGGGCGGCGTGGCCCTCGCCGCCGACCTCGGCAGCCACCACGCGCGCATCGGTGTCGTCGACCTCGGCGGCACCGTCCTGGACGCCGTCGACCTGCCGCACGACATCACCGCCGGGCCTGAGTCAGCCGTCGACTGGCTCTGCGGCCAGGTCGCCGAACTCGGCGCCCGGCAGCGCGAGGCGGGCCGCACCGTCCGCGCCCTGGGTGTCGCCTTTCCGGGGCCCGTGCAACCCGCCGAAGGCCGCGTACTGAGCCCCTCCCGCATGCCCGGCTGGCATCGCTACCCGCTGCGCGACGTCCTCGCCGAACGCCTCGGCATCCCCGTCACCGTCGACAACGACGCCACGATGATGGCCGTCGGCGAGCACCGCACCGCACGCCCCGGACTCGATCACATGGTCGTCGTCAAGGCGGGCCGCGGCATCGGCAGCGGCGTCATCGTGGCGGGCCGCCCGCACGACGGCGCGAACGGCTCCGCGGGCGACATCAGTCACGTACGCATCGAGGCGGCGGGCGACCGCCCGTGCAGCTGCGGCAACATCGGCTGCCTTGAAACGGTGGCGAGCGGCGCCGCGCTCATCCGCGAACTCGCCCTGCAGGGCGTCGAGGTGGAGGACACCACCGCGCTCCTGCGGCTCGTCGCCGACGGCGACCCGCAGGCAACCACGCTCGTGCGCGCCGCGGGACGGCACATCGGCACGGTCCTCTCCGTCGTCGTGAACTTCTTCAACCCCCAGGCCGTCGCCCTCGGCGGCGTCCTCGCCACCGCCGAACCGCTCGTCGCCGCCGTACGCGGTGTCCTCTACGAGCGCTGCCTGCCCCTGGCCACCGCGGACCTGGAGATCACCACCACCGTGACGGGCCGCGACGCGGGCCTCCTCGGCGCCGGGCTCACCGCCCTGCGCCAGAACCTCCCGACGACCCCGGCACCCCAGGAAGAGAGCGCCCCCGCATGACCTCCCCCGCCACCCGTCAGCGCCGCCTCCGCATCGGCATCGGCGGCATCGGCATCGAGTCGTCCACCTTCTGCCCGCACCGCTCCACGGTGGACGACTTCCGCCAGACCCGCGGCCAGGACCTCCTGGACCGCTACACCTGGACCCGGCCGGAATCGGACCTCGCCCACACGGTCGAATGGGTGCCGCTCCTGCACGCGACCTCGCTGCCCGGCGGCCCGGTGGAAGCGGAGTCGTATCTGATCCTCAAGGACGAACTGGTCACCCGCATAAGGGAAGCGGGCCCCCTGGACGGCCTGGTCTACGACATCCACGGCGCGATGAGCGTCATCGGGCTGACCGACGCCGAGGCCGACCTGACCGAAGCCGTGCGCGCCGCGCTCGACGCCGTCGGCACCCCCGACGGCGGCCGCCCGATGATCTCGACCGCCATGGACCTGCACGGCAACGTCTCACGCCGGTTCGCCGAGCCGATCGACCTGCTCACCGCCCACCGCCTCGCCCCGCACGAGGACGCCTGGGACACCCGCGAGCGCGCCGCCCGCAATCTCGTGCGCTGTCTGCGCGAGGGGGTCCGGCCACACCGCGCCTGGGTGCAGGTGCCGGTGCTCCTGCCCGGCGAGAAGACCAGCACGCGCCTGGAGCCCGCCAAGTCCCTCTACTCCTCGCTCGCCGACATCGAGAAGCTGCCCGGCATCCTCGACGCCGCGATGTGGGTCGGCTACGCCTGGGCGGATGAACCGCGCTGCAAGGCCGCGATCGTCGTCACCGGCGACGACCCCGAACTGGCCGCCGCCGAGGCCGAGAAGCTGGCCCGCCGCTACTGGGACGCACGCCGTGACTTCGTCTTCGTCGGGCCGACCGGCGGCGCCGAGGAATGCATCGAGAAGGCGGTGGCATCGGACAAGCGGCCCTTCCTGATCAGCGACTCCGGCGACAATCCGACCGCGGGCGGCGCCGGCGACCTCGCCTACATGCTGAAAAAGCTCCTGGAGAACGAGGACATCCGCTCCGGGAAGGTCACCGCCGTCCACCCCGGCATCACCGACCCGGTCGCCGTCGCCCGCTGCTTCGAGGCCGGAGTGGGCGCCGAGGTCGCCCTGAGCGTGGGCGGCAAGGTCGACGCGAACCATGGCGGACCGTACGAACTCACTGGCACCGTAGTGGCGTTGCAGCGCGCGACCGAGCAGAAGGACCGGGCGGAGGGCGGCGCCTACGACCGCGGGGTCGACATGGCTGCGGTGCGGACCGGCGGCGTGACCGTGATCCTGGTCGAGCGCCGCAAGCCCTTCCACACCCTCGCGGACTTCATGGGCCCGGCCGACGGCGGCCTCGGCATCGACCCGCGCACCTTCGACCTGGTCGTCGTCAAGATCGGCTATCTGGAGCCCGAGCTGCACGACATGGCCGCCGACTGGCTCCTCGCCCTCACCCCGGGCGGTGTCGACCAGGACCTGCTGCGGCTCGGCCACCACCGGGTGGAGCGCCCGCTCTACCCGTTCGACGAGGACGCGTACGACGACGGGGCGGGCCCCGACCTGACAGCGGCCCAGTTGACGCCGCTCGGCAGGTGAGAAGGGGCTTCACCGGCCAGATCGCTTCTGCGAAGGTGATCCCTTCGAGCCGCGAACCCGTCCGGAGGAGCCCCCGTGAAGCGTGCCGCCACCCTGTCCGCCCTGGTCTGCCTGCTCGCCGTCACGGCCGCCGCGCCCGCGTCACCCGACGCGGGACGCGGCAAGGACCGCCACCACGGCAGCCTCCTGGACTCCGTGCCGAAGAAAGGCGTCCTGAAGGTCTGCACGACCGGCGACTACCGCCCGTTCACGCACCTCGACCCCGCCGACAAGACGTACAGCGGCGTCGACATCAAGATGGCCGAGGACCTGGCGGACAGCCTCGACGCCAAGCCCACGTACGTGCCCACCACCTGGGCGAACCTCACCAAGGACGTCGCGGCCGGACGCTGTGACATCGCCGTCGGCGGTGTCTCCATCACCCTGCCGCGCGCCCGCCAGGTCTACTTCAGCGAGCCGACCCGCGAGGACGGCAAGACGCCGATCGTGCGCTGCGCCGACAAGGAGAAGTTCGGCGAGGGCACGTTCAAGGACATCGACAAGCCGGGCACCACCGTCATCGTCAACCCCGGCGGCACGAACGAACAGTTCGCGCGCGAGAACATCAAGCAGGCCACCATCAAGCTGCACCCGGAGAACACCACGATCTTCAAGGAGATCATCGCGGGCCGTGCCGACGTGATGATGACGGACGCGAGCGAGACCCGTTACCAGTCCAAGATCCACCCCGAGCTCTGCTCCCTGCACCCCGACAAGCCCTTCACCTTCTCCGAGAAGGCCTATGCGCTGCCCCGCGGGGACGAGGAGTTCAAGGCGTACGTCGACCAGTTCACGCACCTGGCGACGCACGACGGGACGTACGCGGGATACGAGGCGGAATGGATGGGTCCTGCCTCGGGGTCCTAGCCGTTCCGGCCGTTCCCGGTCCACCGGGTGCAGCACTACGTGTGCGAGATCGCGAGCGTGGAGGGCAGGAGCGTCAACGAGGTACTGAGCGGCATGGAGCCGATGGACCTGTCCCGCAGGACCGGTTTGCCGCACAGGGCGGTCGACCAGGCCATCGAGAAGTTCAGGCGCCCGCAGGGGGAGTGAACGGGGAAGGATGACGGCCCCGGGAGGCATCGCCTGCCGGGGCCGTCACCGTGACCGACGTCCCCTGCCGCGCTCGGCACCCCCGTGACCGTGCGTGGCGGAACGTCGGTGGCCTGGCGGGCACGTCCCCCCCCCCAGCCAGCCAGGGGGGGGTGGTCGGGCCCCCGGCCATTTCCCCCCAAAAGCGCACCGACAAAACAGACCGAGGTGGCGTTGG
>NZ_JBVIPS010000001.1:1111743-1134372 GCF_055577715.1 Streptomyces sp. NPDC033177 | reverse complement strand
GGAGTCTCCTCTTGTGGGGCCCGCCACTGGGACCGCCTCCCCCTTCCGCTCTCGCCCCCCCCGTGCCGTTTTGGGAGGAACTGTTGGTGCCCTTCCGCCCGCTCCCCCCACCGCGCCCGCCAGGGGCGGGTTGGCCGGCCCGCGGCCCGTGCACCCCCGAGCGCGCACGGACAGACAGGCCGGCGGTGACGTGGTGGCACGTCACCCGTTTTCGTGGAACCCCCGCCGCACCATCGTGCGGAACTGCTCGGAGGGTTCGATGCCGAGCTCCGCGTGGAGCAGCCCGCGGAACGCCTTGGAGTGGCGTACCGCCTCCCCGAGGCTGTTCTCGGCGAGGTGCACCGTCACGACCGCGCGGTGCGCGCTCTCGCGCGGCGGATCGATCCGGGTGCTCTCCAGGGTGCCCGCGAGCACCGAACGTGTCGCGGGACCCCGCAGCCCGAGGAGGGCCAGCAGCTGCTGTCCGCCGGCGGGCACGTCGACCTGTCCGCCGCCGTCACCCTCGCCGCGGCTGAGATGAAATCCCCCCAGCAGCCGCAGACGCAGGGCCGGTGATGCGTCGCCGCGTACCGCCGGACATTCCTTGACAGCCATCTGTGCACCCCCAGTTGTGCATCCCATCCCCTGACCAGCCAAAAAACTACGCCGGGCAGGGGCAGGGGTGCCTCAGGGAACCGCCCAGGGATAACCCCGGTGTGCCGGGGCTCCGGCCAGGGGGGTGCGCCCGGTCTGCCGGGTCTAGGACGACGTGCGCCGGTCCTGGGGGGCGAAGTGCTGGACGAGACCGATACGCGAGGTGATGCCGAGCTTCGTATAGGTGTGGCCCAGGTGGTACTCGATGGTCTTGACGCTCAGCGCGAGCGCGGTGGCGATCTGCCGGTTGGTGAAACCCTGCGATGCGAGGCGCGCGACGGCCAGTTCCTGCGGGGTGAGGCCTTCGGCGGCGGAGTCGACGTCCGCCGGATCGTGCGCGGGCCGCGGCGGAGCCGCCCGCCCGCAGGCGTCCAACTCCCTTTCGCAGCGCGCCAGATAGGGGCCGGCTTCCAGTTCGTTCATCGTCGTGTACGCCGCCTGGAGCTGGGCCACGGCGACCGAGCGGCGGCCGATCCTGCGCAGGAACGCCCCGTGGTCGAGCTGGACACGGGCGCGGCCGAACGGGGAGGGCAGCTGCGCCGCCTGGTCGTGCGCGCGCAGGAACGCCGCCTGGGCGCGGTCCGTCTCCCGGCGCGCCGCGTGCAGATTCCCGCGCACCCGGGCCGCGGTGGACAGCGCCCCGTGCTGCCCGCGCGCCTGCGCCCGCTCCTCGTAGGGCAGCAGGACCGCCTGTGCCTCGTCGAGGTCGCCGAGCTGGATCAGCGCGTCGACGAGCAGCTCACGCCAGGACACCACGCCCGGTTCGTTCACCCCGTCGTGCGAGGCGAAGTCCAGGAGCGGCCGCAGCGCCTCGACGACGCGCTCCGGCTCCGCGCGGGCCTCGGCGTAGGCCCCGTGCGCCGACGCCGCGTACGCGTAGGCGAGGGCGCTCTCGTCGCAGCCCGGCGCGTCCAGGGCGAGACGCAGGTGTGCCGATGCGCGGTCCCATGAGCCGCGTGCCGAGAGGATCCAGCTGGCGATGGCGTGGGTGACGGGCTTGAGCCACGACTGCTCGCTGTCGTCGGCGATCGAGGCGGACGCCTCGGCGT
Organism: Streptomyces sp. NPDC033177; assembly: GCF_055577715.1. NCBI lineage: Bacteria > Bacillati > Actinomycetota > Actinomycetes > Kitasatosporales > Streptomycetaceae > Streptomyces > Streptomyces sp. NPDC033177. The sequence goes on along the minus strand of NZ_JBVIPS010000001.1, from coordinate 1,132,690 downwards.
GGATCAGCGCCTCGTCCCAGTCGCCGAGCCGGTGCAGGGTCTGCGCGAGCGCGGAGGCCGAGAGCAACCGCAACGGCACCGTGCCCCTGCGGCAGTTGGCCACCGCGCCGAGCAAGTCGGCTCGTGCGCCGAGGAGGTCGTCCGACCAGAGCCGCAACTGACCGCGCGCCAGCAGCAGATCGATGTCCGACGACGGCACGAGCAGCGGATCGGGAAGGTCGCCGGCGAGTTCGATGGCCTTCTTGGCGGACCCGCTGAGACCCAGCGCGAGGAGATGGTTGAAGCGCAGCATCCGGCTCGGCCCCTGGAGGGTGGAGAGCCGCTGGGCACGCTCAGCCCACTGGGCGGCGTCGGATGAGCGCCCGCGCATCACGGCGGCGTAGCTCAACTGCTCCGCGGCGCGCGCCGCCAGCGAGGGGTCGCTCTCGTGGTCGCACTGTTTCCAGGCGTCCACGAGCAGGGTCTGGGCCTGCTCCATGCGGCCCTGGACGCGTGCCACATAGCCGCGTACGTAACCGCGCAGCGCCGGGTCGGCGCCGGACGGCAGTCCCGCCGCGAGCTCGGCGGACTCGTGCACCCGGCCGTCGAGCAGCAGCGCCTCGACCGCCTCCACGGCGAGCCGGTCGCGCTCCAGGTCGGTCGTCGCCACCCGTGAGGCGTGCCGCAGATGGGTGCCGGCCACCGCCCACTGGCCGGTGGCCGCCTCGCGCCGCGCGCAGGCGGCGAGGGCGGCGGCCAGATGCTCGTCCGGGCCCGTTGCGGCGAGCACCCGGTGGCGCAGGCTCGCGTACTCGTCGTCGACCAGGGCGGCGGCCCGGGTGTGCAGATCGGCGCGGTGGGCGGGGCCGATGTCCTGGTAGACCGCGGCATGGACGAGGGGGTGCGGGAAGGCGATCTCGGGTGCGGCGCCCGGATATGTCTCCTTCAACAACCCCGCCTTGACGGCTCGTTCGAGCGCGGGCAGCGGCGTGGTGACACGGGCCAGGGCGGCGGCCACGCTCAGCGGGCAGGAGAGCCCGAGCACGCTGACGGCCTGGACGAGGCGCAGCGCCTGGGACCCGCACTCCGCGAGGTTGGCGAGCACCAGCATGGCGTACGAACGCGGCGCGGGCAGCGGTGTGGTCACGTCCCGCAGGACGTGCGCGGGCACCTGGTCCAGGAGAGCGCGGGCGTGCAGCGGATTGCCGTGCGTGTGGTCCCGCAGGCGTACGGACGCGGAGTGCGGCAGCCGGTTGCTGCCCATCTGCGCGCTGAGGGAGCCCAGTTCGTCCGGGCTGAGTCCGTGCAGCGGGATACGCCGGGTGCGCACGTCGGCCAGCAACCGGCGTATTCCTTCGGGTAGTTGCGGGGCCTGCGGGTCCCGCGCCGTCACGATCGCGAGGACCTTGTCGACACGCAGCCGCCGCAGCGCGAATGTCAGCGCGTTCAGCGACGCCGAGTCGGCCCAGTGGGCGTCGTCGAGCACCAGGATGACGGGGCCCTTGTCCTGCAGTTCGCTCAGCAGGTCGAGCAGCCCGAATCCCGCGGCGAGCGGTGGCAGGGTGCCGGGCGCCGAGCGGGGCGTGCGGATCAGCGAACCCAGGCTGTCCGGCAGCGGGTTGGGGCTCTGCCCGACGAACTGGGCGAGCACCCCGCAGGGCAGCGCGCTCTCGTTCTCCTCGCCGCTGGCCTGGAGCACGCAGGCATCGCCCGCCGTGTCCAGGAACCTGCGCACCAGCGCCGACTTGCCGATGCCGCCGGGCCCGTCGATCAGGACGAGCCGCGGCGCACCTTCGCGCGCCTGACGGAACTCCTCCTGAAGCGCGGCGAGTTCGCGTGTACGACCGGAGAAGGCCTCATGGGGCGCCGGTGCGTGGACATGGCCGTTCAGTATGTCGCCGGACGTCATCACCGCCCCCACATGTCGGCACCCGGTACGGACGCCTGGAATGTGCCGGCGAACCGTGCCGGGCGCGTGGCCCTGAGCGTCCACGATGATGCCGGAACCGTTCTCGGTACAAGTGGATTCGCCACACCCGACGAGCCGGTTCACGCGAGGCGGCATCAGGCGCCACAGGAGTCGTCCCCCGCCGCGCACGCGCCTTCTCCGGTCTCCGGGGACGCGGCGTCCCCGGGCGGTTCGAGCAGCGAGAGCAGTTCGAGCCAGCCGTGGAACTGCGTGCGGTGGCCCGTGTCCCCTTCCTCGCGGCTCTCGCCCACCACATTGCCGTGCACGCCCCCGGGGGAGCGGAACACCTCGATGACGTAGCGCACAACGTCCTCCCGAGGGCCGGTACAGGCCCCGAACCGTGACACATCGCGACAGCGCCACGGTACGAACCCCGGACCGGCCGCCGCTTCGGGGTGTCACCTAGGGATGACCCCAGTCCCCACCCTTGGCCAAGGGTGGAGGGGCGGGAGGCGGCGGCGTGCCGCAGGGCTCACACCATGCGGTGGTACTGCTGGGGCGTGGCGACATCGCCGCCGAGCTCGTTCGCCGCGTGGCGGGCCCAGGAGGGGTTGCGCAGGAGCTCGCGGCCCAGGAGCACGGCGTCCGCCTCACCGTTGGCGAGGATCTTCTCGGCCTGCGCGGGGTCGGTGATCATGCCGACGGCCGCCACGGGCAGCGAGGTCTCCGCCTTCACCCGCGCCGCGAACGGGACCTGATAGCCGGGGCCCGCCTGGATGCGCGCCCTCGGGGCGTTGCCGCCGGTGGAGACGTCCAGGAGGTCCACGCCGTGGGCGTGCAGTTCCTTGGCGAGCCGGACGGTGTCGTCGGCCGTCCAGCCCTCCCGCTCGTCCTCGGGGTTCTCCGTCAGCCAGTCGGTCGCGGAGATCCGGAAGAAGAGGGGCAGTTCCTCGGGCCACACGGCGCGGACCGCGTCGACGACCTCCAGGGCGAGCCGGGAGCGGTTCGCGAAGGAGCCGCCGTACTCGTCCGTGCGGTGATTGCTGAACGGCGAGAGGAACTCGCCGATGAGGTAGCCGTGGGCGCCGTGGATCTCGACCACCTGGAAGCCCGCGTCCAGCGCGCGCCGGGCCGCGTCGGCGAACTGGCCGACGACGCCGCTGATCTCCTCCGTGGTGAGTTCGTGCGGCAGGTGGTGGCCCTCGTCGAAGGGGAGCGCGCTGGGCGCCACCGGCTGCCAGCCGTGCTCGTCCTGGCCGACGGGTCCGCCGCCCTTCCAGGGGCGGTCGGTGGAGGCCTTGCGGCCCGCGTGGGCGAGCTGGATGCCCGGCGTGGTGCCCTGCGTCTTCAGGAAGCCGGTGATGCGGCGCAGCGCCTCGACCTGCGTGTCGTTCCATATGCCGAGGTCCGCGGGGCTGATGCGGCCCTCGGGACTCACGGCGGTCGCCTCGACGAGGATCAGGCCGGTGCCGCCGGTGGCGCGTGCCCCGTAGTGGGCGAAGTGCCAGTCGGTGGCCACACCCGCGTTCGGCCCGAACACCTCGGCCGAGTACTGGCACATCGGCGCCATCCACACACGGTTGGGGACGGTCAGCGATCGCAGGGTGTAGGGCTCGAACAGCGCGCTCACGGCGGACTCCATTCGTCATGGACTTGGGTACGGCTCGTACGATAGACCTCGTAGTACGGCAGATGTCAAACTACGATGACTCTCGTACTATGGAGCCTTCGAGAGGGCGTGCAGCCCCGACGTGAGCCGAGCCCGGACGAGTAGCCCCGACGAAGTGGAGCCGTCATGACGACCGCCGCACCCCTCAGCAGCCGTGCGCTCGATCATCCGACGCGTGCGGAGATCCGGCTCGAGGGTGTGCTCCACGCGCTGTCGGACCCGATGCGCCTGCGGGTCGTGCGGCAGCTCGCCGGGTGCGAGCCGGGCCTCGACGGGCTCTCGTGCTCACAGATCGACCTGCCCGTCACCAAGTCCACGAGCACGCACCACTTCAGGGTGCTGCGCGAGAGCGGCGTGATCCAACAGATCTACCGCGGCACGGCCAAGCTGAACGGCTTGCGCCGAGAGGACCTGGACGCACTGTTCCCGGGCTTGCTGGAGAGCGTCCTTACGGCAGCCAGGGCGCAGGCGGAACGCGCGAGCGCCCCGTAAGGGGCGCGGGGCTGTGACATGTGCGGCTCCGCCGCGTGGGCGCGATCAGCCCCCACCGGCCCGCAGTCAACGTCCCGCCCAGTCGCCCCTCGCAGCGGCAAGGAGCCCCGCCCAGTCCGGGATCTTCACCGGCCCGCGGCCGAGTGCCGCGCCAAGCTCCGCCTCCGCCCGCTCGATCCCCAGCCAGCCCTGCCACTCGACGGGGCGCAGGCCGGCCTCGCGGAGCGCCGGCAGCGGATCCTCGGGCACCCCTTTGCGTACGAGGGCCGGGGCGTCCGCGAGCAGTGAGAGCACCGTCTCCTTGGCGCACGGGCGGTTGGTCCCGATCACGCCCGTCGGCCCCCGCTTGATCCACCCCGCCACGTACTCGCCGGGGGACGCGGCGCCCTCCCGCAGCACTCGCCCCGCCGCATGCGGCACCGTGCCGAGCCCGGCGTCGAAAGGCAGCCCGTCGATGGGCACCCCGCGATAGCCGACCGAGCGCAGGACCAGTTGCCCCGCGATGTCCTCGTACAGCCCCGAACCCGTCACCCCGCCGCGGCCGTCCGGCAGCGTCCGCTCGAACCGCACCCCGCCGACACGCCCCGCCGCCTCCGTCACGGCCACCGGACGCAGGAAGAACCGGAGCCGGATGCTGCGCGGCAGGTGCTGCGCCGGGCGCTCGGCCCAGCCGCGCATCACCTCTACGTTGCGGCGGCCCACCGCGGGCAGGCCGGAGGGGTCGGCGTACGCCGGATCGAGAGCCAACTCCGCGGGATCCACGATCACTTCGGTGTCCGGGAGCGAGCCGAGCTCGCGCAGCTCCTTGGTGGTGAAGCGGGCCTGCGAGGGGCCGCGCCGCCCCACCATGTGGACCTCGCGCACCCGGCTCCCGGCAAGGACGCCGAGCGCCGCCTGGGGCATGTCGGTGGGCCGCAGCTCCGACACGCCGCGCGCCAGCATCCGGGCGACGTCCACCGCGACGTTCCCGACGCCGATGACCACGGCGGACTCGACGCCCGCGATGAAACCGTCGGTCGTCGCGTCCGGGTGCGCGCTGTACCAGGACACGAACTCCGTGGCCGAGTGGCTGCCCGGCAGATCCTCGCCCGGCACGCCCAGCCGCCGGTCGGCCGCGGCGCCCACGCAGTAGACCACCGCGTGGTACAGGTCGAGCAGCCGTGCTGTGGGGAAGCCGCCGGGGCCGATCTCGACGCCGCCGAGGAAGCGGACCCGGTCGTCTTCGAGAACCGTACGCAAGTTGTTCTGCAGGGACTTGATCTTCTCGTGGTCGGGCGCGACACCGTAACGGACGAGGCCGTACGGGCAGGGGAGCCGGTCGATGACATCGACGCGCACCCCTGGCACGAGATCTTGCTGGACGAGGGACTGCGCGGTGTAGACCCCGCTCGGGCCCGATCCGACGACGGCGACCTGCAGCACGGCGGTGCTCCTTCCGCGAGGCGGCCTCGGGGGGTGACTTCAGCATCGCACCCCCGTGCGTGAAGGGGGAGACGCCGTGAGGGGCGCGTCGATCCGGGCATCGATCCGGGCCTCCCGCTCGGAAGCCGGTCGCCGCGGGCCCTGCGTGCCGTTCGTGACCTAATGCGATCGCACGGCTACCTTTTGATTGTGCTTGAGAGCTCCTTTCTTGGCGTTTCTGATCACTTTCGACCGAGTACTGCTGTGCCGCCCTCATGCCCCTCCTTCCACGTACGGCTGACCTTCGGTGACGGGGTCGCGGTCGACGCGCGGGCCGTGGTGACCGAGGGGCGCATCACCTTGGAGGGCCTGCACGTCGAACCGCCGCGACCGGGCGACCCCGTCCCCGAGGACCCGCCCCCCGTACGACGCGCGCGCCCGGCCTGGCCGCGCGGACGGCAGGGGCGACTGATGGCGGCTCAGGAGTACCGCGCGGCGCAGGCCGAGGGACGTGATCCCGTCCTAGCGGTGATGCGCGCGACAGGCCGCAGCCGCCGCAGGTCCCTCAAGCTCATCGCGTCCGCCCGGGACGCGGGCGCGCTGCCCGCACGCCACAACCGCCGCTGAGCGACCCCTGACGGTGGTTTGACCTGCGGGCCCGTCGCCGTATTTGATGCCGCAGGTCGAAGTGGGCGGGTCGAGCGCGAGGCGAGGGGTGGCACCGGGCATGGAGGCCAGGCGAGCCCTCGGGCGCCGGTTCGGATGGCTGTGGGCGGCCTACACGGTCAGCGCGTTCGGCACCCGGCTCGCGTTCGACGCGTTCCCCCTGATCGCGATCCTGGCCCTGGACGCAGGTCCGACGGAGGTGTCGGTCCTCGCGGCGGCGGGGTTCGCGGTGGGCGCGGTGGTGGCGGTGCCGCTCGGGCCGTGGGTGGAGTTCCGCCGCAAGCGGGCGGTGATGGTCGCGATGGACCTGGTCCGGTGCGTCGCGCTGCTCAGCATCCCCGCCGCGTACGCGCTCGGCCTGCTCGGCTTCGGCCAGCTCCTGCTCGTGGCGGTCGTTGTGGGCGCGGCCGACATCGCGTTCGGTGCGGCGAGCGGCGCCTGCCTCAAGGCGCTCGTACGGCCGGACCAGCTGCTCGTCGCGAACGGCCGCCTGGAGTCCACGAGTTGGACCGCCCTGATGCTCGGGCCGCCGCTCGGCGGAGCCGCGATCGGTCTCTTCGGCCCGGTGATGACGGTGGTGGCGGACGCGGTCAGCTACCTGCTCTCGGCCCTCGGGGTCCGCGCCATCGGCGGCAAGGAGCCGCACCCCGTACGCACCGGGCGGGCGACGGGCTTCCGGGCGGGCGACCTGCTCGACGGGTGGCGTCACATCCTGGCGGGTCCCGTGCTGCGCCCGCTGTTCTTCAACACGGTGCTGAACAACGGCCTGATCATGGCGACATCACCCCTCCTGATCGTCCTGATGGTCGGCGAGCTCGGCTTCGCGCCCTGGCAGTACGGCCTGGCCTTCGCCGCGCCCTGCGTCGGCGGACTGATCGGTTCGCGGCTCGCGGGGCGGCTCGTCGAGCGGTTCGGGCGGCACCGGGTCCTGCGCACCGCGGGCACGCTGCGGGCGTGCTGGCTCATCGGCCTCGCCTTCATCGGCCCCGGTGTCGCCGGGCTCGTGCTAGTCATCGTCGTCGAGTTCGGCCTGATCCTGTGCTCGGGCGTGTTCAACCCTGTGTTCGCCACCTACCGCCTGGACCACACCCCGGCGGACCGCGTCGCCCGTACCTTGTCCGCGTGGTCGGTCACCAGCAAGATGTCCATCGCGGCCATGACGGGCCTGTGGGGTCTGCTGGCCGCCGTCACGGGGCCGCGTACCGCGGTCGGGATCGCCGGGGTCCTCATCCTCGCCACGCCGCTCCTGCTGCCGCGACGCGACCACGAGCCGCACGACGAACGGGACGCCGCCGCCCGAAGCCGCACCTGACACCGCACGGCAGTCACCCCGCGCCTCACATCTTGCGCATCCGGCCGATCTCCGTCGTCTGCTGCGCGATCACGTCGTTCGCCATTTCCTCGACCAGGATGTTGTTGCCGTCGGAGAGGACATCCGTGGCCATCGTGACCGCGCCGTTGTGGTGCGTGATCATCAGCTTCAGGAACAGCTCGTCGAACGTCTTGCCCTTCGCCGCGCGCAACTGCTTCAGCTGCCCCTCGGTGGCCATGCCCGGCATCGTGCCGTGGTCGTGACCGGGCTGCTTCCTCGCGCCACCGTGGTTCTTCAACCAGCCCTTCATCGCGCCTATTTCGGGGCGCTGAGCCGCCGAGATGCGGTCGGCGAGGCGCTTGACCTTCGTGGACTCGGCGCGTTTCGGGGCGAGTTCGGTCATCTTGAGCGCCTGGGCATGATGCGTGATCATCATCTGGGTGTAGGTGAAGTCCGCCGAGTTGGGAGTGTCGTCGTCGGCTCTCTTCTTGGCCGCGTCCTCGGCGGACATCGTCTCGGCGCTCTCGCCCGGTTTGCCGGGAGCGATCACCGAGGGGCCGGGGGCCGCCTTCTTCCCCGGTTCGGAACCGGAGTCGGAGCCTCCTGAATCGCAGGCGCCGAGCGCCAGAACGGCGGCCGTGAGGAACACGGCGACGACGGGCGTACGACGGTGGTGCACGGCTGCCTCCTGTGGCACGCGGGGGAGTTGGGGACCGTCCTAGCACGCTTACGTGCGTGAGAGATCAAAAACTTTCATTACAGATGCGTTGCCATCTGTTGATCTGTGCATGATGAGCACGATACTGCGGGGTGTCCGTGAACCGTTCAACTACGAACGGCGACCAGGGCGACTAGGGAGGACGCAGTGACCCTGAACAACCCCCGAACACGGCACAGACGCTTCGGCGTCGGGGCGGCCGCGCTCGGTCTGATTGCCGCGCTGTTCAGCGCGGCGCCCGCCGGAGCGACGCCCGACCCGGGCGACTCGCCGGCCGCGCCCAAGAGCGTGTCGAAGAGCGACGCCGCCGAAGCGAGGGCAGCCGTCAAGAGCGGCAAGATACCCGCGCCCGACGAGATCGTGCACTCGGCCAACATCAAGCACGTCGCCAACATCCCCAAGGACGCGCTGCCGGGCACCAACTCCGACCTCGCATTCCAGGGGAAGTACGCCTTCGCAGGAAACTACGACGGCTTCCGCATCTTCGACATCAGCAACCCGAAGAAGCCGCGGACCGTCTCCCAGGTCCTGTGCCCCGGTTCGCAGAACGACATCTCCGTCTCCGGGAACCTGCTCTTCCTCTCCACCGACTCCTCGCGCAGCGACAACTCCTGCAGCAGCACCTCGCAGCCCGCGACGGAGAAGTCCTCGTGGGAGGGCATGAAGGTCTTCGACATCAGCGACAAGTCGAACCCGAGGTACGTCTCCGCCGTCGAGACCGCCTGCGGCTCGCACACGCACACCCTGGTGCCGGAAAAGCGGAACGTCTACGTGTACGTCTCCTCGTACTCGCCGAGCGCGACGTTCCCGGACTGCCAGCCCCCGCACGACGGCATCTCCATCATCAAGGTGCCTCGCAAGGCTCCGCAGAAGGCGGCGGTCGTCGACTTCCCCGTGCTCTTCCCGGGTGAAGGCCCCGACGGCGGCGGTAACCCGGGCGGGCCCACCAACCCGGGCGTCTCCAAGACCACCGGCTGCCACGACATCACCGTGCTGCCTTCCAAGGACCTGGCGGCGGGCGCCTGCATGGGCGACGGCATCCTCTTCTCCATCAAGAACCCCGAGAAGCCCAAGGTCATCGACCAGGTCCAGGACAACAAGAACTTCGCGTTCTGGCACTCGGCGACCTTCAACCAGCGGGCCGACAAGATCGTCTTCACCGATGAGCTGGGCGGCGGTGGCGCTGCCACCTGCGACGCGGCCACGGGCCCGGAGCGCGGCGCCAACGGCATCTACGAGGTCAAGGGCAAGGGCGATCACCGCAAGCTCGTCTTCAAGAGCTACTACAAGATCCCGCGTCACCAGGCCACGACCGAGAACTGCGTGGCTCACAACGGCTCGGTGATCCCGGTCAAGGGCAAGGACCTGATGGTCCAGGCCTGGTACCAGGGCGGCGTCTCCGTCTGGGACTTCACCAACGCGTCGAAGCCGAAGGAGATCGGCTACTTCGAGCGCGGTCCCCTCAGCACCGACGCGATCCAGACCGGCGGCTCGTGGTCGGCGTACTACTACAACGGCTACGTGTACTCGAACGACATCGCCAAGGGCTTCGACGTCCTGAAGATCGACGACAAGCGGACGGATCCCGCCGAGCGGGTCCGCCTCCGTGAGCTCAACGTCCAGACCCAGCCGGACTACTTCGACTGACCGGACCGGCGCGTGGAGCGTTGCGTGGACCGTTGAGGAGACCGTGTCTCCTCGACGGCCTGATCGGCGACCCGTGCATGTGTCCCGCCGGGCGGCTCTTCGCCCGGCGGGACCCCGAGCTCCCAGTCAAGCCCGTACCGCTGGAAGAGCTCGGCCCGCAGCGCGGACGGAGGCATCGGCGCCCCCGGAAGCAGCACCGCGAAGACCGCGCCCATCAGCAGGGCGCGCAGCAGCGGATAGTCGGTGTCCACGTCGGGCGAGCCATGGCGTACGACGGTGTCGCGGAGCAGTTCGGCGAGGTGCTGCTGCTCGGGGCAGCGCACGAATCCGTCCGCCTGGAGGATCCCCGCCATGTGCGTGCGCATGAGGAGGGGCTGGTCGCGGGCCAGGCCCAGGATCGCGTCGATGGCGCGGGCCAGGAGTTCGTCGCCGTCCGCCGACCGCGGCTCCCGTTCGAGGGCGTCCCGGAGCGTGCGGTGCATCAGCCGGTGCACCGCCGACTGCAGGAGCTGGCGCTTTCCGGGGAAGTAGTACGACACCAGGCCGCGGGCCGAGCCCGCGCGGTCCGCGATGTCGCCGAGTGTCGTCGCCTCGTACCCGCGCTCGCTCACCAGGTCGACCGTGGCCTGCAGGAGCCGTTCCCTGGAACGCCTTCGCAACTCTTCATTGACCGATGCGCTACGCGGGGACATCCTGTAACTCCTGCGTTGACTGGCTGAGAGCCAGTATACTCAGCGTGTCGCGGACCAAGACCCTCAGTGGTCGTCTCATGGTCCGGTGCGACCTGGGGCAGGCAACACCGCGGGGGAGTGTTGCCTGCTCACAGGTGCCGATCGGCCGAACCCTCCTTACAGTGGGCCGGGGGGCCGAGGAGGCGTACTGAGATGGATCAAGAGCAGATTCTGTCCCGGATCTCGTCGATGGTCGACGACGAGCGGACGCTGCGGGAGTCCCTCGCGGCGGGCGCGATCGACGAGGCGACGGAGCGCGCGAGGCTCGGCGCGCTGGAGCGTGAACTCGACCGCTGCTGGGACCTGCTGCGTCAGCGGCGCGCGAAGGCGGAGTTCGGCGAGAACCCGGACGAGGCGCGGGCCCGCCCCGCGGCCCAGGTCGAGGGCTACCGGTCATGAGGCGCCCCGCACCCTGACGGCCGGCACTGCGAAGCCTTCGAGGCCCGCGACATCTCAGCCCCCGTCGACGAGACCGAGGACGGGGCGCAGTCCGTCCGGCCGCCGGTCCACGGGCAGAGGGTTCACGAAGTGGACGGCGCAGCCGAGTGCGGTGGCGCCGGCGTCCGCATGCCGGTCGTCGCCGACCATCAGCGCGTCCGCGGGATCGACGCCGAGCGTTTCGCAGGCGCGGGCGAAGAGGCGTGGGTCGGGCTTCTGGATCTCGTGCTCGTACGACAGGGTGTACGCGTCGATGTAGGGGTCCAGGCCGTGGGCGCGGAAGACGGGGCGCAGGTCCCACCCGATGTTGCTGATCACCGCGACGCGGATGCCCCGCTCGCGGAGCCCGGTGAGCACCTCGGCCGCATCCGCGTAGGGGCGCCAGGCCTCCGGCCGCATATGGCGGTCGTACAGGGCGTCGTGCAGGAGCGGATCGGGCAGCCGGACCTCGCGTGAGAGGCCGGTGAACGCGGCGCGGTGCTGAGCGGCGCTGCGGTCGCGCTGGGCCCACAGCTCGGCCAGCCGTTCGGGTACGCGGTCGGGCCGCGCCCCGCCCGGCTGCGCACCGGCGCGCTCAAGACCCTCCGCCAGCCGCTCGAACTCGGCCGCGGGCAGCGGCAGTCCGGCCTCCCGGAGCACCGCCCGCAGCCAGGACCCGGTGGACTCGATGCGGAACAGGGTCCCGGAGAAATCGAAGAGCGCGCCCTTGATCGTCATGCCAGGGATCCTCCGGGACGGGCGGAGGGGTGGTCAAGTGTGCTTTGCGCCGGGGGTGTTGGAGGGACTCGGCTGGCGGGGCTGGGCCCCTTCTGACGGATCTCCGTGGCGTCGCGACGCCCGGCACTCCCCCACGCCTCAAGGGCGCGGGGGGACCCCCGTCCTCGCCGCACGGCGAAAAGGGACAGGTGGCTCCGCCACATGACCCTTCACACCGCACGCCCAGCGCACGCACCGAACACCGCTCCTTCTCCCACGGAGATCCGTCAGAATGGGCCTAGCTGGTCCCGGGGGTGCGGGTGGCCGGGCGGCGGGCGTAGGTGGCGATCGCGAGGGTCACCATCAAGGTGCCGAGCAGCCAGCCGCCGGCGACGTCCGACGGCCAGTGCACGCCGTTCCAGACGCGGGTCACGCCGACCCCGAGCACGGAGACCGCGGCGATCACGACGGCCGTGCGCCACACGGCGGCTCCGACGCCGTACATGCGCAGCAGCCACAGGAGCAGCCCGCAGACGACCGTCGCCGTCATGGCGTGGCCCGAGGGGAACGCCGCGAAGTGTGCGGAGTCCACCGGGTCGGGCCAGCTCGGGCGCGGCTTGTCGACCGCGGCCTTGAGGCCCTGCTGCACCAGGGTGCCCACCGCGCAGGTGACCGCGAGCCACACGGCCGGGCGGTTCTCCCGGCGGTAGAGGAGCCACAGCACGGTCACGGTGATCAGCAGGCGCATCGTCCATGGGTCCCACACCCAGTCGGTCAGGATGCGGCTGGCCTGGGTGACGCCGTCGTGCGCGACGGCCCAGCGGTGCATGGTGCGCGCGATGTCACCGTCGAGGGTGCCGAGCGGGCCCCACTCCAGCTCGACCAGGAGGATCAGCAGGAGCGAAAGCACGCTCAGGAGCGCGGTGACGAGCGGGGCGCGGGGCCTGCGGGGGCGGGGCGGACCGGGCGGCGAGTCGAGGGGGGCAGCGGGGTGCATGGAGAGATCCTCCCCGACGGGCGGTACCGGGGGCCATCCCGGGGTGGTGTCCCGTGGGGTGCGTCCCGGCTTCCTCGGCCTCCGGCGGCAGGCCATCACCCCAGCGCGCGCAGCCCCGGCACGAACGTCACCAGGAGCGGGACCACCGGCACGAGCGCCGCGGCGGCCGTCAGCCGCAGCCGCCGACCCGCGGTGAGCCGTGGCCGCGCGGACAGCAGCCGGTGCACCCGCTGCGGCACGTGGGCCTGCGGGGTCGGGCAGGGGCCGAACACGCCCCGGTCTTCGTTGAGCTCGACCAGCGCGAGGGCGATCGTCAGACGCCCGAAGCGCCGCGAGGCCACGTCGTCGGCGGCCAGTTCGACCAGGCGGTGCATCTCGTCCCGGAACGCGGCGAAGACCGGCACCTGCGGGAACCCCGTGGCCAGCGCGCCCGAGCAGTGCAGGAGCCAGTCGTGCCGTGCCTGCGCGTGCCCTTGCTCATGGGCGAGCACGGCATCCAGCTGACGGCCCTTCAGGCGCTGCAACGCCGCAGTGGTGATCACCAGTTGGGGAGCGGCGCCCGGCAGCCACCAGGCGTCGGGGCGCTCACCCTCCAGGACGACCAGACGGTCGGCGCCGGGCTCCTCGCCGGGCAACAGCGGTGCGCGCAGGCGGAGTTCGGTGCGTCCCTTGCGGCGCCTCGCGCGGGCCCGGACGATCTCGCGGGTCAGCATCGCGGCGGTCCACACGCCGCCGAGGGCCAGTGCCACGGCCGTCGCGGGAGCCCAGGAGCCGCCCGCCCCGAGGGCGTACGCGTCGACCACGCCGTGCGGCGCGGGGGCGAAGACGTGGCCGCGCACCGCCTGCCACGCCGCGGCGGCGCTCAGGGTCATGGACAGGGCGCAGCACAAGAGCACACCCGCCACGACGCACTGCCACGCCCACAGCGCGACCACCGGTTCGCGCTCCGGCCAGTCGGCGCGTGCGATGAGGCGCGGGGCGACGACGGCGGCGAGGGCGCCCAGCAGCAACAGCGCAACGGGGAGCAACATGTGTCAAGACTATGAGGGCGGCGCTGTCGGAGGGTATGGCCCATCGCCTCAAGTGACGCACGCCACGGCTGTTCGCGGGGTATCACCCCATACGGTCGCCGGACTCTCCTCCCGCCTTCTCCCGCCCGGGGTCCCGCGGCGGCCTACAGCGTCAGGAGCATCGCGATCATGGCGATCCCCATGGACAGTCGGCACACCATCGCCAGTTCGGTGCGGTCGCCCCACCCCACGACCGGGCCGGTGCCTCCGCCTTCCGTCGCCACGAGCGTGGGTACGGGCAGCAGGCGGGCGCCCGACCACAGCACGTACCCGGCGAAGTAGAGCAGCAGCGCCCCCGTGAGCGCCGGGGCGCCCCCGCCGCCGTGGCCCGCGTGCGCGGTGGGCGTCGCGGCCATGGCCACCGCCATGTAGACCATGGCGCACGCGCCGACCAGATGATGAAGGTGGTGGCGATTTCGGCGGGCCGCCCAGAGCGCGCGGAGCGCTGCCGCGCCGAACACCGCCGCGTATCCCAGCCAGGCCCACCGCGGTGGGGTGAGCACGGCCGCGGGCAGGGCCATCAGGGCCATCCCGAACCCCATGAGCGCCTCACCGCCGGCGGCCCGGCGCTGAGCCTCGATCCTGCTGCGCATCCGCAGCAGGCAGTAGGACCCGGTCGCCGCGCACAGCACGACGAGCAGCCAGCCCGCCTGCGCCGGTCCGTGCACCGCGCACCTCCCCATCGACGGTGTCCCTGGGGTCGATGCCCTCGCACGGCGAGTCGTACGCGAGCGCATGGGTGTACGCGGGGAGCGCGGAGGGGGCGGACGCGGCGTGACGAAGGAGACGTCCGACGTGGATCATTTTCGAGTAAAACACTTGCTAACGTTCTAAGTATGAGCAGTGCACCACCACATTCGCCCCGCCCCTCTCGCCCCTCCCGCGAGTCCCGTCCCTCCGGCCCCTCTGGTGTGCGTCGACTCCCGCTCGCCGGTGTGCTGCGTCCGGGCAAGCCGTCCGACATCTGGTTCAAGCCCGCGTCGAGCGTGGTCGTCGCCACCGCGATACCAAATCTGACGCTCCTCGCCATCGGCCGCCTCGATCTCGTCATGTACACGATGGCCGGGTCGTTCTGCGCGCTCTACACCCACAACCTCCCCTACGCCGCGCGGGCCCGGGCCCTCGCCGGGGTCGTCGTCGGCATGCTCGCCAGTGTCGGCATCGCGATGGTCGCCGCCTCGCTCACCGCGTCGGCGGCGGTGCTTGTGGCGGTCGGGGCGCTGCTGGCCGCCGCGCAGAAGACACTGTGCGACGCGACCCATATCGGCCCGCCCGGGCACCTCATCTTCACGTTCATCAGCTCCGCCACGCTGTTCGCGCCGCAGTCCATCGGGCAGGTCCCCGGCCACCTCGCCCTGACGCTCGGCGCGGGCGCCGTGGCCTGGCTGGTCGGCATGGCCCCCGCCCTGGTGCGGCCGCACGGCCCCGAGCGCCGGGCCACCGCGCGGGCCCTGCGGGCGGCCGCCGCGTACGCCGAGGCCTCGGGCCCCGGCCGCGAGCGGGCCCGCCCCGCGGCGGCCGCGGCCGTCCACGCGGCCTGGCAGTCCCTGCTCGCCACTGGTGCCCGCACTGCGGCCCGGCGCGCCCTGGAGCGCCTGGTCATCCGGGCCGAGGACGCCCTGGCGGCGCCGTCGACGGCGGACCCCGAGCGGTTGCGTTCCTGGGCGGCGGGTCTACGCGGCACGGGCGCCGTGCCGCGTCCCGGTGGCGTACGGACCGACGAGGACGACGAACTCCTGGGCGTGGACGTGGAGTTGGCGGCAGAGGTGGCCAAGGTCTCCCTGTGGCGACGGCTGGGCCCCGGATCGCCGCTGCTGCCCATCGCGCTGCGCACGGCGGTCGGCTGCGGGCTCGCGGGGTACGCGTCGCTGGCCCTGGGGGTCGGCCGCCCCTACTGGGCGCTGGTCACGGCGGCGTCGCTCTACCAGGCCAATGTCACGCTCACCTGGAACAGGGGGGTGCAGCGCGTGGTGGGCA
Organism: Streptomyces sp. NPDC033177; assembly: GCF_055577715.1. Lineage (NCBI taxonomy): Bacteria > Bacillati > Actinomycetota > Actinomycetes > Kitasatosporales > Streptomycetaceae > Streptomyces > Streptomyces sp. NPDC033177. The sequence goes on along the minus strand of NZ_JBVIPS010000001.1, from coordinate 1,116,988 downwards.
ACCTCGTCGGGGTACTCGCGTTCGCCGCGATCGCCCCACTGGCCCACCTCAATCACGCCGCCCTGATCGTCTGCTGCCTGGCGCTCGCCTTCGGGGCGGAGGCGCTGATCGGCCGCAACTACTGGCTCGGCAGCGTGTGCGTCACGCCGATGGCGCTGCTGGTCACCGAGTTCGCCCGGTTCCAGCAACCTGGGGGGCTGATTCTCGACCGGGTCGTGGACACGTTCGTCGGCGCGCTGCTCGGCATCGTCGCGGCGATGGCCGTCACCAACCGGCGCGCCGCCGACCACATAGAACGGGCCATAGACGCCACGGACCGGGCCCGTACCCGCGCCGAACAGGCACTGGCGGCCCCCGCCCCCGCCACTCTGCGCCCGGCGCGCCGCGACCTGACCGCCGCGCTGGTGGACCTGCGGACCGCGCATGACGCGGCGGCGGGCGAGTGGTGGCAGCGCGCCCTGCCGGACCAGCGGGTGATGATCGCCGAGCAGGCCGGACACCGTACGCTCGCGGCGACGGTACGCGGCACGAAGCAGGGCGAACACGTACGAGCATGAAGTGCCGGGCAGGACGAAAGGCCGAGGACGGGGCACATGAGAAACGAAGGCAAAGGGGACGTGGCGGGGGAGACGGGTCCCCCGGCTGGGGGAGGGGGCGGCGCCGACACCCCCCGCGACACCGTCGCCGCCGTCGTTCGGCAGTGGCAGGTTGTGCGGCCTGATGTTGATACCGGGCCGATGGAGGTCATCGGGCGTATCAATCGGTGTGCGGCTCTGCTGCAGCAGGCCGAGGACGCGCCCTTGCGTCGTGTGGGGCTGACCCGGCCCGAGTTCGACCTTCTCGGCGCGTTGCGTCGGACCGGGCACGAGCTGACCCCGGGCGAATTGGCCCGCGAGACCTTCTCCTCGGGGGCCGCCGTCACCAAGCGGCTCAAGCAGCTCCAGGAGCGGGACCTGGTCGACCGGCGTGCCGACACCCGTGACCGCCGTGTCTCGCACGTCGGCCTGACCGACGCGGGCCGCGACCTGGTCGACTCGATCCTGCCCGACCAGCTCGCGTACGAGACCATTGTCCTTGCCGGGATCGACCAGGACGGGCAGGCGCAACTCAGCTCGCTGCTCGGGGAGTTGCTCGGGCAGCTTGAGGGGCGGCTCGGACCGGCTTCGGGGTTCCGGGGGTGACGGGCGGCTGACCAGGAGGCGGCGCCGTCAGCTCAGTGGTCCTCGACCGACGCCGCCAGCAACTCCCGCGCCTCCGGCTCCACATGCTCCGCGTAGTACTCGTGCAGAGCCGTACGGCCCAGGCGCGCGGCGAGCGGTCCGTCCCCCGCGGTGATCGCCGCCAGGACCTCGCGGTGGTGGGCTATGGAGCGCTCCATCCAGGCCGTGGTGTCCGTGACCCCCGCGATCTTCTTCTCGATGACCTCCACCACGGCCTCGTGCACGGCGCGTGCGCACAGGCCCAGGAGAGAGTTGCCGCTCGCCTCGGCGATCGCCCGGTGGAAGAGCGCGTCCGCCTCGCTGAACGCGTGCAGGGAGACCGCGCCGCCACGGCTGAGCGCTTCCATGCGGGTGATCTGTTCACGCATCCGGGCGAGATCCTCCGCGCCGTGCAGGCGGGCCGCCAGACGATTGCTCTCCGCGTCCAACACCATCCGGAACTGCACCAGTTCACCGAGCGTCGCCACGCTGGAGCGCGTCAGCCGGCCCAGGGCCTGGCTGAGGTTGTCGGGCGAAACGCCGAGCACCTCGGCGCCCAGCGGGTCGCCGGGGCGGGAGCGGATCAGGCCCGTCGACTGCAGGACACGCAGCGCCTCGCGCACGGTGGAGCGGCCCACTCCGAAGCGGTTGACCAGCTCGCGCTCGGCGGGCAGCCGGGACCCGGGCGGCAGATCACCGCTGAGGATGCGCTCCTCGATCTGCTCGGCCACCCGCTGATAGGCGCGGACCGGTGTGACCGGCCGGAACAGGTCGGCGTCGTCGGCGGCCATCGGCCCGCCCCCTCCACGGTACGTAGCTGACACGCGATGCCGGCGCGGGAAAACCAAGATCTGGTGGTTGACCCGGCCGGGAACGTGGAGGCAGAGTACGGGAACTCAACTGGTCTGACCAGTCGACTGGCCTCGTGGCGAGCCGACTTGGAGGTTCCATGCACACCAGCTCACGTGACACCAGCTCACGTCACCTCGGCGCACGTCACTCCGGCCCAGCCGTCGACTCCGAGGCCGTCATCGACTCCGAGGCCGTCGTCGCCTTCACGCAAGACCTGGTCCGTCTGCGTACCGTCAACGCGGCCGGGGCCACCGTGGTGGAGCAGCCCGCGGCCGACCTCGTCGCCGGGCTCTTCACCGAGTTCGGCTGGACCTACGACGTGGTGGAGGTCGCGCCGGGACGCCCCAACACCGTCGCCGTCATCGAGGGCGGAGGCGGCGACGGGCCGACCCTGATGTTCGAGGGGCACATCGACGTCGTCACGGAGGGAGCCCCGGGGGACTGGAGCGTCGACCCCTACGGGGCGGAGATCCGCGACGGCAGACTGTGGGGGCGCGGCTCCGCCGACATGAAGTCCGGCGTCGCGGCGATGATCTACGCGGTGCGGGCCCTGCAACTGGCCGGCCCCTTCCCGGGCCGCGTCGTCATCGGCGTGCTGTGCGACGAGGAAGGGCTGATGCTCGGCGCGAAGGCCTTCGCCGCCACCCCGCTCGCGCGCGAGGTGGACGGGGTCATCATCTGCGAGCCCGAGGGATACGAGGTGTGCACCTCGGCCCGTGGCGGCATCCGGCTCCGGCTCGATCTCGACGGGGTCATGGCCCACGGCGCCATGCCGCAGGAGGCCAAGAGCCCGATCGTCGCCGGGGCGCGCATCGTCGAAGCGCTCGCCCAGGTGCAGGACTGGGCCCAGCAGCGGTACGGCACCCACCCGCACGCCGGGAGCGTGACGGTCACGCCGACCGTCCTGCACGGCGGAGACCCCGACCAGCTCAACGTCATCCCCGCACATGGGCTCGTGGGCATCGACGTCCGCACGATTCCCGGCACCGACCACATCGAACTCATCGAGCAGGTAAGGAAGTTCGCGGTCGAGGCGGCCGGGACCGTGGGGGTGGGCGTCGGGCTGACCGTGGTCGACGACCGGCCCGCCGTCGAGATCCCCGACGATCACCCCGTCGTGACCGCGCTCGTCGAGGGGCACCGCCAAGTGCACGGCATCTCACCGCCGTTCGGGTCGGTGCCCGGCACAACGGACGGAACCATCCTCACCCGCGACGCCGGCCTGCCGACCGTCGTCTACGGACCCGGCGGGAAGTGGATCGCGCACCAGAAGGACGAGTACGTCGAGGTGCACGAGATCGTCGAGTACGCGCGGGTGTACGCCGCCGCCGCGCACGCGTTCCTGAACGACACCAGCGGAGGTGGGCGATGACCTGCCCCGAAGGGCTGCCCATCGGGGACGGCTGGGTGAAGGCGTCCGGCAGCGGCCCCGTCCGCTTCCCGTACGACGGCCGTGCGATCGGCACGGCGCCGATCGGTGACGCGGACCTCGCGGCACGGGCCGTCGAACATGCCGCCGCGGTACGCGTGCGGGTCGCCGGGCTGCCCGCAGGCACGCGGCGTCGGGTGCTCGCCGGGGTGGCCGAGGCGCTGGCCGAAGCGGTGCCGGAACTGGTGGACCTCCTCGTCCTGGAGACCGGGAAGCCGATGGTCGACTGCCGGGTCGAGATGTCGCGGGCGGTGGCCACGTGGCAGTCCGCCGCCGACGAGGTGGCCCATCTTCACGGCGAGACCGTGCCGCTGGACCTGCAGCCCTCCGGCGAGGGCCTCTTCGGATACTGGACGAGGCGGCCCGTCGGCGTGGTGGTCGGCATCGCGGGCTTCAACTACCCGGTGCTTCTCGCCTCCCACAAGATCGCACCGGCGCTCGCCGCGGGCTGCCCGGTGATCGTCAAGCCCGCCCCGGCGACACCGCTCGCCACCCTGCGGCTGGTCCACCTCGTACGGGAGCAGCTCGTGGCCGCGGGCGCGCCCGCCGGATCGGTGCAACTCGTCACGGGGGACGCGGAGGTCGGCCGTACGCTGACCACGCATCCGGAGGTCGCCGCGGTCTCCTTCACCGGGTCCGCGGCCGTCGGCCACCGCATCGCCCGGGACGCGGCGCCCCGCAAAGTCGTCCTCGAACTCGGCTCCAACGCGGCGCTCGTGGTGGCCGCGGACGCCGATCTCGACGCGGCGGCCGACGCGGTCGTGCGGGGCGGGTTCTACGCATCGGGGCAGGCCTGCATCTCCGTGCAGCGGGTGATCGTGGTGGATGCGGTCGCGGAGGAGTTCGAGAAGCGGCTCGCCGGGCGGCTGCCGGACGTGGTGGTCGGTGACCCACGGGACGCCGGGACCCGGGTGTCGGTGCTCATCGACGAGACGGCGACGGAGCGGGTCCTGGAGTGGGTCGAACGCGCGCGGGCGGCGGGTGCTCGGCTGGTTGCCGGGGGAGTCCGTGACTCGGGCGGCCGGTGCGTCGTCCCGACGCTGCTCGCCGACGTCCCCGACGGCGAACCCGCCTGGGACGAGGAGGTCTTCGGTCCGGTCGTCTGCCTGCGCGCGGTGCCGGACCTGGACTCCGCGTACGACCTCGTCAACGCGAGCCGCTACGGCCTGCACGCCGCCGTCTACACCAACGGTCTGCGGGCCGCGCTGGAGGCCGTGGAACGCCTGGAGGTGGGCGGCGTGGTGGTGAACGAAGTCCCCGGCTACCGCAGCGACATCGCCCCCTACGGCGGCGTCAAGGACTCGGGCATCGGCCGCGAGGGCCCCAGATTCGCGATCGAGGAAATGACGGTGACCCGAATGGCGGTCATCAGGCCTTGAGCGGGGTTGGGCTACCTGTGGTGAGCCGCTGGGCCCGGAGAAGCCCCCCGGTCGTACGGTTCCTGGGCCCGAAGGGTGGGCCGGTGGAGACCGCGTCTCCCGCCGGCCGGGCCAGGCCGCACGGCTGCCGCGCCCGTCCACCGAGCCCGGTGGCTGTGCTCCGTCCGTTCGCCAGGCCCGGCCCAGCCTCGTCCGGCGGCCAGGTCCGGCCCAGCCTCGAATGGCGGTCATCAGGCCTTGAGCGGGGTTGGGCTACCTGTGGTGAGCCGCTGGGCCCGGAGAAGACCCTCGGTCGTACGGTTCCTGGGCCCGAAGGGTGGGCCGGTGGAGACCGCGTCTCCCGCCGGCCGGGCCAGGCCGCACGGCTGCCGCGCCCGTCCACCGAG
>NZ_JBVIPS010000001.1:583223-1111646 GCF_055577715.1 Streptomyces sp. NPDC033177 | reverse complement strand
TAGCCCGGTGGCTGTGCTCCGTCCGTTCGCCAGGTCCGGCCCAGCCTCGTCCGGCGGCCAGGTCCGGCCCAGCCTCGTCCGGCGGCCAGGTCCGGCCCAGCCTCGTCCGTTCGCCGGGCCGGGTCCAGCCTCGTCCGGCGGCCAGGCCCGCCCCAGCCTCGTCCGTTCGCCGGGCCGGGTCCAGCCTCGTCCGGCGGCCAGGCCCGCCCCAGCCTCGTCCGTTCGCCGGGCCGGGTCCAGCCCCGTCCGGCCGCCAGGCCCGGCCCAGCCCCATCCGGCAGCCAGGCCCGCCACAGCCCCGTCCGTTCGCCGGCCGGTCACAGCCCCGCCCAGGCCAACCTGCCGGGCACAGCCGTCACCCCGGCGAAAGATCCGCCCCGCCCTCAGCGGCGGTCCTTCGCTCAGCAGACGACCAGCCCAACCGCCAGCAACGCCCAGCACCACCCACCCCCCCGACCCCCGGCCGGCACCCGGTCAGAGAGGTAGCAGCACCATGGACTACGGCAACCTGTTCCGGCTCGACGGCCGTCGCGTCGCGGTGGTGGGCGGTGCGAGCGGCATCGGCCGCGAGGCCGCTCGCGCGCTGGTCGCCCAAGGCGCGCACGTCGTCGTCGCCGACCGGGACACGGAGGGCGCGGAAGAGACGGCGGCGCTCGCGGTGCGCCCGGGCGATAAGGGGGACCAGCGCCTCGGTACGGCCGTCACGCACCCCCTGGACGTCCTCGACCCCGAAGCCGTCCGCTGCGCCGTCGCCGCGTGGGGGCCGCTCGACGGTCTCGTCGTCACCGTGGGGGCCAACGTACGCAAGCGCCTCGCCGACTACGGCCTCGACGAGTTCGACCGTGTCATCGCGCTGAACCTGCGTTCCTACCTCACGCTCATCCAGGCGGTCGCCCCCGGCATGGCCGAGCGTGGCCGGGGAAGCGTGGTCGGGTTCGCATCGATGCGCGCCTTCCAGGTGGAGCCGGGGCAGGGGCCGTACGCCGCGTCCAAAGCGGGCCTGATCCAATTGCTGCGGACGGCGGCCGCGGAATGGGGGCCGCAGGGCGTGCGGTTCAACGCTGTCGCGCCCGGTGTCGTCCGTACGTCGCTCACCGACCAGATTGCCGCCGACCCCGCATGGTTCGATGCCTACGCCCAGGCCTCCGCGCTCAAGCGGTGGGCCCGTGCCGACGAACTCGCCGGAGCCGTCGCCTATCTCGTGTCGGACGCGTCCACCTTCGTCACCGGCACCGTGCTGAGCGTCGACGGCGGCTGGACCGCGGTCGACGGCCGCTACGACCCGTCCGTGTGATCCGAGCCGCCCGTTCGCCGCACCGTTTGCCGCCCCGCAAGGAGTTCCCCCATGCCCCCCACAGCTGATGAAGGCGCGCCAAGAGACGCGCAGGACAGCGGCACGGCCAGCCCCCTGGACGGCCTCCCCACCCTCCGTGGCGTCGCCCGCCCCTTCCTCTGGCTGCTCCTCGTCCCCGTCCTCCTCTACGGCTCGGCCCCCTTCGTCGCCAACCGCATCGAGCCACGCGTCCTGGGCGTCCCCTTCCTCCTGGCCTGGGTCATCGCCGCGACCGTGATCAGCCCCTTGGTCATCTGGCTCGCGGCCCGGCTCGATCCGGCGTACCGCACGAATGCCGTCGAACCCCTCCCGGCCGACGACCTTCCGGCCCCCCGCACCGACACCGAAGGAGGCCGCCGATGAACGGCTCCGCAGCCGTCGCCACCACCATCTTCGGGCTCGCCATGGTCGCCACGATCCTGATCGGGGTGTGGAGCGCCCGCGGCCGGTCCAAGGGCCTCGCCGAGTGGTCCGTCTCCAGCCGCGGGCTCGGCGTCCTGTTCATCTGGCTGCTCATGGCCGGCGAGACGTACACGAGCTTCTCGTTCCTCGGCACCGCGGGCTGGTCGTACTCGTTCGGCGCGCCGATCCTCTACCTGGTCGCCTACCTGACCGTCGGTTTCGCCGTCGCGTACGTCGTGGGCCCCGCACTGTGGACGTACGCGAGCCGGCACGGACTCATCTCCATCGCGGACATCGCCGAATTCCGGTTCCGCTCACGGCCGGTGGGGATTCTCGTCGCCGTCGTCGCGACGGTCTTCATCGTCCCCTACATCCAGGTGCAGATTCAGGGCATGGGCGTCGTCGTGAACGCGATGACCTACGGCAGCGTCGACCTCAAGGTCGCCGCCGTCATCTCCTTCGTCGTGGCGGAGGTGTTCATCCTCGTGTCGGGCCTGCGCGGTTCGGCGTGGGTGAGCGCGCTCAAGGACATGCTGGTGATCGTCGCCGTCGTGTTCCTCGCCGTGTACATCCCCATGCACTACCTCGGCGGGTTCGGCGACTTCATGCAGCGCATGGTGACCGAGAAGCCCGAGTGGCTGACCTTCCCCGGGCACGAGTCCGGCGGGCGCAACGCCATGTGGTTCCTGAGCACCGTGGTGCTCAACGCCGTGACGATCACCATCTTCCCGACCACCGTCGCCGGTTACCTCAGTGCGAAGAGCCCGAACGCGCTGCGCCGCAACGCGCTGCTCCTGCCCTGGTACCAACTGCTCCTGTTCGTCCCGATGGTGGTCGGCGCGACGGCCCTGTTCGTGATGCCGACCCTCGGCAACCCCGACCTGGCGCTCTTCAGCCTCGTCACCGATTCGCTGCCCTCACCCGTCGTCGCGCTCATCGGCGTCGCGGGCGCGCTCTCGGCGATCGTGCCGATGAGCGTCTTCATGCTCTCCATCGGCACGTTGTGGGGCCGCACGGTCCTCGGCGGAGGCAACGGCGCCGACCCGCGGGCGCGCCGCCGGGCGGCCGGTAAGGCCGGCGACGCTAACGACATGCGGGCCAAGCGTCTCTCCCAACTGGTCTGCGTGGTCGCGGGGTTGATCGCCCTCGCGGGCAGCCTCTTCTACCCGAACACCCTCGTGGAGCTCTCCGTCCTGTCGTACGAGGGTCTGGCGCAGCTCGTGCCGGTCGTGCTCCTCGCCCTTTTCTGGCGGCGGCTGACCGCGCGGGCCGCGGTGGCGGGGATGCTCACCGGGCTCGCGGTGATGACCGCACTGTGGGCCACCGACAACGACCCGTACCACGGAGTGAACGGCGGCATCATCGCGCTCGCCGCCAACCTCGTCGTGCTGCTCGCGGTCGTGTGGCTCGCTCCGGGCCCCGGCCCCACCGGAATCTCCGCCACTGGCCCGGCGGTGCCGGACGAGCGCGCGACACAGGCGGGAGCCCGGTGACCGAGGCTTGCATGAAGGACGATTACATCTTCGAGGTGCCGGGGCTCCAGGAGCCCGTGGAGATCAGAATCGACCGGTGGGGCGTCCCGCATCTGTACGCCGCGTCGCAGGACGACCTCTTCCTTGCCCAGGGCTTCAACGCGGCCCGCGACCGCCTCTTCCAGCTCGACCTGTGGCGGCGCCGCGGACTGGGCCTGCTCGCCGAGGTGTTGGGGGAGCGCTACGCCGAACACGACCGTGCCGCGCGGCTGTTCCTCTACCGCGGTGACATGGCCGAGGAGTGGCGCGCGTACGGCGACGACACGGAGCGGGTGACGACGGCCTTCGTCGACGGCATCAACGCGTACGTGTCGCTGTGCCGCGCGGACGCGTCGCAACTCCCGCCCGAGTTCGCCTTGTTGCAGTACGAACCGGCGTACTGGCAGCCCTCCGACGTGGCGCGCATCCGCAGTCACGGCCTGCAGTACAACCTCCGCGACGAGGTGGCCCGAGCGCTCACCCTCCGCGACCACGGCCCCGAGGCGGAGGAGCTGCGCCGCCGCCGCGAGCCCGCCCCGCACCGGCTGCGCATCCCCGAGGGCCTCGACCTCTCCGTCATCCCGGCCGATGTCCTGCGCGTGTACGACATGGCCACCACGCCTCCGTGGGCGGCGGACGCGGCGCCCCGGCAGGGCCTTGACGGCTCCAACAACTGGGTCACCGCCCCGTCCCGCACCGCCACCGGTCGGCCCCTCCTGGCCAACGACCCGCACCGCGGGATCGCCCTGCCCGCGCTGCGCTACCTCGCGCACCTCTCGGCACCGGGCATCGACGCCGTCGGAGCGGGGGAACCGGCCCTGCCCGGCATCTCCATCGGCCACAACGGCCATGTCGCCTTCGGCCTGACGATCTTCCCGATCGACCAGGAGGACCTGTACGTCTACCGCACCAACCCGGAGAACCCGCACGAGTACTGGTACCAGGACCGCTGGGAGCCGATGACACGGATCACCGAGTCGATCCCGGTGCGTGACGGCGACGCGGTCCCGGCCGACCTGTGGTTCACCCGCCACGGCCCGGTCATCCGCGAACTCCCCGAGCGCAACGCCGCGTTCGCGGTCCGCGCCGCCTGGCTCGGCCCCGGCATGGCCCCCTACCTGGGCAGCATGGACTACATGCGGGCGGCGAGCCCCGACGCGTTCGTGGCGGCGATGCGACGCTGGGGCGCCCCCGGCGAGAACCAGGTCTACGCGGCCCCCGACGGCACGATCGGCTGGCGGCCCGCCGGTCGCGTCCCCGTCCGCCCCGGCTGGGACGGCACGCTCCCGGTGCCGGGCGACGGCCGCTACGAATGGGACGGCTTCCTGGACGTGGAGGAACTGCCCTCCGTCCGCGACCCGGCCCAGGGCTGGTTCGCCACGGCCAACCAACTGAACCTGCCGCCGACGTACCCCAACGCGGAGAAGACGGTGACGTACGACTGGTACGCACCGACCCGCCACGACCGCATCACGGAGGAACTCGGCTCCCACGGCTCCTGGACAGTCGAGGACTGCGTACGCCTGCAGACGGACTACGTGAGCCTGCCGGGACGGCGGATACAGGGGCTGCTCGCGGGGCTGACGGACGTGGACACCGCGACCCCCGCCGACTCGGTGTCCAGCGCCTGCGCGCACACGACGACGGCGGCTGACGCCGACGCCCCGCCTGCGGTGAACGCGACTGCCGCCCACGCGGCGACGGCCGCCGGTCCCGATGCCGTCTCCGCTCCCGGCGCTCCAGGCGCCCGCCTCCTCACCACCGCCCTCGCCCTCCTCCGCGACTGGGACGCCCGCCTCACCGCCGACTCGCCTGCCGCCGCCCTCTTCGAGGTCTGGTACCGGCGGCATCTGCGGCCCGCCCTCCTGGCGCGGGCCCTCGAAGGGATCGTGGGCGAGGAGCAGCGTGACCGGGCCCTGGTGCGGGTTCTGCCCGTCGAGGACGCGGCGGCGGACGCCCGCGTCGATCTGGAGCTTCTGGACGGTGATCCGGACCCCGGCCTGCTGCTCGGCACGCTTTCCGCAGCCGTCGACGAGGTCGCCGGGCTGCTGGGGGACGACCCCGCCGCCTGGTCCTGGGGCGCCCTCCACCACGCCCACCCGCACCACCCCATCGCCGCGCTGCTGGCCGGGCCTGCTCCGGAGTGGGCTGCCGTGGGGCCGGCCCCACGTGGCGGCAGCGGGGACACCGTGGGAGCCGCCGCCTACGGACCCGGGTTCCGGCAGACCGCGGGGGCCACCTTCCGGATCGTCGTGGACGTCGGCTCCTGGGACGACTCCGTGGTGATGAACTCGCCGGGGCAGTCCGGTGTTCCGGGCAGCCCGCACTACGACGACCTGTTCGCCGGCTGGGCCGCCGACGGTTCCTTCCCGCTCCTCTACTCGCGGGAGGCGGTGGAGAAGCACACGCGGCGGACGATCACCCTGCGACCGTCCGCCGCGGCCGGTCAGGGGGCCGCCGACCCGAAGGGCAGGTAGTCCACCTCGTACCCGGAACAGCGTGGGCCGGTCAGCGCGAGGCCGCCCGGAGTGATCCAGCGCGGATCGCAGCGGGCGGCGATGACGCTGACGCGCTGGCCGTAACGCAGGCCCTCCGTGGTCACCGGGTCACCGCTCACCGCTCTCGCTGTCCAGGACACAGATCAAGTCGGGCGTGGTCGCCACGGTCGCCCCATCGCACGTGGCCAGCAAGTGCTCGTTCTGGAAGCCGAGTTCGAGCACCCGGCCCGCGTCACCGCGCGTTCCCTCGATGCGGGCGTGACCGCGCGCGAAGCCGCCCTCCGTGCGGCGGGCCACGTCGGCGACCCTGCCGGTCAGGAGGGGGATGCCGTCCAGGAGCGACCGTGCGGCCGCCACGGGATCAGCGTGCGCGGTGCGCGCCTCGCGCACCACGGCACCAAGGCGGCCGGCGAGCGTCAGCGTCGCCGGGACCAGGCCGTCGGCGAGCTGGTCGCCGCGCAGCACCGTGTCGGCGCAACTGATCTGGCAGCCGAGCTCCACGCACACCGCGCGGGCGATCCGCTCGGCGGCGTGGTTGTCGACCGCCTCGACGACGATGGTGTTGCCCTTGTCGTCGGCGAGCGCCATGGGCGAGTTGGAGATTCCGGCGAGGCCGGGCGGCACCATCTGCGCCTCGGGGAACGCCCGCCCCATCGCGTCCCCGTTCACCAGGGGGAGCCCGGCCCGCGCGGCGCACACGATCGGCAGCATCGAGTTGACCCCGCCGACCTCCAGCGGCGTCAGGTGCGTGGCCCGGCGCCCGAGGTGGCGTTCCAGGGCGCGCAGCGCGTCCAGGTGCTCCCGCCCGTTGGGCACCCGCTCCAGCAGAACGGTGGGCGCGCCCATGCCGGAGACGGGGACCACGGTCGCGTCGGCGTCGACCTCGTCGATGCCGACGACCCGCACCGGACCGCGCGCACGGATCGCCTCGCGGGCGAGCAGCTTGCCGATGTACGGGTCGCCGCCCCCATCCCACCGATGCCGATACGCATGGTGGTGGAGTCCTTTGTGTGGCGACAGGCGGGTGATGCGTAGTACGGATGTGACGCGCGCCGTGATCAGCCAGACGGCGAGACGGCGAGACGGCGGGCTCCGGGGCGTCTCCCGGCCATCCGGTGGCTGCATCGACCTTCAGACGGCGGCCGCGCCGTTCCGGAGCCCCGGATCATCGGCTTCTCGCCGTCCTGTCCGGGACCTCGGAACGCCGTGCGGCTCCCTGCCGTGCTCCCGCGCGAAGGCCGGCGCTCGCAGCTCGCGAGCACCGGCCTTCGTGTGAACCCTGTCTACGGCCCTACGGGAACAGCGGCTTCTCCGGGGCCATGGAGCGTGCCGCCACCTCCGACGTCATCCGCGCGTGGATCTCCTCCGGCGAGAGGTAGACGTCTGTCTTCTCGAAGTCCGCCAGTGTGGCGGGCCGCTGGGACTGGAACCCGGTGCGCACGTAGTCGTCGCCCGCGAGCGCGTTGAGCCCCCAGTTCGCGGCCGTCCGGAAGCGCGCGGTGACGGTCCGCAGCGCCCCCAGGTGGTAGCCGCGCGCGACGATCTGAGCGGGCAGCCCGGTCAACTGCACACCCAGCGGCTTCGACACCGCCTGGATGCCGCCGAGGTCCACGACCAGGCCCATGTCCTTGTGCCGGTAGGAGGTCAGGTCAGTGCCCCGCAGTGCCGCGGTGACGTTCTTCGCCGCCGCCCACCCCTGGCGCATCGCGTGCTGCGCGGTGGGCGGGCAGACCGCGTCGCCGCCCTTGGCGAGGTCCGGCACGGCCGCCGCGTCGCCGAGCGCGAACACACCGTCCATGCCCGGAACGGTCAGATCCGGGTCGACGACGAGGCGTCCGCGGTTGGTCTCCGCGCCCAGCGTGGCGATGAGCGGGCTCGGCGCGACACCGGCGGTCCAGATCAGTGTCCGGCAGGGCAGCGCGCGCCCGTCGGTGAGGGTGACGGTGTCCTCGGTGGCCTTCTCCACGGTCACCCCGAGGGACACCTCGACGCCACGCCGCCGCATGATGGCGAGCGCCTTCTCCCCGAGCCGGTCGCCCAGTTCAGGCATCAGCTTCGGTGCCACGTCGACCAGATGCCACTTGATCTCCGCGGGGTCGAGCCCTGGATACCGCTCGGCCGCGGCGTTCGTCAGGCGGTGCAGGTACGCCGCCGTCTCCGTGCCCGCGTACCCGCCGCCGACGACCACGAACTGCAGCCGCGACTCGCGCTCGGCCCGGTCCGAACTCGCCGACGCCAGGTCTAGCTGCGAGATCACGTGGTCACGGATCCAGGCGGCCTCGGCCAGCGTCTTCACGCCCACGGCGTGCTGGTCGACTCCGGGGATGTCGAACTGCCGGGTCACGCTGCCCGGGGTCAGGACGAGGTAGTCGTAGCGCTCGACGACCTCCTCGCCGTTGATCTTGCGTACGATCACGGCCTTCGCGCTCGGGTCCACGCCGATGGCCCCGCCCGGCACGATCGCCGTACGGCGCAGCATGCGGCGCAGCGGCACGGCGACCGACTGCGGGGTCAGCACGCCCGACGCGACATGGGGGAGCAGGGGCAGATACAGCTGGTGGTCCTGCGGGCTGATGAGCCGCAGTTCGGCGTCCTGCGCCTTGAGCGTCCGCTCCAGCTTGTGCGCGCACTCCATACCGGCGAAGCCACCGCCGATGATCAGAATCCGGGGACGTTGCATACGAGATCGCTCCAGGGTTGGGCGAGGGGTCCGGTCAATCCTCCGACGAGGGGCGTCCCGGCGCACGTCGGGTGCGCCGGGCGGGGAACCCGGGTACCCCGCGACCGCCGGACGAATACCCCCGGACCGTCGAATCAGCCACCTGCCCCGGCGAGCCGCCGGTAGTCCCACGGATCGTGCGCGTTCAGGACGGTGAACTCCTCCGTCCGGGTGGCCACCTCCCGCAGCCGCCCCTGATTGGCGACCCGCAGTTCGGCGTCCACCTGGGCGTCCAGCTGGATGATGTCCATCAGGGGATGCGAGTGCGGGGCGTCCTCGGCGATCTCGCGGTGGTAGAAGTACGCGTCCCCGGCATGCACCAGCCACCGCCCCCGGTCACGCACGGCGACGGCGGCGTGCCCGGCGCTGTGCCCGCCGAGCGGCACGATGAGGAACTCCTCGCCCAGTCCGGTCAGTTGTCGGACCCCGGAGAAGCCGGCCCATTCCTCGCCGGTGTTCTCCTCGTACGTCTCCCAGCGCGGGCCGTGTGCCCAGTGCGCGGGCCGGTAGCGACGGCTCGGCGCCTCGGTGAGAGCCGCGGCCAGCTCGGCGGCCATGAGGTGCACGCGTGCCTCGGGAAAATCGGGAAGGCCGCCGCTGTGATCGACGTCCAGGTGCGTGAGCGCGATGTGCCGTACGTCGGACGCCGCGTACCCCAGCCGTTCGACCTGCGAGAGAGCCGTCTCGGCGAAGTCCAGCTCCGGGGCGGCCAGTTCGGTCCATTCGGGATCGAGGGATGCGAGCGGCCTGCGTACGTCGTCCCGCCCGAGCCCGCTCTCGACGAGCACGAGCCCCTCGGTGTCGGTCTCCACCAGCAGGCAGTGGCACACGGCGTGCAGGGGCGGCGGCCCCTCGTAGGTGGGCTCGATCTTCAGCATGGAACCGCAGTTGAGGTGATGGACCTTCACGCGTCGCTCACCGTCCCCTTCGGGTTCTCCAGGCTCCGGGCCACGACCGAGGCGACGCGCCGCGCCACCGACGAGATGACCGCGGTGTCACGTCGCACCTGCGCCAGAAGAAGAGCTCCCTGGAGTGCGGACATCACGAGTTCGGCGAGCTCGGCGGCCTCGTCGTCGGCGGCTCCCCACCCGCGCAACGCCTCCGCGAGCCCCGCGAGCCAGGAGTCGTAGGTGACCTGGCAGACGTCGCTGATGGGTCCTTCGCCCCCGGCCTGTTCCAGCGCGACGGTGGCGACGGGGCAGCCGTCCCGGAAGCCGGACTCGCGCAGCCCCCGCGCGAGCAGCTCCCCGGCCCCGAGAACGGCGTCCTCCGCCCCGCTCGCGGAGCCCACGACGACGGCCATGCTCGCGCCCATCTCGCCCCCGGCGAGCGCCACGGCCTCGGCGGCCAGCTGTTCCTTGCCCTGCGGAAAGTGGAAGTACAGCGACCCCTTGGGGGCGCCGCTCTCCGCGAGTACCTGATTGAGCCCGGTGGCGCCATAGCCCTGCCGTTGGAACAGATCGGCGGCCGTGCGCAGGATGCGGGCGCGGGTCTCTCCGCGTGTCTTGGTCACACCGACGACTCTAGACCGACCGGTCTAGAGAGAACAAGAGGGCAGGGCTGCCCCTGCGTCAGATCCCGGGCCGGTACCGGATCGGATGGTCGTCTGGCACCTCGACGATGACGATCTTGACCCCGTCGGGGTCCGCGATCCACATCTCGACAAGCCCCCAGGGCTCCTTCTGCGGCTCCCGCACCACCTCCACCCCGCGGGCCACGAGCTCCGCGTGCGCCGCCCGCGCGTCCGCCACCTGCAGCCACAACTGCAGGCCGGGTGCAGGCGGGGTCTCCGAGCGACCGGAGACCTCCAGGTGGCCGCCGCCCAGGAAGTAGACGGTGCCGCGGTCGGGGCCCGTGCCGAACTCGCGGTAGACGGCGAGGCCGAGCGCCTCGCCGTAGAACGCGCGCGAACGCTCGGGATCGGTGGGCCGGAGAAGGGTCCTGCTGCTCAGTACATGCACCATGCAGCCGCACCTTAGTGGGGGGATACGCTCGACCGTGCCTCGCCCACGCCGCGCCCGACAGCGGCGGGCCAGAGAGATCGGAGAACCCGCCCCATGGACACCGCCCCGCGTCCCCGCACGGACGACCTCACCGTCACCGCGAGCGACCTCATCTTCCGGGACGCCACCGACGCGGACGTCGACGTACTCGTCTCGCTGATCGAGTCGGCGTACCGCGGTGACGCGAGCCGGGCCGGCTGGACCACGGAGGCGGACATCCTGGAGGGCCAGCGGACCGACCCGCAGGGTGTCCTCGATGTCATCAAGTCCCCGGCGAGCAAGCTGCTCACGGTTGAGCGGGACGGCGCGATCGTCGCCTGCTGCCAGCTCGAACACCGCGGGGAGCACGCCTACTTCGGGATGTTCGCGGTGAGCCCGGCGCTGCAGGGCGCGGGCCTCGGCAAGGTGATCATGGCGGAGGCCGAGCGGCGGGTCCGCGATGCATGGGGTGTGCGGGAGATGCACATGACCGTGATCTCCGTACGCGACGATCTCATCGCCTGGTACGAGCGGCGCGGCTACCGCCGTACGGGAAAGATGACCCCCTTCCCGTACGGCGACGAGCGCTTCGGCGTTCCACAGCGGGACGACCTGCAGTTCGAGCTGCTCGTCAAGCCGCTGGTCTGAGCGCGGGCCGGGTCACGCCGTGAAGCGGCCCGTCCGCTTGATCTCCGGGTAGTCCGTGGTCGCTCCGTCGAGCTGCAGAGCGCGCACGAGCCGCAGATCGTCCTGCGTGTTCACGACCCAGCCGATGATCCGCAGGTCGGCCTTCTTGGCACGCTCGACGATCTCCAGCGTCAGCCGCCTGATGTTCAGGACGAGGGTGGTGGCACCGACCGCCGTGGCGCGCTCCACGACGTCGGTGCCGTAGCGGCTCGCGACGAGAGCGGTGCGCACACCGGGGACGAGGCGGGCGATCTCGGCGATCGCCTCGTCGTGGAAGGAGATCACCTCGACGCGGCTCACCAGATCGCGCCGGTGCATCACCTCGGCGAGGGCGCGGGCGGCGGCCACATCCTTGATCTCGGCCTGCAGCGGCGCGTTCACCGCGTCCAGGACCTCTTCGAAGACGGGGATGCGCTCACCACGCCCGGCGTCGAGCTCCCGCAGCTCGGCCAGGGTCTTCTCGGCGATCGGGCCCTTGCCGTCGGTCGTACGGGCCACGTCCGCGTCGTGCATGACGACGAGGGCGCCGTCCTTGCTCAGATGCAGATCGAGCTCGATGAGATCGAGGCCCGCGGCTTGCGCGGCGATGAAGGACCGGAGGGTGTTCTCGGGTTCGACACCCATGACCCCGCGGTGACCGATGGTGAGGAAGTTCAAGGTTCACTCGCTTCCGTCGACGGCGGCTCGGTGGCCGCGGGGAGGTGCCACGCGGCAAGGTCGCAGCCTAACGGCCCGCCTCCGCGAAGGAACCGCCCGTACGGGGGTGCCCGGCCGAATCGGAGTCGTCCGCTCTGCTTCCCACGATCCCGAGCAGAAGGCCGGTGATGACGGCGGCGACAAGGACGGCGCGGGTGGTCACAGGTGCACTGCTCCATACGGCGGGGTCGGCTGATGCCGCCCGTCCTACCGTCCCGGACCCCTGCGCCGCGAGCCACGTCACCCGTGGGTGGGCGAGTCCCCTGGGAGTTGACCGGGGGGAGCGGAGGCGCCGCTTTCCGTGCGGTCGCGCGCCATCTCCGTGAGATCGACGAGCATCGCCTCCGCAAGCTCGATCTCCGCCTCGAGACGCCGCCCGCTCCACCGCAGGGCGATCTGCGGGTGCGTCCAGGCCGCCTCGCCGTCCGCCCGCGCGAGGGCGTCGTGCACCTCCTTGAGCTCGCCCCGGGTGTGCGCGATGTGCTCGGTCACCAGGGCCCGCAGATGCTCCGGCGCCGCGAGGTGCCCGAGCCAGACCCGCAGGAGCAGCGGGTGCTTCAGGACGGCGGGGCCCGCGTCCTCGGCACCCCCCGCCCATCCGATCAGCGCGGCGCGCCCCTCGGCGGTGATCGCGTACGACCGCTTCGCGCGAGGCTCCTCGGGCCCCGAGCGCCGCGACGTCGCGTAACCGAGCGCTTCGAGACGGCGCAGCTCGGCGTAGATCTGGCTGATGGCGGGGGACCAGTAGAAGTGGCGCAGTGAGGCGTCCGCCCACTTCTTCAGCTCGTACCCCGTGCGCTCCCCGGGGAAGGAGAGCAGGCCGAGCACGGCCCACGCGGTCGGCGGCAGCTCGGCCGGCCGCCGCGCGGAAGGGGGACCCTGGGGGGAAGTGGAGCGGGGGACTGCCATATGACTGATTGAAGTGAACGTCACAGTCCCGGCGCAAGATGTGTGCGGTGCGAAGGACATGCGCGGGTATAGGGGGGTCATGAGTGATCTCCCGACGTCGCACATCCGCCGACTGCTGGGCGCCACCGATCGCCTGGCGTTCCACCGTGTGGCCGCCCGCTCCTGGCCGGCGGCGCAGCCCGTCCTGCCCCGGCTGAGCCGCGCGGCCGACCACGGTTTTCTGTGGTTCGGCATCGCGGCGGGGATGTGGGTGTTCGGCGGCGCACGCGGCAGGCGGGCCGCGGTGCGTGGCGTCTCCTCGCTGGCCCTCGCGTCGGCCACGGTCAACACGCTCGGCAAGAGCGCGGTGCGCCGCTCCCGGCCGGTCCTGGACACGGTGCCGGTGATAAGGCACCTGTCGCAGCAGCCGATCACCAGCTCCTTCCCCTCCGGGCACTCCGCGTCGGCTGCCGCCTTCGCCACGGGTGTGGCCCTGGAGTCGCGGGGCCTCGGCGCGGCCGTGGCCCCGATCGCGGCGTCGGTGGCCTTCTCCCGCGTCTACACGGGCGTGCACTACCCCAGTGACGTCCTGGTCGGCGCGGCCCTCGGCGCGGGCGCCGCCTACGCGGTGCGCGGCATGGTGCCCTCCAGGTCACAGCTGCCGCCGCCCGCGCGGCCCCGTACGGACGCTCCCGCGCTGCCGGAGGGCGAGGGCCTCGTCGTGGTGGTGAACCCCTCGTCCGGGGCCCAGCCCCAACTCATGGACCCCGTGCGGCAGTTGAAGATGGCCCTGCCCCGCGCGGAGGTGGTTCTCTACGAGGACGAAGCGGGGCCGCTGCCCAAGGTCCTCGAGGAGGCCGCGAGGGACGCTGCCCGGCGCGGCGGGGTCTTCGGCGTGTGCGGCGGGGACGGCACGGTGAACGCCGCCGTGACCCAGGCCCTGCGCTTCGACGTGCCGCTGATGGTGCTGCCGGGCGGCACGTTCAACCACTTCGCCGCCGACCTGGGCGTCGACACGGTCGCGGACGCCTGCATCGCCCTCGCCGAGGGCAGTGCCGTAAAGGCCGACGTCGGCCGGGTCAAGCCCCTGGCCGGGACCGGTCCCGACGGCAAGACGTACTCCGAGCCGGTGTACTTCCTGAACACGTTCAGCCTCGGCTCCTACCCCGAGCTCGTACGCATCAGGGAGGAATGGTCCCCGAAGGTCGGCGGCCCGCCCGCGGCCCTGCTCGGCGTCGCCCAGATCCTGCACACGGGACGGCCGCTGCGCGCGGTGGTGAACGGCAAGGCCCGCTCGATGTGGCTGCTCTTCGCCGGCAACGGCGCCTACCGCAGCGCCGGCATCGCCCCGGTGCGCCGGCACGACCTGGCCGATGGCCTGCTCGACGTCCGTATCGCGCACGGCGGTCGCTTCGCGCGCAGCCGCCTGCTGGCCGCGGCGATCGTCGGCCAGCTGACCAAGACCCGCCTGTACGCCTCCGCCAAGGCGCAGCGCCTGGTCATCTCGGGCCTGCCCGAGGGCACACAGATGGCGTACGACGGTGAACTCGCCCCCGCGCCCTCCGCACTGCTCCTCGACAAGCTCCCCGAAGCGCTCACCGTGTACCGGCCGACCCTCGACTGACCGCGGTCCGGGCCCGCGGGGCGTTACGCCAAGCGGAGCACTCGGGGTGCGGGCCGCTCCCGCCGCCAGTGTGCTGGCCCTCATGGGCTACGACATAGACAGCCCGCGTGAAGCGGGCAGCACACGACGCGACGTACTCGGCGTCGCCGCGGTCCTCATGGCCGGCGGCGCCTTCACGGTGGCGGGACCCGCGCCGCACGCCGCCGCGGAAACGGACGGCGGCTGCGGCCTCGGCTACGACGAGGAGTTCGAGGAAGCACTCGCCGAGGCGGACGAGGCGGTCCCCGAGAACCGGGCGCTCGTCCCGGAGAAACCAAAGCGCAAGTTCGTTCTGCCGATCCGCCGGCGCTTCCGTGTCTCCGCCCGCTACGGGGTACGCGGCAACTGGCTCGCCGGACACCACACCGGCATCGACCTCGCGGTCCCCACGGGAACCCCGGTGCACGCCGTCGGCGGCGGCACGGTGGTCCTGGCCCGCTGGTCGGGCGCGTACGGCAAGGCGGTCACGGTGCGGCTGCGGGACGGGCACTACGCCGTCTACGCGCACCTCTCGCGCATCTCCGTGCGCCAGGGGTCCCGCATCGGCACCGGCGACCGTATCGGCAGCAGCGGCTCCACGGGCCGGGCCACCGGCCCGCACCTCCACCTGGAGATCCGGGCCAAGCGCGGCTACGGAACGGACGTCAACCCGGTCAAATACCTTGCACGGCGGGGCGCCCAGCTGTTGTGAGACGGTGATTACCGTCGAGTAAGGTCTGCCTCCCCTCACCACCCTCAGGAGGCAGCATGCCGTCGGCGTCCCGTTCCCCCTTGCTCCTGGCCGGTCTGCTGGCCGGGGCCGGTGCCCTACACCTCGCCGCACCGAAGAACTTCGACGCCACCGTGCCGCGCGTCCTGCCCGGCTCGCCGCGCACCTGGACGTACGTGAGCGGCGTGGTCGAGCTGGCCCTCGCGGCCGGGGTGGCGGCGCCCCGCACCCGGCGCGCCGCCGCGCAGGCCACGGCGGCGTTCTTCGTGGGCGTGTTCCCCGCCAACGTGCAGATGGCGGTGGACTGGCGTCATCGCCCCGCGCCCCAGAGAGCGGTGGCGTTCGGCCGCCTGCCGCTCCAGGTTCCGCTCGTGCTGTGGGCGAGGAACGTCGCGGGGCGCGCCGGGTCCTAGCCGACGCCGGCGCGGCCCGCGACCGGGGCGGCGGTCGTCGTGGTGTGGGCCAGGTGTGCGGTCCGGGTGGGGACGTCGACCGTGTAGGTGTCCACGGTCATCGCCCGCCCGGAGACCTTCAGGACCATGAACCCCACGTCGGAGAAGTTCTGCCAGGCGGCCGGGTGGCCGAAGTGGGCTTTGCCGTCACCGGACTTGGCGGCCGCCCCGCAGACGATCTGCCGGGTGCCCGCCGTGCGGGTCGTGGGCTCCAGGATCTGCAGGGTGTGGTCGTGCCCCGACAGGATCAGGTCCGCGCGGCCGCACACCACCTGCTCGTACAGCTCCTTGAGGTGAATCCCCCGCGTGTAGTGGCCGATGAGGAAGCCGTCGTACGAACCGGCGCTGCCGTGCTTGCCGTTGTTCAGGTAGGGGTGGTGGCCGAGCACCACCTTCCAGCGGGCCCGGGACGCGGCGAGGGCCGAGTCCAGCCACTGGCGCTGGGCGCGCATGTAGGGGCCGTCCCACTGGTAGTGGCGCGAGGTCTGGGCGACGGTCGAGGCCACGGGGTTGGTGTCGAGGGCGAAGAACTCCACCACCGGGTCACCGCCCTCCGGAGCCGACGGCAGGGCGACGTTGTAGTAGCGGCTCGGCATGTACCAGCGCGGGGAGGTGGCCGCGTAGGAGACCTCGCGGTCCCCGCGCGAGGGGTCACCGCCGCTGCCCGGGATCAGGCCCGAGCAGTCGTGGTTGCCGAGGACCATGAGCCAGGGCACGTCGATGCCCGTGTTGGGCGTCTCGAACTTGTCCCGGAACTCGGAGTCGTGGTCGGACTCGGGCCCGTTCTCGTAGATGTTGTCGCCCAGGCCGACGGCGAGAGAGACCCCCTCCTCGCGACACACCCGCCGGGCGGCCTCGGTCACGGCCAGCTGTTCCTCGCCACCGGTTCCGGAGTCCCCGGTCACCAGGACGGCGAACTCCCCGTTCTGGTTCGGCGCTTCGGGGAGAGGGAACTTCGCCGCGCCCTGGGTGGCCGCGCCCGGCGTCGCAGCCGCCTGCCCCGCTCCGAGGGGCAGCACGGCGAGCGCGGCCCCGGCGGCGGCACCGCCGAGCAGGGTGCGCCGGTGCAGGGTGAGGGCTCCTGGCCCCCACTTGTCGGCAAGATCGCGCGCGAGCGGCGCGTCGTCCCGCAGCCACTGCTGCTCGGTCAAGTCCGCGCGGGGCGGTATCAGTTCGTCATCGCACATCAGAGCGTTCTCCCATATCGGCGAGGCCAACGGAAGACGATCAGACGAATTTCCGGTGCCGGCACGGCCTGCCCGCCCCCGACCGCTACAGCAGGGACGCACTCGCCGAACTCGGTGACGGCGAGACGCACATCGGCCGCCTCAGCTCTTGAGCTTGTGCAGCGCGGCGCCCACCAGGGTCTGTACGCCCGGCAGCAGCACCGAGAGATCCGGGGCGAACAGGGGACTGTGGTTGCCCGGCACCGCGGTGATCTTCTCGCCGAGTTCCTCGCCCGGGGCGGCGTGCCAGGCGTCCCGAGGCGTCGAGGCCACGAACCAGAAGTCGTAGGGCACCCCGGTGGGCACGAGGAGCGAGAAGTCCTCGCTGCCCATCGCGGGCCCGAAGTCGAACACGCTTTGCTCACCGAACAGTTCGCGGTGCAGGGCCGCGATCTCCGCGTCCAGTGCCGCGTCGTTGACCGTGGCCGGGAAGCTCGCGCCCAGGTTCACCTCGGGCGGCGTGAGGCACCCGGCGGCCCGGCATTCCCCCTCGACGATGCGGCGGACGGCGGCAAGCACCCGCTCGCGCACCTTCACGTCCTGCGTACGGAGGTTCAGTCCGAGCCGTGCCTCCGCGGGGATGATGTTGGGCCGCTGTCCTGCGTGGAACTGTCCCGTGGTCAGCACCACCGAATCCGCCGCCGAGACCTCACGGGACACGACGGTCTGCAGCCGCGTGACGATGTACGCGGCCGTCACCACCGGATCGACGCTCGCCTCGGGCCGCGAGCCGTGGCCACCGACCCCCGGCACCACGATGTGCACGTCGTCGGCGGCCGACATGATCAGCCCCGGTGTGTGGGAGAGGAAACCCGCGGGACCGGGGGCGACATGCTGGCCGAAGACGGCGTCGGGGCGGGGGAAGCGGTCGTGGAGCCCGTCGGCGACCATGGCCCGGGCTCCGCCGCCCGCCTCCTCGGCGGGCTGCCCGATCACCACGAGGGTGCCCGACCAGGTGTCCCGCGCGGCCGCGAGTGCTTCGGCGGCGAACGTCAGCCAGGTGACGTGCAGGTCGTGGCCGCAGGCGTGCATCACTCCGTCGACGGTGGAGGCGTACGCGAGCCCCGTGGTCTCGGTGACCGGCAGCGCGTCCATGTCTCCCCGCAGCCACACCACGGGCCCGTCGCCGTTCTCCAGGACGCCCACGACGCCGGTGCCGCCGACCCCGGTGGTCACCGCGTACCCGGCGGCGCCCAGCCGTCCGGCGAGCATCCCGGCCGTGCGGTGCTCCTGGAAGGAGAGTTCGGGGTGGCGATGCAGATCCTGGTACAGCTTCTCCAGATCAGACACCTTCAGCCCTGAGGTGAGGTCCAGGGCCAGACTCGCTGCGGCGGCTGCGGTGGGCATGCGGCTCCTTGCGTTCGAAGCGATCGAGACGGTGGGCACGACCGAAGCATTCGAGGGACGGGATCACCCTTTCGGTCACCCTCGCACAGGGCGCGGCGCCCGGCAGCGGTCGCTTCGGAAGGTGCGGCAGGCGGCAAAGTGCAAAAATCGCCCCATACCCCTCAGGAGGAGTGTGGTCAGCGTGTCCCGGAGCCGCCGTCTGATCCTGGCCTCACCGGCCGAGGTCTGGAGTCTGCTGTCCGACGGCCACCGGTACGGGGAGTGGGTGACGGGGACCCAGGAGGTTCTCGCCGTTGACCCGCACTGGCCCGAGGTGGGCGCCCGCCTGAAGGTCAGGGTCGGCGCCGGTCCGCTGGTCCTGGACGACACGTGCGTCGTCCGCATCAGCGAACCGGAGAGCCGCCTGCAGCTGGAGGCGAAGGCGGGCCCCTTCGGCGCGGCCCGCATCGCCATGAACCTGGTCCCCTGGGGCGAACACACCCTCATGATCCTCGACTGGCACCCGCTCCGGGGCCCCGGCACCCGGATGCACGGGCTCCCCGTGGACTACGTGATGGGCGTCCGCAACGGCATGATGCTGACGAAACTGGCCAGGGTCGCGGTGGGCGAGCACGGCCGGAACGTCTGAGGCTCAGCCCGGCGACTCCCTTCCAGGAGGCCCTCGGTGCGGGCGAAGTCCGTCCAGATGCCGATCATCGCGGCTGCGGTGGCCGCAAGCCCTGGAGGAGCAGAGCGATCAAGCGGCGGGGGTCGTAGCGGTCGGGGTCGTTGTCGTGCCCGATGCAGAGGTTGCCGATGCCGCGCATGAGTTCGTAGGCGCGGGTGCCCGGCTCGATCTCGTCGGCGTCGGCCGCGGCCTGGAGCAGTCGCTCGCAGACCGGCACCAGGCGGTCGAGGAAGTACGTGTGCAGCGCCTCGAAGCCGCTGCTGTCCGACTGCAGTGCGTTGGCGAGCCCGTGCTTGGTGACCAGGAAGTCGACGAAGAGGTCGACCCACTGGTGGAGCGCGGCCAACGGGGATGCGGCAGCCGCCAGCAGGGCCGGGCCCGCCTCGGCGCACGCCTCGACCTGGTGGCGGTAGACGGCGACGACCAGATCGGACCGGGCCGGGAAGTGGCGGTAGATCGTCCCCACCCCGACGCCCGCCCTGGCCGCGATCTCGCGGATCGGTGCGTCGACGCCGGAGGTCACGAAGACCGCCGCGGCGGCGGCCAGCAGCGTCTGTTCGTTGCGCTGCGCGTCGGCCCGCTTGCTCCGGGGCGCGCTCCGGGCCGGTACCTCTCCGGAGTTGCTTGCGGCGGGCATCACGCTCTCCTTCCCGCGGGTCAGGGTTCGTTGACAAAGCGGAACAGCGTTCCGTATCGTGCAGATGTAATCGGAACAACGTTCCACTTGCAGCATATCCGAAGCGGGACGGTTCTCCCCGTCTGCCTCCCCGCCTCTCTGACCGCCGACCCGCATGGGCCGGCACGGAGGCCACCGAAGGGAAACCCGCACCATGAGTGCATCGAATTCCACAGCCGCCACAGCCGCTACAGCTGACACCGCCGGCATCTTCGGCTCACCCAGCCCCGTCCTCTCCGTCAGCCCCGTGGTCCTGCCGGCCCCCGACCGGGCCGTCGACCTGGAGGTCCGGGTCACCGCGCCCGTGAACGGGAGCAGCCTGCCGGTCATCCTCGTCTCGCACGGGCAGGGCTTCTCGAACCACCTCTCCTCGCTGAACGGCTACGCTCCGCTCGCCAATTTCTGGGCAGCGCACGGCTTCGTCGTCGTCCAGCCCACCCATCTGAGCTCGCGGACGCTGAGCCTGGACCCCGACACCCCTGGCGCGCCCTTGTTCTGGCGCTCGCGCGCCGAGGACATGAAGCGCGTCCTCGATCAACTCGACGTCATCGAGTCCGCAGTCCCGCAGCTCCAGGGGCGCGTGGACCGCGACAAGGTCGCCGTGGCCGGGCACTCGATGGGCGGGCACACCGCGAGCCTCCTGCTCGGCGCCCGGCTCACCGACCCGGAGGACGGGACCGAGGTGGACCTGGCCGACCCGCGCGTCAAGGCGGGCGTCCTTCTCGGTGCGCCCGGCAGGGGCGGTGACGCCCTCACCGATGAGGTGGCCAAGAGCTACCCCTTCTTCTCGACCACGGACTTCTCCGGCATGGCGGCGCCGACACTCGTGGTCGCGGGCGACAAGGACGAGTCCACCCACCTGACGGTGGCGGGCGCGGACTGGCACGCCGATCCGTACACCCTCGCGCCGGGCCCCAAGGCGCTGCTCACCCTGTTCGGTGCGGAGCACGGGTTCGGCGGGATCTCCGGATACGACGTCGCCGAGACCACGGACGAGAACCCCGCGCGCGTGTCCGCGGTCCAGCGCCTCACCTGCGCCTATCTCCGCAGCGCGCTCCACCCCGGAGACCTCGCCTGGCAGACGGAGCGCGAAGCGCTGGCGACCGGCCCCGACCCGATCGGACACATCGTGTCCAAGTGAGGCCGAGGAGACGGCGGTCGGGGCTCGCGGACTCAGCGGACGACGTCGAAGACGTTCTTCTGCAGGCCGTTGGCGTAGGCCTCGTGCTCCACGAGCCGCAGCTTCTGGGCGTCCTTGTCCGTGTCGCTGAACAGGCGCTTGCCCGCACCGAGCAGCAGCGGGAAGACGAGCAGGTGGTAGCGGTCGATGAGACCGGCGTCGGAGAGGTTCCGGTTCAGGGTGGCACTGCCGTGCATGATGATCGGGCCGCCCTCGGTCTTCTTCAGGGCGGCCACCTCGTCCAGCGAGCGCAGGATCGTGGTCTCGCCCCAGCCCGGCACCAGGTCACCCTCGGCGAGGCCGGAGGAGACGACGTACTTGGGCATTTCCTTGTAGTCGGCGAACTCCTCCATGCCCGGCCACACGGGGCTGAACGCCTCATAGCTGACCCGGCCGAACAGCATCGCCGTGGCCTCCTGCTGCTCCCGGCCCTTGATCTCGAACGCCTCGGGGAGGAACTCCACGTCCTTGAAGGTCCACCCGGAGTTCCGGTAACCGGGCTCGCCGCCCGGCGCCTCCACGACACCGTCGAGCGAGACGAAAGCGGTGCTGATCAACGTACGCATCTTCAGTTCTCCTGGAAGTCCGGTCGTGGTCGCCGCTACATCATCGCGGTTACGGGGGTACTGACCTCGGCTCTCGCGAAAAGTAATCGGTCGTCCTCCGGATCCCGGGTCGACAGCATTCCCACGCGACCCGCCGAAGCCAGGACAAGGTCGTTCCGGAGGGCGGAAAGGCGTTGTCCGCCTCTGCCTGCTCGTTCTACCCTGGCTACCCTGGCGCCGAGGCCAGCCCCCAGCCCCCGGACCGGCCCGACCGCTCGGCGCCCGCTCTGCCGCCGAGCGGCAGGCACGTCGGCAACTCAGGCTGCCGGGTCCGTACTTCCTTGCAGCGGACGCATGGACACCGGCTCGTCCCGCCGGCTGTCGCGTCAGGGGGCCACTCCCGCGGTCCCCGGGCGCCGGCCGGTGCGGACACCCGCTCCTGGGGTACCAGGGGGAGCCTGCCCCCAGGAGCGCCGCGGCCGCCGCCGCCGAAACCGGCGGCGGCCGCAGGCTCCGGCATCACCGTCCGCTGCCGGAGCACACCCTCCTTACCCGCCTCGCATGCCCCGACACCCCCACGGCCACGAATCCAGAACCCAAGTGCGCGGCCGTTTTGGGGGAGTCGGCGAGGTGAATTGGTGAACACCGCTGCCGCCCCCGAGATGAGCAGCGGATACGGTGCTCTGGTGACTGATGGGGAGGGGACGGTGCCCGGGACCGCGCTGCTGATTGCGGCGGCGCCGGTCGGCAAGGCCCGTATGGTGGATGCGGCTTCCGTGCTGCCCGTGCTCGCCGCGGTGTCTCCGGCGGTGCTCGCCGGTACCGCGACCGCGAGTGTCGTGGAGCTCGCGGACCCGCTTGACCCGCAGACCGTGCTGACTCGGCTGCGTGCGGCGGCGATGGCGCCGGGGCCTTTGACGGTGTACCTGATCGGACAACTGCATCTCGACCGCCGTCAGCGCCGGCAGCATGTCGCTCTGGCGCGGACCACGGCGGCGACGGTGCGCTACACCGGATTCCCCTGGCACTGGATCGCCCAGGAGCTGCGGCTGCGCCCGCCCGGCAGCACGACCGTCGTCGCCGATCTGCATGCCGACGCCGACAGTTGGCAGCAACTGGCGCAGCACCCCCTGGACGTGGGAACGGGCGTGGCGCTGTACGGGCGCGTCGCCCCGCCCCCGGGCAGGCGTGCCGTCGCGGTGCCCTCGTACATGAAGGCGCTGGCGACGGTCCTGCGCAGTGGGCACCGGCCTCCGCTGCCGGACCTGCACCAGCACGTCGCGGCCCAGACGGCGGAGGAGGGCGCGGCCGACGTCATGCTGCTCTGTGCCGATCCCGCCCTCGTGGTCTTTCCCGCCGGCGGACCGGGGGGCATGCGCGACCGTGCGCCGGCGTCAGCCCACCAAGTGGCGGTGCCCGCCCAACAGCAGGCGCCCGCCTCCGTGACCTCTGGCCTGCCGCGGGTGCCCGATGCGGACCCGCACGCGGCGATCACCAAGGCCGTGGAGGCGGGACGGCACGGCGAGGCCGCGGCCATGGCGGCGGCCTGGGAGCAGGAGGCGCTGCGTACGTACGGGCCCTCGTCGCCCGAGGTGGTGCACTGGATGGAGGTCCGCGGACACCTGGCGATCTTCGCCAAGGACCCGGGACGCAGCTGCGAGATCTGGCTCGCCGTGGCCTCCACGCGGCTCACCGCGGGCCAGGCCCCCGACGCCCCCGATGTCGAGGCCGCCGCGGACCTGGCCCACCATCAGTGGGAGCAGGTCCGCGACCCGGACACCGTCCGCGAACTCGGCCCGGCCCTGGTCGCGTTGCGGCGCCGTGTGCCGGGCCGTCAGCGCGGCACGGTGAACCTCGTCCAGCAACGCCTCGTGCAGTTCCACACGCAGGTCGGCTGAGGGCCGGGCCGGCCCACCGCGTACGCCTACGCCGTTGTCGGGGCGCCGAACCACTTGGGCAGCAGGTCGAGCAGTTCCTGCTGGTCCTCACCGACCCACGCCACATGACCGTCGGGCCGCAACAGCACGGCGGGCGCGTCGAGTTCCTCGGTGACGTCGACGACGTGATCGACCCGGTCGGCCCACCCGGCGACCGACAGCCGGCCGGTCTGGTCGAGCAGCAGCCCGCGGCCTTCGTGCATCAGCCCGTAGAGGTGCCCCTGCTTCAACTCCACGTCCCGCAGGCGCCGCCCGAGGAGTTCGTGGCCCTCGCCGAAGTCGTAGCTGACGTCGACCGCGGTGATCATCCCGGTCACGTACCGGTTCACCTCCTCGAAGTCCATCAGCTTGGCGAACAGCTCCCGCAGCGCCGTCGCACCCGGATCTGACCCGAGCATCGTGATCTGCGCACGGGTGTTGTCGAGGACGCGGGCGCCCACCGGGTGCCGTTCCGTGTGGTAGGTGTCGAGGAGTCCCTGAGGTGCCCAGCCGTTGACCGTCGCGGCCAGCTTCCAGCCGAGGTTGAACGCGTCCTGTACGCCGAGGTTGAGCCCTTGCCCGCCGGTCGGCGGGTGGATGTGCGCCGCGTCGCCCGCCAGGAACACCCGGCCGACCCGGTAACGCTCGGCCTGCCGGGTGGCGTCACCGAACCGGGAGAGCCAACGCGGCGAGTGCACGCCGAAGTCGGTCCCCGCGTGGGCCCGCAGCTGCTCCTTGAAGTCGTCGAGGGTCGGCTCGGTCGCGCGGTCCTCGGTCACCCCGTCGGCCGGGACGACGACGCGGTACACGCCGTTCTCGCCGGGGCTGAGGCCGAACCGCAGCTGCGTCTTGTGGACTTCGGCGACGGCGGCGTCGATGGTCGCCTGATCCGCGGTCACCTCCATTTCGCCGAGGAGGGTCTCGACCGATGCGGGCACGCCGGGGAAGTCGACGCCGAGCAGTTTGCGTACGGCACTTCGGCCGCCGTCACAGCCGACGAGGTAGCGCGAGCGCAGGTGGGTGCCGTCCGCGAGCTCCGCACTCACCCCGTCCTCGTCCTGGCTGAGTCCGACCACCTCGCAGCCGCGCCGGATGTCGGTGCCGAGTTCGACCGCGCGCTCGTGGAGCAGCCGCTCGGTGACGGGCTGCGGAGTGGCCACCCCGTACGGGTGCGCCGTGTCCAGCTTTTCCGGCCACGGCTTGATGATGCCGCCGAACAATCCACCGACCTGGAACTTCTCGTTGACCGCGAGGAACCGGTCGAGGAGGCCGCGCTGATCCATGACCTCGACACTGCGCGCGTGCAGGCCCTGCCCGCGGGACTGCTGGGTGGCCTGCGCCGTCTTCTCCAGGACGACGGTGCGCACACCGTGCAGCCGAAGCTCGCTCGCCAGCATCAAACCGGTCGGTCCGCCGCCGACCACGATCACGTCAGTCATTGTTCTCATTTCACTGGGTTCCCGGTGGAGATCGCTGATTCTGCGTCACGACCGGGGCCTTGCCGCAAGGCCCCCCATGCGCTATATGTTGAGCATGGCAAGGAGTTCGAACACTCCTTGCCTTTGTCATGCGGCACACCGGTCTCCATGCCCTGCTACGTCCTGGTCACCGAGGAGCTCCGGGCGACCATGGCGCTCACCGAGCCGGGCGGCGGCTCGGACCTCCAGGCCGAGCAGGATCAGGTATCCGCCCGCATCGGGGCCGGTGCCCGCTTCCTTGCGGGCGGAGGTTCGCATGTTGAAGCGGGGCGGCCTCGACACGTGAGCGCGGATGGCTCACCTCGCCGGCGACGGCTCAGGTGCCATGATGGCGGCCCCGACGATCCTGAGAGGCCATGCCACGTGCCTACGCCCGCCGACCTCCTGGCACTGGCGCGTGCCGCGAGCGACAGCTCCGTCCTGCACCGGCTCGTGGACTGTCCCTACCCCTTCGTCTGGCAGGCGCTGGCCGCCAACCCGCACACCCCGCCCGCGGCGCTTCTGGAGCTGGCCGCGGCCCGCGACAGCGATCGGGGTGGACGAGGTGCGGCCGCTCGGGGCCTTGCGTGGGGGTTCTGCCCGTCTGCGGGGGCTGTTGGCCCGGCGGTTGGGGTCGCGCGTTCGAGTTGGTCCCCTCAGATATCCCTGACGGAACTTCGGGGGGCGGGGAGGCGTTGGCAGGGTGACGCGTGGAACGCGCGCGGACGAGCTAACAGGTAGCCGAGGTGGCACGCATGGCGATGTGGGACCGGATCAAGGACCAGGCCAAGGGTCTGCAGCAGCAGTCGCAGGGCGGACGCAGCAGCTCCGGCGGTCACGGACGGCCGGGTTCGGGGTCGGGGTCGGGCGGGTCCAAGGCGCAGCTCGTGGGCGTGCTCAAGTCCCAGCTGGCCTCCCTCAAGACGGAGCTCAAGAGCGGTTCCTACCGCGACGCGAGCATGGCGATGTGCGCGCTCGTCGCCGCCGCTGACGGCTCGGTCGACCCGGCCGAGCGCCAGCACGTGGAGTCGCTGATCCTGCAGAACGACGTACTGAAGAACTTCCCGCCGGAGCAGCTGCAGCAGCGGTTCAACAAGCACGTCGACCAGCTGTCGTTCAACTTCCAGCAGGGCAAGACGGAGGTCATGCAGGAGATCGCCAAGGCGGCGAAGAAGCCGGTTGAGGCCAAGGCGGTCGTGCAGACCGGCTTCGTCGTCGCGGGCGCCGACGGGTACATCGCCCCGGCCGAGGAGCAGGTCCTGCGCGAGGCGTGCGCGGCGCTCGGCCTCTCCCCGCAGGAGTTCGGCCTCTGAGCCACAGGGCGCACGCACGCCGGTGCGTGATCCGGGGTCCACGCCCACGCGGGTGTGGGCCCCGGCCTGCGAGCGGGGCGGGAGAGGCCTAGGAGTCCTCGTCCGGCCACTGCCAGCTCATGCCGTAGATGCCTTGCCGGCACTGCGCCGCGTACAGGTGGGCCGAGCCGGAGGAGTCCACGGTCAGGGGGCGAACCTTGCGCTGCTGCGCGGAGGCGTTCTCCCGGTAGTAGGAGTGGCAGATCGCCGGCGGCCGCTCGTGGGGGAAGTGCACCTGGAGGAGATAGGCGTCCTGGTTGCCGCGTATGCCCCGCTCGTGGAGCGTCGTCGGGTGGCCCTGCGGCGCGGTGCGGATCTCGTAGTCGACGGTCGTGGTCTCGCCGAACGACAGCGGACGGCCGAAGCCGATCTGGAGCATCACGCCGCCCGAGACCGCGTCCTGACGCATCGACTCCAGCTGTCCGCAGTGGACGGTCGCTTCAGGCGGTCCGGCGTCGGGATCGTCCAGGAAGTGCAGATTGATCAGCCGGTCGGGACCGTCGCAGACGGCGCGGACCAGGTGGTTGATGGTCAGTCGGCTGACGCAGCCCCGCCGGTCCAGGTGCAGGACCTCGCGGGTGAGGAGTATGGCGACCCCCTGGTTGAAACGCGGGAAGGCATCGCCGAGCGCCTGTTCCTGCCGGGAAGCGCGACCGTAGAGACGGCGGGTCGCGTGCTCGTCGACGCGTACGACCGGACGGCGCCCGCGCGGACGTTGGGGTTGCAGAAGACCGGAGAGCTCCCCGGGCGCCAGGTCGAGGATGCTCTCCAGCGCGACCACGGCGCGCAGTGAGTCCGAGCGCTCGGGGCGGGTACGGTCGCGCTGCCAGTAGCTGAGGGTCGCGGGCGTGAGCCGGATGCCACGGGCGGTGAGCCGCTCACAGATCCGGTCCAGGGGGAGCCCGCGGCGGCGCACCGCCTCGCGCAAAGCCACGGCGAACGGAGCGGGGGGATTCGTCGAAAAGGCCGCCCCCGTACCGGATGCCGAGTTGTCCGACGTCAGCCCGGATGAGACCGTCACGAATTTCGCCTCCCGGCACGACAGATGACGAGCCGCACTCCCGGAGCAGATGCATCTGCCCGATGAATGCCGTTGTGCGTCACGCCTGGGCATGGCCGGACACGGGCGGCGACGGACAAAAAGAATTCCCGGCCTGACGCCTCGCCTACCAAACCCCGCCGGACCGCGTACGTCAATATCCGTAACGCCGATTCGCGTCACGTATCGGCCTCGAAGCGATCGGCGGGCCGGCACCGGTTTCCATCGGAAAGGCGCCGTACGGGTGTTGTCACCGGGCAGCTCAGACGCTGCCAACTCCCGCCGCCGGGCGCTCCGCTGGGCGCGTGGAGGGGTCCTTCTTCCCACACTCCACGGCCCGTGGGCGCGCATTAAGTGTTTACCCCTTTCGCCTTAAGGGCCGGTGCCTCGCCATGCCTTGTGCGGCCACCCGAAGTGACGGGATGGTTTCGCCCAGCGGCGCGGTCCGGGAAATCCCGCGTACGGCGCCGATGGATGTTCGGTGCACCAATTGACCCCACCCCGGTGCACCGAACGTCCATATGCCACCCCCCACTTACCCTTGGAAGGCATTCCCATGGCGCATGTTCGGCATTACCTCCTCGCTGCCGCGGCAGCCGGGGCCCTGGCCGTCACGACGGGTGTCACCGGCGCGCACGCCGACGCAACCCCGACGCCGCGCTACGAGCCGCAGATGATCGAGGCCCTGGCGGACACGCTCGGTGTCAGCGAGACCGCCGCCGTACGGCGTCTCGACGAACAGGCGGACCAGCAGCGGAGACTGGACCGGCTGCACCGGGACGGTGTCCGGACGGACGGCGCGTTCTTCGACGCGAAGGGCGAACTGACCGTGAACGTCGGCGCGTCCCGCGCGGCGGCGCAGGTGAAGGCCACCGGCCTGACCGCCCGCATACCGAGCCGGGGTGAGGCGGAGCTGACGCGCGTCACCTCCGCCCTCGACGAGGCGGCGGCCGAGCGAGTCCCGAGCGGCATATCCTCCTGGGAGGCGGACCTGGCCTCCGACACGGTCAAGGTCACCGTGGCCGACTCCACCACCCCGGCGGCGCGCGCCTTCCTCAAGGAGGCCCGCGAGTTCGGGAACGCCGTCCGGGTGGTCAAGGGCGGGCCGGAGCTGGAGCCGAAGGCGGCCGTCTCCCCGGGCAGCCGGATGAACATCAACAACCAGCCCGGTTCGTGGTGTTCGGTCGGCTTCGGCGCACGCAACGCCGCAGGCCGGCAATACCTCGTCACGGCGGGGCACTGCGTGGTCGGCAACCCGGGTCTCTACTTCAACGGCTCGAAGTTCGCGACCGGCTCCACGACTCGCTTCGCGCTCGGCCGGAACAGCGTGGACATGGGCCTGGCGACGATCCAGTCGGGCTCCTCGATCACCACGGCGGTCGGCACCTGGGGCAACGGCGCCTCGGTCCCGGTGCGCGGCAGCCAGCGCGCTGCGGTCGGCGCGAACCTGTGCAAGTCGGGCTCGACGACGGGCTGGACGTGCGGACGGGTCGGTGCGTACAACGTGAGCGTCACCTACACCGATCGCAACGGCGGTCCGGACACCGTGGTCAGCGGACTCGGCCGGTCCACGGTGTGCGTGGAGGGCGGCGACAGCGGCGGCGCGTACATCGCGGGCAACCAGGCCCAGGGCATGACCTCGGGCGGTCCGACGAACCAGTCGTGCGGCGGGGTGAACGACCAGGGCTCCTCGTACTTCCAGCCGCTGGACGACACGCTGCGGTACTACGGCCTGACGCTCAACACGAACTGACCCCCTGCGCCTGAGGGTCACGCTTCCTTTCATGCCTCCCCGGGAGGGCCGCAACGGCCCTCCCGGGGATTGCTGTGCGCTGGTGGTGCTGTCGCCCTCTTGCAAGTTCGACACCTGACGACTAGTCATATGGCTATTCGAAACAAGGGCGCCCATCGTGCGGCGACTCAACTTCCTGGGGGGCACGTGAAGTTCTCCGTCATCTTCGAAGCGCAGCTCGCCGACCCGACCGTCGAGCGAGAGCATCAACTCATTCGCGACAGCGTCGAACAGGCCGTCCTGGCCGAGGAGATGGGATTCGACCGCGTCTGGGCCGTCGAGCACCACTCCCTCAAGTGGTACGCCCACATGAGCGCCCCGGAGATCTTCCTGACCTGGGTCGCCGCGCGCACCAGCACCATCCGCATCGGCCACGGCGTGGTCTGCATGCCGTTCGCCTTCAATCACCCGGCGCGGGTCGCCGAGCGCGCCGCCATGCTCGATCTGCTGTCCGGCGGGCGGCTCGACCTCGGGGCGGGGCGCGGCGGGACGCTCCAGGAGACCTCGCTCTGCGGCGTCGACAAGGAACGCACGACGCAGGAGGTCGAGGAGGCGCTGCAGATCATCGGCAAGGCGTGGGAGAGCGAGGAGCTGGAGCATCACGGCGCGCTGCTGGACATCGCTCCGCACCCCATCCTGCCCCGGCCGCGGCAGACTCCGCACCCCCCGCTCTTCCTCGCCTGCAGCAGGACCGAGACCCTGACGCAAGCCGCCGAACTCGGCATCGGCGCCCTGGTGATGGGCTTCGCCGGGCCCGAGGCGATCGCGGAGATGCGGGCCGCATACGACACGGCGATCGCGGGCCGCGGCGACGCGCGCTTCGTGTCCCGCGTCGTCAACGACCACTTCTCCGTGCTCTGTCCGACCATCGTGCTCGACGACCGCGAGACCGCCCGGCGCGTCGGTATCCGCGGACAGCGGTTCTTCGCGCAGTCCATCGGGCACTGGTACGGCGGCGCCGGCATCCCCGACGAAGCCGTGGTCGAGGGCGCCGACGAGGCGGCCGCGATGCGCGAGGCCGCCGAGCAGGTGGTCGCGCGGCTGCACGAGCACGACATTCCGGTACGGCCCACCTCCACGGCCACCTTCAACGCCGACCACGCCTATGGCACCGCCGACGACGCCATCGCGTACGTGGAACGGCTTCGCGACGCGGGCGCCGACGAGATCATGTGCCTCATCCAGATGGGCACCGTCCCGCAGGAGGCCTGTATGGAGACCCTGCGGCAGTGGGGCGAGAAGGTCATCCCGTACTTCCGGGCCCAGGAGGCGGGATGACGCCGGCGAGCGGGGACGGCGACCCCCGGGAACCTGCCTCGCGTCCGCACGCCGCGAGTACGAACGCTGCGAGGCCGGCCGGGGCGAGCACGGGCGCCGCGAGGACGCACGCTGCGAGCACGGACGCCGCGGGTACGGCCGGGGCGAGCATGGGCGCCGCGAGCACGGACGTCGTGAGTACGGGCGGGGCGAGTACGGGCGGGGCGAGCACGGGCGCCGCGAGGGCGCACGCTGCGAGTACGGACGCCGCGGGTACGGCCGGGGCGAGCATGGGCGCCGCGAGCACGGACGTCGTGAGTACGGTCGGGGCGAGTACGGGCGGGGCGAACACGGGCGCCGCGAGGACGCACGCTGCGAGTACGGCCGGGGCAAGCACGGACCCTGCGAGCACGGACCCTGCGAGCACGGACCCTGCGAGCACGGACCCTGCGAGCACGGACGCCGCGAGTACGGCCGGGGCAAGCACGGACCCTGCGAGCACGCACGCCGCGAGTACGGACGCTGCGAGTACGGCCGGGGCAAGCACGGACCCTGCGAGTACGGACGCCGCGAGTTCGGTCGGGGCGAGGACGCACGCCGCGAGCACGGACGCCGCGAGTTCGGCCGGGGCGAGCACGGGCGGCGACCGTCTCGACCCGGTCGCGCGGCCCCTGGTCGACGCCCTCAGTGCCGCCTTCCCCGATCTCGGCGGCACCGTCACCGACGCGGCCGAGGCCCGCCGCATCCTCGCCGCGACGCCTTCCGCCGGGAAGGCCGTGCCGACGGTGGGTGCCGTCGGAGACCGGCGCATCCCCGGCCCCGCGGAAGCTCCTGACCTGCCCGTACGCGTCTACCGCCCGCCAGGGCGGACCTACCCCCGCCCCACCGTCGTCTTCTTCCACGGCGGCGGCTACACCCTCTGCGGCCTCGACACCCACGACGCCACCGCCCGCACCCTCTGCGTGGAGTCCGGGGCCGTCGTGGTCTCCGTCGCCTACCGCCTCGCCCCCGAGCACCGCTTCCCCGCGGCCGCAGAGGACGCGTACGCGGCCCTGTGCTGGGCCGCGGCCGAGGCGGGGGCGGGCGGCCTCGGCGGCGACCCGGGAGCCGTGGTGACGGCCGGGGACAGCGGCGGGGGCGGCCTCGCCACCGTCGTGGCCCTGATGGCGCGGGACCGCGGAGGGCCCACCGTGGCGCTCCAGGTGCTGATCTACCCCATGCTCGACGCGGGGCAGGGCAGCGGTTCGTACACGACGAACGCGACCGGCTACTTTCTCACCGCCACGCACCTGCGCTGGTTCTGGGAGCAGTACCTCGGCCCGGACGGCGACGGCACTCACCCCTACGCCTCGCCCCTGGGCGCGGACGTCGCCGCACTGCCGCCCGCGCACATCGTCACGGCGGGCTGCGATCCCCTGTGCGACGAGGGCGCCACGTATGCGGACAGGCTGCGTCGGGCAGGGGTTCCGGTGACGCGGGGGCACCATCCGGAGATGTTCCACGGGTTCCTGGGCTTCCCGCAGCTCCTGGACGATGCGCGGGCCGCGGTGGCAGAAGTGGCAGAAGCAGTCGCCTCTACGGTGTCCAGCAGGAAAATTAGCGGTGATGTTGGGGGTGTCACAGGATAATCTCCCGAGCCCCCTCTTGTGGTGGAGAACCTCGCACACATACGGTGTTCTGACGCGAGGTTCTCCCGTGGAGGTTGACAAGTGACGGAAATTCTTGTGCAGAGGGTTGCGGAAGAGGCGGTTTCTCCCGCGAGTGGGGGTGCCCCCATGAGAAGGGTCGTGGAGCACCCGGCTTGGCCGATGCTCAAGGAAGCCGTGGAAGAGATCCGCCCGTGGCAGTCCGCGGACGGCTCGATCGACTTCGACGCGGAGGGCGCCCCGGCGCGGTCCGTGGCCGAACTCGCCGTCGACCGCGTGATATCCGGGATCGAACAGCTCGCCCCGCTCCTGCCGCACGACGCCGCGTACCACCAGGCGCTCGGCGTGGACCTGCGGCGCTGGGCGGACGGCGGTTTCCAGGTGCCGGACTTCCTCGACTCGCTGCTCGCCTTCCAGCCCGCGGCGCACCGCGAGGACGGCCTGCAGCACCTCGTGGTCTTCCCCATGTACACGCAGAACGGCAATCCGGACCGCAACCTGGAAGCGGTCGTGCTGCGCATGGTCTGGCCGGAGTGGCTGGCCGAGCTCGAGCGCACGCGCTACGACAACCCGCTGTTCTGCGGCATCACCTTCGAGGACTTCACCGCCGGGTACGACACGAACTCGGCCGTGCTCTTCCCGGAGACCATCGCCGTGCGCGAGGCCCCCGAGCGCTTCAGCTGGGGCGGCATCTTCTGTGACCGCGAGGCGGCCCGCTTCCGCCGCGTCACCGAGGCCTCCGTCGACATCCTCGGGCTCGACCTGCCCGACGACATCCGCGAGATGATCGGCGACCAGGACCGCTGCCAGCAGGCGTTCGTCCTGTGGGACATGGTCCACGACCGCACCCACAGCCACGGTGACCTGCCCTTCGACCCCTTTATGATCAAGCAGCGGCAGCCGTTCTGGATGTACGGCCTCGAGGAGCTGCGCTGCGACCTCACCGCCTTCAAGGAGGCCGTGAAGCTGGAGGCCGAGGGCATCCCGCAGGCGCGTGACGTGCAGTACGCCGTCCTGTTCGACCGTATGTTCCGCTTCCCGGTCACCGGCGACCGCGTCAAGAACTACGACGGTCTCGGCGGCCAGCTGCTCTTCGCGTACCTCCACAAGCACGACGTCGTCCGCTGGACCGACAACAAGCTCAAGATCGACTGGGAGCGCGCGCCGCTGGTCACCAACCAGCTGTGCGCCGAGATCGAGGAGCTCTACCGCGCGGGCATCGACCGCCCCAAGCTCGTGCACTGGTTCGCCGCGTACGACCTGGTGTCCCAGTACCTCGCGCCGCACCCCGGATCGCGCTGGGCCAAGGGCCCCGACGCGCTGGATGTGCAGCTTCCGCCCAGAAAACTCGTCGACGACGTGCTTCCTGACGAGTTTCCGCTCAGCATGTTCTATGAGGCGCTCTCCAAGAAGCTCAAGCGAGTGATCGCCGAAACCAAGGGGATCACCGCCGCGAGCGTCGAGCAGGTCGCCGCGTGAGCAACCGCACCAAGGAGGCGAGGACGATGTCCGCACTCGATGGAGCCGTGGTCGCGGTCGCGGGAGCAGCCGGTCCGGCAGGCCGTGCCACGCTGCTGAGCCTCGCGGAGGCCGGTGCCACGGTGGTGGCGTCCGACGCCGACGCGGCCCGCCTCGCGGAGGCCGTGGACGCCGCGCGGTACGCGCACGGCGGGGCGACCGTCATAGGCGACACGGTCGATCTCCTGGACCTCGGCGCGACCCGGGAGTGGGCCGCCCGCACGGAGAAGGAGTTCGGGCGGGTCGACGGCCTGGTCCACCTCGTCGGCGGCTGGCGCGGCAGCGCCACCTTCGCCGAGACGAAACTCGACGACTGGGACCTGCTCGAAAAGCTGCTTATCCGCACCGTGCAGCACACCTCGCTCGCCTTCCAGGACGGTCTCCAGCGCAGCGACCGCGGCCGCTACCTCCTGATCAGCGCCGCCGGCGCCTCCAAGCCGACGGCGGGCAACGCGGCGTACTCCGCGTCGAAGGCCGCGGCTGAGGCGTGGACCCTCGCCCTCGGCGATGCCTTCCGTAAGGCGGGGGGCGAGCAGGGCCTGTCATCGGCGGCTGCGATCCTGGTGGTCAAGGCGTTGGTGCACGACGAGATGCGCAAAGATCGGCCTAACGCGAAGTTCGCGGGCTTCACGGACGTCAAGGAGCTGGCCGAGGCCATCGCCGGAGTCTGGGAGCGGCCCGCCGGAGAAGTGAACGGAACCCGCCTGTGGCTGACCGAGAAGCCGTGACCGCTCGCGACACCCGTGACAGAGAAGCCGTGAACCCTCCGAAGACCGACGCGCGCCGCCACCACGACCCGGACGTACGGGGGTTCGCGAGCGACAACTACGCGGGCGCCCACCCGGAGGTGCTCGCCGCCATCGCCCTCGCCAACGGCGGTCACCAGATCGCGTACGGCGAGGACGACTACACGGCCAACCTCCAGCAGGTCATCCGCGGCCACTTCGGCCCCACGGCCGAGGCGTTCCCTGTCTTCAACGGCACCGGGGCCAACGTCGTCGCGCTCCAGGCGATCACCGACCGCTGGGGCGCGGTGATCTGCGCCGAGTCCGCGCACATCCACGTCGACGAGGGTGGCGCCCCCGAGCGTATGGGCGGCTTGAAGCTGCTCACGGTGCCCACGCCCGACGGCAAGCTCACGCCCGAGCTGATCGACAAGCAGGCGTTCGGCTGGGACGACGAGCACCGGGCGATGCCGCAGGTCGTCTCGATCGCGCAGAACACCGAACTGGGCACGCTCTACACGCCCGACGAGATCCGCGCCATCTGCGACCACGCGCACAAGCTCGGCATGAAGGTGCACCTCGACGGCTCGCGCATATCCAACGCCGCCGCGTCCCTGGACGTCCCCATGCGGACGTTCACGAACGCGGTCGGCGTGGACATCCTGTCTTTGGGCGGCACGAAGAACGGCGCGCTCTTCGGGGAAGCCGTCGTCGTCCTCAACCAGGACGCCGTCAGCCACATGAAGCACCTGCGCAAGCTGTCCATGCAGCTCGCCTCCAAGATGCGCTTCGTCTCGGTGCAGTTGGAGGCGCTGCTCGCCAAGGACCTCTGGCTGCGCAACGCCCGGCACGCCAACGAGATGGCGCAGCGCCTGGCCGAAGGGGTGCGCGCCGTCCACGGCGTGGAGATCCTCTACCCGGTGCAGGCCAACGCGGTCTTCGCGCGCCTTCCGCACGACGTGAGCGAGCGGCTGCAGAAGCAGTACCGCTTCTACTTCTGGGACGAGGCGGCGGGCGACGTCCGCTGGATGTGCGCGTTCGACACGCGCGAGGAGGACGTGGACGGTTTCGTCGCGGCCCTCAAGGAGGAGATGGCGCGCTGACGGTGACCTCTGCGTAGGCGCATAGCTGCATAGATATGCGATCGACCGTAAAAGCATTGACGTGCGGTCGATCGCATTTCTATGCTCCCGTGCCATGCAGCTGATCCAGGAAAACCCTGACCTGTCGGCGTACTTGGCCGCCGACGACGTGGTCGACCACCACCACCCGCTGGTCCGCGAGACGGCGGCCGTCCTTGCAAAGTCATCCGCCGATACCTACGAGTACGCCCGCGCCGCCTTCGAGTTCGTGCGCGACGCCATCCCGCACTCGCAGGACTCCGGCCGCATGGAGGTCACCTGGCGGGCCTCCGACGTCCTTCGGGAGCGCACCGGCATCTGCACGGCGAAGTCCCACGGCCTGGCTGCCCTGCTGCGCGCCGAAGACATCCCCACGGCGTTCTGCTACCAGCGCCTGCGGGACGACAACACCAGCGGCTACTCCCTGCACGGCCTCGTCGCCGTGCGCCTCGACGGCGCCTGGCATCGACAGGACCCGCGCGGGAACATCCCGGCCGGGGTCGACGCGCAGTTTTGTCTCGGCGAGGAACGGCTGGCCTGGCCCGTACATCCACAGTCCAATGAAGTGGACTATCCGGTCCTGTACGCTGAACCGAGTCCAGTGGCGCTCGGCGCGCTCAGGCAAGCCGGCGACCGGCCGCACCTCTGGCAGATCTACCCCTCAGAACTGTGACGCACGAACTGTGAGGCACGACGGACCATGACCATCGACCTGACCGTCTCCGACGAGGTCCGCGCCCTCGCGCCCGGCTTCACCCACGTCGCCATCGAGGCCCACGGGCTCGTCAACGGGCCCAGCACCGACGAGACCTCGGCCCTCCTCGACGAGGCCGCGCGGCGCCTGGCCGAGCGGCTCGGAGACCGCGCCCCGCACGAGGACCCGCACATGGTGGCCTGGCGTGCGACCTACACCGCCTTCGGTGCGAAGCCGT
Organism: Streptomyces sp. NPDC033177; assembly: GCF_055577715.1. Lineage (NCBI taxonomy): Bacteria > Bacillati > Actinomycetota > Actinomycetes > Kitasatosporales > Streptomycetaceae > Streptomyces > Streptomyces sp. NPDC033177. Next base: position 1,075,710 of record NZ_JBVIPS010000001.1, on the reverse strand, counting down.
CCCGTACGCGCAACTCCGCCGAGGCGCTCGCCAAGCGCGCGCTCGCCGACGGCGGTCTGCCGCGGATCAACGCTCTCGTCGACGTCTACAACGCGATCAGCGTCGCCCACCTGATCCCGGTCGGCGGCGAGGACCTGGACCACATCAAGGGCGGCATGCGCCTGCTGCGGGCCGACGGCACCGAGGACTTCGTCACCATGGCCGCGGGGGAGCAGGCGGTCGAGCACCCGGACGCGGGGGAGGTCGTCTGGTGCGACGACGAGGGCGTCACCTGCCGCCGCTGGAACTGGCGCCAGGGGCCGCGCACCCGCCTCACGGAGGAGACGGTCAACGCCATCTTCCTGCTCGAGGGGATGGGGCCGGACTCCGGCGTCGAGGAAGCGGGCGCCGAACTGGCCGAGCTGCTCGCGAAGTTCAGCCCCGGCGCGCGGCTCACCGTCCACGCGCCGGAGCGGGCGTCCGACCGACCCGAATAACCGATCGCGCGCCCGGAGTAATCGATTCAGCTCGCCTCGGCGGCCTTCACCTCGGCCGGAGTCGGCGCGGTGCCGCCGAGGTGCGCCGGCATCCACCACGTGTCGTCCGGGCCCTTGGGGCGTACGGGATAGGCGCGCTGCGCGGCTTCGAGGAGCTCCTGGCAGCGATCACGAAGGCGCCGGGTGATCGCGCCCGCGAACTGGTCCTTCGGAGCCTCGACCGGCTCACCGACGCGGATCGTGATCGGGATGTGGCTGCGCTTGAAGTTACGCGGCTGACCCTTGGTCCACAGCCGCTGAGTGCCCCACAGCGCCATCGGGATCAGCGGTACACCGGCCTCCTGGGCCAGGCGCGCGGCGCCGGACTTGAAGGATTTCAGCGTGAACGAAGGCGAGATCGTCGCCTCGGGGAAGACGCCGATGATCTCCCCGGCGCGCAGCGAGTCGAGCGCGTGCTGGTAGGCCGTCTCGCCCTGCTTGCGGTCGACGGGAATGTGCTTCATCCCGCGCATCAGCGGCCCGGAGATCTTGTGCCGGAACACCGACTCCTTGGCCATGAAGCGCACGAGACGCTTCTGCGGCAGGGCCGCCAGGCCGTCGAAGATGAAGTCGAGATAGCTGATGTGATTGCTGACCAGCACCGCGCCGCCGGTGCGAGGGATGTTCTCCGACCCCTTGCAGTCGATCTTCAGGTCCCACGCCTTGAACAGCGTTCTGGCGGCACCGATGACCGGACGGTAGACAAGCTCTGCCATGGGAGGGGATGACCCTTCGTTTCTGCCTGGGGAGGGGGTTCCCGGCGGGAAGTTACGCAGCCGTAGGTTTTTCGGCGTTGCGCAGATCGTGCCCCAAGAACGGACGGCTGACCACCCATCGTGCCCCTCGGGCGCGAGATTCTCGTCACGTCGGGAATGTTTCCGTGCGCCGGGGCGCTGAAGTCGGGGACAGTTGGATCATGACGCAGGGGTGGGAGGCTGACGTGCGGATACGCGACGCGGGAGACCGCATCGCCTCGTCGGGACCGGGCACGTGGGCGGGGCACGAACTGGGGGAGCGGGCCACGCTCGTGCAGTTCTCCAGCGCCTTCTGCCAGCCCTGTCGGGCGACCCGCCGTGTCCTCTCCGACGTGGCCGGAATGCTGCCCGGCGTCGTCCACGTGGAGATCGACGCCGAGGCCGAACTCGATCTCGTACGAGAGCTGCGCATCAGCAAGACCCCGACCGTCCTTGTGCTCGACGCGGACGGGCAGATCGTGCTGCGCGCGACCGGGCAGCCGCGCAGGGCCGATGTGATCGCCGGCATCGGCAAGGCCGTGTGAGACCGCTGGGCACGGGGGAGGAGGGCCATGACCCGAGGACGTCTTTCACATCGCGGAACGGACTTGACTGCACCCCGCACCTATCGCCAGCCTGCTCCCATGCCTCCGGAGCTCCTTCTCTACGAGCGCGTTCACGTGGACCTCGCCCGTCATGCCAGTGCGCGCTGTCCGGGCTGCTGAGCAGCCACGGAACCGCTCGTACCTCCTGCAGAAGGACAATTCCATGACGGCCACGCCCGATCTCCGCACCCCACAGCTCGCTTCCCCCGACCTCCTGCGCTCCGTCTTCCGGCAGCACGCGGCCGGCGTCGCGGTGATCACTGCCCAGGGCCCCTCCGGGCCCGTCGGCTTCACCGCCACCTCGCTCGTCTCGGTCTCCGCCGAGCCCCCGATGCTCTCGTTCGGCATCGGTACGGGGGCCTCCAGCTGGCCCGCGGTCTCCGAGGCCGAACACGTCGGGGTCCACATACTCGGCGAGCACCAGCTGGACCTCGCCACGACCTTCGCGCGCAGCGGCGCCGACCGCTTCGGCGCGGACACGCGGTGGTACGAGGGGCCCGAGGGGGTGCCGGTACTCGACGGGACGCTGGCCTGGCTGGTCTGCAAGGTCGCGGCGCGGGTGCCCGCCGGTGACCACCGGATCGTCCTCGCGGAGGCGGTGCTTGGCGACCCCGCGGGGGCCGGTCGGCCGTTGCTCTACCACCAGGGCCGCTTCAACGCTCTGCGCGACTGAGAGTTCCCGGCGGGCCTTCCCGGCGCCCGATTACAGAGCGTTGGGAAGGTCACAGTTCAAAGCGCTTGCTTAGTGGGAATGCAATGGGTGTACTGGCGAGTAATATTCTGGTGGGAGCGCGGGCCGCCCCGACCGGGATCCGCCTCTTCAGGCGCCTATGCTGCCTGCAAGAAGGCAGTGGCCAGAGCAAGGCAGCAGCCCAGTAAAGACGATGCAGTAGGAGAGCCGGCGTGAGCTTGAGGATCGTTGTCACCGTGAAGTACGTGCCTGACGCCACCGGCGACCGGCACTTCGCCGATGACCTGACCGTCGACCGGGATGACGTGGACGGCCTGCTGTCGGAGCTGGACGAGTATGCGGTCGAGCAGGCCCTGCAGATCGCGGACGAGGCGGACGACGCGGAGATCACCGTGCTGACGGTGGGTCCGGAGGATGCCAAGGACGCGCTGCGCAAGGCGTTGTCGATGGGCGCGGACAAGGCCATCCATGTCGAGGACGATGATCTGCACGGCACGGATGCGCTGGGTACGTCGCTGGTTTTGGCGAAGGCGATCGAGAAGGCCGGCTACGACCTGGTGATCTCGGGCATGGCGTCCACGGACGGGACGATGGGTGTGGTGCCGGCGCTGCTGGCCGAGCGTCTGGGCGTCCCGCAGGTGACCCTGCTCTCCGAGGTGTCCGTGGCGGACGGTGTGGTCAAGGGCCGCCGTGATGGTGATGCCGCTTCCGAGCAGCTGGAGGCCTCGCTGCCGGCGGTGGTGTCGGTGACCGACCAGTCGGGCGAGGCGCGCTACCCCTCCTTCAAGGGGATCATGGCGGCGAAGAAGAAGCCGGTGGAGGCCTGGGACCTGTCGGATCTGGACCTGGAGGCGGACGAGGTCGGCCTGGAGGGTGCCTGGACGAAGGTCGACTCGGCCACCGAGCGTCCCGCGCGCACGGCGGGCACGATCGTCAAGGACGAGGGCGAGGGCGGCAAGCAGCTCGCTGAGTTCCTCGCGGGCCAGAAGTTCATCTGAGCTTCAGCCACCCCCTGAAATCCGCCCCCCCTTTCTCGTACTTGCAGGAGAGAAGAAGTCTCATGGCTGAAGTTCTCGTCTATGTCGATCACGTGGACGGTGCCGTCCGCAAGCCCACCCTGGAGCTGTTGACGCTGGCCCGCCGGATCGGCGAGCCCGTCGCCGTGGCCCTTGGCAACGGCGCCGCGGAGACGGCTGCCGCGCTGGCCGAGCACGGCGCCGTCAAGGTCCTGACCAACGATGCCGCCGAGCTCGCCGACTATCTGGTCGTGCCGAAGGTGGACGCGCTGCAGGCCGCCTACGACGCGGTGTCCCCGGCCGCCGTGCTGGTGCCCTCCTCCGCCGAGGGCAAGGAGATCGCCGCGCGTCTGGCGCTGCGCATCAAGGGCGGCATCATCACCGACGCCGTCGATCTGGAAGCCTCCGATGAGGGTCCGGTCGCCACGCAGTCGGCGTTCGCCGCGTCCTACACGACCAAGTCGCGTGTTTCGACCGGCACTCCGGTCATCACCATCAAGCCCAACAGTGCTGCGGTGGAGGCTGCCCCGGCCGCGGGCGCGGTGGAGGCGCTGGCCGTGTCTTTCTCGGCGCAGGCGACGGGTACGAAGGTGACCGCGCGTACGCCGCGTGAGTCGACCGGGCGTCCGGAGCTGACCGAGGCCGCGATCGTGGTTTCCGGTGGCCGTGGCGTGAACGGTGCGGACAACTTCCACCTCATCGAGTCGCTCGCCGACTCGCTGGGTGCGGCTGTCGGCGCCTCGCGCGCGGCGGTGGACGCGGGCTGGTACCCGCACTCCAACCAGGTCGGCCAGACCGGCAAGTCGGTGTCGCCGCAGCTGTACATCGCTTCGGGTATCTCGGGTGCGATCCAGCACCGGGCGGGCATGCAGACGTCCAAGACGATCGTGGCGATCAACAAGGACGCCGAGGCCCCGATCTTCGACCTGGTCGACTACGGCGTGGTCGGCGACCTCTTCGACGTCGTCCCCGCCCTCACCGAAGAGGTCAACACCCGCAAGGGCTAAGCTCATCGATCGTACGAGGCCCTCACTCCGCGCAGAGCGGGGCGAGGGCCTCGCCGCGTCACAGCGTCAGTGAGGCCTGCACCGGCAGATGGTCGCTCGGGAACTGACCGCCCTGCGAGAACGTGTTGATCACCGCCGAGTGGACCCGTACACCGGGCGTCGCCAGGATCCAGTCGATGCGGTCGCCGTCCGGCACCAGCGGCCGGTAACCGTGGAAGGTGGCGTACGCCTTGCTGCGCTCGTCCGCCGCGTCCCACGTGTCGACGAGACCGGCGCCCAGCATCGTGTCGTAGACCGGGTTCTTGTGTGCCGCGACGTTGAAATCGCCCGTGACCAGGAGCGGCAGGGACGGGTCGAGGGCCGGGATCCGTTCGGTGATCAGACTCGCGGCACGCGCGCGTGCGTACTGACTCGCGTTGTCGAGGTGGGTGTTGAGGACGTACAGCTCGGTGTCCGTGCGCAGGTCGTGGAAGCGGACCCAGGTGACCATGCGGATGGAGCCGCCGCCCCAGGTGTTCGAGCCGATGACGTCCGGGGTGTCGGAGAGCCAGTAGTGGTCGTACTCGACCGGCGCGAGTCTGCGGGTGTCGTAGAAGACGCTCATGAACTCGTCCCGGCTGCCGCCCGCCCGGCCGGTGCCGATCCAGTCGTAGTGCGGGCCGAGGTCCTCGGCGATGTCCCGTACCTGCTGGTAGAGGCCTTCCTGGGTGCCGATGACATGAGGGCGCGCGCGGCGGAGGAGTTCCCGGGTCACCGGGCGTCGGTCGGCCCAGGTGTTGGGCGGCGTGGTGCTCGCGTAGCGGAGGTTGAACGACATGACTTCCAGGCGGCGCCCCGAGCGCTCCACCGCGTGGGCGGGCGATGCGGCCAGCGCGGTGGTGAACAGGGGCACGGCCACCGCGGCGAGCGCGGTCTGCAGGCCGAGGCGGCGCGTTACTCGGGTCTCATTCGGCACGCGGTCTCCTTCAGTGGGTGGCGGTCAGCATGAGGTGCGGGCACGCGAGTGCGGAAGCAGGATCTGAGGCAGGGGTGAACGGACGAGGTCCGGCAGACGAGAGGGTGTTGACCAGCGGGAAGGTCGGCGGATAACTTCGCCATACGGATTGTTGATTCCGTGAAGCGGAAACATCGAGTGGGCCGAGTGTGTGGTCCCGATCGTGCGGAGGGTGCAGGAATGGGTCAGCAAGAGAAGGTGGCGACGAGTCTCGCGGGCGCGGTCAGCGAGGGCATCAGCGCTTCCCTCGCCCCGGTGGACGCGGAGCTCGAGCGCCGCTACCCCGGAGACCCGGGCACCCGCCAGCCGGTCCACACCGTGTACGTCCCCGGTGAACTCTTCGGCGCAGACACCATCCGTACGTGGGGTGACCAGGCCCTGAAGGCCCTCGACGAGCACGCTCCGGACGCCGCGTCCTTCGCGTCCGTCCTCGGTCTCGCGGACGACCTCGCCGCGCCGGTCTACGACCGCGTGCGCGCCAAGCTGGAGCGCGAGCCGGTCGAAGACCTGCGCATCGACTTCGAGGACGGTTACAAGGGCGCGGACGAGGACCAGGACGCCGCCCGCGCGGCCCGCCTGATCTCCGAGGCGTACAAGAACGGCACCGCGGCCCCGTACATGGGCATCCGCATGAAGTGCTTCGAGGAGAACGTGCGCGACCGCGCCATCCGCACCCTCGACATCTTCCTGTCGGGCCTCATGGAGGCGGGCGGCCTTCCCGACGGCCTCGTCCTGACCCTGCCCAAGGTCACGTACCCCGAGCAGGTCACCGCGATGGTGCGCCTCCTGGAGGAGTTCGAGAAGGTGCGCGGCCTGGAGCCGGGCCGGATCGGCTTCGAGATCCAGATCGAGACCAGCCAGTCCATCCTCGCCACCGACGGCACCGCCACCGTGGCCCGCATGATCGGCGCCGCCGAGGGCCGCGCCACCGGCCTGCACTACGGCACCTTCGACTACAGCGCCTGCCTCGGTGTCAGCGCCGCCTACCAGACCAGCGACCACCCGGCCGCCGACCACGCCAAAGCGATCATGCAGGTCGCCGCCGCGGGCACCGGCGTCCGCGTCTCGGACGGTTCCACCAACGTCCTGCCCATCGGCACCACCGAGAAGGTCCACGACGCCTGGCGACTGCACTACGGCCTCACGCGCCGCGCCCTGGCCCGCGCCTACTACCAGGGCTGGGACATGCACCCCGGCCACATCCCCACGCGCTACGCCGCCGTGTTCGCCTTCTACCGCGAGGGCTTCGAGCAGGCCGCCGCGCGCCTGTCCGCGTACGCCGCACACCGCGAGGGCGGCGACGTCGCGGACGAGCCGGCGTCGGCCAAGGCGCTCGCCGGATACCTGCTGCGCGGCCTGGACTGCGGCGCCCTCGACGTCGGCGAGGTCACCCGGCTCACCGGCCTGACGCTGGCCCGCCTGCAGCACTTCTCGGGTCCGCGCCGCGGGGACCTCACGCCCCACGGCAAGTAACTTCCGGCACGCGCTGTCACCCCTGCCCCGTAGTCTGTGATCCACGCACAGTGGTGTCACAGGAACGGGGCAGCGGTGACTTCGGGGGATCAGGAACAGACGGGTGGGGCAGGCAGACTCCTTGCCGGGCGCTACCGCGCGGTGGCTCAGCTCGGCCGTGGCGGCATGGGCGTCGTCTGGCGCGCCGTCGACGAGGTGCTCGGCCGCGAGGTCGCCGTCAAGGAACTGCGCACGTACACGGACGCGGCCGGGCCCGAACTGGCCGACCTGCGCGTACGGATGCAGCGGGAGGCCCGCGCGGCCGCCCGGGTGCGCCACCCCGGAGTGGTCGCCGTGCACGACGTGGCGGAGGTCGACGGGCGGCCCCTCATCGTCATGGAGCTGGTCGACGGCCCCTCCCTGGACGACGTACTGCGGGAGCGCGGCACCCTCGACCCCCGCGAAGCGGCGGCCATCGGCGCCAAGGTCATGGAAGCGCTCGCCGCCGCCCACCGCGCCGGAGTCCTGCACCGCGACGTCAAACCCGGCAACATCCTCCTGGAGACCGGTGGCCGCGTCGTCCTGACCGACTTCGGCATCGCCACGATGGACGACCCGGGCGACGGCTCCGCCACCCACCTCACCCGCAGCGGCGAACTCGTCGGCTCCCTGGACTACTTGGCGCCCGAGCGCGCCCAGGGGCAGGACCCGGGCCCCGCATCCGACGTATGGGCCCTGGGTGCCACCCTGTACGCGGCGGTCGAAGGCGCGTCCCCGTTCCGTCGTACGTCGACCTGGTCCACGCTCACCGCGATCGTCACCGACCCGCTTCCCGAGCCGCAGAGCGCGGGACCCCTCATACCTGTGCTGCGGCAGCTGATGCACAAGGACCCGCAAGCGCGCCCCGATGCGGAGCAGGCCGCGCGGATACTCGCCGACGCGGCCGAAGGCGTGGTCACGGCCGCCCTGCGCGAGCCCGCGCCCCGGCCGCCGAGGGAGGCCACGGAGCGGAGCATCCCGAGTGGGCCACCGCCGGGCTTCGGGCCGCCGCTCACCGGCGGGGCGGTGCCCTCCGGGCCCGTGCCGCCGCCCGCCGCCACATCCCCCGGGCGTCGTCCGCGCCGCGGCCGGGCGCTGCTCGCCGCGGTGGCCGTGGTCGTCGTCCTCGCGGCGGCCGGCGTCACCGTCGCTCTGCTCAACGGCCAAGAGGACGGCGGAAGTCGGGCCGGGCGAGCCGCCGTCTCCGGGGGAGCCGCCGAGCCGGAAGCCGACAACAGCCGCGGCGCTCTGGAGGGCACGGACGGCCCCAAGCCCTCGAAGCAGGGCGAGGAGAAGTCCCGTAAGCCTGACACGAAGGAGTCCTCCTCCGGCAAGGACGACGACCCCAAGTCCACGGACAGACCGGCGACCCGCCCCAAGCCCTCCACCAAGCCCACTTCCCAGCCCACCGGGGACGGCGGCACCACGGGTGGCGGGGACGATCCGGCCCCCGAAGCCGCCTGCCACGCCGCGGGCGGTGGCAAGTACGACTGCTCGGTCTGGCGTACGGCGACGTCGTACACCGCGTCCGGCGCCGAGGCGGGCGTACTGAACGCGGGCACGAACTACTTCTACTGCCAACAGAACCTGGGCCGACGCGAGACGCACGGCGAGTGGACGAACGTCTGGTGGGCCAGGACGGACGACGACAGCGGCAACCGGGACGTCTTCATCAGCGACGTCTACATCAAGGGCGGCGACAACGACAAGCCGCTGCCCGGCCTTCCCGTCTGCTGACCGCGCCCGCACCCTGCCCGCCGGCCGTCAGCCCGCGGGCGGCAGTTCGCCCGACCCGCGCTTGATGAGCCGCGTCGGGAGTTCGATGCGCTCCGGGGCGTCGGACGCGCCGTCCAGCTGACGGAACAGGCGCTCGGCGGCGGTCCTGCCCAGCTGCGCGGCGTCCTGCGCGACGACGGTCACACCCGGCTGCAGCAGGTCCGCGAGCTCGATGTCGTCGAAGCCCACGAGGGCCACGGGGCGGGTGAGCCCGGCGAGGACGCGGACGACGGTCACCGTCACACGGTTGTTGCCCGCGAAGATCGCCGTGACGGGGTCGGAGCCGCCCAGCATCGTCCTGGTGGCCTGCTCGACACGGTCCGGGGCGGTGGGGCCGAGCGACATCCACGCGTCCTCGACGTCGATGTCCGCGTCCTCCATGGCGGCGCGGTACCCGCGCAGGCGCTCTATGGCGGTGTGGATGCGCGGCTGGTCGCCGATGAAGCCGATGCGGCGGTGGCCGTGGGCGATGAGGTGGGCGACGCCGTCGCGCGCGCCGCCGAAGCTGTCGGAGAGCACGACATCGGCGTCGATCTTCCCGGCGGGCCGGTCGACGAAGACGGTCGCGACACCGGCGGCGATCTCCGGCTCCAGATAGCGGTGGTCGTCACCGGCCGGAATGACGACGAGACCGTCGACCCGGCGCGCGCACAGTGCGAGCACCAACTCCTGCTCGCGGTCCGGGTCTTCGGCGCTCGAACCGTTGATGAGGAGCGCGCCGTGGGCGCGCGCCACTTCCTCCACGGCGCGGCTGAGCGGGCCGTAGAAGGGGTCGGCGAGGTCTTCGAGGACGAGGCCGATGCTGGCCGTGCGTCCCTTGCGCAGGACGCGCGCGCTGTCGTTGCGCCGGAAGCCGAGGGCGTCGATGGCCTCCTGCACGCGGCGTTCGGTGTCCGGGGTGACGCCCGGCTCGCCGTTCACGACACGGGAGACCGTCTTGAGGCCGACTCCGGCGCGGGCGGCGACGTCCTTCATGGTCGGACGGTTGCCGTAGCGGGGTTCGGGTCGCTCGGGTCGGCTGGCGGTCTCGGCCACGGTGCGCTGTCCTGTCGTCGACGAAGGTGAGCTGAAAGTGGTGCTTAAGTGATGTGGCGTCGAGCATAGAACCTGGACAACGTTGTCAGATGCAAGAGAGACTGTCCATCACATTCTCCGGCCTGCCCTTTCACCAGGAGAGCGGCCTGCCCTTTCACCAGGAGATCTGACACTGATGCACACGGACCTCGTCGCCGCACTCGACATCGGCGGCACCAAGATCGCCGGCGCCCTGGTGGACGGGCGCGGCCGGATCCTGCTGCGCGCCCAGCGGCCCACGCCCGCGCGCGAGGACGGCGACACCGTGATGCGGGCGGTCGAAGAGGTCATCGGCGAGCTCAGGCGTTCCCCGATGTGGGGCAGGGCGCGCGCGGTGGGCATCGGCAGCGCGGGCCCCGTGGACGCGTCGGCGGGGACGGTCAGTCCCGTGAACGTTCCCGGTTGGCGCGGTTATCCGCTGGTCGAGCGGGTGCGCGCGGCCACGGGCGGCCTTCCGGTCGAGCTGGTGGGGGACGGTGTCGCGATGACGGCGGCCGAGCACTGGCAGGGCGCGGCCCGCGGGCATGACAATGCCCTGTGCCTGGTGGTGTCCACGGGCGTCGGGGGCGGACTGATCCTCGGGGGCAAGCTGCACCCCGGCCCCACCGGGAACGCGGGGCACATCGGTCACATCAGCGTCGACCTGGACGGTGACCCCTGCCCGTGCGGGGCGCGCGGCTGCGTGGAGCGTATAGCCAGTGGGCCCAACATCGCCCGGCGCGCGCTGGAGGGCGGCTGGCGGCCGGGACCCGACGGCGACACGTCCGCCGCCGCGGTGGCCCTCGCCGCGCGCACCGGGGACCCGGTCGCCGTCGCCTCCTTCGAGCGGGCGGCGCAGGCGCTCGCCGCGGGCATCGCTGCGACGGCGACGCTCGTCGAGATCGACGTCGCGGTCATCGGGGGCGGGGTGGGCAAGGCGGGAGACGTGCTCTTCGACCCGCTGCGGCGCTCCCTGAAGGACTACGCCACTCTCTCGTTCGTACGCCAACTGACCGTGGCCCCGGCCTTGATGGGCACGGACGCCGGTCTTGTGGGGGCCGCGGCCGCCGCGCTCAGCCAGGAGGAAAGGGCCGCGGATCTGCGGCCCGCAGTGGGGAGCTGAGCGTACCTGGCCGGGCCGGCATCCGTGGATTCCGGGCTGACGGAGGACGCGCGGGCGAGTACTTCACCGACCCTGCGGCGGCACTTCAGCGAGGGGCTGACGCCGGGGTCCGGCAAGGGGTGAGCCGTCCGCATGACCCGGTTCGTGTCATGGGCCGTCATGTCCCGTGCCGGCCTGCGGGATTGAGAGTGTCGGGGCGTGGCCACCGACGACACTCAGCAGACGGAGCGCTCCGCATGAAAGCCCCGAAGCACACCCGCGACATCCCCGGCTTGTGCTGGGACGAGAGGCCCGGTGACGTCCTGCACTGCACCCTCGGGCAGGACCATGCCGGCGACCACTTCCACGCCTACACGCGGACCAGGTGGCCCAACCGTGCCCGCGCGTCCCGGCCCGCGGCGAAGCCACGGTGAGTGCCCCGTTCACACGGGGTGTGAACGGAATGCATATATGCACCTTGCACGCCCACTCCCGGCGACGTCGTCCGCGAGGCAGGCTCTTGGTGCTGCCCGGACCCCGCAGCACCCCTGAGCTCCCCCAGAGGCCGCGGAGAGCCCGCGGCCTCTGGTGCGGGCTCACTTCTGCCGCAGTGCCTCTTCCAGCGTGGGCACCGGCAAGAGCAGGGAAGTGAGGCCCGTGAGACGCAGGACGCGCAGCGTCAGGGGGTCGGTGCAGACCACGGCGAGGCGGGCGTCTCTCGCCCTCGTGCGGCGGCGCGCTCGCACCAGCAGGCCGAGGCCGGAGCAGTCGAAGAACGTGGTGTGGGTGAGGTCGATGACCACTGTGGTCGCTGTGCCGCCGGTGATGGGGTCGAGGAGCGGGACAATCCGCTGGTAGGCCAACAGGTCCACCTCGCCGTGCAGTTCGACGACGACCGCGCCGTTGTGGCCGTACACGCGGGGCTGGTGATCGGAGTCCTCGTAGGCGAATTCGTTCAGTGCATCGAGTTGCACGAGTCCCCCAGTGTCGAGCATCGACCGGATCCTCGCGTCAGCGGGGCGCTTGGCGCATCGGAAGAGCCGGATTCAGGAGGTCACCAGGGGCTGGGGCGCCTGGCGGATCACGCTAGCGGGGAAGGGCCTGCCCCGCGGTGAGGGAACGATTCATGCAGGGTGACTGCCACCTGATGGGGTGAAGTACATGCGTATCGCTTGACAGTTTAGGGCTCTTTTCGGTCCAGGGAATGGCGGCCTCATCAGGACCTGGTTTCCGTGGCAGGGTGTTGCGGGCAAGCCACAGGGGGCCAACAGAAGAGGGGGAACCGTGATCGTCTGGGTCAACGGCGCGTTCGGTGCGGGCAAGACCAGCGCCGCACGGGAACTGATCGAGCTGATCCCGAACAGCACACTCTTCGACCCGGAGGTGATCGGCGGCGAACTGCACGAACTGCTGCCCGCCAAGCGCCTCGCCGAGGTGAGCGATTACCAGGACCTGCCGCTCTGGCGGCGGCTCGTCGTGGACACGGCGGCAGCCCTGCTCGCCGAGGTCGGCGGCGTCCTCGTGGTGCCGATGACCCTGCTCCGGCAGGACTACCGCGACGAGATCTTCGGCGGCCTCGCCTCCCGCAGGATCGCCGTACGCCATGTCGTCCTGACCCCGGATGAAACGATCCTGCGCGAGCGAATATCAGGACGCCCCGTGCCGGACCTGCCGGAGGGTGATACGCGCGTACGGCAGTGGTCGTTCGCCCACATCGAGCCGTACCGCGCCGCGCTCGCGGGCTGGCTCGGCGCCGACGCCCACCGCATCGACACCGGCGCGCTCAGCCCCTGCGAGACCGCCGCGCGCATCGCCGACGCCGTACGCACCGGGGCGGCGGCCGTCTGCGACATCGTGCAGACCCCGGAGCCCACCGCGGAAACGCTCGCGGCCGGCGTGCTGCTCTTCGACGAGCGGGACCGGGTGCTGCTCGTCGACCCGACGTACAAGGCCGGCTGGGAGTTCCCCGGCGGTGTCGTCGAACCGGGAGAGGCGCCCGCGCGCGCGGGCATGCGCGAGGTGGCCGAGGAGACCGGCATCCAACTCGCCGACGCACCCCGGCTCCTCGTCGCCGACTGGGAGCCGCCGAGGCCGCCCGGCTACGGAGGCATGCGGTTCCTCTTCGACGGCGGGCGCCTCGACGGCGCCGAGGCGCGCCAGATGCTGCTGCCGGGACCCGAACTGCGCGACTGCCGCTTCGTCACCGAGGAGGAGGCGGCCCGCCTCTTGCCCTCCGTGCGCTACGAACGGCTGCGCTGGGCCCTGCGCGCGCGGGAGCGCGGGGTCCCCCTGTACCTGGAGGCGGGGGTCCCGGTCGGCCCCGAATGACCCATGGGCATCAGCCCTCGGCGTACCTCTCCACGGCGGCCCCGCTCAGCTGCGCCGACTTGCCCGGTGGTTCAGCCGGCCGCTGCCGCGTACTTCTGGAGGAACAGTGCCTCCGCGACCGAGAGCCGCTCCAACTCCCCGGGCGACACGCTCTCGTTGACCGCGTGGATCTGCGCCTCGGGCTCGCTCAGGCCGATCAGCAGGATCTCCGCACGGGGGTACAGCGCGGCGAGGGTGTTGCACAGTGGGATCGAGCCGCCCTGACCCGCGTACTGCATCTCCTCGCCCGGGTACGCCTCGCCCATCGCCGCCGCCATCGCCGCGTACGCCGGGCTCGTGGTGTCCGCGCGGAACGGCTGGCCCTGCCCGATCTGCTCGGTGGTCACCTGCGCACCCCATGGAGTGTGCGTCTCCAGGTGCGTCTGAAGCAGCTTGGTGGCCTCCGCCGCCTCCACGCCCGGGGGCACCCGCAGGCTGATCAGGGCCCGTGCGGCGGCCTGCACGGACGGGGTCGCGCCGACCACCGGCGGGCAGTCGATGCCGATCACCGTGACCGCGGGGCGCGCCCAGATGCGGTCGGCGACCGTGCCCTTGCCGACCAGACGTACGCCGTCGAGGACCTTGGCGTCCTTGCGGAAATCGTCCTCTTCGTACTGAAGCCCGTCCCACACCTCGTCGCCGGTGAGCCCGTCGACCGTCGTCGAGCCGTCCTCCGCGCGCAGCGAGTCGAGCACCCGCACCAGCGCCGCGAGCGCGTCGGGGGCCGCGCCGCCGAACTGCCCCGAGTGCAGGTTGCCCGCGAGGGTGTCGATACGGACGCGCACCAGGGTCATGCCGCGGAGCGTGGCGGTCACCGTCGGCAGGCCGACGCGGAAGTTGCCCGCGTCGCCGATGACGATGGTGTCGGCCGCGAGGAGATCGGGGTGCTGCTCGGCGTAGCGCTCAAGGCCGCCGGTGCCCTGCTCCTCGGAACCCTCGGCGATGACCTTGACGGTCACCGGGACGCCGCCGTTCGCCTTCAGGGCGCGCAGCGCGAGCAGGTGCATCAGGACGCCGCCCTTGCAGTCGGCGCTGCCGCGTCCGTACCAGCGGCCGTCGCGCTCGGTCAGCTCGAACGGCGGGCTGGTCCACGCCGCCTCGTCGAGCGGCGGCTGCACGTCGTAGTGCGCGTAGAGCAGCACGGTGGGAGCGCCCTCGGGCCCCGGCAGCAGGCCGTACACCGACTGGGTGCCGTCCGGGGTGTCGAGCAGGGCCACGTCCTCGAACCCCTCGGCGCGCAGCGCGTCCGCCACCCAGTTCGCGGCGGCCTCGCTCTCGCTCCTGGGGAACTGCTCGAAGTCCGCCACCGACTTGAAGGCCACCAGTTCGGTGAGCTCCGCCTTCGCCCTCGGCATGAGTGAGGCGATGGTCTCGGTGATCGGATCCGGCGACATGGGCACGCTCCTCGCGGGTGCGACGTTGTACGTACGTGGGTGTGGTGATCCTCCCACAGCAGGGTGCCCGGGGTGCCCGCCGTAGGATGCCTTGGAAAGCGCGGCCAACAGCTGGATCGGGAGCGGTAGACCAACGTGAGCAGCGAGAACTCAGCGGACGACGCGCAGTACGTATGGGACGTCGTCGTGGTGGGAGCAGGGCCGGCGGGGGCGTCGGCGGCCTACGCGGCAGCCGTCGCGGGACGCAGCGTCCTCGTCCTGGAGAAAGCCGAACTGCCCCGGTACAAGACGTGTGGCGGCGGCATCATCGGCCCCTCGCGTGACTCGCTCCCGCCGGGGTTCGAGCTGCCCTTCAGGGACCGGGTGCACGCGGTGACGTTCTCCCTGGACGGCAAGTTCGCACGTACGCGCCGCTCGAAGCAGATGCTCTTCGGGCTGATCAACCGCCCCGAGTTCGACCAGCAACTGGTCGAGCACGCGCAGAAGGCGGGCGCCGAGCTGCGCACCGGCGTCACCGTCGCGCGCGTGGAGCAGCACGGCTCCGTGGTGCCCGACCGGCGGACGGTCGCGGTGGTCCTGCAGGGCGGTGAGACCGTGCTGGCGCGCGCGGTCGTCGGGGCCGACGGCAGTGCGAGCCGCATAGGAGCACATGTCGGCGTGAAGCTGGACCAGGTGGACCTGGGCCTCGAGGCCGAGATCCCGGTGCCGCAGAGCGTCGCCGAGGACTGGGCGGGTCGCGTGCTCATCGACTGGGGTCCCTTGCCGGGCAGTTATGGCTGGGTGTTCCCCAAGGGCGACACCCTCACGGTCGGTGTCATCTCCGCACGCGGCGAAGGCTCGGCCACCAAGCGGTATCTGGAGGACTTCATCGCCCGCCTCGGGCTCGCGGGCTTCGAGCCGAGCATCTCCTCCGGGCATCTGACGCGCTGCCGCAGCGACGACTCGCCGCTCTCGCGCGGCCGGGTCCTGGTGTGCGGTGACGCGGCGGGGCTGCTCGAACCGTGGACCCGCGAGGGCATCTCCTTCGCGCTGCGGTCGGGGCGGCTCGCGGGGGAGTGGGCGGTGCGGATCGGTGAGGCGCACGACGCGGTCGACGCCCGCCGCCAGGCCCTCAACTACGCCTTCGCCATCAAAGCCGGCCTCGGTGTCGAGATGAGCGTGGGCAAGCGCATGCTCGCCGTCTTCGAACGCCGTCCGGGCGCGCTGCACGCGGCGATCACCGGATTCCGGCCCGCGTGGAACGCGTTCGCGAGGATCACGCGCGGCTCGACGACGCTCGGCGAGCTGGTGCGCAACCATCCGCTGGCGGGACGGGCCCTGAGCGCCTTCGACCGGTAGTCGGGGTGCGTCCGCGGGCGCACCGCCTCACTTCGTGATGGTGACGCGGAAGACGGGGTGGTCGCCCGCGGCCGCCTCGATCTCCGCGTCCGTGGACTTCGCGGTGACGCCCTTGAAGTACTGGTTGACCTCCCAGCCCCACTTCTCCAGATAGCCGCGCAGCAGCGGCAGCTTCTGCGCGTCCGGCACCTCCTCGACCGTGAACGCGCGCACCTTGCGTCCCACGCGCAGCTCGCCACCGCCCGCCGCGCGCATGTTGCGCACCCACTGCGAGTGGCCGCGCGCCGAGACCAGGTACTGGGCGCCTTCGTGCGTGAACGGGTTGACCGGGACGCGCTGCATCTGGCCGCTCTTGCGTCCGCGCACGGAGAGCTCGGCCGATCCCATCAGGCTGATCCCGTGCCGCGCCAGCCAGCCGATCACGCTGTTCAGCCGCACGGCGAGCGGGCTGCCCTTGAGGTAGTAGGGGGTGGGGGAGTTCGAAGAGGAGGAAGCGGAGGAGGAAGCGGAGGGGGACATGGTGACCGCCAGAGTCCGGAGAGTTTCCGAGAGCACTGCTCTCGCTTAAGAGCAGTGTGCACGAGATGGGTGCTCCATTTCAAGAGCAGTGCTCTCTAATTTGTGCGGGGCTCACTTCGCGGTGCGCTGCTCACGTTTTGGTGCACTGCTCCGAACTCGTGGCACACTGCCTCTATGAGCAGCGCCACCAGCGGGGCCAGGGCCCGCGCCCGAGTCGAAGTCACCGCCGCCATCAAGGACGAGGCACGCAGACAGCTGGCGGCCGACGGTGCGTCCAAGCTCTCGCTGCGCGCCGTCGCCCGCGAGCTCGGCATGGTGTCCTCCGCCCTCTACCGCTACTTCCCCAGCCGCGACGACCTCCTGACCGCGCTCATCATCGACGCGTACGACTCACTCGGCGCCGCCGCGGAGGCGGCGCACGCCGAGGTCGCGTCGGCCGAGCCCGTGCGGCGCTGGACGGTCGTGTGCGACGCCGTGCGGACCTGGGCGCTCGCGCACCCCCACGAGTACGCCCTCATCTACGGCTCGCCCGTCCCCGGGTACAGCGCGCCCGCCACCACGATCGAAGCCGCCGCCCGCGTCGGGTTGCTGCTCATCGGGATAGTGCGCGACGCCCACCGGGGGCGCGGTGTCGCCGTACAGCCGCTGCCGGAGGGGCTGCGCACGGAGGCCGAGCGCATTGCCGCCGACCTCGCGCCGGACCTGCCGCCCGCGGTGATCGCGGCGATGGTCGCGGCGTGGGCCCAGCTCTTCGGGCTCGTCGGCTTCGAGGTGTTCGGGCAGTTCAACCGCGTCATCGAGGACCGTACGGAGTTCTTCTCGTACGCGGCGACGCAACTCGCCCACGGGGTCGGGCTGCTGGAACAGAAGTAGGCCCGGAAAGGCAGGCCCGTCCTCAGGCAGCCGTCACGGGAGCCTGAGGACGCGTGGCGAGCAGCTCCGGGTCCTGGCGCAGCATCCGCTCGTGCAGCGACCGCAGCGCGGGGCCCGGGTCCGCGCCCATGGCGTCCGCGATCCGGCGCCGTGCCGCCTCGAAGGCGAGCAGGGCGTCCGAGGAG
Source organism: Streptomyces sp. NPDC033177 (assembly GCF_055577715.1). NCBI lineage: Bacteria > Bacillati > Actinomycetota > Actinomycetes > Kitasatosporales > Streptomycetaceae > Streptomyces > Streptomyces sp. NPDC033177. The sequence continues at coordinate 1,058,050 of NZ_JBVIPS010000001.1, read as the reverse complement.
CGGCCGGTGCGGTACAGGGCGTTCATCAGGAGTTCCACCGGGCGCTCGCGCAGAGGGTGGGCGGCCACCAGCCGGATGAGCTCGTGGACGTACTCGAAGGAGCGGCCGAGTTCGATCTCCCCGGCGATCCTGGCCTCCACGACGGTGAGGCGCTTCTCGCGCCACCGGAGCCGTTCGGCCGCCAGGTACGGGGCGTTGAGGCCCTCCACGAAGTCGCCGCGCCACAACGCCTCGGCCCGGTCGACGAGTTCGCCCGCGCGCCGCAACTGCCCGGCATCACGCGCAGCGAGCGCCGCGTCGATCAACTGCCGTCGCTCGCGCAGATCGTCGGCCACCGCGCCGGAGAGCCGGTAGCCACTGCCGGTCCACTCCAGTGCCGGGCCCGCCGCGCCGCCGCCCATGAAGGTCCGCCGTACCCCGGAGACATACTTCTGCACGAGATTGCGCACGTGGACGGGCGGTTCGTCGCCCCACACGGCGTCGACGAGACCCTCGTACGAAAGGGGCCGTCCCTCCTGGAGGAGCAGTACCGCGAGCACGGCGCGCTCCTTCGGCGGCCCCAGCCGGATCTCCTCGCCGCCGCGCAACACCCGCAGCGGGCCCAGCAGTTCGCAACGCATCCCCGTGACCAACCCCGCACCACCCATGAGCCGAGCGTAACCCGGACCCGTCCGCCCGCCTTCCAGTGGATCTTCCAGCGGGCCTTCCAGTGAGCCTTCCAGCAGCGGACGCGACCGTGGCGGCCTCGGATCCCGCACGGGGATCCCGGGAGAGAGGCACACAGCGATGCTGACCCGGCTCGGCCGATTCGTGGTGCGGCACAGCCGCGCCGTACTGATCGGCGTCGTACTGGCCTTCCTCGGCCTCGGCGCCTACGGAGCCGGCGCCCAGGCCGACCTCGACCTCGCGCGCTGGGACGCGCCCGGCACCCAGTCCATGCGCGCGGCGGACATCCTGCGCGAGGAGTACGGCACGGGGAACCCCAACCTCGCGCTCCTCGTGAGGGCCCGCGACGGCGACGTCGACTCACCGCGCACGTCGGCCGCCGCCCGCCAACTGGCCGCCGAAGTGCGGGACATCCCGGGCGTCACGGACGTCAACGCCTACTGGACCGGCAAGAGCCGGGCCCTGCGCGCCTCCGACGGCGAACACGCCCTGATCCTCATCCGTCTGGAGGGCAACGCCACCGACACCCGCGAACGCCTCGCCACCCTGTCGCCCGAACTCGCCCGCAGCACACCCGAGTTGACGGTGTCGGTCGGCGGCCAGGAGGAGATCTCCCGGCAGGTCGGCGAGCAGGCCCGTACCGACTTCCTGCGCGCCGAGATGTTCGCTCTGCCCGCCGTCGTGCTCCTGCTGATCCTGGTCTACCGGCGCACGGTGGCCGCCCTCCTGACCGTCGGCGTCGGGCTGCTCTCCGTCGTCGGCACGCTCGCCGGGCTCCGGGCGATCGCACAGGTCACCGAGGTGTCGACCTTCGCGGCGAACCTCGCGCTCGTCCTCGGTCTCGGGCTCGGCATCGACTACAGCCTCTTCGTCATCAACCGGTACCGCGAGGAACGACAGGCGGGGCACGTCCAGCGGGAAGCCGTGGTCCGCGCGACCGCCACCGCCGGACGCACCGTGATCTTCAGCGGGGCCACCGTGGCGGTCTCGCTCTGCGCGCTGCTGGTCTTCCCGTTCTTCTTCCTGAGCTCCTTCGCGTACGCAGGAGTCCTCGTCGTCGTGACCGCGGTGGCCGGGGCGCTGCTTCTGCTGCCCGCCGCGCTCGCCCGCTGGGGTCACCGGGTGGAACGCAGGGAACGCCGCGAACGCCCGGGGCGTCCGCGGCGCGTGGAGGCGGGCGGCCTGTGGCAGCGGATCGCGCTCGCCGCCATGCGCCGCCCGATCGCCGCGGGCGCGGCCGTGCTGGGGGTCCTGCTGCTCGCCGCGTCCCCGCTGCTCGGCCTGCGGTTCGGATTGCCGGACGAGCGGACCCTGCCCGCGGGCACCTCGTCCCGCACCACCTCCGAGACCGTCCACAAGGAGTTCCCCGCCGAGCCGACCGACGCCGTCCAGGTCCTGCTCCGGGAGGTGACGAGCGCCCGGGAAACGGGCCGGTACGCCGCCGAACTCTCCCGCATCCAGGGAGTGTTCCAGGTCGACGCCCCCACCGGCAGCTACCAGGACGGCCGTCGCACCGGTCCTTCGACGGTCGCCCCAGGACGAGACGGCACCCGATTCGCCGTCGTCCCGACCCAGGCGGCGATGTATGGCGACGTGCCCGCCTTCGTCGAGTCCGTCCGCGACACCCCGGCCCCCGCGCCCGTCCTGGTGGGCGGCTATCCGGCCGAGACCACCGACTTCCGGGCCACCCTCCTGGACCGCCTCCCGTATGCCGTCGCCCTGATCCTCCTCGCCACCTTCGGCGTCCTCTTCCTGATGACCGGAAGCCTGCTCCTGCCTGCCAAGGCGACCGTGCTCAATCTGCTCAGCCTGTCGGTGATGTTCGGGTGCCTGGTGTGGGTCTTCCAGGAGGGCCACCTGTCGGGGCTGCTCGGCTTCACGCCCACCGGGTCGATCGAGCCGAGCATCCCGGTGCTGATGTTCTGCGTCGCCTACGGCCTGTCGATGGACTACGAGGTGTTCATGCTGGCGCGGATCAAGGAGGAGTACGAGCGGGTCGGCGACACGGAGCAGGCGGTGGCGACCGGGATCCGGCAGAGCGCCCCGCTGATCACCGCGGCGGCCGGGATCCTCGCCCTCTCGTTCCTCACCTATGCGACCGGAGGCGTCGTCTTCCTCAAGGAACTCGGCGTCGGCACGGCCCTGACGATCCTCGTGGACGCCACCCTCATCCGCGTGGTCCTGCTGCCCGTCGCCATGCGGCTCGCGGGCCGCGCCAACTGGTGGGCGCCGGGACCGCTGCGCCGACTGCACCGGCGCTTCGGTCTGCGCGAAGGCGTGGGCGAAGGCGTGGGCGGGGGCGAGGACGGGGGCGCGCGAGGCGGCGCGGGGAGCAGCGAGGGCCCCGAGGTACTCCCACGGGAGTACGCGTGATCGCCACGTCGGGGTGACGCCCGCTGCCCGTCTCTCGGTCTAGCGTTGCCGCCATGGACGAGCAGCGCGAACGCGGGCGCGGCGGTCCGCCCCTGCCATGGGGCGGACCGGCGATGTGGCGGCAGGGGCCGCCCTGGTGGAACCGGCGGGACGACGCCGAGGACGCCGGCAGGCTGCCGTGGCTGACGACGCTGGCGATCACCGTGTTCGTGCAGATCGGCTCGAAGTACGCAGCGGAGGGCCAGCTCGACCGGCAGCCTCTCGATGTCTACGCACGGCTGATCCTGCTCGCGGGCACGGCCTCGCTCCTGCTGCGGCACCGCCACCCGGTCCCGGTCGCGTACGTCACGGCCGGGACCGCCCTGCTCTATCTAGGGGCCGGGTACGCGTACGGCCCCGTCCTGATCACCGTCGCCGTCGGCTGCTTCGCCGCGGTCGTCTCGGGACACCGGCGTGCCGCGTGGGGCGCCGTCGGGATGCTGTGGGCAGGGCATCTGCTGGTCGCGCACTGGCTCTACGAGTGGCTGCCGCCGGACGGCGACAACGAACGGACCTGGGGCGAGGAAACCGTCGTCGCCGTCTGGGTCGTCGCCATCATCGCCGTGTCCGAACTGGCCCGCGTACGACGCGAGCAGTGGATGAAGGAGCGTGCGGAGCGCGCGCAGGCCGCCAAGCGGCGGGCCGACGAGGAGCGCCTGCGGATGGCCCGCGAGCTGCACGACGTCCTCGCGCACAGCATCTCCGTGATCAATGTCCAGGCGGGCGTCGGCCTCGCGTTGCTCGACTCCGATCCCGAGCAGGCCCGCACCGCCCTGACCACCATCAAGGCCGCGAGCAAGGAAGCCCTGGGGGAGGTCCGCCAGGTACTGGACACCCTCCGCACACCCGGTGACGCGCCCCGCGCCCCGGCCCCCGGGCTCGACCGGCTGCCCGAGCTCGTGGAACAGGCCGCCAGTACGGGACTCACGGTCGACGTCGACACGCAAGGGACCCGCAGAAAGCTGGCGCCCGGCGTCGATCTCGCCGCCTTCCGCATCGTCCAGGAGGCCCTCACGAACGTCGTACGCCACTCCGGCTCACGGCACGCGCGCGTGCTGGTGCGGTACGAGGCCGCGGCGCTCACCCTGCGGGTCGACGACGACGGCCCGGCCACCGGCGCCGACGCTGGCGGCAGCGGCAACGGACTCGCCGGAATGCGGGAGCGCGCAGCCGCCCTCAATGGCACGATCGACGCGGGCTCGCGCTCGGACGGGGGCTTCCGGGTCACCGCCGTACTGCCCACCCGCACGGCACCTCAGGAGGACCAGTGATCCGCGTACTGCTCGCCGACGACCAGTCGCTGGTCAGGGCCGGTTTCAAGGCGCTGCTCGACGCCCAGCGGGACATCGAGGTCGCGGGGGAGGCGGCGGACGGCGAGGAAGCCGTAAGCAAGGTGCGTGAACTGCGCCCGGACGTCGTCCTGATGGACATCCGCATGCCGCTGCTCGACGGTCTCGCCGCGACCCGGAAGATCACCGACGAGCCGGACCTGAATGACGTCAAGGTGGTCATGCTGACCACCTTCGAGCTGGACGAGTACGTCTTCGAGGCGATCCGGTCCGGGGCCTCGGGCTTCCTCGTCAAGGACACCGAGCCCGAGGAACTGCTGCGCGCCGTCCGCGCGGTGGTCCACGGCGACGCGCTGCTCTCGCCAGGTGTCACGCGCCGCCTCATCGCCGAGTTCGCGGCCCGTTCCAAGGAGCCCGCGGGCGCCGAGCCGCTGGATGAACTCACCGAGCGGGAAAGGGAGGTGATGGCGCTGGTCGGCATCGGCCTGTCGAACGAGGAGATCGCCCGCCGCCTCGTGGTCAGCCCGCTCACCGCGAAGACGCACGTCAGCCGCACCATGGTGAAGCTCGGCGCGCGTGATCGGGCCCAACTGGTCGTCCTGGCCTATGAGTCGGGCCTGGTACGCCCCGGCTGGCTCGGCTGACGCGGCGCGCGCCGGTGGCGTAAGAGGATCGTCACCAGGACCGCGACGAAGACGACGATCCCCACGATCTTTCCGGCCAGGACCAGCGTGCCCTGGCTGGGGGACGTCACGCCGAAGAAGAACGCCGGTGATGCCACGGCCAGCACCGTGGCGCCCGCCAGGGACGTCGCGGCGAAGAGCGCGAAACCGATCTCCACAGTGTTCGCGTCCCGCTCGGCCTGCGTCCTTCGCCCCATCTTCGAAGTGTGCGGTGCGGGCTCCCGGCGGGCAAGCAACTGCACGCCGGGAGCGACCTGTTGATGGGGCGCGCGGTCAGTCGTTGACGGTGACCGGCTCCTTCTCCACCGTCTTCTCCGCCGCTGCCTGGGGCGCCGACTTGGTGACGACGACCGTCTCCCGCGTCCGCCTCGCCCGCACCCCGGTGAGGGTGATGAGCAGGCCCGCGACCGCGATGGCCGTCACCACGATCAGGCCGGGCCGGTAGCTGTCGAGCACGGCCTGCGGCGAGGCGTCGGAGCCGTGCGAGGCCGCGGTGATCACGGCCGTGACGACGGCGAGGAAGATGGCGCCGCCCACCTGGATCGAGGTGTTGAGCAGGCCCGACACCATGCCCTGCTCATCGTCGTCCACGCCGTTGGTGGCCTGGATGTTGAGCGAGGGGAAGACAAGCGCGCACGCGAAGCCGAGCAGGATCATGGACGGCAGCACCATGGACGCGTACGACGGGGTGAGGCTGACGCGCAGGAACAGCACGTACGAGGCGACGAGCAGGACGAAGCCCGCCACGATGACCCGCGGTGTGCCGAACCGGTCGATCACCGAGCCGACCTTCGTGGACGACAGGGCGACCAGGGCGCCCGCGGGCAGGAAGGCGAGAGCGGTCTCCAGGGCGGACCAGCCGAGCAGCGTCTGGAAGTACTGCGTGGCCAGGAACTGGAAGGAGACATAGCCGCCGAAGAACGTCATCGCACCGATCTGTGCCCGGAGTTGAGACCCCGAGCGCAGGACGCCGAGGCGGATCAACGGGCTCGCCGAGCGCAGTTCGATGCGTACGAAGACGGTGAGCAGCACGGCCGCGGCGAGGAACGACAGGAGGGTGCGGGCCGACGCCCACCCTGCCTCCGGTGCCTCGACGACGGTGAACACGAGCAGCAGCATCGCCGCCGTGCCGGTGACGGCACCCGGCACGTCGTAGCCGCCGACGTTCTTCTCGCGGGCGCTGCGCGGGATCAGCTTGAGCCCGGCGATCAGCGCGATGACGGCGATGGGCGCGGGCAGCAGCATCGTCAGGCGCCAGCTGGCCTCGGTGAGCAGCCCCGAGAGGACCAGGCCCATGGAGAAGCCGGTGGCGGCGCAGGTGGTGTAGATGGTGAGCGCGCGGTTGCGGAGCGGGCCCTCGGCGAACGTCGTGGTGATGATGGAAAGGCCGGCAGGCGCGGTGAACGCGGCGCTCAGGCCCTTGATGAAGCGGCTGGCGATCAGCAGCGGACCCGAGTCGACGAACCCGCCGAGCAGCGAGGCGAGGGCGAAGACGGCGAGCGCGATCAGGAAGACGCGGCGCCGCCCGAGCAGGTCGGCCGCTCGGCCGCCCAGCAGCAGGAGGCCGCCGTAGCCGAGGATGTAGCCGCTCACGACCCACTGGAGGGTCGAGGTGGAGAGGTTCAGTTCGGAGCCGATGGAGGGCAGCGCGACGCCGACCATCGATACGTCGAGTGCGTCGAGGAACATCGCGGCGCAGAGCACGAGAAGAGTGCCCCACAGCCGTGGGGACCAGCGCTCCGGGGACGCGGAGGCAGCTGTGAGCGGAGAAGTCATGCGGAGCACGGTACATGCATGTGCATTGACTGCAAGTGCATTTAATTCCGATGCAACAAAGAGCGGATTCTCTGCTACCGTGCGATGTCATGGCGGCGAAAAAGGCCGAGCAAGGGCTCGTGGACCAATGGCGCGACATCCTCGCGGTGCACGCGCGCACCCTGTGTGAACTCGACAGCGCCCTGCGCGAGCACGGCCTCGGGGCGAGCGACTTCGAGGTCCTCGACGTGCTGTCCGAGGGCGCCGCGTCGGACGGCGACTGTGCCTACCGCGTGCAGGACATCGCGGGCCGGATCCATCTGAGCCAGAGCGCCCTGTCCCGCCTCATCGGCCGCCTGGAGAAGGACGGCCTGGTGGAGCGCGCCATGTGCAGTGAGGACCGGCGCGGGGTGCGGGTCGTACTCACCGACAAGGGGCGCCGGCTGCACACGGAGGTACGGCCGTTGCAGCGTGCGGTACTTGAGCGGATGCTGGCGGGGCCGGACCCCCACTAGCCCACTCGTGCCCGCCCTCTTATACGCCCGACGTCTCGCTCCACAACGTGCTTAGCGCGGTGTCGCCGGTGACCTGCGGGAACGGTGCGCGGTTCCACAGCGCGAGATAGAGGCGCTCCGCGGGCCCCGACACCTCGCAGTCGGCCCGGCCGTCCTCGCCCCGCTCGGTGACGGGCGGCTCCTGCGAGAGACGTACGGTCCACACCGCGTCCGCGTCCGTCGCACGCACCCGCAGAGTACGAGGTCCTTCCGTACGCACCCTGCTGCGTTCGCGCGCGTGGAACCCGCGGAGCAGCTCGTCGATCCCGTCCGCGGCGAACTCCGTACCGATCGGCGACGGCGCACCCCCGCGCGCGGACTCGGCGTCCACGCGATGGATCGTCGTCTCGTTCGCCTGTCGCCGCGCCCAGAAGGCGAGCGGTGACGGCGCGGGCAGGAAGGCCCAGCACTGTACGTCGGGTGCGGCGGCACGAAGGGTCGCGACCAGGTCGGCGTGCGCCTGCCGGTACCAGTCGAGCAGGGCGGCGCCGTCGAGCTCCGGCGGTTCGCCGATGGGGCTCGGCGAGGTCTGCTTGTCGGCGACGAATGCCGCGGCCCAGCGGTGCACCGCGCCCGTGTGCCCCAGTAGATCGCGCACCGCCCAGCCGGGACAGGTGGCCACCTTGGCGTCTGCCCCGGCCGCCTCGGCGGTACGGGTCAGCAACTTGCCTTCCGCGTCAAGAACTTCAAGGTGCTCCGAGATCTCCATGGGCGGGATTCTGCCGGATGAAGTGGGCTCGAGGGCAGGCGCGGTCCCTTCGAGCCGACGCCCGCCGGAGAAGGCGTACGACCGTGCTCGCCTGCCCAGGAGGGTCAGCGGCGGGTGGTGTAGCCGATCAGCGCGGCGAGGGCTGCGAGAACCGCCACGCTGGTGAGGGCTGTCGGCAGAGTGAACCAGTCGGCCATGAAACCGATGGCGGGCGGGCCGAGAAGCATGCCGCCGTAGCCGAGGGTGGAGGCGGTGGCGACGCCGTTCGGGCCTGCCAGGGCGCCTGCGCGCTCGACGGCCACGGGAAAGATGTTGGCGAGGCCGAGCCCGGTGACGGCGAAGCCGATCAGGGCGAGCCAGACGGTGGGGGCGAGGGCGCCCAGGAGCATGCCGGCGGCGGCTGTGGTGCCGCCCGCGACGAGTATCGGGGTCTGACCGAGGCGTTCGAGCAGGGTGGTGCCGCTGAGGCGGCCGATGGTCATGGCGAGGGCGAAGCAGGAGTAACCGGCGGCTGCGATGCCGGGATGGGCGGCGAGGTCCTGTTCGAGGTGGAGGGCGCCCCAGTCGGCGAGTGCTCCTTCGCCGAAGGCGGTGCAGAGGGCGATGAAGCCGAAGACGATCACCAGGCGGCGGGTACGGGGGTCCAGGCGCCGCGGGGTGTCCTTTTGCGCCTGCTGGTCCGCGGGCGGGGCGGGAGGTTCGAGGCGCAGGAGCGTGCGTCCCGCGACGGCGGTGACGAGCAGGCCGATCACGGTGAGGCCGAGCAGGTGGCGCGTGGGGGAGAGGGACCCGGCGATCAGCCCGCCGACCCCCGCGCCGACCATGCCGCCCAGGCTGAACGCGGCATGGAAGCTGGGCATGATCGGGCGCCGCATGGCGGCCACCAGGTCGACGGCGGCGCTGTTCATGGCGACGTTGATCCCGCCGTACGCGGCGCCGAACACCAGGAGCACGAGCCCGAGCGCGAGTGCCGAATGGGTCAGCGGCGGCAGCGCGATGCTCAGCGGCATCAGGACTCCGCAGGCCACGGTGACCGGATGGCTGCCGAAGCGACGGCAGAGCCGCCCGGTGAGCGTCATCGTGATCACGGCACCGGCGGAGACGCCGAGCAGCGCGAGCCCGAGGTCGCTGGCCGACGCGCCGGTCTGTTCCTTGATGGCGGGGATGCGGACGACCCATCCGGCGAAGATGAAGCCGTCGAGCGCGAAGAAGACGGTGAGTGCGACACGGAGCCGGACAAGGCCCGGGGGAGTGGCCCGCGACGCTGCGGACGTGGTTTTGTTTACTAGCGGCACAAAGTCAGAGTAGAGGTGTGCCCCCGTGGTGTACAAGACGGTTGGTGTGAGGTGGCGGTCACCCGTGGGTGGTGGGGGTGGTGGGGCATCAGTGGCGGGAGGCTCGCGGGTGAGCGAATGCTGTCCGGTCGTCGAGATGCAGAAGATTCCCGGTTCGCAGGTCGGCGGACCGGTGTTGGGTGGGATTTCGTTGCGGCAGGGGAAGGGAAGTGGGCGGGCGGTGTACGGGCAGATGACGGCTGAACGGCAAGACGGCGTACGGATCATGGGAGACTCGCCCTCATGAACGGCAAGGCTGCCCCCCGCGTCGAGGGGGATCTGTCCACGCGTACGCGCCTGGAGCGAGGGCGCGGAGCGCTCGGGCCCGCCCTTGAGCTCGTCCACACCGGGCGCGCCCCGACCCGTGCCGTACTCACCGCCGAACTCGGCGTCACCCGCGCCACCGCGGGCGCCGTCGCCGCCGAGCTGGAGGCGCTCGGCCTGATCAGGATCGACGCGAGGCCGAGTGCGCCCGCCGGTTCGCAGGGCCGTCCCTCGCACGGCCTCTCCATCGCGGAGGACGGACCTGTCGCGCTGGCCGCGCAGGTGCACTCCGACGGTTTCCGGGCCGCGCTCGTCGGGCTCGGCGGCCGGATCGTCGCCACCGCGCCCGGTTGCGAGACGATCGACGCCGACCCCGCGCAGGTACTCGGCTCGGTCATCGACGCGGGTGCGCAACTGCTGCGGGAGACCGGCAGGCGGTGCGTGGGCGCGGGCCTCGCCGTGCCATCGGCCGTCGCCGAACCGGAGGGCACCGCGCTCAACCCGCTGCACCTGGCGTGGCCCGCGGGCTCGCAGGTCCGCCAGATCTTCGCCGACTGCGTACGGGACGCGGGGATCGCCGGACCCGCGTTCGCCGCCAACGACGTCAACCTCGCCGCGCTCGCCGAGCACCGGCACGGCGCCGGGCGTGGCGCACGCGATCTGCTGTGCGTCGCGACAGGACACCGCGGGGTCGGCGGCGCGCTTGTGCTCGACGGGCGTCTGCACACCGGGAGTTCGGGCCTCGCGCTCGAGGTCGGCCACCTCACCGTCAATCCGGAGGGCCGCCCCTGCCACTGCGGCAGCCGGGGCTGTCTGGACGTCGAGACCGACCCGCTGGCCTTCCTCACGGCGGCGGGCCGCGAGCCGGGCCCCGAAGGGCTGTTGCTGCAGGCCCGCGAACTGCTCCGTGACGGGGGCGGGGATCCCGCGGTCCGTGCGGCGGCCGAGGAGCTCATCGACCGCCTCGGCCTCGGGCTCGCGGGGCTGGTGAACATCCTCAACCCGGACCGCATCATCCTGGGCGGCCTGCATCGCGCACTACTTGAGGCCGACCCCGAGCGGCTGCGCGCCGTCGTCGCCGACCGGAGCCTGTGGGGGCGCAGCGGCGGCGTACCGATCCTTGCCTGCACGCTGGACCACAACAGCCTGGTGGGGGCCGCCGAACTGGCCTGGCAGCCGGTGCTCGACGACCCCCTCGGGGCGTTGGGTTAAGGCCCTGTTGGGGCTGCCCGCCAGAAGGCCCTAGGCGCGGGCGTTCTCCTTCGGGTTCTCGGGAGCCGCGCCCTGGGGCCCGGCGGCTGGGTCATGGGGCTCAACTCCACCCAGGACGGCTGTGGTTGGCTCCTCCGTTCGCTTCTCACGCAGCCGCTTCAGGTCGGGCAACAGGGTGAGGAGACCGAACACCGCGAGGGCGGCGCCGATCCAGAGCGGGGCCCGCAGGCCGAACGTATCGATGGCGGGCCCGCCTACGGACGTCGCGATGATGATGCCGAGGGTGATGAACGAGGTGTGGACGGTGTTCACCAGCGGCCGGGCGTTGCCCGTGCGCTGTACGCGGGTCACCAGGGCCGGGTTCATGGTGACCCCGACAAGGCCGATGCCCATCATCAACGCCACAGCCGCCAGGCTCAGTTGGGCGAATATTGCGAAACCGGCGAGGAACGCGAGGTTGAGCAACAGGCCGGTGAGCAGGACCGGCACGGTGTGTTTGTCGGCGAACCGACCGACGACGGTGTTGCCGATGACCGTGGCTGCTCCGTACGCGATGAGCAGGAGCGGGACGGTGCCCGTGGAGAAGCCGGTGACCTCGGTGAGGATCGGGTTGAGATAGCTGAAGGCGGAGAACGTGGCGCCGATGACGAAGGTGCTGGTGGTGAGCGTGAGCCAGAGCCTGGGGTTGCGGAGGGCGCCCAGTTCCTGGCGCAGGCTAAGGCTTGTCCCGCTGCCGACACCTTCGCCACCATCGACACCACTGCCACCACCCACACCTTCGGCCCTGGCGGGTTCCACGCGGGGCACTCCGACGAAGGTGGCGAGCGCGGCGATGACGGTCAGGCCGGTGATGGCCCAGAACGCGGCGCGCCAGCCCAGGTGTTCACCAATGACGGTGGCGAGAGGCAGCCCGAGGAGAGTGCCGAGCATCAGCCCGTTGAGGGCCACCGCGATGGCCCTGCCCCGCACTTCGGGACGGGTGAGCTCTGAGCACATCGAGATGGAGACGCCGAAGAAGGCCTGCGACGCGATGCCCGTGATGATGCGGGCCACCAGCATGGTGCGATAGTCCGGGGCCAGGGCGGCTAGGACGTTGCCTGCCAGGAAGACGCCGAACAGGACCATCAGGGCCGATTTGTGACGCACCTTCAGCAGGGCGATCGTCAGGAAGGGCCCGCCGAGAGCCATCGCCGTGGCGAAGGCGGTGATCAGGTAGCCGATCTCCGGAACCGTGGCATCGAGACTGTCGGCCATCTGCGGCATCAGACCGGCGACCACGAACTCACTGGTCACCATGGCGAAGATGCCGAGGGCCAGCAGATAGACGGCGCGGGGCATGGGGGCTCCTGTCGGGGGTGGGGTGGCGGGTCGGTTATGAACTGATCAGTACAAAACAAGGGCATGCGGCATGCAGAGGCAGCCCTGGGGCGAAGGGAGAGGCTGACGGGCCGCGAAACGACACGCCGACCTGCCAACGAGTCAAGCCATTAGGACGTCAAGCCATCAAGACATCAACGCGTCCAAGGCGGTCTCGGCGATGGCCGTCAGGGCCGCGCGGTCGACGCCGCCCTGGGCGGAGACCCGCATTCCGCCGATGACGGCGTTCAGGAACTGGGCCAGCTCGCCCGCGTCCCGCGTGGATGTGACGTCACCACCGCTCTGCCCTGTACGGATGACGGCGCTGATGGCGGCCAGCCGCACCGCGAGGTCGCCGGCGAGCATCTCGGCGGCCTCGGGGTCGCGCCCGGCCAGCTCCACCGTCGTGTTGACGGTCAGGCAGCCGATGCTGTGCCCGTTCTCGCGGCACTCGTACTCGGTGTCGATGACGCGCTCGAACAGTGCGCGAAGGCGCTCCATCGGGGAGCGTCCCACGTCATCCAGAATCTCGACCTGGACGGACGTCATGGAGTCCATGTAGCGGGCCAGGGCTCGTCGGAACAGTTCGTGCTTGCTGCTGAAGGTGTTGTAGATGCTGCTGCGGCCCAGGCCGGTGGCTTCGCACAGATCCTGGGTCGAGGTGGCCTCGTAGCCATTCACCCAGAAGGCGCGCATCGCCGCGTCCAGGGCCCGCTCCTCGTCGAAGGTTCTCGGTCGGGCCATGTCGGTACAGTACAAGTTTTGGAACGCTCAGTGCAATACGCGGGCAGGGGTTACCGCTTAAAGAGATCTACTAGTAACGTCGATCACTAGAGCGAGAAGAGCGAGAAGAGCGAGAAGAGCGAGAAGAACGAGAAGAACGAGAAAGACGCGAAGGACGCGAAGACAGAGCGGTTTGCGACCAGCGGGAGGTACCTGGTGCAGTGGCACTTGGCAGAGAAGTTCGAGACGCCGGACGGCTACGTGAGGTGGACATCGTTCGGGGAAGGCGACCCGGTGGTCCTCCTGCACGGCTCGCCGTTCTCGTCGTACATCTGGCGCGAGATCGCCCCCGCCCTCGCCCGGACACGCAAGGTCTATGTCTGGGACCTGCTCGGCTTCGGGCAGTCGGAGCGGCGGGAGGGGCAGGACGTCGGTCTGGTGGTGCAGGGGAGGATCTTCGCCCGGCTGCTCGCGCACTGGGGCCTGGCCCGCCCCGGCGTCGTCGCGCACGATGTGGGCGGGGCGGTGGCGTTGCGGGCGCTGCTCCTGGAGGGCGCGGAGTACGGAGACCTCACGTTGGTGGACGCGGTCGGCGGTGGTGCGTGGGGGACGGGTTACTTCAAACTCATCCGCGAGAACGCGCACGTCTTCGAGCAACTCCCCGACTACGCCCACGAGGCACTGGTGGCAAGCCACCTCCGCCACGCCACGCACACCGGCTACCGGCCGGGCGTACTGGACGCCTACCTCGACCCGTGGCGGGGCCCGGAAGGCCAAGCGGCGTTCTACCGCCAGTACCGCCAGTTCGAACAGTCCCAGACGGACGAGCTCGAGCCCCTCCTCGGCCTGGTGGCCGTGCCGACCCGCATCATCTGGGGACGCGAAGATCTCCTGCTGCCAACGGAGTTCGCCGAGTACCTGCGCACGCGAATCCCACACGCCGAACTGATCTGGGTGGACGGCGCGGGCCACACCATCCAGGAGGACACACCTGGACGGCTGCTCTCGCACTTGGCGGCGGGCTTCGTGGCGGAAGAACGGTTGAGCTGACGGGACGTGCCGGTTCCTACGCCCAGTCCACCGCGAACGCCCGTGCCGGGTTGTCCCGCAGGATGTTTCCGACCAGTTCTTCCCCCAGGGCGAGTTCGAGCCGCGGGCGCACCCTGCGCAGCAGATACGGCAGGCCTGGCCCGCCGTTCACCGCGCGGGCTCCGGCCGTTGTCGTGTCGCCGCCCAGGAGCAGTTGGTCGGCGAAGCCTGCCTCGGTCAGGGTCTGTACCGCTTCCGGCATGCGCCAGTCTGTGGCGTGTTGGGCGCGGGAGGGGCCGTCGAAGGCGAGGTACGCGCCGGCTTCGGCCGCTTGGCGGTGGATCGCGAGGTCGGGGGCGCGGTTCAGGTGGCCGAGGATCAGGCGATCGGGCGGGACGAGCAACTCGCCGCACAGCAAGTCGAGTACGTCCAGTGCGCCTGTGCCGAGCTCCAGGTGGACGGCGATGGGCGCGCCGGTCGCGTGGTGGGCCTCGGCCGCCGCTTCCATCGTCCAGCGGGCGTGCGAGTCCAGACCGTGGAACCCGCCCGCGACCTTGATCAGCCCGGCCCGCACGCCGGTGTCGGCGATCCCCTGGGTGATCTCCCGTACGAAGAGATCCGCAAGTCCGTCGGTATGGAGACGTTCGAGCAACTCCGTTGTGTAGTGGGCTGCTTGGTGAAGCCCCGTCGCCGCGACGATGCGTACGCCCGACGTCCGGGACAGCTCGGGCAGGTCGCCGGAGCGGCGCCCCATGCCGTGCGGTGTCCACTGGATCAGGCTCTCGCCACCGGCCTCCCGGAAGGCCGCGAGCTCCTGGGCCGACGCGGCCGGCGAGTCCAGCTCCTGACCCGGGAGTTGAGGGCTCGTCAGGAACAGGTGGTCATGGGCGTCGCACGTGCCGAGTTCTACCGGATCTACGTCCCCGAGGACCGTTCGGACTGTTCGGACCGTTCGGGCCGTTCGGGCTGTCCGGCCCTCGCGGACCGTACGAGTACGAGCCACACCTGCCGCCCCCGCCGTGCGGTCCGCGCTCACCACTGTCGCCCCCTGGGGAGTACGTGCCGCTCCGGCGCGGACAGGTGCAACACCTGGAACACATCGCCCTCCCCCTTGGGTGACTCGTGGTCCCAGACGGAGAAGTGCAGCGCCTCCCACGCGCGTGGGTCGATGGCCGTCGCTGCGAAGAGCGCGCCCTCCTGCCGCGCCAACCGGCTTGCTTCAGCTGCCAGTTCGCCTGCGAAGCCGCCCAGGTGGGTGCGGGCCGGGATGCGCTGGCGGCGTCGTATCGCCGCCCTCGCGGACGACGCGGCGTCCGAGGCGGCCCCCTCCGCGAACGCCAGCCCCGTCCAGTGCTGCACCTCTGGCCGCCCGAAGTCGTCGACGATGCCCTGGAATCCGGGGCCCCAGAGGAAGGAGTTCATGCCCTCGGGGGTGTTCCAGAGGTAGAACGGTGCGTACTGGTTGACGGGGGAGTCGCCGACCCCGCGTTCGCGGATCAGGTACGCCTTGGCCCCGAGACCCGGGTAGTTGTCCAGCAAGTGGCCCTTGGTGGCGACCCTTTTGCGGATGATGCCCATGTCGTAATCGGCCGGAAGTGTGATCTCGTACTGCATCGCGTGCATGGTGCTGCGCTCCTGGTTCTCGAATCGCCAAATACTCGTTTCCGCCCTCAAGTCCCCCAGGCCCCCAAGCCCCCTACGGTGTAGGGCTGGTGGCCGTGAACAGGAGGGCGAGCAAACCCCGTGCTCCGGTGTCGAATGCCTCGGGTGAACCCGAGGCGCGGGCCAGCACGTATCCGCCCTGGACCGTCGCGACAACCGTCGCCGCGATCGCCTGCGCGTCGAGGGTTGCCGCGAACTCGCCCCGCTCTTTGCCCTCTTCGACGACCCCCGCGATGCGGTCCCGCAGCCAGTCGAGCGTCTCGGTGACGGGTGCGCGCAGCTCGTCGCTCGTGACGACGTCCGGGTCCATCGTCAGCCGTCCGATCGGGCAGCCGCGCAGTACGTCGCGCTCGCGCAGCAGATACGCCTCGATGCGTTCGTACGCCGATTCGGTGCCGCCGAGCACGCCCTCGGCCGCGGCGCGCATCTCCTCCGCCGTACGCCTGATCGCGGCGAGCGCCAGGTCGGGCTTCCCCGCGAAGTGGTGGTACATGCTGCCCTGTCCGGCGCCCGCGTGCTGCTGAATCGCCTTGGGGCTCGTGCCGACGTATCCGCGCTCCCACAGCAGTTCGCGGGTGGACTCGATCAGACGCTCCGGGGTGTTCATGGATCTACTGTACATACTAGTAGGTACAGATGTTGCGCTGTTCGGCCTAACCCATGCAGCGTGCCCACCCGGCCCCACCCCGGGAGCAGCTCCCCAGCCCCCACATACTCCCGCAGTGGTACACGCACTGCCGCTGGCCGTACGACGACGTGGACCCCCTCGGAGCGCGAGCCTCAAGACACCGGAAAGCACCGGTCAAAGCAGCGCACACCGCAGGCATCGCTCCCGAGGAGATGGACATCATGAACACCCTGGCTCACTTCGACGGCGGGCCCGGCCCGTGGATCCTGTTCTTCCCGCTCATCTGGGCGGCCGTCGTGATCGGCGGCATCACCCTGCTCCGCCGCACCGTCTGGCGGGGCCGCCGCGCACCGTGGCAGCGGAACGGCGCCGAGCGAGGCGTACGCATCGACGAGAACTCGCCCATCGCCGTCCTTGGCCGCCGCTTCGCCTCCGGCGAGATCGACGAGGACGAGTACTGGCGGCGCCTGTCCGTCCTGAACGAGGAGTTCGGACGCACCTCCAAGGGCGGTGCGGCATGACCGCTGCAACCGGACACCGCAGCGGCGCCGACACCGTCGACGCCGCCCGTGTCACCGACGCAGTCAAGGTCTACGGCAGCGGCGACACCGCCGTACGGGCCCTGGACGGGGTGAGCGTCGGCTTTCCCGCCGGGCGCTTCACCGCGATCATGGGCCCGTCGGGCTCCGGCAAGTCCACCCTGATGCACTGTGCCGCGGGCCTGGACACCCTCACCTCGGGAGCCGCCCACATCGGCGACACCGAGCTCGGCTCGCTCGACGACCGGCGGCTCACCCTCCTGCGCCGCGACCGCATCGGCTTCGTCTTCCAGGCCTTCAACCTGGTGCCGACGCTGACCGTCGCCGAGAACATCACGCTCCCGATGGACCTCGCGGGCAAGCAGCGTGACGGGGCATCAGCGGAGTGGACCGACGCTCTCATCGACGTGGTGGGGCTGCGCGACCGGCTGCATCACCGGCCCGCAGAACTCTCCGGCGGGCAGCAGCAACGCGTAGCCGTGGCACGGGCGTTCGCGGGCCGGCCCGACGTGGTCTTCGCCGACGAGCCGACCGGCAACCTCGACTCGCGCTCCGGTGAAGAGGTGCTGCGCCTCCTCGGCCGCGCCGTGCGGCAGATGGACCGCACCGTCGTCATGGTCACCCATGACCCGGTGGCCGCGGCCCACGCCGACGAGGTCGTCTTCCTGGCCGACGGCCGCCTCGTGGACCGGATGGCGGACCCGACCGCCGACAGGGTCCTCGACCGGCTCAAGGCCTTCGATGCCAAGGGGGCACCAACGTCATGAGTTCCACCTCTGTCATGAGTTCCGTCGGCCCGACCACGCGCATCAGCCTGGCCTCGCTGCGCGGCCACAAGCGTCGCTTCGCGGGTACGTTCCTCGCGGTCATGCTCGGTGTCGCCTTCCTGGCGGGCACGCTCGTCATGGGCGACACCCTGCGCGCCAGCTTCGACACGATGTTCGGCAACGCGACGAGCGGCACCGACGCCGTCGTGCGCAGCGCCGACGCCATCACCACCCCCGATGACACCCAAGGCACTCGGCAGCCCGTCAAGACCTCGCTCGTGGAGAAGATCGAGCGGACCGACGGTGTCGCCGCAGCAGCACCCGCCATCCAGGGCGCGGGCCAACTCCTCGGCAAGGACCGCGAGCCCATCGGCGGCGAGGGCCCGCCCACGCTCGCCGGCAACTGGATCGACGACAAGGAGCTGAACGCCTACCAACTGGCCGAGGGCCGCGCCCCCGACAAGTCGGGCGAGGTCGTCGTCAACCGCGGCGCCGCCGAATCCGGCGACCTGAAGATCGGCGACACGACCACGCTGCGCACCCCCGACCCCGTCCAGGTGACGATCGTGGGCCTCGCCACCTTCGGTGGCGAGGACGGCATGGCACAGACCACCTTCACCGGCATGACACAGGCCGACGCCGAGAAGTACCTGACGCCCAAGCCCGGCGAGGCCGCGACCATCCAGGTGCGGGCCGGTCCCGGCGTGGGCGAGCGCGAACTCGTCGACGTGCTGAACCCCGTACTGCCCAAGGGAGTTGAGGCGATCACCGGTGAGGCGTCGGCCGCGGAGAACACGGACAACATCTCCGGCCAGTTCCTGACGCTCTTCACCAGCTTCCTACTGGTCTTCTCAGGGGTCGCGCTGCTCGTCGCCACCTTCAGCATCCACAACACCTTCGCGATCGTCGTCGCCCAGCGCACCCGCGAGAACGCCCTCCTGCGCGCGCTCGGCGCCTCGCGCCGGCAGGTCACCGCGGCCACCCTGGTCGAAGCGAGCTTGGTCGCCGTGGTCGCGTCCGTCGCGGGCCTCGCGGGTGGCATTGGTATCGCGGCCGGGCTCCAGGCGCTCTTCCCGGCCATCGGATTCCCCTTCCCCGAGGGCGACTTGGTGATCAGCGGCCTGTCGATGCTGCTGCCGCTGGCCGTCGGCATCGTGGTCTGTCTGGGCTCCGCCCTGCTGCCCGCCCTGCGCGCCGGCCGCACCGCGCCCCTGGCCGCGCTGCGCGAGACCGCGGTCGACCACTCCGGGGCGTCGCGGGGGCGCGCGGTCGCGGGTTCGGTCCTCGCGCTCACCGCCGTGGGCGTCTCGCTCGTCGGCGTCCTCGTCAGCCCGTCCGTGTGGCTGGCCGGGGCCGGGGCCGTCCTCGCGCTCGTGGCGTTCGTGGTGCTGGGGCCGGTGGCATCCTCGCGGGCGGTACGTGTGCTCGGCGGGCCCCTCGACCGGCTGCGCGGTGTCACGGGCGGACTCGCCCGGCGCAACGCCCTGCGCAGCCCCAAGCGGACGGCCGCCACCGCGAGCGCCCTGATGATCGGCGTCGCCGTCGTCTCGCTCTTCACGGTCTTCGGCGCCTCCCTGAAGGCGACCATGGACCAGACGGTGAACCGCTCCTTCGCCGGTGACCTCGCCATCAGCACCCCGGGCTTCGGCGCTGGCGGCAGCGGACTCAGCCCCAAGCTGGCCCCCGCGCTCGCCGAGCGGCCGGAGGTGGCGACCGCGGTCGGCCTCGGCAAGGGCGCGGCGGAGGTCGACGGGGAAGGCCGCGCGTTGACGGTCACCGACCCGGGTCCCTTCGCCAAGTCCTTCGACCTCGGCAAGGTCGACGGGACGCTGGACGGCCTCGGCGCCGACGGCGTCGCGATCACCCGGGAGGAGGCCGAGAAGCAGGACCTGAAGGTCGGCTCAAGGACCGAGCTCGCCTTCGCCGACGGCGAGAAGGCCACCTTCACCGTCCGGGCGCTGTACGGCCGCTCCGAGCTGGCGGGGGACTACGTCATCACCCGCGAGGCCTGGGCGCCGCACCGCATGCAGGACGCCGACAGTCTCGTCTCCGTCAGCTTCAAGGCGGGCGTGAGCGCGGACGAGGGCAGGGCCGCGGTCTCCGAGGTCGCCCGGGAGTACGGGAATCCGGATGTGCAGACGCGTGGTGAATACGCCCAGTCCGCGGCGGGAGGCATCGACATGATGCTCACGCTGGTCTACGCGTTGCTGGCGCTCGCCGTCCTGATCGCCCTGCTCGGCATCGCCAACACGCTGACCCTCGCCCTCCACGAACGGACCCGTGAGCTGGGCCTGTTGCGTGCCGTCGGGCAGACCAGGGCGCAGCTGCGGGCCATGGTCCGCTGGGAGTCGGTGCTGGTCGCCGCGTTCGGCACGGCCGGCGGCCTGGTGCTCGGCGGCTTCCTCGGCTGGGTGCTCGTCAAGGCCTCGGACGGCGCGACGAGCAGTGCCTTCGCGTTCGCGGTGCCACCCGTGCAGTTGACGGTGGTCGTCCTGGTGGGCCTGACGGCAGGAGCCCTCGCGGGTCTGCGTCCGGCACGGCGGGCCGCACGCCTGGACGTGCTGCGTGCCATCGCCACCGAGTGACGTAGGACGCGCGCTCCACGGAGCCTGTCACCGCCCGGTCAGCCGACAACGGCCGACCGGGCGGGAGCATGTCCGGGCGCGTGCCCGTCGGCGAGGGACCGCGGCCCCGCACCCAGGTCCGCGAAGGGACCCGCGGCGGCCGCGCCGTACGCCGGACAGGTGGACGGCAGCGCGTCGGTGGTCGTAGGGGCCGGGAGGGTGAACCAGACGACCTTGCCGGTGTCGCCGTGGGCGCGCACCCCCCAGCTCTCGCTGACGGCGGCGACCATGGCGAGCCCGCGGCCACAGGTCGCGAACGGCTCCGCGTCGTTGACCTCGGGGAGGCGGGGATCGTGGTCGTGCACGGAGACCGTGAGACGGTCGAGCAGCAGCTCGATCTCCACGGTGCACACCTTGTCCGGCTGTGCGTGCCGGTGCACGTTGGTCAGGAGCTCGGTCACCCCGAGCGCGGCCTGGTCTATCAACGGATCGAGATGCCAGTAGCGCAACTGCGCCGATACGATTCTGCGGACCTGGCCGATCCGCGACGGCAGAGCCTGAAGCTCCACCGTGCAATGTCTGCTTGGCTGGCTGATCACGACTGCGGCTCCCCGAATTGTGGTCCGGAAGAAGACGACGATCGGATCCAGCAGCGGCCGCGGGGTCTGCCGGTCGCAGTATGTGACCGGCGGGCTGGTTCGCAGCGTTATCGCCGATGAACCCAGAGTGATGTGAGACCAGAGTGACTCAGGGGGTGCGGGCGTGCAACTCGCACCGTCCCGGCCGGGGGACGCGCGGGCTCCTCCGGCACTGCCCCGCGATCAGGCAGGTGCCCGGCGATCAGGCAGGTGTCAGACGATCAGGCAGCTGCCCTGTGGCCCTTGGCCCTGCGTACCGCGTCGATGAACCTGCGGACCGTGGGCGGCCCCGCCTTGCCGGGCGCCGGATCATGATCGGCGAGGGTGAGGCGATAGCGCGTGCCGTTCAGTTCGGCAAGGGCCCGGTCGTCGGCGGCGAACCATGGCTTGCCGGCTCGCACCGTCTGCACGGGGGCGCTGTCGATCTCCCTGCCATAACTGGTCAGCAGCTCGAACCTGCCGTCGGTGATACGGATTTGACCCGCCCGGGTGAGGGAGCGCAGCCGTCGTCCGATCCGCACGCCTGTGGCCGTGAACTCCGGCTCCGCCATGACGTTCCGCCCCCTTGAGCGCTTCGATATCTCGTTCCGTACGGGACCGCCTTCCCGTGCGGTGCAGTCTGCACGCACCTGACGTCGAGCACCAGTGCGTATGAAGACGTGGGCACAACTGGACCACATCCTCTCCCCAGTGTGCCGTGCCCCTGCGTCAGCCCACTGTGCCAGGTGTGCCTTTGAGGTGCTCAAAGGTGTGTTTATGCAGGTGAGAAGCGTGCGGAAGGTGCCTATGATCGAGGTGTCCTGGCCGCTCCGAGCGCGGCCGGGTTGACGTCAAGGAGCCGCGCGGTGAGCACCACACAGCAGGATCGAGCCGACGAGCCGATGACCACGCTCGACGTGGACCGCAGCGACGCGGAGTACCGGGCCTGGCTCAAAGAAGCCGTGCGCAAGGTGCAGGCTGACGCCAACCGTTCCGCCGACACGCACCTGCTGCGCTTCCCGTTGCCGGAACAATGGGGCATCGACCTGTATCTCAAGGACGAATCGACCCACCCGACCGGCAGCCTCAAGCACCGCCTCGCCCGCTCGCTCTTCCTCTACGGCCTCTGCAACGGCTGGATCCGGCCGGGACGGCCGGTCATCGAGGCGTCCAGCGGCTCGACGGCCGTCTCCGAGGCGTACTTCGCCAAGCTGATCGGAGTGCCCTTCATCGCGGTGATGCCCCGCACGACCAGCGCCGAGAAGTGCCGCCTGATCGAGTTCCACGGCGGCCGATGTCACTTCGTGGACGACTCACGCACGATGTACGCCGAGTCGGCCGCCCTCGCCGTCGAGACCGGCGGCCACTACATGGACCAGTTCACCTACGCGGAACGGGCCACGGACTGGCGGGGCAACAACAACATCGCCGAGTCGATCTACCAGCAGATGAGGCTGGAGCGCTATCCGGAACCCGCGTGGATCGTCGCCACGGCGGGCACGGGCGGCACATCGGCGACCATCGCCCGCTACGTCCACTACATGCAGCACGACACCCGGCTCTGTGTCGCCGACCCCGAGAACTCCTGCTTCTTCGACGGCTGGACCCACCACGACCCGGACGCCACCAGCGACTGCGGGTCCCGCATCGAGGGCATCGGCAGGCCGCGGATGGAGCCGAGCTTCGTGCCCGGCGCGATCGACCGCATGATGAAGGTGCCGGACGCGGCGAGCGTCGCCGCCGTGCGCGCCCTGGAGCAGGCGATCGGCCGCAAGGCGGGCGGCTCCACCGGCACCGGCCTGTGGAGCTCCTTGAAGATCGTCGCCGAGATGGTGGCCGAGGGCCGCACGGGCAGCGTCGTCACGCTCATCTGCGACCCGGGCGACCGTTACCTGGACAAGTACTACTCGGACGCGTGGCTGGCCGAACAGGGGATGGACATCGCGCCGTACTCCGCCGCGATCAAGTCGCTACTGGCGAACGGGACCTGGACCTAGTCGGCCTCAACTCCGGTGCGTGGATCAGGCGTTGGCGGAAGTCAGGCGCCGGTCGAGGGCGGTGACGGCGTCGCGGAAGGCGCGGCCCATGCCCGGCTTGCCGAGCTTCAGCGCGAGGCGGAACGGCGCGACCCCGTCCGCGGCGAACGTCCACTGCACGCGGGTGCCGGTCCCGGCCGGGGTGAGCCGCCACTCCTCCAACAGGGCACGCACCCCTGGGGCGTTCGTCTCGTCGACCCGGTAGGCGTACCGCTCGGAGGCCTCGGCCGCGACGATCGTCTCCCAGAAACGCGTGCCGCCCTTGAGGCGGACCTCACGGCCCTTGCCGCCGTCCGCGCAGTCGATGGGCCGGCACAGCGTGACTGCCGTGAACCACTCGGGCCAGGCGGTCATGTCGTCGGCGAGCGCGCGGTACACCGCCTCCGGGGGCGCGCTCACCTCACGCGCGAAGACCAGACGCAACGGAGCGGACTCGGCGAACCGCAGTCCCACGGGCTTCAGTCGGCGTGCCATGAACTAAGCCCCCAAGCGCATCGGGACATTGACCGGGCACCGACACCTTAGCTGGCAGGCCGTCAGATGTCTGCGGTGCCCCCGGCGTTGTCCGCCCGCCCCACGTCCACGCCGTCTCCGGCCCGCTCGTCGGCCCACGCCTCCCCGGGCTCACCCGTGATCACCAGGCGACGCAGACGCTCGGAGATCTCCGTCCGGGCCTCCGCGGGCAGCCCCGCGTCCGTCACCAGCGTGTCGACCTGATCCAGGCCGGCGAACGAACTGAGGCCCACCGTCCCCCACTTGGTGTGGTCGGCGACCACGATGACGCGGCGCGCCGACTGCACCAGACGCCGGTTGGTCTCCGCCTCCGCGAGATTGGGCGTGGACAGACCGGCCTCCGCCGATATGCCGTGCACACCCAGGAAGAGCACATCGAAGTGCAGCGCGCCGATCGCCTGGTCGGCGACCGGGCCGACCAGCGAGTCCGACGGGGTGCGCACACCGCCCGTGAGGACGACGGTCGCCGCTCCCTGGCGCCGGCCAGAGGTGCGCTGCGCGGAGTGGAAGACATCCGCGACCCGCACCGAGTTCGTCACCACCGTCAGGTCCGGCACGTCGAGCAGATGATGGGCCAGTGCGTACGTCGTCGTGCCGCCGGAGAGCGCGATCGCCGTGCCGGGAGCGACCAGGGAGGCCGCGGTGCGCGCGATGTCCTCCTTGGCGTTCAATTCGAGGCCCGACTTGGCCTCGAACCCCGGCTCGTGCGTGCTCGCCTCCACCACCGGGACCGCGCCGCCGTGCACCTTCTCCAGGACACCCTGGCGGGCGAGGGCGTCGAGATCGCGGCGGACCGTCATGTCCGACACACCCAGTTTGCGAGTCAGTTCATTGACACGGACCCCGCCACGGCGGCGGACCTCATCGAGGATCAAGGCGCGGCGCTGCTCCGCGAGGAGGTTCTGATTCTCACTCACGTCCGTCCCGGCCCTTCTGCCTCGTCACACCCGTTGCGCCCGTCCATCACGCTGCCTCATCCTCGCACGGGCGACCGACAGGAGGTCCACCGCCCGATCGCGCGTTGGTCACCCGGAACGGGGAGATTACGTGATGGCTGGTGTGGACGGGGTCAGGAGTGGAGATCCTTCTCCCCTGACCACGCGCACATCGGGGGAAGCGAACAGTGGCAGCTGACCACAGAGAAGAGACGGCTCTCGAACTCCTCGTCCACGGGGTGGGGGGCACGACACCCGAAGAGATGCTGGGCGATCCGCGGACCGTCCGCATCTCCGGCGACGAGACGGCGGCCGTGTTCCGCCGCACCGAGGACGCCGACGCCGAGAAACGCCCGGACGACTACCGGGGCAAGCCCGTTCCGGAGGCGTACGTCTGGTGCAATCTGACCTCCGGCAACGGCTCGCGGGCCCTGTGGCTCTTGCTGCTCCCGTTCATGGTGGTCAACCTCGCGCACTGGATGCGCCCCACCTCACGGCGCATGCGCAAGACCGTCCGGACGTACGGCCTCCTGGTGCGCCTGACCGGACTCACCCTCACCGTGCTGCTGGTCGCCGCCGCCTGTGAGGTCGCCATCGACCTGATCGCCTGGCAGTGCGCGGGCACTCCCGAGTGCGCCGCCGAGCGCTCCTGGCTCGGCTTCCTCGCGAGCGACGCCTCCGGACACGGCGGCTGGTGGAGCCAGCCGGGACGGCGTCTCGCCTTCGCCGCCCTGCTGCCGGCCGCGCTCACCGGGCTGCTCTGGTATCTGTCCCAGCGCACCTGGAGCGCTTACGAGTCCCAGACGCCGCTGCCCCACCAGGACGACCCGGAGGAGGAGGCCGGCCGCACCGCGCTCGGCAAGCCCGGCTTCTGGTACGGGCGCCGCCTCGTGGCGCGGCTGCGTGCCGCGCACACGGCCGCCGGGTTCCTCACGGTGGCCGCCGCGGTCGGCGTCGCGGCCGCGCGCCACGACCGGCGGTCCGGCGGCCCCGCGCTGCTCGACGCCCTTGGCTGGATCCTCGTCGTGACGCTGCTCCTGGGAGGCGGCTTCGTCGCCCTGGTGGTCTGGCGCAGGGGGCGCAGCGAGACCAGGCTCGACCGGCACCTCGACGAGAAACTGATCCGCAGGCTGCCCCTCGGCGCGCTCGCCCTGCTCGTCCTGACGCTTCTGTACGCGGGATGGTCACGCCCCGAATGGACCTCCGAGGGCAGGCTGCCGGGCAACGCGACCTTCGGCGGCATCGCCCTGGTCCAGGGACTCCTGGTCCTCGCGCTCGCGGTGGTCGCCCGCGCGCTCTACCGCACGGCCCCCGACCCGCGCACCGCCCTGCGGGGCTTCGCGGGCCCCTCCGTCGCCATGCTCGCCTGCGCGCTCGGCGGCGTGATGTCCGGAGGCGGCGCCCAGCGCGTCGCCGACTGGCTCGACGGCACGGGGGAGCCGGGCTCCGGCGGCACCATCGACGGCCCACCCGTGCTCCTGACCTGGCAGGCATCGGTCATCCCGCCCCTCCTCGTGGTCGTGGCGGCACTCTGCGGCTGGCTCGGCGTCCGCACCTGGCGTAGGGCACGCCGCGACCGGGAGAACATCCCGCTCGAATACCCCGGCGAACCGAAGGACGCGGCCCGCAGCCGCCGCATCGCGGGCACACGCGCGCGTGCCGCCCTCACCGACCGTGCCCCCCTTCTGGTGGGCATCACCTCGGCGGTGACGCTGCTGCTCGGCGCGGGCGCCCTGGTCGGCGCATGGGTGACCGAGGAAGTCCCGAGCAAGGCCGCGCGAGGGCTGCCGCTCTTCTTCGAGGGCGCGGCCGAGACCTCGCAGGCGCTCGGCTCCTGGCTGATCGGCTTCGGTTTCATACTGTTCGTGACGTGGGGCCGCCGCGCCTACCGCGACGCCTCCGCACGGCGCACCATCGGCATCCTGTGGGACGTCGGCACCTTCTGGCCGCGCGCCGCCCACCCCTTCGCCCCACCCTGCTACGCCGAGCGTGCCGTCCCCGACCTCACCTGGCGCATGCACACCTGGACCCGCGCGACGCGCGCCACCGGCGGCAGGCTCGTCATCTCCGGCCACTCGCAGGGCAGCGTTCTCGCCGCCGCGGCCGCCTGGCAGCTGTGGCCCTCCGTCCGCAAAAGGGTCGCCCTCCTCACCTATGGCTCACCCCTGGAGCGCCTCTACGGCCGGTGGTTCCCCGCCCACTTCGGCCCGGCCGCCCTCGGCTCCCTGCACCGCGAGGTCGACTGCTGGCGCAACCTGTACCGCAGCACCGACCCGATCGGCGGCCCCGTCCGGGTTCAGCCCGAGGGCGAAGGACCGAAGGTCGACCACGACGCCCTCAAGGACCCCCTGGTCTACGGACGCACGGAGGAACACCCGCTCCCCGCCCCGATCCTGGGCCACTCCGACTACCAGGCCGACCCCGCCTTCGCCGAGGAGCGCGCACGGCTGCTCGCCCGGCTCAAGCCCGCCGTTCCGGCCCCGCGCCCCCAGGCCGAGGAGAAGCCCCCCGTACGCGCCACGACGGTCACGGCAGCTCCGGCAGATCCTCCGGATACAGCAGGGTGAGGTCGTCCTTGCTCGGCTCATCGAACTGGGCGACCCGGCCCGCGTGCCGCTCCACCATCGCCTCGAACGTCTGGCGCGCGGTGCGGCCGTTGCCGAACGCGGGACCCTTCGGAAGCGCCGTGAAGTACTTCAGGAGGGCCTCGCCCGTCCCCGTGTCGAGGCGGTACTCGTGCTCCTCGGCCTGCTGCTCGACGATCCGCAGCAGCTCCTCGGGGGCGTAGTCGCCGAAGGTGATGGTCCGTGAGAAGCGGGAGGCCACACCGGGGTTGACCGAGAGGAAGCGCTTCATCTCGGCCGTGTAGCCCGCCACGATCACCACCACGGCCTCGCGGTGGTCCTCCATCAGCTTCACCAGCGTGTCGATGGCCTCCCGGCCGAAGTCACGCCCGGAGTCCTCGGGCGAGAGGGCGTACGCCTCGTCGATGAACAGCACACCGCCGCGCGCCCGGTCGAACGCCTCCTGCGTACGGATCGCCGTCGACCCGATGTGCTCGCCCACCAGGTCGACCCGCGACACCTCGACGAGATGCCCGCTCTCCAGGGCGCCGAGCGAGGCGAGGATCTCGCCGTAGAGCCGCGCCACGGTCGTCTTGCCGGTGCCGGGGGAGCCGGTGAACACCAGATGGCGGCGCACGGACGCGGCCTTGAGACCGGCGAGCTGCCTGCGCCGCCCCACCTCGATCATGTCCGTGAGGGCGCGCACCTCGCGCTTGACGCTCTCCAGGCCGACCAGCGTGTCGAGTTCACCGAGCACGTCCTTGGAGGAGCGGGACGGCGGCTCGGGGGCCGTGGCTGTCGCGGGCGCCAGATCCGTGCGCTGACCGGGGATCGCACCGAGCAGCCCCACGGTCTGCTTGGCCGTCTGCGGGGCGGCCTCCTGCGCTGCCGAAGCCGCGGTCGCCGCGGTCCGTACCCCGCCGCTCTCGTCGCTCGTGCAGTCCTCGACGAGCGGCCCGTCCTCCGCGAACTCGAAGCCGCCGCGCGCGCACCGCTCCGTACGGCACTTCTTCAGCGTCGTACGGCAGCCGTCGATGACGTGGAAGCCGTACCCTCCGCTGTCGGTCACCCGGCAGCCGTGCAGGCTGCCGCGGCCGCCCGCCGAGACGTAGAAGCCCGCCTCCGCGGGTGAAGTGACCGTGCAGCGCTCAAGGGTGGGGTCGGCGCCCTTGGTGACGATGACGCCCGTCTGGACGCCGTCGACCGTGCAGTTGGCCAGGGTGCCACCGCTGCCGTGGTCGCGGAACCACGCGCCGGTGGCGGCATCGCGGATGCGGCAGTCGTCCAGCTGCGCCGTCGCGCCGTCGCTGACGGACACCGCCGTGTTGCGCACCTGGGAGAGATCGCTGTCGACGACGTCGGCGCGCGAGCCGCGGTCCAGGACGAACAGGGCGTCCGGCACGTCGTGCACCCGGCAGGACTCCAGGACGGCCGTCGCGCCGTCGCTGACCCACACCGCGGGGTAGTCGCCCGTGCTGTCGTGGATCTCGCACTGGTTGGCGTCCACGCGCGTGCCGGGGTCCCATACCGAGAGGCCGTTGCGCCCGAACTGCCGCACGGTGGAACGCGTGAGGGTCAGGACCGAGCGGGAACGCAGGTCGATCGCGTTCTCCGGGATGTCGTGGATGCGGCAGTCGGCGAGCGTGAGGACCGCGTCCGTGTCGAGCGTGACGCCGTCCGACGTCGTGCGGTGCACGTC
Source organism: Streptomyces sp. NPDC033177 (assembly GCF_055577715.1). Taxonomy (NCBI): domain Bacteria; kingdom Bacillati; phylum Actinomycetota; class Actinomycetes; order Kitasatosporales; family Streptomycetaceae; genus Streptomyces; species Streptomyces sp. NPDC033177. Next base: position 1,029,540 of record NZ_JBVIPS010000001.1, on the reverse strand, counting down.
GCAGTCCGTCAGATGCGCCGCGCCCCGCCCGGTGATCTGCACGCCCGAACCCTTGACCTCGTACACCTCGCAGCCGATCGCCTCAAGGCCCGAGTGCTCACCGGTCACCGAGAGACCCGCACCTGACGCGTGATGCACCCGGCAGCGCTCGAGACGGGGGTGCGCGCCGCCGCGCACCGCTATGCCCGACTGCCCGGCCGAGACGACCTCGCACTCCTCGAAGACCCCGCCCCCGCCGTCGAGTACGGCGATGCCGATGCCGCCGGGGTTGTCGACCGTGCAGCGCCGCACGGTCGGGCGCGCTCCGCCGCGCACCTCGATGCCGCTGGCGGAACGTGTCACCACGCGTACGTCGATGAGTTCGGGCGCCCCGTCCTCGACGAGCAGCGCGGGCGCGGCCGAGTCCTGGCCCTCGACATGCAGGTCCTGCACCACGGCGGAGGACCGGACGGTGAGCGGCACCCCGTCGGAGGGTGCGATGCGGACGGAGCCGGGGGAGCCCTCGGGGCCGCGCAGCGTCACCGCCCGCTGGACGACAAGATTCTCGCGGTACGTGCCGGGGGCGATGGTGAGGACGTCCCCGTCGCTCGCGGCCTCCAAGGCGGCAGCGAGCGATGCGTACTCACCCGTGCGGCGCCGCCACCGCGAGGTTCCGGTGTGCGTCACCTGGACCGTGCCCTGTGCCATGGAGTTGCTCTGCCCCCACCTTGTCGTACGCGGGTCCTCACGACCTCGCGCAAGGCGCCGAAGAGTTCGGCCGGTCCACCGTAGCGCGCGCGGCGAGGGCGAGTTGACCCGATCGCCAGGCTCTCACCTGGTCATCGCCGCTCTCTCACCGGACCCGGAAGTCCGTGCCGGTGCCTCGAACAGGGCTTCACGAGCCGGTTCCGGTCCGTCCCCAGTCCGGCCCCGCCTTCTCCCAGGCCTGGTCCCAGCGGTCGTGACGCCGCACCACCATCCGCCAGACGACGATCCGGCGGGCTCCCTCGACGAGTCCGGCGACCGCCACGGCGGCGCCGATCCCGGCCAGTGCCGCATGCGTGCTCGCGGTCGCGTCGTCCAGCGGGCGGCCGACCACCTGGCCGTGCTCGTCCGTCCAGAGCCGGAAGCGGTCGCCCGGGTCGGGGGACTCCAGGGCGGCCACCACCGTGCCGGTGTGCGCCGTGCCGTCCGGGGCGGTCCATTCGGCGAGCACCCGGCTGTGCCTGTCGCGCGCGGAGGACGTCTCGGGGTCGGGGTCGACCGGGGGTCTCGAAACCTTCTTGATCACCGTGCCCGCGACTGCGTGCCGAACCTCGCGCTGTTCCCGCACCGACTGGAGCAGGGCGTCCCGTGTCAGGCCGCCGACCGCGAAGCCGGCCAGCGGCACGGCCATGGCGATGAGCAGGACGGTCACGAGGGCCACCCAGGCTTCGACGACGTCGGTCTTGCGGCGCAGCGGGTTGTGCCGCCAGCGCCACAGCCCGACGAGTGCTCGCACAGTCCTGCACCCCCTTCCGCGTCCGTCATAACCACATGCGGCACGGCCCACGCACCGGCGGGAAGAAGAGAGAGGCACATCACTCTTCTCATCTACGCTCAACGACCGCGCCGGGTCTTCGAGTTCCCGAGCGGGCGACTCTCAATCGAGGACGGTGAACGCGTCGCCGACCCGGATCGATCCGGTCGTCTCCGGCACCAGATTCTGGCCGAAGACCAGCTGGTCACCGAAGCGGCGGTGCTTGGCGAGTGTGCGCAGCGGCTCCTTGCCGCGCTCCGCGCTGAGCTGGTCGGTGGTGGTCACGACACAGCGGCCGCACCTCTTGGCCACCCGGAAGGTGACCTCGCCGATGGCGACGCGCGACCAGTCGTCCTCGGCCCAGGGCGCCGACCCGTCCACGACCACATTCGGCCGGAAACGGTTCATGGGGAGCGGCCCCTCGTCGGAGTGGTCGCCCTGCGCGATGAGCGAGTTAAGCGCGTCGAGGGAGGAGAGCGTGGTCAGGAGCAGCGGATACCCGTCGGCGAAGGAGACGGTCTCGCCGTCCTTGGCGTACGCCGGGTCGATGGGGCGCTTGGTCGCGGGGTCGTCGAGGTGGACGAGCCGGGCGTCCGTGTCCAGATAGGCGCTGAACCAGGCGTGCGCCGCCGCGTCGGCGGGCACCGCCTCGACCATGTCCTTCCAGATGTTCACCGTGACGGTCTCGCCGGGGGGCGGCACGGCGACCGTCAGCGGCTCCCGGCCGGGCGCGGACATGCGTATGCCGCCGCCGGGCAGGAGCTCGGCGGCGGCCAACGCCAGCCTCGGATGCGGTCGTTGCGTGATGACGCGTCCGTCGCTGTCCACCAGGACCCACCGTCGGTCACCCGCGAGCCCCCAGGGCTCGACGACGGCCTCACGCGGAGCGTGTCCCCCGACCGCCTTGAGCGGGTAGAAGTGGATCGAGTGCAGCGCTGGATTCGGCATGCCGCCATCCTGCCAGCAGCCACTGACAGGGACGCGGGCGGTCGAATCAGTAGCCGCGGTAAGGGCGGTTGTACGGGTCCTCGTACGTCGCCGGGGCGGGGCGCGGTGCCGCGGGGCGCATGGCCTCGTAGCCCGTTCCGGCCGGGGGACGCTGTTGTTGCTGCTGGGGGCCCGGGTAGCCGCGCGGCGCCGACGGCTGCTGCGGGATGTACGGCGCGGGCGCCTGCTGCAGCGGAGCGGGCTGCTGCGCGTAGCCGTACGAGGGGTTGTGGTGGGACGGGGCTGCGGGCAGCGCGGGCAGGGCCGACTGCAGCGCGGGCAGGTGACTGCCCGTGTCGTACGCGGAGGGGACCCGGATCGGGGCGATCTGAGGAGTACCCCGCTCGGCGACAAGGGAGTCGTAGATCGGAGTGTCCGGGAAGGACGGCGCGGAGTAGTAACCGCCGCCATAGGTGGAGCGGGGGGAGGTCATGACACATAAGTTAAGCCCTTGATGTGCTGGTTGGGGAGACCGATAAGAGGGTTGTTTTACGTGTCGGTAGTGACCGGACGTCCCCAATCCGAGCGAACTTGGGAAAAATCGGTCGCGCAGCGGCGTAGGGATCCTGTAAAAGCCAAGCTCCGTACGGGTTACCGGCGGTTGACGCACGGTTGACGTGAGGGTCGTGCGGCAGGGTGTCGACGGGGGACATGGGCCTCTCGGGGGTCCGGGTAATAGGTTGGTCATGAACGGGACGGCGGCCTGGCCGGACGTGGCGACTTGCGATGGGGGCGGACATGACAATGCCTAAAGGTTCGAATGTTCCTGTGCCGGCACCTGCCGTGCGCGTCGAGTTGGGGTGGGCTTCAGGAGCCGGGGTGCCGGACGCCGACGCGTCGGCCCTGTTGCTCGCCGCTTCCGGAAAGGTCCGCTCGGACGACGACTTCGTCTTCTACAACCAGGCGGTCCACACCTCCGGTGCGGTGCGCCACGAGGGCAAGAAGAACGACGGCGGCCGGGTGACCGACGCGCTCGTGGTGGACCTCGCGCGCGTGGAGCCCGCCGTGGAGACCGTGGTGCTCGCCGCCTCGACGGACGGCGGCACGTTCGGGCAGATCCCCGGCCTCTTCATCCGCGTCGTCGACGCGGCGAACGGCGCCGAGATCGCGCGTTACGACAGTGAGGACGCGACCGTGGAGACGGCGTTCGTCCTCGGCGAGCTCTACCGCCGCCAGGGCGCGTGGAAGTTCCGCGCCGTCGGGCAGGGGTACGGCAGCGGACTCCAGGGCCTGGCCACCGACTACGGGATCTCGGTGGACGAACCGCAGCAGGCGCCGGCGCCCGCCCCGGCCGCGGTGCAGCCTCCGCCGACTCCGACTCCGGCCCCGGTGGCTCCCGCTGCCCCCGTCCAGGCCCCGCCGCCGCCCGCCGCGTCCCCCGCACCCGCGGGCCCGCCCGTGCGCCTGACGAAGGTCACGCTCACCAAGGACGCGCCGTCCGTCTCGCTCACCAAGCAGGGCGGCACGTCCGGGGCGATGCGCGTGAACCTCAACTGGGAGGTGCGCAAGCAGTTCAAGGGCTGGGCCAGCAAGCTCGGCCGGGCCGTGGCCATGCACGCGGACCTCGACCTGGACCTGTGCGCCCTGTACGAACTGAGCGACGGCCGCAAGGGCGTCGTCCAGGCGCTCGGCAACGCCTTCGGATCCCTTGACCAGCCCCCGTATCTGCTGCTCGACGGCGACGACCGCACCGGAGCCGTGGCCAGCGGCGAGAACCTCACGGTCAACCTCGACCACATCAAGGATTTCAAGCGCATCGTCATCTTCGTGACGATCTACGAAGGCGCGCGCAGCTTCGCCGACCTGAACGCCACGGTGACCCTGCAGCCGCAGCACGGCGCCTCCATCGACTTCTCGCTGGACGAGTGCACGGTGCCCTCCACGGTGTGCGCGCTCGCGCTGCTCACGAACAACAACGGCGACCTCTTCGTCCAGCGCGAGGCCCGCTACCTGGTGCCGGAGCGTGGCGTGAGCCCGCAGCGCACCATCGACTACGCGTACGGCTGGGGCATGAACTGGACGCCCGGCAGGAAGTAGACAGGAAGTAGAGGGGGCCAGGGCGTATCAGTTCTGCTCGGGAGCGGGATCGGGGCGGGTGTACGTCCGCCCCTTCCATGCCGCTCCACGCCCCCTGTAGTGCTGCACCGCCGAATCCACCGTCATGAGGAGATAGAGGAAAGCGGTGAAGGGCAGCAGGGGAGCGAGCCAGAGAGTCTGCCGGTAGTAGCGCAGCATCGGGACGTATGTCGCCGTCATCACCAGCCACGCGACGCCGCCGAGCACCGCCGGCCCCGCGCTGCCCGTGGCCAGCCCGCCGAACAGCGCGACCGGGGGCAGCAGATAGATCAGGGCGAGCCCCAGGACCGTGCCGAGCAGGATCAGCGGGTTGTGGCGGAGTTGGGCGTAGGCGCTGCGCGAGACCATCCGCCAGAGGTCCCCGAGCCCGGGGTAGGGGCGCACGCTGTCGACGCGCTCCGCGAGCCCCAGCCAGATGCGGCCGCCCGAACGCTTCACGGCCCGGGCCAGCGTCACGTCGTCGATCACCGCGTGCCGGATGGAGTCGGGGATCGCCGCGCGCTCGGCGGCGGCCGTGCTCAGCAGGACGCAGCCGCCGGCGGCCGCGGCCGTGCGCGAGTTCTTCTTCGCGATCCAGCGGAACGGATACAGCTGCGCGAAGAAGTAGACGAACGCCGGGACGACGAGCCGCTCCCACATGCTCGCGACGCGCAGCCGCGCCATCTGCGAGACAAGGTCGAATCCGGCCGTCTCCGCCGCCGCGACCAACTGCCGCAGACTGACCGGCTCATGAGCGATGTCGGCGTCGGTGAGCAGCAGATAGCGGGGGGCACGCGCGCGTGCCAGGCCGATGCCGTGCCGTACGGCCCACAGCTTGCCGGTCCAGCCCGGCGGCGGCTCTCCCGGTGAACCCACCGTCAGCGGCAGGCCGCCGTGCCGGTCGGCGAGGGACCGGGCCAGCGTGCCGGTGCCGTCCGAACTCCCGTCGTCGACAAGGAAGATCTCGGCCTGCCCCGGGTAGTCCTGGGCGAGCAGCGAAGGCAGACTCTCGGGCAGCACGGCGGCCTCGTCACGGGCGGGGACTACGACGCAGACCGAGGGCCAGACGTCCGGTTCACGGCGCCGCGGCAGCCGCAGGTCCGTGCGCCAGAAGAAGCCCTGCCCCAACAGCAGCCATAGCCAGGCGGCAAGCGATGCGGCGGTGGTCCACACAACGGCGCTCATCCGCCGCAGTCTGCCCCACGCCGCCGGGCTCAGGAGGCCGATCGACTATGGTGACCGGGTGAAGATCGCGCTCATGGACTCCGGTATCGGCCTGCTCCCCGCCGCGGCGGCGGTGCGTCGTCTGCGGCCGGACGCTGATCTCGTCCTCTCCTCGGACCCCGACGGACTGCCCTGGGGGCCGCGCACCGCCGAGGACATCACGGAGCGCTCGCTCGCCATCGCGGAGGCGGCCGCCGCACACCACCCCCAAGCGCTGATCGTGGCCTGCAACACCTCGTCCGTGCACGCCCTGCCCGCCCTGCGCGCCCGCTTCGAGCCCGACCTGCCCGTCATCGGGACCGTACCGGCGATCAAGCCGGCCGTGGCCGGTGGTGGCCCCATCGCCATCTGGGCCACCCCCGCCACCACCGGAAGCCCCTACCAGCGCGGCCTCATCGAGGAGTTCGCCGGCGGCGTCGGCGTCACCGAGGTGCCCTGCCCCGGTCTGGCGGACGCCGTGCAGTCCGCCGACGAGGCGGCCATCGACAGGGCGGTCGCCGCGGCGGCGGCACTCACCCCGCGTGATGTAAGGGCCGTCGTCCTGGGCTGCACCCATTACGAGCTGGTCGGCGAGCGCATCCGCGCCGCCCTCCAGCAGCCCGAACTGCCGCCCCTGGTGCTGCACGGCTCCGCCGGAGCGGTCGCCGCCCAGGCGCTGCGCAGGGCCGGGGAGCTTCCCGGCCCCGGCACCGGCACGGAGGGCGGCCTCACGGTCATCCTCAGTGGCCGCGCCGCCGAGCTGCCCCTCGCCGCCCACACGTACGCCGAAGGCAGGCTCCTCGCGGCGGCCACTCCCGCACGCTGAGTCCCGGCCCCGCAGGCCTGAACGCCACGGGTGGCGGCCGCCTCGCGGTGGTAACGCTCCGCGACGCGGTGCCTTCCCTCCGGATCGTGGGTACTCTCGGTCGCATGAGGGACCACACTCACGGCGAGCGGGGCAGTACAGCCGACGCCCCGCCGGAAGTCTGGACCGGAAGCGCGACCAACCGCGTGCAGTGGCTGCTGGCTCTGGCCGGCGCTCTCTGCCTGGCGCTGGGGATCGAGCTGGCCGTCGACAGCATGTGGACGTCCGGAATCGCCGCCCTCGCCATGTCCGTCGTGGGGTGCATCGCAGCCGGGCTCCTGATCCTGTTCGGCACCCTCGCCTTCGTCCACGTCGCCGTGACGGTCGACAAGGACTGCCTGGAAGTGCGCTGCGGGCACATGGGCCTGCCGCGCCGCCGCATCCTCCTCTCCCACGTGGTGGGGGCCGAGTTCGCGCAGGTCGTCTGCCCCAGACAGTGGGGCGGCTGGGGCTACCGCTCGCGGCCCGAGCTCGGCACCGCCGTCGTCGTCAGGCGTGGTGAGGGCCTGGTCCTGAGCCTGGGCGACGGCCGGAAGTTCACGGTCACCGTCGACGACGCCGAAGCGGCCGTGCGGATCATCCGCCACCGGCTGTCCATGGCGGGGCGCCGGGCGGCCTGACCTGCGCCGGTTCATCGCCCAGCGGTCGCGCCGTGGCGATGCCCGCGAGATAGCCCGCGCCCGTCGTCACTGCCGTAAGGCTCAGCGCGTTGCCGACCGACGCCACCGCGGCCAGCGCCGTCAGGGCCGAGCCCGCCGACAGGACGACCTGGGTGGAGCGCGGCGAGCGGTACAGGGCGTACAGAAGCCAGCAGAAGACCGCCGCGAGAAGGACCACCCCCACCAGTCCCTGTTCGGCCACCTGCTGCAACGGCGCCGAGTGGGGCTTGCCGTCGGTCAGGAGGTGCTCGGCCACCGTCGGGCTGGAATCGGCGAACCGGCCGGGGCCCACGCCCACCGCGGGTTCCTGGCCCGCGAGCGTCAGCGCGTCCTGCCACAGCTCGACCCGGTGCCCGTCGAGCTGACCCTCCAGAGACGCGCTCAGCCCCTCCGGCAGTACGTCATCGGCGATCGCCCAGGTCAGACCGGTCACCACGGCCGTCGCCAGGGCCAGCCCCGCGAGGCCGAGCACCCTGCGCCGCATCAGCGCGGTCGCCAGCGAACACAGCAGGATCCCGGTGCAGGCAACGACACCGGCCACGGACCCCAGTGCCGCGGCGGCCACCACGATCCCCACGGCCAGCAACCGCATCGCCAGCCGCGTCGACGCACTGTGCGCCGCCCACGCCGCGGAGCAGGCCGCCCCCGAGGCCAGGATCAGGAGCGCGGCCGTGGCACCCGTGTGGCCGAGCGGCGCCGCGCTGACGGGACCCGGCGAGAGCTGCGGGGCCGCCGCCGCGAGGCCCACTCCCGCCAGCGCACCTGCGCAGGGCGCGGCGACCGGCAGCAGCGCGCCGCAGATGCGCCCGCCCGCGTAGCCCGCGGCCACGGCGAGCACCGCGAGGAGCACGCCCTCGGGCTGCCCCCCGTGCACCCCCGATGTGATCAAGGTCCAGGCGGCGCACACGCCGAGCAGCGCGCAGCCCGTCGCGTCGGACGCGCTGCGCCGTTCGTATGCCCCTGACGGCCCGGCCGTAGCGGCCATCCCCGTTGTCCCCACCCCGTCGCCCCCCGCCGTATGACGGCGCCCCGAACGCTGTGGCTCGATCCGGCCGCAGGTCAGGGACTCGGGCACACCGTAGTCGCTGGAACCGTGAAATGTGGACGTCTTGCGCAGGAACGATCCGGCGAACGCGTGGACAAGACCCCGGCGACCGGGCACGACCGTCCTGTCCTTGTCCAAGCGACGCGCCGTAGACTCCCCGAGTGACCGCCACCACCACCTCCGTAGACGAGTCGGAGCAGCTCGGACCGCAGCCCGCGCCCGTATCGCGCAAGGCCCGCTTCCTGCGAGCGCTCGTCCCGGCCGCCGCGGCGACACTCTCCGGAGTGCTGCTCTACGTCAGCTTTCCGCCACGCACCCTGTGGTGGCTGGCCCTGCCGGCCTTCGCGGTGTTCGCCTGGTGCCTGCACGGCCGCGGCTGGAAGGCGGGTCTCGGGCTCGGTTACCTCTTCGGCCTCGGCTTCCTGCTGCCGCTCCTGGTGTGGACCGGGGTGGAGGTCGGGCCAGGGCCCTGGCTGGCGCTCGCCGCCATCGAGGCGATGTTCGTCGCCCTCGTCGGAGCGGCCATCGCCGCCGTCTCCCGGGTGCCGGGATACCCGCTCTGGGCCGCCGCCCTGTGGATCGCCGGTGAGGCGGCACGCGCGCGCGTGCCGTTCAGCGGATTCCCCTGGGGGAAGATCGCCTTCGGGCAGGCGGACGGCGTCTTCCTGCCGCTTGCCGCGCTCGGCGGCACTCCGGTCCTCGGGTTCGCGGTGGTCCTGTGCGGCTTCGGCCTGTACGAGATCGTCCGCCAGGTGCACGCCGCGCGCGGCACCCGCGCCGTACGCCGTGGCGCGGCGGCAGCGGCCCTGCTCAGCGTGGTCGTCCCGGTCGCCGGAGCCTTCGCCGCACGCCCGCTCGTCAGCGACGACGCCGAGGACGGCACCGCGACCGTAGCCGCCGTCCAGGGCAACGTCCCGCAGGCGGGCCTGGAGTTCAACGCCCAGCGCCGCGCCGTGCTCGACCACCATGTGCGCGAGACCGAGCGGCTCGCGGACCGGGTGAAGGCGGGCAAGGTGAAGCAGCCGGACTTCGTCCTGTGGCCGGAGAACTCCTCCGACATCGACCCGTTCACCAACCCGGACGCCCACGCGGCCATCGAGCGCGCGGTCAAGGCGATCGGCGCCCCCATCTCGGTGGGCGGGGTCGTCGAGTCCAAGGACGGCAAGCTCTTCAACGAGCAGATCCTGTGGGACCCGAAGAAGGGCCCCACGGACACCTACGACAAGCGCCAGATCCAGCCCTTCGGCGAGTACATCCCGCTGCGCGACGTCGTCGGCTTCTTCAGCAGTGACGTCGGCATGGTGCGCCAGGACTTCAGCCGCGGCACCGAGCCCGGCGTCTTCACCATGGCGGGCACGAAGGTGGGCCTCGCCACCTGCTACGAGGCCGCCTTCGACTGGGCCGTGCGCGACACCGTCACCCACGGCGCGCAGATCATCTCGGTGCCCAGCAACAACGCGACGTTCGACCGCAGCGAGATGACGTACCAGCAGCTGGCCATGTCGCGGATCCGCGCCGTCGAGCACAGCCGCACCGTCACCGTCCCGGTGACCAGCGGCGTCAGCGCGATCATCATGCCGGACGGCCATGTCTCGCAGAAGACGAAGTGGTTCACCGCCGACTCACTGGTCGAGGAGGTGCCGCTGCGTTCCTCGCAGACCCCGGCCACCCGCTTCGGCACCCTGCCCGAGGGCATCCTCGTGCTGATCGCCGCGGGCGGTCTCGGCTGGGCGGTGACGGGCGCCGTACGGGCCAGGCGTGCCCGCCAGGCCCGTTAGGGTCGACGGCATGGCAACTCCTGACTTCATCCGCACGATCCGGGCCGACGCCGGCCACCAGCTGCTGTGGCTCCCCGGCGTCACCGCCATCGTCTTCGACGACGACGGCAGAGTGCTCCTCGGGCGGCGCTCCGACAACGGCAAGTGGTCGGTCATCGGCGGCATCCCGGACCCGGGGGAGCAGCCCGCCGCGTGCGCCGTCCGCGAGGTCTTCGAGGAGACGGCGGTGCACTGCGTGCCCGAGCGCGTCGTGCTCGTCGAGGCCCTGGAGCCGGTGACCTACCCGAACGGCGACACCTGCCAGTTCATGGACATCACGGTGCGCTGCCGCGCCACCGGCGGCGAGGCCCGCGTCAACGACGACGAGTCACTCGAAGTGGGCTGGTTCGCGCTGGACCAACTGCCCGACCTGCACGAGTTCGGGGTCTTCCGGATCAAGCAGGCCATGGCGGAGGACCAGCCCACCTGGTTCGACCGGAGCTGACGAGCGCCGCGGGCCGGCTCAGCTCGCCTTGATCATGTCGGCGCACTTCTCGCCGATCATCATGGTGGTGATGCACGGGTTGACCGCGGGCAGGAACGGCATGACCGAGGCGTCGGCGACACGGAGCCCAGTCACGCCCTTGACGCGGAGTTGCGGGTCGAGCGGCGAGTCCGCGTCGTCGGCCGCGCCCATCCGCACGGTGCCCGCCGGGTGGTAGACGGTGTTGTGGGTCTGGCGGATGTAGGCGAAGAGCTCGTCGTCGGTCGTGGCGTCCGGTCCCGGAGCGAGTTCGGCGCCCGCCCAGTCCGCCATGGGGGCCTGCGCCGCGATCTCCCGGGCGAGCCGGAGCCCGTACGTCATGACGCGGATGTCGTGCTCGTGCGTGAAGTAGCGCGGGTCGACCTTCGGCTTGTCCCGGAAGTCGCGGGTGCGCAGCCGGACCGTGCCCATCGAGCGGGCCCGGGTGACGTTCGGGGTGAGACAGAAGGCGTTGTCGGTGGTCGGGTAGCCGCGCCGGTAGGTGTTCATGTCGAAGGGCACCGAGCCGTAGTGGAACATCAGGTCGGGCCGGTCGAGGCCCGGTTCGGTGTCCGCGAAGATGCCGATCTCCCACCACTGAGTGGAGGAGGTGACCATCGGCTGCTTCGCCTCCCACATGATCACGCCCTCGGGGTGGTCCTGGAGGTGGGAGCCGACGCCGGGGGAGTCCACCCGTACGTCCACGCCGCACTCCCGCAGATGCCCGGCGGGGCCGATGCCCGACAGCATCAGGAGCTTCGGCGAGTCGATGGCCCCGCAGGCCACGATCACCTCGCGGCGCGCGCTGACGCTGCCGCTGTGAATGGTGTCGGGCTCCAGGTACTCGACGCCCGTGCAGCGCCGGTTCTCGTCGAACAGCAACTGCCTGGCCTGCAGACCGGTGCGCACCTCAAGATTCGGCCGCTTGCCCAGGATCGGGTGCAGATACGACACCGAGGCGGAGGAACGGGTGCCGTCCGGGCGGGAGTTGATCTGGAACCAGTGCGCGCCGCGCTTCACCGTCTTGCCGGTGTTGAAGGGGGTGGTGGGGATGCCCGCCGCCGCGCACGCCTCCAACAGGGCTGATCCGCACGGGTCGTTCGGCGGGACGCTCATGATGTTGACCGGGCCCGAGCGGCCGTGGTGGTCGCCGGGCGCGTCGTTGGTCTCCAGGCGCTGGTACAGAGGGAAGCAGTCCGCGGCACTCCAGCCCGTGCAGCCGAGCGAGCCCCACTCGTCGAGGTCCTCCGCCGGGGCCCAGAACGCGATGCAGGAGTTGTGCGAGGAGCAGCCGCCGAGCACCTTGGCGCGGGCGTGCCGCATGAAGCTGTTGCCGTTCTCCTGCGGCTCCACCGGGTAGTCCCAGTCGTAACCGGACTCGAGGAGGGCCATCCAGCCCTCCAGGCGCAGGATGTTGTCGTCGCCGACGTCCGAGGGCCCGGCCTCCAGGACGCAGACGCTGACGTCCGGGTCCTCGGTCAGCCGCGCGGCGACGACCGCGCCTGCCGTACCGCCGCCGACCACCACGTAGTCGTACTCGGCCTTGGGGCTCTCTGCGGGCATGGTGACTCCAGATCAGCGGTGGGTTCAGGGGGCGGCCGGGGGCGACGGGGGAGTGGTGGGGTCGACGGCCTCTTCTTCGAAGCGGTGCTCGGCGAGTACGCCCGCCTTGTGCCGCTGCACGAACCAGTAGTAGGCGAAGCCGCCGCAGGCCACGATGCCGATGAAGAGGAACGCGCCCCAGCGCAGGTACCAGTGCTGCGGTCCCGTCGCGTTGTAGACCTCCGCGCGGGGCCAGGCCAGGTTGAGGGACATGGCCGCGCCCCAGAGCACGGCCATGATGTTGACCGGCAGGCCGAACCTGCCGAGCGAGAACTTGCCCTCGACGGGCTGCCACTGGCCGCGCAGACGCCTGATCAGCATCGGCAGGGTGACCAGCAGATAGGCCAGGTAGATCATGATGATCGCGATGCTCGTGATCACCGAGAAGATCTGTGGCTGGTTGATGTTGATCACCAGGATGGCGACGCCGACGACGCCGATGACGATCGCGGGCAGTACGGGGGTCTTGAAACGCGGGCTGACCTTGGCGAGCAGCGAGGAAGCGGGCAGCGTGCCGTCGCGGGCCATGGCGAACGCGAGCCGGATGCCCGCCGCCTGCACGGCGAGCTCGCAGACCGTGATGGCGACGACCACGCACCAGAGCACGATCTCGCCGATCGTGGAGCCGAGCGTGCTCAGGACCACGTACTGCAGGCCGTCCACGGACAGTTCCTTCGCGTGCAGGTCCGGCACGGCCAGGAGCGCGAACAGCAGGATGAGCCCGCCGATCAGGAACGAGAAGACGAGCGCCCGCAGGATCGCCCGCGGGGCGTTGCGGCTCGGGTCGAGTGACTCCTCGCCGAGCGAGGACGCGGTGTCGAAGCCGTACATCACGTACGCCGAGGCGAGCGAAGCCGTCAGGAACGCCCCGAAGTAGCCGAGGTTCTGGCCCTGGCCCAGGCCGCCGGTCTCGGTGATGGCGCTGGGGCCGCGCGTGATGTGGGCGGCGAGGAGCACGATCAGGACGACGGCCGCGATCAGCTCGATGAGCACGCCCGCGGAGTTGATCCGGGCCATCAGCTTGACGCCGAACGCGTTGACCAGGGTGGTGAACAGAATCAGCACGGAGCCGAGCAGCACCGCGTTCTTCGCCGCGTCGGTCGTACCGCTGCCGTCCCCGATGAACTGGAACGTGTCGGAGATCTGCGGGAGCGTGATCTGGTACGCGAGGGCGACCGCCGCGAGGGACACCATGGTGGCCGTCAGCATCATCCAGCCGCCGAGCCAGCCGACGTGCTTGCCGCCGAGCTGCTTGGCCCAGTTGTAGACGGACCCCGCGACCGGGAAGCGGGCGGCCAGCTCGCAGAAGCAGAGGGCCACCATCAGCTGGCCGGCGAAGACCATCGGCCAGGACCACCAGTAGGCGGGACCGCCGAAGCTCACACCGAAGTAGAAGAGCTGGAAGGTGCCGGTCAGGATCGAGATGTAGCTGATCCCGGCGGCGAAGGTGTGGAAGTTGCCCAGGGTGCGCTTGAGTTCGGGCCGGTAGCCGAGCTTGCCGAGCGCGTCGTCGTCGTCCTGGTGCTGCTGCCGGGCGGCGTCGGCGGCCTCGGCGCCCTTGCCGGGATCCGTGCTCATTCGAACCACCTCTGTGGTGTCGGGGCGAGGTTGCGCCAGATGTGCTTGGCCTCCTGGTACTCGGCGAGACCGGCCGGTCCCAGCTCGCGCCCGAAGCCGGACTGCTTCATGCCGCCCCACTCCGCCTGCGGCACGTAGGGGTGGAAGTCGTTGATCCACACCGTTCCCGCCCGCATCCGGGACGCCACCCGGTGCGCCTTGCCGCCGTCCTGCGTCCAGACGGCGCCCGCGAGCCCGTAGACGGTGTCGTTGGCGAGCGCGACCGCCTCGTCCTCGTCCCGGAACCGCTCGACGGTGAGCACCGGGCCGAACGACTCGTCGGTGATCACGGACATGCCGGGCGTGCACTCGTCGAGCACGGTCGGCGGGTAGTAGTAGCCGTCCGATAGGGCCGGGTCGTCGGGGCGCGCGCCGCCGCACCGCAGGACCGCGCCCTCGGCGACGCCCGCCGCCACATACGCCTCGACCTTGTCGCGGTGTGCCGCGGAGATCAGCGGTCCGGTGCGGGCGTCGTCGTCGAAGGGGCCGCCGAGCCGGATCCGCTGGGCGCGTGCGACCACCTCGTCGACGAACCTGTCGTGGAGGCTGTCCTCGACGAGGAGCCGCGCTCCGGCCGAACAGACCTGGCCCGAGTGCAGGAAGATCGCCATCAGGGCGTAGTCGACGGCCGCCTCGAAGTCGGCGTCGGCGAAGACGATGTTGGGGTTCTTGCCGCCAAGCTCCAGGGCGACCTTCTTCACCGTGGGGGCCGCGGCGGCCATGATGCGCCGCCCGGTGACGAGCCCGCCGGTGAACGACACCATGTCGACCCGCGGGTCCTCGCTGAGCGGGGCGCCCGCGGTGGGGCCCGCGCCCAGGATCAGGTTGGCGGCCCCGCCGGGCAGCCCGGCCTCGGTGAGCAGACGCATCAGGATGATGGCGGTGTGCGGGGTCAGCTCGCTGGGCTTGAGGACGAAGGTGTTGCCCGCGCCGAGCGCCGGGGCGACCTTCCAGGCCGTCTGGAGCAGCGGATAGTTCCACGGCGTGATCAGCGCGCACACCCCGACCGGCTCGTGCACCACCCGGCTGTCCACCTCCGCGCTGCCGGCGTCGACGACCCGGTCGGTGCCGCCCGCCGCCGTCAGGTTGCCGAAGTAGCGGAAGCAGTTCGCGATGTCGTCCATGTCGTACTCGCTCTCCACGAGCCGCTTCCCGGTGTCCAGGGATTCGGCGCGGGCGAGTGCGTCCTTGTCGCGTTCCAGGAGGTCGGCCACGCGCAGCAGCAGCCGGCCGCGTTCGGCCGCCGGGGTGCCGGGCCACGGCCCGGCGTCGAAGGCCTCACGCGCGGCGGCGATCGCCGCCGCGGCGTCCTTCGGCCCTGCTTCGTCGACGGTGGCGACCAGGGTGTTGTCCGCCGGGCAGCGGATCTCCCGTGTCTGCCCGTCCACGGCAGTGGTCCATGTTCCGCCGATGAACAGCTCCGGCATGACGGCTCCTCGAGGATGGGATGCGCGGGTGCTCCACCAATGGACGCTATGGAGAACCGTCCGCACGCGCACCACAGGAGCCGCTGATCGGGGCAGCCCTCCCACTCCGTTAGCCTGAAGGCACGATGAACCGGCTGAGCACGTCATGGGGCGCGTACGACCTCACACGATTTCCCGAGGACCCTCGCGACCCGCTGCGCGCCTGGTCCGCCGCCGACGCCTACCTGCTGCGCCACCTCGCGGGCGAGGACGGCGGGCCCGTCGGGGCCGAGGAGACGGCGAAGCCCGTCGACCTCTCCGGCACCGTGGCCGTCGTCGGCGACCGCTGGGGCGCGCTGACCACCGCGCTCGCCGAGCACGGGCCGACGCTGATCACCGACTCGTTCCTCGCGCGGGAGGCGACGCGGGCCAACGTGGCGCGCGCCGGGTTCGCGCCGGACGAGGTACGCCTGGCGACGACGGGTGACGCCCCGCCGAGCCGGATCGACGTACTCCTGGTCCGCGTGCCGAAGAGCCTGGCGCTCCTGGAGGACCAGCTGCACCGGCTCGCGCCCGCCCTGCACGCGGGCACGGTCGTCGTCGGCACCGGAATGGTCACCGAGATCCACACCTCGACGCTCGACCTCTTCGAGCGGATCATCGGGCCTACGCGGACATCGCTGGCCCGGCAGAAGGCGCGGCTGATCTTCAGCACACCGGACCCGGAACGAGACGCCGGACCCAGCCCCTGGCCGCGCAGCTACGTCCTCGACGACGACTCCGGGGCGGGAGCGGGACTGACGGCCGTCAACCACGCCGGTGTGTTCTGCGCCGAACGGCTCGACATCGGCACGCGTTTCCTTCTGCAGCATCTGCCGACCGGCAGGGGAGCCGAGGGTAGCGGCGCGCACATCGTGGACCTGGGCTGCGGCAACGGCGTGCTCGGCACGGCCGCCGCCGTCGCCGACCCCGAGGCCACGGTCACCTTCATCGACGAGTCGTATCCCGCCGTCGCCTCGGCGGAGGCCACCTTCCGGGCCAACGCCGCCGAGGCCGCGCGTGCGCAATTCATCGCGGGCGACGCGCTGGCGGCCGTACCCGCGGGTACGGTGGACCTCGTCCTGAACAACCCGCCCTTCCACACCCACCAGGCGACTTCCGCCGCGACCGCCTGGCGGATGTTCAGCGGGGCACGCGCCGCGCTGCGCCCCGGCGGCGAGCTCTGGGTGGTCGGCAACCGCCATCTCGACTACCACGTGAAGCTGCGGAAGCTCTTCGGCAACGCTCAAGTCGTCGCGGGCAACCCCAAGTTCGTGATCCTGCGGGCGGTCAAGCGCGACCGCTGACCCCCTCTCGCGGGGGCGTCCCTCATCGCTCGCCTCAGGCGTCGAAGGCGGTCGCGCGGGTCACCTTCTCCCAGACCGCGATCTCCGCGCGGACCGAGTCGAGGTGACCGACGACCGCGTCCACGGCGTCCTCACCCAGGGGCAGGCGCAGCGGAGTCTCGTCGGCGTCGAGCGCGGTGATGATCGCCGCCGCGGCCTTCGCCGGGTCGCCGGGCTGCTCGCCGTCGCCGCCCGCGACCATCGTGCGGGTGGCGCCCGCCGTCCGTGCGTAGTCCGGGATCTCCACGGCACTCGCGCTGGTGTTGCCGAACAGGCTGGTCCGGAACGCGCCGGGCTCCACGACCAGGACCTTGATGCCGAGCGGGCCCACCTCGGCGGCCAGCGCCTCCGACATGCCCTCAAGGGCGAACTTCGTGCCGCTGTACGCCGAGAAGCCCGCGAAGGACATCTGCCCGCCCATGCTGCTCATCTGCACGATCGCCCCCGAGCGCCGGGCCCGCATGTGCGGAAGGACGGCGCGGGTCAGCGCGGCGGGACCGAAGACGTGCACGTCGAACAGGGCCCGCAGCTCGGCGTCCGAGTCCTCCTCCAGGGCGCCGACGTGGCTGCGGCCCGCGTTGTTCACCAGGACATCGATGCGGCCGTGCCGGTCGGTGACGTCCCGCACGGCGGCCTCGATGCCCGCTGTGTCCGTCACGTCCAGGGTGAGGGCCTCGACCTGGTCGGGGTGGGCGGCAACCAGGTCGTCCAAAGAGGACGCGTTACGGGCGGTGGCCACGACCACGCCGCCCGCGGCGACGGCCGCCTCGGTGATCGCCCGGCCGAAGCCGCTGTTCGCGCCGGTCACAAGCCATACCTTCGTCATGCCGAACTCCCTTTTCATGTCGGCCGGTTCACTCCTCTCCGGCTCTGTGGATCAGCTTGCGGCAGAATCGGGTGGCCCGTCCAAGATCTGACGTGATAGCTGATGGTTATGAACTTGCACGCCAGAGACCTACACGCCAGAGACCTACACGGCAGAGACCTACACGGCAGAGACGTACACGGCAGGGACCTCCGCTACTTCGTCGCGGTCGCGCAGGAGCTGCACTTCACGCGGGCCGCCGAGCGGCTCTTCGTCTCGCAGCCCGCGCTGAGCAAGCAGATACGGGCCCTGGAACGGCAGTTGGGTGCCGACCTGTTCGTACGCGAGAGCCGAGGCGTGCGCCTCACCCGCGTGGGTGCGGTGCTCCTGCCGTACGCCCAACAGGTCCTTGAGCACTGGCATGCGGCGGTCGGCGCCGTGGAGCACGCCAAGACCGAGGAGCGGGCGACGCTCTCCGTGGGCATGAGCACGCGACCGGCTCGCGGGGGCATCCTGCCTGCCGTACGGTCCCGCTTCGGCGACGCCCATCCGCAGGCAACTGTCCGCCTTCGGCAGGTGAGTTGGGAGGATGCCAGCGCTGGTCTCGCGGACGGCACGGCGGACGTCGCCTTCGTCTGGCTTCCGCTGCCGGACCTGGAGCGCTACGGCTGGGTGGTGGTCGCCGAGGAGCCGCGCCATGTCGCCCTTCCCGTGACGCACCGCCTCGCGGACCGGGACGAGATCGACTTCGCCGACCTCCTCGACGAACCCTTCCTCGCGCTGCCCGAAAGCGCGGGCGCGCTGCGGGACTACTGGCTTGCCCTGGACGCCCGCGCGGGCCGCCCGCCGCGCATCGGTGCGGAGATCGCCAGTACGGACGAGACGTACGAGGCGCTGGTGGACGGCCGCGGGGTCTGTCTGGTCGCCGCTGGCAACGCACCCCTGATCACGCTGGGCGGCGTCGTCACGCGACCGGTCCGCGGCATCACGCCCAGCCGGTTCGCCCTGGCCTGGCGCGTGGGTGACGACCGGCGCCCGCTGGTGGCCGCGTACATCAAGGCGTGCGGGGAGGCGCTCGGGCGGGCGGAATAGGGGCTCGAGAGCTGGCCGCGCAGGCGCCCGCGGATACCCGCCAAGTCGCCTGCGGGCCCATCTCGTCACATCTCGCCGCAACCGTTGACCTTGCCCCAACACCCCCTTACCGTTTCGACGTTCGGAGTATCAGATGGCGTTCGAAATGACGAACGTCGGCGCTAGGGGAGCCGCATGAGCCACAGTGAAGTACCCAGTCGCAGAACCGTGTTGAGGGGGACGCTGGCCGCAGGGGCTCTAGCCGCCGCACCCGCCCTCACCCAGGCGCCCGCCCACGCGGCCTCACGGGCCCCGGCCTACCGCAACCCGCTCGTCGAGCAGCGCGCCGACCCGCACATCCAGCGCCACACCGACGGCCACTACTACTTCACGGCGACGTCCCCCGAGTACGACCGCATCATCCTGCGCCGCTCGCGCACCCTGCGGGGCCTGACGCGCGCGGACGAGTCCGTCATCTGGCGGCGGCACACCAGCGGAGACATGGCCTCGCACATCTGGGCGCCGGAACTGCACCACATCAACGGCAAGTGGTACATCTACTTCGCCGCGGCCCCCGCCGACGACGTGTGGAAGATCCGCATCTGGGTCCTGGAGAACGCCAACGTCAACCCTTTCAAGGGGACGTGGACGGAGAAGGGGCAGCTCACCACGGCGTGGGACACCTTCTCCCTCGACGCCACCACCTTCACGCACCGCGGCAGCCGCTACCTCGCCTGGGCGCAGTACGAGCCCGGCATGGACAACAACACCGGCGTCTTCCTCTCCCGCATGGCCGACCCATGGACCCTGACGGGGCCTCAGATACGCCTGACCACA
Organism: Streptomyces sp. NPDC033177; assembly: GCF_055577715.1. NCBI lineage: Bacteria > Bacillati > Actinomycetota > Actinomycetes > Kitasatosporales > Streptomycetaceae > Streptomyces > Streptomyces sp. NPDC033177. The sequence goes on along the minus strand of NZ_JBVIPS010000001.1, from coordinate 1,010,225 downwards.
CCCGAGTACGCCTGGGAGTGCGTCGGCTTCAAGGTGAACGAAGGACCCAGCGTCATCCAGCGCAACGGCCGCGTCTTCCTCACGTACTCGGCGTCCGCAACCGACGCCAACTACTGCATGGGCCTGCTCACCGCAGGCGCCCGCAGTGACCTCATGGACCCCGCGTCCTGGTCCAAGTCACCCACCCCCGTCTTCACCAGCAACGACACGACCAAGCAGTACGGTCCCGGCCACAACTGCTTCACCGTGGCCGAGGACGGCCGCACCGACGTCCTCGTCTACCACGCCCGCCAGTACAAGGACATCGTCGGCGACCCCCTGAACGACCCCAACCGGCACACCCGCATCCAGAAGTTCGGCTGGAAGGCGGACGGCACACCGGACTTCGGCATCCCGGTCGCCGACGCCGCGTCCTAGAGCAGCGGCCCGAGGAAACGCCGCACGAAGGCGTTGCGGAACTTCCCCGCCGGGTCGAGGCGATCGGCGAGCGCGGCGAAATCGGCCGCGTGCGGATAGCGGGCGCCCAGCTCGGCGGGGTCGGCGGCGAACACCTTGCCCCAGTGCGGCCGGGGCGAGAACGGGGCCAGGCTCTCCTCGACGCGTGTGACCACCGGGAGCACGGCTGCCGCGTCAGGCACCCAGGTGAAGTGGAACGCCACGGTGTCGCGCCCGTGCGCGGGGCTGAGCCACTGGGTGTCGGCGGCGACCGTGCGCACCTCGCACACCTGAAGGACGGGCGCCACCTCACCCCTGAGGGAATCCAGGGCATGCAGGGCCGCCGGGGCGTGCTCGCGCGGCAGCAGATACTCCGACTGGAGCTCGGCACCGCTGCTCGGCGTGAACTCGGCCCGGAAGTGGGGCAACCGCTCGTGCCACGGGCCCGGAACGCCCAACTGCTGGGTGCAGTTGACGGCGGGCATCCCCGGCACCGGATGCCGCGGGGCGGTCGCGGCCGCTGCCCAGGGAAAGTCAACGGGCGCCTCGCCGCGCTGCTTGAGCCACACCTGGTCGAAGCGCGGTCCGCGCCAATCGGTGAACAGACTCACGCTGTACGCCGCCGACGTCACCGCCTCGAAGTCGAGCCGATCCAGCGGAAGTTCGCCGAACACATGCTGGCTCACCCGGAAATCCGGCTCCAGTTCGAGAGTGAGCGAGAGGACCACGCCGAGCGCGCCGAGCGAGACGACGGAGCCGTCGAACCCATCGTCGCCACGGTTCAGTACGACCGTCTCCCCATCGGCGGTGACCAGCTCCACCGCCCGCACGATCTCCGCCAGCGACTGATTGCCGTTGCCGGAGCCGTGCGTCCCCGTGGCGACCGAACCGGCCACGGAGATGTGCGGCAGCGAGGCCATGTTCGGCAGCGCGAGACCGAACGAGGCCACATACCGGGCGAGTTCGGCGTACCGCACACCGCCTGACACACGCACGGAGCGCGCCGAGGTGTCCACCTCGATGGACGGCTCAAGAGCGGAGAGGGAGATCAGGGCCGCGCCCGCCGCGTCACCGTCCACGTCGGCGATCCGGTTGAACGAATGGCCGCTGCCGAGCACCCGCACCTGCCGACTGCCCGCGACGAGCGCCCGCAGGGCGGACGGCGACGCGGGCCGGTGCAGCTCACGCGCCGAGAAGGTGATGTTCCCGGCCCAGTTGGTCACGGCGCCCACGGTGCCGTCCCGGCCGGTGGTCGTGGGTCGCCCACTGTCCGCGCCTGCCCCCGCTGTTTCCATGGTCACGATTTTACGGCTCGGGGCCGGCGGCATCAGGCCCGCATCACCAGCCGGTCCACCGCGGGGTTCCCCGAGGCGTAGGGGACCGGCAGGAGCCCGGGGTTGGCGCCGCCGGTCGCGTACAGCGCCTGTTCCAGGCCGGCGATCAGGGGTTGTACGTCGACCGGTGGGCGGACCACCAGGCGCAGGAAGCGGCTTGAGCTGCCGATCTTGTTGCCGCACTCGCGCACCAGGATGCCGTGCTCCGCGAGCAGCCGGTCCCGCAGGACCGCTCCGTCGACCCCGTCGGGCAGCCGCACGTACACGAAGTTTCCCTGCGAGGGATAGCTGGTGAGTCCGGGGAGCCGGCCAAGGTGCCAGATCATCTCCTGGCGGTCGCGGCGCACTTGACGCAGGCTCAGGTCATAGGCATGGCGGTGCTGTCTCAGCATGAACACCACGGTCTCCGCGAAGGAGTTGAGGTTCCATTTCGGCAGCGCGGCGCGCACCCGGCCCGCGAGGCCCGGGTTGGCGACGAGATAGCCGAAGCGCACGCCGTGCAGCCCGAAGTTCTTGCCGAGGCTGCGCAGCACGATGACATTGGGCCGCAGGACCGCCTCGTCGGCGACGCTCGACTCCGGTCCCGCGTCGGCGAACTCCAGGAACGACTCGTCCACGACGACCAGGTCGAGGTCCTGCAGTGCGTCGAGCAGTGCGAGCACCGAGCGGCGCGGCAGCATGCCTCCGTCGGGGTTGTTGGGGTTGCAGATGACCGCGGTGCGGGAGCCGCGGGCCCGCACGAAGTCGACGAAGGCCGCCGGGTCGAGCACGAAGCCGTCGGCTTCCGGAAGGAGGTACATGTCGACCCGCTTGCCGGTCTCCATCGACTGATCGGTCCACCGCCCGAACGTCGGTACGGGCACCGCGAGCGCTTCGCGTACCAGCAAGTGGTCGATCCAGGTGATGAGTTCGGTCGAGCCGTTGCCCATCACGACGGTCTGCGGGTTGAGCCCGAGCACGGCACTGAGCTCGGCGGCGATGGTGTCGGCGCCGCTCGGGTAGTACGTGAGGATGTCCCGCAGCCGCACGCCGAGCTCCTCGTACATCTCGGGCGTGGGGAAGTACGGATTGCACGGGATGCAGAAGTCGACGAGCGGCCGCCCGCTGTCCGCCGCCGCCCTGTTCAGCGCGGAGTACGAGGGGCTGTGCGCGGTGGACGCGCGGAAGAGGGCGGTGACGTTGCCCGCGTCTGCCATGGGAGGACTCCGGATGGGGGAGGGTGGTGTCTCCCGTTCATACGTACGCGGGTGGGGGTGCGCTCATCCGTCAGCTCCGTGGAATCCAGACCCGCATGGCCCCCTCTTCCCGGTGCGCCCACGCGTAGTAGGGCACCGCCGTCAGCGGGGTCGGTGTCCCGTCCGAGCGGTGGTGGCCGGTGGTGGTGACGACCGTGACACCGCCCAGGAGGTCCGGGCGATGCTCGGCGACGGTGCGCACGTCGGGTGTCAGAGTCACCGCGTCCAGGCGCAGGCCCACCGGCTGATCAGCGCCTTCCAGGCAGTACACGAGGGGTCCGCGCTCGATGGCGATGCAGCCGCGCACGGCGTCCACCCGTGGGTCCGGCTCGGTGAGGCGTACGTCGAGGGTGAGGTCAAGTACGACGCGTTCCCCCGGGAGCCAGCGGCGCCGGATCCGGAACCAGCCCCGGTCCGTGTCGGTGCGGTCCTGCCGGTCCGGTGCGGCCACCGTGAACTCGGTGCACCAGGAGGGGATGCGCAGCGACAGCGTCCAGTCACGGTCCGCCGGTGCCGTGTCGACGGTGACCGTGACGCGGCCCTTCCACGGGTAGTCGGTCTCCACCGTGACCGCTCCACCGACCCCGGCCGGGTCCGGGCCGTCGGTCGCGCTCGTCGTGTATGTCGTGTACGAGCCCGTCGCGTACTGGTGCAGTTGCAGGCCGTCCGCGTCGCCGCTCGCCACGTAGTGGGGGAGCGAGGCAAGCAGCCGCATGACGTTCGGCGGGCAGCACGCGCAGCTGAACCATGGTGTGCGGCGGGGCGCCTGGTCGCCGGTGCCGGTCTCGTGATCGTCGCGCACCTGGAGCGGGTTGACGTACAGCCAGCGGTCGCCGTCAAGGGCGACCCCGGAAAGGAAGCCGTTGTAAAGGGTGCGCTCGACGAGATCGGAGTAGCGGGTCTCGCCCGTGAGCAGCGCCATCCGCCAGGACCACTGCACGGAGGCGATGGCCGCGCAGGTCTCCGCGTACGCCCGGTCCGGCGGCAGCTCGAAGGGTTCACCGAACGCCTCGCCCTCGTGGCGTGCGCCGACACCGCCGGTGAGGTACGTCTTCGTGCCGGCCATCGAGTGCCAGAGCCGATCCAGGGCCTCGCGCAGGGTCACGTCGCCGGTCTCCATGGCCAGGTCGGTGGCCCCGGCCAGGAGGTACAGCTGACGCACGGCGTGCCCCGTGACGGTGGGCGCCTCCCGCAGGGGCAGGTGGTCCTGCCAGTACGCCGGGCCCGGATCGCGGGCGCGGTCGATGCCCTGGGCGAGCAGTCCGTGGCCGCGGCGGTCGGTGAAGTGGCCCGCGAGATCGAGGAAGCGCCGCTGACCGGTCTCGCGGTACAGCTCCACGAGGGCGGTCTCGATCTCCGGATGCCCGCAGATCCCGTGGTTCTTCTCGCCTCCCTCGCTCGTCGCGTCCGGTCCGAAGAGGGAGTCGATGTGCGCGGCGAACCGGACGGCCACGTCCAGGAGTTCGCGGCGTCCGGTGGCCCGGTGGTGGGCGACGGCCGCCTGGATCAGATGGCCCGCGCAGTACAGCTCGTGGCCCCAGCCGAGCTCGCTCCAGCGCCGGTCGGGCTGGGCGAGCTGGTAGTACGTCTGGAGGTATCCGTCGGCGTCCTGGGCGGCGGCGACGAGCGCGGTCAGCCGTTCCACGTCCGCGGCGAGAGCTGGCGGGCCCGGCTGGTCGGCCAGCTGCCAGGAGGCGGCCTCCAGCCATTTGTGGACGTCGGAGTCCTGGAACGGGAAGTCCCCGGCAAAAGCTCCCGCACCCTGGGCCGCGGCACGCAGGTTGGCCAGGTTGCCGGCCTGTTCGAGGCGTTCGGGTCCCTGCGGGATGCTCACCGAGGCGTTGGTGTGCCGCCGGGCGGCCCAGAAACCGCCGGTGATCCGAGCGGTGGCCGCCGGGCGCAGGGTGGTGTGGGCGTGGGTGCGGAGACGGATGGGCCCTTGCGAGCCCTGGGGCTCATGAGGTCCCTGATGTGCGGGCGAGGGCGTGAGATCGGGCATACGTGCCATTCCTCGATGCCATGTGCGTTCGATATCTAGAATATCGTTCGGACATCTGCTACTGGCGCAGACGCTACCGTGGGCCGCGGGGCCCGGGGGAGCAGTCGTCCGCATCCGGCACTTTCCCTCACGCCTGGCCGCGGTCGAGGCTCCTACGATCGGGGGCCATGAGCCCTCGCCTGCTGATCTACAGCCGAACGACCGCTTACCGGCACGCGTCGATCCCCGCCGGGGTCGCCGCCCTGCGCGAGCTCGCCGCCGGGATCGGCTGCACGGCCGACGCGACCGAGGACCCGGCCGCCTTCGAGCAGAACCTGTCCGCCTACGCGGCGATCGTCTTCCTCTCCACCAGCGGCGACGTCCTGACCCCGGCCGGGCGGTCGGCGCTGCGCGCACACCGGGCGGCGGGCGGCGGTTTCATGGGCGTCCACGCCGCGGCCTGCACGGAGTACGACTGGCCGTACTACGGAGAGCTGCTCGGCGCGCGCTTCGCCCGCCACCCCGCGCTTCAGCCCGGCCTCCTGATCATCGAGGATCACGCGCACCCCGCCACCGAACACCTCCCCGCGACCTGGGAGTTCACCGACGAGTGGTACGACTTCCGGGCCTCGCCGCGTGATGCGGTGCGGGTCCTGGCGTCCGCCGACGAAACCTCGTACGAGGGAGGCGGCATGGGCACCGACCACCCCCTCGTGTGGTGCCACGACCACGGCGGCGGCCCGATGTTCTACACGGCCCTCGGCCACGCCGACGAGGCGTACGCGGACCCGGTCTTCCGCGACCACCTTCTGGGCGGCCTGCGGTATGTGACCGGCAGCGGCTGAAGGGCGCGCATGGGTGAGCCCCCGCCCGGTGGGGGCGGGGGCTCATGCACCAGGTGCCAGGGGTGCTAGAGGGTGCCGGAGGCGGAGATGGCGATCTCGGCCTTGGTGGCGCCCGACTGCGAGCCGAAGCTCTCGATCTTCTTGACGAGGGCCATGCTGTCCTCGTCCGCGACCTCGCCGAAGACGACGTGCTTGCCGTCGAGCCAGCTCGTGACGACCGTGGTGATGAAGAACTGCGAGCCGTTCGAGTTCGGGCCCGCGTTGGCCATCGAGAGCAGGCCCGGCTTGGTGTGCTTGAGCTGGAAGTTCTCGTCGGGGAACTTCGCGCCGTAGATGCTCTTGCCGCCGGTGCCGTTGCCGGCGGTGAAGTCGCCGCCCTGGAGCATGAAGTCCGGGATGACGCGGTGGAACTTCGAGCCCGCGTAACCGAAGCCCTGCTCGCCGGTGGCGAGCGCGCGGAAGTTCTCCGCGGTCTTCGGCACGACGTCGTCGAAGAGGTTGAACGTGATGCGGCCTTCGGGCTTGCCGTCGATGGTGATGTCGAAATAAGCCTTGATTGTCATGGTCCTCATCCTGTCATTGCCCTGTCCCCACCCGCCAACCGAACCCCCCGAAGAGCCCGCCTCAACCCGTTTGACCAGGCATGACGGCGTTTGCGCCCAGGGCGGACGCCGCGCGAAACGATCTTCTTCAGCCGGTTTTTACCCTCATGAAGGTGATCGAGTTCGCCGGGAAGGTGTACGAGAACGTCTCGGACACGCCCCTGAACGTCGAGGTCACCGGCTTCACCGGCGTCGCGTCCTTCGAGTTCTCCGCGGTCGGGTCGGCGGCGAGCGTGGTCACCCTGGCGCTCGGGCTTACCTTCCTGGCCGCGCCGAGGGCGATCTTGGTACGGGCATCCGAGCCCTGCGCGTTGACGACCTTGACGATGAGGTCACCGGTGGCCTTGTCGCGAGTGACGACCTGGCGGAACGGCTCGGCCGGCTTGTCGTCCGTGAAGGATCCCCACTTCTTGCCGTCGAGGAAGAGGGTCACCTGACGCCCGCGCACCTCCACGCGCAGGTCGTAGCTGCGACCCGTCTCGATGGTCGTCGTGTCCTGGACCATGGTCTGCTTCGCGCCGTCGACGCTCTTCTCGACGGCCGACTGGGTGTTGTTCCAGCCGCCCAGGTTCCACCAGTAGTGGTTGCCGGTGTCCTTGACCCCGAAGGCGACCATGAAGCCCTCCTTGCCGGACTTCTTGGTGGCCCGCACGTTCAGGTCGTAGTTCTGCCAGCTCTTGTCGCCCGCCGTGACCAGGGTGTTCTCCGCGGCCTCGTCGGACTGCACGTACGCGCCGTCCTGGACGGTCCACGTGCCCTTGTCCGCAGCCTTGCTCCACTGCTCGTCACCGCTGGAGAAGTCGTCGGTCAGGAGCGTCCTGCCGTCCTCGCCGGTGACCTTCACGTCGTCGTACGCGGCGCTGGTCGCCCAGGTGGACAGGCCGACGGCGCCGGTGATCGGACCGGACGTGGCGGGGGTGCCGGAAGCCGTGGACGGCACGACCTCGTCGCCGACGTTGCGCATGAAGAGCTTCTGCGCCTCGTAGTTGGCCGAGCCCCATGACTGGTCGTTGCCGTACCAGATCATGTTCGGTTTCCACTGCACGTAGTCCTCGTTGGCGAGCAGCGGGGCGTACGAGGCGAGCTTGACGATGTCGGCGTTGCGTTCAAGGCCGGTCATGAAGGCCGCTTCGGACAGCGCGTTGGAGAACTTGTTGCCCTGTGACGCGTACTCGCCGAGGAAGACCTTCGGGCCCTTGCGGTCGTAGGAGTCGTAGCGGTCGTTGTTCTCCAGGAACCACTGCGGGCTGTTGTAGTAGTGCTCGTCGACCATGGCCACGTCGGCGTCACGGTTCAGCTGCCAGGCCTTGTCGAACGTCGAACCACTGTCGTCAGGGCCGGAGTTGGAGATGACGGTGATGTCGGGGTACTTCGCCTCGATGGCCGCGCGGAACTCCTTGAAGCGGGCGAAGAACTCATCGGGGAGGTTCTCCTCGTTGCCGACTTCCAGGTGGGTGAGGCGGAAGGGCTTGGGGTGGCCCATCGCCGCCCGCTTCTTGCCCCATTCGCTGGTCACCGGGCCGTTGGCGAACTCGATGAGGTCCAGGGTGTCCTGGATGTGCCGCTTCAGGAGGGCCGGGTCGTCGGTGGCCTTGTTCTGGCCGCAGCCGGTCACCAGGGCGGGCACCACGGGCAGCGGCATGGCGCCGGTGTCCTCGGCGAACTGGAAGTACTCGTAGTAACCGAGCCCGTAACTCTGGTTGTAACCCCAGAAGTTGGCGTTGGTGGCGCGCTGCTCGACCGGCCCGATGGTGTCCTTCCACTGGTAGGAGCGCTTGCGCTGCCAGCCGGACTTCTCGTCGTACGCCTCGTGGGAGCCGGTGTTGACCAGGCAGCCGCCGGGGAAGCGCAGGAAGCCGGGGTCCAGGTCGGCGATCTTCTGGGCGAGGTCCTTGCGCAGGCCGTTCGCGCGCCCCTTGTAGGTGTCGCGCGGGAAGAGCGAGATCTCGTCGAGCGCGACGGGAGCACCGGAGGTGACCGCGAGCCGGCCGGTGGCGGAGGTGCGGCCCGCCGTGAAGGTCGCCTTGTACTTCGCCCAGCCGCCACGCGCGGTGACACGGCGGGCCGGGGCCAGCTCACCGGAGGCGTCGCGCAGGGCGAGGGTGAGGGGAGCCCTGCCCGACCCGCCGCCCCCCGAACCGCTGGTGCGGGCCCACACCGAGAAGTCGTAGCGCTTGCCCTTGGTGACCGCGATGCCGGTGTTGTAGCCGGAGTTGGTGACGGACGAACCCCCGCCCAACGACAGGTAGTTGCGGTTACGGGCGTTGAGGCGGCCCTCGTCGTTCACCACCTTCGCGGAACCGGAACCGGACGTGTCCCACGAAGTCATCGGCGTGTAGGCGGTGTTGTCGGCCGTCGAGTACTCGAAGGAGCGGTTCTGGACGAGCTCGGCGTAGAGGCCGCCGTCCGCCGCGCGGTTGATGTCCTCGTAGAAGACGCCGTACATCGAGTCGTCGATCTTCGCGCCGGTGCGGGCCGTGTCGACGTCGATGGTGTAGTCGGTGGGTTCGGCCGCGGCGGTGGGGCCCGCGGCGAGCGTTCCGGCGAGCAGGGCGCCCAGGGTGAGCCCGAGTCTCCATCGTCTGCGTGCCATGCGTACCCCAGTCCTGTGCGATGTGTGCGGTATTTCGAACGCTGATCAGTGGGTCGAACGGCAACTTAGAGAGCGGGGGGCGGCGCGTCAACGCATCGCGCAGGAAGTGGCCCAGGTGAACTTCCGGGGTTCGTGATCTCGAACAACTGCCTGGAAATTCGGGGGACTTCGCCGTCGGCTCTGTCCGAACCGTTGACTGGCCCCGAGTTCGACCTTACGGTCCCGTTCGAAGTTGCGAGCAGCATTCGAGATATCGAACAGAAGTGAGCCGCAATGTCACCACCCCTCCCGAGCCGACGAGGTGTGCTCGGCGGTATCGGAGCGCTCGCCGTCGCGGGCAGCTTCGGACTCGCCGCCGCGAATCGCAGCGCGTCCGCGATCGCGTCGGACGCGGACGTACGGGTCCGCTACTGGAATCTGTTCTCCGGCGGCGACGGCGCCAACATGATCGCGATGCTGGACGCCTTCCGCGCCGCGAACCCCCGCGTCGACGTCAAGGACTCGACCCTCCAGTGGGGCAACCCGTACTACACCAAGCTCGCCATGGCCGCTTCGGGAAATCGCGCCCCCGACCTCGCGGTGATGCACCTGGGCCGCATACCCGGGTTCGCGCCCGGTCGGCTCCTCGACCCCTGGGACGTGCGGCTGCTCGCCCGGTACGGGGTGCGCGAGGCGGACTTCGACCCGGTGCTGTGGAAGCGCGCCGTGGTCGACGGCAAGCTCTACGGCCTGCCCCTCGACATCCACGCCCAGCTCTGCTTCTACCGCCGGGACGTGTGCGAGAAGGCGGGGCTGCTCGACGCGGGCGGCGACCTGGCGCAGGTCACCTCGACCGAGGACTGGTTCAAGGCGCTCAAGGCCGCGAAGAAGGCCGTCAAGGGCGACGTGCACACCATCGGCATCAAGGCGGACGAGCCGAACTTCTCCTGGTGGTTCTTCCTGTCCTTCTACACCCAGCTCGGCGGCACCGTCCTCAGCGCCGACGGCCAAGGCGTCACCCTCGACACCGACAAGGCCACCCAGGTCCTGGAGTTCCTGCGCCGGCACCTGACCGACGGCTACTCCACCGCGATCGGCATCGCCGACGGCGAGGCCTTCGTCAACGGCGGCGCCTTCACCTGGGAGGGCAACTGGTCGGTGCCTGTCTTCAGCGGCGCGAAGCTGAAGTACGGCGCGACCCCGCTGCCGCCCGTCTTCGGCAGGCCCGCCACCCACACCGAGTCGCACTGCTTCGTCCTGCCGCACCAGTCGCAGCGCGGCGGCGCCACCAACGAGGGCGCGCACCAACTGGCCGCGTACGTCGTCAAGAACGCGACGGCCTGGGCGCGCGGCGGCCACATCCCCGCCTACCTGCCGACCCTCGACGACAAGAAGTACCTCGCCCTCGAGCCACAGTCCGAGTACGTCTCCGCGATGGACCACATGGCGGTCGAGCCGCCCGCCTGGTTCGCGGGATCCACCGGCCTCCTCGCCCAGCGCATCGGCCCCGTCATCGCCTCGTCCAACGTCGGATCCGTCAAACCCGACACCACCGCGCGGCGCATGAAGGACGTACTCGAAAAGCTGGTCGCGATGAAGAACCCGATGGAAGGCAGAGCCGCCACCGAGGGAGGGTCCGCCGCATGAGCGCCGTCGACACCGCGGTCGCACCGGCCGCCGTACGGGCTGCACCGGCGGCGGACGCCGATTCGCTGCGGGCCCGCCTGACGCGTCGAGTCCAGCACGGCGGCTGGTTCGTCGCCCCGTTCCTCGTCCTGTTCGCCCTGTTCGTGCTGCTCCCGATCGGCCGCGGCCTGTGGCTGAGCTTCACCGACGCCAACATCTCCGGCACCGGCGAACGCTTCGTGGGCCTCGACAATTACCGCGAGGCACTCGACAGCCCCCTCCTGTGGGACTCCCTCGGCCACAGCGCGTACTTCACCCTGCTCGTGGTGCCGTGCATCGTCGCCCTCGCGTTCCTCCTCGCGATGCTCGCCCACCACATCGAGCGCGCCAAGTGGCTGTGGCGGCTCTGCTTCTTCGCCCCCTTCCTGCTGCCGTCGACCGTCGCGGGCAACCTGTGGCAGTGGCTGTTCAACCCGGGCACCGGAATGATCAACCACGTCTTCGGCCTCGACACGCCCTGGCTGACCCAGAAGTCCACCGCCATGCTCGCCGTCGTGATCACCACCCTGTGGTGGACGGTCGGCTTCAGCTTCCTGCTCTTCCTCGCGGCCCTGCAGAACATCCCGCGCCATCTGTACGAGGCCGCCGAACTCGACGGAGCGGGCGCCTGGCAGCGGATGGTGCACATCACCCTGCCCATGCTGCGCAACATCACCGGCCTGGTGATCACGCTGCAGATACTCGCCTCGCTCCAGGTCTTCGACCAGGCCGTGGTCATGCAGGACTTCGGTCCGGGGCCGGAGGAAAGCACCCGGACCTTCGTCCAGTACACCCTCGAAGAGGGCTTCACCGCCTACCGCGTGGGTTACGCCTCGGCGATCTCCATCATCTTCTTCGTGCTCATCGCGGCCGTCGCCCTCGGCCGGATGTGGCTCCTGCGCAAGCGTGAGGAGGGCGTGCGATGAGCACGGCCGTCGTACGGAAGACCGTACCCAACACCGTCCCGAAGAGCCGCAGGAAGAAGTGGACCCCGAGCCAGATCGTGCTCACCACGCTCGGTGTCCTCGTCTCCGCGCTGTGGATGACGCCACTGGTGTGGGCCCTGTTCACCTCCCTGAAGTCGGAGACCGAGGCCGTCGAGGTGCCCACCCACTGGGTGCCCGAGGAGTGGACGGGCCAGGCGTGGAAGGCACTCTTCGAGAGCGGCAACATCACCAACTGGTTCGTGAACTCGGTCGTCGTCTCGGTCTGCGTCACCTTCATCGTGGTGTTCGTCAGCGCGCTCGCCGGATACGGCTTCGCGCGCACCGAGTTCCGGGGCAAGAACGTGCTCCTCGGCCTCGTGATGGCGGGCCTGATGGTGTCGCCCGCCGTGCTCGGCGTACCGCTCTTCACGACGGTCCAGTCCATGGGGATGGTCGACACCTACTGGGGCATGATCCTGCCGCAGTGCGCGCCCGCCGCGATGGTCTACATCCTCTACAAGTTCTTCCAGTCGATCCCGCACGAGCTGGAGGAGGCCGCGTACATCGACGGCGCCGGACGCTGGCGGGTCTTCTTCACGATCGTCCTTCCGCTGTCCAGGCCCTCGCTCTCGGCCGTCGGGATCTTCACGTTCATCGCGTCCTGGAACAACTTCCTGTGGCCGTACATGGTGACCAACAACCCCGACCTGATGACCATGCCGAACGGCATCGCGACCGTCATGAACTCCTACGGCATCCAGTGGGCGCAGCTCATGGCGGGTGGCCTCATGGCGGGCCTGCCCCTGATCGTCGTCTTCGTCTTCTTCCAGCGCCAGATCGTCAGCGGCGTGGCCCACACGGGCCTGGCCGGCCAGTGAGCCCCGTAAGTACCCCTGCACAGCAGCCCCGTCGAAAGGTTCCGCATGGCCCCCCGCACCGCCCGCTTCACCCTCGACCCCGCCTTCACGGTCGGTGAGGTCGACCCGCGGCTCTTCGGCTCCTTCGTCGAGCACCTCGGCCGCTGCGTCTACACCGGCATCCACGAGCCGGGCCACCCCGCGGCCGACGAGGACGGGCTGCGCACCGACGTGCTCGGCCTGATCCGCGAGCTCGGCGTGACCGCCGTGCGCTACCCCGGCGGGAACTTCGTCTCGGGGTACAAGTGGGAGGACTCTGTCGGCCCCGCCGACGAGCGGCCGCGCCGCCTCGATCTGGCCTGGCACTCCACGGAGACCAACCGCTTCGGGCTCTCCGAGTACATCGCGTTCCTGCGCAAGATCGGCCCGCAGGCCGAACCGATGATGGCGGTGAACCTCGGCACGCGAGGCGTCGAAGAGGCCCTCGAACTCCAGGAGTACGCCAACCACCCCTCCGGTACCGCTCTGTCGGACCTGCGCGCCGCGCACGGCGACAAGAGCCCCTTCGGCATCCGCATGTGGTGCCTGGGCAACGAGATGGACGGGCCGTGGCAGACCGGCCACAAGACCGCCGAGGAGTACGGGCGCCTGGCCGCCGAGACCGCGCGCGCGATGCGCCAGGCGGACCCGGACGTCGAGCTGGTCGCCTGCGGCAGCTCCGGCCAGTCGATGGAGACCTTCGCCGCGTGGGAGGCCACGGTCCTGGCCGAGACCTACGACCTCGTCGACCACATCTCCCTGCACGCCTACTACGAGGAGACCGACGGCGACCGGGACTCCTTCCTCGCCTCCGCCGTCGACATGGAGTCCTTCATCGAGAACGTCGTCGCCACCTGCGACCACGTGGGCGCCCGCCTGAAGTCCAAGAAGAAGATCAATCTGTCCTTCGACGAGTGGAACGTCTGGTACCAGTCCCGGCCGCACCCCGAGGTGGAGGAGAGCCTGCGCGACTGGCCCGAGGCGCCGCGCCTCCTGGAGGACAACTACACCGTCACCGACGCGGTCGTCGTCGGCTCGCTCCTGATCGCCCTCCTGCGGCACGCCGACCGGGTGGCCGTCGCCTGCCTGGCCCAGCTGGTCAACGTCATCGCGCCGATCCTGACCGAGCCGGGCGGCCCGGCCTGGCGGCAGACCACCTTCTTCCCCTTCGCGCAGGCCTCACGGCACGGCCGCGGCCGGGTGCTCGACGTACGCGTGGACTCGCCCGCGCACGGGACGCGGAAGTTCGGTGAGGTGCCGCTGCTGCACGCCACGGCCGTCCGCGCCGACGACGGCACCGTGACCGTCTTCGCGGTCAACCGCAGCCAGAGCGAGTCGCTGCCCCTCGAAGTCGCTTTGCATGGGCTTGAGTTGGTGGACGTCATCGAGCACAGCGCCCTCGCCGACGCGGACCCCGACGCGCGCAACACCCTCGCGGAGCCGGAGCGCGTGACCCCGCACGGCATCAGCGGGACGGCACTCCAGGACGGCACGCTGAGCGCCGTACTGGAGCCGCTGTCCTGGAACGTGATCCGCCTGGGCTGAGCCATCACGCCCGGATCAGTAGGCGACGGGCCACCCCGAGCTCCAGTTCAGGAGGTTGACGCCGAGCTTCGGGGTGCCGTTGTCCTGGCCGTCGTAGTAGTGGTAGACGAGCAGGTCGCCGTCGGTGTCCTTCATGACCGACTGGCCGCCGGGGCCGATGTACCGGCCGTGGCTCTCCTGGACCGGTGTGCCGCCGTTGTTCATCATGCCGACGCCGTTCTTGTCGACGTACGGCCCGGTGACCTTGGACGAGCGACCCACCTTGATCTTGTACGTGGAGCTGGTGCCGGCGCAGCACGTGTCGTACGAGGCGAAGAGGTAGTAATAGCCGCCCCGCTTGACGATGAAAGGCGCCTCGACGGCTTTGGTGCCGGTGGGGCGCGAGGCGAGCGAGCGGCGGGCGGTGTCGCCCGTGTACTGCTTGCCGGTCACGGGGTCGATCCGGATCATCTTGATGCCGGTCCACCAGGAGCCGAACGACAGCCACCACTTGCCGTCGTCGTCCACGAAGAGGTTCGGGTCGATCGCGTTGTAGTCGCTCGAGGTGGTCGAGGTGTAGACGGCGCCGTAGTCGGTCCATGAGCCCGGCTCACCCGTGGCGGAGCCCGCGAGGCCGATGGCCGACTTGTTCGAGCCGAACGACGAGACGGAGTAGTACATCAGGTACTTGCCACCGTGGAACGAGATGTCGGGCGCCCAGACGTCCCCGGTGGAGTTGTAGGTGTTCCACCAGCCCGGCCGGGTGGGGAAGGCGGAGCCGCTGCGGCCGAAGGCGATCCGGTCGGTGGAGGTACGCAGCTGCAGGCCGTCGCCGGTCGAGTAGAGCAGGTACTTGCCCGCTGAGGTGCGGGCCAGGGTCGGGTCGTGCACGACGATGTCGCCCGTGACCTGACCGGGGTCGGGGTAGGCGGTCGCGCTGCTCGGGACGAGGGCGAGCAGGGCGGCGACGGTCAGGGCGACGAGGGCTCTGCGCCGGAAGGCGGCGGGGGTGCGGTTGGGGGTGCGGCTCACTCCGGTCTCCTTGGAATGGGGGGAGGGCCCGGAGCAGACGTGGGGACGGGGCATGAGCGACTCCTCGGACGGAACCGGAATCGCTCCCACTGTTGCCGTGGAAGCTAGCAGGAAGTCGCCGCCGGGAACGGAAAGGTTGGCGGCTTTTTCAGATTCTTCGGATCGCCGCCGTCGAATTCATTCGACAACTCCCTTTCGTGTGCGGGCTCTTGACATCGAGCCCGTACGGCTGAATTTTGGGAGCGCTCCCATTTGTGCTCCCACTGGTGCTCAAACCGGTTACCCGGCTCCCCTTGCGGAGCCGCCCCCCCCAACGAGCCGTCAGGAGACTTCCCCGCATGTCCGCATTCCCCCCATCCCCCCGCTCCGGCCCCTCCAGACCGGAAATCAGCCGCCGCAACCTGCCGGCCCTCGGCGCCGGAGCCGCGCCGGCACCGGTCGTCGTGGCCCTCAACCCCGCATGTCACAGTGCCCACGCCGCGCCCGCGGCCACCGAGTACGAACAGTGCTTCCTCGGCCCGTACGCGAAGATCCCCGATTCCGCGAACGGGTATTTCTCGCCGGACGGTATTCCCTCCCACTCCGTCGAAACCCTCATTGTCGAAATTGCGGCGAAACCAGCCACGTACACCCCCGAACACGACCAGCCGTCCCAATACCCCGCACCTGGGACGGGGTCGCGATGACCGGCCGGATGACGCGTGGCGCGAAACTGCTCGGCGCCCTCGGTCTGATCCCGGGTCTGCTGTTCGTGGCCGCCCCGTCCTCCGGGGCCGACGACGCCACCAAGAAGAAGCCATCGGCCGCGTACACCTGGAAGAACGTCCGCATCGACGGCGGCGGCTTCGTCCCCGGCATCGTCTTCAACCGTGCCGAGAAGAACCTCGCGTACGCCCGTACCGACATCGGCGGCGCCTACCGCTGGCAGGAGAAGTCCCGGACCTGGACCCCGCTGCTCGACTCCGTCGGCTGGGACGACTGGGGCCACACCGGGGTCGTCAGCCTCGCCTCCGACACCGTCGAACCGGACAAGGTGTACGCCGCCGTCGGGACGTACACCAACGACTGGGACCCCGGAAACGGCGCCGTCATGCGCTCGGCCGACCGGGGCAGGACCTGGAAGAAGGCCGACCTGCCCTTCAAGCTCGGCGGCAACATGCCGGGCCGCGGCATGGGCGAGCGCCTCGCCGTCGACCCGCACGACAACCGCGTGCTGTATCTGGGCGCGCCGAGCGGCCACGGCCTGTGGCGCTCCACCGACTCCGGGGCAACCTGGTCGGAGGTGACCGCGTTCCCCAACCCCGGCAACTACCAGCAGGACCCCTCGGACACGACCGGTTACGCCTCCGACAACCAGGGCATCGCCTGGGTCACCTTCGACGAGTCGACGGGGGCATCCGGTGCGCGCACCAAGACCCTCTACGTGGGCGTCGCCGACAAGGACAACGCCGTCTACCGCTCGACGGACGCGGGCGCCACCTGGACCCGGCTCGCGGGCCAGCCCACCGGTCTCCTCGCCCACAAGGGCGTGCTCGACGCCGAGAACGGCTACCTCTACCTCGCCTACAGCGACAAGGGCGGCCCCTACGACGGAGGCAAGGGCCAGGTGTGGCGGTACGCGACCCGTACCGGCGAGTGGAAGAACATCAGCCCCGCCACCGACGCCGACACCTATTACGGTTACAGCGGACTGAGCGTCGACCGGCAGCGTCCGGGCACCGTCATGGTCACCGGGTACAGCTCCTGGCACCCGGACACCCAGATCTTCCGCTCCACCGACAGCGGCGGCAGCTGGACCGGCGCATGGAACTACGGCGCCTATCCCGAGCGCACCAACCGCTACACCATGGACATCTCGTCCGTGCCCTGGCTGTCCTGGGGCGCGAACCCGGCGCCACCAGAACAGTCTCCGAAACTGGGCTGGATGACCGAGGCCCTGGAGATCGACCCCTTCGACTCCGACCGGATGATGTATGGCACAGGGGCCACCGTCTACGGCACCAGGAACCTCCAACAGTGGGACAGCGGAGACAAGTTCACCGTCACCCCGATGGTGAAGGGCCTGGAGGAGACCGCAGTCAACGACCTCGCCGCACCGGCATCTGGGGCACCCCTGCTCAGCGCACTCGGCGACATCGGCGGCTTCCGGCACACGGACGTCACCAAGGTGCCGCCCCTGATGTACACCGAGCCCAACTTCACCACCACGACGAGCATCGACCACGCCGAGTCCGACCCGGACACCGTGGTGCGGGTCGGCCAGCTCGACAGCGGGCCGCGGATCGCCTTCTCCGGTGACAACGGCACCACCTGGTCGGCGGGCAAGGAGCCTTCGGGGGTCTCGGGCGGCGGCACGGTCGCCGCCTCCGCCGACGGCAGCCGCTTCGTGTGGAGCCCGGACGGTGCGGGCGTGCACACCAGTGGTGACCGAGGCGCCTCGTGGACGGCGGCCACCGGCATCCCACAGGGCGCCGTCGTCGAGTCCGACCGCGAGGACCCGAAGACGTTCTACGGCTTCAAGTCCGGCACGTTCTACGTCAGCAGGGACGGCGGGGCGACCTTCACCGCGCAGGCGTCCGCCGGTCTCCCGGCCGAAGGGGCGGCGCGTTTCAAGGCCGTTCCGGGAGAGGCGGGGGACATCTGGCTCGCGGGCGGCAAGGCCGGCGGGGCCTACGGCCTGTGGCACTCGAAGGACTTCGGCGCGAGCTTCACCCGCGTCCAGGGCGTCGAGGAGGCCGACACGATCGGCTTCGGCAAGGCCGCGCCGGGCTCCGGCCACCAGACGCTCTTCACCAGCGCGAAGATCGACGGGGTGCGCGGCATCTTCCGCTCCACCGACGCCGGCGAGAGCTGGGTGCGCGTCAACGACGACGTCCACCAATGGGGGTGGACAGGAGCGGCCATCACCGGCGATCCGCGGATCTTCGGGCGGGTGTACGTGGCCACGAACGGTCGTGGCATCGTTTACGGGGACAACTCCCGCCGCTGAATGACCAGTCGAAGCGCTTCGACGGATCTATGGACAGCACATGGGTGTCCCTCTAAGGTCAAGAAGGCCCCACGTCGAAGCGCTTCGCCACCGCCTCCAGACCTGCCCAGGAGAGCCGCATGGTCACCCTCGCCGAGGTAGCCCACCACGCCGGAGTCTCGGCCAGCACGGTGAGCTACGTACTCAGCGGCAAGCGGTCCATCTCCGCCTCCACCAAGGACCGCGTCGAGCGGTCCATCCGCGAGCTCGGCTACCACCCGAACGCGGGCGCCCGCGCCCTGGCCAGCAGCCGGTCCAACATCATCGCGCTGATGGTCCCGCTGCGCACCGACATGTACGTGCCGGTGATGATGGAGATAGCCATCGCCGTCGCCACCACGGCGCGCACCCACGGGTACGACGTGCTGCTCCTGACCGGTGAGGAGGGCCCCGAGGCGGTCCGCCGCATCGAGGGCAGCGCGCTCGCCGACGCCATGATCCTGATGGACGTGGAGCTGCACGACGAGCGGCTCCCGCTGATCCGCGAGACCGACCGGCCCACGGTCCTCATCGGCCTCCCCGCCGACCCCACGGGCCTGACTTGCGTCGACCTCGACTTCACGGCGACGGGCGCCCAGTGCGTGGAGCACCTCTCCGGGCTCGGCCACCGGGAGATCGCCGTGATCGGCGAAGCACCCGCCGTGTACGAACGGCACACCGGCTTCGCCGAGCGCACCCTGGAAGGGCTGCGCACGCGGGCCGGAGAGCTCGGCGTGCGGGTGCTGCACCGGCCCTGCGAGGGGACGTACGACGCGCTCGCCGCGACCCTCGCCCGGATCTCCGACGAACGCCCCGGCACCACGGGCTTCGTCGTACAGAACGAATCCGCCGTCGAACCCCTCCTGAGCCTCCTGCGCCAACAGGGCCGCGCCATACCGGAAGACGTCTCCGTCATCGCCGTCTGCCCCGACCAGGTAGCCACCCAGGCGTCGGTGCGCCTCACCTCCGTGGCCATCCCCGCACAGGAGATGGGACGCCAGGCGGTGGAGCGGGTGGTCGCGAAGCTGAGGGGGCAGGACATGGACGAAGTCACGTTGCTGTCCCCGGAGTTGACGATACGAAGCAGCTCGGGGCCGGTCCCTGTGAAGGGCTGACCGGGCCTCCTCAGTGAGTGGACACCGCTGGGCGCGGTGCTTTGGCCATGCCCGCGCCGATGAAGAAGCTCGGGTGTGGGGGCTGGTTGTAGGCCGTGTTTTGCCAGGACAGCGCTGTGCGGTACTGGATGTCGTGGAGCAGGGTGGTGATCTTCATCTTTGTCTCGTGCGGGGTGGAGTAGATCCGTAGTGCCTTGT
Source organism: Streptomyces sp. NPDC033177 (assembly GCF_055577715.1). Lineage (NCBI taxonomy): Bacteria > Bacillati > Actinomycetota > Actinomycetes > Kitasatosporales > Streptomycetaceae > Streptomyces > Streptomyces sp. NPDC033177. The sequence continues at coordinate 990,861 of NZ_JBVIPS010000001.1, read as the reverse complement.
TGTCCGACGTGCGCCACACGACCTCCTCGCGCCAGTCGCCGAGGATGTCACCGGAGAGGGCGGGGGTCGCCTTCGTGCCGTTGTTGGACGAGACCGACGCGCCGGTCAGGAGGCGGGTCTCGCCGGCCGTGCCGTACTTGTCGATCCGGGTGCCGTCGAGGAGTTCACGTGTGGTGTCGCCGTCCCACCAGTTCACGAAGTTGATGCTGGACGGCTCACGGCCGGCCGATGCCCCGGATGGCGAGCGCAGGGTGTTGTCGGCCGCGGACCAGGACTCGGCGCCCGCCGAACCGGCGTGGATGTCGGCGGACACGCCCCGGCCGTTGTCGGAGCCCGAAGCCGTGGTCCACAGGCGCTGACCCGTGCGGGCGTCCGCCATCCAGGAGCCCGGCTTGGAGCTGTCCTCGGAGACCTTGAAGTACTCCAGGCCCGTGCGGGAGGGGTCGAGGTCGCCGACGTGCCCGGCGTCGCCGTGCCCGAGCTTGGTCGTCCACAGGCCGCTGCCGTTGTCGTCGACGGTCATCGCGCCGTAGACGATCTCGTCCTTGCCGTCGTTGTCCACGTCCGCGACCGACAGGCTGTGGTTGCCCTGGCCGTCGTATCCCTTGCCGGTGTTCGTCGAGGAGTTGGTGTCGAAGGTCCAACGCCGGGTGAAGGCCCCGTTCCGGAAGTCCCAGGCGGCGATGACGGACCGCGAGTAGTAGCCGCGCGCCATGATCAGGGAGGGCCTGCTGCCGTCGAGGTAGGCGGTCCCGGCGAGGAAGCGGTCCACGCGGTTGCCGTAGCTGTCGCCCCAGCTCGACACGGTGCCGCGTGCGGGGACGTAGTCGACCGTGTCGAGCGCGGCGCCGGAGCGGCCGTCGAACATGCTCAGGTACTCGGGTCCGGCCAGGACGTAACCGCCGGAGTTGCGGTGGTCGGCCGAGGAGCTGCCGATCACCTTGCCCGCGCCGTCCTTCGTGCCGTCCGCCGTCTTCGTGGCGACCTCGGCCCTGCCGTCACCGTCGTAGTCGTACACCTGGAACTGCGTGTAGTGCGCGCCCGAGCGGATGTTCCGGCCCAGGTCGATCCGCCACAGCCGGGTGCCGTCCAGCTTGATCCCGTCGATGATCGTGTTGCCGGTGTAGCCGGACTGCGCGTTGTCCTTGGCGTTGGTGGGCTGCCACTTCAGTACGAAGTCCAGGGCGCCGTCCCCGTCGAGGTCGCCCACGGACGCGTCGTTCGCCTCGTACGTGTACGCCACGCCGTCCGGGGTCGTGCCCCCGGCGGGCGGCGTGATCGGCACGTCCTTGTACCCGGCGCGGAACTGCACCGCGTGCACGGAGTCGCCCTGCTCGGTGCCGTCGACCACCGCGCGCACCGTGTAGTCGGCGCTGTTCGGGGCGCCCGCGTGGAAGTAGTTCGTCGAGCCGGTGACCGGGGAGGAGTTGACCTTCGTACCGCCTCGGTAGACGTTGAAGGCCACGTCGTCGTCATCGGTTCCGAGCCAGCGCCAGCTGACCAGGTTCCCGGCGTCGGTGTGCACGCTGACCACGCCCCGGTCCAGTGCCTCGGCCTGGCGGGTCGTCGCCGCGGACGAGGTGGACGACAGGGCGATGAGCCCTCCGGCGGCGAGTGCGCCCGCGACAACGGCGGTGAGCAGGACCCGGCCGCGGGCCCGGCGTGCTCTTCGGCTTCGGCTTCGGCCTCGGCGGAGTTCGGTGTACGGGTGCTCGGGCATCGGGGGCTCCTGCGGGGGAGACGGCGGGGGGAGAGTGCGGGGAGAGGGACCGTGCCTCGACTCAGTCGCCGCGGGGGGTACAGAAGGTTGCCGCCTGTACCACTTCAGGCCCGACGGAGGGCTCGCCCAATGGACGACCAGATACCGACGGCCGCCGATCGGTCCACACACCCGGCGGCGAGGTGACTCTGCGTCAGAACGAGCCAGGCGCCGACCACAACCCCGTCGTGCAGCCCACGGGGTGGGCCGAAGTGACCGCGGATATCACCCAACCTCCGGACCCCGCACGCGGCGTGGTGCGCTACGGCCTCACGCGGGGCACCGGCACCGACGCGGCACCGGTCCCGCAGTACCCGAACCGTGCCGGATGACCCCATACCGCCTGGCTCAGACCTGCCTGGGATTCCGGACGTTGTTCGATGTCTCGCACGGACGTTGCTATGCTCGCGCACCGCGCTTCGGCGGCACGGGGGCCACCCAGCGCGCGGGCAGAGCCGCGCAAGCACAGAAAGAGGTCACCCGTGGGGACAGCCGTCGATGACGCCGCCGCCGCGGAGTTCCACGACTTCTTCGAGCGGCACTACAACGAACTCGCGCGCCTGGCGCACATGCTGACCGGCGAGAAGGACGCCGCGGACGACCTGGCGGCCGACGCCCTGGTCGCGCTCTGGAACCGCTGGGACCGCGTCAGGGCCGCCGATCACCCGGCCGCGTACGCCCGTGGTGTCGTCGCCAACATGGCCCGCAGCCGCATCCGCAGCGCCGTGCGGGAACGCCGCCGCGTGGCCCTGTTCTGGGGGCAGCGCGCGGAGGGCGTCGACGACCCCGACGTACCCGCTGTCGTCGACGTCCAGGAGGCGTTGCGTACGCTGCCGTTCCGTAAGCGGGCCTGTGTGGTCCTGCGGCACGCCTTCGACCTGTCGGAGAAGGACTGCGCGCTCACGCTGGGGATATCGGTCGGTACGGTGAAGAGCCAGACGTCCAAGGGAATGGCGGAGCTGCAACGGCTCCTGGGCGATCGGGCCGCGTCGCAACTCGTGGGAGGGAGGCAGTGATGGACGACGTACGCAAGCAGCTGCGCGATGCCGCGGCCGAGCACCGACCCGACAGGGAACGGATGCTCGCCCGCGTCGAGCGCGGCATGGAGCGTGACGCCGTCGACCTCGGTGCCACCTCCCGCGGGAGGCTGCGCAGTACCGCCCCCTGGCTGCGGATCGCGGGCGCGACCGCCGCCGTGGCCGGGGTCTTCGCGCTCGGCGGATACGCCGTCGCCTCGGTCGTCCAGGGCGAGGACCCGCCGCCGAGCACCGTGGGCACGCCCGCCGCCCCCGACTCCCCGGCCGGGCCGAGCCCCTCCGCTTCCGCGCCGGACGACGAGAACGCCGAACCCAGCTCCCCGGCGGAGCCCGCGCAGCCGTCGGGCAAGGCCACGAAGGGCACGCCCGGCAAGGACGCGGACCCGAAACGGCCGCCGAAGAAGTCCGACCCGCCGCCCTCCACGCGGCGCCTGGCGCCGGACGCCAAGGGTGTCGAGGACGGTTACCTCTGGAGTGACGGCTCCGTCGACCCGCAGAGCAACGACTTCTGGGCGCAGAGCACCCTCACCTTCAAGACCGGAAAGCCGCTCACCGCGCTCAGCGTCGAACTGCGTGTCGCGCAGACCGGCGGAGTCACCGACACGGGCAACTGGCGCTCCCTGCCCGCCGACGACTTCACCGTCTCCGTACGCGAGGAGGGCGATGAGCTGGTCTATCGCTGGACGCTGAGGGCGGGCCGGACCGTCCCGGAGGGCGAACACGTCTTCGCGGGCCAGTACAACCACGCCGAAGGCGGCAGGGACGCGGGCGAGGACTCCTTCGCGGCGGAAGCGTCCGCGTCGGGCCAGATGGCCGCGGTGCGCGGCGACTTCGCCCGCACCTCCTAGAGAAATCCCCGCAGGGCGGCAACCTTCCGCACCCGGGCGGAGACCAGCAGACGCAAGGTCCGCAAGGTCATCCCCCAGCGAAAGAGCGGTCCCCATGACCCCGCAACGAGCCGAACTGCGCAGGAGCCGTAAGCGCCGCCTAACCCGCCGTCGCGCCGCGGGAGCGGCGGGCGGCGCGCTCCTCCTGACCGGCGCCATGCTCGGCGCCGGCGCGCTGCTCTCCCCGGCGGGAGCGGCGACCACGGCCGCCGCCTGGCCGACCCCCACCGGCAACAAGCCCGTCACCAAGACCATCGAGGTGTCCGGCACCTACGACGGTGGACTCCAGCGCTTCTACGGCAGCGGAGACCTCGGCGGCGACGGCCAGGAGGAGGGCCAGGACCCGATCTTCAAGCTGAAGGACGGCGCGGTCCTGAAGAACGTCGTGCTTGGCAAGCCCGCCGCCGACGGCGTGCACTGCTCGGGCACCTGCACCATCCAGAACGTGTGGTGGGAGGACGTCGGCGAGGACGCGGCCAGCTTCAAGGGCACCTCGTCCGGCTCGACGTACAACGTCACCGGCGGCGGCGCGAAGAAGGCCGACGACAAGGTCTTCCAGTTCAACGGCGCGGGCAAGCTGAACATCAGCGGCTTCCAGGTGTCGGACTTCGGCAAGCTGGTGCGCTCCTGTGGCAACTGCTCCAAGCAGTACAAGCGCACGATCACCGTCAACGACGTGGACGTGACCGCACCCGGCAAGTCCCTGGTCGGCATCAACACCAACTACGGCGACACGGCGACCCTCGGCAAGATCCGCATCCACGGCGACTCCAGCAAGAAGATCAAGCCCTGTATCCGCTACACCGGCAACAGCTCGGGTGACGAGCCCAAGGAGACGGGCAGCGGCCCTGACGGCACGTACTGCAAGTACAGCGCCTCGGACATCAGCTACCAGTAGCCGTCACAGCGGACCACCAGTGACCAAGTTCCGGTCACTGGTGGTCCGTTGCCGTCAGTGCTCTCAGCGGAGCCGAGGTGTCCAGTCCGTCAGGTAGGCGCCACGGGTCGCGGACCGGGCCTGGGTGCGCGTGAGTTGGGGGCGGTCGGCCGGGGCCGTGACCTTGGCGCCCGGACCCGTGTTGCGGTACTCCGCGAACCGCTGGGCCTGCCACGGGTGGGCGTCACGCATGTTCGCGTACGGGACCACCGCGTCGATGCCGGGCCCCAGAAAGGTGTCGCGCACCGTGAGCATGGGGCGGGCCGTCGTGTCGGAGCTGGGGACCCAGGGGCGGGCCAGCTTGTAGTACGCGTCCGGGGCGCCGCTCGTCACCCGGCCGCGGGTGACCAGGTAGCCGCGCGGGTTGGCCTCCGCGGTGGACGGCGCGAAGACGAAGCCGTACGGCGCCGCCGCCAGGTCGCTCCGGGTGAGGGTGTGGAAGTGGCAGCGCTCGAAGACGGCGGTGGCCCGGCCGAAGACGAAGTCGACGTCGCCCTCCACGTAACAGTCGCGGAAGTACTGGCGGGCGAAGACGCCCAGGTCCACGGTGTCGGCGTAGAGGGTGTCCTGGTGACCCAGGAACCGGCAGCGGAAGAACGCCGAGCGGTCGCCCATGACCTTGAGGGCGACGGCCTGCGTTCCGGTGTACTCGGGGTGGTCGGCGCGCAGCCAGTCGTTGGCGAACGTGATCGCGTGGGCGGTGAGACCGGCCGCCCTTACCGTCGTGGTGGCCGAGCCGCTGGTGCCGTAGGTGCCGGACCCGTCGGGCTTCGGGGTGCCCGCCGCGTTGTCGTACACGATGACCGTGTCGCGCGGGTCGCCGCTCGCCCCGATGAGCGTGAGCCCCGTGCTCGTCTCGGGGACGGTCACCGTCTCGCGGTACGTGCCCGGAGCGAGGACCAGCGTCCACCCCGGACCGGAAGCGGCGTCCACCGCGGCCTGGACAGTGGTGTGGTCGCCGCCGCCCGCCGGGTCGACGTACAGCGTCCGGCGGGAGGGGCGCCGCTCGGCGGCGCGGGCGGGCGACGTGCTGCCGAGGGCGAGAGCGACCCCGGCGCCCGCGCCTGCTGCGAGCAACGTACGCCTGCCGACAGGGGGGTTGAGGCGGTCAGGGGAGTGGTGCGAGGGCATGGCTGCTCCTTCGCCGTGCGGTCAGGAGAGGTGAGAAGTGGTGAGGTGAGGCAGGAGGGAGGCGTAATGCCGCTCAGCGGCGCTTGCCGGCGCCCGCGTGGCGCGCCAGCAGTCCCGGCAGCTTGCGCGGGTCGTCCACCCGCGTCCGGAGGCTCGGCGTCCAGCCCGCACCCGACTGGAGGGTGTCCTCCGGGAACTCCGCGTTGTGCACGGCGATGAGGTCGACGCGCTTGCCGTTGACGTAGTTGGCGTCGGCGGTGACCGGTGCCTCCTTCCACTTCTTGAGGATCTTCGCGGCGCTGACCCCGCGCGGGAGGGTGAACGCGTTCCTCTGGGCGACGAGTTGAGACTCCTGGCCGATCCCGAACGAGTACTGATAGCCGCCTGCGGGGACCACGTAGTGGTTGTTGTAGGCGTCGACCTGACCGAAGCGGACGCGCGGCGCGCGCTCGACGATGTCCCTGAAGATGTTGTGGTGCAGGGTGACCCGCAGCTTGCCGCGGTCGGTGGCGCCCGCGCTGTCGCTGTTGCCGATCATCAGGGTCTTGTCGTGATCGGCGAACACGTTCCAGGAGGCGGTGACCAGATCCGCCCCGCGTACGACGTCGAGCTCGCCGTCGTGCTGCTGGTAGATCTCGCCGTAGTAGGACGGCAGTGAACTGTCGGGGTGCTCGCCGTCGGTGAACGTGTTGTGATCCACCCACACATGCGTCGAGCCGTACACGACCATGCTGTCGTACTCGGAGTTCCAGGCCCCCCTGTCCCCGTCCGTGGGGTCCCACTGCGGGAAGCAGTCCAGGGGGCTCTCCAAGGTGAGGTTGCGGACGACGACGTTGTCCACGCCCTGGATCTGCAGGCTGCCGCCGACGATCCCCGCGTTGTTGCCGACGCCCACGATGGTCGTGTCGGCGGGCACGTACGCCTTGATCGCCGCGGCCTGCCGTGTCGCCGACGCGGCCCGCAGGTCCTCCTGCGCGCCGCTGACCGGCGTGTCACGTCCCCACACGGCGGGGTCGTAGTCGGCGAGATAGCGGTCGAAGTCGTAGCCGTCGGCCTCGAACGCGGCGCAGCCCTCGGCCGTCGCGTTCAGCGTGCCCTTGACCTTGATGACCCGGGGAGCGCCCGCGTCGTCCGCGAGCGCGGCCCGCAGTTCCTCCCAGGTGCTGACGGTGTAGGTGTGCGCCGCGTCGGCCCCGGCTCCGCCGGTGGTCCCGCCGTCGGCCGACGCCCACCCGTCGCGCGGCGGCAGTACGTCGTGCCTGGAGCCGGCGGCCGAGGCTGGGGCACTGGTGACCGCCATCACCAGCGCGGTACATCCGGCGAGCGCCGCGAGGGATCTGCGCGCGGCCACTCTGGTCGTAGTTCTCGTCGTCCTCATCGTCACGGTCCTTCCGGCCAGGTGATCCAGGATGGGGGTATCGCGGCGTTCAGCCGCCGCACGTCCCGCGGCGCGAGCACCTTGTGGTGCAGCAGTCCGGCAGCCACCAGGCGGGCCACTTCGATCGCGCCCGGCGGATTGAAGTGCGTGTTGTCCTGCTCGGTGGCGGTCCAGTTGAAGTACGCCTTGGTCGCCTCGACGCCGAGCTTCTGCCACAGCGCGAGGGACTGGGTCTGCACGTCGAGCAGCGGCACGCCCTCGGCCGCGGCGAGCGCGCGCATCGCCGCCGGGTACGCGCCGTGGGTGGGCAGGGCGGTGCCGTCCGCGTCGAACTTCCTGCGCTCCACGGCGGTGACGAGCACCGGCCGCGCGCCACGGGAGCGAGCCCCGTCGACGTACTGCCTGAGGTAGTCCTGGTACGTCGACCAGGGTTCGGTGTAGCGGGTCGGGTCGGCGCTCTTCTCGTCGTTGTGCGCGAACTGGATCAGGAGGCGGTCACCGGGCCTGATCGTCTCCAGGATCGCCGCGAGCCGGCCCTCGTCGACGAAGCTCTTCGAACTCCGGCCGTTCATCGCGTGGTTGGCGATCCGCAGGCGGTCGATCAGGAAGAAGGGGAGGGCCATGCCCCAGCCGGTCTCGGGCGCCGCGTCCGCGTACTTCTGCGCGGCGGTGGAGTCTCCGGCAATGTAGAGGGTGGGCCTGGTGCCCACCGGGCGGGCGAACGCCGCCGGGGCCGCGGCCGCCGCGAGCGGAAGGCTCGCGAGGGCCGCGACCGCACGGCGTCGGCCGACGCCGTGCGCGGGGCGCGCTGTCACTTGTTCTGTTCGTTCCACTCGGCCTGAGCCTTGTTGAGCTGCTCGGCGAGGCTGTCGAGGAAGTCCTTCGCGGACATCTTGCCGAGCAGGACCTTCTGGTAGTTCGGCTCGTTGTCGGCCTTGCTGATGGTGTTCCAGTCGGGCAGGTAGTACGGCAGCTGCACGATCTTCAGGGAGCCGTCGTTGAGCGCGGCGGCGGCCAGCTTCGTGGGCTCGGCCTCGTTCACCCAGGCGTCCTTGGAGGCCGCGGTGTTGGCGGGGATGGCTCCCGCGGACTTGTTCCACTTGCTGTTGGACTCGTGCGAGGCGGCGAACTCGATGAACTTCCAGGCCGCCGCCTTCTTCTTGCTGGACTTGAACAGGCCAAGACCGTCGACGGGGTTGGAGACCTGGACGCGGATGCCCTCGTCGGTCGTCGGGTTGGGCAGGCCGCGGAACTTGCCCTCACCGAGCGCCTTCACGTGATCCGCGTAGGAGCCGAGGTTGTGGCTGAGCATGCCGATCTGGCCCGTGTCCCACTGGGCGTTCATCTTCTTGAAGTCGTTGTTGACGTCGGCCTCGGGGGTGTTCTTCTTGTAGAGCGCGACGTACTTCTCCAGCGCCTCCACGTTCTTCGGGTCGTTGACGGTCGTCTTCTCGCCGTCCCAGAACGAACCGATGCCGGACTGGCCGTAGGCCGCGTCGAGCGCCTGCGCGATGGAACCCTCGCCGCCGCGGATGGTGTAACCGAACTTGTTCGCGTCCTTGTCGGTGAGCTTGTCGGCCGCCTCGTAGAACTTGCTCCAGGTGGTGGGAGCCTCCAGGCCGGCGGCCTTGAACAGGTCGGTGCGGTAGTACAGGACGCCGTTGCTCGCCGACGTCGGCATCGTGAAGAGCCGGTTGCCGCCGCCCGCGGCCCGGACGCTGTCCACCATGCCCGGGTTCAGCTTGCCCTCCAGGGAGCTGCCGCTGAGCCGGTCGTCCAGCGGCTCCAGGGCGTTCTGCGCGGAGATCCCGGCGAGCATCGCGGCACCGACGCCGCCGACGTCGGGCAGGCCGCCGCCCTGGATCGCGGTGTCGTACTTGGACTGGACGCTCTCGGCGGGGATCGGCACGTACTTGACGTTGATGTCCGGGTTCTTCGCCTCGAAGTCCTTGATGATCTCCTTCCAGACGTCGGTGCGGACACCGCCGTTGTTGTCCCAGAAGGTGATCTCGCCCTTGCCCGAGCCCTCCTGGCCCTTGTCGCCGCCCGCCCCGCTGCCGTCGTCGCCGCAGGCGGTGGCGGTCAGCGCGAACGCGGCGGTGAAGGCGACGGCGGCCACCGCGCGACGGCTTCTGCCGCGGTTTCCGCTTCTGTCTCTGTTTCCACGGGTGGTGATGTTCATGGTCGGCTCTCTTCTTTGAGGGTGCGGTTTACGGGGCTTCAGGTGATCCGGAAGTGCGTGAACAGGGCTGTCCCGGCCCCGTTCCGGCCCGTGGGGGCGGCGGCGAACAGGCCAAGGAGCGCGCCCACCCATCGCCATGGCGTCGCGGCGAAGACCTGGCCCGAGGGGCGGAAGCCGTCGCCGGTGTCGGCGGAGAAGCGGCAGCGGGCGCCCTCCGCGACGTCGATCCGCAGCCGGGCGGTGCCGTCGGGGACGAGGCGCGGGTACTCGGCGTCGCGCTCGTGCTCCGCGACCGGCTCCGCGAACCGGTGCACGAGGCGGACCGTGCCGTCGTCGTCGCGCTCCAGGCCGATCCAGTCGAAGGCGTCGCCGAGCACGGCGAGCCCGGCCCTGGCGCCGTCCGCGGAGCCGTCGAGCCGCAGCCCGACCTCCACGGTGCACGGCGTGAGCGGAAGGCGCTGGGTCAGGACGTGGGGCAGGCGGCGCAGGTCGTGGACTTCGGCGGACCTGACGCAGGCCAGCCGCAGTCCGTCCGCCCCGTGCGAAGTCGCCCACCCCTCGCCGGGGTTGGCGGACCACTGCCACTGGCGGCCGTGGCGCCCGCCGGGGAAGTCGTCGTCGGTGGCGGGCGCGGACACGGGCTGCGCGGGCAGGTCGGGCTTCTTGTGTACGGCCACGGGGGCGCCGCCGTCCCCGATCACCGGCCAGCCGTCGGTGTCCCAGCGCATCGGCTGGAGGTGCACGACCCTGCCGTACGCGCCACGCTGCTGGAAGTGCAGGAACCAGTCGTCGCCGGACGGGGTGCGCACCCAGCCGCCCTGGTGCGGGCCGTTGACGTCGGTGTCGCCCTGCTCCAGGACGATCCGCTCCTCGTAGGGGCCGTGGAAGGTCCGGGAGCGGAAGGCACCCTGCCAGCCGGTCTCCACCCCGCCGGCGGGGGCGAGGATCCAGAACCAGCCGTCGTGGCGGTACAGCTTGGGGCCCTCCAGCGTGAACCAGCCGGGCAGCCGGTCGGCGTCGATCAACACCCGCCCCTCGTCGAGGAGGTCACGGCCGTCCGGGCTCATGCGGTGACCGGTGAGCCGGTTCTTGATCCCGGAGCGCGACTTGGCCCAGGCGTGCACGAGATAGGCCTCGCCGCGCTCCTCGTCCCACAGCGGGCAGGCGTCGATGAGGCCCTTGCCCGCCTTGACGAGGTGCGGCGCGCTCCAAGGTCCCCGGATGTCAGGGGAGTTGACCTGGAAGATGCCGTGGTCCGGGTCGCCCCAGAAGATCCAGAACCGTCCCTCGTGGTGCCGGATCGACGGCGCCCACACCCCGCAGTCGTGCCGCGGCGCGGCGAACGACTCCGCGGGCTCGAGGCGCTCGAGGGCGTGCCCGGTCAGGGTCCAGTTCACCAGGTCGCGGGAGTGCAGGAGCGGCAGCCCCGGGGCGCGCCCGAAGCTGGACGCGGTGAGGTAGAAGTCGTCGCCGACCCGGACGACGTCGGGGTCGGACCAGTCGGCGGCGAGGACGGGATTGCGGTAGGTCCCGTCGCCGAGGTCACCCGGCCTGATCGCCCCCGCCGCGTTCACGCCGTCACCGCCTTGCGGACGAGCCCCGCGGCTTCGCTCCGGCTCGGGTGGCCGTCGGAGACGACGGTGATGACACGGCGTACGACGGTCTCGCCGGGGCCGATCGGCAGGCGCCGCGTGTGCGCGAGCGAGGAGCCGACGCCGGGATACTCCGCGGTCCGCACGAACCACGGGTCACGCCGCGTCTCGGGCGTGGCCCCGGCGAAGACGAGCGTCCAGCCCTGTCCGGAGAGGGCCACCCAGTCGGCCGTGGCCCCGTGCGCGGCGGCCTCGCCGTCAGCGTCCGCGGTGAACACCTCGGGGGGCCGCGTCTCCTTGGGGGCACGCCAGAAGAAGCCTCCGTAGGCGGCGCCGGGGCGGCCGTTGGTGGCCGGGCTGCCGATCGAGACCTCCGCCGCGGCCGGGTTGGTGAGGGAGAACGTGAAGTCGAGGGCCCAGGCGGACGGGGTGAGGGGCGTGACGGCGACGGTGCGCCGCTCGCGCAGCAGCTCGCACTCGCCGTCGAGCCAGCCGATCTCCTCGACGAACCCGTCGGGGTCGCGCAGCTTGAACTCCAGATGGCGCTGTTCACCGTGGTTGTCGAGCTCGGTGGGCCCCTGGTCGCGCACGAAGGTGCGCCCGCCCCAGAAGTTGCGGCCCGCCGCGTCGGGCACGGCGACGCCCACGCCGAAGTGGTGCGGGTGGTCGGCCGGACCGTACTCGGTGACGGGGAGGCCGCCGAAGGTGCGGACGGGGTGGAGATAGGGGCGGGGCGCAAGGCGTGGGCCCGCCGTGGGGTGGATGACGTAGCGGCCGACGGGGCGGCCCGAGCAGCGCAGCATGAGCGCGGTGTCGGTCGCGGTTCTGTTCATGGCGTACTCACCTCGGTGGGGTCTCGGCGGGGGAGGAGTGAGCGGTGGACGGTGTGGGGCCGGGCTGGCCGGGGCGCGCCCAGAACGTGCCGAGCTCCGCGAAGCCGCACAGCGTGTCGGCGCTCGCCGCGACGAGCCCGTCGACGCCGTGCACGACCCGGCGCCGCACGCCTTCGTGCTCGCCGGGCACCACGCGCCAGGCCTCGACCGGCAGGGGGAGTGGGTCGGGCGCCGTGCGGACCGCCTCGACGACCTTCATGAAGGCGCCCGTCGACACCGGCGGAACCAGCAGCTCGGCGTGGCCCGCGAGGTGGCCGACAAGATTCTCGAGGAGGTCCGTCCGCCCGTGAAGGACCTCCTCGGGCCCGTGCCCGGCGCGCTGCACGAGCACCCGGTCCTGCTTGTACCAGAACGTGATGCGGCCCCGGGTGCCGTGGACGATGACGTACGGCTCGTCGGGACGCTCGGCGCAGAGGGTCGCGGCAACACTCACGCGGCCGCCGCGCGCGGTGCTGATCCCCACGAACGAGGTGTCGTCCGACTCGATGGCGTTGGCACGGAACAACTCCGTGTCCACCCGCGCGATGTCCTCGGCCCGCGTGGACCCGTCCACCGCCAGGGCGGTGGCGACGGCGTGGGCGAGGGGGTTGGTCAGGACCCCGTCCACGACATCCACGCCGTCCAGGCGGCGCCGCCCCGCCCAGGGCGCGCGCCGGTAGTACGCCTCGTCGCGGGCCCAGGCGCCCGCCGCGCCGACACCCATCGGCTCCCCGATCGCGCCTTCGGCGACCAGGGCGCGGATGGCGGGCACGGCGTGCGAGCCGAGCGACTGGAACCCGACCTGGCAGGCCACGCCCCCGGCGGTCACCGCGTCGGTGATTCGCCGGAACGCGGCGTACGAAGGGGCGGGCGGCTTCTCCAGGAGCAGGTGCACGCCTCGCTCGGCGGCGGCCACGGCCAGGTCGGCGTGGGTGGGGATGGGCGTGCAGATGACGGCGACGGCGGCTCCGGTGGCGTCGAGCAGTCCCGCGAAGTCCGCGGATTGCGTGGGCTCACCGAGCCCGTCGAGTTCGGCATCACTCAGTGGTGCGAGCTCACAGATCCCCACGAGGCGTACAAGCCCGGCCTGTTGGAGACGCCGGATGTTCTCCAGGTGCCATCTGCCATGCCCGCGCGCACCGGCGAGGACCAGCGGCAGCGGGGTGCGGGGCGCCGCGGGCCCCGGGCCTGGGGTCATCGGATTCTCCCCGCGCCGGCGCCGTACGCGTACGACTTGGCGGCGGTGGCGCCTCCAGTCGTGCCGCTGCTGCCGCCGCTCCCGTTGCCGGTCGCCGCCGAGCCGTCGTCGGCGGTCGGCTGAAGGACGAGGCGGTGCCTCAGACGCGACGTGAAACCGCTCATCCCTTCACCGCCCCGGCGCTGAACCCGGTGACCAGCCACTTCTGGATGAACGCGAAGACGATCACGACGGGCAGGGCGGCGATGACGCCGCCGGCCGCGAGCGCGCCGAGGTCGACGCTGTCGGCGCCCATCAGGGTGGCGAGGCCGACCGGGATCGTCTGCTTGTCCTGGTTGGAGAGGAACATCAGGGCGAACAGGAAGTGGTTCCAGCTGTGCACGAAGGCGAAGGAGCCGACGGCGATCAGACCGGGCCGCAACAGCGGCAGGACGACGGCGCAGAAGGCGCGGAAGCGTCCGCAGCCGTCGACCCAGGCGGCCTCCTCCAGGGAGTAGGGCACGTTCTTGATGAATCCGCTGATCAGGATCATCGAGAGGGGCAGCTGGAAGACGGCCTCGGCGATGATGACGCTGCCGAGCGAGTTGATCATCTGCAGGTTGGCGAAGATCTGGAAGAGCGGCACCAGCATCAGTGCGCCGGGGATGAACTGCGAGCACAGCAACGCCAGCATGAAGCCGCGCTTGATCTTGAAGTCGAAGCGGGCCAGGGCATAGCCGCCGGCCAGGGCGACGACCGTGGTCATCAGCATCGAGAGGACGCCGACGATGAGGCTGTTCTGGAAGAAGAGGCCGAAGCTGCGCTCGGTCCACACCTTGTCGAAGTGCTCGAAGGTGATCGGCCAGGGGAGCAGCGAGGTCGAGCCCGCCGGGCGGATCGCGAAGAGCAGCATCCAGTAGAAGGGGATGAGCGTGAAGAGGAGGTAGAGGCCGAGCGGCAGGTAGATCTGCCAGCGGGGGGCTTGGTCCCAGGGGCGCCGCTTCGGTGTGCGCGCGCCACCGCCGCGGATCTCGGCGGTCGCGGTGATGTCCGCCATGGCGCTTTCCCTGTCCAGGTGCTGAGTGGTGGTCATTTGTCCTGACCTCCGAACTTGCTCAGCCGCAGATAGACCATCGAGCAGAAGAGGAGGATCACGAACGCGATGGAGGTCAGCGCGGAGGCGTAACCGAAGTCGTGCGAGTCGACGGCGATGGACGCGATGCGCAGCGGCAGGGTCGTCGTCTCGCCCGCGGGCCCGCCGCCGGTGAGGGTGTAGAGCAGGTCGACGTTGTTGAACTCCCAGACCGCGCGAAGCAGCGTGGAGAGGATGATCGCGTCCTTCAGGTGCGGCAGCGTGATGTGCAGGAACTGCCGGAAGCGGCTCGCGCCGTCCACCTCCGCCGCCTCGTACAGGTCCTTCGACACGGACTGCAGGTCGGCCAGGATGAGGATCGCGAAGAAGGGGACGCCGCGCCAGAGTTCGGCGACGACGACGGCGGGGAAGACGGTGCTGGTGTCCGAGAGCCAGGACGTTCCGTACGAGCCGATGCCCATGTCCGCGAGGTAACGGGTGATGCCCGTCTGGGAGTTGAAGATCAGCAGCCAGATCGTCGAGGTCAGCACGCCGGAGACGGCCCACGGTGAGAAGACCATGGCGCGGGCCATCGCGCGGCCGATGAACGTCTGGTTCACGATCAGCGCGAGCCCGAGGCCGAGCAGCAGTTGCAGGACGACCTCGACGACGACCCACTGGAGGCTGAAGCCGAGTGTCTGCCAGAACTGCGGGTCCTCGGTGAACGCGGTGACGAAGTTGTCGAAGCCCGCGAAGCCGTCGCGCCAGGGCTTGGTCGGGTTGTGGTGGCGCAGGCTGTAGTAGAAGACGCTGATGACGGGGTAGGCGATGAAGCCCACCATCAGGAGTCCGGCCGGCGCGATCAGCAGATACGGGAGCCGGCGCGGGGTCGCTCCCGTTCGGCGCCGGTGCGCACCCGGCATGCGGCGCCGGGGCGGTGGCTGCGGTGGCGCTTTCGCCACAGCTGAGGCCATGTCTGCTTCTCCGTTCTCAGGGGCGGCACACGGTCCGCGAGATGAAGCGCTTCGCAGACGTTGTTCGATATCTCGTACACGAGGGCATGCGGAAGAGTGCGGGTGAGGAGAGCTGCGGGAGCTCAGCCCACGTACGGGTCGGGGACCTCGCCGTCGCGGGCCAGGAACGCGAAGTCGCACCCGGTGTCGGCCTGCGTGATCTGCTCGTCGTAGAGCGCGCCGTAGCCGCGTCCGAAGCGGGTGGGCGGCGGTGTCCACGCGGCCCGTCGTCGCGCCAGCTCCTCGTCGGACACGTCGAGGCTGAGGGAGCGCGCCTCGACGTCCAGGGTGATCAGGTCGCCCGTGTTCACCAGGGCGAGCGGCCCGCCCACATGCGACTCGGGCGCGATGTGCAGGACGCACGCGCCGTACGACGTGCCGCTCATCCGCGCGTCGGAGATCCGCACCATGTCGCGCACCCCTTGCTTGAGCAGGTGATCGGGGATCGGGAGCATGCCGTACTCGGGCATCCCGGGGCCGCCCCTGGGACCCGAGCCCCGCAGGACGAGGACGTGGTCGGCGGTGATGCCGAGCTCCGGGTCGTTGATGGTGCGCTGCATCTGCCGGTAGTCGTCGAAGACGACCGCGGGGCCGGTGTGGCGCAACAGGTGCGGCTCGGCGGCGATGTGCTTGATGACAGCGCCGTCCGGGCAGAGGTTGCCGCGCAGGACCGCCACACCGCCCTCGTCGGCCAGGGGCTTGGTGCGGGGCCGGATGACCTCGGGGTTGTGCACGGTGGCACCCGCGAGCTGCTCGCGCAGGCTGTCATGGGCGACGGTGGGCCGGTCCAGGTGCAGAACGTCGGTCAACTGGGCCAGGAACGCCGGGAGTCCGCCCGCGAAGTGGAAGTCCTCCATGAGGTACTGCCCGCCGGGGCGCAGGTTGGCGAGCACCGGCACGGTCCGCGCGATCCGGTCGAAGTCGTCGAGCGTGAGCCGTACGCCGCTGCGGCCCGCCATGGCGATCAGGTGGATCACCGCGTTGGTGGAGCCGCCGAGCGCGAGGACGGTGGCGACCGCGTCCGCGTAGGCGTCGGAGGTGAGGAACCGCGACAACTTCAGGTCCCGTTGGACGAGTTCGACGATCCGCATGCCGGACGCGGCAGCCATCCGGTCGTGCCCGGAGTCCACCGCGGGGATGGAGGAGGCACCGGGCATCGTCACGCCGAGGGCCTCGGCCGCGGCGGTCAGCGTGGAGGCGGTGCCCATGGTCATGCAGTGCCCCGGGGAGCGGGCAAGGCCGTTCTCCAGCTCGGCCAGTTCACAGTCACCTATGAGGCCGGCGCGCTTGTCGTCCCAGTACTTCCACATGTCGGTGCCGGAACCGAGCACCTCGTTGCGCCAGTGGCCCGGGAGCATGGGCCCCGCGGGTACGAAGACCGTCGGCAGGTCGACGCTCGCGGCGCCCATGAGCAGGGCGGGCGTCGTCTTGTCGCAGCCGCCCATCAGTACGGCGCCATCCACCGGGTAGGACCGGAGCAGCTCCTCCGTCTCCATGGCGAGGAGGTTCCGGTAGAGCATCGGCGTCGGCTTCTGGAACGTCTCCGAGAGCGTGGCGACGGGGAACTCCAGGGGGAAGCCGCCCGCCTGCCACACCCCGCGCTTGACCGCCTGGGCGCGGTCGCGCAGGTGGACGTGGCAGGGGTTGATGTCGGACCAGGTGTTGAGGACCGCGATGACGGGCTTGCCCAGATGCTCCTCGGGCAGATACCCGAGCTGCCGGGTGCGCGCCCGATGGCTGAAGGACCGCAGGCCGTCCGTGCCCCACCACTGGTGGCTGCGCAGTTCGTCGGGCCTCATGCCGACCACGCCTTCACCAGGGCAGCTATCTCGTCGCGCCGCTCCTCGGGCAGCTCCCGGCTCGGCGGGCGCACCTCGCGGCGGCACAGACCGAGCGCCGCAAGGGCTTCCTTGACGACCGTGACGTTGTCCGCGGACTGGTCGGCGGCGCGCAGCTCCTCGAAGCGGCGGATCCGCTCCCAGACGTCCATGGCCGCCGGATAGTCCCCGGCGCGCAGCGCCTGGAGCATGCCCAGCGACACCTCGGGCGCGACATTGACCAGACCCGAGGTGAAGCCGGTGGCGCCGACGGCCCAGTAGGCGGGCGCGTACAGCTCGGCGAGCCCCGCCACCCACACGAACCGGTCGAGCCCCGCGTCCCGGGCGAACGCGGCGAAGGCGGCGGCGTCCGGAGTCGCGTACTTCGCGCCGATCACGTTGGGGCACAAGTCCCCGAGATCCGCCAGGCGTTCGCCGGTGAGGCGCGGATTGCGGATGTACGGGACGACACCCAGCTCGGGCACGGCGTCGGCGACGGCGCGGTGGTAGTCGACCCAGCCGTCCTGCGACACGTACGGATGCACGGGCTGATGGACCATCACCATGTGCGCCCCGGCGTCCCGCGCATGCCGGGCCGCGGTGATCGCCGTCGGCAGATCATGGCCGACGCCGACGAGCACGAAGGCGCCGCTGCGGATCGCCTCCTCCATGGTCAACTCGGTCACCAGAAGCCGCTCTTCGGGACTCAGCGCGTAGAACTCGCCGGTGTTCCCGTTCGGGGTGAGCGTGCGCACGCCCCCGTCGGTGAGCCGCCTGACCAGGGCGCGGTAGGTGTCCTGCTCAACCGATCCGTCCTCGGCGAACGGGGTCACCGGGATCGCGACCACATCGGCGAGCGCCGAACGCAGCTCGCCGAAACGGGAGAAGCGGGAGTCGGGGGTCGGGCCGGTCATGAAAGCTCCCCTTCCGGGAACGCCCGCCGCACGAACGAGGCGATGTGGTCATGGAGTCCGCTAGCCGCCGCGTCGGCTTCCCCGGCGAGCGCGAGCCGCAGGATCTCCCGGTGCTCGGCCGCCTCCCGCTCCCAGGAGGGCAGCGTCGCCCAGGCGACGGCGGAGACCAGGGCCGCCTGGTCACGCACGTCGTCGAGCATCCGGGAGAGCAGCGGGTTGCCGCACGGGACGTAGAGAGCGCGATGGAACTCCCGGTTGGCCAGCGAGCGTTCGGCCGCATCGGCGGCCGAGTCCGCACGCTCCAGTGCGTCGCGTGCCTCCTCCAGGAGGGCGCCGCTGCGGACGGTGCGCCGCAGGGCCTCCGGTTCGAGGAGCAGGCGTACGTCGTAGACCTCCTGCGCCATGGCTGCGTCGACCGTGCGCACGGTGGCGCCCTTGTACTGGCTCATGACGACGAGGCCGGTCCCGGCGAGCGTCTTCAGCGCTTCCCGTACGGGCGTCTTGGAGACAGCGAACTGGGCGGCGAGCTCGGTCTCGACGAGGGGCTGGCCGGGCGCCAACTGCCCGGTGAGGATGCGGTGCTTGATCGCCTCGAGCACGTACTGCGTGCGCGAGGGGATGGGGTGGGGCGCAAAGTTCATCGATGCTCTCAGTCGTCGTGCGGCCGTCGTGCGGTCACCGCTCAGGGCCGTCGTGCAGTCATCACGTATCGCGTCTCATATATGACGTACGAAGTACGACGCGATGAAGCTAGGACGCCGCCCGGCCCGCGTCAACGTTTCGCGCAAGAAAACTCGTTCGAAATATCGGAGTCGGAGCCCGTCTGCTCGAAGCGCTTCGACTGTTACCGCACGAACCGTTGACGTACTCATCACGGCTCCCTACCTTGTCCCGGCAAGCGCTTTCCTAAAACGATTCAATCGCGTAGCGGAGGACGAACTGTGCCGACGAATGGGGAAGTTGACAGGCGTGGCCTGTTGAAGCTGGTCGGTGGCTCCTTGGCGGCCCTCGGGCTGACAGCGGCGGGCTGCGGCGGCGGCAGCGGATCCGGGGACGGGACCGTCACCATCCGGTACGCGTGGTGGGGCTCCGACGACCGCGCCAAGCGGATCAACCGCACCATCGAGCTCTTCGAGAAGAAGCACCCGAAGATCAAGGTGAAGACGGACTTCCAGCCCTACCTCGACTTCTGGAAGAAGTTCAACACCCAGGCGTCCGGCGGGAATCCGCCCGACGTCTTCCAGAACGCCATCGGCTTCCTGCGCAAGTACGACCAGCGCAATGTGCTGCTCGACCTGAACGCGCAGGCCAAGGCGGGCAACTTGCGCCTGGACGGTTTCCGGGCGGGCCTGGAGAAGTTCGGCGAGGTCGACGGCAAGCTGCTCGGCGTTCCCGTCGGCAGCAACTCCATGGCCCTGGTGATCGACAAGCCGGTCTTCGAGAAGGCCGGTGTCACCCCGAAGATGGGCTGGACCTGGGACGACTTCCGCACCGCGATGGAGAAGATCCACCAGCAGGGCAGGGCGGGCGACAGCGGACTCTACGGCGTCATGTACCTCTACGACCCCTACCTGCGCCAGCAGGGCAAGGCCTTCTTCACCAAGGACGGCCTGGGCTTCGACGAGGCCGACCTCAAGGAGTGGTGGACCAAGGGGTACGCCGGAGTGAAGTCGGGGATCTACGCCGACCCGAAGAAGGTCGCCCAGATCAAGCCCAAGTCGGCCGTGGCCGCCGAGATCGCCGCGTCCGAGTTCACCTGGGACAACTTCACCGTCCGCTACAGCGCCGAGGGCAAGAGCACGTACGGTCTCGCCCCGCTCCCGACCACCGACGGCAAGAAGACGGGGCAGTACCTCGGCTCGCTGATGCTCAGCGGCTCCAAGCGCACGCAACACCCCAAGGAGGTCGCGCAGTTCATCGACTTCATGGTGCACGACCCCGAGGTCGCCAAGATCATGGGATACGACCGCGGTGTGCCCACCACGACCGCGCAGTACGAGGCGTACAAGCCCGCCGAGGAGAAGGACAAGGTGATCGCCTCGGTCAACAAGGAGATCGCCGCGTACGAGGAGCAGCTGGTCGACTCCGGTGTCCTGGAGACCATCACGCCGCACCCGGCGGGCGCGGACGTCTGCGAGGCGGCGTTCCTGCGCATCGCGGAGGAACTGGCACTGGGGGAGCGGTCGGTGGACGAAGCGGTGAAGCAGTTCTTCACCGAGTGCAAGACCGCGCTCGGTTCCTGATGGGCGGCACGATGACGTCCCTCCAGGCCTCGGTGGCCCCGCCCGCCTCCGAGAAGCCCTCGCCGCCGGGCGGCCGACGCCTCCCCGAGGCCGCCCGGCGGCGACGGCGGGGCGAGAACATCGCCGGGTTCCTCTTCATGTCGCCGTGGCTCGCGGGCTTCCTGCTGCTCACGGCAGGGCCCATGGTCGCCTCGCTCTACTTCGCGTTCACCGACTACAACCTGTTCGACGCCCCGAAGTGGATCGGCCTCGACAACTTCACCGAGATGTTCGGCGACCCGCGCTGGCGCAAGTCGGTGGAGGTGACGCTCTGGTACGTCGTCGTCGGCACCCCGCTGAAGCTGGCCGCGGCCCTCGGCGTGGCGCTGCTGCTCAACCAGAAGCGGCGCGGCCAGGCCTTCTACCGGGCCGCGTTCTACGCGCCCTCCCTGATCGGGGCCAGCGTCTCGATCGCCGTCGTCTGGAAGGCGATCTTCTCCGACGACGCCATCGTCGACCGCACGCAGCGGGCGATCTTCGGCATGGACGTCGGCGGCTGGACCGGCGACCCGCAGTGGATCATCTACAGCCTGGTGGCGCTCACCGTCTGGCAGTTCGGCGCACCGATGGTCATCTTCCTGGCCGGCCTGAAGCAGGTGCCGCGCGAGCTGTACGAGGCGGCTGAGGTGGACGGCGCGGGCAACTGGCGTCGCTTCTGGAACATCACGCTGCCGATGATCTCCCCGGTGCTCTTCTTCAACGTCCTCCTGGAGACCATCCACTCCTTCCAGATCTTCGCCTCGGCGTACATCGTCGGCGGCGGAGCGGGCGGCAACGCCTGTGGCCCGGCGGACGGTTCGCTCGTCTACACCTGCTATCTCTACGTCCAGGGCTTCGAGAACAGCCGGATGGGCCTCGCGTCGGCCATGGCCTGGATGCTGCTGCTCGCGGTGGCGCTGGTGACGGCGGTCCTGTTCTGGTCCCAGAAGCGCTGGGTGCACTACGAGGAGGGCGCCCGATGACCGCGTCGCACGCAGCAAGGCCGGCCCCACATCCGGGGCCCGCTCCCCGACCGCGGTCTGGCCGGCGACGGCGTTCGGCCGGCTCGCTCGCCTGGCACATCGGGTCCCTGGCGGTCCTCGCCGTGGTCCTCTACCCCGTCATCTGGGCACTCGGCGGTTCGTTCAAGCCGAACGACGAGATCGTCGGCAGCCTCGACCTGTTCCCGGCCGACCCCATCGTCGCGAACTACGCCGGTCTTGCCGACGGGATCGCCGACATCTCCATCGCCACCTTCTTCTCCAACTCCCTGTACCTGGCGCTCGGTTCGGTGGTGGGAGTGCTGTTCTCCTGCTCCCTCGCGGCGTACGCCTTCGCGCGGATCAAGTTCGCGGGCCGCAATCTGCTGTTCGCCCTGATGATCGGCACCCTGCTCCTTCCGTACCACGTGCTCCTGATCCCGCAGTACGTCCTGTTCCAGAAGATGGGCCTGATCAACACCTATACGCCGCTTCTGCTCGGCAAGTATCTGGCGGTCGACGCCTTCTTCGTCTTCCTGATGGTGCAGTTCATGCGCAACCTGCCCAAGGAGCTGGACGAGGCGGCGCGGCTCGACGGCTGCGGGCATCTGCGGATCTACTGGTCGATCGTGCTTCCGCTGTGCAGGCCCGCGCTCATCACCAGCGCGATCTTCACCTTCATCAACTCCTGGAACGACTTCATGGGGCCGCTGATCTATCTCAACGACCCCTCGAAGTACACCGTCTCGCTCGGCCTGAAGATGTTCGTCGACCAGGAGGGCCTGGCCAACTACGGCGGCATGATCGCCATGTCCCTCGTCGCGCTGCTGCCCGTCCTCGCGTTCTTCCTGGCCTTCCAGCGCTACCTGATCGACGGTATGGCCACGTCAGGTCTGAAGGGCTGAGGCCGCGTGAGCGGGACAACCATCAGAAGGTCCGTCTTCATGGACCGCTTCGGCGCCTTCGCCGAATGCCTGCTGACCGGGGTGTGGATCGCGCTCGCCGCCCTGCCCCTGGTCACACTCCCCGCCGCCTTCGCGGCGGGGTCCCGCCACCTGAACCGGCACCTGGCCCACGAGACCTCCGGTTGGCGGGAGTTCACCGCGGATCTGCGCGCGGCGGCCCGGCGCGGCTGGCTGGTGGGCCTCGCCGGCTGGGCGGCGCTCGCCCTGCTCCTCGCCGACATCGCGTTCGTACGGGCGGGGCTTCCCGGCGGCGCGTTCGTCGGCGCGGTCGGGGTCGTCGCCCTGTTCGTCCTCGTCGTCGCGGGGCTGCGGGCGGCCGCGACCTGGGGCCCCGGGGCGTCGTGGCGCGCGCTCCTGACCGGAGCGGTGCGCCGCACGCTGTGCGACCCCGCCGGTTCGCTGGTGATCGTGTGCGGATTCGCCGTGGTCGTGGCGTCCGCGTGGTTCGCACTGCCGCTCGCGGCACCCGCCCTGGGGATGGTCGCGGCGGCCGCTCTGGCCGTCGAGCGGCGTGGCGCGGCGGCCTGACGCCCGCGTTCCGCAGCTGATCCCGTCCCGGCCGCACACCTGCATCTGTCATGCCCATGCAAAGCCATGCAACGAGAAAGGACCACCATGTCTCCGATCCCCCGCAGGTCCCTGCTCAAGGCCGCCGCCGTGGCCGGTGCCGCCGCGCAGTTCAGCCGGGTGCTCGGCCGTGGCGACGCCGAGGCGGCACCCGGTGCGGTGGCGGACGAAGGGCCCGTCGGCATCGGCTGGCTGGAGAAGGGCGGGCTCGGCGCCGCGCCGGGCTCCACCTTCGGCGTCCCGTGGCCCAAGGGCGCCCACCCCGCCGGGCAGAAGTTCGCCCTCGCCACCGCCGACGGCAAGGACGTTCCCGTACAGACCTGGGAGACGGCCCACTGGCCCGACGGCTCGCTCAAGTGGAGCGCCCACGCGGTGGGCCCGGCGGCGGCAGGCACCGAGAAGTTCACCCTCAAGGCGG
Organism: Streptomyces sp. NPDC033177; assembly: GCF_055577715.1. Classification (NCBI taxonomy): domain Bacteria; kingdom Bacillati; phylum Actinomycetota; class Actinomycetes; order Kitasatosporales; family Streptomycetaceae; genus Streptomyces; species Streptomyces sp. NPDC033177. The sequence goes on along the minus strand of NZ_JBVIPS010000001.1, from coordinate 967,902 downwards.
GGGCTTCCGCCGCACCGGACAAGAAGGTCGAGGTCACCGAGACCCGTCGGGCGATCACCGTCGACACCGGCGTCATCAAGGCCGTCATCGCCAAGGACGGCGAGCGGCTCGTCGAGTCCGTCACACGCGACGGCGTGAAGATCGCCACCGACGGGCGGCTCGTTCTGCTCCGGCAGGGCGACCTGGACGACGGCGACCGAGGCAACGCCAAGTGGGACCGCTTCGACGGTGAGATCAGCGGGGCCAAGGCCGAGCAGGACGGTCCGGTACGCGCCGTGGTCCGCATCGACGGCAAGCACCGCAGGGGAAGCCGCAGTTGGCTGCCCTTCAGCGTGCGGCTCTACTTCTACGCGGGCGCCGACTCCTTCCGCATGGTGCACACCATCACCTACGACGGCGACGCGGAGAAGGACTTCATCCGCGGTCTGGGTGTCCGCTTCAGCGTGCCGATGCGCGACGCGGCGTACGACCGGCACATCCGCATCGCGGGCGAGGGCAAGGGTTTCCTGACCGAAGCGGTCAAAGGGATCACGGGCCTGCGCCGCGACCCGGGCGCCGCGATCCGCACCGCCCAGGTCAAGGGCGAGAAGCTGCCGGACCCGGCGACCTGGGACCAGCGCGTCACCACCCGCCTGCAGTACATCCCCACCTGGGGCGACTACACCCTCGCCCAGCTCTCCGCCGACGGGTTCACCCTGCGCAAGCGGACCAAGCCGGGGCACACCTGGATCACGGCGGGAGGCGGCGGTCGGGCGAGCGGATTCGGGTACGTCGGCGGGGCCGGCGGCGGGTTCTCCTTCGGCCTGCGCGACTTCTGGGAGAAGCACCCCGCCCAGCTCGACATCCGGGGCGCCGCCGGTGACGAGGCCGAGGTCACCCTCTGGCTCTGGTCGCCCGAGGCGCAGCCGATGGACCTGCGCACGTACCACGACGGCATGGGCCAGGACACCTACCCCGAGCAGATCGAGGGCCTCAACATCACCTACGAGGACTACGAACCCGGCTTCGGTACCCCGTACGGCATCGCCCGCACCAGCGAGCTGATGTTCTGGGCGAACGCGGCCACGCCCTCGGCGGCCACCCTCGTCGACCAGGCCGCCGCCGTCCGTACTCCGCCCCAGCTGGCCGCCGCCCCCGAACACGTGACGAAGACGGGCGTCTTCGGCGGTCTCTTCTCGCCCGTCGACCGCTCCACGCCCGCGAAGGCGACGATCGAGGACCACCTCGACTTCCTCTTCACGTACTACAAGGACCAGGCCGAGCAGCGCCGCTGGTACGGCTTCTGGGACTACGGCGACATCATGCACACCTACGACGAGGACCGTCACCAGTGGCGGTACGACGTCGGCGGCTACGCCTGGGACAACTCCGAGCTCTCGCCCGACCTGTGGCTCTGGTACGCCTACCTGCGCTCGGGCCGCGCCGACATCTTCCGCTTCGCCGAGGCCATGACCCGGCACACCGGCGAGGTCGACTCCTACCACCTCGGCAAGTGGGCGGGCCTGGGCACCCGGCACGGCGTGCAGCACTTCGCGGACAGTGCGAAGCAGCAGCGGATCTCCACGGCCGTCTACCGCCGCCCCTACTACTTCCTCACCGCCGACGAGCGGGTCGGCGACCTGATGCACTCCCTGGTCGACTCCGACGAGACGTTCCTCGTCCTCGACCCCCTGCGCAAGATCCGAACCGAGCCGTACGAACCTGACCGCAACGCCCTGTCCATCGGCTTCGGTACCGACTGGAGCGGCCTCGCCGCGGCCTGGCTCACGGAATGGGAACGCGGCGGCCCCAAGGCGGCCAAGGCCGAGACCCGTCTGCGCTCCACCATGGAGACCATCGCCGCCCAACCCAACGGCTTCGTCCAGGGCAGTGGCCTCTACGACCTGGACACCGGGAAGTTCGCGGTGGCCGCCGAGCCCGCCGTGAACGTCTCGCACCTGTCGGCGATGTTCGGCCTGGTCGAGATGTGCGCCGAACTCATCGACCTGGTGGACCAGCCGAAGTTCAAGGAGGCGTGGCTGGACTACTGCCGCTACTTCAACGCCACCAAGGCCGAGCAGAAGGAGCGCTACGGCAAGGACTTCGGCAGCCTGCTGCTCTTCCAGGGGCACTCCCGCCAGGACGCGTACGCCGCTTCTCAGCTGGAGGACGAGAAGCTCGCGGCACGCGCCTGGCAGAAGTTCCACGAAAGCGACGGCTACACGAAGGCGATGAGCTGGGCCAAGACGGACCTGGAGGGCCCTGCGGTCCTGGAGCCCGGATACGAGAACCTGCGGATCAACACCAACGAGACCGCGCTGTTCGGGCTCGCCGCCATCCAGAACCTCGCCCTGGTCGGCGACGAGCTCCCCGGCTAACCGCCGGACACGGTAAGGGAGTTGGTGGTGAAGTCGAGGCCGCCGGCCGAGCCGCTGATCTCGTAGCCGAACTGCACGTCGCCGATGGTCTCGTTGCCCATCCAGCCCTTGGTGTTCTTGATCCACTTGAGGATCGGGAGGATGTCGACGGACCCGGACGAGGAGTCGGAGGTGCGCAGGAAGGAGAACACCTCGTTGGCGCCGTTGGTGCCCTTGTAGACCGCCCAGGTGTGACCGCCCAGGCTCGCGGTGCCCTGGGCGGTGCCGAGGGGGCCGACGTTCCCGTTGTAGTTGACCCAGAGCATGATCTCGTAGTCGTAGTCGGTGTCCCAGATGTCGTACGAGGAGTTGTAGTCGCCCGCCGACGGGACCTTGACGTCGTACGAGCTCTTCAGCGAGGACAGCGAGTCGACGGGCTTGCCGATGACCTTCTTGGAGTTCGGGTAGGACTTGATGCCGCTGGTGTTCGGGTGGTCGGCGCGCACGCTCCACTTCGTGCCCGAGTCCGCCGATATGCACTGGCTGCCCGCGCCCGAGCCCCAGATGTTGTTGTAGAGGGTGTAGCCGTTCAGGCTGGTGTTGCCCCACTGGTCGCAGGAGCTCCAGACGGCGGCCTGCGCGGGGGCGGAAGCCATGCCGAGCACCGCGCCCGCCGCCAGGGCGGGGGCGAGCAGCAGGCGGGTGAGGGTGCGGCGGGGGTGTCGTGTCATGTGTCGTCTCCAGGGTGGGGGGAGCGCCGTGGGTCCGGGGCGGAACCGCGGTCGTCTTGGACGGTGGGGCGCAGGACGGCCACACCGTGGCGGCCCAGGGTGATCGCACCCTCGGCCGCGCGGCCGGTCAGCAGATCGAGGTGCGGGCCGGGCAGGGGCACGGTCACCTGCTCGCGGCCGTGGTGCAGAAGGAACAGGAGGTCGCCACGGCGTACGGCCTCCACCGCGCGGGGGAGGCCTGCGAGAGGGGGCCGTACGCCTGCTTCGGCGGCCACGCGCGCGAGCAGCTCGCGCAGGGCCTCGGGCTCGGGGAGCGTGGACAGGTACCAGGCGCGGTCGCGGCGCAGCAGCGCGGGAAGACCGTCGAGTTCGCCGCCCCGGTAGGCGGCGATCGTCTTCGCGTTGTCGTCGGCCTGCAGCTCCTCCGACCAGAGGGTGCCGGTGAACTCCCCGCAGTCCACGCTCTCCCCGGCCTCCAGCGGCCACCATTCGTGCACGGTGCGGATGCCGAACAGTGTGCGGAGCCGGGCGTCCATCCCGCCCGGCCGCACCCGGTCGTCCGCGTCGGCGACGCCGGTGAGGAAGCCGCAGACGAGGGTGCCCCCGTCGCGCACGTACGTCAGGAGGTTGTCGATCGCGGCGTCGGTGAGGAGATAGAGGTGCGGCACGGCGACCAGGCGGTACGGGGTCAGATCGTGCTCGGGGTGGGCGAAGTCGACGGGGGTGTTCGCCTCCCACAGCGCGCGATGCCAGGCGCCGAGCACCTGCGCGTGATCGACCAGGGAAGAGGGACGGCCCTCCTGGCCGCTCGCCCACCAGGAGTCCCAGTCGTGCAGGACGGCCACCTCGGCGATGACGCGGCTGCCCGCCACCTCGGGGCCCACCCGGGCCAGCTCGGCGCCCAGCTCCTTGACCTCCTGGAAGGTGCGGCCGTGCTCGCCCGCGTGGCTCAGCATCCCGGAGTGGAACTTCTCCGCGCCCTGCCGGGACTGGCGCCACTGGAAGTAGCAGACGGCGTCCGCACCGCGTGCCACCGCCTGCCAGGACCAGAGGCGGTTCAGGCCGCGCGGCTTGGGATGGTTCACGCCGCGCCAGTTCACCGGCCCCGCCGCCTGCTCCATCAGCATCCACGGGCCGCCGCGCGCCTGCGAACGGGTCATGTCCTGTACCAGGGCGCCCTGTTGGGCGCCGAGCGGATCCTTGGGGTCGGGGTAGATGTCGACGGAGACGACGTCCTCCTGCGTGGCCCACGTCCACGCGTCCTGCCCCGACCACATCGGCATGAAGTTGGTGGTGACCGGCAGGTGCGGGGTGTGCGCGGTGACGATGTCCCGCTCGGCGTGGAAGCATTCGAGGAGGGCATCGGACGTGAAGCGCTTGAAGTCGAGCACCTGGGCGGGATTCTTCAGGTAGTGGGCGCGGCGGGGCGGCAGGATCTCCGCCCACCTGCCGTAACCCTGACCCCAGAAGGCGCTTCCCCAGGCCGAGTTGAGCGCGTCGATCGAGGGGTGCTTCGCCCGGAGCCAGCGGCGGAACGCGGCCGCCGCCTCGTCGCCCCAGTCGTAGGTGCAGTACTCGTTGTTGATGTGCCACATCGTGAGCGCGGGGTGGTGCGCGTACCGTGCCGCCAGGTCCTCGGTGATCGCGGCGGCGTAGCTGCGGTAGACGGCGCTGGAGTGTGCGAAGTGCTGGCGCGATCCCCACCACTCGATCTGCCCGTTCTCGTCCCTCGGCAGCGTCTCGGGGTGGAGTCGGCCGAGCCAGGGCGGGGGCGCGGAGGTCGGGGTGGCGAGGATGACGCCGATGCCGTGCGCGTGCAGCAGGTCCATCAGCCGGTCCATCCAGCCGAACTCCCGTGCACCTGGGCGCGGTTCGAGACGCGCCCAGGAGAAGACCCCGACGGTGACGGAGTTGACCGAGGCCTCGCGCATCAGGCGTACGTCGTCGAACCAGACCTCCTCGGGCCACTGCTCGGGGTTGTAGTCGCCGCCGAACAGGATCCGGCCGCGGGTGGTGTCGTCGAGGGAAGGCATCGGTGAGGTCAGCCCTTCACTGCGCCGGTGAGCATGCCCTGCTTGAAATGCCGCTGCACGAACGGCGAGAGGACGGCGACAGGCAGCAGCGCGAGGACCATCACAGCCATCTGGATGGCGAGCGGCGACAGATGTCCGGTGTTGATCGCCTGACTCAGGCCCGTCGGCCGCTGCTGCTTGATCACCAGCTGCTGCATGACGTTCTGCAGCGGCATCATGTCCGGGTCGCTCAGGTAGATCGACGCGTTGAACCAGGCGCTCCAGTAGCCCACCGCGTAGAACAGGGTGATGACCGCGATGACCGCGCGGGACAGGGGCATGACGATCCGCCACAGGATGCGCAGGTCACCGGCCCCGTCGATGCGGGCGCTCTCGATCAGCTCCTGGGCCGTGCCCATGAAGAACGCGCGAAGGACGAGGATGTTGAAGACGTTCAGGGCGCTCGGCAGGATCAGCGACAGATAGGTGTCCGTGAGCCCGAGGCCCTGCACCACCAGGTAGGTGGGGATGAGCCCGGCGCCGAAGAACATCGTGGCGACGACAAGCAGCAGGATCGGGCGGTGCAGGACCGACCCCGGGCGCGAGAGGCCGTACGCGCACAGGACGGACACCACCATGCTGAAGAGCGTGCCGACCACCGTGACGCCCACGCTGACCAGCGTGGCCCGCGACACCTGGCCGCCGCCGAGCAGCTCCTGGTAGTGGACGAAGGTGACACCCCGGGGGATCACCACCAGGCCGCCGGTCTCGGTGATCGTCCTGACCGAGGAGAGGCTGGTGACGACCACCACCCACACCGGGAAGAGGACCGCCAGACAGACCAGGGTCAGTGTCACGCCCTTGGTGGCGAGGCCGGCCCGTGTCGGGGGCTCCTCCCACACCGGACGCAGACCGGTCCTGCTGCCCGGCTTGATGCCGAAGTTGAGCACGCTCACCGCTTGTACACCCCCTGCTCGCCCATGAGGTGGGCGGCCTTGTTGGCGCCGAGCACCATAAGGAGGCCGAAGACGCCCTTGACGATGCCGATGGCGGCGCCGTATCCGAAGTTGCCGTTGTCCAAGCCGGTGTTCCACACATAGGTGTCGAGGACCTCGGATGCCGTGGGGCCCACGGCGGTGCGCTGGAGCAGGATCTGCTCGAAGCCGACCGTGAGCGCGTTGCCGACCTGGAGCACGAGGAGCAGAGCCACCACCGGGCGCAGGGCGGGCAGCTGGATGTGCCACATGCGCCGCCAGCGGTTCGCGCCGTCCATCGCCGAGGCCTCGTACAGGTCGGGGCTGACGGCGGCGAGTGCGGCGAGGAAGACGATGACGCCCCAGCCCGCGTCCTTCCAGACCATCTCGAAGGTGACCAGGAACTTGAACAGGCCCGGGTCGGTCATCAGATCGAAGCCCTCGTGCCCGTGGTCCCGCAAGACCTGCGCGACCAGGCCCGCGCCGCCGAACATCTGCTGGAAGACCGTGATGACCAGGACCCAGGAGAAGAAGTGCGGCAGATAGAGGATCGCCTGCGCGACCGCCCGCACCCGGGGGCGCACGAAGCTGTTGATGAACAGCGCGAGCGCGATCGGCAGCGGGAAGAACAGCGTCAGCTGGATCGCGAAGATCGCCAGGGTGTTCCTGACCGCCTGCCAGAACAGCCGGTCCTCGACCATGTGCCGGAAGTGCTCGACGCCGACCCAGGGGCTCTGTGTCATCGCCTGGAACGCGTTGTCGGCGATGTAGGGGTCGTAGTCCTGGAAGGCGACGACGTTGCCGATCAGCGGTACGTAGTTGAAGACAAGGAGGAGCAGCAGCGCGGGCAGCACCATCAGGAGCAGTACGCGGTCGCGGCGCAGCCGGTGCCGCAGCGGGACGCGGGGTGGCGCCTTCTTCTTGGCGGGGGGCGCGGCTTCGGTCGGCGGCTCGGGCGCCGTCCGGGTTTCGTCGCGCGCGTGAGCGGTGCTCTGTGCCATGTCAGGACGCCGAGTCGCCGGTCGCCCCGGTCTCGTCGAGCAGCTTCTTGTACCAGTCGCGCAGCTTGTCGCCGCCGCCCGACTTCCAGTCCGAAGCCGCCTGCTGCATGTCGGAGACCTTCTTGCGGCCCCGCACGATGTCCTTCTCCAGGTCCTCGAACTCGGCGTTCAGTTCGGTGTACCGGGTCGGCTCGATGATCATCATGCCGTGGAAGAGCGGCTTCTTCGTGTGCCCGCCCTGGCGCTGCTGCCACCCGACCATGCCCTCGGTGACGTCCGGCAGATCGGGATAGGCGACGAAGGGCGCGGGCGACGCCAGGTACTCGTACGTCGAGAAGACCTCGTTGTTGCCCTTGCCGTTCTTGGTGAGGACACCGTCCTCGTACGTGTGGTGGACACCCTCGACGCCGTACATGCGAAGGCGCTGCTCCTTGGAGCCGTAGGGCGCGGCCGTGAAGTTGGCGAGGGCGAGGATGTCGCGAACGGTCTTCTCGTCGGCCTTCTCGCTGATGAACGTCCAGATGTCGGCCGGCGGCCGCGCGTACAGCGTCGGTGCTCCGCCGTCGGCGGCGAAGTAGTCGAAGGCCTCCATCCGGAACTTCTTGTTGTCCACGCGCTGCACGGCCGCCTTGCCGTACCAGTCGGAGAGGTCCTGGCAGTACATCCAGACCTTGCCCGCGGCGCACAGGTCGCCGATGCTGCCGGTCTCGGCCTTCGCGTCGGGGTGGACGAAGCCCGCCGAGTAGAGCTTGCGCGACCACTCCAGGGCTTCGAGATACTCGTCGGTCTCGTAGCGGTTGACCAGTTTGCCGTCGACGAGCTTCCAGTAGTACGGCTTCTCGGGCAGCACCCCGAAGACGTTCCAGGCGGCCCAGGACATGTCACCGCACGCCCACACCTTGCTCTTGGGGGCGTTGAGCTCCTTGCACAGGTCGTAGAACTCCTGGGCGCTGGTGGGTGCTTCGAGCCCCTCCTTCTCGAAGAGGTCGCTCCGGTAGAACGGCGCGATGTTCGGGGTGGTCGCGGACGGCATCGGCAGGCCGCGCAGCTTGCCGCCGAAGATGGAGCGCTGCCAGGCGCCGCTCGGGATCGCCGCGAGGTTCGGGTACTCCTTGACCTTGTCGCCGCTCAAGTACGGCCCGAGGTCGAGGAACTTGTTGGCGATGGCGCTCGGTATCTTGCCGGTCAGCTCCCAGCCGGGCACGACAACGGCGTCCGGGACGCCACTGGAGGCGAGGACGGCCCCCAACTTCTGGCCGTACGTGTCGCCCTGCTGGTTCTGCCACTTGACGCGGACACCGGCCGCCTCGTCCATCGCCGTCCAGTAGGGGTTGCCCTGCTTGGGGACGTTCCCCCAGATCGGTGCCATGACGGTGAACTCGCCGCCCGTGCCCAGCTTCTGCGGCACAGACGTCTTCAGCTGCGCCGCTGGCAGGGCCTTGGTGAAGCCTGCCGCCGAGCCGTTCTTGGCGGGGATGTCCGGGCTGACGAGCTGCGACGCGGTGTACGCGGGGAGCAGGTCCTTGAGCTTCTTCCCCGTCGTGGTGCCCTCGTTCTTCGACCCGCTGCCTCCGCAGGCCGCGAGCAGAGGCGCTCCGCCGGCCACCGCGATCGCGGCGAGGCCCGAGGAGGCGAGGAAAGATCTCCGGCTCGAACGAGAGCTGCTGGAGAGGGAGTTCGGCGTCATTGCGTCAACCCTTCGTGGCGCGTGCCCGGACACACGGCGGTCACCGCCGGTCGGCTTTCGAAGCGCTTCGATATTGCTGCGAGGTTAAGTGAAGGCCTGGGCTGTAACAAGAGGTGTTGCGCGAATGCCGCCTTGACATCGGCTTGAGCTGCGCCGAGCATCGAAGCGCTTCGAAGAACAAGCCGAAGAACAAGCCGAAGAATGACCACGAGTCACTTCCACCGTGCCCGCCGCTCGCCAAGGGGATCCGCACGTGACCGCAAGCCCGCAGCCTTTCCGTGACCCCGAACTGCCCCTGGACCAGCGCGTGGACGACCTGCTGTCGCGGCTGACCACCGACGAACGCGTCGCGCTCCTGCATCAGTTCACGCCCGGCGTCGAAAGACTGGGCATCGCCCCGTTCCGCACCGGACAGGAGGCCCTGCACGGCGTCGCCTGGATGGGCCCCGCCACCGTCTTCCCGCAGGCCGTCGGGCTCGGCGCCACCTGGAACGACGACCTCGTCCGCCGCGTCGGCCAGGCCGTCGCCACCGAGGCGCGCGCCATGCGCGCGCGGGACGACCGCGTCGGCCTCAACCTGTGGGCGCCCACCGTGAACCTCCTGCGCCACCCGCTGTGGGGCAGGAACGAGGAGGGCTACTCGGAGGACCCCCGGCTCACCTCCGCGATGGCCGTCGCGTACACCCGAGGCCTGCGCGGCGACCATCCGCACCACTGGCGCACCGCCCCCGTGCTCAAGCACTGGCTGGCCCACAACAACGAGACGCGCAGGGACACGTCGTCCGCCTCCGTGCGCCCACGCGTCCTGCACGAGTACGACCTGCGCGCCTTCCGTGCCGCCGTCGAGGCGGGCTCCGTGGCCGGGGTGATGCCCGCGTACAACCTGGTCAACGGCCGCCCCAACCACCTCTCGCCCTACCTCCGCGAGCACCTGCGCACCTGGACCGACCAGGAACTTCTTGTCTGCTCCGACGCCGGCGCGCCCAGCAACCTCGTGGACTCCGAGAAGTACTACGACACCCACGAGGAGGCCACCGCGGCGGCGCTCGTCGCGGGCGTGGACAGCTTCACCGACCACGGCACCGACGCGAGCATCATCACCGGACGCATACAAAGAGCCCTGGAGCAGGGCCTGTTGACCCAGAAGGACATCGACACGGCGGTCCGCCGTCAGCTGTCCGTCCGCTTCCGGCTCGGCGAGTTCGACCCCGGCCAGGGACCGTACGCGGACCCGGCGTCGCACGCCTTCGACACCCCCGGACACCGCGCGCTCGCCCAGGAGGCGGCCGAGCAGGCGGTCGTCCTTCTGAAGAACGACGGGCTGCTCCCGCTGGACGAAGGGACCCGGATCGCGGTCGTCGGACTCCTCGCCGACGAGTGCAAGACCGACTGGTACAGCGGCACCCTGATCCACCGCAGCACCCCCCTCGACGGGCTGCGCGAGCGCTTCGGCGCCGAAGGCGCGGACAGGGTCACCTCCACCGAAGGCGTCGACCGGGTGCGCCTGAAATGCGCGGCCGGCTGGCTCCAGGTGCCGCACCACGCGGAGGATGAGCGGACCGGCGGCGCCGGGATCGCCCTGGACCCGGCACTGCTCGCCGGCCGTACCGACCTGCCCCCGCTGACCTGCGGCCCCGAGCCCACCGAGTTCGCCCTCGTCGACTGGGGAGGCGGCGCCTGGACCCTGCGCGCCCCCGACGGCCGCTACCTCTCGGTCGCCGACGACGGCTTCGTGCGCGCGTCGGCGGACCAGCCCGGTGGCTGGGTCGTACAGGAGACATTCGCGCTGGTCGGCCACGGGGACGGGTACCTCATCGTGCACACAGGGACGGGTGGGTACGTCTCTGTCGCCGCCGACGGCGTGAAGGTTGCCGACGAGCCGCAGGTCTTCACCGTCGATTACCTGGAGCGCGGCGAGGACGCCGTGGCCCGTGCGGCGGCGGAGGCCGACGCGGTGATCGTCGTCGCCGGGAACGACCCCCACATCAACGGCCGCGAGACCGAGGACCGCACCACGCTCGCCCTGCCGCCCCACCAGGGACGCCTGTGGCGCGCCGCCCGCGCCGCCAACCCCCGCACCGCCCTCGCCCTGGTCTCCGCCTACCCGTACGCGGTCGCCGACGCCCACACCCAGCTCCCCGCACTGCTGTGGACCGCGCACGGCGGCCAGGCCGCGGGCGCCGCGCTCGCCCGGGTGCTCGCGGGTGACGTGTCCCCGGCCGGGCGCCTACCCCAGACCTGGTACGCCGCGGACACCGACCTGCCGGACCTGCTCGACTACGACATCATCGGCTCCCGGCAGACCTACCTCTACTTCGACGGAACCCCGCTCTACCCCTTCGGGCACGGCCTGGGCTACTCCTCCTTCGCGTACGAGGACCTGGTGGTCGCCCGCGAAGGGGAGCGGCTGCACGTCGCGTTCACCGTCACCAACACCGGGTCCCGCGCCGCGGACGAGGTCGCCCAGCTCTACACGCGGGCGCCCCGGGAGGCCGCCTCGCTCTTCGCCCTGCCGCACCGGCAGCTCGCCGGGCACCGCCGCGTCCATCTCGCGGCCGGAGCCTCCAGCCGTCTGGAGTTCCAACTGCCCCTGGCCGAACTGGGGTTCTGGGATGTGCGGCACGACCGCTGGGCCCTGGCGCCCGGCGCGTACGAGATCCAGGCCGGGGCCTCCAGCGCCGACATCCGGCTCAGCGCCACCGTGGACGTCGACGGCGCCCCGATCGCCGCGAGGCCGGTGCGGGGTGCGGGTCTCGCGGCGACCGGTTACGACGTACAGCACGGGACCGAGATCGTGGACCGCGCCAGGACGTCGGGCGACGCCGTACGGTCACTGGACGACGGTACGGGCGAACTCCTCTTCCGAGCCTGCGACTTCGGCGAGGGAGTGAGCAGTGTGTCGGTCGAGGCCGCGGGGTCCGGGGCCGTCGACCTCATCTCAGGCAGCACCGCCACCACCGTCACCGTCCCCGCGACCGGCGGCACCTACGACTACGCCACGCTCACCTCCGGCTTCACCGTCTCCGGAGTGCGCGATCTGCGCGTGCGGCTGCGCGGCCCTCTGCGGCTCGCCCGGCTCACCTTCACCGCCACCACCGGCACCACCGCCCGGCCGAGGGAGACCGCATGAAGTTCACCGACGGCTTCTGGCTGATGCGTGACGGGGTGCGCGCCTCGTACGCGACCGACGTGCGCGAGGTGCGTGAAGGTGAGGGACGGTTCACCGCGTACGCCGCCGTCCACCGGGTCCGCGAGCGCGGCGACACCCTCAACACGCCGCTCGTCACCGTCGAATGCTTCTCGCCCGCCGAGGGCGTGATCGGCGTACGGGCGACACATCACGCGGGAAAGGCGGCGCACGGACCGGAGTTCGGCCTGAACTCCACCGAAGGCGCGGGGCGCGTGAAACGCGAGGGCACGGTCACCGAACTCACCAGCGGACCGCTCACCGTACGCCTCGACAGCGACGAACCCTGGGGGCTCGAATTCCTCGACGCCGACCGGCGGCGGCTGACGGCCGTCGAGCGCAGGGGCACCGGCTTCGCCACCGCACCCGACGGCAGCCACCACATGATCGGCCAACTCGCCCTGGGCGTCGGGGAGTACATCTACGGCCTCGGCGAACGCTTCACCCCGTACGTCAAGAACGGCCAGAACGTCGACATCTGGCAGGCCGACGGCGGCACCAGCAGCGAGCAGGCCTACAAGAACATCCCCTTCCACCTGTCCTCGCGGGGCTACGGCGTCTTCGTCAACCACCCCGGCAAGGTCTCGTACGAGATCGGCTCCGAGTCCGTCGGGCAGGTCCAGTTCAGCGTCGAGGACCAGTCGATCGAGTATTTCGTCATCGCCGGACCCACCCCCAAGGACGTCCTGCGCCGCTACACCGCGCTGACCGGCCGCCCCGCGCTGCCTCCCGCCTGGTCGTTCGGCCTGTGGCTGACGACCTCCTTCTGCACGCCCTATGACGAGGAGACCGTCACGGCCTTCGTCGACGGCATGGCCGAGCGCGACATCCCGCTCGGTGTCTTCCACTTCGACTGCTTCTGGATGCGCGAGTACCAGTGGACCGACTTCAGCTGGGACCCCGAGGTCTTCCCCGACCCCGAAGGCATGCTGCGCAGGCTCCGCGAGCGCGGCCTGAAGGTCAGCGTGTGGATCAACCCGTACATCGCGCAGAAGTCCGCACTCTTCGCCGAGGCGGCCACCGAGGGCTACCTCGTGAGGCGGCCGAACGGCGACATCTGGCAGTGGGACCTCTGGCAACCCGGCATGGCCCTCGTGGACTTCACCAACCCGGCCGCCCGCGAGTGGTACTCGGGCCACCTGCGCACCCTGCTCGACCAAGGAGTTGACTGCTTCAAGACGGACTTCGGCGAACGCGTCCCCACCGACGTCGTCTGGCACGACGGCTCGGATCCCGCACGCATGCACAACTACTACGCGCAGCTCTACAACAGCACGGTCTTCGAACTCCTGGAGAAGGAGCGCGGTCCGGGGGAAGCCGTCCTGTTCGCCCGCTCCGCGACGGCCGGCGGCCAGCAGTTCCCCGTGCACTGGGGCGGCGACTGCTTCGCCTCGCTGGGTGCCATGGCCGAGTCGCTGCGCGGCGGCCTCTCCCTCTCGCTGTCCGGCTTCGGCTTCTGGAGCCATGACATCGGCGGCTTCGAGGGCACTCCGGACCCGGCGGTCTTCAAGCGCTGGCTCGCCTTCGGACTGCTGTCCTCGCACAGCCGGCTGCACGGCAACGTCTCCTACCGCGTGCCGTGGGCCTTCGGCGACGAGGCCGTCGAGGTGGCCCGGAAGTTCACGCGGCTCAAGCACCGCCTCATGCCCTACCTGTACGCGGCCGCCGTCGAGGCCCATCGCACGGGCGTCCCCGTCATGCGCCCGATGCTCCTGGAGTTCCCGGCCGACCCGGCGTGCCGCACCCTGGACCGCCAGTACATGCTCGGCCCCGACCTCCTGGTCGCCCCGGTCTTCACCGCCGAGGGCGACGTCGAGTTCTACGTGCCCGAAGGCACCTGGACCCACCTCCTGACCGGCGAGACGGTCCAGGGTCCGGGCTGGCGCCGGGAGACCCACGGCTTCGACAGCCTCGCCCTGTACGTGCGCCCCGGCGCGCTGCTCCCGCTGGGCTCCGACGACCAGCGCGCGGACGGCGACTGGCTCCAGGACCTCACTCTCCTGGTCACTCCGGACATGCAGGACGGCACGCAGATCACCGTGCCGGATCTGGCGGGCCGGCCCGCGGCCGTCTTCCGCGCCGCACGGGACGGCGCGCAGGTCAAGGTCACGGTGGAAGGGAGCGCACGCCCCTTCGAGGTGCGGACGGCGGCGGATTGGCCGGACCTGGGCGGCAACCCTTCGGCGAGCGGCGGCGACAGGGACATGTAAGCCGACCCTCACCGAAGGAATGATCCGGGAACATGACCCCACGAGCGAACAAGCGCGTCCGTCATCGCCGAGGTCTCACCAAGCGCCGTGCCGTCGTCGGCGGCATCGCCGCACTCGGCATGACCGGCGCCGCCCTCCTCACCACCACCATGATGTCGACCGCCGGCGCGGCGACCGCCTGGCCCGAGGCCAAGGGCCAGAAGCCGACGTCCAAGACCATCGAGGTCTCCGGCACCTACGACGGCGGCCTCAAGCGCCACTACGGCACCGGTGACCTGGGCGGCGACGGCCAGGACGAGGGCCAGGACCCGGTCTTCAAGCTGAAGGACGGCGCGACACTCAAGAACGTCATCCTCGGCTCCCCGGCCGCGGACGGCGTCCACTGCTCGGGCAGCTGCACGCTGCAGAACGTGTGGTGGGAGGACGTCGGCGAGGACGCGGCCACCTTCAAGGGGGCGTCGGCGGGCTCGACGTACACCGTCTACGGCGGTGGCGCGAAGAAGGCCGACGACAAGGTCTTCCAGTTCAACGGCGCGGGCAAGCTGATCGTCACCAAGTTCCAGGTCTCCGACTTCGGCAAGCTGGTGCGGGCCTGCGGCAACTGCTCCAAGCAGTACCAGCGGAACATCATCGTGAACGACGTCGACATCACCGCTCCCGGCAAGTCGATCGTCGGCATCAACACCAACTACGGTGACACGGCCGCGCTGCGCAACATCCGCATTCACGGCGACAGCGGCAAGAAGATCGCCACGTGCGACCGCTTCACCGGCAACGACACCGGCGCCGAACCCCCCAAGACAGGCACGGGCCCCGACGGCAAGCACTGCAGGTTCACGTCGGCGGACATCAGCTACAAGTAGCCGGCACGGCTCTGCGGCAGGGCCCACATCGGGCCGTGCCGCAGAGCCGTTGTCAGGAGCGCGGATGCCTACGTGCCGAGCAGCCGGTCGTACTCGGCCCGCGTCACCGGCAGGACCGTGCCGTGCCGGGCCCCCGGGGGCAGACCGGCGTTCTTCGTCTCGGTCCACTCGCCCGACGCGAGGTCCGTCGTCTCGAAGAGGACGTAACCGCGCCCGCCGAACTCGTCGATGAGCATGTACCACTTGTCCCCGGTGTTGGACCTGAACACCGCGGGCCCCTCACCCCGGTCGATCACTCCCTTGCCGATGCAGTCGGCCACGAAGTCGTACGACGTGTCCGTCAGGCTCCGCGACCTCTCCGCGGTGATGAACTTCGAGCAGGGAGTGCCCGAAGCCGGGTCACGCTCGTCCTTGGTGAAGCGGTAGTAGTCGCGGCCGTCCTTGACCACCGTCGAGTCGATCACCGAGTATCCCGGGTCGTTCCAGACCTTGGTCCTGCTGAAGGTGCGGAAGTCCTTCGTCGTCGCGTACAGCATCTTGTTGTACGTCGACCCTGTGTGGTCCGGATCGTCGGCGGCGTACACCTTGGAGGCCCAGAAGACGACGTACGCCTTCTGCTTCTCGTCGTAATACGCCTCCGGGGCCCAGGTGTTGCCCGCCGTGTCCGGGGCGACCTGCACCAGGCGCTGGTCGGTCCAGTGGACGAGGTCGGTGGACTCCCACACCATGATGGACCTGCTGCCGGTGCGCTGTACCTGGTCCCAACTTCCGCCGCTGCCCCCGTACATCCGCAGGTCGGTGGCGATCTGGTAGAACTTGTCGCCCTTCGGGGAGCGGATGATGAACGGATCGCGCAGCCCCTTGGTGCCGAGCTGCGAGGTCAGCACCGGCTTGCCGCCGTTCAACTCCCGGTACCGCGTGGGGTCGTTGCCGTGGCTGAGGGCCATGCGGATCTGCTCGCCGTCCGCGGTGCCTTCGCCGGTGAAGTAACTGAACAGGTAGCCCGCGTACTTCTGCTTGGCATGGGCCGGCTCCGCGTGCGCGGGCGTTGTGAGCAGACCGGCCATCAGGGCCAGGAGCGGGATCAGAATTCTCGGGCGCACGGCTCAGCGCGCCGAGAAGGTGTGCACCGTGCTGGACCGGTAGGTCTGGCCGGGGCGCAGCACCGTCGAGGGGAACTTCGGCTGGTTGGGGGAGTCCGGGAAGTGCTGGGTCTCCAGGCACATGCCGTCGCCCTGCCGGTAGGTGCGCCCCGAAGGCCCGGTGAGGGTGCCGTCCAGGAAGTTCCCGGAGTAGAACTGCACGCCCGGCTCGGTCGTGGCGATCTTCAGGGTGCGTCCCGACTCCGGGTCCCGCAGCGTCGCGAAGTGTTCGGGGTGCTTGGTGATGCCCTTGTCCAGGACCCAGTTGTGGTCGAAGCCCTTGGCGGTCACCAGCTGAGGGTGCGAGACCCGGATGTCCTCGCCGACCGTCTTCGCGCGCCGGAAGTCGAAGGGCGTGCCCGCCACCTTCGCCAGCTCGCCCGTCGGGATGAGACCGGCGTCGGTGGGCGTGAACCGGGAGGCAGCCAGGGCGAGTTCATGACCCATGATGTCGCCGCTGCCCTCGCCCGCGAGGTTGTAGTACGTGTGGTTGGTCAGGTTCACCACGGTGGCCTTGTCCGTGGTCGCCGCGTAGTCGATGCGCCAGTCACCGCGAGCGGTGAGGGTGTACGTCACCTTCACGCGCAAGGTGCCCGGATAACCCATCTCGCCGTCGACGCTCACGTACCGCAGGACAACGCCCACGCCTGTGGAGTCCACGAACGGCTCCACGTCCCACACCCGCGTGTCGAAGCCCTTGGCCCCGCCGTGCAGGCTGTTCTCGCCGTCGTTCACGGAGAGCTGGTGGGTCTTGCCGTCCAGGGTGAAGCGGCCCTTGGCGATGCGGTTGCCGTAGCGGCCGATGAGCGCGCCGAAGAAGGTGGTCCCGGCGACGTACGCCTCGATGGTGTCGTAACCGAGGGACACGTTGGTGTACCGGCCGCGGCGGTCCGGCAGTTCGAGGGACTGCACGATGCCGCCGTACGAGAGCACCTTCATGCGGGTGCCGCCGTTGGCGAGGGACCAGCGGTACACCTTGGTGCCGTCGGCCAGCTTGCCGAAGAGTTCCTTGGTGGGCGTACGGCCGGAACCCGGTGACGCGTACGAGGTGCCCGCGCCGGCGGCAGTGAGGCCCACGGCGGCGGCCGAGGCGAGGACGGTGCGTCTGCTCGTTTCCATGTGCGGCTCCAGACAGGGAGGTTGGGGAGAGGACTAGCGACCGACCTTGCGTTTGTTCCAGACGTCGAAGCCGACCGCGGCGAGCAGCACGAGCCCCTTGATGACCTGCTGGTAGTCGGTACCGATGTTCACCAGGGACATGCCGTTGTTGAGGACGCCGAGCACCAGGCCGCCGATCACGGCGCCCATCACCGTGCCGACGCCGCCGCTCATCGACGCACCGCCGATGAACGCGGCGGCGATGGCCTCGAGTTCGAAGTTCAGGCCCGCCTGCGGGGTGCCCGCGTTCAGGCGTGCCGCGTACACACAGCCCGCGAGCGCGGCAAGGACGCCCATGTTCACGAAGATCAGGAAGGTGACGCGCTTGTCCTTGACGCCGGACAGCTTCGCCGCCGCCTTGTTGCCGCCGAGCGCGTAGACGTGACGGCCGACGACCGCGTTGCGCATCACATAGCCGAGGGTGATGAGCAGACCGCACATGATGAGGAGGACCACGGGTACGCCGTGGAAGCTCGCGAGGGTCAGCGTGAAGGCGATGACGGCGGCGGAGACCGCCACCAGCTTGGTCACCCACAGGCCCGTCGGCATCACGTCGAGGTCGTAGGCCAGCTGCTGCTTGCGGCTGCGCCACTCGCGGAACAGCAGGAACGCGACCGTCACGAAGCCGAGCACCAGCGTCGGGTTGTGGTACTGGGTGTACGGGCCCATCTCGGGGATGAAGCCCTTGGCGATGTTCTGGAAGCCCTCGGGGAACGGCGAGAGCGACTGGCCCTCCAGGACGATCTGCGTGAGACCGCGGAAGAGCAGCATCCCGGCCAGGGTCACGATGAACGACGGAATGCCGACATAGGCGATGAAGAAGCCCTGCCACGCCCCCGCGACCGCGCCGATGAGGAGCGAGAGGACGAGCGCGAGCACCCAGGGCATGTCGTGCTTGACCATCATCACCGCCGACATGGCGCCGACGAAGGCGACCAGGGAGCCGACGGACAGGTCGATGTGGCCGGCGATGATGACGATCATCATGCCGATGGCCAGGATGAGGATGTAGCCGTTCTGCTGGATCAGGTTGGACACGTTGTTCGGCAGGAGCAGCGTGCCGTCGGTCCAGATCTGGAACAGGATGACGATGAAGGCCAGGGCGACGAGCATGCCGTACTGGCGCATGTTGGAGCGCACGCTCTGCAGCAGCAGAGCACCCGTGGACTCCTTGGCGGACGGCGTGGACGACGCGTCACGTGGTGGTGTGGTCGTGGTGGTCATGGCGGATGCCTCAGCTTCTGTTCTTGGTCATGTGGCGCATCAGGAGTTCCTGGGTGGCGTCCGCGCGGTCGACCTCACCGGTCAGCCGGCCCTCGGCCATCGTGTAGATCCGGTCGCACATCCCGAGCAGCTCGGACAGTTCGGAGGAGATGAACAGCACCGCCTTGCCCGAGGCCGCCAGCTTGTCGATGACGGTGTAGATCTCGTACTTCGCGCCGATGTCGATGCCGCGCGTCGGCTCGTCGAGGATCAGTACCTCGGGATCGGCGTGGATCCACTTGCTCAGGACGACCTTCTGCTGGTTGCCGCCCGAGAGCCGCCCCACCTGCTCGAAGACGGTGGGGGCCTTGATGTTCATCGACTTGCGGTAGCGCTCGGAGACGGAGCGTTCCTTGTGCTCGTCGACGAAGCCGTCCTTGCGCCGCATGCCCGAGAGCGAGGCCAGGGAGATGTTGCGGTTGATGTTGTCGATGAGGTTGAGGCCGTACTGCTTGCGGTCCTCGGTGACGTACGCGATCCCCGCGTCGACCGCGGCGGGCACGTTCTTCGTCAGGACCTGGCGCCCGCCGACGGCCACCGTGCCCGTCACGTACTGGCCGTAGGAGCGTCCGAAGACGGACATCGCGAGCTCGGTGCGGCCCGCGCCCATCAGGCCCGCGATGCCGACGATCTCGCCGCGCCGCACGGTGAGCGACACGTCGTCGACGACCTTGCGGTGGTGATCGACCGGATGCCGCACCGTCCAGCCCTCGACGGACAGGGCGAGCGATCCGGCGTCCTCGCCCTCGTAGGGCGTGCGGTCGGGGAAGCGGTGGTCGAGGTCGCGGCCGACCATGCCGCGGATGATGCGGTCCTCCGCCACCTGCGGTTCGGAGGACGGCGTCTCACGCACCGTCAGGGTCTCGATGGTCTGTCCGTCGCGCAGGATCGTCACCGAGTCGGTGATGGCCCTGATCTCGTTCAGCTTGTGCGAGATGATGATGCAGGCGATGCCCTGGTCGCGCAGCTCCAGGATGAGGTCGAGGAGCTTGGCGCTGTCCTCGTCGTTCAGGGCGGCGGTCGGCTCGTCGAGGATGAGCAGCTTCACCTCCTTCGACAGGGCCTTGGCGATCTCGACCAGCTGCTGCTTGCCCACACCGATGTCGGCGACCGGGGTCTGCGGCTTCTCGTTCAGGCCGACCCGCTTGAGCAGCGCGCTCGCCCTGCGCAGCGTGTCGTTCCAGTCGATGAAGCCGCGGGTGCTCTGTTCGTTGCCGAGGAAGATGTTCTCGGCGATGGACAGATACGGGACGAGCGCCAGCTCCTGATGGATGATCACGATGCCGTGCTTCTCGCTGGCGCGGATGTCCTTGAAGGCCATCTGCCGGCCCTCGAAGTGGATCTCGCCGTCGTAGCTGCCGTGCTCGTGGACGCCGCTGAGCACCTTCATCAGCGTCGACTTGCCCGCGCCGTTCTCGCCGCAGATCGCGTGGATCTCCCCGGGGCCCACGGTCAGGTTCACGTCGGAGAGCGCCTTGACGCCGGGGAACGTCTTGGTGATGCCGCGCATCTCCAGTACGGGCCCGCTCATGAGAGCTGCCCGGCCTTGAAGTAACCCTCGTCGACCAGGAGTTGGGTGTTGGACTTGTCGATGCTGACCGGGTCGAGGAGGAAGGACGGCACGGTCTTCTTGCCGTTGTTGTAGTCCTTGGTGTTGTTGACCTTGGGCTTCTTGTCGTTCAGGACCGCGTCACCCATGGCCACCGTCTGCTTGGCCAGCTTGCGGGTGTCCTTGAAGACCGTCTGCGTCTGCTCGCCGCGGATGATGGACTTCACCGACGCGAGCTCCGCGTCCTGCCCGGTGATGACCGGCAGGGGCTGGCTCTTGGAGCCGTAACCCGCGCTCTTCAGCGCGGAGATGATCCCGATCGAGATCCCATCGTACGGCGAGAGGACCGCGTCGACCTTCGCGGAGCCGTAGTTCTTGCTGATCAGGTCGTCCATGCGCTTCTGCGCGGTGCCGCCGTCCCAGCGCAGCGTGGTCGCCTGGTTCATCTTCGTCTGCTTGCTGCGGACGGTGAGCTGACCGCTCTTGAAGTACGGCTCAAGCACCTTCATGGCGCCGTTCCAGAAGTACTTGGTGTTGTTGTCGTCCGGCGAACCGGCGAACAGCTCGATGTTCTTCGCGTCGCCGCCCTTCTCGGGCTTGCCCAGCTTCAGCTTGTCGACGATGTACTGGGCTTCCAGGCGGCCGACGCGCTCGTTGTCGAACGACGCGTAGTAGTCGACGTTCTCCGTGCCGAGGATGAGGCGGTCGTACGAGATCACGGGGATGTTCGCGTCCGCCGCGCGCTGCAGGACCTCGGTGAGCGCGGAGCCGTCGATGGCGGCGACCACCAGGAGACTGCGCCCCTTGGTGATCATGTTCTCCAGCTGGGCGATCTGGTTCTCGACCTTGTCGTCGCCGTACTGCAGATCGGTCTTGTAGCCGGCCTTCTCGAACTGCTCGGCCATGTTGTTGCCGTCGGCTATCCACCGCTCGGAGGACTTGGTGGGCATCGCGAGACCGATGGTGCTGCCCTTGCCCTCGTCCGGCTGGTAGCGGCTGCCGCCCTTGGCCTCCTGGCCGCAGGCGGTCAGCGAGCCGAGGAGTACGACGGCGGCCACCGCGGCGGTGAGCCGCAGGCGGGATATGCGGGTTCTCATGGATCAGTCCCCTTCCGGGACGGGGAAGCGCTGGAGCTCGCCGGGCAGGCGTGAGCCGAGCGGAGACATCCCGCCGTCCGCGCCGTGCCGGGCGAGCAGGTCGAGGGCGAGACGGCCACGGCGGACCCGCTCGCGGGCGGTGTCCAGGGTGCGGTCACGCAGGTGGGCACCGTAGGGGTAGATGCCGGGGGACTTGCTCAGGCCGAACTTGAGGTAGAGCGGGGCGCCGCGCCGGATCAGCTCGGCGGCCTCGTACATCCGGATGTAACCGCCGAGGTCGTCGGGTGCCTCGACGTACAGGTCCATCGGGGCGCGGCTGGTCCGGCGGATCTCCGTGAAGTGGTCCAGGGTGAGGTCGGACGGGACGTTGAGCGAGTCGGCGCCGAGTCGCTCGTAGACCGCGTACGAGGCCGGGTTGACCGGGCCGATGAGGGCCGACACCTTGAACGTGGTGTCGACGGGCAGCACACCGGCCACCCGCAGCCGGTGCAGCGTCCACAGCACGCCCTCGTCGGCGACGAGCAGGCACTTCACGCCCAACTCGGTGGCGCGCACGGCGTCTTCGACGCATCCGGCGAGCGCGTCATGGCCGCGCGAGCGAAGGCCCGCGCCACCGGAGTCGGTGCGGGTCGCGGCACCGATGTCCCAGCTGCCGCGCGGCCCGGTGAACAGGCACAGTTCGATGTCCCGCTCGGCGCAGGCCTCCACCATCTCGGTGATCTCGACGTCGGAGAGCATCCAGATGCCGCTGCCCTGGCTGATCCGGTGGATCGGCACATCGAGCCGCGAGCTCTCCTTGAGGACGACGGCCAGCGCCTCGGGCCCCTCCACGGAGGGGATCTCGGTGCGCCAGGTGCCGCCGTCGGGGAACGTGTGCGGGGACGCGTCGGCGGGATCGACGGCGGGTACGGGGTGCCCGATGCGGGCGAGGGCGTCGACGCCGGGGCGGCGGGGTGCTGACGGGCTGGTCACGGGACTCCCATACGCGGTGAATGCTGCTGTGAACTTCGCTGTGAACGCTGCTGTGAACTCTGCTGTGTTCGGTATTTCGCACGTTGGTCGGTTCGGTGGGTACGTCTCAGGGGCGGAGCAGCACCTTTCCGGTCTTCGGGTCGTCGCCGCCGACCAGCGCCACCGCCTCGCCGAACTGCTCCAGCGGGAACTCGTGCGTGATGAGCGGCGCCGGGTCGAGCAGTCCGAGCCCGAACGCGCGCACCGCGTCCGACCAGGCCGAGGACGGCGCGCCGAAGACGCTGCGCACCTCCAGCTGACTCAGCGAGAGATGCACCGGATCGATGCCGACCGCGCCGGGCGTGAACATGCCGGTCAGCACGACCCGGCCGCCCCTGCGCGCGAGCAGACACGAGGAGGCGGCGGTGGTCGGCGCCCCCGCGGTCTCCACCACGAGGTCGAAACGGCCGTGGTACCCCTCCGCCTCGGCGGGCGTCAGGCTCTCGCTCGCCCCGAAGTCCAGGGCCTGGCGGCCGCGCTCGGCCCGCGGGTCGATCACGACGAGCTCGCCGGGCGACGCCGCGGCAAGGAGCTGCACCGCCAGCATCCCGAGGGTGCCCGCACCGACCACCGCGATCCGCTCGCCGGGCCTCGGCCGCCCCGTCCGCACCGCGCCCGCGATCACCGCGGCGGGTTCGAGCAGGGCCGCGGCGGCCAGGTCCGCGTCGGCGGGCAGGAGGTGCAACAGCCGGGCGGGTACGACGACGTGGTCGGCGAAGGCGCCGGGCTCGGTGAAGCCGGTCTCCGCGTACCCGCCGCCGCAAAGGCTCGTCTCGCCCTCGCGGCAGCGCTCGCAGGTGCCGCAGGCCCGGAACCCCTCGGCGACGGTCTTCCGTCCGACGAGCGCCGGGTCGACGCCCTCGCCGGTGGCCTCGACGGTGCCGGACCACTCGTGCCCGGGGGTCACCGGATAGCGCACGTAGGCGGGGTCCCGGTGACCGTCGTACACCTCGCGGTCGCTCATGCAGATCCCCGCCGCCGCCACCCGGACCAGGACCTCGCCGGGTCCCGGCTCGGGTCGCGCCCCGGCCGTGAGCCTGTGCGTGCCCGGCCGGTCGACGACGATCGCGCGTGAGTCGCCGCTCACGCGCCGGCCGCCTTGGGGGCGCGCTTCTCCCAGCCCTCGGCCCACAGGTCGAACCGCGCCTGCTGCTGCGGGAACTCGGCCGCCGCGTCCGTGTCGAGCTCGACGCCGAGGCCCGGTTCGTGCGACACCTCGAAGTAGCCGTCGACGACCTGGGGAGCGCCCTTGACGACCTTCTTGATCTCCGCGTCCGCGAAGTCGTTGAAGTGCTCCAGGATCTTGAAGTTGGGCGTACACGCGGCGACTTGCAGCGATGCCGCCGTCAGCACCGAGCCGCCGACGTTGTGCGGGGCGACCAGCGTGTAGTGCGTCTCCGCGGTCGCCGCCAGCTTGCGGGTCTCCAGGATGCCGCCGATGTGGCCGACGTCCGGCTGGATGATGTCGGCGGCCTGCGACTCGAAGAGCTCGCGGAACTCGATCCGGTCGTGGATGCGCTCGCCGGTGGCGATCGGCATGTCCACCTTGGCGGCGACCTTCTCCAGGGCCTTGAGGTTCTCCGGCGGCACCGGCTCCTCGAGCCAGGCCGGCTTGAACGGCGCGAGATCCCGCGCCAGGCGCACCGCCGTGGACGGGCTGAACCGGCCGTGCATCTCCAGCATCAGCTCGGCGTCCGGACCGATCGCGTCCCGCACCGCCTCGATCAGCGAGACCGCGTACGACGTCCCCGCCTGGTCGAGCTCGAAGTGCCCGGTCCCGAACGGGTCGATCTTCAGGGCGCGGTAACCGCGCTCCATCACGGCCTGAGCGGCCTTGTGGTAGGCCTCCGGAGTGCGCTCGGTGGTGTACCAGCCGTTCGCGTACGCCTTGACCTTGTCGGTGACCTTTCCGCCCAGGAGCTGCCAGACCGGCACACCGAGCGCCTTGCCCTTGATGTCCCAGCAGGCCATCTCCACACAGGCGATGCCCGACATGACGATCTCGCCGGCCCGGCCGTAGTCGCCGTACTTCATCCTGCGCACGAGGTCCTCGACCGCGAACGGATCGGACCCCACGATGTGATTGGCCGCCGCCTCGCGGAGGTAGCCGAGCAGTGCGTCGGTGTGGCCGAGCATGCGGGTCTCGCCGACGCCGGTGAGCCCTTCGTCGGTGTGGACCTGGACGTAGGTGAGATTGCGCCACGGCGTTCCCACCACGTGCGTGCTGATTCCCGTAATACGCAAGGCAGTTGCCCCTTGGTTGTTCGGTATTTCGTCACACGTTCGAAATGTTGGCGTGACCGTATTCACGCAGGCGGCAGGGTGTCAATGGGTCGCGCGAAACGGTCTTGGGCCGACCCGTGACCCGCAGGCCGTTGCGCACCGAACGTCGCTGTGTCTAGCCTGTGTTCGTCATATCGATCGTTGACCGAAGTTTCGGACGCATCTGCAAGCCTGACGTGGACGCGATTTCGGCCGCACGGGTGGGAGGCCGACCATGGGACGACTCGTTCCCGCGGTGACCAGGGCGCTGGACATACTGGAACTGTTCCTGGAGGGCGACGGGACACTGTCCGCCCCCGAGGTCACCCGCAGGCTCCGGCTGCCGCGGACCACCGTGCACGAACTGCTCACCACCCTCGCCGCACGCTCGTACCTTGTCCAGATACCGGACCAGACGGGCCGCTACCGCCTCGGCGTACGCGCCTACCAGCTCGGCAGCCGGTACGCCGAGCAGCTCGACCTCGCCGCCGAGGGCCAGCAGGTGGCCCGCGAGGTCGCCGAGACCTGCGACGAGACGGTCCACGTGGCGGTCCTGGAGGACACGGACGTCATCTACATCGCCAAGGTGGACTCCACGCACGCCGTGCGCATGGTCTCCGCCGCGGGCCGCAAGCTGCCCGCCCACTGCACGTCGGTCGGCAAGATGCTGCTCGCCTCACTGCCGCAGACGGAGCTCGAATCCCGGCTCGCGGGACGGGAGTTGGTGGCCATGACGCAGAACAGCATCACAGAGCCGGACGCGCTGCTCGCCGCGCTCGCCGACATCCGGGCGCGCGGTGTCGCGGCCGAACACCGGGAGTCGAACCCGGACGTCAGCTGCGTGGCCGCCCCGGTCCGTGACGGTGCGGGTCACGTCGTCGCGGCGCTCTCCATCTCCGTGCCGATGATCCGCTGGAGCGAGCAGCGCGAACAGGAACTGGCCGAGCTCGCCGCCAAGGGCGCGGGCGACCTCTCGGAGCGCCTGGGTCACCGCGGCGCACGCTGAGCGACCCGGCCCAGCCTACGGCCCTAGCTTCCCGACTCCAGGTCCAGGAGCCGCCGCTTGGCCTCGAGCCCGCCCGCGTACCCGGCCAGCGAGCCGTCGGCGCCGATGACCCGGTGGCAGGGGCGGACGACGAGCAGCGGGTTGCGCCCGATCGCCGTGCCCAGCGCGCGGACCGCCATGCGCGAGAGGCCGAGCTGCTCGGCGAGCTTCCCGTACGTGGTGGTCGTGCCGTACGGGAGCGTGTCGAGGGCCTGCCAGACCCGCCGCTGGAAGTCGGTGCCGACGCCGCTCGCGTACTGGATGTCGAAACGCGTCAGCGTCCCGTCGAAGTACGCGCGCAGCTGCCCGGCGATCACGGCGAAGGCCTCGTCGTCGCGCACCCACCCGTCCTGGACGACGACGCCGCCCTTCTGCCCCGGCAGGGACAGCGACGTCAGCGCGGTGCCGCCGCGCGCGGTGGCCGACTCCTCGCCGACCAGCAGCAGCTCGCCCAGCGGGCTCTCGACGGTCGTGTAGACGGCCTTGGTCATGACCTTGCTCATCAGATGCTCCCTCTTACCCCGGCGACCTGTCCCCGGTGACGTCCCCAATTCTGCGGGGTGCGGGAGCGCGCGGCTGGCGGGATTCGGACGTGGCGCTCATGAGGGTGTCAGGGTCAGACGAGTGAGGGAGTCAGGGTCAGACGGGCGCCGCTCGTGCGGTCGGACGAAGGTCCGGTCTCAAGGAGGAGCTCGCCCGGCTCCACGACGGACTCCAGGGCGCGGTCCAGCGAAAACAGGGTATCCGCCTCGACGACGAAGGCGACCTCGGCCCGTTCGCCGGGGGCCAGGTCCACGCGGGCGAAACCGCGCAGCTCACGGACGCGCGGCCAGGAGCAGGACCCCGAGAGGCGGCGCACATAGAGCTGCACGGTCTCCCGCACGGCCCGCGCGCCCGTGTTCGTGACCGCGACGGTGCAGGTGAGCGTGGGATCGGTGACCGGGGCCCGCGTGCGCGAGAGCCGGGGCTCCCCGTACTCGACGGTCGTGTACGAGAGCCCGTGGCCGAAGGCGTGCAGCGCGGTGGCGGGCTGGTCGACATAACCCCGATAACCGTGATCTTTGGCGTTGTAGAACACCGGCAGCTGCGCGGCCGAGCGCGGCACGGAGACCGGAAGCCGTCCCAGGGGCTCCGCGCGCCCGAAGAGCACGTCGGCCACCGCCCGGCCTCCCCACGGCCCCGGATACCAGGCGCAGAGCACGGCACGGGCCCGCGCGGACAGCTCCGGCACGGCATGCGGCCGCCCCTGGACGAGGACCACGACGACGGGCGTACCGGTGGCGGCCACGGCATCGAGCAGCGCCGACTGGCCACCCGGCAGCCTCAGTTCGGCAAGGTCGACCCCTTCGCCGCACGTCATGCCCACCGGGCCGCCCGAGGCGATGACGGCCGCCCCGTTGCTGTCGAAGCGCGTGCCGGCCTCCCGCGCGCTCGACCCGCCGAGCACCAGCACGGCCGTATCCGCGCCCGCGGCGAGCGCCACCGCCTCCGCGACCCCGGCGCGGTCGTCGCCGACCAGCTCACAGCCCCGCGCGTAGGTCACCTCGACCTCCGGCGGAGCCACCGCCCTGATGCCGTCGAGGACGGTGAGGCCGGTGCCGGGGCGCTGCGGCGCGGTGTAGTCGCCGAGCTGCTGGGGGAGCGAGTCGGCGTTGGGGCCGATGACGGCGATGCGGGAGGGGGCGGCCGCCAGGGGGAGGGTCGTCCCGTCATGGCTGAGGAGGACGACGGACTCCCGGGCCAGGCGCTCGCTCAACTCCTCCATGGCGTGCGCGTCCTCACGGGTCTCCGCACCGACGTAGGGCCGCTCGAAGAGGCCCAGGCGGAACTTCAGCGTCAGGACGCGGGCGACCGCAGCGTCCAGGGCGTCCTCGGAGACCAGCCCCCGCTCCACCGCCTCCGCGAGCCGCGGGAAGCAGCCGTCCCACAGGCTCAGGTCGGTGCCCGCGTCCAGAGCGAGCGCGCCCGCGGCGACCGGGTCACCGACGAGGCGCACGAGACGGTCGAGCGCGCACCCGTCGGCCATCACCAGACCGGTGTACCCCCAGCGCTCGCGCAGCAGGCCGGTGAGCAGCTCGCGGTTGGCCGCGCACGGCAGACCGTCGAACTCGTTGTACGCGGCCATCACGCCGGCCGCCCCGGCGCGTGCTCCCGCCCGCGCCGCGACCAGGTGGATCTCGTGGAGTTCGCGCGGGCCGAGCTCCGTGGCCGCGCTGTTGCGGCCACCGACCGTCGCGCCCTGCCCGGCGAAGTGCTTGAGCACGACCGCCGCCCGGTCCGGTGCGTACGAGGTGCCGCCGCCCTGCATGCCCCGCACGAGCGCCTCCGTGAAGCGCGCCGCCAGATACGGGTCCTCGCCGAAGCACTCCTCCGCGCGGCCCCAGCGCGGATCCCGGACCAGGTCGAGCGCGGAGACGAGGGCGACATGGCCGCCCCGGGCGCGGAGCTCGGCCGCCGCGCCCGCCGCCGCGGCCTCGTACAGTTCCGGGTCCCAGGTCGCGCCCACCGCGAGATTCACCGGCAGGACCGTGCCGTCCAGGGCCTGGTGCCCGTGCGGGACCTCCTCGACGAGGAGGACGGGGATGCCGAGCCGCGTGCCGGCGATGACGTGCCGCTGCACCGAGTCGGCCACCCGCGCCGCGTCCGCCGCGGTGATGCCGTCCTCGAACGTCACTCCCGACCAGGGGTCGGCGCGCTGAAGGCCGTACAGCGCGCCCATCCCGTCGAACGCGGCGACCTCGGCGCGGAAGGCGTCCGTCAGGCGGTGGCCTCCCCGAGGACCCGAGGTGCGCTCGTAGGCGTCCCAGCCGTACATGCGTTGATTGACCTGGCCCACCTTCTCGGTGAGCGTCATCCGGGAAAGCAGATCGCGCACTCGGTCGGCTACCGGGGCGTCTGCCTTCCGGTACAGCGGCCCGCTCATCGCTGTTCGAGGACGCGCACGCCGAACGGGGTGAGCCGCACCTCCTCCACCGCCTCGCCGGTGTCCAGGTCGTGCAGCGAACCGTCCACCGCGGGACGCGCCGTCAGCTCGTCGTCCGACTGGCTGACCAGCCACACGAAGCGCCGCCCGTCCTCGTGCACCAGGGCGTCCGCCGATATGTAAGGGCTGTCGACCGTGACCGGCCGCCGCACGCCAGCGAGTTGGGCCAGGGCCGCGTACAGCCGGTGTGTCTGCTCGGGGTTGACGCGGGCCGTGCGCGCGGCCATGTGCTCCAGGGGGTAGGTGGCGAGGACCGTGCGGCCCCGGCCCGTCTCGTGGACGAGGAGCGCCGGGCGGCCGTGCGCGTCCTTCGCCACGACGCGCGCCCCCGTCGGCACGACCGGCAGGTAGGCGCGGCTGTCCTCGTTGCCGGCCACCGGGAAGCGCAGGGTCTCGCCCGCTGCGATACCCCCGAACTCCTCGGTGAAGGTCATCTCGAGCACATCGTCCTCGATGGGCTCGGCCACCCCGTAGGTGAGCTGGAGCTCGACCCCGAACAGGCCGTCCAGGTCGTCGAACCACGGGCCGCGCGTCCCTGGGTGCTCACCGGAGCAGAACGACAGGTACACGGTGGCGCCCTCCCGGGCCCGTCGCTCGAGCTCGCGCCGGGTGCGGGTGGTCAACTGCCGTGTGGACGGCAGGAGATACAGCGCCGCGTCGCCGGGAAGGCCGTCCGCCTCGCGCAGGAGGCCCACCGGGAGATCGGCCCCGCGCGCGGCGACGTACCCCTGGTGCAGGGACGTGAAGATCAGCGGCCGGTCGGCAGGGCGGCTGTAGGGGTAGCCGCGCTCCAGGAACGCGGGCACGACGAGCGCCGCTTCCGCGTCCGAGCGACGGCAGCGGGCGAAGTCGACCTGCTTCAACACGGCGGAGAACGCGGCGAGTTCGTGGAGCGGTGCCTTGGGGGTGCCCGTGCTGTCCGTGATGCCGAAGTGCATCTCGAAGGGGTGGTGGTCGTACGGCGACTGGTCCCACAGGTCGTCGTAGTCGGTGTTGTTCCAGGCCATCCAGCCGGTCGCGCCGCCGAGGAGGGAGTTGTGGAGCGTCTGGCGGTAGTAGATGCCCGCGTTCTCGGCCGACACGGTGTCCGTGGAGAGGCCGAACTCCTCCAGGATCACCGGCTGTTCGGTGACACCGGCCAGCTCGCACTCGAACGCGGCGCGGTAGTGCTGACGTACGCGGTCCGTGTCGGAGCGGTAGACGTGCGGCCCCACGAAGTCGACGTACTCGGCCGTGTCCCGCAGCGAGAAGCCGTTGTCGCGGCCCGTCACCTCGATGCCCCACGCGCCGTCGCCGAGCGACACCGGCTGGGTGCCGCCCGCCGCACGCACCGCGTCACACATGAACTGGGCCCAGGCGGTGACGACATCGCTCGACGGCGGGTCGACCTGGTAGATGCGGCCGTAGCCCGGCATCTCGTTGGTGATGAGCCAGCCGGTGACGGCCGGGTGGTCCTTGAAGCGGCGCGTCATCTGCGACACGAACCACGCCTGGCGGCCGACCAGCCACACGTCCTCGTACAGGTCGCGGTCCCCGCGCCACGCCGGGTCCCAGTTCTCGCCGGACATGTGCCCGACGATGAAGGTGGGCACCGTGCCCATCCCCGACTCGGTGTGCGCGTCGAGGAAGTCACGGAAGCGGTCGCACAACTCCTCGTCGATCCGGTGCGGTTCGGGGTGGAAGTCCGGCCAGTAGAAGAACGAGCGGGTCATCGTCAGGCCGTGCTCACGCAAGCCGGAGAGTTCCTCGCGGACCGTCTTCGGGTCGTAGTTCCGCCACATCAGCGGACCACCGGTACGGGACCAGAAGTTGGCGCCGATCCAGGGCAGGACGGCGGAGTCATGGGTGAGCTGGGCGCTGTGGCGTCGCATGGTGGTACTCAGGTCTTTCCGTACGGGGGTGGAGAGGTGATCAGAAGCGGCGGTCAGTGGGCGGGGCCCGTCGACTCGCGGACGACAAGCCGTGGCCGGTCGTCGAGCGACACGGGCGGCACGTCCTCGCCGCACTGCGCGAGCAGTGCGCGCGCTGCGGCGGCGCCGACCCGCTGCACCTGCTGGTCGACGGTCGTCAGACGCGGGTGCAGCCAGCGGCCGATCGGCAGGTTGTCGTAGCCGACGACGGACAGGTCGTCCGGGACGCGCAGGCCGGCGCGTTGGGCCGCGCCGATGCCGCACACCGCCATGGAGTCGTTGGCGTACATGGCGGCGGTGGGGCGCTCCGCCATGCCGAGGATTTCCTCCGTCGCGGCGACCGCCGCCGCCTCGGAGAAGTCGGTGCTCAGTACGGCGGCGGGCTCAACTCCCTTGAGCAGCAAGGTCTCTTCGAAGACCGACCGGCGCAGCCCGGTGTGCAGCAGTTCGCCGGGCCCCGACACATAGGCGATGCGCCGGTGGCCGAGTGCCATGAGGTGGTCGACGGCCTCGTGTATGCCGGCGCCCTGGTTGCCCAGGCCCACGGTGGGCACGGGCGCGTCCGGGTGGGGCGCGCCGAGCAGCACGGCGGGCAGCCCCAGGCCGCGCAGCAGCGGCGGCCGCGGATCGTCGGCGCGGGCGTCGGTCAGGACGGCGCCGTCCACGCGGCCCTCTGCGGCCAGGCGCTCGTACAGCGCGCTCTCCTCGGCCACGTCCGTGACCAGGTGAAGGAGCAAGCCGTAGCCGCGCGGCGCCAGTTCACCCTCAAGACCGGTGATCAGCTCGCTGAAGTGCGGGTCGGCGCCGAGCACGTCGGTGGGGCGGCGCACGACGAGGGCGAGCGTGCGGGTCCGCGCGCTGCGCAGCGCCGTGGCCGTGGCGCTGGGCGACCAGCCGAGCTCGGCGGCGGCGTCCAGGATGCGGCGCCGGGTCGCCTCGGAGATGCGGCCCTTGGCGTTGAAGGCCTGCGAGACGGCGGCCGTGGAGACCCCGGCCGCCGCGGCGACCGCCTTGATCGTCGGACGCCCGCCGCTGTCCCTGCCCGACGTGATCGACCCGTTCACATCTTCACCGCCCCACTGACGAGGGCCTGCTGCATCCGCTTCTGCAGCACCGTGTAGACGGCCCATACCGGTACGAGAGTCAGTACCGTACCGGCGGTCAGCACCCCGTAATCCGTGCCCGTCAGGGACTTCAGCGTGGGCAGGGCGACCTGCACGGTGCGCTGGGACGGGTCGGGGCCGACGATGACGAGCGAGTACAGGTACTCGTTCCAGAACGTCAGGAAGTTCAGGAGCAGCACCGTCGCGATGCCGGGCAGGCACATCGGGGTGTAGACGTGCCGAAGGACCGCGAATGTCGACGCGCCGTCCATCCGTGCCGCCTCCTCCATCTCCTTGGGGATGGTCCGCATGAACTGCACCAGGATGACGACGGACAGCGGCATCGCGGTGGCGGGCAGGAAGAGCACCATGAACATGCGGGTGTGGAACAGACCGGTCGCCGCCGCGAGCAGGAACGTGGGGAAGAGCGCGGCGAACGTCGGGATGAGGAAGCCGAGGGAGAAGACCTTCTCCACGAAGGCGCCGAGCGGGCCCGTCGCACGGGCGATCGCGAACGCCGCCGGAATCGCGAGCGCCAGCGTCAGCGCGAGCGAAAAGACCGTCACCAGGGCCGAGTTGACGACCGCGAGCCCCAGGTCGGCGCTCTCGAAGGCCGTGCCGAAGTTGCCGAAGGACAGCGAGGTGGGCAGGGAGAAGGGTCTTGCGAAGATCTGCTCGTTCGTCTTGAAGGCGGAGGCGAGCAGGTAGTAGAGGGGGACGACGAGCAGTGCCGCGTACGCCCAGGCCAGGATGTGCGCGGGCAGCCAGGACTTTCCGTGCTTCAAGGTGACCGGCTCCAATCAGGGGTCTGGCGGCGTCAGTAGTTCTGGCGGAAAGCGCGGCGGATGGTGAGCAGGCCGACGAGGCCGACCAGGAAGAGGATCACGCCGACGGTCTGGCTGTAGCCGAGGTCAGCCGCGATGAACGCCTTCTGGTAGACGAGGAACGACAGCGTCGTCGACGAACTGCCGGGACCGCCCTGGGTAAGGAGCAGGACGTGCTGGGCCGACCCGAAGAACGTCCAGAGGAACTGGAGCATCGTCACCACGCCCACGTACTCGCGGATGACCGGGAAGTGCACGCGCCACATCGTCCGCCAGTGCCCGGCGCCGTCCAGCTGCGCCGCCTCACCCAGCTCCTCGGGCACACTGCCGAGCCGGGCGGCGAACAGGACGGCGGTGAAGCCGATGCCGCCCCAGACGTCGAGCACGATCAGACAGGCGAGCGCCGTCGACGGCGAGGCGAGCCAGGCGTCGGTGACCGAGCCGAGGCCCACGGACTTCAGCGCGCCGTTGACCAGGCCGTCGGGGGAGAGCGCCGCGTAGAACACCATCGCCTTGGCCGGGGTGGAGATCAGGCCGGGGATGAAGAGGAGGTAGCGCAGGACGCGGTGGCCCGGCGGCTTCTGCGCCACGTAATAGCCCAGCATGTACGCGCACACGATCATGATCGGCAGTGCGACGGCGAGCTGGACCGCCGTATTGCGCACGGCGTCCCAGAACACCGGGTCGTCGAAGACCGTACGGACGTTGTCGAACCCGGCGAACGAGACGGGCTGGAGCATGCCCGGCCAGTGCAGGGCCGCGATCACGAAGATCGCGATCATCGGGCCGACCATGAACACCAGGTACCAGACCAGGGCGGGGACGGCGAGGATCGTGCCGCTCTCTTGGCGGCGCTTGCGGACAGGTGGCTCGGAAGGTGCGGGGCGGACCTCGGTCCCGCCCGGCGTCGACATCGTTGTCGTCATCTCGGGTGACTCCCAGAAGGCTGCTCGGGCGGGCGGCTCATGCGGTGCGGTACGCGGCTTCGAGCACGGAGCGCACCTTGGCGGGGCTCGTGCCGCGGGTGAACGCCGTACTGGTCGCGGTGATCAGCGGCTGCGTCGCGGCAGGCGGGACGTAGATGTCGGGCAGCAGGGCCTGGCTGACGTCCGTGCCGAGCTTCTGCGCCGCGGCGACCAGCGGGAAGTCCGTGCTGAGGGTGTCGGAGCGCAGCGCCATGTCGCGGCCCGACTCCTTGATGAAGCGCGCGACGGTGTCGGGGCGGTACATGAAGCGCAGGAACTTCTCGACCGCGTCCAGCTTCTTCGTGCCGTTCGGGCTGATCCAGAAACCGATCAGGGTGTACGTGCGCAGAATCGTCGGCTTCTCGTGCGCGGCGTCCGGCGCGAGCGGCCAGCCGCCGACCTCGGTGTGCCGGGCGACCTTCTCCGGGACCTTGGCGAGCGCCGACGACATCGCGGACTCGATGGCGGCGGCCTCGGTGTTGAACTGCGTCGTCATCGTGTCGGAGGTCAGGCCCTGCGCCTTGTCGGCGAAGACGCCCGCGTCGCGCAGGGCGGTGAAGTACTCGATGCCGTCGCGGGCGCCACGGCTGGCGCTGAAGTCGCCGCTCGTGAACACCTTTTGCGCCTCGTCGGGGGAGAGGAAGGTCTGGATGATCTGGGCGAGGAGCTTCTGCCCCGTCCAGTCGTTGCCGCCCACGGTCACCGGTGCGATGCCCTTGGCGCGGAGCCTGCGGGCCGCGGCGATCAGCTGGTCGCCGGTGGTGGGGATCGCGTCGACACCGGCCTTGTCGAGCAGTGCGGTGTTGTAGGCGACCGGCCAGTTGGTGGCGAAGTACGGGAAGGCACGCAGCCGTCCCTTGCCGTCGGTCCAGGCGTCGAGGGCGACCGGCAGGACGCGCTTTCGCAGCCCCCAGTCGTCCATGTACCCCTTGACGTCGACGGTGGCCCCGACATCGGTCCAGGCCAGCGTCTTGTCGTAGAGGTTCACCATGACGACGTCCGGCTCCTTGCGGGCGAGCCGAGAGGTCTCGTAGACCTGCGCGAGATCGTCGCCGTTGACCAGGTTCTTCACCTTCAGGCCCGGATTCTCGTCCCGGAAGGTGTTCAGGGCGGACAGGTACGTGGGCGAGCCCGGCGCGGTGGTGCCGAGCTGGCTGTGCACCACGAGCGTGTCGGGATCGGAATCCGCCGACGCGAGCGTGGAACAGCCGGCGAGGGCGGGCAGGGTGGTGGCGGCGGCCAGGCCTGAACCTGCGGCGAGGAAGCCGCGCCGACTCATCGTTGAGCGCACAGCGGGATGACTCCAACCAGGGCGATGACAACCAGGGGTTAATCGATATACCTGCGGGGGTGCGAGGAGCGTAGGAGCGCTTCGTTGAATGGTCAATCCCCTGTTGCGCACGATGAATCTTCCGGCGAAAGCGGCAAAACGGCCACCGGGCGTCGACCGGGTCGAAGTGGCGCCCGCCACGTCTTTATGCAACTAGTTGCACAAGGAGGCGGCGTCCTCTAGAACTGTCCCGACGACACATCGCGTACGGAGGGCCCGCATGAGCCGCTACCCGAACCTGCTGAACCCCCTGGACCTGGGCTTCACCACCCTGCCCAACCGGGTCCTGATGGGATCCATGCACGTGGGCCTGGAAGAGGCGCCGGACGGCTTCCGGCGGATGGCGGAGTTCTACGCGACCCGTGCGCGCGGCGGTGTCGGCCTCATCGTTACGGGCGGCATCGCCCCGAACGAGCTCGGCCGCCCCTGGGACGGCGGTGCCAAGCTGACCACCGAGGCGGAGGCCGAGGAGCACGCGGGCATCACCGCCGCCGTGCACGCCGAGGGCGGCAAGATCGCCATGCAGATCCTGCACTTCGGGCGGTACGCCTACCACGAGGGCCTCGTCGCGCCGAGCGCGATCAAGGCGCCGATCAGCCCCTTCGTGCCGCGCGCCCTGGAGGACGCCGAGGTCGAGCAGACCATCGAGGACTTCGTGCGCGCCGCCGAACTCGCCAAGCTCGCGGGCTACGACGGCGTCGAGGTCATGGGCTCCGAGGGCTACCTGATCAACGAGTTCATCGCGGCCCCCACCAACCAGCGCGACGACCGCTGGGGCGGCGCCTACGAGAACCGCATCCGTTTCCCCGTCGAGATCGTCCGGCGCATACGCGAGCGTGTCGGGACGGACTTCATCATCATCTACCGCCTGTCCATGCTGGACCTCGTCCCCGGCGGCTCGACCCTCGAAGAGGTCGTCCACCTCGCCAAGGAGATCGAGGCCGCGGGCGCCACGATCATCAACACCGGCATCGGCTGGCACGAGGCGCGCATCCCCACCATCGCCACGTCGGTGCCGCGCGGCGCGTACACCTTCGTCACGAAGAAGGTCATGGGCCAGGTCTCCGTGCCGCTCGTCACCACCAACCGCATCAACACCCCGGAGATCGCCGAGCAGTTGCTCGCCGACGGCGCCGCCGACATGGTGTCCCTTGCCCGCCCGCTGCTCGCCGACCCGGACTTCGTGGCCAAGGCGAAGGCCGAGCGGTCCGATGCCATCAACACCTGCATCGGCTGCAACCAGGCCTGCCTGGACCACACCTTCAACCTGCAGATCACCTCCTGCCTGGTGAACCCGCGCGCCTGCCACGAGACCGAACTCGTCCTCGCGCCGACCCGCACCAAGAAGCGTGTCGCGGTCGTCGGCGCGGGCCCGGCAGGACTCGCCTTCGCGGTGTCGGCGGCCGAACGCGGCCACGACGTCACGCTCATCGACGCCGCGTCCGAGATCGGTGGCCAGCTCAACGTCGCCCGTAAGGTCCCCGGCAAGGAAGAGTTCGACGAGACCCTGCGCTACTTCCGCACCCAGCTCGAACTGCGCGGCGTGGAGGCCCAGTTGAGCACCCGCGCCACCGCGGAGGGCCTCGCGAAGGCGGAGTACGACGAGGTCGTCGTCGCCACCGGAGTCATCCCGCGCACCCCCGAGATCCCCGGCATCGACCACCCCAGCGTGGTCGGCTACCTCGACGTGCTGCGCGACAGCGCGCCCGTGGGGGAGCGCGTCGCGATCATCGGCGCGGGCGGCATCGGCTTCGACGTGGCCGAGTACCTCACCGACAGCGGCGACAAGGCCAGCCTGGACCCGGCGACGTACTTCCGTCAGTGGGGCGTCGACAT
Source organism: Streptomyces sp. NPDC033177 (assembly GCF_055577715.1). Taxonomy (NCBI): domain Bacteria; kingdom Bacillati; phylum Actinomycetota; class Actinomycetes; order Kitasatosporales; family Streptomycetaceae; genus Streptomyces; species Streptomyces sp. NPDC033177. Next base: position 931,423 of record NZ_JBVIPS010000001.1, on the reverse strand, counting down.
GGACTACAAGGACCGCGGCGGCCTGACCACGCCCGACCGCCCCACCCCGCCGCGCTCGGTCCACCTCCTGCAGCGCAAGACCTCCAAGGTCGGCCAGGGGCTCGGCAAGACCACGGGCTGGATCCACCGCACCGAGCTGCGCCACCGCGGCGTCACGATGGTCGCGGGCGCGAGCTACGACCTCATCGACGACGCGGGCCTGCACATCACGGTCGACGGACAGTCCACGGTCATCCCCGTCGACACGGTCGTCCTCTGCTCCGGCCAGGACCCGCGCCGCGACCTGTACGAAGAGCTGCTCGCCGGCGGGCACAGCGCGCACCTCATCGGGGGCGCGGACGTGGCGGCCGAGCTGGACGCCAAGCGCGCCATCAAGCAGGGCACGGAGCTGGCCGCGGCGCTGTGACGCAGCTGCCCTGTGACCCCGGGCGACCGCTCCGGACGCCGTACCTAGGATGGCCGCCATGTCACTCCCGCACGCGATCCTCACCGCCCTGCTAGAGAAGCCTTCCTCAGGGCTTGAGCTGACCCGCAGGTTCGACAAGTCGATCGGCTACTTCTGGTCGGCCACGCACCAGCAGATCTACCGCGAGCTGGGAAAACTGGAGCGGGACGGGGCCATCCGCGCGCTTGAGCAGCAGCAGGCGACCCGCGGCCAGAAGAAGGAGTACGAGGTCCTGCCCGCGGGCCGCGCCGAGCTGGCCCGCTGGACGGCCGCGAGCCAGGACCCCAAGCCGCTGCGGGACACACTCCTGCTGCGCCTGCGGGCGGCCGCGGTCGTCGGCACGGAGGGCATCGAGGCGGACCTGCTTCGTCATCTCGCCCTGCACAGGCGGCAGTTGGCCGAGTACGAGGAGATCGAGGAGCGGGACTTCCCGCCGGGCAAGGACGCGGTGGAGGACCGCCTGAGGCATGTGGTGCTGCGGGCCGGGATCGACCTGGAGACGTTCTGGACGCAGTGGCTGGAGCGGACCCTGGAGGAGCTCGGCGCGCCCGACACGTCACGTGACGCCTGACGCCTGACGCTTGACCTCTGACCCTGAGGCCCAGGCGAACGACAGCCGCCGCCGGCCCGACCTGAGCCGGGACCGGCGGCAGCCGCTTTTTTCGTGGCCCTAGGTCAGAGCCGGTGCTGCGCACCGCGGCGACGCAGGTACCAGGCGCCGCCACCGCCCGCGGCCAGGACCACGAGGGCCCCGCCCGCGACGAGGGTGGTCGTGCCGTAGTCCTCGCTGCCGCCGCCGAGACCGCCCCGGACGCCGCGCGCGGGCGCCGTCGTGGACGCGGTGGTCGGCGACGCCCCGACGGTGACCGTCTGGGAACCGGCCGTCGTGCCGTCCTCGCAGATCACAGCCACCGTATGCAGGCCGGTGCTGACGTTCTGCCAGGAGGCGCTGCCGCCGGTCAGTTCCATCTGCCTGCCTTGGGCGAAGCTCGCCTGGCCGTTGCTCATCAGCGAGGCGTTGCCTCCGTCGGGGCACGCCGCCGTGGTCACCGTGACCGTCGATCCCTTGGCGGTGACCGTGATTCCTCCGGGGGCGGCGAACGCCGACGGAGCGGTCAGTGCCATCGGAAGCGCAGCCGCGGCGGCGATGGTCAGGCCGGAGCGGACGAATATCTGAAGTGTGCGCATGAGTCTGCCCTCCGGTGGCACGGGAGGCGGTACATCCCGTGCGCCGCCGAGGGTAGGGAAGCGCCCGTGCTACCTGCCGATGAGCCAACGTGCCATCCGGCAAGGCCGCATGCGGACAGCCACCGGGCAGGTGACGGAATCCTTCGTACGGCCGACAGGCGGCGCTCCGGCCGACGGCTGACCCGGTGGCTCACCCGACGGCTGACCCGGCGTCAAGGTCGCGGGCCCGTGGTGACCGTCCGCTCGGGGGAGTAGCCGCCCCACGTCCCGTCGGGGAGCTTGGCCCGGAGCTTCACGCGGTGGGTGTCGCCCGGCTTCTTGCCCACGTAGAAGCTGTGCTTGGCCTTGCCCCGTGGCGCCGTACCGCCGAACACCAGCGAGGTGGCGTTCTTCCCGTCGAGATGGATCTGGTACTCCGCGACCGCGCCGCCGGTGTGCGGCGGCGTCCATGCCAGGTCGATGTAGTACGCCCCGTCGTCCAGGCGTGTCGTCGCGCGGAAGTCCGTCGGTGCCGTGCCGCTCCCGTCGTCCCGGCCCGCCGCGGTCGTGAGGCGGACGACGCGGCTCGCGGGGGACGCGTTGTCGGCCGCGTCCAGGGCCTTGACGGTGAAGCGGTAGGCCGTGCCCGGCCGCAGCCCCGTGACCAGCGTCTTGCGCTCGTTCCCGCCCACGCTGTGGATCTTCGACGAGCCCTGGTAGATCTCGTACGAGGCGACGCCCTTGTCGTCCTTCGCAGCCCCCCAGGACAACGTCACCGCCCGGCTTCCCTCGACCGTGCCCCGCGGGGAGCCTGGACGGGAAGGCGGCTCGCGGTCGGCGGAGGCCGCGGCGGGTGTGGTGACCGTCAGCTTCTTGCTGGCCGGTCCGACGTTCCCCTCGGCGTCCCGGGCGCGGACGGTGAAGGTGTAGGAGGTCGACGGCTTCAGGCCGACGACGTCCACCATGTGCTTGCCGCCGGGCACGCGCTCGACCCTGGTGGCGCCCCGGTAGACGTCGTAGCCGGTGACCTTCGTGTCGTCCGTCGCCTGGTTCCACATGACGTGGGCCGTCGTGGCGCTGCCCGCCTGGACCGTGACGCCGCGGGGCGCGGCCGGGGGCTGCACGTCCTTCGCGTCCTGGTCGCCGCCCCACGCGCAGGCCGTGAGGGTGCAGGCGGTGAGGGCGCAGGTGGTGACGGCCAGGAGGGCGGACAGGTGGGGGGTCCGTCGCACGGTCGTGCCTTCCGTTCGGGCGGCATTGGTCCGGACCTATTTGACAGGTCTGTCGGGTGCACATCAAGGGGTCCGGCGTGCGCCGTCCGTGGCTCGGCGGTGGCCGAGGTGTAGGACCCGGGACAGATTGGGATGTCTGGTCACGTGCTCCAGGCTGTCGGCCCCTCCCGTCCGACCGGCCGTCAGTCCCCCTTCACGGAAGGCCCTTTCTCGTGCGCACCAGAATTCCGGCGCTCGCCGTCGCCGCCGTCGCCACCCTGATCGCCCCCGCGTCCATGCCCGCCGCGGCGCATCCCCAGGAGAGCGGACCGGACCGCAAGTCCACGCACCACAGCGGGAGTTCAGCCGATCCGGCGGCCCAGGAGGGCTCCGTGTCCGCCGCCGAGCTCCTCGCCAAGGTGGCGACCTGCGAACAGGTCTCGCGGGACAAGTACCGTACGGACGCCGGAGCCCGCGCGGACATCCCCGTCTGCGGCAAGCGGGGTGCGGTGTTCTGGAAGGCCGACATGGACATCGACTGCGACGGCCGCCCGAGCAAGGCCTGCAACCGGCGCACGGACCCGCTGTTCCAGGACACCACCGCGTTCCAGGAATCCAACGGCCGCCAGTTGAGCGCGGAGTACCTTCCCTACGTCGTCGTGCCGGGCCCGAGCAGCCGCTGGGATTACACGAAGCACGGCATCACGGGCGGCTCGGTGGTCGCCGTGATCCATCAGGACAAGGTCCTGTACGCCGTCGTCGGCGACACCGGGCCCACCGATCTCATCGGCGAGGCTTCGTACGCGACGGCGAAGGCGCTCGGCATCAACCCCGACCCCAGGACGGGCGGCACCGGCGCGGGTGTCACCTACATCGTCTTCGAGGGTCCCAAGGCGTCCCCCATCGAGAGCCACCGGGCCGCGGTCACCCGAGGTGACGCGCTGGCCCGGCAGTTCGTCAGCCAGAACTGACCTCCTGGCCTCACACCTTCCGGTAGGAGTACGCCTCCGCCGCGGCGGCCTCCACCGCCGCGAGGTCGGCGCCCGCCGACGCGGTCACCACCGCCGCGACCGCGCCCTCCACAAAGGGGGCGTCCACCAGGCGGGCGCCCTCCGGGAGCTCGTCGCCCTCGGCGATCAGCGCCTTCACGGTGAGGACCGCGCTGCCCAGGTCGGTGAGGATCGCGACGCCCGCGCCGCCGTCCACCTTCGCGGCGGCCGAGGAGATGAGCTCCGCGCTCGTGCCGAGGCCGCCGTCCTCGGTGCCGCCCGCGGCGGCCACGGGCGCGGTCGACCCGCCGCCCGCGAGCCCCGTGGCGAGGGCGGCGACGGCTTCGGCGACGGGGCCGCTGTGCGAGACAAGGACGATGCCGACCAGCTTGTCGTCAGTCACGGCCGGCCTCCGCGGTCTGCGCGAGCGCGTCGAAGAGAAGCGCCGACGAGGTCGCCCCGGGATCCTGGTGCCCGATGCTGCGCTCGCCCAGATAGCTGGCCCGCCCCTTGCGTGCCTGCAGCGGTGTCGTGGCCAGGGCGCCTTCGTTCGCCGCGGTGCGCGCCGCAGCGAACGACTCGGAGAGCGCGTCGACCGCGGGGACGAGGGCGTCCAGCATGGTCTTGTCGCCGGGCGCCGCGCCCCCGAGCGCGCTGACGGCGTCCACGCCCGTGCGCAGCGCGTCGGCGAGCTCCTGCTCGCTGACCTCGGCGGCGTCACCGAGGCTCTTGCCGGTGCGTCGGAGCAGCGTGCCGTAGAGCGGCCCGGAAGCGCCCCCCACGGTCGAGATCAGCTGCCGTCCCGCCAGGGTGAGCACGGCCCCCGGCGTGGTCGGCGCCTCCTTCTCCAGCGTGGCCACCACGGCGGCGAACCCGCGCTGCAGATTGCTGCCGTGGTCGGCGTCGCCGATCGGCGAGTCCAGCTCGGTGAGTCGCTGCGCCTCCCGGTCGACGAGTGCGGCGGCCGAGGTCAGCCAGTGACGGAAGAATGCGGCATCGAGCACGGAAACTCCTTGCGCGGTAGAACAGTTGGGCAGATTGGTACGAGTGGTCTGAGTGGCGTGAGCGGTACGTGGTGAGGGCGGGGCACCGGTACGGATCAGATACCCCAGCGGAGCCCCGCCGTACGCACCGGGGCGTTCCAGAGCCGCAGCAGCTCCTCGTCGACCTGGCACAGCGTGACGGAGGCCCCGGCCATGTCCAGCGAGGTCACGTAGTTGCCGACCAGTGTGTGCGCCACGACGACCCCGCGGTCGGCGAGGACACGCTGGACCTCGGCGTTGAATCCGTACAGCTCGAGGAGGGGAGTGGCCCCCATGCCGTTGACGAGCACGAGCACCGGGTTGCGGGGGCTGAGGTCGTCGAGCACCACGTTCACCGCGTACTCGGCGATCTCGCTCGACGTCATCATCGGGCGCCGCTCACGTCCGGGCTCGCCGTGGATTCCGACGCCCAACTCCAGCTCGCCCGAGGGCAGATCGAAGGTCGGGCTGCCCTTGGCGGGGGTGGAGCAGGCGCTCAGGGCGACCCCGAAACTCCGCGCGTTCTCGTTCACCTGCCTGGCGATCGACTCGACACGCTCCAGCGGCATGCCCTCGTCCGCCGCGGCTCCCGCGATCTTCTCGACGTAGAGCGTCGCGCCGGTGCCGCGACGTCCCGCCGTGTAGAGGCTGTCGGTGACGGCCACGTCGTCGTTGACGAGCACCTTGGCGACCTGGATGCCCTCGTCCTCGGCGAGCTCCGCGGCCATGTCGAAGTTGAGGACGTCGCCCGTGTAGTTCTTCACGACGAACAGGACCCCCGCCCCGCTGTCCACGGCGGCCGCCGCCCGCACCATCTGATCCGGCACGGGTGAGGTGAACACCTCACCGGGGCAGGCGGCGGAGAGCATCCCCGGCCCCACGAACCCGCCGTGCAGCGGCTCATGTCCGGAGCCCCCGCCGGAGACGAGGGCCACCTTCCCGTCGACGGGGGCGTCCCTGCGCACGATCACGCGGTTCTCCACGTCGATCGTCAGGTCGGGATGCGCGGCCGCCATGCCTCGCAGCGCGTCCGCTACGACTGTCTCCGCGACGTTGATCAGCATCTTCACGGGTACCTCCTGGTGACATCGGCAAGGCTGGGTGTCGCTGGGACCCGAAGTCCCGAGGTCAGTATCAAGGCAGTGGCGTAAAGATGCGCGAAGCTCGGACGAAGGTGCCTGTCAGCCGTGCGGAAGAGGGTTACGGGGTGCCCATCGCGCGGCATGTGCCAGTGGCCTCTTTCGGCCGTTGTTCCGGCTCGTCCCCCTGACCGTCTCCGGTCGCCAAAACGGCTTGTTGGAGAGGGTGTCGGGTGTCTCCACGGTCACGTGAGTGCTCCGATCCCCCTTGGGATGCCGGTGTTGGAACGTGTCATTCGGGTGAGTCCGGGCGCGGCGCGTGAGCGTCTTATTGCAATCGATGCGCAACTACTTATTGATGGCCAGAAGGTGACAGGGGGGCCTTTGCGTCGCCTGGGGACAGGGGTGATCGTGTGGGAAGCGGAGGGGCTCCCTCTGCGCCAGGGCCATCGTGGTCGACCGCCGCGGTGCGGCCCGAATGCACCCGACATCCCGATGTGACATTCCCTCCCCGCACTCACCCGACGGGGGCCACACCCCGGCCCCGGCAAGGGAGTTGGACCAAACGATGCATGGTGTACGCCCTCCGGACCCGCCGGCCGTCCGGGAGAAACCCGCCCCCGCCCCCGGCGCACCCACCACGACCACCGCTGCCGAACCGGCCACCGTCGCCGTCGCGGGCGCCGAGTTCGGCTGGGGAAGCTCGGGCAAGCTGAGCGCCGTGCTTGCCGCGCTGCACGAACGGTCCGCCCGTCCGCTGAGGTTCGTCGGCCTCGCATCCTCCCTCGGACGGCCGCTGCTGGCCCGGCACGGGGTCGACCGCTGGTACGACCTGCCGGTCGGGCGTCCCGCGGGGGAGAGCGCCGATGCCGTGGCGAAGGTCGTGGAGGCGGAGCGGATCGATGCCGCCGTCGTCGTGCTCGACGGTCCTGCGGCCATGGCCCTGGAGGCAGCGGGTGTGCCGACCGTGTTCGTGGACAGCCTGCCGTTCCTGTGGACCGAGGGTGACCTGCCCGAACTTCCGCTGAAGGTCTCCGTCTACTGCGCGCAGCAGTGCGTCGAGTTGCCGCAGGAGTGCCTCGGCGTACTGGCCTCCGTACGCGAACTGCGCTGGGTCGAGGCCGTGATCGGCGCTCCCCCCGACCCTCCGGCGCCCCGGCTGAGCCGGTCGCAGCCCTTCCGGCGCGCCCTGGTGAACCTGGGCGGCCTGCGCGCCCCCGGCCTCGCCGACTGGACGCGTTATCCGGAGATCGTCGTGCCCGCGGTGCTGGAGGCCCTCGCGACGTACGGGGTCCGTGAGGCGCATGTGGCCGGCAATCTGCCTGCCGATCTGGCCGAGCGGCTCTGCGCGGCGAGCGGCGCGGACCTGCGCGTCACGGCGGGCCCCCTCTCCCACGGCGAGTTCCTCCACCGGCTCGCGGCCTGCGACCTGCTGCTCACCTCGCCGGGTCTGACAACCCTCCTTGAGGCCGGCAGTCTCTCGGTGCCCACGGTCTGCCTGCCCCCGCAGAACCTCAGCCAGATCTTCAACGGCCGCTTCCACAGCCGGGCCGTGCTCGCCGACGTCAGAGTCGTCTGGCCGTCGTCGGTCCTCGCCGAGAGCGAGGTCCTGGCCCATCGGTCGCAGGGCGAGGACGCGGCACTGCGCGTCATCTACGGGGGGATCACCGCCGCTGCCGGGGCGCGCGAGGTGCGAGGCAGCGTGACCGCCGTGCGCGACGGCGTGCTCGAGGCCCTGGGGCGCGCGTCGGAGGGCGCCGTGTGGGGAGGACTCGCCGCTCACGTCGGCATCGGCGGCGCCGCCCAGGTGGCCGACGCCCTGCTCGGCGTACTCGACAGGGAGCCGCTGTACGGTCCCGCCGGACCTTCGGCTCCGCGTACCGTCCAGGAAGGCATCGACGTACATGACTGAACGTCAGCGCTACCTCTTCATCAGGATCCTGGAAGCCTGCAACGCGGACTGCTTCATGTGCGAGTTCGCGCTCTCCCGTGACACGTTCCGCTTCTCGCCGGAGGACTTCGCCGACCTGCTGCCCAAGGCACGCGCGGCCGGAGTGGCATACGTACGGTTCACCGGCGGCGAACCGCTCATGCACCGGGACGTCGTCGACCTCGTCCGGGCGGGCACGGACGCCGGCATGAAGATGTCCATGATCACCAACGGGATGATGCTGCCGAAGAAGGCCGCACGCCTCGCGGAAGCGGGCCTCGCCCAGGTGATCGTCAGCCTCGACGGCGGATCGGCCGCGACACATGACGTCTACCGGCGTTCCCCCGGCATGTTCGACAACGGCCTGCAAGGGCTGCGCGACGCCGCGGCCCTCGGCGTCCTGCCCCGGGTCAACACCGTGGTCGGGCCGCACAACTACACCGAGATGCCGCAGCTGCAGAAGGTCCTCACCGACGCAGGCGTCAAGCAGTGGGAACTCTCCGCACTGAAGCTGGAGCGCACCATCACCTATCCCGACCCCGATCACGTCCGCGCGGTCTGCGACCCGATCTACGACGCCGACCCCGCCACCCACCTCGTGCCCCTCGGCAAGCGCTTCTACGGGGACACCCGCGAGGAGCAGGGCCGCTACTTCGCGGAATCACTGACCCCGCGCGCCTCCGAGCCCCTGTGCCATGTCGTCGACGACGTGATCTACATCGACGGCAAGTACGGGCGCATGTACGCCTGCAGCTGCCTCCCGCACCGGGAGGGGGACGACCTGGGCGGTGCCCCGCTGCGCGAAGGCGGCGCCATCCACCTGGACACCCCGGTCTTCCGCAGCCACGCGGACTTCTTCCGCGAGCGGGGGCCCGAGATGTGCGGCGGCTGCTCCACCACGGCCGCCGGTTACAGCGACGACGTCGCACGGCTCGGGGTGGCGGCACCGTGGCAGTACTGAGCCCCGGCGGCCCGGCCCCGGTGCCGTCAGGGCCCGCCCCGCGCCGGGTGCTGCTCGTGACGCGGGACGAGGAGCTCGACTCGCTGCTCGCCGGGCGACGGATCGCCGCGCACCTGACCGACCTGGAGCCCACCGCGGGCGACGGTCCGCCACCGGACGTGGCCCTGGTCTGCGACGACGATGCCGCCACCCGCCGACTGCTCCACCTCGGCGTGCCGGTGGTGCGGCTGCGCTCGGGACACCGGGCCGCCGTCGACCCCGTGACCGACGGCGCACTGCACCGAGTGCACCGCCCGGGATGGCTCCCGGGGCCGTGGCCCGCGACTCCGGGCGGCGCACGCGCCACCGGGGCGCTCGCCCCCGTACGGACGGCTCGGGGGCGGCAGCGGAGCGGAAGTCTGCTGCTGCTCTCGCTGTGGGGCGTACCGGCCGGGGAAGCGGACGCGTTCACCTCCGGGCCGCTGCGGGAGCTCGCCGCGCAGGCGGTGCGCCGCACGCAGCGATGCGAGGTCGTCTGCGACACCCGCGTCGAGAACGCGCGTGACGCGCTCGAAGGGCTCGACGGCGTACGGGTCCGACGCGCCGCCGACACCGACGTCGACGCCCTGCACGCCGACACCGAACTGCTCCTGGCCGCCCCCACCCTGGGCGCGCTGGCACTCGCCCAGGCCCGCCGCGCGCCGCTCGCCTTCCTGCCACCGCTCGGTGACGGACAGCGCGACCTCGCCGGACGCGTGGCCCGCGCGGTCGACGTCCCCGTGGCCACCGATCCCCGCGATCCGTCCCTCTGGTCCCCCGGGCAGCCGGGCGCACCGGACCCGTGGTCCGCGCTCGACGGCGCCGCGGACGACCTGCGGGGGGCGCAGCGCGTCGCCCGCACCCTGCGCCAGCTCTCCCTCGCACCCCTGTGACAGGTCACTCACCCGCCGAACCTGGAGACACCATGCCCCGCACTCCTGGAGCCACAGACGCGGACCGCCACCCCGTACCGGACCGGCCGGGAATCCCCGGGATCACCGAGGCGGAGTGGAACGACTGGCGCTGGCACATGCGTAAACGTGTCACCAACGTCGACAAGGCACGGCAGTGGATCAACCTCACCGCCGACGAGGAACAAGCCATCGACAAATCGGCGGGCAAGTACCGCTGGAGCGTCACGCCGTACTACGCGTCCCTGATGGACCCGGACGACCCCACCTGCCCGATCCGGCAGCAGGCCGTACCCGCGCTCGGCGAGCTCGCGGAGTTCAGCGGTGCCGAGGTCGACCCCGTGGGCGACATGTTCTACCGCAAGACCAACCGGGTGGTGCACAAGTACCCGGACCGCGTGATCATGCTGATCACCGAGGCCTGCCCGGTGTACTGCCGGCACTGCACCCGGAAGTTCCACACGACCGACGTCGACGGCAGTTACTTCCGGGACAACGAGGGCGAGTCCTTCGAGGAGGACCTGCGCTACATCGCCGAACACCCCGAGATCCGGGACGTGTTGCTCACCGGCGGCGACCCGCTCTCGTACCGGGACGGCAAGCTGGAGGAGATCATCTCCGGCCTGCGGGCGATCCCCAGCGTGGAGATCATCCGCATCGGCAGCCGCTTCCCCGTCCTGCTGCCGCAGCGCGTCACGGACGAGCTCTGCGAGATGCTCGCGCGCTACCACCCGGTCTGGCTGAACACGCACTTCAACCACCCGAAGGAGATCACCCCGGAGTCCGCGGCCGCGGTCGACCGGCTGCTGCGCCACGGCATCCCGGTGGGGAACCAGACCGTGCTCCTTCGCGGCGTCAACGACGACGTCACGACGATGCGCACGCTGATGACCGAACTCCTGCGCATCAGGGTCCGGCCGTACTACCTCTACCACTGCGACAACGTCACCGGCGTGTCCCACTTCATGACCTCCATCGAGAAGGGCTGGGAAATCATGGAGGGCCTGCAGGGGCACACCACCGGCTTCGGCGTACCGCAGTACGTACTGACGACGAAGATCGGCAAGATCCCCATCGCCCAGCCGTACTTCTCCCGTGTGCCCGAAGGCCTGCTGCTCCGCAACTACCGAGGCCAGGAGATGGTCGTCGACGCCTCGGTGCACCCCATCACGGAGGCTGACGCGACATGACCCTCGACAAACGGCTCGGACTGCGCTTCCTCCCCTACGGCGCCAACTACCTCGACTGGTCCGACATGCACGAGCTGCGTGCCGCGATCGAGCACGGGGTCCTCTTCCGCTACCAGACGGAGACCGAGAGCGTCGCCTCCCGCCTCGAACGGCGGGTCGGGGAGCGGCTCGGCGCCGGCCATGTGCTCGCGGTGCACAACTGCACCGAGGCGCTGCGGCTCGCCCTGGTCTCCACCCGCCCGCGCGTCGGTGACGTCGTGCACATACCCGCGGTCACGTTCGTCGCCGTGGCGGGCGCCGTCCTGTCCAGCGGCCTCATCCCGGTCCTGGTGGACGTCGACGAGTCGCTCTCCATGGACACCGCACTGGTCCCCGAAGGCGCCCAACGGGCCATCGTGGCCCACATGGAGGGCACGGTCGCGCCACTGCCCGACGGCGTCCCGTACGTCATCGAGGACAGTGCCCAGGCACTCGGCGCCACGTTCCCCGACGGCAGGCACACCGGAACCCGTGGGTACGCGGGCACCTTCAGCTTCCACCACAACAAGGTGCTTACCTCGGGCGAGGGCGGGCTGCTCGTCACGAACGACCCGGCCGCCTGGGAGACCATGCGCTGCTATCACGACCACGGCTCCGCACGGGTGCCGGGCCGCTATCCCACCTGGAACGAGGACGCCTACTACGGCGAGAACCTGGTCACCAGCGAGGAGGTCGCGGCCATCCAGTACCAGCAGTTCCGCCACCTCGACGAGGTGCTCTCCGGCCTGGAGCGCCACCACGCCATCGCCATGGAGGAGCTGCCGGAGCGCACCGGACTCGACATCCTGCCCAGAGCGGCGGGTGACGTGAAGATCAGCCTGCGATTCCGTTGCGAGAGCCGGGAGTTACGTGACGCCGCCGTGTCCGCGCTCACCGAGCGGGGCATCGCCAACTGGACGCTCAGCAAGTATCTGCTGCCCGACCACCCCGTGGTCGCCGGACGGCGTTCCCTCTACGCCGACGGCTTCCCCTGGAACCTGGCCCCCGAGCAGCCGCTCGCCCTCAGTCGCGACGGGTTCGCCCGCACCAGGGACCTCCTCGATCGCACCCTGTGCGTGCCGCTCTCGCCGGAGCTCTCCGAGGCCGAGCAGGTCCTCGCGGTCAAGGCGGTCCGCCAGGCGCTGGAGAGCGTGTGAACGCGCCGCCGGTGCTCCTGATGGCGGACGACCGCGCCTCCTCCTTCACCCGGTACGCCGTGGACGCCCTGCCCGGCCGGCTCGCCCTGCTGCGCTTCGCCTCCGCACGCCAGGACCTCTCGGAGGCGTACGTACGGCAAACCGCGCACGTCCCCGCGTTCTGGGTGAACGAGCGCCTCCCCCTGGAGGACGAGGCGGCCCGCTACCGCGCCTGGGCCGCGGAACTCCCCGCCGCACCTACTCGGTTCTGCAACCCTTCCGAACCGCGCCAGGACATCGCCCAGCGGTTCGCCGCCCTGGCCGGACTACCGCACATGACGGAGCGTCAGGTGAGCTGGGTGCGCGACAAGGCGGCGATGAAGGACAAGTTCCGTGAGCTGGGCCTGCTCACCGCCCGGTACGCGCGGGTCTCCACAGAGGCCGAGATCGGGGAGTTCGCCGTGCGGTGCGGCTGGCCCGTCGTGCTGAAGCCCGTGGACTCCTTCGCCTGCGTGGACACCTTCCGGCTCACCGGCCCCGACGAACTGGCCGACGTGGCCCTGGAAGGCCGCTCCTGGCTGGTCGAGGAGCATCTGGGCGGCACCGAGTGGGAGGTGTGCGCGCTCATCCACGCGGGCGAGGTGCTCGACGCGTGGCCGAGTGCCATGCCGTGCCGTCCGCTGGACATCGTCGACGGCGCGATGAACGCCAACATCAGTGTCGCCACCGACGAGGGCCCGCCGTTCGACCTGTGCGGCATGCTCCAGCGGATCGTCACCGGCATGGGGATCGACCACGGGTACGCACACATGGAGTTCTTCGTCGTCGGCAGCGAGGTGTACGCGGGGGAGATCGGGATCCGGCTCGCGGGCTGCGAGATCACCGCCAACCACGGATACGCCTACGGCTTCGACGTGTTCGGCGCCACGCTCGACGTATACCTCGGACGCCACCCCTTCCTCGACTACTCCAGGCGCTGCTGCGCGGGCGACCTGCTGCTGCCGCTGCCGGGCTCGGGGGCCGTGCACCGCATCACCGCCGAGGAGGAACTGCTGCGCCTGCCCGGCGTGGTCAAGAGCGTCCTCCGCTACCGCGAGGGGGACCTTGTGGAGGCACGCCGCGCCTCGCACAACGCGTCCGGCTACGTCCACGTGACCGGAGGGTCGATCGCCGAGGTGGAAAGGCGCATGCGCGGCGTACTCGACGCCTTCACGATCGACGTGATCACCCAGACGCCGGCGGCCAGAACGCTGCAGCGCTGAGCCACCCTCCTCACCGGCCCGCACGGGCCACCACGGAACAGGAACCATGGAATCGAAGCCGAACGGTCTTGCCCGCCGTCTCGCCGCCCTGCTCACACGCCGCCAGATCGCGGGACCCGCCTGGTGGAGCGTGGTCTCCAGGCTGCCCGTCTACCTGATGTCCCTCGCGATGGTGCTCCTCGTGCGCGAACAGGGCGGCAGCTACGCCCAGGCCGGTCTGGTCTCGGCGCTCTACACCCTCGGCATGGCGCTCGGCAGCCCGCTCATCGCCCGCCGCGTCGACCGGCACGGCCGCAGGACCGTGCTACTGCTGACCGGCGTCGGCTACCCGGCGGCGCTCACCGCGCTGGTGTGGGCGACCGAGCCGGGCGACTGGGCCCAGCCGGCACTGGCGGTGCTCGCCGGCATCGCGCTTCCCCCGGCGAACGCCTGCATGCGGTCGCTGTGGGCGCGCCTGCCGCTGCGGGACGACGAGCGGGAGACCGCCTACCTGTGGGAGGCGCTGCTCACCGAAGTCCTGGTGATCGGGGCGCCGTTGATGCTCGCCGCCCTCATGCTGACGGGATCCGCCGGGGCCGCGCTGACCACCGTCTCGGTGATCGGCGGCATCGGGGCGATCGGCCTCGCCTTCACCCGCGTACCCGCGGACGCCGATGACCAGACGGCGACGCCCAGGGAAGCGGGGGGAGCGACCGGCCGTGGCGGTCTCCTCGGCCCGCTGCGCTCCTCGCCGATGCTCGCGCTGACTGCCGTCATGGCACTCAGCGCCGTGCCCGTCGGCCTGATGACACTGGCCATCCCCGCCTTCGTCGACGACCACGGTTCGCGGGGCAACACCGGCCTGGTGTACGCGTGCTGGGGCATCGGCAGCGCCCTGGGAGCCCTGTGGCTTGGGCGCTCCCAGTCCGAGGTCGCGGTGCACCTGCGCTTCCCGCGCCTGGTGCTCGCCTTCGCCATCGGCACGGGGCTTCCGCTGCTCGCGACCTCCCAGCTCACCCTCGCGCTGGCGCTCGCGGTCGGCAGCGTGCCCATCGCGCTCGTCTCCGCCAGCGAGATGTCGTTGGTCAGCCTCCTTGCGGACAGCGGCTCACTCACCGAGGCGTTCACCTGGGCATCCCTGGCCACGGTGGTGGGGGACGCCCTCGGCCAGCAGGCGGGCGGGCTCCTCATGGAACCGGCGGGCCCGCGGGGCGTCTTCGCCGCGGCCTTCGGCACGTCACTCGTCGCCGCCCTGGTCGCCTTCGCCTGCCGGGGCCTGATGGGGCGCACGGCAGCGGTCCGCGTGCCCACGGAAGCGGGGGAGCGGTGACCGGGCGGGGAGCGGTGACCGGACGAGGAGCGGCCCGCGCGCCTCCGGCGGCCCCGCACCGCCCGGACAGTCATCCGCCCCACACGTCACTCCTCGCAGGGTCGGCGCAAGAAAGCGCCGGTCAGCGTACAAACGCAGGTCAGCGTAAGAACACGAGGTAACGCTTCATGACATCCGCCGTCTCCCGACAGAGCCACGAGCCGTCGCGACCAGAGCCCGACAGCGCGCTGTTCGGTCCGGTGAAGTACGCCGATCTCGCGTCGGCCGTACGGGAGTTCCTCGACGCACCCGAGCGGACGCCGATCCCCGTACCGGTCGACGACCGGGCGGACCTGGTCCACAGCGTGGCACTGGCGTCGCGCCTCTACTCCGGTGTGCGCCGCCCGACCCCCCTGGACTTCGGCGTCGTACTCGGCCCGGCCGAACTCGCCGACGCCGTCGTCGATCTGGCCCGCCCGCTCGCCCGCGAGTGGCTCACCGAGGACGACCTCGCCGGCTTCCACGACCGGCCTCCGGGCACGCTCCTGCTGGTGGGCACCTACGCCCGGCTCAACCTCGACCCGGTGCGCCCGCTGCTCCTCGCCACCTACCGGGACGCCCGGCGTGGCCTGTCCCTGCTGAGCGGCCGCGACGGGACGTCCGTGGCGTGGAACATCGCCAAGCAGTACGCCCACATCCCCGCGGACCTCAAAGCGCTCGGCCTGTTCACGGACACCGACCGGCCGCCGCGGCTCCCCGGGGTCAGGGTCTTCGACGACCGCGACTTCGAACGGCACGACATCCAGGCCGAGATCCTCGGCACCCGGTGGCGCCGCGTCGTCTTCCAGGGCCACGGCAAGGACGACAGCATCAACCTCGGCGAGTTCACCATCTGCGGCCTGAACGAGACCGCGACCGCCGAGCCCGGTGTCCTGGCCCCTCGGTGCGCCTACGGACTGCCCTGCTACAAACCCGAGGACAAGCTCGTCCCGCTCAACAAGGTCGAGGCGGCGGAGCTGGTCCTCAGCGCCTGCAACAGCGGCCCGCTCGCCGACCTCGCGCTCTACGACCCCAAGTACCAACTCCTGCTCAACGCCCTCGACAGCCCTGCACGCACCATCGTGTCCGCCGTCTCCGTGCACGACTCCGACCGGCCCGAGAACGTCGCCTGGATGCGCGCCGCCGCCACCGGAGCGGACTCCGTGGACACCCTCAACGCCAGCCTGGCGGGCTCGCATCCCTACCCCGCGTTCATGCGCTTCGGGCTGCCGGGACAGCCGGACGACACCCCGGCACCGCCACCGCCCTCCGACCACGCGCCCGACCCGCTGGTCCTCACGGTCGGCCGCCGGCTCTCCGCGCTGCTCACGTCGGACCTGCTGCCGCACAACCACAGCCTGCGCCCGCGCCTGGGCAAACTCGCCCGCAAGGTGGACCTCCTGGTGGCCCGCCCCACCCACCTCGCGGACCAGTCGCCCGAGGAGATCCGCTCGTCCCTCTCGGCGGACCTGCAGTCCCTCGACCATGTGATCGCCGGGCAGGTCTCGGAGAACCCCGAGAACGAGATCATGAACTACCCCGCCCATTTCGGTGACCGCAGCTCACTGGACCCCGACGTCCACGAGGTGATCTGCCACTGCGGCCGCCCCGCCCAGGAGTTCGCCCGCAGAGGACTGCTCCCGCACATCCTCGACACCCTCTGCGTGGTGTGCATGCGCTGCGGCGACGTCACCTTCCGCGTCCCCGACGCGCCCCAGCTGCTCGCCTACGCCGCCGACGAGGTGGCACAGGGCGGCGTGCTCGAAGTGCGCGCCTCTCTGACCGCCGCCCGCCCCGGCCCCGTACGGCTCGGTCTGTTCCTGCCTAGCTATCTGCGCGACGACACCACCGTGGAACCGGAACGGATCAAGGTGCGGGGCTCCGACGACCGCGCCAAGGACGTCGTGTTCACGGTGCGGTTCGCGCCAGGCACCGCCCCGCAGGCCTACTACTTCACGGTTTTCGCCGTGCAGGACCTCGCTGTCTCGACCGCCCGGCGGCACTTCGGAGTCGTCCCGGGCCATGACTGAAAAGGCGCCCCGACCACCCCGGCACCCCCACGACGAAGGACGGTAGTCATGGAGAAGACCCCCGAGAAGAGCCAGGGCACGACCCCCGCACCGGACATCCAGCTCATCGACCACGACGGCGAGGTGACCCTGAGCATCGGCGGCGAACAGGCCATGCAGGCCTGGGAACGCGACCTGATGTGGGCCAGCGCCGACCTGCTCTGCCGCCACGGCAAGGACTTCTACGAGGTGGGCCTCGGCCTCGGGTTCTCGGCCCTGCGCATCGCCGAGAACCCCGCCACCCGCAGCCACACCGTCCTCGAACTCTTCGGAGAGGTCGAAGACCTCTTCCGTGAGCAGCACCCGCAACTGCCCGACACGCTCTCCGTCGAGCGGGGCAACTTCTTCGAGCGGGTCTTCGATCTGGAGACGGAGAGCATCGACGGCATGTTCTTCGACCCCGCGCTCGACATGGAGGTGTGGAAGGACGAGGAACTGTGGCGCAAGGCCATGCCGGAGGTCGTCCGCGCCCTGCGCCCCGGCGGGGTGTTCATCCCCTTCTTCAGCACCAAGCCCGAGCTGCGGTGGCAGTACGTCAAGCACTTCCGCACCATCCGCGTGGAGCGCCACCCGTACACCGCGTACGACACCACCGAGTACACCTACGGCACCTCGGGTGACGCGTACATCCAGTGCTTCTACAAGGACTGACGGGGGTCACGTGCACAGCACCTATGAAACCGTCGAGGACGCCTACCTGACGGAGTTGCGGAGCACCTACCTCGGCGCGCCCTTCCGCAACGCCCCGCGCGGCTTTCCCAGCCGTGAGCGACTGGGCGCCGGGTTCCTGGTCCGCCGCCCCGTCCAGCGGCATGTCGCGCTGCCGGCGCGCAGGTCCAACCTGGTCTTCAACTTCGCCGAGGCCCTCTGGTACCTGTCCGGTTCGGCCGACCTGGAGCGCGTCGCCCACTACGCGCCGAGCATCCGCACGTACTCGTCCGACGGCGCCACCCTGACCGGCACCGCTTACGGGCCACGGATATTCGACTACCGGGGGACAGGGCTCGACCAGTGGCGCAGCGTCATCGACGTACTGACGGAGGACCCCGACAGCAAACGCGCGGTCGTGCAGATCTTCCACCCGGGCGAGCTGCGCGAACCGGGCAACATCGACGTCGCGTGCACCCTCGCCCTGCAGTTCATGCTCCGCGAGGGGAAGCTGCACGCCGTCGGCTACATGCGCGCTAACGACGCCTACCGCGGCATGGTGAGCGACGTCTTCTCCTTCACCTTCCTCCTGGAGATGCTCGCCGGACAGCTGGGTGTCGGGGTCGGGAGCTACGTCCACCAGGTGGGCTCCCTGCATGTGTACGACAGTGACGCCCCGCTCGTGGAACGCGTCCTGCGGGAGGGCGCGGACCACCCGGACCCGGAGCCGTTCCCCGCGATGCCCGCCGGGGACAACTGGCCGCACGTGCGCGCCGTGCTGCGGATCGAGGCACAACTGCGCACCGACCGGCTGCGGCTCGGCCCCGCCGCGCTGCGCGCCCTCGACCTGCCCCGCTACTGGCAGGACGTCACCGGGCTCTTCGAGCTGCACCGTCAACTGACCTTCGAGCGCGAGACGGACCGTGAGCTGCTCGACGAACTCCCGCCCCTGTACCGCCGCATGATGCTGTCCCGCTGGCCCCGCACCGCTGCCGACCAGGAGGTCTCCGCATGACGATGACACCCGCCCGTGAGCTCGCCGGTGAGCTCGGCGTCGACACCCTGTTCCTCGCGGGGCCCTTCCTCCAGCTGCTCGATCCCTCCACAGGTGAGATGCCGTCGGGGACGCGGGCGCCCTTCGCCTCCCTGATAGAGCACTTCGAGGGGCACGGATTCAGCGTCCACAACGCGCACCGCCGCGAGGCATGGGGCGCGGAGCTGATGTCCCCCGACCAGTGCACCCCGCTGGACCAGGAGGAGATCCGCAAGGCCGACGTGTTCGTGGCCTTCCCCGGGCTCCCGGCCTCGCCCGGCACGCACATAGAGATGGGCTGGGCCAGCGCCTTCGAGAAACCGATCGTGCTGCTCCTGGAGGAGGGGCAGGAGTACGCGTTCCTCGTCCGCGGGCTGCACGCGGTCGCGACGGTCGAGTACGTCGTCTTCAGCGACCTGGAGTCGTCGCTTCCCGCCATCGACGCGGCGGTACGGCGTGCGGTGGCACGACAGCGTGAGGCGCGGGACCGGAACCGCTGAGAGGGGGAGCCCCCGTCGGCGGGCTGACGGGGGCTCCGCGATCTCCCCGCGGGCGCCGCGTGCGGCCGTGAGAGGCACTGGGAAAGCGGTGGGTTTACGGTGAAACCCTGGGGAACCCGATTCCCCTCTGCACGTCGAGACGCGGGAGGCGAACCGCCCATGGCGATCGCGACCTACACCCTGGTGGCGCTGGACTGCCCCGAGCCCGAGCCGCTGGCCCGCTTCTACCAAGCGGTGCTCGGCGGCGAGATCCGGCAGTACGACGAGGACTGGTACGACCTGTACGCCACGGGCGGCGCCCGGCTCTCCTTCCAGCGCGCACCGGACCACCGCCCGCCCAAGTGGCCGCAGGGGGAGTCGGATTCGCAGCAGCTGCACCTCGACTTCACCGTCTCCGACATGGAGAAGGCGCACGACGAGGTGCTCGCGGTCGGGGCGACACCGCTCGACCTCGACGACCAGGGCGGTGAGCGGGGCTGGCGGGTCTACGCGGACCCGGCGGGTCACCCCTTCTGCCTCTGCCAGGATTGAACCTCCGCCAGAGCGAACAGCCTCAGGACGCCTTGCGCCGCTGTGTCCCGCGAAGCGCCTTGATCAGCTCTTTCCGGTTCATGGACGAGCGGCCGGGGATGTCTGCGTCAGTGGCCTGCCGGTAGAGCTCGGCCTTGGTCAGATCGTCGAGTGAGGCATCGGAGGACGTTCCGGCAGCCGAACGCGGCGACGAACGGGGCTTATTGGCCCGGTCCACACTCGCCTTCAGGGCGTCCATGAGGTCGACGACGTTGGTCGACTTCGCCGGGGGCTCCGCCTTCTCGACCTCCTCGCCCTTGCGCTTGGCGTCGATGAGGGCGGTCACCTGCTCCTGGTAGGTGTCGTGGAAGTCGTCGGGGTTCCAGTCGATGTGGAGCGTGTCCACGAGTTGGCGTGCCATCTTCAGCTCGCGGTCGGTGACCTTCGTCTTCCCGGGCAGGTCGTCGATCTCCTCGCGCGGGTCACGGATCTCGTCGGCCCAGTGGAGGGTGTGCAGCGTCAGGACGCCGCCTTCGGCCTTCACCGCGACCAGATACTGGTGGTTGCGCATCACGAAGGTGGCGATCCCGGCTCTGTCCGCCTCGGCGAGGGCCTTCTCGAGCAGGGCGTAGACCTTGGTGTACTCCTTGCCCTTGGGGCCCAGGTAGTACGTCTTGTCGAAGAAGACCGGCGCGATCTCCGACAGGTCGACGAAACCCGTGATCTCCAGCGTCTTGGAGCGCCCCGGCGCGATGTCGTCCAGCTCGTCCGGCTCGACCAGGACGTACTCGTCGCCGTCGTCGAAGGCCTTGACGATCTCGTCCAGGGGCACCTCGTCGCCGGTGCGTTCGTTCACCCGTTTGTTGCGCACCCGGTCGGACGTGCCGCGCTGCAGCTGGTGAAAACGGACGGTGTGGCTGTCCGTGGCGGTGAACATCTGCACGGGCAGGGAGACCAGGCCGAACGTCACGGTTCCGCTCCATACCGGACGCGCCATGTCTGCGTCACCCCTTTCCGTCTCCCCTCATGGCACACCGGCGGGTGGCTCACCGCATCCCGGGGCCGGGGTGACGAGGCGCGTCAGGCGGAGTCGCGGGCGGCCTGCGCGAGCTTCCGGTCGAGGGCGGCCCGGACGAGTGCCGCGGCCATCACCCCCGGCTTCTCGTCGCCCGCGAGCCGCAACAGTGCGGACGTGTCCTGGGGCAGCCCGAGGCGCTCGGCTCCTTGCAGCACCTTGGCGTCGAAGCGGGGCGCGTACTCGGTCCACACGTCCTGCACCTCGCGCAGGAAGATGTCCGCGCCGGTGGGCCCGAGGCCCGGCACTTTCTGGAGCTGCCGTTTCAGGGCCGCCGCGTCGCCGTCAGCCCTCTCCCGCATCCGGCGCAGGTCCCCGCCCCACTCGTCGAGCACGAGGCGGGCACCGTCGCCGAGCTGGGTCGCGGTCCGTTCGTCGTAGCGTCGGTAGCCGCCGCGCCCCAGGGCGTCGACCCGCTGCTGCCAGGTGGCGTCGGCCATCTGGCGCGGACCGCGCATCCCCGCCTCGTACAGCGCGCGGGTGCTCGCCACCGCGACGGATGCCCGGATCCGGGCGCTGAGCAGGCACGACAGGACGAGCGTGCGATAGAGCGGCTGGGGGCTGTCGGCCGGCTTGATGCCCGCCTCCGCCGCGTACGTCTGTCCCGATGTCCTGAGCAGTTCCCGCATCACAGCCTTCTGGCCGGCCATGTCTCCCCTTCCTGGTTCAGTGCTGTGGGCCGTTGTGGTCCCGGTGGCGGTGGTGCAGGGCCGTGAGGGCGGCCAGGGCCAGCAGAGCCAGGATCGCGAAGAGGAGCGCGAGGCCCGCCAAGGCCCAGGGGCTGGGAGGTTCGCCGCTGAGGGAACGCGTCGCCCACACCCCGAAGAGCACGGCGAGGGCCAGGAAGAGCGGCGTGTAGAGGTACGTGAGCAGGTGGCGCAGGCGATGGGCCCGGTGCGTGTCCGGGTGCGGGTGCCCGCGACGGCCGGGATGTTCGCCTTTCATGGCCGCCTCCAGCAGCTGAGGGCGCAGGCTGCCGTTGGTCCTTGACAAGCTCCAGGATAGTCCTGCCCGAGCGCGATCCCGGCTTCACGCGGGATGGCCGGGGGAGAGGTCGGAGACGTCACTCAGGCGGAGCAGTTCTTCGTGCGGCGGCGGGTCCGCGCCCGCCTCCACCGGAGTGAGATGAAAGCCCACGTGATCTCCCCAGTCGGCGTGCCGCTCGACCTTGCCGACGTACCAGG
The DNA here is from genome assembly GCF_055577715.1 of Streptomyces sp. NPDC033177. NCBI lineage: Bacteria > Bacillati > Actinomycetota > Actinomycetes > Kitasatosporales > Streptomycetaceae > Streptomyces > Streptomyces sp. NPDC033177. Next base: position 909,738 of record NZ_JBVIPS010000001.1, on the reverse strand, counting down.
CGCAGGAGTCCGTGAGTACGGGAGTCCCGCCCGCGCGCGGCTCCCACCGCACCCGGGCGAACTTGTCGACGCGCTTGCCGCACTCGCCGCCGAACAACTGCGCCACATGATGCTGATCGCGCCTGAGGAGATGCACGCCGAGGAACGCCGCGTCCCGGGCCACCTCATACGTGTGGTTGGCCCGGGACAGCCAGACCACGAAGCGCGGCGGTTCCAGCGCACACTGCGAGGCGAAGCCGACCAGACAGCCGGCCGGTCCGTCGTCGCCCGCCACCGTCACCACGTACATCGGGTAGTCGAGCCGGTCGGTGAATCCGTCCAAAGCCACCAAAGCGACCACCTCTCCTAAGCCGGGGAGTCCGGGGAGTCCGGGGAGGCCGGGGTCTCGCGCGGTTCCAGCGGGTGCGTGGCGGGGCCGTGCAGGACCGAGCCGTCCGTCGCGAAGCGCGAGCCGTGGCAGGGGCACTCCCAGACGCGTTCCGCGTCGTTGAACTGCACCAGGCAGCCCAGATGGGTGCAGCGGGCGGAGAGCGCGGTGGCATGGCCGCTCTCGTCGCGGTAGACCGCGCACCGCTTGCCCTTCACGCGTACGACGGCTCCGCTCCCGGGCGGAATGTCGGTCAGGGAGTCGACGTGGCTGGTGTGCAGCCGGTCGCCGACGAAGTGTTTCGCCGCGGACGCCTGATAGGAGGCGAGTTGCCCGGCGTCGCGCATCGGGGGCAGCCGCCGCGGGTCGTACAGGTCGGTCCAGGCCGGTCGTGGTCCGCCCGCGATGTGGGCGGTGAGCAGGCGCCCCGCCATCACGCCGTTGCTCATGCCCCAGCCGCCGAAGCCGGTGGCGACGAAGACGTGCTGGGTGCCGGGGTGGGCGTGGCCGACGTAAGGCAGCTGGTCGGCGGAGTCGTTGTCCTGCGCCGCCCACCGGTAGGCCTCGCCCTTCTCGGCGAAGTGCGGCAGGTGCTCGCGTGCCCAGGCCTCCAGCCGGTCGAACCGTTCGCTGACGCCGCCCGTGCCCGGGGTGAACGACTCGCCGGTGACGATGAGCAGCCGGCGCCCGTCGTCATAAGGGGCGCTGCGCAGCGAACGGGTCCCGCCCTCGGGCGTGATGTACATGCCCTCGGGCGCCGCGTCCGACGGCACGGGCGCCGCGATCACCAGCTCGCGCCGGGGCTTGATCCGGGTGAAGAGCAGGGTGCGGTCGAAGATCGGGTAGTGCGTGGCGATGACCGCGTCGCGTGCGTCGACCGTGATCCCGGACTCCGTGGTGAGCCGGCAGCGGGCGCCGTCGTGCAGCGCGGTGACCCGGGCCCGCTCGAAGATGCGCCCTCCGGCGCGGGTGATGTTCTCGGCGAGGCCAAGGAGGAACTTCCGTGGGTGGAACTGGAGTTGGCCCTCCACGCGGACCGCCCCCGCGACCTCGAAGGGCAGTTCCGTCTCGGCCACGAAGGACGCGTCGAGTCCGGCCCGGCGCGCCGCGTCGGCCTCCTGCCGCAGCTCGTCGACGCGTGCGGGGTCCTGTGCGTAGGTGAAGGCGGGGGCGCGTTCCAGCTCCGCGTCAATGTCGAGCTCGGCGCACAGGGCCGCGGTCCGCTCGACCGCCTCCTGCTGCGAGAGCGCGTACAGCCGGGCGTCGTCGGCGCCGTGTTTCGCCTCCAGGCCGGCATAGATGAGGCCGTGCGCGGCGGACAGTTTGGCCGTGGTGTAGCCGCTCACGCCCGCGGCGATCCGGTCGGCCTCCAGGACGACGACGTCGAGACCGGCGCGGACCAGGTCCCAGGCGGTGCAGAGCCCGGCGATGCCACCGCCGATGACCGCGACGTCCGCCGACAGATCCGCCTCGGGAGCCGGGTATCCGGTACTGGGCGTGGTCGCGATCCAGTACGACTCGTCGACTGTCCGGTGCTGCCTGGTCATGTCTTCTCCTACGTGGTCATCACGACGCTGACGCGGACGAGTACCCCCGGCGCGGGGTCTCAGTGGTCGCGCGTACGCGTCGCACGCGCTGCCGAGGGGCGCACCCAAGCGCTTGGGTGCGCCCCTCGGGGCCATGCGCGGTCCGTGCGTCAGACCAGGTCGTCGTCCATGCCCTGACGACGCTGGGCGCGCTCGTCGCCCTGCTCACGCTCCTGCTGACGGTGCTGGCCCGGCTGCGCGGGGTCCTGGTCGCGACGGCCCCGCTGCGGGGGCTCCTGCCGGGCGGGGGCCTGACGGGACGGGTCGGCGGACCGCTTTTGCTTGCCCATGAGTTCACTCCTGGTGAGGGCGGATTGGTCTTTTCCAGCGTGACACGCCCGGTGACCCTGCGCATATCGAACAGTTTCGGAGGGTGATAAGGCCAGGTGGGGCCCGGTGTCGAGCTCAGGTCACGTCGGTCACCCGCCAACGCTGGTTGGCGCCGGAGTTCGGTGTCCACGTCGTGACGGCTGCTCCGTCGTGCGTGGCCTGACCGCCGACCTCCAGAAGCCTGCCCGTGGCGGCGTTGACGAGCGTCCATGTGCCGTCACCGGTCGTGGACATGATCCACTGGGCGGCCTTGCCGCGGGGGCCGGTGTCGGGCTCGGCCACCGGGACGCCGTCACGGACGGCCAGCCGTTTGCCTTCGGCGGGGCTGGTGAAGACGTACCGCCGCTGATTTCCGGTGTCGCCGCTGATCTGCCGCAGCCGCCAGCGCCGGTCCGCCGTGTCCGCCGACGACTTGATGACGAGGCCGGTGCCGTCTTCGGCGACCGTGACTTCCTTGCCGCTCTGGACGCCGGTCAGCTCGTACGTGTGGTTCTTCCGCAGGAGGGCGGCGTCCTTCGCCACTCCGGAGACACCCTTGACGAGGAAGGACGTCACCGACTGCGCGGGCACCTCGAAGGTGGCCTTCTTGCCGCGGACGTCGACGGCGGCATGCCGTTCGAGCTTGCCCTCGGTGCTGGTCACCACGGGCGTGACGGTGGCTTTGCCGCTCACGTGGCCGAACTTGGAGAGGTCGACCGTGACCGTACGCGCGGCGGTCGAGCTGTTGACGTGGACGACTGTCGCCCCGTCGCCCTTGCGGGTCACGGCGGCGGCGCTCGAGGTGTCGTCGACCTTGACCAGCCGGTCGCCGGGCCTGATGAAGTGGGTGAAGTTGCGGGCCGTGTCGAACTTGGTGTTCGTACGGATCGGGCAGGTCTCCAGGGTGTCCTCGGCGGTGCAGCTGAACGGCAGCTGGATGCTGCCCCAGTTGCCGCCCTTGGCGGATTCACCGCCGGGCTTCATGTTGTCGTAGTCCTCGACCGGCTGCCAGAACACCCAGGCCGTCGGCTCCAGTTCGCGCAGGTCGTCGACCATCCGCTGGGCCATGCCGAGGCCCGGCCGCATGTCGTCGAAGTCCTGCCCGTCGCCCCAGTCGCCCTCGACCTCGCTCATCCACAGCGGCTTGTCCTCGGCCTTGGCCAGGTCGCGCACGCTGGTGCGGCCGTCCGTGCCGTAGGTGTGGACGTTCATCTGGCCGACGGCGTCCCTGACCTCGCGCGGGTAGGAGTTCCAGTTCCGCGTGAAGGTGGTGGGGTTGGTCTCGTCCATGGCGGCGATCTCCGTACCGCTGCGGGACTTCTTGAGCACCGGGCCGAGGGCGCTGATCACATTCTGCTGGAGCTCGGGACCGATGTGGGCCCCTTCCTGACGGCCGCCGACCGGCTCGCCGTCGGTTCCCAGGCGGGTTCCCCAGTAGTCGGTGTTGGGTTCGTTGAACGGGTCGAGGGTGTCGACCTTGATGCCGTGCGCCTTCTCGAGCCGCTTGGTCGCGCCCACCAGATAGGAGGCGAAGTCGTCGACCGACTCGGACTTGAGCTGGTCCTCGCTCGCGTTGAAGCCCCCCGAGACATAACCGCTCCTGGTCATGAACCAGGGCGGCGAATTGCTGAACGTCTCCCAGTGGTCGACGTCGTCCTTGATCCGGTCGACCCACCAGCGCTGGGTGGCGTCCGCCTTCGGGTTCCAGTCGGCCGGGTCCGTGGCGCTCCACCAGTCGGTGTCCTCGCGCGTGGTGCCCGCCGGCGCCTTCCACCAGCCCTCGACCGCGCCACCGGGGCGCAGATAGTCCTTGACGTCGGGGGCGTTGCCGCCGCCGATGTTGTAGCGGGCGATGTTGAGGCCGAGCCCCTCGTCACCGAAGAGCAGCTGCGCCAGCTTCTCGCGTATCTCCTTCGGATAGTCGCCGGTGGCGTTCGCGAACCAGACCAGGCTCGTGCCCCAGCCCTCGAACTTCTCGTGCTGATAAGAGGGGTCGGGCCGGACGGTCACGGCTTCGGAGGCCGCCGCGGCCGTCTGCGACGGGACGGTGAGCAGGGCTGCCCCGGTGGCCAGGGCGGTGGTGCCGACGACGCCGATGAGTCGCCTTGTACGGGTTCTCGTGCGGGTACGGGGTGCCAACGGGTGCTCCCAACGTAGGTGACGGGGTGGCGCTGTACAGGAACGGGTGGTGTTCGAGGAGGGCGTGTCAGCGGCCGGGCTGCCGCAGGACGGCGACATCCCTCGGCGGCAGGACGAGACCGCTGTCGGCGGCCTCCGGGGTCGCGCCGATGAGGACGTCTCCGGTCAGGCCGGGCAGCGGCACGGTCTCGTCGGTCCGGTTGACCAGGAAGAGATAGCGGCTTTCGGCGTCACGGCGCACGGCCAGCTCGACGCGACCGCGTGCGGGAGCGGGCAGTTCGCTCCCGACACCGGCCGCGGCGAGCAGCTCCGGCAGCAGGACGGTGAGGCCGTCCGCGCCGAGCCGGGTGGAGACGTACGCCGCCGAACCCCGGCCCGCGGCGCGTCGGGTGACGGCGGGACGATCGGCGTACGCACCGGTGCGGTACCGGGCGATGACCTCCACCTCCGGTCCCGTGACGGTGATCCGGTCGGTCCACACCGTGCCCGTGGTGGCGTTGTCCAGCGTGACCGTGTCGTCGGCGAGCAGCGGCCCGAACTCCTCGACACGGATGCCGAGCAGCTCGCGCAGCGCTCCCGGATAACCGCCGAGCCAGATGTGGTCGTTCTCGTCGACGATGCCGGAGAAGTAGGTCGTGACCAGGTGGCCGCCGCCCTCGACGTAACGCGTGTGCTCCTTGGCGAGTGCCTCGGGGATCACATGCAGTACGGGCGCGATCAGGACGTCGTACGAGGTGACGTCGGTGCGGGTGGTGATGACGTCGGCGCGGATGCCGAGGGCCAGGAGCGCGGAGTACCAGTCGAGCGCCTCCTGGTGGTAGTCGAGCCGCGATGTGGGGTGGGAGTCCTGCTCGCTCGCCCACCACGAGTCCCAGTCGAAGAGGACGGCCACGCGTGCCGGTTCGCGCGCGGCCCCCGCGACGGGCCTCAGCGCCTTCAGGGTCTGCCCCAGAGCGGTCACCGCTCGGAACACCTCACTGTCGGCGCCGGCGTGCGGCACCATCGCCGAGTGGTACTTCTCGGCACCGGCCGCCGACTGGCGCCACTGGAAGAAGCACACCGCGTCGGCGCCGTGCGCGACGTGCAGCAGGGAGTCGCGGGCCAGGTCACCCGGGCGCTTGGCGAGGTTGACGGGCTGCCAGTTGACGGCGCTTGTGGAGTGCTCCATGAGGAACCACGGGCGGTGGCCCGCCACGGAGCTGGTGAGGTTGGCGGAGAAGGACAGCTCGTCCCGCGCCTGCGGTCCCGGTACGACGTAGTGGTCGTTCGAGACGAAGTCGATCTCGCCGGCCCAGTCGGCGTAGTCCATGCCCTTGGTGCCGCTCATCACCATGAAGTTCGTGGTGACGGGCACCTCCGGCGTGAGTTCGCGCAGCACGTCACGCTCCGCGCGCAGGTACTCCTTGAGGGCGTCCGAGGAGAACCGCTTGAAGTCCAGCTGCTGCGTGGGGTTGGGGTGGGATGCCGCGAGCCGCGGCGGCAGGATCTGCTCCCAGTCGCTGTAGCGCTGGGCCCAGAACGCCGTGCCCCAGGCGTGGTTGAGGCCGTCGAGGGTGGTGTAGCGGTCACGCAGCCAGTCGCGGAAGGCGCGGGCCGCGTCGTCGGAGTAGTCGTAGATGTTGTGGCAGCCGAGCTCGTTGGAGACGTGCCAGGCCACGAGGGCCGGATGACCGGCATAGCGCGTGGCCATCTCGCGCACCAGGCGCAGCGCGTGCTCCCGGAAGACGGGCGATGTAGGCCGCCAGTGCTGCCGCGCCCCCGGCCACACCGTCTCACCGGAGGCGGTCACCGGGAGGATCTCCGGGTGCGCCGCGGTGAGCCAGGGCGGCGGGGACGCGGTGGCGGTGGCCAGGTCGACCCCGATGCCGCCCGCGTGCAGCAGGTCCATGACTTCGTCCAGCCACGCGAAGTCCCAGGTGCCCGCGTCCGGTTGGATGCGGGCCCACGAGAAGATCCCCACGGAGACGATGTTGACGCCGGCCTCGCGCATCAGCCGGACGTCCTCCTCCCAGACCGCGCGCGGCCACTGCTCCGGGTTGTAGTCGGCGCCGTAGGCGAGCCGGGGGGAGGTGTCACCGTCCGGTCCGCGCAGCAGCCGGGACGGGAGGGTGGGGGGCATGGTGGTCCTTCCGGTGTGGTGCTCGGGGGCGATCGTGAGGTACGGGGTGCGGTCCGGTCCGCGCTACTTCTGCATGCTGAAGCCCTGCTCGGAGCCGTACTTGACGGAGGCGTCCTGCCAGGACTTCAGGCCCTTGGACAAGGGGGTGCCGGAGACGTAGGCCTTGCCCGCGGTGTCGTTGAAGATCGAGTTGGCGTACACCTGGTAGGGCAGGTAGTTCCAGTCGTCGGCGACGTTCGCCGCGGACTCGGCGAAGACCTTGTTGGCCTTCTGGCCGCCGAAGTACGGGAACTCGGTGTTCTGGAACGCCTTGGACTCGAGGTCCTTGGTGGTCGCCGGGAAGGCGCCTTCCTTGATGCGGGTCTGCACGCCCTTGCCGGAGTTGGCGTACTCGACGAAGGCGTAGGCTAGTTCCTTGTTCTTGCCGAGCTCCGGCAGGGCGAGTGAACTGCCGCCGTTCTCGGCGCTCGCCTTGTCGCCCGCGGTCCACTGGGGGAGGGGAGCCGCGCGCCAGTCGCCTGCTGCCTCCTTCACGCCGGAGGTGAAGTTGGCGGGCATCCAGGCGCCGGTGGGCAGGGTCGCGACGGTGCCGTCACCGAAGGACTTGTACCACTCGTCGGTCCAGGGGTTGATCTCTGCGACCAGCTTCTCGTCGATGAGCTTCTGCCAGGTCTCGGTGTAGGCGCGGGCGCCCTTGTCGGAGAAGTCGATGCCCACCTTGGTGCCGTCGACCGTGTAGGGACGCGAACCGGCCTGCCACAGCAGGCTGGTGGTCAGACCCGCGTCTCCCGTGTCGCTGGCGATGTACGCCTTCGGGTCGGCCTTGTGCAGCTTGCGGGCCGCCTGGAGGTATTCGTCCCAGGTCGTCGGCACCTTGATCCTGTGCTTGTCGAAGACCTTCTTGTTGTAGAAGAGGGCCATGGGGCCGGAGTCCATCGGCAGGGCGTAGACCCCGTCACCGGACTTCACCGCGTTCCAGGGGCCCGGCGAGTAGGACGTGGCGAGCTTGTCCGCGCCGAAGGGGGTCAGGTCGGTGATGTCCTTGGTCAGGGCGTACTGTCCCAGCGCGTAGTACTCGACCTGGGCGACGTCGGGGACGCCCTTCTTCGCCGAGATGGCGTTCTGCAGGGCCGTGTACTGGTCCTTGTTGGTGCCCGCGTTCACCAACTCGACGTCGACGGCAGGGTGTTCCTTCTCGAAGTCGGTGACGACCTTCTTCACGGTGGGCTCCCACGCCCACACCTTGACCTTGCCGCCCTTCTTCAGGGCCGCCTCGATGTCCGCCGACGAGACCTGCTTCTGGTCGGATCCGTCGTCGTCGGAGCCACCGCAAGCGGTCACCCCCAAGGAGAGGGCGCAGACGAGACCTATGCCGCGCAGCAGGCGGCGGGTGTTCTGGGGCATGGCGATGCTTCCACTTCTTCGTGGTCCACAAAGGGCGAACGGGCGGACATGGGTGGCGCGGGGGCAACTGACGTGCGAGCGCTATTCCTTGACGCTTCCGGCGGCGAGCCCGGACTGCCAGTACTTCTGGAGCAGCAGGAACGCGGCGATCAGCGGCAGGACGGTGATCAGCGAACCGGTGATCACGAGGTGGAAGACGGGATCGCCGCCCGCCGTCGCGGCCTGGGCGTTCCAGCTGTCGAGGCCCAGGGTCAGCGGGTACCAGTCCGGGTCCTTGAGCATGATCAGCGGCAGGAAGTAGTTGTTCCAGGTCGCGACCATCGTGAAGAGCAGGACGGTCACGGTGCCGGGTGCGAGCAACGGCAGGGCGACCTGGAAGAAGGTGCGCACCTCGCTCGCCCCGTCGATGCGGGCGGCCTCCATCAGCTCGGCGGGGATGGCCTCGGTGGCGAAGACCCACATCAGATAGAGGCCGAAGGGCGAGATGAGCGAGGGGATCAGGACGGCCCAGGGGGTGTCGGTCAGGCCCATCTTGCTGAACATCAGGAAGGTGGGCACCGCCAGAGCCGTACCGGGCACGGCGACGGCGCCGATGACGACGGCGAAGACGGCTCGTTTGCCGGGGAAGTCGAACTTCGCGAGGGCGTAGCCGCCCAGGACCGCGAGGAAGGTGGCACCCCCGGCGCCGACCACGACGTAGAGCAGGGTGTTCAGGAACCAGCGGGTGAAGACGCCGTCGTCGTACGTGACCGTCGCGCTGATGTTGTCCCACAGCGCGAAGTCCCCGCCGAACCACAGGCCGAACGAACCGGCGAGCCCCTCCTGGGTCTTGGTGGCGCTGATGACCAGCCACAGCAGCGGTATCACGCTGTAGAGCAGGACCAGGCCGGTTAGCACGGTGAGCAGGACGCTGCGCCGTGGCCGGCCCGCGGTGTGCCGTCGGGCGGTGCGGGCGCGCGGGGTCCGCAGCCGGGGTGCGGCGCCCGGGGTGCGGACGGGTGCGGAGGCGGTCGGGGGAGCGGTGGTGACGGGGCTGCTCGGTCCGGTCATCGGGTCACGCTCCCTTGCGCATGCCGCGCAGTTGGACGACGTAGGCGATGACCATGGTGATCAGGCCCATGACGATGGCGACCGTCGCGGAGTAGTTCTGCTGCTGGCCGGAGAAGGACAGCGAGTACGTGTAGAGGTTCGGGGTGTAGTCGGTGGTGATGGCGTTGGGCGCGAGGTTCTGCAGGATGCTCGGCTCGTTGAACAGCTGGAAGCTGCCGATGATCGAGAAGATCGTCGCGATGATCAGGGCACCGCGGATCGCGGGGAGCTTGATGGCCGTGATCACGCGGAGCTGACCGGCACCGTCGATCTCCGCGGCCTCGTACAGGGAGTGCGGGACGACGCGCAGCGCGGAGTAGAAGATCAGCATGTTGTAGCCCACGAACTCCCAGGTGACGATGTTGCCGATCGACGCGAGGACCAGGTCGGGCGAGAGCGGGTCGGGGAGCGAGACGCCCAGGGCGTCGTTGATGTCGCCCACGAGGCCGAAGCGGGTGCCGTACATGAAGCCCCACATCAGCGAGGCCACCACGGCGGGCACGGCGTAGGGCAGGAAGACCGAGATCCGGAAGAAGTCCTTGCCGTAGAGGCGCCCGCTGTCCAGGGCGAGGGCCACCAGCAGGGCGATGCCCAGCATGATCGGGACCTGCACGGCGAGGAACAGTGACACCCGGCCCAGGGACGCCCAGAACTGGCCGTCGGTCAGGGCCTGTTGGTAGTTGTCGAGGCCCACGAACGTGGTGCCGCCGATGAGCTGGTCGCGGAAGAGGCTCAGATAGACCGAGTAGGCGAGGGGGGCGAGGAAGACCAGGGCGAACACCGCCACGAAGGGGCCGATGAATCCCCAGCCCGTCCAGGAACGGCGGGTCCCGGGTGACGGGGGCCGGGCGGGACGCCGCTTCGCGGCCCGCTGCAGGTGAAGCGTCGTCATGTCGTTCCTCGCTCGTCCATCTCACTCGTCCATCTCGGAGCAGGCGTCACGTGGCACGATGTTTGCGTAAACATCGCGCTGCGACAAGGGCGTGAGCCAAGCAGGGCGAGGTGTTATGTTTACGTAAACATTCGGTGGCGGAATGTCTACACTGCCCCGATGGCGACGGTCAAGGGTCGTCCGGGAAGTCCGGGACACACGCGGCGAGGGAGACAGTGGAAGCAACACGGAACACTTCGGCGAACGGCACCCCGGGCGGACGGGAGCGGGCCGCGCGCCGCGGGCAGAGCGCGTCCATGGCCGACGTGGCGCGGCTCGCAGGCGTCTCCTCACAGACCGTCTCCCGCGTCTCCAACGGGTTCCCGGGCGTCAACGAAGAGACCCGGCAGCAGGTGCTCGCCGCCATGAAGGAACTCGGCTACCGGCCCAACAGCGCGGCCCGCGCCCTCAAACGCGGCGAGTTCCGCACCATCGGCCTGATCACCTTCACCCTCTCCACCACCGGCAACGTACGCACCATCGACGCGATCGCCACCTCCGCCGCACAGGAGGGGTACGCCGTCACCCTGCTCCCCGTCGCCGTCCCCACCCAGGACGAGGTGCGCGGGGCCTTCTCGCGGCTAGGGGAACTCGCCGTGGACGCCGTCATCGTCATCATGGAGAAGCACCTCCTCGACGCGGCGGCCCTCTCGCTGCCGCCCCATGTCCAGGTCGTCGTGGCCGACTCGGACGCCGGGGACCGCTACACCGTGGTCGACACCGACCAGGCGGGCGGCACCCGCGATGCCGTACGGCACCTGCTCGACCTCGGCCACCGGACGGTCTGGCACCTCGCGGGGCCCGAGGACTCCTACGCCGCGCAACGCCGCGCCGACGCCTGGCACGCGACACTCGAAGCGGCCGGATGTGCCGTGCCGCCCCTCGTGCGCGGCGACTGGTCGGCGGAGTCGGGCTACCGGGCAGGTCTCGGGATCGCCGATCAGGAGGACTGCACGGCGGTGTTCGCGGCCAACGACCAGATGGCGCTCGGCCTGCTGCGTGCCCTGCACGAGCGCGGCCGCAGGGTGCCGCAGGACGTCAGTGTCATCGGCTTCGACGACATCCCCGAGTCCGGTTCCTTCTTGCCTCCCCTGACGACCGTCCACCAGGACTTCGCCGAGGTCGGGCGCCGCTGCGTCGAGGGAGTCCTGCGCCAGATGCGGCAGAGCGCCCCGGAGCGCGGCACCACGCTGGTGCCCACGCGGCTCGTCCTGCGCGAGAGCACCGCACGGCCGCCCGCGCGCACGCCTTCCCGCTGATTCCGGGGGAAGGTGGGGAGGCGAGGACATCGTTCGAGGCCGGAGGCTCCCATGAACGGCGGCGACAGTGAGGGCAGCGGCGGTAGCGGCAAGGGTGCGCAAGGGCTGCGCTGCCTGGTGACCGGGGCGACCGGATACATCGGGGGGCGGCTCGTTCCCGAACTGCTCGACGCGGGGCACCAGGTGCGGTGCATGGCCCGCTCGCCCGGGAAGCTGCGCGACCACCCCTGGGCCGGGCGGGCCGAGGTGGTGCGGGGCGATGCCTCCGACGCCGAGTCGGTCGGCGATGCCATGCGGGACATCGACGTCGCGTACTACCTCATCCACGCGCTCGGCACCGGATCCGGCTTCGAGGAGACGGACCGCAAAGCGGCCCGGATCTTCGCCGAGCAGGCCCGCGCCGCGGGCGTACGGCGCATCGTCTACCTGGGCGGTCTGACCCCCGAGGGCATCCCGGAGAAGGACCTCTCCCCGCATCTGCGCTCACGGGCCGAAGTGGGCCGGATCCTCATGGAGTCCGGCGTGCCGGTCACCGTGCTCCGCGCCGCCGTGATCATCGGCTCCGGCTCCGCGTCCTTCGAGATGCTGCGCTACCTCACCGAACGCCTGCCGGTCATGGTCACCCCGAGCTGGGTGCGCACCAGGATCCAGCCCATCGCCGTGCGCGACGTCCTGCGCTATCTCGTGGGCAGCGCCACCATGCCCGACCACGTCAGCCGCACCTTCGACATCGGCGGCCCCGACGTCGTCACCTATCGCGACATGATGGGCAGGTACGCGGCCGTGGCGAAGCTGCCGCACCGCCTCATCCTGCCCGTGCCCATGCTTTCCCCGGGGCTCTCCAGCCACTGGGTCGGTCTGATCACCCCCGTACCGGCCTCGATCGCCCGGCCGCTCGCGGAGTCCCTGCGGCATGAGGTCATTTGCCACGAACACGACATCGCCCGGTACGTGCCCGACGCGCCCGGCGTCCCGATGAGCTTCGACAGGGCGCTCGCCCTGGCCCTCGAACGCGTGAAGGACGCCCAGGTCAGCACCCGTTGGTCGTCCGCGTCGGTGCCCGGCGCCCCCAGCGACCCGCTGCCCACCGACCCCGACTGGGCGGGCGGCAGCCTCTACTCCGACCGCAGGGAACGCACCGTGAACGCCTCGCCGCAGGCCCTGTGGGGCGTCGTGGAAGGCGTGGGGGGCGACAACGGCTGGTACTCCTTCCCGCTCGCCTGGGCGGTGCGCGGCTGGCTGGACCGGCTCGTCGGAGGGGTCGGGCTGAGACGGGGACGCCGCGACGCCCAGCGGCTGCGGGTGGGGGACTCGCTGGACTTCTGGCGCGTCGAGGAGATCGAACCGGGACGGCTGCTGCGGCTGCGGGCCGAGATGCGGCTGCCGGGCCTGGCCTGGCTGGAGATGCGCGCGGACGAGGACGACAAGGGCCGCACCCGCTACCGGCAGCGGGCGCTCTTCCACCCGCACGGCCTCCTCGGCCACGCGTACTGGTGGAGCGTGTCGCCGTTCCACGCGCTCGTCTTCGGCGGCATGGCCCGCAACATCACACGTACGGCCGAACAGCGCACCGCCGAAATCACCCGGAAATCGTGACCCGCGGGCAATCCGGCGGCGCAACGGCTCCGAATCACCTCTGAAGGCGACCAGCGTCCAGGAGGATCACCGGGTGAACGAAGTGGCACACATCAGCGGGGCTCCCTCCGCGGGACCCGATCCGGCTGAGCTGCTCAGCAGGGTGGCGCGCGGCGACCAACAGGCCTTCGCCTCGCTGTACGACGTGATCTGCTCTCCCGTCCTCGGGCTCGTGCGCACGGTGCTGCGCGACCCGGCCCAGTCCGAAGAGGTCGCCCAGGAAGTGCTGGTGGAGGTGTGGCGATCGGCCGCCCGCTACCGGCAGGAGCGGGGGAGCGTCATGAACTGGGTCCTGACGATGGCGCACCGCAGGGCGGTGGACCGGGTGCGGTCCGTCCAGGCGTCGGCCGAGCGCGACCACAAGGCCGCGCTGCTCGAACGCACCCCCGCCTTCGACGAGGTGAGCGAGCAGGTCGAGACGCGCCTTGAGCGCGAGCAGGTGCGCCGCTGCCTGCGCACCCTGACCGAACTGCAGCGCCAGTCGGTGACCCTGGCCTACTACCGGGGCCTGACCTACCGGGAGGTCGGCGAGCTGCTCTCCGTGCCCCTGGGGACGGTCAAGACCCGGCTGCGCGACGGCCTCATCCGGCTGCGTGACTGCCTGGGGGTGAGCGCGTGAGCGCCGCCGACCTGCACACGCTGACGGGTGCGTACGTCCTGCACGCCCTCTCGGACGAGGAGCGCACGGAGTTCGAGCGGCACCTGGAGGTGTGCGAGGCCTGCGCCCAGGAGGTGCGTGAACTGGCCGCCACGACGGGGCGTCTGGCCCGCGCCGTCTCGGTCGCCCCGCCCGCGGACATGCGGGCAGAGGTGCTGCGGCGCATCGCGACGGTCCGCCAGCAGCCGCCGCCCACGCCCACCCCCGCAAAGCCCACCGGCCGCGCGGGCCCGGGACGGCGTCTGTCCCGCTTCGCCCTCGCCGCGTGCCTGGCCGCCGCCGCGGGGTTCGGCGGCATCGCCGTATGGCAGCACGAGCGGGCCGACGAGGCGGGCCAACGCGAGCAGGAGGCCAGGCGCCAGACCGAGCAGCTGGCCCAGGTGCTCGCGGCACCGGACGCCAAGGCTTCGACCAAGGAGCTCTCCGACGGCGCGACCGGCACGGTCGTGGTGGCCAAGAGCCGCAACCAGGCCGCCTTCGTGGCGGCCAGGATGCCCGAGCCGCCGTCGGGCAAGGTCTACCAACTCTGGTTCAACGACGACGGTTCGATGCGTTCGGCCGGCCTGATGAATCCGGGCCGCAGCACCGAGGCGGTGCTCCTGGACGGTCCGGTGGACCAGGCGTCCGGCATCGGCATCACCGTCGAGCCGGCGGGCGGCTCCGAGGAGCCGACGTCCGACCCGGTGGCCCTGATGAACTTCCCCACGGCATGAGGAGCCGCAGAAAGTGACCGTATCGATCGTCCTTTTCACCTCCGACCTGCGCCTGCACGACCATCCACCGCTGCGGGCGGCGCTGAACGAATCGGACCGGATCGTCCCGCTGTTCGTGTACGACGAGGGGGTGCGGGCCACCGGCTTCGCCGTGCCCAACCGTCGAGCCTTTCTCGCCGACTGCCTGGAGGACCTCGACTCGGGGCTCCGCAAGCGCGGTGGCCGCCTCGTGGTCCGCAGCGGTGATGTCGCCGACCAGGTCCGCGGCGTGGTGAAGGAGACCGGGGCACAGCGGCTGCACGTCTCGGGAGGCGTGAGCCGATACGCGACGCGGCGCGAGGAGCGACTACGGACCGCGCTGGAAGGCACCGGCTGCGAACTGGTCGTGCACGACGCGGTCATCACGGCCGTCGCCCCGGGGGAGGTGCTCCCGACGGGCAAGGACCACTACGCGGTGTTCACCCCGTACTTCCGGCGCTGGACGTCGGAAGGGATCCGGGACATTCTGGCCGCCCCGCGCAAGGTGCGGGTCGCCGACGTGGAGTCGGACCCGGTGTTGCCGCGTGCGGAGATCACCGGCGTCTCACCCGGGCTCGGCACCGGCGGCGAGGAAGCCGGACGCCGGCTGCTGCGGGCCTGGCTGACCGGCGGCGTCGAGGGGTACGAGGACGGCCAGGACGACGTCGCCGGTGACGCGACATCGCGGCTCTCGCCCCACCTCCACTTCGGCACCCTGTCGGCGGCCGAGGTCATCCACGGAGCGCAGCGTGAAGGCTCGTCGGGGGCGCAGGCGTTCGTCCGGCAGCTGGCCTGGCGGGACTTCCACCACCAGGTCCTCGCGGCCCGCCCGGACGCCGCGGGCAGGGACTACCGCCCGCACGGCGACCGGTGGCGCACGAACGAGAAGGAGATCAACGCCTGGATCGAGGGGCGCACCGGCTATCCCTTCGTTGACGCGGCGATGCGACAGCTGCGCCACGAGGGCTGGATGCACAACCGGGGGCGTCTGGTGGTGGCCAGCTTCCTCACCAAGACCCTCTACGTCGACTGGCGGGTGGGCGCCAGGCACTTCCTGAGCCTCCTGGTGGACGGCGACGTCGCCAACAACCAGATGAACTGGCAGTGGGCGGCGGGCACCGGCACCGACACCCGCCCCAACCGGGTCCTCAACCCCGTCATCCAGGGCAAGCGTTTCGACCCGGGCGGCAGTTACGTACGCCGCTGGGTGCCCGAACTCGCGGAGGTTCCCGACCGGTACATCCACGAGCCGTGGAAGCTCCCGGACCGCGACCGGGCGGATCTCGACTACCCCGATCCGGTCGTCGAGCTGGCGGAGGCGCGCGCCCGCTTCGAGCAGGCCCGAGACGCCTGACCGCCCCAGGGGCATCTGGCAACCGGAAGGGCGTGCGTGCCCGAACGGGTGAATGTGGATCTGCGACCAATCCCCGGCCCGCTCCGTGACGAATTCCCTGTGTGAGCGAAGAACGGATGACGTGGGGACGGCGCGCGGGGGTGGTGGCGCCCGTGCCCTGACGGCGCCCGCTCCCGGCCACCCCCATGCACGCAATGACGCAAGGAGAAGACCATGTCCATGTACTCCACCCGAATCCGCCGTGCCGCCGTCGCCGTCGCCGCCGCGGCGGTGCTGCCGATCGCCCTGACGGCCTGCTCGGACAGCGGCGACAAGGACACCAAGGCCGCGGACTCCACGCCCAGCGCGCAGGAGACCACGTCGGACGACGCCATGAAGGCGAACGAGCCGTTCGGACCGGCCTGTTCGTCGGTTCCTGACAGCGGCGCGGGCTCCTTCGACGGGATGGCGAAGGACCCCGTCGCCACGGCGGCCTCGAACAATCCCGAGCTGTCCACCCTGGTCACCGCGGTCAAGAAGGCCGGTCTGGTGGACACCCTCAACAACGCCGAGAACGTCACGGTGTTCGCACCGACCAACGACGCGTTCGCCAAGATCCCCAAGGCCGACCTGGACAAGGTGCTCAACGACAAGGCCCAGCTCACCAAGATCCTCACCTACCACGTGGTGGGCAAGAAGCTGGCGCCGCAGCAGCTGGAGAACGGCTCCTTCGAGACGCTGGAGAAGAGCAAGCTCACCACCGCGGGCTCCGGCACGGAGTACAAGGTCAACGACACGTCGAACGTCGTCTGCGGCAACGTCCCGACGGCCAACGCCACGGTCTACATCGTCGACACGGTCCTGATGCCGAAGAGCTGACGAGGACCGCCGCCCCGACCGCCTCCGCCGCCCTGCCCCGGGGCGGCGGAGGCTCCGTCGTCGGGGGGGGGGCATGACGCCGACGATCAGTCCCCGCGTCCCGCGCAGCCGGTTCGGCCTGCGAGGGTGAGAGCCTTGGCTCAACGAAAGGACAGCCCCACATGACTCCCCCCACCGATCTGGCCCCCGCCCAGGCGGCCGCCCGCCTGGACCGCTACACCGTCATCGACGTGCGCACCCCCGGCGAGTTCGCCTCCGGTCACCTGCCCGGAGCCCACAACATCCCCGTCGACCACCTGCACATGGCGCTGCCCGAGCTCAAGGCCGCCGCCGCCCGCGGCGAGCTCCTGATGGTCTGCGCCTCCGGGAACCGCTCCGCCTCCGCGTGCGACGAGCTGGCCGCCGCCGACATCCCCGCCGCCACCCTCGCCGGCGGCACCACGGCCTGGGCCGCGGAGGGCCACCCCCTGCACCCTTCCCAGGGGGCGCCGACGGCCTGGCCGATGGAGCGCCAGGTGCGGCTCGCCGCCGGATCCCTGGTCGTGCTCGGCCTCGCCGCGGGCACCCGATTCAAGCCCGCGCGCTGGCTGGCCGCGGGTGTCGGCGCCGGCCTGGTCTTCTCCGCCGTCACCGATACCTGTGGCATGGCCGCCGTCCTTGCCAGGCTTCCGCACAACCGCCCTCGCGCCGCGGACCTGCGCACCACGCTGGAAGCCCTGTAGTCGGCCGGTCCGCTCAGTGGATGCGGCGCGCCCGGTGCGCCCGGGTCGTGAGGCGTACATCGGCCTCCAGGACGCGGGGTGCCGCCGCCGCCCGTGCCTCGGCAACGGTGCCCCCGGCGACCTCGCGCAGCACCGCCTCCGGGGAGCCGTCGGGGTCCAGGACCAGCGTGATGCGGGCGCGCAGCCGCCGGGGGCGCCCGAGCAGCCGTACGTGGGCGCGGGCCACGCCGTCGACCGCTCGGGCGCGGTCGGCCATGACGGAGGCCAGCGCCTTGGCCGAGAGGGTGACGTCCGGTTGCCCGAGCGGCAGTTCGCGCGGGCGGCCGGTGCGGATCTGGGCCACGGCCCAGCAGAGGAACGAGACGGCGCCGACCGCGAGGGCGGCGATCACGACGGGCGTCCACCAGCCGTGATCGCGCCAGCGGCCGAGCGCCTCCTCGTCAAGCCACACCCGGTCCGCGCCGACCCGGGGCACTGCGGACGGCAGCCGCTCACGGACGGGATCCGCCGCGGACGCCAGTACGGCCCCCGTGAAGAGGAGAACTGCCGCCGCGCAGAACAGAGTTGAGCGGTTCGTGCTGTTACGGAGTCGGCTCATCGGGCGTGCTCCTCTCCACCTCGCCGGGCCCACCCCCGGCATCCGCCGGGGCGCGCCAGGCGGGTTCCGAGCTCAGCCGCACGCTCAGCCGCAGCGGCCGGGCGAGTCCGAGCCCGGCGGCCGCCGCCTCGGCGGCCTCGGCCACCGCCCGCCGTGCACCCTCCAGGTCGCCGAACCCGAGCCCGGCACGCACCCGCGCCGTACGGCGGCCGACCCTGACCCGCACCCGGCCGACGCCCGCCACGTCGCTCACGGCATCCCGCAGCAGGATCGCGACCGCCCGGCGGTCCAGGACCGCGCGCACCCCCGTCAGCGGCGGCCGCATCGGCAGGACGCCGCGCCTGCCCGGTGTGACGGCGAGGACCAGCAGCCACACTCCGAGCGCGAACGCACCGACCGCCGCGAGAACACCGGTGGTCGCGGCGCCGTCCGGGCCATGCGTGGAGAGCCACTCCATCGCGTCGGTCCGCCACCGCGCGGGAGCGTTCCCGGCCGCGTGCACCGACACCACGTCGTACAGCAGCACCCCGCAGAACGCGGTGGCGAGCAGCGCCAACACCCCTACAGGAAGGCGGCGTCGGGACCACGGCCGGTGTGCGCGCATCGCGGCGGCCTCGACCGGCGCCGCGAGCTGCCCGGCGGACAACTCGCGGCGCGCAAGGCCCCGGACGCGGATCCGCGCCGAGGACACAGTGAGGCCGGTGAGGTGGCCGGTGCGCTCGGCGACGTGCGAGCGCACGCTCTCGCCCGACTCGTCGAGGACCGCGGGGTAGGGCAGGGCCACGGTGACGTCGACCCGGGCGCGGCGGCCGCGTACGGCCGCCGAACCCTTGCGGACCTCGACCGCGCCGGGTGCCGGTACCTCCGTCGCGGCGCGTTCCGCGATGCGGCGCACCGCGCGGTCCGCGACGGTCGTCGTGCCGCGCTGTGCCGCGGGCGTGATCATCGGCGCTCCCGGTCACGCCCGCCGATGAAGGCGCGCAGGTCCGTGCCGTCGTCGACGAGACGCCCCAGGACGAAGCCGACCGCGCCGAGCGCGGCGACCAGGAGGAACGCGCCGAAGCCGCCGAACCAACCGGCGAATCCCAGGGCCATGCCCGCCATCAGGCCGACCAGAGCTGTGCTCACCACTCACCTCACACCACAGAAGGGAACGTCCTGGACCACCGGCGTGCTACTCGACGCGCGTCTCGGCGCCCGAGTCCGCGTTGTCGTCCTCGGGCAGATGGACGTCGTTGACGGCGACGTTCACCTCGACCACCTCGAGGCCGGTGATGCGCTCCACCGCCGAGATGACGTTCTCGCGCACGTCGTGGGCGACGTCCGTGATGGGCACGCCGTACTCGACGACGATGTCGAGGTCGATCGCCGTCTGCCGCTCACCGACCTCGACCTTCACCCCGCGTCCGACGTTGGGGCGCCCGCCGGGGACGCGGTCGCGCACGGCGCCGATGGTGCGCGAGAGGCCGCCGCCCATGTCGAACACGCCCGGGATCTCGCGGGCCGCCATGCCGGCGATCTTCACGACCACGACATCGGCGATCGTCGTCTTGCCCCGCGTCGCCGCCGGCTGGGCCGCGCCGGTGGCACCGCTGACGGTGATGGCTCCCGGGGCGCTCCTGCGGGCCTCGCCGGTGAGTTCCTTCTCGGCGGTGCCGGGCGTGCCTGTGTTCGAACTGAGGTCCTGCGTCGTCATGGTGGCATCTCCTCGGGGATCGTCGGGGTGTTCGGTTTTCGTAGGGGTCGTCGGGCTCTTCATCTGCTCCGACCCGAGTACCCCCGGTCCGTTACGCGCCTCACGCGAATTTCCTCGCCCGGGAGGTAGCTTTCCTGGGCCGCGTAACGCGGTGGGCCCTGCGTGTGTCGTACGAGCGCGACCGAAATGAGAGGAGCCGCGTGTGCCGGGCGACCGGGGCGGAACAGCCGACGAGGCGGAGGCGTCCGCGAGACGTGCCGACGGACTGCTCGCGGTCCGGGCGGCGGAAGGCGACGAGGAGGCCTTCGAGGCCCTCGTGCACCGGCACGCGCCGATGGCGCTGCGCCTGGCCACGCGCCTGCTCGGTAGCCGCCCGGAGGCGGAGGACGCCGTGCAGGAGTCCTTCGTCAGCGCCTGGCGCAAGCTGCCGGAGTTCCGCAGGGACGCGCAGTTCGGCACGTGGATCTACCGCATCGTGACCAATCGCTGCCTCAACGTGCTGCGCTCGCGGCGGCCCGTCGTGGCGCTCGACTGGCTGCCCGAGCCGGCCGCTCCGGAGCACGAGGTCTCGCCCGCGCGGGTGGCCGAGGGGCACGCCGCGGTGGCGGACCTGGCGCGCGCGATGGAGGGCCTCTCGCCGGAGCAGCGGGTGTGCTGGGTGCTGCGGGAGCTGGACGGAGCGTCGTACGAGTCCATCGCCGAGACGGTCGGGATCAGTACGGAGGCGGTCCGCGGCCGTGTCTTCCGTGCGCGGCGCTATCTGACGGAGGCGATGGCCGCATGGCGATGAACGGGGAATCCGTACCGGACGACGAGCGGGAGGCGGGCTTCGGAATGCTTCCCGAGGATGAACTGCTGCCCTGTGGCCGCGAGTTGTCACAGGTGTGGGAACAGTGGGAGGCGGGCGTGCCCGACCCCCACGCCGACGGCTGCCCGCACTGCGCGCAGGCCCTGGACGCCCTGCGGCAGCTGGAGGGGATCGTCACCGAGGCGCGCGACACCTCACCGCGCGAGCAGGACACCTCCGCGCTCACCGGCCGTGTCATGGACGTGGTGCGGCTGGAACTGCGGCCGGGCAGGACGCTGCCCCTGGGCGACGAGGACGAGGACGCCTGGATCGTGGAGGCCGCGGCGGCACGGACGGTGCGGGCCGCCGCGGAGTCCCTGCCGGGCGTGCGCGCGGGAAGCTGCCGCATCGGCCCGCTGGACGAGGCGAAGGCCCCCGCGCCCGCGGGACGCCTCGCGCGCGGGCCGGTCAGGATCCGCATCGAGGTGCAGGTCCCGCTGCCCTGGAACCTGCCGGAGGTCGCCGATCGGGTGCGGGGCCGGGTCCTCGAAGCGGTGGACGAGGAACTGGGGATGCGGATCGCGGTCGTCGACGTGACGATCAGCGATCTCATCGACGACACGGAGGACGACAGCGCGGAAGGGCGGCAGCGGTGAGCGATCGAGACGTTTCGCGCGAGGTGGCGAACGCCGTCATAGAGGCGGTCCTCGGTACTCCGGGAGTGGCCTTCCTGCGGCCGGGTCTGGCGGACCTCCTGCGCTCTTCCGCTGTGCTGAGGCGCGGTCTCCCCAGCACCCCGGCGGGCTCCGCGGGCGTGCAGGTGCGGCGGGAGAAGGACAGCCGGAGCTGGAGCGTGGAGGTGTACGTCGTCCTGCACCGGGGGCGGCGGACCCTGGACGTGACCCGAGAGGTGCGCTCGGCGGCGGCCGAGGCCGTCCGGCTGGCGACCGGAGGGCCGGCGACTGAAGGGCCGGCGGCCGGAGAGCCGGGCACGCCCCGGGTCACCGTCACGGTCACCGGCCTCGTCTGAGTCGCCCCCGGGTGCCTCGTCTCGGGGCCCTCGGGGGAGCGTGGGGGCTGACATTCAAGCTACCGGTGAGTAAGGTCGCGGGACGAGGAACGGAGTTGTCATGACCCGCACGTTCACAGTGGCACGCAGCATCCTGGTCGAGGCGTCACCGCAGACGGTGTACGAGCAGGTCAGCCAACCCGCTCTGATGGGGCGCTGGAGTCCCGAGAACCTCGGCGCGACCGTGCCCGGAGGCGACGTGCCCGCCGCCGTCGGCCTGGTCTTCGAGGGGCACAACAAGCGCGGCCCGTTCCGCTGGACCACCCGCTGCACGGTGACCAAGGCCGAGCCGGGGCGGCGCTTCGCCTTCCGCGTGCACGCGATCGGGCTGAAGCGCCCCCGGCTGCGGGCCCCCATCGCCACCTGGGAGTACCGCTTCGAGGACAGCGACGGCGGCACCAAGGTGACCGAGACGTGGACGGACGACAGGCGTTCCTGGCCCACCTTCGCGGCCAACGCCTTCGACCGTCTGGCCACGGGCGGCCGCACCTTCGCGGTCTTCCAGGTCGGCAACATCGACCGGACGCTGAAGAACCTCAAGCGGGAGCTAGAGACGGCTCGTTGACCGCGCGGCGGCCTGGTCGGCCCCGTCGGTGGTGCCGCCGCCGGGCGGTCCGGTGATCGGGGCGATCGGCGTGTCGGCCGCGCGCACCCAGCGCGGCCCCTCGGGCCCGTACACCCCGCGCGGCTCCGGGAACGCCCCGAGCAGGGCGAGATAGACGATGGCCGCGACGGCCGCTCCCAGCGGGAGGCTGATGTCGGTGCCGTTCGCGAGGTCGCCGAGCGGCCCGACGAACTGTCCGGGGATGTTGGTGAACAGCACGCCGGTCACCGCGCCGGTCCACCAGGCGGCCATGCCGCGCCAGTTCCAGCCACGCGCGAACCAGTAGCGGCCGCCGTGCTGCCGGCGCGTGAAGACCTGCAGCGCCTCGGGGTCGTACCAGCCGCGCCGGGTGACGTAGCCGAGCATCATGACGATCATCCACGGCACGGTGCAGGTGATGATCATCGTGGCGAAGGTGGAGATCGCCTGGACGAGGTTGAAGCCGAACCGGCCCACGAAGATGAACGTGATGGACAGGACGCCGATCAGAACGGTGGCCCGGACGCGGCTGAGCCGCGGGAACACCGAGGAGAAGTCGAGGCCGGTCCCGTACAGCGCGGTGGTCCCGGTCGACATGCCGCCGATCAGGGCGATCAGGCAGACCGGCAGGAAGTACCAGCCGGGCGCGATCGCGAGCAGGCCGCCGACGAAATTGGGGGCGGCCGGGTCCATGTACTTCGGCGCCCGCTCGGCGATGATCGCCGCCGTCGCCAGGCCGAAGCCGAACGGCAGGACCGTGGCGACCTGTGAGAGGAAGGCGGCTCCCATCACCTTGCGGCGAGGGGTCTCGGCGGGGATGTAGCGCGCCCAGTCGCCCAGGAAGGCGCCGAAGGAGACCGGGTTGGACAGCACGATCAGCGCGGCGCCGATGAAGGAGGGCCAGAACAGGTCCTGGGTGGCCTGATCGGCGTCCGTGGTGAAGATCCCCGCGTACGAGGGGTCGAAGTCTCCCGCGAAGGCGACGAGGCCGAGCACGAAAAGGAGGGTCGCCGCCACCACCGCGACCTTGTTGACGAGCAGCATGAAGCGGAAGCCGTAGACACACACGGCGAGGACGAGGGCGGCGAAGACCGCGTACGCGCAGCCGTAGGCCACGTCGCTCTCCGGTACGCCGAGCAGCCGGTGCGCCCCGCCGATGAGCGCGTCGCCCGAGCTCCACACCGACAGGGAGAAGAACGCCACGGCGGTCAGCAGGGAGAGGAAGGAGCCGACGATCCTGCCGTGCACGCCCAGATGGGCCGACGAGGAGACGGCGTTGTTCGTGCCGTTGCGTGGCCCGAACACCGCCATCGGGGCAAGGAGCAGCGAACCGACGAGCAGCCCCAGGAGCATCGCCGCGAGCCCCTGCCAGAAGGAGAGCCCGAACAGGATCGGGAACGCCCCGAGCACGCAGGTGGCGAAGGTGTTGGCGCCGCCGAACGCGAGCCGGAACAGATCGAGCGGTCCCGCGGTGCGGTCCGCGTCAGGGATGCGTTCGACTCCGTGCGTCTCGACCTCGGTGACGGACGGAGATGGCTCCTTGGGCACAGGCGGCTCCCTGGTCGGCGGCACCGCGGCGCGCGAGGTGCTGGGGCGGAAATGCAGGGACCGTAAACGCCGTGCGCCGCGGCGCACCAGTGCCCGATTCGCACTGCGCGCGCCGGGCCGGTGGATGAATCGCACATCTACCTGCGCGATCGCCCCTACAGAGCGTCGAGTTCGCGGACCACCGTCATGTCGTCGAAGGGGATGAGCTGTTCGCCGACTATCTGGTGCGGCTCGCTGCCCTTGCCCGCGACGAGCACGATGTCGCCCCGCCGGGCGACGGACAGCGCGTGCGCGATCGCGGCGCGGCGGTCGGCCTCGCGGTGAAAAGGCGTCCCCGTGGACACCAGGCCGGGAACGATCTGGTCCAGGATGGCCTCGGGATCTTCGTTGCGGGGGTTGTCCGAGGTGAGGACGCACAGATCGGAGTGACGACCGGCGATCTCGCCCATCAGGGCCCGCTTGGTTGTGTCACGGTCGCCGCCGCAGCCGAAGACGGTGATCACCGACCCCGTCGCGAAGCCGCGGATCGTGGCGAGGACCTTCTCCAGGGAGTCAGGGGAGTGCGCGTAGTCGACGATGGCATGGGCCCCTCGCGCGGTGGTGAAGCGTTCGAGCCGGCCCGGAGTGAGCGGCATCCGGTCCAAGGCCTCGACGAGCGCGGGCAGTTCGTGCCCCAGCAGATGGCACGCGGCGAGGGTGGCCAGGGCGTTGGACACCGAGAAGCGCCCCGGTATCGGGATCGCGGCGGGGAACTTGCGGCCGTCGTGGTGGAGCGTGAAGCGGGTGCCCTCCGGGTCCACGACCAGGTCGCTCGCCCGGTAGTCCGCCGGCGCGTCCAGGCCGTACGTGGTCACCGAGCCCGGCATCATCGCGGTGATCTCGGCGCTGACGGGGTCGTCGGCGTTGACCACCGCGCGGTCGCAGAGCCCCGCGAACAGGCGCAGCTTGGCGTTCTTGTAGTGCTCCATCGTTCCGTGGTCGTCCAGGTGGTCCTGGGTGAGATTGGTGAAGACGCCGATGCTCACGGGCACATGGTCGAGGCGCTGCTGCAGCAGACCCATGGACGTGGCCTCCAGCACCACACTGCTGGTGTTCCGGTCGCGCATGTGGCCGAGAAGGTAGTGCAGGTCCGGCGACTCGGGGGTGCTCAGGACCGACCGCGGCATCGGGATCCGCTCCGTGCCGATCCGGCTTCCCGAAGTGCCGATCACTCCCACTTTCGCGCCCGTGGCCAGCCTGAGCGCCGACTCGATCATGTACGAGACGGAGGTCTTGCCGTTCGTCCCCGTGATCGCCACGACGTCCATCGCCCGGCCGGGTTCGCCGTGGTACCGGGAGGCGACGAGCGAGGCGGCCGCCCGTGCGTCGCTCACCCGCACCACGCACACCCGCCCCGGGGGTTCCGCGTCCGGCAGCGCGCCGTCCTCGGCGAGGACGGCCACCGCCCCTCGTTCCAGTGCCCGGCTGATGCCCCCGGGTCCGCCCTCCTCATGGCCGGGAACGGCGATGTAGAGCGAGCCGGACGTCACCTGTCCGGCATCGAAGGTCACTCCCGCGGTGACCGGAACTTCCGGGTCGCCGTGCAGAACGTGGTGGTCGTGCCCGTCGAGCAATGCGCTGAGCTTCACAACAGTCCCCTCGAAGGCGGTCCGCGGCACACCGCGCACGCCCGGCCTGAGGGGCAGGGCGGCGGCGAGCCGGAATCCGCGGTGATACGCGTAAGGCGAGCGGGCCCCACAGGGGGATATCTGCGTGCGGCCGAAGGGCCAGGACGGCCGGGGACGCTACCTGCGGGCCGCACGACCGGTCGCTGGGGACCTTCTGGGCCGTGGAGGGCTGAGCACAGGTGGCCGGGCGGAGCAGGGGCCTGCCCGACACCGCTTCATTGTACGGCCGTGCGGGTTCGCCGCGGACAGACCGGAATGTGCCCCGCGTTCGCCGCTTTCCACTGTGGACACCTGAAGGACTATTGACGCGGACGCGTCACTCGGTATGGTCTAGTCCAACGGTAGGAGCCATTCCGGAGAGCTGCAGCTCCCGGTGCTCCGGTGTGATCACCGGTGGATCCTGCCGCGTCTCTTCGCGCCTCCCACCCCTCACGCGCGCTCAAGAGACGGACCTGTATCCCTCCCCCCCCCACCACGTGACGGGTGGCCGTGCGCACGCATGGGCCGACCCGCCAAGGAGTGATCCCTCATGCGTCCTCGTGTCCTTGCCGCGCTGACCGCGACCGCGTCCGCCGCCGCACTCGCCCTCTTGACCCTCGCACCCAACGCCTCCGCCGAGAAGGCGGCACCGGGGGAGCGGGCCGCGGCGGAATTCCTCGTCAGCGAGGCCCAGTTCAACGAGATGTTCCCGAACCGGAACTCCTTCTACACCTACAGCGGGCTCACCCAGGCGCTCAGCGCCTACCCCGAGTTCACCGAGACCGGCAGTGACACCGTACGCAAGCAGGAGGCCGCGGCCTTCCTGGCGAACGTCAGTCACGAGACGGGCGGCCTGGTGCACGTCGTCGAGCAGAACACCGCGAACTACCCGCACTACTGCGACAGTTCGCAGCCCTACGGCTGCCCGGCGGGCAACGACAAGTACTACGGCCGCGGCCCGATCCAGCTCAGCTGGAACTTCAACTACAAGGCGGCGGGCGACGCCCTGAACATCGACCTCCTGAACAACCCCGACCTCGTGCAGAACGATCCGGCCGTGGCATGGAAGACCGGCCTCTGGTACTGGAACACGCAGAACGGCCCGGGAACCATGACGCCGCACAACGCCATGGTCAACGGCGCGGGATTCGGCGAGACGATCCGCAGCATCAACGGAACCCTCGAATGCGACGGAGCCAACCCCGGGCAGATGCAGAGCCGCGTCAACAACTACACGAAGTTCACCGGCATCCTCGGCGTCGCCCCGGGCGACAAGCTCAGCTGCTGACGGCCCCGGCCGCCGGGCCCGTGCTCCCCCTCGCTCCATCGGTTTCGACCCGATGGGGCGAGGGGCGATTTTCGGCCAACATTAGTGTAGTGCTCAACGATCGGCCGGGAGGGGCTGGTTGGCTCCGTAAGTGATCAATAGCCTGGAGCGCGTCGCCTTTCCCGACCTAGGAGCCACATGTCCACCGCGCAGCAGGTCCCTGACATCCTCTCGCCCGAGTTCGCCAAGGATCCGTACCCGGCCTACCAGGCGATGCGGGAGAACGCGCCGCTCTTCTGGCACGAGGCGACACAGAGCTGGATCATCTCGCGGTACGGGGACGTCGAGCGCGTGTTCAAGGACAAGGCCTCGCAGTTCACCACCGACAACTACGACTGGCAGATCGAGCCCGTCCACGGCAAGACGATCCTCCAGCTCAGTGGCCGCGAGCACTCCGTGCGGCGCGCGCTCGTCGCACCGGCCTTCCGCGGCAGTGACCTGCAGGAGAAATTCCTGCCCGTCATAGAACGCAACTCCCGTGAACTCATCGACACCTTCCGGCACACCGGCAGCGTCGACCTGGTCGAGGGCTACGCCACCCGCTTCCCCGTCAACGTCATCGCCGACATGCTCGGCCTCGACAAGTCCGACCACGCCCGCTTCCACGGCTGGTACACCACCGTCATCGCCTTCCTCGGCAACCTGGCGGGCGACGCCGAGGTCGCGGCGGCCGGTGAACGCACCCGGGTGGAGTTCGCCGACTACATGATCCCGATCATCCGGGAGCGCCGCGACAACCTCGGCGACGACCTGCTCTCCACGCTGTGCGCCGCCGAGGTGGACGGCGTACGCATGAGCGACGAGGACATCAAGGCCTTCTGCAGCCTGCTGCTCGCGGCGGGCGGCGAGACCACCGACAAGGCCATCGCCAGCATCTTCGCCAACCTCCTCATGCACCCCGAGCAGCTCGAAGCCGTCCGGCAGGACCGCAGCCTGATCGCCCGCGCCTTTGCCGAGACCCTGCGGTACACACCGCCCGTCCACATGATCATGCGGCAGTCCGCGACCGACGTGGAGGTCACCGGCGGCACCATCCCCACCGGCGCCACGGTCACCTGCCTGATCGGCTCGGCCAACCGTGACGAGGAGCGCTACCGCGAGCCGGACCGCTTCGACATCTTCCGCGACGACCTGACCACGACGACCGCGTTCTCCGCCGCCGCCGACCATCTGTCCTTCGCTCTCGGCCGGCACTTCTGCGTGGGCGCGCTGCTCGCCAAGGCCGAGGTGGAGATCGGCGTCGACCAACTCCTCGACGCGATGCCGGACGTGCGGCTCGCGAAGGGCTTCGACCCCGTGGAGCAGGGTGTGTTCACCCGGGGGCCGCAGTCGCTTCCGGTGGAGTTCACGCCCGCCACCGCCTGACCGCTCCGGGGCGCCGCCCGAAGGCGGCGCCCCGGCACCGGCTCAGTGCGCCACAGGCGTGAACTGCACCGGAAGTGACGTCAGACCGCGCATCCAGATGGACGGCCGCCAGGTCAACTCGTGCGGCTCCACCGCGAGCACCAGGTCGGGCAGCCGCTCCAGGAGCGTCTCGACCGCGGTCCTCGCGATGACGTCGGCGAGGAGCGGGGCCGGGTACGGGCAGCGGTGCTCGCCGTGGCTGAAGGACAGGTGCGCGGAGTTCTCCGGGCCGACGTGCGACTCGGGCCAGATCTGCGGGTCGGTGTTGGCCGCGGCGAGGCCGAGCACCAGACAGTCGCCCGCACGGATCTGCCGCCCGCCGAGCTGGGTGTCGCGCACCGCCCAGCGGCCGATGAAGTTCTGCGTCGGCGTGTCCAGCCACAACACCTCGTTGAGCGCCTCGCCCACGCTCAGCCGCCCGCCGGACACGTTGAGCGCGAACCGCTCGTCGGTCAGCATCAACCGCAGCGTGTTGCAGATCCAGTTGGCCGTCGGCTGCTGGGCCGCCGCGATGATGGAGATCAGGTCCTGGACGATCTCCTCGTCGGTGAGGCCCGCCGAGTGCGTCAGCATCCGCGACGTGACGTCGGCGCCGGGCTTCTCCCGCTTCTCCTTGACCAGGAGTTGGATGCGCTCGGCGACGCGCGTGTAGGCCGCCACGGGGTCGTCGCCCTCGTGCGCGTCGAGCGAGATCCGCAGGTCGTCCACCAGCTGCTGGGTGTCCGTGCTCGCCTCCGGCATGCCGCACATCTGCACCGCGGCCACCATGGGCAGCGCGTGCGCGTACGCGTCCATCAGCTCGGCCTGGCCGCTGCCGGCGAACTCGGCGATCAGCCGGTCGGCGATCCGGGCGCTGTCCCGGGCGAGTTCGAACTGGTCGACCCCTTCGAGGGCCTCCGTGATGACCCCGGCCCGCCTGCGGTGCTCCTCGCCCTCGGCGAACAGGACCGAGGGCTGGTAGCCGACGAACGGCAGCAGCGGCCAGTCGGCGGGAATGTTCTCCCACTGGTTCCAGCGCCGCGAGTCACGGGCGAACAGCTCGTCGTGCCCCGTCACATAACTGACCTCGGAGTAGCCGAGCACCAGCCACGCGGGCACGTCACCGTCGAGGAGCACCGGCGCCACCGCGCCGTGCTCCCTGCGCAGGCTGCGGTAGAGCTGCGACGGCGTCTGCTGGTACTCCAGACCGCCCAGGCGCACCGCGCCCGTACCCGCGTGCGCCGGGCACCCGGGCGGCGGGCTCTGCTCGAAGGGGGATCCGGTCGGCTCGGTCACGTTGTCATCTCCTGGGCCATGGCCAGTGCGTAGAGGTGGTCCACGAGGGTGATCAGGACGTCCTTGCCCGACGACCTCACCCGTGCGTCGCAGTCGATCAGCGGCACGTGGTCGGGCAGCGCGAGCGCCTGCCGGATCTCCTCCAGCGAATGGGTCGAGGTGTCGTCGTCGAACCGGTTGACGGCCACCACGAACGGCGTCTTGTGGTGTTCGAGCCGGTCGATGGCGTACCAGGAGTCGTCCATCCGCCGTGTGTCGACCAGGACGACCGCCCCGAGCGTGCCGGAGAAGAGCCGGTCCCACAGGAACCAGAAGCGCTCCTGCCCGGGAGCGCCGAACAGGTAGAGGACCACACGCTCGTTGAGGCTGATGCGGCCGAAGTCGAACGCCACGGTCGTCGTGGTCTTGGCGGCCACGTCGGCCGTCTCGTCGACGCCGACACCGGCCTGCGTCATCACCTCTTCGGTGTTCAGCGGACGGATCTCGCTGACCGAGCGGACCAGCGTGGTCTTGCCGACCCCGAAGCCGCCCACGACGACGATCTTCAGGCCGGTCTCGGCAGTGTCGGACAGCGGCGTCCGGGAGGGCAGCTCAGATGTTGCGGAGCCCATGGAGCACCTCCTTGAGAAGGGCGGAATCGGGGATCGAGGCGGCCGAGCCGGCCGCGCGGGGGTGGCGGGCGGTGATCCGGCCCATCGCGAGCAGGTCACCAAGGAGGATCCGCACCACCGTGATCGGCAGCTTCATCTCCGCCGCGATCTCCACCACGGCCGTCGGATGCCGGCACAGTTCGAGGATCCGTACGTGCTCCGACTGCATCCCGGCAGTGGGCTCGCACTCGCTCACCACCAGCGTGACCAGGTCGAACGAATCGTCGTCGGCGCGGCTGCGACCGCCGGTGACCGTGTAGAGCCGGTCCGGATCACCGATGTCCACGGGCCTGCGCGGCGTCACGAGGAGCCGCTGCCTTCGGTCTGGGCGCGCGGCTCGGCGCGCAGGTGCTCACCGATCTGTTCGACCAGTTCGGTCATCTGATGCCCCACCACTCCGGGATCGGCGTTCTCCTCCGCCACCACCGCCAGGTGCGCTCCCTGGCCGGCCTCGACGATGAAGAGCAGCCCGCCGTGGAACTCGGTCATGGAGTGCCGGACGCCGCCGGTCCCGTCGCCGAACTCCATGGAGGCGCCCTGGGCAAGCGCCTGGATACCGGAGCAGATCGCCGCCAGCTGGTCAGCCTGGTCGAGCGTCAGATGCTCGCTCCAGCACAGCTTCAGGCCGTCCCGGGAGAGCACCAGGGCGTGCCGCGTACCGGGGGTGCGCTTCAGGAGGCTCTGCAGGAGCCAGGTCAGGCTGTTGTCAGTGGTCTGCATGGTAGGCGGGGCGAGATGCGCGGGTCGTCCGGTCACCTGCCCGTCCCTCCAATCTCACGAATTACGAGCGGGGAAGGGGGCGCCAGAGCCCGGGCGCCGTGCGGGTGGCTTCGGTCTACTCGGCGGGCGGCGGCCCGGATTCGGCGGGGGACTCGGGCGCCGCGGGGGAGCCGGGCACGTCGCCCGCCGCCCGCCGCCCGCGGTGGAAGGCACCGAAACGGGACCCGGCGTCGCGCGGCGGCAGCCCCGCGTCGCCGGAGAGCGCCCCGGATCCGGCCGCTGCGTCGGACGCCGCCCTGCGCTGCTCGCGCTCGCGCTCCGCCTCGGCCATGGTGCGTCCGGGGGCGCGCACGGGCAGGCCGTTGGGTGTGGCGGCCGCGGGACGTGCGTGCGCCGGCCCTGGCTCCGCCGGAGCGGCCGCGGGCTGTGCGGGGGCGGCGGGCTGCTCGGGGGCCGCGGGGATCTCCGGGGCCGGCGGTGCGGGGGCCGCCGGGAGCGGCGCTGGCGCCGGCTCGACGCCGCGCGGGGCGAGCTGCTGGGGAGCGGGGTCGCGCTGCTGGGCCAGGAGCTGCGGGGGCAGCAGCACCACGACGCCCGTGCCGCCGCGTGAGGAGGGGCGGAAGTTGACGCTCATGCCGTACTTGGCGGCGAGGCGCCCGACCACCGCGAGACCGAGGCGGGTCCCCTGCAGCGAGGCCAGGTCCGTGATGTTCCCGGAGACCGACTCCTCCGCGCGGCGCATCGCCGCGTCGGCCATCTTCAGGCCGCTGTCCTCGATCGTCACGACGATCCCGGCGCTGCGCTCCTCCACATAGACGTGCACCTCGTCGATGGGCGGGGAGAAGTTCGCCGCGTTGTCCATGAGTTCGGCGAGGACGTGCATGACGCCCTCGGCGGCGAATCCGGCGATGGCCACAGTCGTCGAGCAGTGCAGCCGCACCCGCTGGTACGCGGAGATCCGGCCCACCGCGCCCCGCAGGATGCTCTCCATGACGATCGGCTTGTTCCAGGCGCGGCTGGAACGGCCACCCATCAGCAGGGCGAGACGGTCGGTCATGAGACCCAGCTGCGAGGTGCTGTGGTCCAGGCGCAGCAGATCGCCGAAGACCTCCACGCCGTGCCGCTCCTGCATGTCGCGCAGGTCGGCGAGCATGCTCACGGACTTGGCCTGCACGCGGCTCAGCGCCTTGGCGGAGGCGGCCTGCGCCGCCGCGGCGCGCCGCTCGCTGTAGGCGAGCTCCCGGATGAACGATTCAGCGGGTACCCGCAGCAGGGGATTGCGCGGCCAGTCGAGGCCGGCGAGGACCGTGTCGGCGGAGGCGCCCTCGCGCAGCCGCTCGATCGCGGTGGGCAGCGTCACCGCCGTCAACTGGTCCAATTCCGCCGCGGCCTGTGCGAGTTGACCCTGGGCCTGGTCGCGCCGCGAGTCGACGTCGGCCGCGTGCCGCACGGTCTCCTCCACCACGGAGGCGAACTCGTGGACGATCTGGCGCAGTTGCGGATCCGACGGCGGCGCCGTCTGCGCCAGGGTCTCGCTCGCGCTTGTCCCGTCACGCAGCCGTTTCATCACGGTCGGCAGCGTGACGGTCAGCAGGTGCGCGGACTCGGCACCCTGACGCGCGATCTGCGCCTTGAGGGCGGCGGCCTCGGCGTGGTCCGCGTCAGCGGCCGCACGGACCCGCTTGACGTGCAGGGACGTCGTCACAAGCGCGATCGCCAGACACAGCCAGCCGGCCAGGACCGAAGCCACCGTCCAGACCCGGGCGTTGTCCGGTGCCATGACGCCCGCCACGGCACCGGCCACGGCGGTCACCACCAGCACGACCACGGGCAGGGTCGACGCGGGCCGGCGCGCCTTCGCTATTCGGTGCGGGCTGGGAGGAGCAGGCACGGGCATTCAGCGGTCCCTCGGTCCTTGAGTGCAGGTAAGCAACGAGCCGACCGATGTACGCATCGGTCGCGGGCCCGGCGGGAACGCCAAGAGGACGGCGATCTTCCGGACCACACATCGCGCCATGCTAGTCACCCCGCGGAGCGCCGAGGACAGCGAGGCGGAACAGGCCGCCCCGAAGGGGCTTTCGTCGCGATCTGACCCCTCGAACACGGCGCCGTGATAATGGAGTTCGACTCTACGGCGCCACACTACGGCGACTCCTTGCGGCGACGATGAGGCGGCGGATCAGTCGACCGGCGAGGTCTCGGTGATCTCGTACGCCTCCAGCCCCGGAGCCGCGAGGAGATCCGCGACACAGGCCGCCGTTCCGCCGACGTACGTGCTCACGAGATCGACGTCTCCGGCCACGCACCAGGCGCGGTCCTCGGGCCACCAGAGGTCGGGGAGCTCGGGTGCCGCCTCATCGGGTTCGCCCCCGCGAACGGGGAACGCGGGTGAGTCGGCGTCGTCAAGGGGGCCGGAGAGCAGGATCTCGTGGCGGCCCGGTGTGCGGAACACGGGATACCCGTCCCAGTTGTACTGGCCGTACCCCTCCCAGAGCCCGTACCAGCAGCGGTCGGGGGTGCGGGTGTGCCCGGACAGCACGGAGATCAGGGCGCGGGACACGGAAGCGGGGGTCGGGCCCTCGTCGGGATGCTCGTCCCAGACGCCGGGAACGGCCGGGGTGTCCTCGTTGCGGTAGAGAAGCCGGTCGCCCCCGAGGCCGATCAGCTCGTGCCAGCGCGTCCCCGCCGACACCGGCCGCCCGTACACGGCGGCCACTTCGTCCCACCGCACCGGTTTCGTGCCGAGCCAGGCCGGGTGCAGGATCCGCGCGTACGCGTCGAAGCCGGGGGCGCAGACCCCCGCGACCGTGCCGAATCCGTCGTCGTGGGGCGGGCGTTGCTCCAGCCAGCGGGCGGGCGAGAGGTCGTGCCGCTCGACGTGGAGACGGCCGTAGGCGGACGGGGGCTGGCATGGGTCTACGAGGCGCATGCCACCAGTGTCGCCCGCGCCGTGACGCCCCACGGCCCACACACGCACGCCGATTGAGGCGGCCGGTGCGGGGCACTCGGACAGCCGTGGGGCGGCCGCCCGAGCGGCCGCCCGTCTCCATTCCGAACCATGCTGACTTGATGCCGACCGAAGAGGGACCCCATGGGTGTGAAGAAGACTGCCGTCATCGTCCTGGACTGCGCGAAACCCGAGGAGCTCGCGGAGTTCTACGCGGGGTTGCTCGGAGGCACGGCCGGCATGGGCACCGACCCCGATTACGTCGAGGTGTACGACGAGCAGGGCCTGTGCATGGCGATCCACCGTGACTACGGCTACGCGCCTCCGAGCTGGCCGCGCCCCGAGGACTCCCAGCAGGCGCACCTCAGGATCCTGGTGGACCGCGGGGACATCGACGAGGCGGAGCGCGAGGCCGTCGGCCTGGGCGCCCGGCCCGTGGACACCAAGGACAACTCCGGCCCGCGGGACACCCGGACCTACAGCGACCCGGCAGGGCACTCGTTCACCCTTGCCGTGTCCGCCGAGCCGAGGGTGTCTCGCTGAGCGCGGCGACTCCCGCTCAGCCGGAGGGCTCGTCCGGCACCGGCTGGTCCGGGCGGACGCCGCCCGAGTGCGGCGCTCCACGCCGACCGGTGCCCGCCTCGTCGGTGTCCGGTACGTCGTCGTCGGCGTCCGGGGCGTTGCCCGTGGTGGCCGCGTCGTCGTCCGGCTCCCAGTGGTCCTCCTCGTCCGACGCCTGCTGATCGGGCAGATCCCTCGGCACGGGTGTCTCGTCCTCGCCCCGGGTCTCGGGCAGTTCCTCGCTCACGGCGTTCCCTCCAGTCCTTGTCACTTCGTCCCGCGCGGTCTCACGGCGTTTTCCGCTGCGCAGGCGCGGCTACCCGCCGCGCTCGCGGCAACACCTCGTACTGCTTCACCGTGGCCCGCCGGGGCCGGTTCGGCCACACGAGCGGGGCCGGTTGGCACGAAGCCGCCCGCGACCGTCGTCAAGGGCGCCAGTACAGGGCCGGGTCGGGGTGGTCGACGAAGCCGAGGTCGCGGTAGAGGGGGGCGCCCTCGGGGGAGGCATACAAGTCCACGCGGGTCACCTCGCGTTCCCGGAACCAGGCCAGCAGGTCCCGCATCAGCGTGCGGCTGTGGCCCCGCCGCCGGTGTGCCGGGTCCGTGACCACGCCGATCACCAGGCCGACCCGGCCGTTGCGCAGATGCGGGCCGGGCAGCCGCTGCTCGACCGAGCCGATGGCGCAGGCGGCCAGGCCCCTTCCGTTCCCGGCGCCCCCGACGCCGTCCACGACGAGGATCCGCATGCCTTCCGTGGCCATGTGGTCCTCAAGGACCGCGGCCAGGTCGTTCTGCCAGTCGGTGGCCCCCGAGGCCGAGGGCGGGCTGAAGTACGCGCCGCCGAGATCCTCGAACAGCAGCGCCCGCAGACGTACGAGCTCCGCGATGTCGTCCAGCGTCGCCGGGCGCGCCGCTGGGTTGGTGGAGGGGCGTGCGGGGGTGCGGTCTTCGGTGCGTCGTGACATGACGATCAGCCTGATGTAATGGTCTTGTGCACCTCAACCCTTACGGCGAGGAGGTCGTGAATCTGGCCGCCGCCCTCGCCAACCGGCGCCCGCAGACCGCCGGTGAACTCGCGGACCGCTGCCGCGCCGCCGGGCTCGTCCTGGAGCGCCCCGTCACGCCGGGGGACCTCGACCGCGCGCACCACGCGCTGGACCAGTGGGAGAAGGTCGTCGACGCCGCAGAGGAGGACGAGCGTGCCGACCTGCTCAATCAGATGCTGGCGGCGTCCACCGCCCACCCACGGCTGACCGACCACGCGGGCTCGGGCTGGCACCTGCACTATCGCGAGGAACAGCAGCCGCTCGGCGCCCTGCTCCATCAACTGATCTCCGTGGGCACGGCGCTGCACCTGGCAGGGCGGGGGATGCACCGGCTCCGGCGGTGCGCCGTGACCGAGTGCGTCACGATCTTCGCCGACACCTCACGCACCGGGCGGCAGCGTTACTGCTCCCAGCGGTGCGCCAACCGGGACGCGGTCCGCCGGCACCGGGCGCGGGTCCTGCGCGCCTGAATCAGCGCTCAAATGCCGGGCGCGGGGCCTGTTTTCCGGCCGGACTTCTGGTATTCACTCCTGGGATCGACCGCCGTCCGCGCGCTCGCGTTCACTGCGTGTCGACGCGCGTTCCGAGCGCTCCGCGCCTGCGCCCGCAGGCGCGCCCATGTGCCCGCAGGTGTCCCTACGCGATCCAGGAGTCCGCTGGGTCCGCAGGACGACATCGTCAACGGCGGCCCCGAGCTGGTGCGCGGCGGCAAGGTCGCGGTCAACTACGGCGCCGACGGCATCGTGCGCGCCGGTGACCGTTCCTTCGCGTACACCTGGGGCATCAAGCGCAACCCGCGCATGCTCATCGGCGTCGACCGGAAGGGGCGCCTGCTCCTGGTGGGCGCGGACGGCCGGCAGCCCGGCCTCAGCGACGGTCTCGGCCTGGGCGAAGGGGCGGAACTGATGAAGTCGCTCGGCGCGGTGCACGCCATGGCCCTGGACGGCGGCGGCTCCGTCACGATGACGGTGAACGGCAAGGTCGTCAACACCCCGTCGGACGGCTCTGAACGCCCGGTGGGCGACGCGCTGTTGCTCACACGCTGACGGGGAGGCGGCTGGGGCCGCGTACCAACAGGCCCGGACGGTAGGGAAGTTGGGCCGGGCCGGCCGTCAGGCGGAGGGTGGGGAAGGCCGTCAGGAGCCGAGGGAGTGCGATCGTCGCCTCCAGGCGGGCGAGGCGTGAGCCGACGCAGAAGTGCGGTCCGTGGCCGAAGGCGGCGTGGGGCGCCGTGCGGGTTCCTTCGGGCGACTCGTCCGGGAGGTGGCGGCCGGGGCGGAAGGCGTCCGGGTCGGGGAAATGCCGCGGGTCGCGGTTGGCGGCGGCGAGTACCGCGAGAACGGAGGCGCCCGCGGGTATGACCACGCCCTCGCCGAGGTCCACCTCCTCGGTCGTGTGCCGCCACGTCGTGCCCTCCAGCGGGCTGGCGTGGCGGAGTGTCTCCTCGACGACGGCGGGCCAGCGCGCGGGATCGAGGCGGGCCGCGGCCAGCTCCTCGGGGTGGGTGAGCAGCAGCAGCGACGCCGATGCCAGCAGGTTCATCGTGGTCTCGTAACCCGCGAAGAGGAGGAGGAACGCCATGGCAAGCAGCTCCCCGTCGTCGAGCCCGCCCTCCTGGCCGGAGCCGACGCCCCGCGTCAGCGTGCTGAACAGGTCGGGTCCCGGTGCGCGCCGCTTGCGGGCGATCAGCGCGGTGAAGTAGCCGTACAGACCGGTCCATGCCTCGTCCACGGCCCCCGGCTCCAGCGCGTCGGCGGGCGAGCCGACCCGGTAGGTCCAGTCCCGCAGATCCGCCCGGTCGGCCTCCGGTACCCCGAGCACCTCGCCGATGACCAGTACGGGCAGCGGAAAGGCGAAGGCGTCGACGAGGTCCACGCTCCCCTCCTGCCGCAGCTGCCGCGCCATCTCTTGCAGGAGGCCGTCGGTCAGCTCCTCGATCCGGGGCCGCAGCGCGTCGACGCGGCGCGGGGCGAACGCCGCGGTGGTCAGGCGACGCAGCCGGGTGTGGTCGGGGGCGTCGGAGTTCAGCATGTGCCGGGCCAGACAGGCGCGGGCGTGCCGCGCGGGCGAGTCCTCCTTCGGACGTCCGGCGTCCCGAGGGGGCACGTTCGAGAAGCGGGG
Organism: Streptomyces sp. NPDC033177; assembly: GCF_055577715.1. Classification (NCBI taxonomy): domain Bacteria; kingdom Bacillati; phylum Actinomycetota; class Actinomycetes; order Kitasatosporales; family Streptomycetaceae; genus Streptomyces; species Streptomyces sp. NPDC033177. The sequence continues at coordinate 872,599 of NZ_JBVIPS010000001.1, read as the reverse complement.
GTCGGCGAGGACGGCCCGCGTCCGCTCGTACCCCGTGACGAGCCAGGCGTACGTCCCGTTGGCGAGCGGGACCCGCACGGCGGGCCCCTGGTCACGCAGGCGCGCGTAGAAGGGGTACGGGTCGCGTGCGAAGGCGGGGTCCGCGGGATCCAGGGGAGTGATCACTCGCTCATCCTCGTCGCGGAGGCCCGGCGGCAGAGGCCCTGTGACCGCCAGGAACAGGGGACCGGACCTTGTGGGAACCGGACAGCAACCGTCCGTGGCGGCCCGGAGCACGGACCGTGACAAGGCTACGGGCTGTAACGCCCGCAATGCGGGGCCGCTTCGTGGAAGCGGGCGATCACGAGATATCTTGATGTCGAGCAATGTTGCAGACGTGGAGCGGAGCACCCGGTGACTGACTCGACCATCATCTACACCCAGACCGACGAGGCCCCGGCCCTCGCGACCTATTCGTTCTTGCCGGTGGTCAGGGCCTACGCCTCGACGGCCGGGGTCGCCGTGGAGAGCCGTGACATCTCCCTGGCGGGGCGCATCATCGCTCTCTTCCCCGAGTTCCTCGAGGAGAGCCAGCGCATCGAAGACGCACTCGCCGAGCTGGGCGAGCTGGCCAAGACGCCCGGCGCGAACATCATCAAGCTGCCGAACATCTCGGCCTCGACCCCGCAGCTGAAGGCGGCCATCGCCGAGCTGCAGTCGCAGGGCTACGCGCTGCCGAACTACCCGGAGGACCCGAAGACCGACGCGGAGAAGGACATCCGCGCCCGGTACGACAAGGTCAAGGGCAGCGCCGTCAACCCGGTCCTGCGCGAGGGCAACTCCGACCGCCGCGCCCCCGCCTCGGTGAAGAACTACGCCAAGGCGCACCCGCACCGCATGGGCGCCTGGACGGCCGACTCGAAGACGAACGTCGCCACCATGGGCGTCGACGACTTCCGCTCCACCGAGAAGTCCGCGACCATCGCCGAGGCCGACACGCTGCGCATCGAGTTCACCGGCGAGGACGGCAGCACCACCGTGCTGCGCGAGTCCGTACCGGTCCTCGCGGGCGAGGTCGTCGACACCTCCGTCATGCGTGTGGGTCCGCTGCGTGAGTTCCTCACCGCGCAGATCGCCAAGGCCAAGGCCGACGGCGTGCTGTTCTCCGTGCACCTCAAGGCCACGATGATGAAGGTCTCCGACCCGATCATCTTCGGCCACGTCGTGCGCGCCTTCTTCCCGAAGACGTTCGCCGCGTACGGCGAGGCGCTTGCCGGCGCGGGCCTGAGCCCGAACGACGGCCTGGGCGGCATCCTCAACGGCCTCGACGCGCTTCCCGAGGGCGAGCAGATCAAGGCGTCCTTCGAGGCCGAGCTCGCCGAGGGCCCGGAGCTCGCGATGGTCGACTCCACCAAGGGCATCACGAACCTGCACGTGCCCTCCGACGTCATCGTCGACGCCTCGATGCCCGCGATGATCCGCACCTCCGGCCACATGTGGGGTCCGGACGACGGCGAGCACGACACCCTCGCTGTGCTGCCCGACTCCAGCTACGCCGGCGTGTACCAGGTCGTCATCGACGACTGCCGCGCCAACGGCGCCTTCGATCCGTCCACGATGGGCTCGGTGCCCAACGTCGGTCTCATGGCGCAGAAGGCCGAGGAGTACGGCAGCCACGACAAGACCTTCGAGCTCGCCGCGCCCGGCACGGTGCGCGTCCTGAACGAGGCCGGCGACGTCGTCCTGGAGCAGGCCGTCTCCACCGGTGACATCTTCCGGATGTGCCAGGCCAAGGACGCCCCGATCCGCGACTGGGTCAAGCTGGCCGTCAACCGCGCCCGCGCGACCGGCTCGCCGGCCGTGTTCTGGCTCGACGAGACCCGCGCGCACGACGCGCAGCTCATCGAGAAGGTCAAGGCGTACCTGCCCGAGCACGACACCGACGGCCTGCAGATCGAGATCATGTCGCCGGTGGACGCGACCGCGTTCTCCCTGGAGCGCATCCGCCGCGGCGAGGACACCATCTCGGTGACCGGCAACGTGCTCCGTGACTACCTCACGGACCTGTTCCCGATCCTGGAGCTCGGCACCAGCGCCAAGATGCTGTCGATCGTTCCGCTCATGAACGGCGGCGGTCTCTTCGAGACGGGCGCGGGCGGCTCCGCCCCCAAGCACGTCCAGCAGCTGGTCCGTGAGAACTACCTGCGCTGGGACAGCCTGGGTGAGTTCCTCGCCCTCGCCTCCAGCTTCGAGCACCTCGCGCAGACCACGGACAACGCCAGCGCCCAGGTGCTCGCCGACACCCTGGACCGCGCGACGGCCACGTTCCTGGAGAAGGACAAGTCGCCGACCCGCCGCGTCGGCGGCATCGACAACCGCGGCAGCCACTTCTACCTGGCCATGTACTGGGCCCAGGAGCTGGCCAAGCAGACCGCGGACGCGCAGCTCGCGGAGTCGTTCGCCCCGCTGGCCAAGACGCTGGTCGAGCAGGAGCAGACGATCGTCGACGAGCTGAACGGCGTCCAGGGCTCGCCCGTCGACATCGGCGGCTACTACCAGCCCGACGAGGCGAAGGCCGCATCGGTGATGCGCCCGTCCGCCACCCTGAACAAGGCCCTGGCCCTGCTCGGCTGACGCAACTCCGGCTGACACAGGTCCGCCCCGGTGGGAACCATCCCACCGGGGCGGACCTGCGTCCGCGTGGACACGAACCGGGGCCCCGTATCTGTGTTCACGGCCTACGGCGCCCTGGCGGCCTTTATGGCGGGTGACGCAAGGCCTCACGCCGCTGCTGCCTGCCCCCTCAGCCATGAGGGTGGCTCCGGCGGGGCGCCCGCCTGCCGGGCCTCGGCACCGTCGTGGGCGGTCAGTTCCCGGTGCGTCTCGTGCATCTCCGCAAGCAGATGCTTCACCCGGTCTTCCGGGCAAGGGCCGGCGATATCCCTCGGGACGGTATGCCACTAGTGGAGTCAGCTCGCCCTGTCCACACAGGGCTTCTCTTGGCGATCAGTGATGGTGAACTCCATCCACTCGATGCCGGCGACGCTGAAACTGGCACCGACATTAGAGGACGCGATGCCCCAGAACTCATGACGTACCCCTGGTTCCGGGCCGCTGAGGCTCCAGGGCGTCGCGACCTTCCATGCCCACTGAAGGGTGGTCAGGAGTGCGTCCTCCGGAGTGCTGCAACAGAGAGGAGAGGCGAACCGCAGCTCGGCCAGTTCTGGGAACTTCCAGTACCGCTCGTAACTTTCGATCTCGATGGTGTGCGGCAACAGCTCTCCGATGCGGTCGACCACACGCTCGGCACCACGGCGGTCGCCCACATGCGCGTAGCAACGCCAACGGATCGTCTCGAACATGGCGACACTGTATGGCTCTTGGGGAACCGTGCCGCGGCTACTACCTCAGCTCGGCAAACTGAGGTGATCTATGGATGGTTGCTCAGCTTGCATGGCGGAATCGTTAATAGCGTTGGACCGCTAGGCGGGTTGCTACCCGGACGGAGCCGTTCACCTGTGTTCATGGGCGGTTGTTTTCTGTGTGGGCCGAGGTTGGCCCTGCTCCCATCTGATCTGCTGTGAACGTGGCTGAATGGGACGGAAACTGAGACGGCTGGCCGCGCTGTCTACGAGCATGGCAGGTCGTGGGGCAGGTGGCAGACGTCGTCCCGGATATGCAGCCTACGGAGGTCCTGGACCAGTCCGAAGGGGTATGGATGCATCACCCACTTGGCGCGATACCCAGTCTCGCCATGTTCCCTGAGCACAGGGTTGGCGGCATCCCAGACAGCGTGAGTGAACGCCCTACGCGGATGGGTCGACTGCCAGAACACGGTGCCATCGGAGTCTGGATAGTCGAGGCTGACGGCGATGTCGGGAAACTCGTAGATGGTCACCTCGACCGCGTCACTCGTACTTCGGAGCGCCCAGCGGAGCTCTTGGGGCTCGCCGTCGAAGAAGAACCGGGCTGAGTGCTGCTGCCCGTAGAGCCCTCCGGTGCTTGCCACGAGGTCCGCCAACGCGTCAGTGCAGTAGCTGGCGGTCAGTGTGGCCGTCTGAGATCCATCGGCTAGGTGGCAGGTTGCCCAACCACGTCCCACCAGTTGCCATTTCAGCTGGAGAGTGCTCACTGACCTTTGACCGATCGACACAGGTTCAGGCTACGGGCAGCGCTTGGCCGCGGAAACGCGCGGGTGGCACCTTGCGCGATGACCACTTCGTCCCGAAGCGCTTGGGCGGGACCATTGCCATGGGCGCGCCCCTTACCTGCGCTGACGGTCCGCAAAAGTTCGTGCTCGTCCGCCGCTGTTCGTCGGCGTTGCCACGCAGTTAGACACTCACCGCTCGACGGCCCGTCCTACGCAGAGTCGTTGTCAGGGCCTACCTTTAGGGTCTCAAGCGCGCGGTCGGCTACCGGGGGTTCCAACTCTGAAGGGAATGGTTGCATCCCCGACCTGTCTGGGGGCGGCCCGGAGAATCGTCCGGGACCCAACCGACGGTCAGGCTTCGTCGACGGCCAGCGGATGACCTGCCAGAGCCGACCGCGCACGGCTCCCTCCCGTGCCTACAGCAGGAGCACGCTTTCCAACTGTGGTGGTGCTGCGTGGGTGTGCGTGCAGGGGCGTTCACGTTCGTTCATGCTCGGCCGGTCGCGGGAGCGGCCACCGCCTTCGGTCGTCTGAATGACCGTGAACGGAGCTGAATTAGACGGAAACCGTGACGGGCCTCGCTGTGTTGGCCCAGAGCGAGGCCAAGAGGGCTAAAGGGTGTCCCGTAAGCAATCTAGGGTGAGGTGTTGATGCGGACGACTGCTCTACGAACTCGCCTCTCATCCAGCGAGGGTGAGGTTGTGCAGGCGGGCGATGGCGAGCTTGGCGTGGTGCACGCCGTCGCCCTTGAAACGGCAGTCGCGCCGGATCTTCCAGCTCTTCCTCCGGGCGAAGGTGTGCACGGGCTCGGCCCCGTTTGTGGGAGCGGTTGTGTCCTTCCTTCTAGGCCGGGAGGTCCTGGCCCTTGGTCCGGTGGTGCGGGATGACCAGGCTGGTGCCCTGGTAGCCGCGTCAGCGATGGTCATGGTCTTGCCGACGGCGTCCTTGGCGCCGGATTCCACCCAGCCGCGGGAGTCGTGGCGGTTTCCGGGCAGGGGTCGGCCGACCACGGCGACCAAGCGGGTGTCGGCGTCGATGAGCACGATGTCCTTCGCGAACCGCTGGCGCGGCTGGAGCGCGAGGAGCGGGCCGATGTGGTCGATGACCCGGCCCGCTGCCGACTTCGAAGCACCGAAGAGCGGGGCGATCTGGCGCATCGTCAAGTTCGTGCGCCGATATGCCGTGACCAGGAGGACGCGGTCCTCCAGCGGTAGCCCCCAGGGCAGCCCGCGATGCGCTTCTGTCACAGTCTGGTGGCGCACGGCCGTCAGTAACTGGCCGAAGCAACGCGGGCTCAGCCCGGTGAACGGGGCTATCCAGGACGGATCGAACGCCGTGATCACACCAGCCATCCGGAGATCATTTCAGTTGCCGACACCCTTCCTCACGGCGATCCTGGGCTACGAGCAACCAAGGGGGACAAGGTGGGATTGATGCTCTTTCCCGGCGACGACGACGTGGCGAGCCCGGACATCTCCTGGTCCTACACCGGCTTCAGCATGTTCAGGAGCTGGTTGGCCCAGGCCGAGGGGCTCACCCTCACCGAGATGGACGGCTTCGGCGGAGAACGCCAGTGGTGCAGCGTCTCCAGCACGCTGGCGCCACTGCTCAACCATCCAGACGACGATGGCCCTGACCTCGCACCCGCTCAATGCGCGGCCATGTTGCCCCGGCTGGAAGCGATTCTCGACCAACGTCAGTCTGACGACGGCGACCCCGTCCTTCGACGGCGCATCGAAGACATCAGCCGGTTGATCACCGTCCTGCGGTTTTGCGTGGACAAGGACGTCGAGCTCGCCTTCGGCTGATCGGGGGAGCGCGGAGAGGCCCCTCGCTCAGGGGAAGGGCCGTGCTTACGGGACAGCCCTTTGGGTCGGTAACCCCAATGAGGGGCTCTGCACAGGTGAGGACCGTGTTGGGCTTCCTGCGCATCCTGCAACTCATCTGTGGTGGATCTTCCATACCGATGCCGGTAGGTGGCCGTGGCGCGCGGCGTTGAGTTGGGTGAGGTGCGGGAGTGCTTCGTTGGTGAGGCCCAGGGCCTCGGCTAGGCGGCGGACTGTTGTGTGTGTGACTCCTCGTGTACTTGCGGCCTTCTCGAATTCCTTGATTTGGGTCAGTAGGTCGTGCGGGGTGGTGGGGTTTTCCTGCTGCCGGAGCAGCAGTCCGCGTGCCTTCTCGCGTTCGTAGTCGATCTCGGAGGTGCCGCAGACGGTGCGGCAGGCTTTCTCTGCTTCGTCGAGCGTTGTCGTGGCGGTGATGGCTTGGGCGAGGCGGTTTGCGGCGAACGCCGTTGCCAGGTCGACCTGGTGGACGGTGGGGCCTTCGGCGGTGAGAGGAACCGGGAGGCCGGCGTCGCGGATCTCGCACAGACCTCGGGCGCCCAGCGCTGTGGCGGCGAGGAGGGCCGTTGCCTCGGAGGGGTGCCAGGTGAGGATGGGAACGATTGCCTGAGCGTGTTCGGGCGTGAAAGTCGTGATCAGGGGGCCAAGGCGTGGGCGGAGGATGTCCGCGGGGAGCTCGCCGTCGAGGCCTGGGCCCGCCACGAGGAGGCGTACGGGCGCGTCGGCCTGTGCGCATGCGGCCAGGGTGAGGGCGTCGGCCAGGGGGCTGCGCAGGGTGGGTTCGTCGCCGTGGGCCAGGATGTCGCCGCCGACGTCCAGTACGTCGATCGTCTTCGGGGCGAAGTGGGCGATCAGTTCGTTGAGTTGGCGGGTGATGCCCGTTGTCCCGGTGTACGGGTTGATCAGCGCGAAGGTGTGGGGGAGTTCGGCCGCGAGGCGGGGGAGTGTCGCCGCGTGCGGTGGCTTCAGGGTTGCGGTGCCGGGGACTGCCCAGACGTGGGGGGTGAGTTGGTACAGGCCGGTGAAGTCGGAGGGGGAGCGCGGGCCCGGGACCGGGTCGATGATCAGGCGGTCCCAGGAGTAGGTCAGGATCAGCGCCGGCCCGTCGTCGTCCCCGTACAGGGCGGCGTGCAGCATCGCCGCCGCTACCGCGTCGCCGCCGCCTCCGGCTGCCACAATGAGCCGCTTCACGAGAACAGGGTATCGGTGCGTCCTGTGTGTCCCTTCCGTGCGCACCTATAGTGGCTACTGGTATTAGCCAGCTGGTAGTCGGTTGAAGGGAAGTCGCGTTGCCCGAGATCGCTGAGGCCTTGCCCAAGTACCTGCAGATCGCCCAGCATCTGCGCGATCAGATCCTGCGTGGGGATTTGCAGCCAGGTGAAGAGGTGCCATCCGAGAGGCAGTTGGCCCTCGACTGGAACGTCTCCCGGCCCACCAGCGCCCGCGCCCTGGAGGCGCTGCGGCATCAGGGGCTCGTGGAGAAGCGGCAGGGCTCGGGGACGTACGTACGTGATCAGCAGGTGCATCGGCGGGCGCGTGAGCGTTATGGGCGGGCGCGGCAGGCCGGGGTGATCTACGGGCCGGGGGAGTACGCGGTCATCGCGTCGGCCGGGTACGCCGAGGCACCCGATCACGTGGCCGAAGCGCTCGAACTCGGCAAGGATCGGGCGGCTGTTCAGCGGCGGCGCGTGACCAACTCGGCAGACGCGCCTGTCGAGGTGTCCACGTCCTGGTTCCCGGCCGAGGTGGGCCGCCGGGCGCCCCGGCTCCTGGAGCCCGAGCGGATCCGGGAGGGGACGGTCTCGTACGTCGAGGAAGCCACCGGGCGGCGCGGCAGCTACGGCGAAGACCGTGTCTGCGCCCGACTGGCCACTCCGGAGGAGGGTGACGAGCTCGGGCTCGAACTGCCCGCTGCCGTCCTGGTAGTTCACCATGCCGTCTACGACCTGCAGGATCGTCCGCTGGAGTTCGCGGAGGCCGTCTATCCGCCGGGGCGCTGGGCGTTCGAGCAGGGGTACCCGTTGGGGTGAGTGGAGGACGGAGGTTTTCCGGAATCGCTTGCTGCCCGAAGTGGCCAATGCCACTATCCGGTAAGTGGTCTTAGCCACCTACCGGAAGGGGATGCGCAATGACGCGCACCGACGGCAACTCCGGCGACGATGGCCTACTCCAACCACTCGGCGGGATGACCCTCTATCCCCTCCCGGAGTCGGTCGGGCGGGCTCGCCGCTGGTTCAGGAAGTTCACCGAGCCGCACCACCTCGACTGCTCCATCGATGACTGCGTGCTGATGGTCTCGGAGTTGGTTACCAACGCCATCCTCTACGGGGAAGCGGACGAGCCCTGGAGGGTGCGCGTGCGCTGGTATCGCTTGGGTGAAACGCTGCGCGTGGACGTGCACAATCCCGGTTGTCCCGCCCACGTCCGCCTGCGTACACCCCAGGCCATGGAAGCCCATGGGTGGGGCCTCATCCTTGTCGACGCGCTGGCCGATGAATGGTGGTCCGGCCCGAGTCGGCATGGTGGGACGGCTGTTGTGTTCCTGATGCACCGGGCTTTCAAGCCAGACTAGGACCTGGCCAAGACCTGGCCAAGAGGCGCGGTCACCCCGAGAGGGCGCAGGGCCAGCCCTCCGCCGGCCAGAGGCCTTTGCCGTCAGCCATTCCCTATTTCTGCAACGCGTTCTACTGTGTGCGCCGTCAAGCCCACGCCCGGGGAGACAGCGGAAGCAGGAGGGGTCGTGCACCTCGAATACACGCCTGAGCAGCGGCAGTTGCGTACCGAGCTGCGGTCGTACTTCGCCGAGTTGGTGCCCGACAACGCGTACGCGCGCTACGCCGATCCCGCCACTCAGAAGCAGTTCTACCGGGAGACCATCCGGCGGCTCGGCGGTGACGGGTGGCTCGGTGTCGGGTGGCCCGAGGAGTACGGCGGCCGTGGGCTTTCGCCGATGGAGCAGTTCATCTTCTTCGACGAGGCCGCGCAGGCCGGCGTCCCACTGCCGCTGATGGCCCTGAACACCGTCGGGCCGACGCTGATGCAGTTCGGCACGGAGGAACAGAAGGCGTACTTCCTGCCGAAGATCCTCTCCGGCGAACTCGACTTCGCGATCGGCTACAGCGAGCCGGACGCGGGCACCGACCTGGCCGCCCTGAAGACCAAGGCAGTCCGCGAAGGCGACGAGTATGTCGTCAACGGGCAGAAGATCTGGACCACCAACGGCGACACCGCCGACTGGGTCTGGCTCGCCGTCCGCACCGACCCGGACGCCCCGCCCCACAAGGGCATCACCATGCTCCTCGTGCCGACGAGTGACCCCGGTTACTCCTGCACCATCATCAACACCCTCGCCTCGCACGACACCACGGCGAGCTACTACGAGAACATCCGCGTCCCCGTCTCGCGCCGCGTGGGCGAGGAGAACAAGGGCTGGCGGCTCATCACCAACCAGCTCAACCACGAACGCGTCACGCTCGCCGCCCACGGCACCATGGCCATCCGCGCCTTCCACAACGTGCAGCGCTGGGCGGCCGACACCAAGCTCGCCGACGGCCGCCGCGTGATCGACCTGGGCTGGGTCCGTCAGCGCCTGGCCAGGACGCACACCAAGCTGGACGCGATGAAGCTCCTCAACTGGCAGATGGTGAACGCCGTCCAGGAGGGCACCCTCACCCCCCAGGACGCCTCCGCCGTGAAGGTGTACGGCTCCGAAGCGCGCAGGGACGCGTACGCCTGGCTCATGGAAGTGGTCGGCTCGGCGGGCTCGCTCAAGGAGGGCTCCGCGGGCGCCGTGCTCCACGGCGAACTCGAACGCGGTTACCGCAGCGCCGTCATCTTCACCTTCGGCGGCGGCAACAACGAGATCCAGCGCGAGATCATCTCCTGGATCGGCCTGGGGATGCCAAGGGTGCGCCGCTGACGCCGTGCCCCGAGGATCAGGTGCTGCTCAGGTCGTCGAGCAGCGCGATGGTGACGGTGATGCTCTTGCCCGACTCCTCCTGTCGCGTCTCGAAGACCTGGGCCACGGCCAGCACGATCTCCAGCCCGTGCTGGCCCACCCGGCCCGCGTCGGCGGGGCGGGCCCGCGGCAGGACCGGCACGGAGTCGCGGACCACCACCTCGATCGCCCCACCGGTGATCCGCAGGTTCACCAGGACGGGGCCGGGGGCGTACTTGAGGGAGTTGGTCACCAACTCGCTGATGACCAACTGAGTCAGATCCTTCGCGCGCCGCGAGACGGGGAAACCGTGGTCGGCCCGCATCCGGGCGAGAAACTCGGCGGCCAGCTGCCGCGCCCGGGCGATGCACGGGACCGTCCCGTCCAGCTCGAAGGAGAATGTCGTGGCTTTCGTGGACTCGGCGCTCTCCGCGGCCGCAACAGACCGCGTGAACTCCACAGTCTCCGCGGCCGGGTCCTCCCGCCGCCTGCCGTCGTCATCCACGGCGTGCCTCGCAGATCATTCGTCCCATGGACCCTTTTCCGATCGTGCCGGCACACCCGTGCCCGCGATGTCGGCCCGAACTACCCTTCCCCACGGCCTCAACCGGCCCCTCCGGCCTACTGGCATCGGGTGTACGTTACCGTCGGCCCGACACACGAGGCTCCAAATGTGCAAGCATCGTCAGCATGGCTGAGGAACGAATGGCTGGCAGCGAACGAGCCCGGCGGACCGAGCAGTTCTCGGTCGTCGTCACGCCTCTCGACGACGTCACGGTCCTGACGGTGGCCGGTGAGATCGATCTGGACACCAGCGCTGACGTACGCCGGGCGCTCGCAGCCGTCGCGGCGCCCCGTCCCCGCGCCGTGGTGGATCTGCGACGCGTCACCTTCATCGACTCCAGCGCCATCAACGTCTTCATCGCCGCCCACCGGGATCTCACCGGGGCCGGCGGCTGGCTGCGTCTTGCCGGCCCCGCGGAGTCCGTGATCCGGACCCTGGAGATCGTCGGCATCGACACCTTCATCGACATCCTCCCCACACTCGGCGAAGCCCTCGACAAGTGACCGGTCCCCCTGACCGGATTCTCTCCTGATCAGTGCAGATCCGCGGCGAGCAGCGCGATGTCGTCGTCCTTCCCCCTCCCGAACCTGTCCAGGAGATGGTCGCTGAGGTCCTGCAGTCCGGGCGGGCCGGCCGTGACCGCCTCCATGAAGGCGGTGAGCGTGACGCTCAGGGAGATGTTGCGCACCTCGACCAGTCCGTCGGTGACGAGCAGCAGCCGGGTGCCCGGTGGGGTGGACAAGGCCGTCGGGGCCGGGTGGGGCGCACGCAGTCCGAGGATCGGTCCGTGGGGAGTGTGGAACCGTGCGTGGCCGTCCGGGCCGACGACGAGCGGGGGGATGTGGCCGGCGTTGGCGACCTGCAGACGCCGCCCCCCTGGTTCGACGAGGACCAGACAGAGGGTGGCCGTCACGGTCGGCTGCGAGTGGGCCAGAAGTGTTTCGAGGTGGCCGAGGATCTGCTGGGGCGGGTGCCCTTCGAAGGCATAGGCACGCAGCGCGTGACGCAACTCGCCCATCACGGTGGCCGCCCTGAGCGAGTGGCCGAGCACATCGCCTATCGCCAGCAACAGGCCATCGGCGGTGGGGATCGCTTCGTAGAAATCCCCGCCGATCTCCGCGTTCTCGGAGGCGGGCAGATAGCGGAAGGCCAGGTCGATGCCGTCGACCGTGGGCAGGTCGCTCGGCAGGAAGGAGCGCTGCAGCGCCAGGGCGAGCGTGTGCTCCTCGTTGTAGGTGCGCAGCGCCTCCAGTGCCAGCGCACAGGCGTGGGCCAGCTGTTGGAGGAGATGCTCGTCGTCCGTTCCGGTGAGTGCGCCGGAGGGGACGGCGAGGCAGACAGGGGGGCGTCCGCGCTTGGTCCGCGCCACCGCCATGGCGATGTGTCCGCCGTCGAGGTGGTCAGCGCGCAACAACGCCTGCCACTGTCCCCGTGAGACCTGCGCGATCACCGCACCGGTCCCGTCGCCCAGGCTCTGCTGGAGCAGCCGGTCGAGCACGTCCGGCCGTGCCGCGTACGTTCGGGTCGCCGCGGCCCGGCCGTCGCTCGTGCTGTGGACCGCTTGCCCCTCGGGCGAGAGGAAGACCGCGCTGGCCGGGGACGACAGGAGCCGTGCGGCGCCCCCGGTGGCCGCCGAGGCGAAGGAGTGGAAGCCGATGGCGCTGTAGACGGACATGGTTGCTTCGTTGAGGGTGAGGAGCCGCTCGGCGAGTTGCTCCGCTCGGCGCCGTGCTCTGGCGTAGCGCAGCGTGGCCGTGACTGTGGCGAGCAACTCATCGGGATCGAGCGGCTGGTTGAGGTAGGTGTCCGCACCTCGCCGCAGCCCTTCGGCGTGATCCTCCGCGCTGACGGCCGACGCGGAGATGTGGATGACGGGCAGGGCGGCCGTGCCGGCGTTGCTCTTGATCTTCTCGCTCAGCTCGAAGCCGCTCATGTCCGGCAGGCGCACGTCCACGATGGCGATCTCCGGCAAGGGCTTGTCCGCCGCGGTGAGATGGCTGAGGCCCTCACCCGCGTTCTTCGCGCCGATCACTTCATGTCCCGCACGCTCCAGCCAGCTGGTGAGAAGGTACAGGCTGGTCTCACTGTCCTCGACGACCAGGATGCTGGCATGAGTGGCGTCCTGAGAGTTGTCGATCACTGTGCGCCTCCGCCGGCTTCCTCGCCGTGTCTGTCAGGTGTGTGAACCGGGACGAGCACTTCCACCCGTGTGCCGACCCCGAGCGTGCTGGTGAGCCCGAGCGTGCCCCCGAGGAGTTCGGTGAGGGTGCGGGCGTAGGGCAGTCCGAGTCCGGTGCCCGCATGCCCGCTCTGGTGAGGTCCTCGGACCTGGTAGAACTCCTCGAAGACGCGGCTGAGTTCCTCTGCCGGGATACCGACACCCGTGTCTGTGATCGTGACGCGCAGGGACGGCGCCCGCTCGTCGTTCACGCTGATGTCCAGCCGCACTTCACCCTCCTCGGTGAACTTGCAGGCGTTGGACATCAGGTTGCGCAGGACGTGGGTGAGGAGTTTCTCGTCGGTGACCACCGTGGGCAGAACCTTCAGGTCCGGCGTGACGACCGAGATGCCCTTGCCTCCGTAGGTGCCCTCGAACGTGGCGCTGAGCTGGGTCACGAGCAGACGCAGGTCGACCGGCGCGTGCTGGACGTCGAGCAGGCCCGATTCGGCCTTGGCGACGTCGAGGAGGTCGCTGACGAGTGACAGGACCGTCTGCCCCGACGCCTCGATCAACGTGATCTGTCGGCGTTGCTCCGCCGTCAACGGTTCCGAACCAGGGTCAAGGAGCAGGCGGACCAGGGCGACGACGGCATTGATCGGTGCGCGCAGTTCGTGGCTGATGTTGGTCCAGAACCGGGTCTTGGCCTCGCTGGCCTCTCGGAGCTGCCGGGATTTCTCGTCCAGCTCCGAGTGCAGGGCGAGTACACCGATGTTGGTGGTCTCAAGTTCCTTGGTGAGTTCCGTGTAGAGGGCGAGCACCCCCTGGTTGGTCTCCTCCAACTCCTCGTTGAGGCGGCGCAGTTCCTCGTTGAGACGGCGCAGTTCCTCGCGCTGGGCCCGGGTCTCCTCCAGCGTCGTGATCAGATCGCGTGTCTGGGTCCTGAGGCAGTCGGTCTCCGTGGTCGCACCGGCCTGGCCCAGGGCCTGGGTCAGGCGCTCGTTCATCTCGATGCCCGTGAGGTGGTTCACCGGCAGCGGCTGTCGGACGGTGACGCGGCCGCCCGACTCATGGGGCGCGAACTCGCTCACGACGAGCCGGGAGACCAGTTGCAGGGTTTCCGGCGTCGGCTCCCGGCCGCGGACCCACTCGAGCGTCACGACGAGAGTGGGCTGCTCGCCGGACTCGGAACGGAAGGCGACGGTGCTCGCACCGCAGCTGAGACGGTCCCGGCCCAACTCGCTCAGCGCGGTGGCCAGTCGGACCTGGTCCTGGTTCTCGAGGCCGAGCGCCGCGGCCGCCCGCTGCGCGCCGCGCCTGAGCCGGAACACGTCCTGCGCGGAGGCAAGGCCGAGGGACGCCACCGTGTGCGGCTCGTGGCTCACGTCGGCGACGCAACCTCCGGGGATGTGCCGGGGAGAGTCAGCAGGCACGTCCGTCCCGCCCTTCGCTGGTCACCAGACCCCCTTCACCACCACCACGCTGGCATCGTCGCGGCGTACGCCGGCTTCACGCAACAGCTGCCCGGCCACGACGAGCGGCGCATGCTGCAGAAGACCGGGGAGAGCCGTGTGATCCCACCGCTCGGTGAGCCCGTCGGAGTGCATGGCCAGGGCCCCGCCTTCGGGCAGCTTCTCCTCGAACGTCCGCAGACGACGCATGTTCGCGCCGACGATGCCGGGCACCGACAGCAGTGTCCTGCGGGTGGCGTGGCCGATGAGGAAGCCACTGATGTTGCCGATGCCGCAGTACCGCACCCGTCCGTCCGCCGGTTCGATCCGGGCGACCGCCGCCGCGCCACCCCGGGTTCCCCGCAGCGCGTGGTGGACCGCGTTCATGATGTCTTCCGGTTCGGTGGCGGAAGTGTCGTGGAAGGCGTGCACGGCCGCCGCACTGGCGCGGGCCGCCAGCGGGCCGTGCCCCAGGCCGTCGCACATCATGACGAGAACGGCGGGGTGGTGGGGGCTGGTTCCGGCTCCGGTTCCGGTGTCGAGTCGGGCGCTCCAGGCATCACCGCAGGTCATCTCGCCACTGATGGGCCGCGTGATACCGGAGACGCACGGCCGCCCGGCCGTCATGGCGGCCGTCACGCCCTGGTCGTCCGCCCGGCGCGACCAGAACTGTGCCGCCGTGACCGTTCCCTTGCCGGGCACGGAGTGGATGTCGAAGTGGTCGGCCAGCCTGGCCACGGCGCCGAGCCCGATGCCGAGCGTGCCGGCGCTGGAGGCTCCGTCGGCCATCGCGGCGGTCACGTCGACCATGCCGGGCCCGGAGTCGACGGTGACGAACTCCACCGCTGCTTCCTCATCCGTGTGCAGCGTCCGGAGCAGGAGCGCACCGTCCGTGGCGTGACGCTGGATGTTGGTGGCGGCCTCGGTGACGGCCAGGGCGACCTCCGCGGCACGATGCGTGTCGAGACCGATGCGTCGGGCCAGCGCGGCCGCCGCCCCGCGTGCCGAGGCCGACAGGGACGGGCCGTCCCGGAACCAGCTCATGTCCCGGCTGGCCAGAATGATCCGGTTCTTCACCGGGCCCACTTGATGATGGTCACCGTGGTGCCCACGCCGACCTCCGTCACGAGTTCGAACTCGTCGACGAGGCGCCGGGCACCGCTGAGCCCCAGGCCCAGACCGGCGCCCGATGTCCAGCCGTCCGTCATCGCCTGCGCCACGTCCGCGATGCCGGGCCCGTCGTCCTTGAAGAGCGCCGCGATTCCCCGGCGGCCGTCCCTCTCGACGATTCCCGCCGTGACGGACCCACCGCCCCCGTACACAAGGGTGTTGCGCGCCAGCTCGCTCGCGGCCGTGATCATCTTCGTCTGGTCCACGAGCGAGAGGCGGCACCGCTGTGCCAGGACGCGGACGCTCTGTCTGATGCCCACCACGTCCCTGTTGTGCGTGACGGAGTAGACCTGCGGCGCCTCGTCAGGCAGCCAGGGCGCTGTCACGCTTCGTCCGCAGAGGAGGAGCGCCGCAGCCGCGCCAGGCCTTTCTCGAGGTCGAGTGCCGTGCTCACTCCGCCGAGCGAGAGTCCGAGTTCCACGAGCGTGATGGCGACGGCGGGACGCATCCCGACCACCACGGTCCGGGCGTCGAGCATGCGGGAGATGTCCGCGATCGTCGCCAGCATGCGCCCGACGAAGGAGTCGACGATCTCCAGTGCGGTGATGTCGATGATGACGCCCCGAGCGGAGCGGTTCACGATCTGCTCGGCCAGATCCTCCTGCAACTGCAGGACGGTCTGGTCCTCCAGGTCGAACTGGATGGACACCACGAGCACGTCGCCGATCCGCAGGATCGGTACCCGTTCGGTCACAGCTGCGCGGCCTTGCGGGAGACCATCTCGACGCCCGACCTCTTCAGGGCCAGCTTGAGCGCGTCCGCGAGGCTCGCCTTGGTGACGATGCCGTCGAACTCGATTCCCAGTGCCACGATCGTCTGCGCGATCTGCGGGCGGATGCCGGAGATGGTGCATTCGGCGCCCATGAGGCGGGCCGCGACGATGGTCTTCAGCAGATGCTGCGCCACCTGCGTGTCCACCGCGGGTACGCCGGTGATGTCGATGATGGCCTGCTCGGAACCGGTGTCCACCAGCGCCTGGAGCAGTTTCTCCATGACGACCTGGGTCCGTGCGGAGTCCAGCGTGCCCACCAGGGGCACGGCGATGACGCCGTCCCACAGCCGCACCACGGGCGTGGACAGCTCCATGAGTTGCTCGGACTGCGCGGAGATGAGCTCCTCACGGGTCCGGGTGTACGTCTCGATCGTGAACAGGCCAAGGCCGTCCAGCACGCGACTGAGACGGCCGAAGGCGCGGATCTCCTCGACGGAGCCGTCCTGGAGCACGGGTTCAAGGACCTGCTTCAGCGCGAAGACGCTCACTGCCGTCTCCGTGGGCGAGAAACCCTGCCGGGCCCTGTTCCGCGACAACTCCATCAGGAGGGCGCGCACTTCCGACATCTGTTCGCCGTGCACATCGCTCGCGCCCTGGCCGAGTGCCTCCACCAGCGCTTCGTGCAACTCGTTCAGTTCACGGCTCAGTTCGGCGATGCTCACACGGCCTTTCAGCGTGCCCGACACCTGCTGAACCCACTCGCCGGCCAGATCCCGCCCCTTGGCCGACAGCAACCCCACCAGCTCGACCGCACTGCCCTGTTCAGCCACGTGACAGCTCCCCATTTTCGTCATTTCGGCCTAGCGCCGCAGCGTACGGCACGGTGACAGCGCGGGTGAGCCGATCGGTCGAAGCTCACCGATCCGGGTTCAGGCGTGCCGGCCATCTGTTGACGCCCGATGTATTGACACGGCCCGAGGGGCGGGCGAGCATCTCACCCAAGTTAATTAACTATCTAGTGCGTTAACTACGTCCCCTCGCGGCCTGCCTCCCCCTCGTGGCCAGGCCGCTCTCCCCGAGGAGTTCACGTGTCCGCTCACCCGCAGGCCGATCAGCCACCGGCCGCGCCGCCCCAGGGCAGGCCACGCAAGGCCGCCTTCGCCGCCTGGATCGGCAGCGCGCTGGAGTACTACGACTTCTTCATCTACGGCAGTGCCGCCGCCCTCGTCTTCCCCAAGGTCTTCTTCGACCCGGACGACCCGGCCACCGCCACCCTGATCTCCCTGGCGACGTTCGGCGTCGCGTACGCCGCCCGCCCCCTCGGTGCTCTCGTCCTCGGCCACTTCGGCGACCGGCTCGGCCGTCGGAAGATCATGGTCTGGACGCTGATCCTGATGGGGCTCTCCACCTTCCTCATCGGCTGTCTGCCCACGTACGCCCAGGTCGGCACCATCGCCCCGGTGCTCCTCGTGCTGATGCGGGTCTTCCAGGGCCTGTCCGCGGCCGGTGAGCAGGCCAGCGCCAACGCGATGACGCTGGAGCACGCCCCGGAGGACCGGCGCGGCTACTACACGAGCTTCACCCTCAACGGCACCCAGGCCGGTCAGCTCCTGGCGACCCTGGTGTTCCTGCCGGTCGCCGCACTGCCCGACGAGCAGCTCTACAGCTGGGGCTGGCGCATCCCGTTCCTGCTGAGCGCCCTCGTCGCCGTCGCCGGATACGTCATCCGCCGCACCCTCGACGAGACCCCCGTCTTCCAGCAGGTCTCCGCCGACCAGGAGGTGGCCAAGATGCCGCTGGCGGATCTGCTCAGGAACCACTGGGCCGACGTGCTGAGGGTGGTCGCCGCCGCGCTGATCGCGACGGTCAGCACGATCTTCTCCGTCTGGGCCCTCTCCTTCGCCACGAGCGACGCGGTCGGCCTCGACAAGACGGGCATGCTCTGGGTCGCCGGCAGCGCCAACGCCGTGGCGCTGCTCGCCATCCCGCTCTGGGCCAGGCTCTCCGACCGGATCGGCCGCAAGCCCGTCTTCCTCGTCGGGGCGATCGGCAGCGGAGTGATGATCTTCGTCTACCTGTGGGCGATCTCCACCGGCAGCTACCCCCTGGTCTTCGTGACCGGCGTTCTGCTCTTCGGCGTCGTCTACAGCGCGGCCAACGGCATCTGGCCCTCGTTCTACGGCGAGATGTTCCCCGCCAGGGTCCGGCTCTCCGGCATGGCCATCGGCACCCAGATCGGCTTCGCCATCGCCGGTTTCGCGGTGACCTTCGCGGCCCAGATCGACGGCCCCGACGGAGACGGCTGGGTCGGCGTCGCGATCTTCACCGCCGCCTTCTGCGTGATCTGCGCGATCGCCGTGGCCACCGGGCGCGAGACGCACCGCGTGCCCACCGCCGAACTGGGGGTACGTGCCGGGGACGCGAAGGCGCCGACGGTGACGCCCGAGGCGGCCGCCCTCTGAACCGGCCGCGCCTTGACCGCGCCCTCGTGAACGACCGTGCCAAGACGACCCACAGGAAGCATCGATGACCTCGTACCTCACCGGCCTGATCGGCTCCGGCATCGGCCCCTCCCTGAGCCCCGCCCTGCACGAACGCGAGGCGGACCGGCACGGTGTCCGCCTCGTCTACCGCACCCTCGACATCGACGTGCTGGACGTCGCGCCCGAAGCCGTAGGGGAGCTGGTGCGTGCCGCCATGCGCCTCGGCTTCGACGGCCTGAACATCACCCACCCCTGCAAGCAGCTCGTCATCGAGCACCTGGACGAGCTCGCCCCCGACGCCGCCGAGCTCGGCGCCGTCAACACCGTCGTCTTCAGAGACGGTCGGGCCATCGGACACAACACCGATGCCACCGGCTTCGCCCAGTCCTTCGCCCGCGGCCTGGCCGACGCGCCGACAGGTGACGTCGTCCAGCTCGGCGCGGGTGGCGCGGGCGCCGCGGTGGCGCACGCCCTGCTGAACCTCGGCGTCGACCGGGTCACCCTCATCGACACCGACCCGGCCCGCTCCGCCGCCCTCGCCACCGCGCTGACCTCACGCTTCGGCGCCGGACGTGCGGCCTCCGCGCCCACCGGGGCGACGGCCGAGCGCCTCGCCGCCGCGGACGGGCTCGTGCACGCCACCCCGACCGGCATGGTCGCGCACCCGGGCCTGCCCCTGCCGGCCGCACTGCTCAGGCCCGGACTCTGGGTGGCCGAAGTCGTCTACCGGCCGCTGGAGACCGAGCTGTTGCGCGAGGCCCGCACGATCGGCTGCCGCACCCTCGACGGCGGTGGCATGGCCGTCTTCCAGGCGGCCGACGCCTTCCGGCTCTTCACCGGGCTCGAACCGCACACCGGACCGATGCTCGCCGACCTCGGCGATCTGGCCGCCTTCCCGGCCTGAACAGGAGACATCCATGCGTAAATCGATCGCCACCCTCTCGCTCAGCGGCCCGCTCTCCGAGAAGCTCACCGCCATCGCCACCGCCGGCTTCGACGGCGTGGAGATCTTCGAGAACGATCTGCTCGGCGCCCCGCTCAGCCCCGAGGACGTACGGCTGCGCTGTGCGGACCTCGGCCTTGGCATCGACCTCTACCAGCCGTTCCGCGACTTCGAGGCCGTCCCCGCCGACGTACTCGCCCGCAATCTGCGGCGCGCGGAACGCAAGTTCGACGTCATGGAGCGGCTGGGCGCCGACCTGCTCCTCGTCTGCTCCAGCGTCGCCCACGACTCCGTCGACGACGACGCGCTCGCCGCCGAACAACTGCGGCTGCTCGCCGACCGGGCGGCGGACCACGGCATCCGCATCGCCTACGAGGCCCTGGCCTGGGGCCGGCACGTCAGCACGTACGACCACGCCTGGCGGATCGTCGAACAGGCGGATCACCCGGCTCTCGGCACCTGCCTCGACAGCTTCCACATCCTCTCCCGCGGCTCCGACCCCAAGGGCATCGCGGACATCCCCGGCGAGAAGATCTTCTTCCTGCAGCTCGCGGACGCGCCCCTGATGGCGATGGACGTCCTCCAGTGGAGCAGGCACTACCGCTGCTTCCCCGGCCAGGGCGGCTTCGACGTCGCCGCCCTGGTGTCCGCCGCCGTGCGGGCCGGATACCAAGGGCCCCTCTCCCTCGAGGTGTTCAACGACGTCTTCCGGCAGGCGGGGGCGGCCTCCACCGCTGTTGACGCGCTGCGTTCGCTGCTTCTCCTGGAGGAGGAGGCAGGTCTGTCCACGCTCCCCGCCGCGGCCGTCCCCTCCGGCTTCGCCTTCGCCGAGCTGACCGCGGCCGACATCGAACCGCTGCGCGGAGTCCTGGAGGCACTCGGCTTCGCCCACACCGCACGGCACCACTGGAAACCGGTCGAACTGTGGGAACAAGGCGAGGCCCGCATCCTGCTCAACACCGGTGTCAGCGGCCGCCGTCAGGACCCCGCGCTGACCGCCGTCGGCGTAGAGACCCCCGACCCGGACCGGGCCGCACGGCGTGCCGAGGAGGTGCTCGCCCCTGTCGTACCGAGGCGCAGGGCGCCGCAGGACGCCCCGCTCGACGCGGTCGCCGCACCCGACGGCACGGAGTTCTTCTTCTGCCGCACGGAGCAGTCCGACCACCCGAGTTGGACGGGCGACTTCACCGGCGTCGCGTCGCGCGCGCTGCCGGGGGAAGGGGCAGGCGAACCAACCGGCACCGTCCGCCGCATCGACCACATCGCCCTCACCCAGCCCTGGCACCAGTTCGACGAGGCATCGCTGTTCCACCGGGGGGTGCTGGGCCTGGAGGCGGACGACAGCCTCGATCTGGCCGACCCCTACGGCCTCGTGCGCAGCCGGGCCGTCGCGTCCCCCGACGGCGGTGTCCGCATCGTCCTCAACGTCGCGCCGGCGCCGGACGCCGAGGGCGCCCGTCTTCAGCACATCGCCCTGGCCACCGACGACATCGTCCGCGCCGCCCGGCGCGTCCGCGAGAGCGGCGCGAGCCTGCTCCCGATCCCCGCCAACTACTACGACGACCTCGACGCCCGCCACGAACTGGAGCCGCAGCACCTGGCCACCCTCGCGGAGCTGGGCATCCTCTACGACCGTGACGAGAACGGGGAGTTCCTGCACTGCTACACCGCCACGGTCGGGCGCGTCTTCTTCGAGCTGGTGCAGCGCACGGGCGGCTACCGGGGGTACGGGGCCCAGAACGCGGGCGTACGGCTCGCGGCCCAGAATCTGCACCAGCATTAGACTGACCGGCGCCGATGAGTCCGCCCAGAGGAGCCGCATGGCCGCCGCCGTCCCCCCGTCGCCCCCGCCCGTCAAACGCACCCGGGACGCGGCCCGTACACAGGGGGAGATCCTGGACGTGGCCACCGAGGAGTTCGCCCGCATGGGTTACGCGGGGGCCAGGGTGGACGAGATCGCCGCCCGCATGCGGACCACGAAGCGGATGATCTACTACTACTTCGGCAGCAAGGACCAGTTGTTCACCGCGGTCCTGGAGCGGGCGTACAAGGTCATCCGGCACGAGGAGCAGCAGCTGGATGTCGGGCACCTGGACCCGGTGTCCGCCATCCGCCGCCTTGCCGAGCTCACCTTCGACCACCACGAGGCGCATCCGGACTTCATCCGCCTCGTCAGCATCGAGAACATCCACGAAGCCAAGCACATCGGCGCCTCGCCGAGCCTCGGCTCCCTCAGCTCACCGGCGATCGACGTCATCGCCTCGATCCTCGAAGCCGGGCGCGAGCAGGGCGTGTTCACCGCCGATGTGGACGCCGTCGACCTGCACGCGATGATCAGCTCGTTCTGCTTCTTCCGCGTCTCCAACCGGCACACCTTCCGCACCCTCTTCGGCCGCGATCTCACCGAGACCTCGCGCCGTGCGCACTACCGGACGATGCTGGGGGACATGGTCATCTCCTACCTGACCTCGGATCGGCCGCCCGCACAGGGGAGTTGAGGGCGCCCCCGGAGGCGTAGCCTGCGGCCAGGAGGTGGTTGTATGCGCGAGGCATCCTCATCGGGGCGCCCGACCGCACCGGACCCGGGGCTCTTCGGTCCCTCGTCCGTGACCTGGCAGATGCACGGCGACCCGATGATGTGGGTCGCCGGGATCCGAGCCCTGTATCTGCAGGCGCTGCACCCCCGCGCGGTCCGCGGCGTCATGCAGAACAGCGACTTCCGCAAGGACGCGTGGGGCCGCCTCATGCGGACCGCCAACTTCGTGGGCACGATCTCGTACGGCACCACCGAGGTCGCCGAGCACGCGGGGGCACGCGTGCGGAAGATCCACACGATGATAAAAGCCACCGATCCCGACACGGGGGAGCGGTACGGCGTCGACGAGCCCGAGCTGCTGCTGTGGGTGCACTGCGCCGAGATCGACTCCTATCTGCACGTCGCGCGCCGGTCGGGGTTCCGTCTCACCGGCGAACTCGCCGACCGGTATGTCGCCGAACAACGGGAGAGCGCCCGGCTCGTCGGCCTCGACCCCGACGGCGTCCCGGCGACGACCGCCGAGCTCGCCGCGTACTTCGAGCGCGTGCGGCCCGAACTGGCCGCCGGGCCCGAGGCGCGTGACGTCGACGACTTCCTCCAACGGCCGCCGACCCACCCCCTGTTGATCCCGGCGCGCGCCCTCCTGTGGCGGCGCGTGGCGAATCTCGCGTACGCCTCATTGCCGCCGTACGCCCACGAGCTGTACGGCAGGGCGGCCCCGCCGCCCGCCACCGTGACCCGGCGGCTCGGCACCACCGGCACCATCCTGCGCACCGTTCCCGCACGTCTACGCTGGCAACTTCCCCCGAAGCACATTCTGCGGGCCATGGCCAGGCTCGGGCCCGGCGCCCGGCCTGCCCCGTACAAACTCGACAGTCTGACAGCCATACTGGACGAGCCGGGGAGGGCGAGGCGAGGCAACGGGGGCGACGGACGGAGATGGCGGACACCAGGCTGATCCAGGGCCGGTACCGGCTACTGGACCTGATCGGGCGCGGCGGCATGGGCGAGGTGTGGCGTGCCCGCGACGAGTCACTCGGGCGCAGGGTCGCCGTGAAGTGCCTCAAGCCGATGGGGCCCCAGCACGACCAGTCCTTCACGCGCGTGCTGCGTGAGCGGTTCCGACGCGAGGCGCGGGTCGCGGCGGCGCTCCAGCACCGCGGCGTCACCGTCGTCCACGACTTCGGGGAGCACGACGGCGTCCTCTATCTGGTCATGGAACTGCTCGAAGGACGCAACCTCAGCCAGCTCCTGGAGGACAACAAACAGCATCCGCTGCCCGTCGCGGACGTCGTGGAGATCGCCGACCAGGTCTCCGCCGCGCTCGCGTACACGCATGAGCAGGGCATCGTGCACCGCGACCTGAAGCCCGCGAACATCATGCGGCTCACGGACGGCACGGTGAAGATCTGCGACTTCGGGATCGCCCGGCTCGGCCACGACATCGGCTTCACCTCGCGCCTGACAGGCACGGGCATCGCGATGGGCACGCCCCACTACATGTCGCCCGAGCAGATCAGCGGCGCCCAGGTCGACCAGCGCAGCGACCTCTACTCCTTCGGGTGCGTCCTCTACGAGATCGCCACCGGGGCGCCGCCCTTCGACCTGGAGGACGCCTGGGCGGTGCTCGTCGGCCACCGCGACACGGCTCCCGAGCCGCCGCGCAGGCACCGGGACGAGCTGCCCGAGTACTTCGAGAAGATCGTCCTGGACCTGCTCGCCAAGGAACCGGACGAGCGCCCCAGCGACGCACGCGAACTGGGGCGCCGCATCATCACCGGCCGCACGGTCCCTTCGTACGTCCCGACCGTCGTCACCCCGCCCGTGCGACGCCCGGAGCAGCCGCCCTCGCGCGAGCCCCGGCTGCCCTCGTGGACCCGCGGAATGACCACCGGGCACAAGGCGAACGGCGCCTCCGAGCTGCGGACGACGCCGCCCGACGCGGCGGCGGGCCTGACCGGTGAGTGGATTCCGCGCGCCGACGCGCGCCGGGCCGCCGCCCCGCGCCGGCCCGAACGGCCCACGCCGTCACCCGAGGTGGTCGCCACTCTCGTCAGCCGGCACAACGCGGGCCTGAGCCTCGGGCGCCTCGGCCGCTGGGCGGAGGCGGGCGAGGTGCACCGCGCGGTGGCCGCCGAGCGGGAGCACGCGCTGGGCCCCGACCATCCGGACACGCTCGCCAGCCGGTACGAGGTGGGCTTCACGCTGAGCCGCACCGGGCGTGCGGCCGACGCCTTGCGGGAGTACGGCCGCGTCGCCCAGGGCCGGGAGCGCACGCTGGGCCCCGAGCATTCGGACACGCTGGCCGCGCGGCAGGAAATGGCGTACGTCATGGGGCAGTTGGGGCGGCACTTCGAGGCTCACCAGGTCTACACGTCGGTCCTCGCCGTCCGGGAGCGGACCGCGGGCGCCGATCATCCCGACACCCTGCGCTGCCGGCACAACCTGGCGTACAACCTCAGCAGGCTCGGCCGCCTGGAGGACTCCTACCAGCTGGCACGAGAGGTGGCGCTGGCCCGAGCGCGGGTCCTCGGGGCCACGCACCCCGACACCCTCGTCACGCGGTACGAAGTCGCCTACGCGCTTGGCCAGTTGGGCCGCTGGCCCGAGGCCCTCCAGACGTACCGCGAGGTCGCCGACGCACGCGTACGGGCGCTGGGCGCCGACCACCCCGACACCCTCGCCGCCCGCTACGAGGTGGGCATCAGCCTCGGCAGGCTCGGTCGCAGCGGCGAGGCCCTGGAGCTGTACCGCGACCTGATCGACGACCGCACCCGGGTGAACGGCCCCTCCGACCCCGAGACGCTGCGCGCCCGGCACGGCCTCGGCGTCAACCTCGGCCGTCAGGGCCGCTGGGAGGAAGCCCTCGCCGAGGCCCGCGACGTCTGCGCGATCCGCGAACGTGTCCTCGGCGGCGATCACCCGGACACCCTGGTGAGCCGCCGCGAGGTGGCCGTGGGGCTCGGCTGGCTCGGCCGCTGGGCCGACGCCCTGACCGAGTACCGCCGGGTCGCCGCCGCCCGCGAGCAGGTCCTCGGCGCCGACCACCCCGACGCCCTGGCCAGCCGCAACGACGAGGCGCACTGCCTGGAGCAACTGGGCCGCGGCACGGAGGCGGTCGAGCTGTACCGCCGGGTGGCGGCGCTGCGCCAGCGGCGGGCTACGGGAGGGCATTGACTCGCGGGGCGCCTTTCGCTGCGCGACTTCGGTGGATGGTCGACTGCTGACGCGTCGTGGCTGGTCGCGCAGTTCCCCGCGCCCCTTCGGGACGCGATCCTGACCGGCGGCATTTGTGCGCGGGGCGCGGGCCGCGTCGTGCGGGGCGGCCTGGGCGGGTGGTCGGCTACCGCTGCGTCGTGGCCGGTCGCGTAGTTCCCCGTGCCTCTTTGGGACGCGTTCGGCCCGGTGGATGGTCGACTGCTGACGCGTCGTGGCTGGTCGCGTAGTTCCCCGCGCCCCCTTGCGGCGCTTTTCGCCCGGTGGATGGTCGGCTGTCGGCGTTGGTGTGGCTGGTCGCGCCGTTCCTCGCGCCCCTTTGGGGCGCTCCACGTGCTAACAAGGGCTATGTCTCCTCGCGATCGATACGACGCCGTCATCGTCGGCGGTGGTCACAACGGACTTGTGGCCGCCGCCTATCTCGCCCGCGCCGGACGCTCCGTCCTGCTCCTGGAGCGGCTCTCCGGGACCGGAGGGGCCGCCGTGTCCAGCCGCCCCTTCGCCGGTGTCGACGCCCGGCTCTCGCGCTACTCGTACCTGGTCAGCCTGCTGCCGCGGAAGATCGTCAGGGACCTGGACCTGGACTTCCGGGTGCGCACCCGGAACGTCTCCTCGTACACCCCGACCGAGCGCGACGGCGCGCCGACGGGACTGCTCGTGGGCGGCGGCGAGGCGCGCACCAGGGACGCGTTCGAGCGGCTCACCGGCGGGCCGCGCGAGTACGAGGCCTGGCGGGAGTTCTACGCGATGACGGGGCACGTCGCCGAGCAGGTGTTCCCCACGCTCACCGAGCCCCTGCCCACGCGCGACGCCCTGCGCGAGCGGATCGGTGACGATGCCGCCTGGCGCGCGCTGTTCGAGGAGCCGATCGGCGCCGCCATCGAGGAGCGTTTCGCCGACGACCTGGTGCGCGGGGTGGTGCTCACCGACGCCCTCATCGGAACGTTCGCCGACGCCCATGACCCGTCCCTGCGGCAGAACCGCTGCTTCCTCTACCACGTCATCGGCGGCGGAACCGGCGACTGGAACGTCCCCGTCGGCGGCATGGGCGCCCTCACCGCAGCCCTCGCTGCCTCCGCCCGCGCGGCCGGCGCCGAGCTCGCCACCGGCCACGAGGTCACCCGCATCGAGTCGGACGGACAGAGCGCGGAGGTCACGTACCGTACGCCCGAGCGCGAGGCCACCGTCGCCGCCCGGCACGTCCTGGTCAACGCCTCACCCCAGGAGCTCGCCGCCCTCGTGGGCGACGCCCCGCCCGCCCCGGCCGAAGGCGCCCAGCTCAAGGTCAACATGCTGCTCGAACGGCTGCCGAGGCTGCGCGACACATCGGTCGACCCGCATGAGGCCTTCGCCGGGACCTTCCACATCGGGGAGGGCTACGGGGAGTTGGCGACGGCGTACGCCCAGGCCGCGGCCGGTGAGCTGCCCGCTGCGCCGCCCTCCGAGATCTACTGCCACTCCCTGACCGATCCCAGCATCCTCGCCCCCGAACTGGTGGAGCGCGGCTGCCAGACCCTCACCCTCTTCGGGCTCCACACCCCCGCCCGTCTCTTCGCCCAGGACAACGAGGCCGTACGCGCCGAGCTCCTGAAGTCGACCCTGGCGCAGCTGGACGCGCACCTGGCCGAGCCGCTCGCCGACTGCCTCGCCACCGACGCCGAAGGCCGCCCCTGCATCGAGGCGAAGACCCCGCTGGACCTGGAACGCGACCTGCGCCTGCCCGGCGGCAACATCTTCCACCGCGACCTCGCCTTCCCCTACGCCCAGGAGGACACCGGGCGCTGGGGCGTGGAGACGCGGCACGCGAACGTCCTGCTGTGCGGGGCGGGCGCCGTACGCGGCGGCGGGGTCAGCGGCATTCCCGGGCACAATACCGCGATGGCCGCGTTGGGAGAGTAGCGGGGGGAGTAGCGCTCGGCCGGGTGCGGACCGTCGTCAGTCGGCGGAAGGCGCCCACCCCACGGCCTCGATACGGGCCGCGTCGGCGGGCCGAGCCTCGTCGAAGACCGTGCGGGCACCGTCCTCGACCCGCAGCCCGTCGGCGTACGCGCCGCGCCCCACGTACAGCTGGTCCGTCGCGTACCGCCAGCGCAGCTGGACCCGTTCGGCCCGCCAGGAGGAGAGGTCCGCGGTGAGGCGGTGCCAGACGCGCCCCGACCAGCCGGACGCCGTGCCGTCAGGGTGCTCCCGAGGGGGCGTCCCCCGGTGCTCAGTGGTGAACGGAACCGGCTGCCATGTCGTGCCGCCGTCGCGCGAGGCCTCCAGGCGCAGGGCGTCCGAGCCCGGCTCGGTGTCCCACCACAGCTCGCACCGCAGCTTCGCCCGGTCGGTGGCCAGGGTGAGCGGCGGCAGGGTCAGCGTGGCCGTCGCCGCGTTCGCCATGCCGGAGAACCACGCGGTGCGCCCGCGTGCGGGACGTACCGGGACGGCGCGTGCCATGCGGTTCGCCGCTGCCACCCTGGGGGCCGAGCCGGAGCGCCAACTGCGCACCGGGTGGACGGAGTTGCCGAGGACGACGAGGAACGAGTCGGTCGTCGGGTCGAGGACGAGGGAGGTGCCGGTGAATCCGGTGTGGCCCGCGGTGCGCGGCGTGGCCATCGCGCCCATGTACCAGTGCTGGTAGAGCTCGAAGCCCAGGCCGTGCTCGTCACCGGGGAAAGCCGTGTTGAAGTCGGTGAACATCAGCTGCACGGACTCGGCGGAGAGGATACGGGAGCGGCCGTACACCCCGCCGTTGAGCAGTGTGCGGCCGAGGATCGCGAGGTCCCAGGCGCAGGAGAAGACCCCCGCGTGTCCGGCCACCCCGCCGAGGCCGAAGGCGTTCTCGTCGTGCACCTCGCCCCACACCATGCCGCGGTCGAGGCCCGACCAGGGCAGGCGGGCGTCCTCGGTCGCGGCGATCTTCGGCTGCCAGGACGCGGGCGGGTTGAAGCGTGTGCGGTGCATCCCGAGTGGAGCAGTGATCTCGTCGTGGAGCAGTGCGTCCAGCTGACGACCCGTGATCTCTTCGAGGACCAGTTGGAGCGAGATCAGGTTCAGGTCCGAGTAGAGGTACTTGGTGCCGGGCGGGTTGAGCGGTGCCTCGTTCCAGATGAGGCGCAGCTGACCCTCCCGCGTGGGTTCCTTGAAGAGGGGGATCCAGGAACGGAACCCCGAGGTGTGGGTGAGGAGCTGGCGGACGGTGACGTCCTGCTTGCCGGCGCCCCCGAAAACGGGGAGGTACGAGGCGACCTTCGCCTCCAGCTCCAGCTTGCCCCGCTCGATCTGCTGCACCGCGAGCAGCGAGGTGAACAGTTTCGAGACGGAGGCGAGGTCGAAGACCGTGTCCTTGGCCATCGGGATCTGCCGGTCGGCCGGCAGCTCGACGCCGGTGTCGGTCTTCTCGTCGTACGCCGCGTAGCGCACCGCCTTGCCGATTGGCTGGTGCAGGGCGACCGTACCGCCGCGGCCCGCGAGCAGGACGGCGCCCGCGTACCACGGGTGCTTGGGGGAGGGGCCGAGGAACTGCTCGGCGTCGACGACCAGTTGCCGCAGATGTCCGGCGAGCAGCCCGGCGCGCTCGGGGCTGCCGGGCCGCAGCGTCGGACGCTTGGCCTCGGCCGCGGATCCCGCCGCCGCGGCAGGGCCCGCGGGGAACGGCACCAGTGCCAGCGCCCCACCCAATGCCACGACGCGCGCTCCCAGTTGGCGTCTGCTCAGCCCGCCGCCCGCTCTGTCGGACGCCGCCCCGTTGTCCTCGGCCATGACCGTGCCCCCTCCTGGAACGCTCCTGGAACTCTCCTGAGCTGAAATTATCTTTCGGGATCACAAGAGACTGCTGAAACTTTCATGTCAGTGCCGGGCTCTGTCAACCACGGGCGCCTGCCAAAGATCTGACACCGCATCAGAAAATCTCTTCCGTCGTCCGGGCGGCTGCGGCATCCTGCGCCCATGCAGACAGACCTGAGCAGGAAACTGGGGATCGAGCACGCCATCTTCGGCTTCACGCCCTTCCCGGCGGTGGCCGCCGCCATCAGCAGGGCGGGCGGATTCGGCGTGCTCGGCGCGGTCCGCTACACGGCGCCCGACGAGCTGGCCCGGGATCTCGACTGGATGCAGGAGCACGTCGGCGACCGGCCCTACGGACTCGATGTCGTGATGCCCGCGAAGAAGGTCGAGGGGGTGAGCGAGGCCGACGTCGAGGCGATGATCCCCGAAGGCCACCGGCAGTTCGTCAAGGACACCCTCGGCAAACACGGCGTACCCGAACTGGCCGAAGGGGAGGCGTCGGGCTGGCGCATCACCGGGTGGATGGAGCAGGTCGCCCGCAATCAGCTCGATGTCGCCTTCGACTACCCGATCAAACTCCTCGCCAACGCTCTCGGCTCACCGCCCGCCGACGTCATTCAGCGCGCCCACGACCATGACGTACTCGTCGCCGCACTCGCGGGCAGCGCTCGCCACGCGCGCAAGCACGCCGACGCGGGCATCGACATCGTCGTCGCGCAGGGCTACGAGGCGGGCGGCCACACCGGCGAGATCGCCTCCATGGTCCTGACGCCGGAGGCCGTCGACGCCGTCGCGCCGCTGCCGGTGCTCGCGGCGGGCGGCATCGGCAGCGGGGACCAGATCGCGGCCGCCTTCGCGCTCGGTGCGCAGGGCGTGTGGCTCGGCTCCCTCTGGCTCACCACGACGGAGGCCGACATGCACTCGCGGGCGCTCACCGAGAAACTCCTGGCGGCGGGCTCGGGCGACACGGTCCGCTCACGCGCCCTGACAGGCAAGCCCGCGCGGCAGCTGCGCACCGAATGGACCGACGCCTGGGACGACCCGGACGGACCCGGCACGCTGCCCATGCCGCTGCAGGGGCTGCTGGTCGCCGAGGCGGTGTCGCGCATCCAGAAGTACGAGGTCCAGGCGCTGCTCGGCACACCCGTAGGGCAGATCGTCGGCCGCATGAACAGCGAACGCAGCGTCCAGGCCGTGTTCGACGACCTGACCAGCGGGTTCGAGCGCGCCATCGACCGCGTGAACCGCGTCGCCGGACGCGACTGACGCCTGACGCCTGACGACCGACGAGACGGAGGAGAGGTCCTTATGAGCAGCATGCCGGGCAGCACGCCCACCAACGGCTTCTGGGCGCAGGCCGAGGCGGACCCGGACCGCGTGGTCCTGACCGCGCCCGACGGAGAGGAGTGGACCGCGCGGCGCCTGCACGCGGCGACCAACCAACTCGTCCACGGGCTGCGCGCCGCCGGCCTGGAGCGCGGCGACGCCTTCGCCGTCGTGCTGCCCAACGGCGTCGAGTTCCTCACCGCGTACTTGGCGGCATCCCAGGCGGGCTTCTATCTCGTCCCGGTCAACCACCACCTGGTCGGGCCCGAGATCGCCTGGATCGTCGCCGACTCCGGGGCGAAGGTGCTCATCGCGCACGAGCGGTTCGGGCGGTCGGCGACCGACGCCGCCGACGAGGCGAAGCTCCCGGCCACGCACCGGTACGCCGTGGGTGACGTGCCCGGCTTCCACCCCTACCCCGAACTCCTCGCGGGGCAACCAGAGTCGGCGCCCGAGGACCGCACGCTCGGCTGGGTCATGAACTACACCTCGGGCACGACGGGACGCCCGCGCGGCATCCGGCGCCCACTGTCCGGCAAACTCCCCGAGGAGTCCTACCTCGGCGGCTTCCTCGGCATCTTCGGCGTCAAACCCTTCGACGGCAACGTGCACCTCGTCTGCTCGCCGCTCTACCACACCGCGGTCCTCCAGTTCGCGGGCGCGGCCCTGCACATCGGCCATCCGCTGGTCCTGATGGACAAGTGGACGCCCGAGGAGATGCTGCGTCTCATCGACACGTACAAGTGCACGCACACCCACATGGTGCCGACCCAGTTCCACCGCCTCCTCGCGCTGCCGGACGAGACGAAGGCGGCGTACGACGTGTCATCCATGCGCCACGCCATCCACGGCGCCGCGCCCTGCCCCGACCACGTCAAACGGGCGATGATCGAATGGTGGGGCGAGTGCGTCGAGGAGTACTACGCGGCCAGCGAGGGCGGCGGCGCGTTCGCCACCGCACAGGACTGGCTGAAGCGGCCCGGCACCGTCGGCAAGGCCTGGCCCATCAGCGAACTCGCCGTGTTCGACGACGACGGCAACCCGCTGCCGCCCGGTGAGCTCGGCACCGTCTACATGAAGATGAGCACCGGCGGATTCTCGTACCACAAGGACGAGTCCAAGACGAAGAAGAACCGCATCGGCGACTTCTTCACCGTCGGCGACCTCGGCTATCTGGACGAGGACGGCTATCTCTACCTCCGCGACCGCAAGATCGACATGATCATCTCGGGCGGCGTCAACATCTACCCGGCCGAGATCGAGTCCGCGCTGCTGACACACCCCGCCGTCGCGGACGCGGCCGCGTTCGGCATCCCGCACGACGAGTGGGGCGAGCAGGTCAAGGCAGTGGTGGAGGTGGCCGAAGGCCA
The DNA here is from genome assembly GCF_055577715.1 of Streptomyces sp. NPDC033177. NCBI lineage: Bacteria > Bacillati > Actinomycetota > Actinomycetes > Kitasatosporales > Streptomycetaceae > Streptomyces > Streptomyces sp. NPDC033177. The sequence goes on along the minus strand of NZ_JBVIPS010000001.1, from coordinate 840,991 downwards.
CGAGGCGGGCGACGCGCTCGCCGCCGAGATCCTCGACCACTGCGAACGCCAACTGGCCGGCTACAAACGCCCGAAGAGCGTCGACTTCATCAAGACCATGCCGCGCGACCCGAACGGCAAGCTCTACAAGCGAAGGCTGCGAGAGCCGTATTGGGAGGGGCGGGAGCGGGCGCTGTAGACGCGTCTCGTCAGGGGCGCGGGGGAACTGTGTGCTCAGCCCCCACCGACCGAAGGTGCGGCACAGAACAGGGCCACCCCGCGTCGGGCAGGACGCGGGGTGGCCCTGTTCCCGCTAACGCGGCACGGCAGCCCCCCGCACCTTCACCACCTTCAGCTTCGGGTCCCGCATGATGTCCTTCTCGCAGAACCGCGAGGTGACCCAGCGCTCGTCGGCGTACAGCCGCGTCTGGTCGCGGTAGTGCGGCGAGTTCGGGTTGGACGACTGCGAGTAGGTGAGCAGCGTGCGTGCCTTCGGGCAGTGGCTCTTGTCCCAGCCGACCGCCTGGATGTGGCTCGAACCGTGCGCCACCTCGGTGTAGCCGCCGCCCTTCGCGTCCCACACCGGCTCGACCTTGTTCCACACGCCGATCGACTCCGTGCCGCCATGGATCGGCAGCCGCTCCGAGCCGCGTACGACGAACTGGTTCCTGCCCAGCGGCGCGTCGAGCGCGATATTCGCCCCGCGCAGCTCGGCCACCGAGTCGGCCAGCGCGGTCGCGAAGCCCGGCGCGGCCGTGTTGAGGGTGTTCGGCGTGCGCACCGGATCGGCGGCGGAGAACGGCACCTTCCACAGCTGGGCGTTCGGCACTGCGGCGACCAGCTTGCGCCAGAACCGGTCGAAGAGCAGGGCGCCCCTGCTGTCCGTGTCCATGCTGTGGTCCCACGCCTTGAGGGCGGCGCAGGCCTTGCGCACGTCAACCGCCTTGCCGTCGCTGCCCGTTGCCTTGTCGCCCGGGAGCGCCGCGCACGCACGCGCCGCGTCGTCGGCGGCCAGGTCGCCCGCGGGGGCACGGTTCGCGAACTGCTGCTTCTGGAGGTCGGTGACCGTCAGGTCACCCTCCTTCGCCATCGCCGCGACATCCTCGATGGCGCCGCGCGTGCGCATGGAGCGCTGCGTGCCGATCGTCCCGAAGACCCGCTCGTAGCCGGTGATCGGCCGCTCGGCATTGGTCAGCCAGGCGCTGTCGTTGGAATTCTCCGCGTACGGCGCGTCCTTGATGGTCGGCATCTTCGACGGGCCGAAGATCCCCGGCTGGACGGCGTCCTTGTCCGAACCGATGGCGCAGTCACCACGCGAACCATCAAGCACCGCCACGCCCGACGCCGGATACGTCACCTTGCCCAAGTCCGTGGAGCAGCGCTCGGCCAGGTCGTCGGTGATGCGGGGCAGCACCTGCGACTGGCTGAGCAGCGAGTGGCCCTTGCGGTCCGCGGCGACGGTGTTGACCCAGGGCAGTCCCTGCGTGTCGCGCAGCGCCTTGAGCACTCCGTCGGTGGAGCGGGCCTTGCCGAAGCCGAGGTCGGTGTCGGTGCCGCGCAGGTTCGTGGCGTTGGGGTCGTTCAGGGCGTACGCCGTCTTCGCCGACCAGGGCAGCGGAAGCTGTGCGCCCAGGTCGGTGGTGACCGGGCCGTAGCGGGTCCACCACTGGGTGCGGGTCACCGGCGGGCCGTTCTTGACCCGCACCTCGACCGTCCGCTTCGTCATCTTCTCGCGCTTGCCGTCCACCAGATAGGTGGTCGGGTCGGCGGGATCCAGAGTGAGCTGATGCAGATTGAGGGTCACGCCGGTCGCCACCGTGTGGCTCCACGCCACATCGTCGTTGAAGCCGATGTTGATGACGCTCGTGCCGAGCAGCGAACCGCCCGAGACGTTCAGCTCGCCGGGGATGGTCTGCTGCGACTGCCAGAAACGCCGGCCGCCCTGCCAGGGGTAGTGCGGATTGCCGAGAAGCAGGCCCTTGCCGTTCGCGGTGGTCTTCCCGCTGAACGCGACGGCGTTGGAGCCCATGACGGCGTCCTCCGCCGAGAACAGGTCGCGGGCCGCCTTCGCCGTGCGCTCGGGGTCCGGTGCGCGGTCCGGAGCGGTGGCGCTCGGCGGCTGCGCGGCGGTGATGCCGTCTATGCCGCGTCCATGACCGCCGAGCACCTGCACGGCGAAGCCCTCGCGGGCCACGTCCAGGGAGGTGATCGGGCGCAGCCACTTGGCGCCCTTGCAGGCGGGGTCGGTGACGCGGTTCTGCTTCAGCCAGGCGTTGTAGCCCGCCGCGAAGCCGCTCATCAGCTTCTTCGACGTGGCGCTCGGGCCCGCCGGGGCGGGCTGCTTGAGGAGTTTCTCCACCGTGCGCGTGTCCCGGACACCGCCGAAGTAGAGGTCGCTGGCGAGGTTCGTGGTCGCCGAGGACAGCGAGCCGTCGGGCTTCCCGTCCGGGCCGAAGTGGCGTGACCGCTCCCCGCGTACGGTCACGTAGCCCTCGGCGAGGGTGCACACCTGGTCGGCGGCCTGCGCCCAGCCGGTGCCGAAGCCGAGGTTCTCGTAGTCCTTGGCGAGGATGTGCGGGATGCCGTACTGGGTGTAGCGCAGGGTGGCGGACAGACCGCCGCCGGACGGGCGGGCGTCGCGGTCCTCCGCCGCGCCTGCGGTGGCGGCGGACGACGGCAGGAAGGCCGCGGCGGTCAACAGGCTGATGCCCAGGGCCGTGAGGCGTCTGGTGCGGGTACGCATACGCATGGTGCCTCCCAACAGAGGTGAGGGAAGGGGCGGTTGAGCGTACCAAGCGGTATGTCACTTGATCGAGTGGCGCGACCGGTCGGGTTCGCGGCCCGTACGGAACTCGTCCGCACCCAGCACGGATCGGGTCCGCGGCCCGCACGGAGCCTTGACCGCCGCGACGCACGCGGCACAGGATCACGCCATGACGGGTGTACGCAGCAATACGGTCGACGATGTCCTGGGACGCAGTGCGCGGCGCGTGCCGGGGCGGGTGGCACTGCGCTATGGAGAGCGGGTCTGGACCTACCGCGAACTCGACGACGCCGTGACCCATGCGGCGGCGTACCTCCATCGGGAGGGGCTGAGGGACGGCGCCCGGGTCGGTGCCTACGGACACAACTCCGACGCGTACGTCATCGGCTTCCTGGCCTGTGCCCGCGCGGGCCTGGTGCACGTGCCCATCAACCACAACCTCAAGGGCGAGGACCTCGCCTACATCATCGAGCAGTCGGGCAGCTCGGCGGTCCTGGTCGACCCGCACCTGGAGCACCGGCTGCCCGGCGGCGTGCGCGCGATGCCGTTGCGGGACGCCACGGGCTCGCTGCTCGAACACACCCGGGGGCGCGAGGGCGAAGCCGTCTTCCTCCTGGGTCCCGACCACAGCGGTGACCTCGCCCAACTGCTCTACACCTCCGGCACGACCGCATTGCCGAAGGGCGCGATGATGACCCACCGCGCCCTCGTCCACGAGTACGTCAGCGCCATCACCGCCCTGGGCCTCAGGGAAACCGACAAGCCCGTCCACGCCCTGCCGCTCTACCACTCGGCGCAGATGCACGTCTTCCTGCTGCCCTATCTGGCGATCGGCGCCGAGAACACGATCATCGACGCGCCCGACGCCGAGCGGATCTTCGATCTTGTCGAGGCGGGCCGCGCCGACAGCCTCTTCGCGCCGCCCACCGTATGGATCGGCCTGTCGCAGCACCCCGGCTTCGCCACGCGTGACCTCGGCGGCCTGCGCAAGGCCTACTACGGGGCGTCGATCATGCCCGTCCCCGTCCTGGAGCGCCTGCGCGAACGACTGCCCTCGCTCGCCTTCTACAACTGCTTCGGGCAGAGCGAGATCGGCCCGCTGGCCACGGTCCTCGGGCCCGACGAGCACGAGGGGCGGATGGACTCCTGCGGGCGCCCCGTGCTCTTCGTGGAGGCGCGGATCGTGGATGAGCGAGGGCTTGAGGTGCCCGACGGCACCCAGGGCGAAGTCGTCTACCACTCACCGCAGTTGTGCGAGGGCTACTGGGACAAGCCGGAGGAGACCAAGGAGGCGTTCCGGGACGGATGGTTCCACTCCGGGGATCTCGCCGTGCGGGACGAGGAGGGATACTTCACCGTCGTCGACCGGGTGAAGGACGTCATCAACTCCGGTGGTGTCCTCGTCGCGTCGCGCCAGGTGGAGGACGCGCTCTACACCCACGAAGGCGTCGCGGAGACCGCCGTGATCGGGCTGCCGGACGAGCGCTGGATCGAGGCGGTCACCGCGGTCGTCGTACGCAAGGGAGAGCAGGGAGAGGTCACCGAAGCGGAACTCATCGAGCACGCGCGCGAGAAGCTCGCCCACTTCAAGGCGCCCAAGCGGGTCCTCTTCGTGGACGAGCTGCCGCGCAACGCGAGCGGGAAGATCCTCAAACGGGAGCTGCGGGACCGCTTCAGCGCGTCGTAGCTGCCGGGGCCTCGTGGTTACTTGTCGCGCAGGTCCACGATCCGTTTGAACTTGCCCACCGACCGCTCGATGGTCTCCGGGTCGACGATCTCGACCTTCACCGAGACGCCGATGCCGTCCTTCACCGCCGACGCGATCTCCCGGGCCGCCGCCTCGCGCCGCTCGGGAGTGGTGTCCGCGCGGGATTCGGCCCGGACCGTCAGCGCGTCCATGCGGCCCTCGCGGGTGAGGCGCAGCTGGAAGTGCGGGGCGACGCCCGGCGTCCGCAGGACGATCTCCTCCACCTGCGTGGGGAAGAGGTTCACTCCGCGCAGGATCACCATGTCGTCCGACCGGCCCGTGATCTTCTCCATCCGGCGGAAGACCCGTGCGGTGCCGGGCATGAGGCGTGTCAGGTCGCGGGTGCGGTAGCGGATGACGGGCATGGCCTCCTTGGTGAGGGAGGTGAAGACCAGCTCGCCGCGCTCGCCGTCCGGCAGGACTTCGCCGGTGATCGGGTCCACCACCTCCGGATAGAAGTGGTCCTCCCAGATGTGCAGGCCGTCCTTGGTCTCCACGCACTCCTGGGCGACTCCGGGGCCGATGACCTCCGAGAGCCCGTATATGTCGACCGCGTCGATCGCGAACCGCTCCTCGATCTCGCGGCGCATCTCCTCCGTCCACGGCTCGGCGCCGAAGATGCCGACCTTCAGGGACGTCGTGCGCGGGTCGACGCCCTGGCGCTCGAACTCCTCCAGGAGAGTGAGCATGTAGGAGGGCGTGACCATGATGATCTCGGGGCGGAAGTCCTGGATCAGCTGGACCTGGCGTGCCGTCATGCCGCCGGACGCGGGAATGACCGTGCAGCCGAGCCGCTCGGCCCCGTAGTGCGCGCCGAGTCCGCCGGTGAACAGGCCGTATCCGTACGCCACATGGACCTTGTGGCCGGGGCGGCCGCCCGCAGCGCGGATCGAGCGGGCGACGACGTCCGCCCACATCGTCAGGTCCTGCTCGGTGTAGCCGACGACCGTGGGCCGGCCCGTGGTTCCGCTGGACGCGTGCAGGCGTCGTACCTCGGACTGCTCGACCGCGAACATCCCGAAGGGGTAGTTGTCCCGCAGGTCGGTCTTGGCCGTGAAGGGGAAGCGGGCGAGGTCGGCGAGCGTGCGGCAGTCGTCGGGGCGCAGGCCCGCCTTGTCGAACGCGGCCCGGTAGAAGGGCACGTTCTCGTACGCGTGCAGCAAGGTGTCCTGGAGGCGCTCCAGCTGCAGTGCCTCCAGCTCCTCGCGCCCGAGGCGCTCCGCCGCGTCCAGCATGGCCGTCATATGCGGTTTCTCCCGTCCCAAACGGGCGACCGATCATTCGGTCGTCGATCTTCCGTCAAGGTCAGTAATCCAGTCACGGAGGCGGCCGTCAAGAGATCGCGCAGGGTGGCCTTGAGCTGCGGCGCGAGGGCCTCGCAGCGTTGTCCGAATGCGGCGTGGGATGTGATGATCACCTCCATGCCGACCTTCAGGGGAATCGCCGTGCGTCCTGTCTCGTCCGTGAGGCGTCTGCTTGCTGCCGGGGTCGTCACGGCGGCTCTGCTCGCCGGTGGCGGGGGTGGGGTGGCGGTCGCCGCTTCCCCGACGCCGCGGCCCGCCGTGTCCTCGTACGCCCGGCTCCACTCCCTGGTCGATCTCGCCGCCCAGCGCCTGGCCACCGCCGATCTCGTCGCTGCCGCGAAGTACGGCACGGGCAGCCCCATCGACGACCCGGCGCGCGAGAAGCAGGTGCTCGACGACGTCGCGCGGCAGGCGCGGGATCTTGGCGCCGATCCCGAGGCGACCGTGCGGGTCTTCCGGGACCAGATCGAGGCCAACAAGGTGGTGCAGCGGGAGTTGCACCAGCGGTGGGACGCGGACCCCGCGCAGGCGCCGACGCCGGAGGAGCGGCCTGATCTCGCGGAGGTGCGCAAGGAGATCAACCGGGTGAACGGGGAGTTGGTGCGGGGGATCGCCGCGTCTGCCTCTGCCCGGACGGCGCCGTCCTGCCGGGGGCTTGTGGCGGTGGCGGGCGTACGGGTGCGGGGCGAGCGGCAGCTCGACGCGCTGCACGTCGTGGCTCTGGGGCGAGCGCTTCCGTCCGTCTGCTCGGCCTGACGCCCTTCTGGCCCGCCGCTTCGCGCCGGATTCTTTCCCGCCCACCCGATCGCCCCGCGGTGACAAGGGGTGGGTGTTCCTCAGCCCCCCGCAGCCACAGTCTTCGCCCACCTGTAGTCCGCCTTGCCGCTCGGTGAGCGTTGGATTTCGGGGGTGAAGACCACGGCTCGGGGGATCTTGTAGCCGGCGAGGTGGGTGCGGCAGTGGGTTTGAATGGTTTCGAGGTCCAGTGGTGGGGCGCCGTCGCGTAGTTGGACGACCGCGGCCACGCGGTTGCCCCAGCGCTCGTCGGGGACGCCGGCGACCAGCGCGTCGTACACGTCCGGATGGGACTTGAGGGCCTGTTCGACCTCCTCCGGATACACCTTCTCGCCACCCGTGTTGATGCACTGCGAGCCCCGGCCCAGGACGGTGACTATGCCCTCCTCGTCGACCGTCGCCATGTCACCGAGCAGCACCCAACGCTCCTCGCCCTTCTGGAAGAACGTCTCGGCGGTCTTCGCCGGGTCGTTGTAGTAGCCGAGCGGTACGTGGCCGCGCTGGGCCAGGCGGCCCACCACACCCACCGGCACCGGCTCGTGGGTGGCCAGGTCCACCACCTGCGTACGTTCGTTGACCTCCAGGCGGAAGCCCTTCTCCGGGCCCGAGTCATCCGTCGCCTTGCCGTTGGAGCCGGACTCGGATGAGCCGAAGTTGTTCAGGAGCAGGACGTTGGGGGCCAGCTCCTGGAACTGCGCCCGCACCGTCTCCGACATGATCGCCCCGGAGGACGAGACGCTGAAGAGCGACGACAGGTCGGTGCCCTTGAGCGGTCCGTGCAGGGCGTCGATGAGCGGCCTGAGCATCGCGTCGCCCACCAGCGACACGCTGGAGACCTTCTCCCGCTCGATCGTGCGCAGCAGCTCCTCGGGGACGTACTTGCGGTGAATGGCCACCCGTTGGCCGTAGTTGAAGGCGATGAACGACGTCAGCGTCGACGTGCCGTGCATCAGCGGGGGAGCGGGGAAGAACGTGATGCCGGGCCCGCCCGCCGCTACACGCTCCGCCAGCTCCTCGGGCCGCTTCACCGGCGAGCCCGCGGGCTCGCCGCCGAAGAGCCCGGCGAAGAACAGGTCCTCCTGGCGCCACATGACGCCCTTGGGCATGCCGGTGGTGCCGCCGGTGTAGATGATGAACAGGTCGTCCGCCGAGCGCGGACCGAAGCCGCGCTCCGGCGAACCCGCCGCCTCCGCCTCGGTGAAGGCCACCACGTCGAGCGCGGGCGCGTCGTCCGGCGGGGTCCCCACCCGCACCAGATGCCGCAGCTTCTCGGTGCGCGGCAACGCGGCCGCGACCCGCTCGGTGAACTCCGCGTCGAAGACGAGCGCGGCGAGGTCCGCGTCGCGATAGAGATAGACCAACTCCTCTTCCACGTAACGGTAGTTGACATTGACGGGAACGAGACGTGCCTTGAGGCAGGCGAGGACGGTCTGGAGGTATTCGACGCCGTTGTAGAGGTGAAGCCCCAGATGCTCGCCGGGCTTCAGCCCGCTGTCGATCAGGTGGTGTGCGATGCGGTTGGCGGCCCGGTCGAGTTCGGCATACGTCAGCCTGCGTTCCGCCCCGGTGCCGGGGTGATCGATGTACACGAGCGCCTCGCGGTCGGGGACCACGTCGACGACCGACTCGAACAGGTCGGCAAGGTTGTACTCCACCGCTCCTCCTGACCCCGGCGTCATCTCTTCTTGTCTTCTGGACTGCTCGTCTTCTGGCGGTCATCAGAGCAGAGGCGCCCACAAGTGTGAAGGGTCCCCGTTGAAGAAATCTGACTGACTGTCAGAAAACTATTGAACTGGCTCCCTGCCTACTGCAACCTGTTCCAGGTCCGAAGCCGACAGCAGGCGAAGAGGGAGCACGGCCATGGGTGGGACGGAACATCTCGCTGTGCAGCGCGAAGGCGCCACACTGGTACTCACGCTCAACCGGCCGGAGGCGAAGAACGCGCTCTCGCTGCCGATGCTGGTGGGCCTCTACGACGGGTGGGTGGCCGCCGACGAGGACGACGCGATCCGTTCCGTCGTGCTCACCGGGGCGGGCGGCGCGTTCTGTGCCGGCATGGACCTCAAGGCCCTCGCGGGCAAGGGCATGGACGGTGAGCAGTACCGCGACCGCATGAAGGCCGACCCCGATCTGCACTGGAAGGCGATGCTGCGCCACCACCGCCCCCGCAAACCCGTCATCGCCGCCGTCGAGGGGTACTGCGTCGCGGGCGGCACGGAGATCCTCCAGGGCACCGACATCCGCGTCGCGGGCGAGTCCGCGACGTTCGGGCTCTTCGAGGTCAAGCGGGGGCTGTTCCCGATCGGTGGCTCGACCGTGCGACTGCCGCGGCAGATTCCTCGTACGCACGCCCTGGAGATGCTGCTCACCGGGCGGCCCTACTCGGCGGCCGAGGCCGCGTCGATCGGTCTCGTCGGGCAGGTCGTGCCGGACGGCACCGCCCTGGAGAAGGCCCTCGCCATCGCCGAGCAGATCAACGCGTGCGGGCCGCTCGCAGTCGAGGCGGTCAAGGCGTCCGTGTACGAGGCCGCCGAGATGTCCGAGGCGGACGGCCTTGCGGCGGAGCTGAAGCGGGGGTGGCCCATCTTTGACACCGCCGATGCGAAGGAGGGCTCCAGAGCCTTTGCCGAGAAACGGCCCCCGGAGTTTCGGCGGGCGTAGGTCTTGTTTTCGCCCGCGGGCCGGTGGGGGCTGGTCGCGCAGTTCCCCGCGCCCCTTACGGGGCCCTGCCGCCCCCGCGCCCCTGTCGGGGCGCTCCTACCGGCGCCCCTCGCCTAGAAACGGAGTTCTGCTCATGGCATCCGCTCCCTCCCCCGAAGTGCTGCGTGCGCCCCTTGTTGTTGAGTTTCCCTTCACCCGGTCCCTCGGGCCCGTGCAGAGAGCCTTTCTCACCGGGCTGCGGGAGCGCACCGTGCTCGGGGTGAAGACCACTGACGGGCGCACGCTCGTGCCGCCCGTCGAGTACGACCCGGTGACCGCCGACGAGATACGCGATCTGGTCGAGGTCGCCGCCACCGGCACCGTCACCACCTGGGCCTGGAACCACGAACCCCGCAGGGGGCAGCCCCTGGACCGCCCCTTCGCCTGGGTCCTGGTGAAGCTCGACGGCGCCGACACCGCCCTGCTGCACGCCCTGGACGCGCCGGGACCCGACGCCGTCAGGACCGGCATGCGCGTCCGGATCCGCTGGGCCGGTGAACGCGTCGGCGCCATCACCGACATCGCCTGCTTCGAGGCGTACGAAGGTGGCGATGAGGGCCAAGCGAGTCCGCACAGCGGCGAGTTCAGTGATCCCGTCACCGGCATCGTCGCCGCCGCGCGCCTCGACTACACCTACGCGCCGGGCCGCGCGCAGACCGCCTACATCAAGGCACTCTCCGACCAGAAGACCGTCGGCGAGCGCTGCCCCTCCTGCCGCAAGGTCTACGTACCGCCCCGCGGCGCCTGTCCGACCTGCGGAGTCGCCACGGCCGAGCGGGTGGAGGTCGGGCCGCGCGGCACCGTCACCACGTACTGCATCGTCAACATCAAGGCGAAGAACCTCGACATCGAAGTGCCCTACGTCTACGCGCACATCGCCCTCGACGGCGCCGACCTCGCCCTGCACGCACGCATCGCGGGCATCCCCTACGACCAGGTGCGGATGGGTCTGCGTGTCGAGCCGGTGTGGACCGAGGGCGCCCGCTTCCCCGATCACTACCGGCCCACGGGCGAGCCGGACGCCGACTACGACACGTACAAGGAGCTGGTGTAGATGCCGTCCGCCAAGCCGTCCGCGAGGTCGTCGGTGATGCGGCCCGTCCGGGACATCGCCATCGTGGCCTTCGGCCAGACCGACCACCTGCGCTCCACCGACGAGCTCTCCGAGGTGGAGATGCTCATGCCGGTCCTGCACCAGGTCCTCGCCGCCACCGGCCTGAAGACCAGCGACATCGGCTTCACCTGCTCGGGCTCCTCGGACTATCTCGCAGGCCGCGCCTTCTCCTTCACGATGGCGCTCGACGGCGTGGGCGCCTGGCCGCCGATCTCCGAGTCGCACGTCGAGATGGACGGCGCCTGGGCGCTGTACGAGGCGTGGACCAAGCTGCTCACCGGCGACGCCGACACCGCGCTCGTGTACTCCTACGGCAAGGCGTCCCCCGGATCGGTGCGTGACGTACTGACCCGGCAGCTCGACCCGTACTACGTGGCGCCCCTGTGGCCGGACTCGGTCGCCCTCGCCGCACTCCAGGCGCAGGCCCTGATCGACGCGGGCGACGCCGACGAGCCCGCGCTCGCCGGGGTCGCGGCGCGCAGCCGCCGGGACGCGTCCGACAACCCGCACGCGCAGCTGCGCGGAGCGGTGCCGCAGGGCGACTACCTCGTACGCCCCCTCCGTACCGGCGACTGCCCGCCCATCGGGGACGGCGCCGCCGCCGTGATCCTCGCGGCGGGGGACCGGGCCCGCGAACTCTGCGAACGGCCCGCGTGGATCCGCGGCATCGACCATCGGATCGAGGCGCACAGCCTGGGCGTGCGCGACCTCACCGACTCACCGTCGAGCCGCCTCGCCGCCGAGCGCGCCGGTGCCTTCGAACGGCCCGTGGACACCGCCGAGTTGCACGCCCCGTTCACCTCCCAGGAGGTCGTCCTGCGCAAGGCGCTGAAGCTGGGCGACGACGTGGCGGTGAATCCGTCCGGGGGCGCCCTCGCCGCGAACCCCGTCATGGCCGCCGGACTGATCCGGCTCGGCGAGGCCGCCGCCCGCATCCACCGGGGTGAGTCGGACCGGGCCCTCGCGCACGCCACATCAGGCCCGTGCCTGCAGCAGAACCTGGTCGCCGTCCTCGAAGGAGAGTCGTCATGAGTGGGGTGAGTGGGCTGAGCGGGGTGGGCAAGGAGCCCGTGGCCGTCGTCGGGATCGGCCAGACCAAGCACGTCGCCGCCCGGCGGGACGTGTCGATCGCGGGTCTCGTCCGAGAGGCCGCCCAACAGGCGCTCGCAGACGCTGAGTTGACGTGGGCCGACATCGACGCCGTGGTCATCGGCAAAGCGCCGGACTTCTTCGAGGGCGTCATGATGCCCGAGCTGTACCTCGCCGACGCGCTGGGCGCGGTGGGCAAGCCCATGCTGCGCGTCCACACCGCGGGCTCCGTCGGCGGTTCCACGGCCCTGGTCGCCTCGAACCTGGTCGCGGGCCGCGTCCACGGCACCGTCCTCACCCTCGCCTTCGAAAAACAGTCGGAATCCAACGCGATGTGGGGGCTGTCCCTCCCCATCCCCTTCCAGCAGCCGCTCCTCGCGGGCGCGGGCGGCTTCTTCGCCCCGCATGTGCGCGCGTACATGCGGCGCACCGGCGCCCCCGACACGGTCGGCTCGCTCGTCGCGTACAAGGACCGCCGCAACGCCCTGAAGAACCCCTACGCCCACCTGCACGAACAGGACATCACCCTGGAGAAGGTCCAGGCCTCGCCGATGCTCTGGGACCCGATCCGCTACTCCGAGACCTGCCCGTCGTCCGACGGGGCCTGCGCGATGATCCTCACCGACCGTGCGGGCGCGGCCCGTTCGCCGAGGCCGCCCGCCTGGATGCACGGCGGCGCGATGCGCAGCGAGCCGACGCTCTTCGCGGGCAAGGACTTCGTGTCGCCGCAGGCGGGCAAGGACTGTGCCGCCGACGTCTACCGGCAGGCGGGCATCAGCGATCCGCGCCGCGACATCGACGCCGTCGAGATGTACGTGCCGTTCTCCTGGTACGAGCCGATGTGGCTGGAGAACCTGGGCTTCGCCGAGGAGGGCGAGGGCTGGAAGCTGACCGAGTCGGGTGTGACGGAGCTGGACGGCGATCTGCCCGTCAACATGTCGGGCGGCGTCCTCTCCACCAATCCCATCGGTGCCTCGGGCATGATCCGCTTCGCCGAAGCGGCACTTCAGGTGCGCGGCCAGGCCGGCGAGCACCAGATCGACGGGGCCCGCAGGGCGCTCGGACACGCCTACGGAGGCGGCTCGCAGTTCTTCTCCATGTGGCTGGTCGGCGCGGAGCCGCCCACGACGTGACGGGTGTGTCGCGCCGGACGGGCGGGTGTCCTCCCGCCGCGGCCTGTCCGGCGCCGGAACCGAAAGCTAGGCTGGCGGGCGGACGACGCATCGGGAGGAGCACGGACGTGGCCGAAGGCACCATTCAGCAGCATCCGCTCGCAGGTCAGCAGCGCCCGCTCACGGGCTGGGACAAGCCGGAGCTCGACCTCAGCACAGCGGACTGGCAATCGAGCAGCGACGGGCGGGGTGATGTGGAGATCGCCTTTGTCGAGGGTTTCATCGCGATGCGCAACGCAGGCCGTCCCGAGAGCCCGTCCCTCATCTTCACTCCGGCGGAGTGGGGAGCGTTCGTGCACGGCGCGCGTGCGGGGGAGTTCGACCTGACGTAGGCCGTGTGGGGCGTTGTGACCCCTCGTCTCCGGCTGTCGCGACCGCTCGCGGCTCGTGCCGTGCTGACCTGGTGACCTCGGATTCCGCCGCAGGCCCGCATCCCGAACGGGGCGGGGACCGGCAGCGGAGCCGGTCGACCTTGGCCTTGCGCCGGAGACGAGGAAGCCATGAGTGACGACGCCCCCGTTGAACCTGTCGCGGCCGCCGACGGACCTGTCGTCGTGGCCGTCGACGGGTCGGCCGGCAGCGACCACGCCCTGGAATGGGCCCTGACCGCGGCACGCCTGCGGGACGCGCCGCTGCGGATCGTGCACGTGCGGCAGTACGCGTTGCCGCTCGCCGACGGTCCGTACATGCCGCCCATCGACCACCGCCCGGACGCCGACCCGGTCGTCGACCGGGTGCGCGCGGCCTTGGAGGGACGGGCGCAGCTGCCCCCGCTGACCGTCGAGGTCATGGAGGGCTCCCCGGGGCGGGACATCCCCCGGCTCGGCGACGCGGCGCGGCTCCTCGTCCTCGGGTCACGCGGGCGCGGCGGATTCGCCAGCCTGCTCCTCGGCTCGAACGGCATCGCGTGCGCGCGCGAAGCGGCGTGCCCCGTGGTCGTGGTGCGGCCGGACAAGGAGCTCACGGCGGGGGCCGAGCCGTGCGTGGTGCTCGGCCTGGACGCGCTCTCCCCGCACGAGTACACGATCGGCTTCGCCTTCGCGGAAGCGGCTCTGCGCGGCGCGGTGCTCCGGGTCGTGTGCGCCTATCCCGGACCTGTCCTCGTCTACACCGCCACCGGCGACTTCGTGACCTCGGCGGAGGCGGACGCGGCGACCGCGGCGCAGTACACGGAGCTGGCGGGCGACCAGCTCGCGCCCTTCCAGGAGCGGTATCCGCACGTGCGCGTCGAGAGGGAGGTCCTGCCGGGGGACGCGGCGGGTCTCCTGGTGGACGCCTCGCGGGAGGCGGAGCTCGTGGTGGTGGGACGGCACCACAGCCGGAGGTCGCTGGGGCGGCTGATGGGATCGGTGACCAACGCGGTGCTGCTGCACGCGAAGGGCGCGGTGGCAGTGGTGCCTCCGGAATCCCGGTAGGGCCCCGGCACTGAGCCCCCTCACCGCAGCACCACACACCCCCGCCCCTCCAGCCTCCGCAGCAACTCCTCCGGCACGGCGACCTCGTTCCAGCGCAGGTCGAGCTTCTCCAGCGCGGGCAGGTCGCCGATCCAGGGCGGTAGTTCCCGCAGGCGGTTGGCCCGCAGATCGAGCCTCCGCAGGAAGAGCAGTCCCCGCACGGCCTCGGGAACCCTCTCGAACTCGTTCTCCCGCAGCTCCAGTTCGCGCAGCTCGCCCAGACTACCGACCGAGGCGGGCAGCGACGTGAGGCGATTCCCGCGCAGCCACAGTTCCCGCAGGGCCGTCAGTTCGCCGAGTGATGACGGGACCGCGGTGAGGCGGTTGTGCTGGGCGCGCAGTTCCACCAGGGCGTCGAGTGAGCCGAGAGAATCCGGCAGCGCCGTCAGCCGGTTCTCGCCCACGTTGAGGTACGTCAGCCGCTTCAGGTTGCCCAGAGAGTCCGGCAGCGACGTGAGGCGGTTGTCGTGGAGGTAGAGGAAGCGGCTCAGGGCGGTCAGATCGCCCAGCTCCGGCGGTAGCTCGGTCAGGGAGTTGTGGCCCAGGTCCAGTGTGTGCAGCGAGGTCAGGGTGCCGATCCGGGCGGGGAGGCGCGTGAGCGCGTTGTCGGGGAGGAGCAGCACCTCCAGGGACGGGTGGTGCCACACCTCGGCGGGGATGTCGCTCAAACCGCCGTGCCAGTAGTTGAGTACGTTCTCGGAGCCGAACGTCACGTGTGGGTCCCTTCGTCGGAGTGGACGACCATGGCCAACCGCACCGCTGTGGCCGAATCGGCTCCCGGCGGGCCCCACGGGCGTAACCTGAGGTGCCTGAAATCCAGGGCCCGCGCCGCGAGAAGCGCCCGGCGCACCACCGTGGCGTGGGGTGTCCCATGGTGCATCACGTCATCCACGGCAAGCGGATCCTTCTCGAGTGAGAGTGAACTCGCGGCGGTCGACCAGGCGTTGAGCGAGCTGTGCGGCCTTTCGCAGGGCGGTTCCGAGCCGCCGGACAGGCTCCGCGGCGCCCTCATCGCCTTCGCGGGGCGAGCGGGCCTCGGCAAGACCTCCCTGCTCGCCGACGCGCGGCGCCGCGCCGTCGCCAAGGGCTGCACCGTGGCCCCGGCCCGCGGCGGCGACCAGGAGCAGCGGGCCGCCTTCCACGTGGCGCGGCAAGCGTGCCCGCAGGTCCGCCACCGCATCGGCGGTCGGGCAAGCGCCGCGGATCACCGCCGAGGTCGCGTCGGGCTCCGCGCGCATCAAGCTCCTGGAGGAGTCCGTCAGCCACCTGGAGCGCTCGCCCGCGGCGTACGAACTCGCCTGTGCGCTGGTCCGCCTCGGCGCCGAACCGCGACGCGCCGGCCGCCCCAGGACGCCGCCGACCCCCTCTACCGGGGTTTGGAGGCGGCCGTCCAGTGCGGCGCCGACGGCCCGGTCGAGCAGGCCCGCGACGAGCTGGCGGCGGCAGGACCGCGCCCCCGCCTGCTGCACAGCACCGAGGCCGACACGCTCACCGCACGCGAGCGCACCGCCGCGGCGCTCACCATCCGCGGTGAGTCCGCCGCCCGCGTCACCGAGGAGCTGCGCACCGACGAGCCGGGGTCGTCCGGCTGCTCTCGGCGGTCTAACGGAAAGTGGGAACGGATCGCTCCGGTCTCGCCGCCGCACTCGCGCCCCACCACCCCCACTGACCTCGCGCCGAACACCGTCCCGCCCCCGCGCGCCTCGCGCGCAGCGGCGCCGCCCCCGGGCCGACAAGCACCGCGGGCCACGTACCATTGGCGCATGTCCTTCCTCCGCCGCCGCAGCTCCGCCACTCCCGCTGGCCCGGACTTCGATGTCCTGGCCATGGACCCGGGTGACTGGCCCGGCAATCTCGGCGCGGGCCTGCTGCCCGCCCCCGACGGCAGCTGTCAGGGCGTCTTCCTGCGCTACGACCTCTTCGGCGGCCGCGGCCCCGCGATGATCATCGGCAATCTGCCCGAAGGCTCCCCGGCGCGTGAGATCGCCGACGACGAGGTGCCCTTCGAGGTGGCCCAGCTGCTGCTCGCGCTGGAGAACGACGAGGAGGTCACCGTCGTCACCACCGAGGACATGCCGGTGATGCAGGGCGACAACCTCCTCATCGTGCGCCGGCTCAAGCTCTCGGAAAGCCGCATCTCCTGCGTGCAGTTCGACCGCAGCGACGGCGTCCTGGTCACCATCGCCGCCTGGGACCGCCCGATCACCGACGATCTGTACGCCCTCCTGAAGCCGCTGCCCGCGGAGCTCTTCCAGCAGGGCTGACACGCCCGGCCACGATCGCGGACCCCTTGCCCACCCCTTCGGCCGGAGGGGTGGGTTTTGTCATGCGCCTTGCCAGGCAAGTCATCGGACTTTTAACGTGACCGGTCATGACTCCCGGGATCTCGCGAAGAACCACGATGAAGTCCGCCGTAGGCGGAGCGGCCGTACTGGCATCGGGTGGAGGTGTGCTCGCCGGTCCTGCGGCGGCGGCCGAGGGGCGAACCGAGGAACGATCCGACGCGCTCGACACCTCCGATGAATCGCTGCTCTGGTACGCGGCGCCCGCCGCTGACTGGGAACGCGAGGCCCTCCCCATCGGCAACGGCGCACTCGGTGCCATGATCTTCGGCAGCCCCGCCTCCGAGCGGCTCCAGTTCAACGAGAAGACCCTGTGGACCGGCGGCCCCGGCTCCCGCGAGGGCTACGACCACGGCAACTGGCGCGAGGCAAGACCCGGCACCCTCGCCGCGGTGCAGAAGGACCTCGAGGAAAAGGGCAGGCTCGCCCCCGACGCCGTCGCCGCCGACCTCGGCCAGTCACGCCGCGGCTACGGCGCCCACCAGACCTTCGGCGATCTGCACCTCGACATGCCCGGCGCCCCGGCCGGGCCCGACGCCACCTACCGCCGCGTCCTCGATCTCCGCACGGGCCTGGCGACCGTCACGTACACGCATGAACAGGCGCGCCACCAGCGGGAGTTCTTCGCCTCCTACCCCGACGGCGTACTCGTCGGCCGCCTCGCCGCCGACCGCCCCGCGAGCGTCACCTGCACCCTGCGCTACACCTCGCCCCGCGCCGACTTCACCGCGAAGGCGGACGGCGACCGGATCGTCGTACTCGGTGAACTCGCCGACAATGGCCTGAAGTTCGAGGCTCAGCTACGAGTCGTGCACCGGGGCGGCACACGCACGGCGAACGCGGACGGCAGCGTCACCGTGACCGGCGCCGACCACGTCTGGTTCGCGCTCGCCGCCGGAACCGACTACGCCGACACCTACCCCGACTACCGAGGGGACGACCCGCACGCACACGTCACCGACGCCGTCGACAAGGCCGTCGCCCGCGGGCACGGCGCGCTGCGCGCCCGCCATCTGCGCGACCACCGCGACCTGTTCGGCCGCGTGACCCTCGACATCGGCCAGGCCGCTCCCGCCGATGTGCCCACCGATCAGCTGCTCAAGGGATACGGGGCAGGTGCGAGCGCCGCCGACCGAGCCCTCGAAGCCCTCTTCTTCCAGTACGGCCGCTACCTCCTCATCGCCTCCTCACGGCCCGGCTCGCTGCCCGCCAACCTCCAGGGCGTGTGGAACAACAGCACCACCCCGCCCTGGTCGGCCGACTACCACACCAACATCAACCTCCAGATGAACTACTGGCTCGCCGAGGCCGCCAACCTCCCCGAGACCACCGCCCCCTACGACCGCTTCGTCGAGGCACTGCGCGCCCCGGGGCGGCGCACGGCGAAGGAGATGTTCGGCTCACGGGGCTGGGTGGTGCACAACGAGACCAACCCGTACGGCTTCACCGGCGTTCACGACTGGTCGACCTCCTTCTGGTTCCCCGAGGCGGCCGCCTGGCTCACCGCGCAGCTCTACGAGCACTACCGCTTCGGCGGCTCCACCGAGTACCTGCGCACCACCGCCTATCCGGTGATGAAGGAGGCCGCCGAGTTCTGGCTCGACAACCTGCGCACCGACCCGCGCGACGGCACGCTCGTCGTCACCCCCAGCTACTCGCCGGAGCACGGCGACTTCACCGCGGGTGACTCCATGGCCCAGCAGATCGTGCACGACCTGCTCACCAACACCTTGGAGGCCGCCCGGGTGCTCGGCGACTCGGCCGCCTTCCGTGCCGAGCTCGAAACGACCCTCGGCAAGCTCGACCCCGGCCTGCGCGTCGGCTCCTGGGGACAGCTCCAGGAGTGGAAAGCCGATTTGGACGACAAGAGCGACGACCACCGGCACGTCTCCCACCTCTACGCCCTGCATCCCGGCCGCCGGATCCAGCCAGGCAGCAAGTGGGCCGACGCCGCGAAGGTCTCCCTGACCGCCCGCGGCGACGGCGGCACCGGCTGGTCCAAGGCATGGAAGGTCAACTTCTGGGCGCGGCTTCGCGACGGCGACCACGCGCACAAGATGCTCGGCGAGCAACTCAAGACTTCGACGCTGCCGAACCTCTGGGACACCCATCCGCCGTTCCAGATCGACGGCAACTTCGGAGCCACCTCGGGCATCGTGGAGATGCTCCTGCAGAGCCAGTTCGACGTCATCGAGGTGCTGCCCGCGCTGCCCGTGAGCTGGCCCGAGGGGTCGGTGCGCGGCCTGCGGGCACGCGGCGGGGCGCGTCTCGACGTCGAGTGGTCGGGCGGCCGGGCCACCCGCATCGTCCTCACCGCCACCCGCACCCGCGAACTCACCGTGCGCAGCGACCTGTTGAGGGGCGGCGAGAAGACCTTCAAGGCGCGGGCCGGACAGCGATACGTCTTCGACTGAGCACCCGCCCGTCCAGCCGTCAGGGCCGGGCCCGCCCCCACGCGAACCCCGCCCTGACCGTCATCGGCGCTCTAGGAGCCCGATCGCACCACCTTCACGTCGGCCGCCCGGACGTACGCCACACGGTGCCCGAACTGCACCTCGTAGTACATGTCCTTGCCGCGCACCACCTTGTGCGGCGTCGTGTCGAACGTCGGCGCGTAGAAGTACTCGCCCGGCACCTTGCCGCCGATCGCGTACTTCTGTCCCGCGAGGAGCTTGTACGGCAGGGGCGTGACCGCCTGTACCGGGACGCCCGCCGGGTACGCCTCCTTCTCCGGGTAGGCGCGCCCGTACACCGGGACCTCCGTGGCGTCACCCTTCGGCGTCACCACGAGCCCCTTCGCGTCGACGGCCGTCGGCTGCTTCTTCGGGTTCTTGAACCACGCCTTCTGGCCCAGGTACCAGACAGCGGTCCAGTCGCCCTTGCGCTCGGCGACCGCGTACTGCTGGCCGGTGGACAGGCGCGCGCCGGTGTCATTGACGCCGATCGTCGAGTCGCCGCCGCCGGGCCGCAGGCCGATGTCCTTGACGAGCGGCGCGTCGTCACGGGGCTCGGTGTGGACGCGTACCGCTGCCGAGCCGTGCGGCACGCACTTCTCGCCCGGCTTGACGCAGCCCGTGTACTCCGGCCGGTTCCTGGAGTACTCGGGCGCCACCGTCACCAGGCCGCCGTTCGGGCCCGCCGTGCGCTTGAACGGCTTGCCCATCAGCGTGAAGTAGTGCTGCCAGTCCCAGTACGGACCCGGGTCGGTGTGCATGCCCGCGATCGTCGACGGCAGCGTGCCCGGGACATTGTCGTGGCCGATGATGTGCTGGCGGTCCAGCGGGATGTCGTACTTCTTGGCGAGATACTTCACCAGGCGCGCCGACGAGCGGTACATCGCCTCCGTGTACCAGGTGTCGGGCGCCGTCAGGAAGCCCTCGTGCTCCAGCCCGATCGACTTGGAGTTCACGTACCAGTTGCCCGCGTGCCAGGCGACGTCCTTGGCCTTCACGTGCTGGGCGATGTGGCCGTCGGTGGAGCGCAGGGTGTACTGCCAGGAGACGTACGTGGGGTCCTGCACCATGTTGAGGACGCCTTCCCAGCGGCCCTCGGTGTCATGGACGACGATCGTGTCGATGCTCTGGCTCTTGGGCCGGTCCGCCAGGTCGTGGTTGCCGTAGTCGTCGTTGCCGTTCGGGTCCTTGAACTCCTCGTACGGAGCCGGGATCCACTCGCACGACACGGTCGAGGGGCACTCGGTCTCGCCCTTCGGGGCCTTGCGCAGCCCCATGCCCCGCACCTGCGCGGCATCCGGCTTCAGGCCGGCGACCGCCTTGAGAGCCACGTGCTGGCCGGCGTCCGTGGTGCGCGACTGCCCGTCGTTGATGACGGCGAACACGTCGTTGGCGTACGTCGCCGCGGTGGCCTGGTCGTCCGCGCCGGAGAAGCGGGCGATCGCGCCGTACCAGTCGGCCGGGTCGTCGCTCAGGGGCTTGCCGAGCTTCTTCTGCGCGGCGGCGAGCAGGGCGGCGCCGCCGCGTACGTTGGCGGCGGGGTCGGTGCGCAGCCGCTCGGCGGGAAGACCGCTGACCTCGGCGGCGCGGCGCAGGGTCTTGAGCCGGGCGGGCAGCTCGGAGTCCTTGGGCACCTCGGCCGTGAACTCCTCCGGCTTGAGGACTCCCCTTGACGCGTCGCCGCGCGGGTCCTCCTCGCCCTCGCTGTGGTGCGGGGCGCCGGCGACCGCGGTGCGCGCGTCGGTGAGGTGCATGGGGCCGTACCCGCCGGTCACGCTCGGCGCGCCGCCGTGGGCGTCCCAGCGGGACTGCAGATAGGACACTCCGAGCAGCACGCTCTGCGGTACGCGGTACTCGGCGGCCGCAGCAGCGAAGGCGCCCTGCAACTCACCGCCCGCCCCGGAAGCGCCCGGCGACGAGACGGACGGGGCGGACGGGGCGGCACCGAGCAGCGGAAGCAGCAGGCCGGCGGAGACAAGGGCGCCCGCGGCCCTGACGGCGCGTCTGCGCGCGGCAGGGGTACGGGCGGTGGGGGATCCTCGCAATGCAGCCTCCTGGGACGGTGAAGCGTGATGGGGCGTGCGGGGCCGGGCGTGCGTCAGTGGTACCGGCTCTCCGACGATCCGTCAATCATGCCCAGGAGAGCGGATTTCCCATGTCAGCGCCGGTCCGGGCGGGTTTCGCCCCGGGAGGCCACACGGCCTGCGGCGCGTCAGTGGATTGGACCAATGAGTAACACGAACACCCCGCCGAGGGGTGGACGGACCGTCCGGGGTTCAGAGGTCCGGTCCACCACCTGTTCGGGGGATGCGCGCTGGGACGGGCGCCGGGATGCGCGCCGGGATGGGCGTCTGCCTTACGGCCGCAGCGACGCGAACGCCCGGTCGACAAGGGCGCCGCGGTCCGCCGTGCCGCCCGAGCGCAGCCACTCCCGGTCCGCCGCGTCGAGCACCGCGGTGGCCGCAGCTGTGAGGAGGTCGGCGCCGAACATGTCCAGCTTCGCGCCCCGCCGTTCCGCGAGGGCTTCGGCCACCTGGGCCCGCATGGCGTCCCGCTTCTGGTGCAGCCGCGCGCGCAGCGACGGCGTCGCGTCGATGAGGGTGAGCTCGGCCAACTGCCGTCCGGAGGAGTGGATCCGCTCCTGCCAGGCGCGAAGCACGTGATGGAGGGAGTCCCAGGGCTCCTCACCGTCGGGCCGTTGGCGTACCTCGTCGGCGACCTCGTCCGCCATCGCCTCCACGGTGCCGAAGACGACGTCCTCCTTCGACGGGAAGTACCGGAAGAAGCTGCGCTTCGACAGGCCCGCGGCGTGCGCGATGTCCTCCACGGTCGTCTCGTCGAAGCCTCGCTCGGCGAACAACTCCAGTGCCAGTGAGGCGAGTTCGGCTCGCATGGCGCGCCGGGCGCGAGCGCGCAGCCCACCGGCCTCCTCCGAATGCTCTGCACTCTCTCCGCTTCCCATGCACCGGAGTTTACTTTGCTTCACTCGATGCCTAATGTGTCACCGAGTGACGTGTTCTGAGAATGCACCTCATCCAGGAGGCGGTATGACGTCCTTACGCGGCAAGACTGCACTGGTCACCGGCGGCACGGGAGGGATTGGCAAGGAGACGGCCCGTGGACTCGCCAGGCGCGGAGCCGACGTGATCCTCGTCGGCCGTGACCCGGAACGGGCCGCTCAGGCGGCGCGCGAGATCGCGCGCGAGGCCGGGAGTGGTTCTGTGGAGACGGTAGCGGCTGACCTCACGCTGCGTGAAGGTCTGCACCGGGTGGTCGCCGAGGTGAGCGCCCGACACGACCAACTCGACGTCCTCGTCAACAACTTCGGCATGAACCCGCCCGTTCGTCGCCTGACCGCCGACGGAGTGGAGACGGCCTTCGCCGCGAACGTCCTCGCGCCCTTCGTCCTCACCCGGCGCCTCATGCCCCAGCTGGAGAAGGCGCCCGCCGCCCGGGTCATCAACCTCACCGGCGGGATCCCGCGCGGCCCGGTCGACCCCGGCAACCTCCAGGCACAGAAGGCCTTCGTCGGCTGGACCTTCGGCCAGTACAACCACACCAAGGCCGCGCTGATGGCGATGAGTTACGAACACGCTCGGCGGACGGAGGGCAGCACGGTGACGATCAACGTGGCCTATCCCGGCCACGCCTACACCCCGGGCAACAAGGCCACCCCGATGAGCGCGTTCCCCTGGGCCTACCGCCCTGCCGCGCCCCTCGTCCGGCTGCTGGGCCCGATCCTGCTCGCGGATCTCGTCAAGCCCGCCAGGTCCAGTATCCACCTGGCGACGAGCCCGGAGGTCGCACGCATCACCGGCGCCTACTTCAACGCCAACTGCCGCCGGGTCCCGTGGCCTGACTTCGCCGAGGACCCCCGTACGCGCGAAGCGGTCTGGTCGCTGTGCGAGGAGTGCGAGGAGCTCACCTCGGAGGACGGGATCTGAGGGTCGCGTCGCCTGTCCGGTCATCGCGGGCCGGGGTGCGCTGCCGTGCGCCGACGGCTTTCAGCGGGCCGCGCCCGACAGAGCTCGGTCCACCTGGCGCGGGGACAGCGCGTGTTCCACGGCCAGGATGCCCGCGCCGATCGCCGCCGCGTTCTCGCCCGTACGGCTCGGTTCGATCCGCAGCACATGGGTGGCCAAGGGGTGCGACCGTCGGTACACCGCTTCCCGTACGCCCGCGAGGAGTTGGTCGTGCACGGCGGCCAGCGCCCCGCCGACCACCACCGTGTCCGGGTTGAAGAAGTTCACCAGGCCCGCGAGCACCTCGCCCACCGCACGGCCGGCCTCGCGCACCATCCGTACGGCGTCGCGGTTGCCGGACTTCACCAGGCGTACGACATCACTGCCCGAGGTCGCCTGCAGGCCCAGGTCGGACAGCTTCCGGGCGATGGCCGCGCCGCCTGCCACCGCCTCCAGGCACCCGGAGTTGCCGCACCGGCAGGGGTCCTCGATGTCACCCACCCGGATGTGCCCGATGTCGCCCGCGCTGCCCTGCGCGCCCCGGTGCAGCCGGCCATCGGCGACGATGCCGCACCCGATGCCCGTGCCCACCTTGATGTAGAGCAGATAGCGCGTGTCGGGGAAGGCGCGGCGCTGCTCGGCGAGCGCCATCACGTTCACGTCGTTGTCGACGAGGGCCCGGGGCCCGAACCTCTCGGCGAAGAACTCCGGGATGGGGAACTGGTGCCAGCCCGGCATGATCGGCGGATCCACCGGGCGGCCCGTCGAGAACTCCACGGGCCCGGGCACCCCGACCCCGATGGACTGGAGCGACGCGGCGTCGCGTTCGGTCTCCTTGAGCAGGGTGTGCAGCGTCCGCTCGACGTGGCCGAGGACCTCCTGCGGGCCGTCCGAGATGGAGATCGGGTCCTCGCGCAGGGCGAGCATCTCGCCGCCGATGTCCAGGAGGGCGACCCGGCAGTGCGAAGCGCCCAAGTCAACGCCCGCGACGGCGTGTTCGCGGGTGCGCAGCCGCAGTCGGCGAGGCGGCCGGCCGCCCGTCGAGCCGCCGTCCGCCTCCTCGGTGAGGAAGCCGTGCGCGATCAGCGCGTCCACCCGCTGGGACACCGTCGACCGTGCGAGCCCCGTCATCCGGGCGATGTCGGCACGGGTCTCCACCGCCCCCGTACGGAGCAGGGCGAGGACTTCGCCGGGTGTCGACGGTATGGAAACGGGGTGATCCGGCGCTCCAGACATGGCAGCAACCTTAGGGACGAGTTTGGCTGCTCACAAGGCTGATGCTGTTCGACGATCGACCTAAGTAGCCGTCAACTTGCTTGTGGAGAAAGCTGCTTGGGCCCTTGACAGGTCAAAGCTCCCTCATCACATTGCTCTGCAGACCGCTGCCGAAGGAGCCGAGGGTGCAGGCGATGCAGGCGACGCAACAGATGTTGGCGATGTGCGGGGTGTCCAAGAGCTTTCTCGGAGTGCGAGTGCTGCACGGCGTGTCGCTCGACCTCGCCGCGGGCGAGGTGCACGCCCTGGTCGGCGAGAACGGCGCCGGCAAGTCCACCTTGATGAAGGTCCTCGCGGGCGAACACATCCCGGACGAGGGCAGCATCGTGCTCGACGGAACGGAGCATTCCTTCAGCCATCCGGCGCAGGCCCAGGCCGCCGGGATCGGCATCATCCACCAGGAGTTCGCGCTGCTCGCGCACCGGACGGTCGCCGAGAACGTCTTCCTGGGCCGCGAGCCGACCCGCTACGGCCTCGTCGACCGCCGCGCGATGGAGGCCCGCACGGCGGAGCTCCTCGCCGAGGTCGGCGTAGCGGGGATCACGCCCCGCACGTACATCCGCGACCTGTCCGTCGCCCGGCAGCAGACCGTCGAGATCGTCAAGGCGCTCGCCTCCGACGTCCGCGTCCTGGTCATGGACGAGCCGACAGCGCCGCTCGCCGACCACGAGGCTGGCCTCCTGCACGACCTCGTACGCCGCCTCGCGGCCCGTGGCCTCGGCATCCTGTACATCTCCCACCGCCTGCGGGAAGTCTTCGAACTCTCGCAGCGGATCACGGTGCTGAAGGACGGCCGTCACGTCTCGACGATACGCACCCGGGACACCGACACCGACCAGGTCGTACGCGCCATGGTCGGCCGGGAGCTGAGCGCCTACTACCCGCCGCGCGCCGCCCCCGACGACATCGGCGAGGTACGCCTCACCGTCACGGGCGGCGGCAACGACCGGCTGACCGGCATCGACCTGACGTTGCGCGCCGGGGAGATCACCGGCGTCGCGGGCCTGGAAGGCTCCGGCCGCACCTCCCTGGCGCGGGCCCTGTTCGGCGCCGCCCCGTTCACCGGCGGCGCGATGACGGTGAGCGGCGAAGCCCTGCGCCCCACAAACCCACGGCAGGCCATCCGCGCCGGGATCGCCCTGGTGACCGAGGACCGCAAGGCCGAGGGGCTCGCCCTGCGGCAGTCCGTGCGCGACAACGCCCTGCTCGTCACGCGCGCCGTACCGGCCCGTGGGGAGCCGCCCGCAGCCCGCGAACTCACCGCACTCCTCGAACGGGTACGGCTCCAGGCGCGCGGCGAGGACCAGGAGGCCCGCTACCTCTCCGGCGGCAACCAGCAGAAGGTCGTCATCGCCAAGTGGCTCGCCGCCCACCCCCGCGTCCTGCTCTTCGACGAGCCGACCCGGGGCGTCGACGTGGGAGCCAAGGCCGCCATCCACACCCTCGTCCGCGAACTCGCCCGCGAGGGCATCGCCGTCCTGATCGTCTCCTCGGAACTGCCCGAACTCATCGGCATGAGCGACCGCATTCTCGTCATGGCCGAGGGCCGCGTCGCCGGTGAACTGCCGGCGGGGGCGTCCGAGGAGGACGTGATGCACCTGGCCACGAGCGCCCCGTACGGCGACCCGAGCGCCCCGTCCGGAAAGGATTCCGTCGCGTGAGCGGTACCAGCCTCGCCCCACCGCCCGCTTCCCTGAAGACCCGTGACCCCAGCCGCAGCAGGCTCACCGAACCCGCCGTCGGCGTCTGGCTCGCTGCCGGGGTCGTCACCGTGCTCGGCTGGATCGTGGTCGCCGCGCGCGGCGGTGACTTTCTCACGCTCTCGAACGTCGTCGGCATCCTGCAGAACTGCGTCGCCCTGGGACTTGTCGCCGTGGGGCAGACCGCCGTCATCCTCACCGGCTCCCTCGACCTCTCGGTGGCGTACCTGATCAGCCTCGGCACGCTCGTCGCCGCCACTACCATGGAGGACGGCAGCGTCGTCACCGCGGTGCTCGCCGTCCTCGCCCTGTCGGCGGCCGTCGGACTCGCCAACGGCCTCATCGTGACCGGGCTCAAGGTCAACGCGTTCATCGCGACGCTCGGCACCGCGTTCATCCTGCGCGGCTGGATCGAGGACAACTACACGGGCCCGGCGGGCAAGGTCCCCGCCTCCTTCCAGCACCTCGGCTACGACCGGATGGGCCCGATCCCCGTCTCGATCTTCCTGCTCGCCGTCGTCGCCGCCACGATGTGGGTGATCACGCGGCGCACCCGCTTCGGGCATCACCTGTACGCGACAGGCGGCGACGAACACGCGGCGCGGCTCTCCGGCGTCCGTACCCGCCGCACGGTCATCGCCGCGCACGTCCTGTGCTCGCTCTGCGTCGGCGCCGCTGCCCTCTTCCTCGCCTCACGGCTCGGCGCGGGCGCCCCCTGGGCCGGCACCGAGGCCCGCTACGACCTGGAGTCGATCGCCGCCGTCGTCCTCGGGGGCACCATCCTGGCGGGCGGACGCGGGGGAGTGGCGGGCACCCTCGGCGGGGTCCTGGTGCTCGCTGTGCTCGACTCCGTCTTCAACCAGCTCGGCGTCGACCCGTTCTTCAAGAACGTCGTACGCGGCGTCGTCATCATCGCCGCCGTCGCGATCTACGCCCGCCGCGGCAGCAGGAGGTCCGCATGAGCAGCCGGACAGCTCAGCCGGAGCGGACCGTGACCCCGTACAAGCGGGTGGCCCGCTCGCTCGGCACCGGAGCACCCGTCTACGCACTCCTCGTCATCCTGCTCGTCGCGCTCGCGGCCACCGACCCCGGCTTCTACGAACCCGACCGCTTCCTCGCCTTCGTCAAGCGCGCCGCGCCCCTGGTGATCCTCGCCGCCGGGCAGTATCTGGTCATCGTCTGCGGCGAGTTCGACCTGTCGGTCGGTGCCATCGTCACTGCCGGGGTCGTCGCGGCGGCCGAGGTCTACGGCTCGTTCCCGGAGGCGCCCTGGCCACTCATCACGGCGGGCCTGCTGCTCGCGGGCGCCATCACCGGCCTCGTCAGCGGGCTGATCACGACCCGCCTGAGAGTGCCCTCGTTCATCACCACCCTCGGCATGATGCTGATCCTGGAGGGCGCCGTCTTCTTCTGGACGGGCGGTTCGCCGCACGGTCAACTGTCGGAAGGCTTCCGCCAGATGGGCCGCGGCGCCGCGATGGGCTGGCTGCCCTGGGCGGTCCTCGCCTGCCTCGTCGCCGGCGCCGTCGCCGTCCTGCTCATGCGCTCAGACTTCGGCCGTACGTTGATCGCGACCGGGGACAGCGAACGGGCCGCCGCCCTCGCGGGAGTCCGTGTGCACCGCGCCCGCGTCATCGCCTTCGTCCTGTCCGGCGTGGCGGCGGCGCTCGCCGCGGTGCTCGTCGGCGGCTTCTCCGGGGTCTCCGCGCAGGCGGGCCGCGGCTACGAGTTCGAGGCGATCACCGCCGTGGTCCTCGGCGGAGTCGTGCTCGGCGGTGGCCGGGGCAGCGTGGTCGCCGCGATGGCAGGCGCCTTCTCGCTGCAGGCCCTGTTCACGCTGCTCAATCTGCAGGGCGTATCGGGCGCCCTGGAGTCCACCGTCCAGGGCGTCATCGTCATCGCCGCGGTCGGGCTCGGGGCCGCCGACTGGTCCCGGCTGCGCCGCCGTCGTACCCCCTCCTCGGAAGGCAGACCCTCGTGATGAACATCCGTGTGAACCGCAGGCGCGCGCTCACGCCCGCTGCCGCCGCTCTTCTCGCGGGCGCCCTGCTCGCCTCCTGTTCCAGCGACACACCGCCCGACTCACCCGCCGCTGCCTCGCAGTCCGCCGGGTCCGACGGCGGCGGTGACAAACCCTCCAAGTTCTTCGAACAGGCCGAGTACGAGCGTCAGTTGGAGCTGGGGAAGAAGACCCCCGAGGGTCCGGAAGCCAAGCCCTGGGAGCAGATGCTGGAACCGGAGATGACCGACACCGCCCAGTACAAGAAGAAGGGCTCGGGCGGCACCCACCTCTGCTTCTCGAACGCCGGTGTCTTCAACCCCTGGCGCCAGGTCGGCCTGAAGAACATGAAGGCCGAGGTGAAACTGCACAAGGAGATCGACGACTTCACCGTCCTGGACGCCCAGGGCAAGGACGACAAGCAGATCTCCGACATCCAGGAGCTCGCGGGCAACAAGGACTGCGACGCGCTCATCGTCTCGCCGAACACCACCGCCACGCTCACCCCCGCGGTGAAGGAGGCCTGCGGCAAGCTGCCCGTGATCGTCTTCGACCGGGGTGTGGAGACTGACTGCGCCGTCACCTTCGTCAATCCCATCGGCGGCTACGGCTACGGAGCGGTCGCCGCCGACTTCCTCGTCGACAAGGTCAAGCCCAAGGGCAAGATCCTTGCCCTGCGCATCTCGCCCGGCGTGGACGTCCTGGAGACCCGCTGGTCGGCGGCGAAGCTCGCCTTCGACAAGAGCGAACTGGACGTCGTGGACGCCAAGTTCACCGACGGCGACCCCGCCAAGACGAAGTCGATCGTCTCCGACGCGATCTCCCGGCACGGCTCCATCGACGGTGTCTGGATGGACTCCGGAGCCACGGCCGTCGCAGCCGTCGAGGCCTTCGAGGACGCGGGCGTCGACGTCCCGCCGATCACCGGCGAGGACCAGCAGGACTTCCTCCAGGCGTGGAAGGACAAGAAGCTCACCGCGATCGCCCCCACCTATCCGACCTTCCAGTGGCGCACGCCGGTCATCGCGGCCCTGCGCATCCTGGACGGGAAAGAGGTACCCAAGGAGTGGAAGCTGCCGCAGCCCACGGTCACGCAGGCCAACCTCGACGCGTACCTCCAGGAGGGCATGCCGCCGCTGCACTACGCGATGTGCGGCTGCCAGGACATGCCGGGCTTCCCCGGAGACTGGGGAGGCAAGAAGTGACGTACACCGCCTGGCAGTTGGGTGCGAACCCCTGGATCTGGAACTCTCCGGTCACCACCGAGGTGCTCGGCGAGACACTGCCCCGCCTGGCGGGCTGGGGCTTCGACTGCGTGGAGCTGCCCCTGGAGCAGCCTGACGACTGGGAACCCGCCGCGGTGGTCAAGCTTCTCGACGCCACGGGCCTGGCGCCCGCGGCCGTCGTCGCCGTCATGCCCGACGAGCGCAACCTCGTCCGCGCGGACCAGGGCACCCTGCGCGCCACCCAGGACTACCTCCGCCGCTGCGTCGACGCGGCGCACGCGATCGGCGCCCCCGTGGTGGCGGGCCCGGTATACGCGGCGGTCGGCCGGACCTGGCGGATGGACCGGGCGGCGCGGGCATCGGCGTACGAGGAGTGGCGCGAGCACATCACCCCGGTCGTCGACTACGCGGCCCGCGCCGGTGTCCGTATCGCCGTCGAACCCCTCAACCGTTACGAGACGAGCCTGTTCAACACCGTCGCCCAGACATTGGAGGGCCTCGAAGGCCTGCCCGAGGAAGCGATCGGCGTCGCCCTGGACACCTACCACCAGAACATCGAGGAGCACTCCCTGCCCGAGGCGGTCCGCTCGGCGGCAGGGCGTATCGCGCACGTACAGGTGTGCGCCAACGACCGTGGCGCGCCCGGCGCCGACCATCTCGACTGGCCCGGCTTCCTGCGCGCGCTGAGCGAGGCCGACTACCGAGGGCCGCTCTGCATCGAGTCGTTCACGGCCCACAACGACGCCATCGCCGTCGCCGCCTCCGTCTGGCGACCCCTCGCGCCCACCCAGGACGCCCTTGCCACCGACGGACTCGGCTTCCTGCGCCGGGCCGTGGCCGCCCTCTGACCTCCGGCAACCCCACAGACATCCGGCAATCCCGCACGTCCGTCCGTCCTTCCCAGCAGACCAGCAGAGAGGACCACCCCATGGACTGTCATGTGCGTGACATGAGACTGCGCGATCCGAGGAGCGTACGAAGAGCGGTGATCGCGATGGTGGCGGCGCTGCTCCTCGCCGTCGGCTTCCTGCCCGCCACCTCCAGCGCCGCCGACAAGGCGCCCGCCTTCCGCGCCCTGCTCTTCACCAAGGCCGTCGGCTACGTCCACGACTCGATCCCGGCCGGCGTCCAGATGGTCAAGGAGCAGGCGGAGGCGAACAACTTCGAGGTCGTCCAGACCGACGACGCGACGGTCTTCGACGACGCGAAGCTCAAGGACTTCGACGTCATCATCATGCTGCAGAACTCCGGCATGGTCTGGGACACCGAAGCCCAGCGCGACGCCATGAAGGCGTACGTGAAGAGCGGCAAGGGAGTCGTGGCCCTGCACAACACCCTCGACATGGGCGTCGAGGACTCCTTCCCCTGGTGGGACGACCTCATCAACGCCGGTGCGCACATGCCCGCCCACTCGCCGGGCGTCCTGAAGGGCACCGCCAAGGTCGCCGACCGCGCGCACCCCTCCACCAAGGGCCTTCCCGAGCGCTGGGAGCGCCCGGAGGAGTGGTACAACTTCGACAGGAACCCCCGCGGTGACGTGCACGTCCTGGTCACCGCCGACGAGACCACGTACGACCCGGGTGGCTCCAAGATGGGCGCCGACCACCCCATCTCCTGGTGCCGCAACGCCGAGGGCGGCAAGGTCTGGGCCACCGCCATGGGCCACGACAAGGCGTCGTACAGCGAGCCCGCCTTCCGTGAACATGTGCTCGGCGGCATCCAGTGGGCCGCCGGCAACAAGCCGGGCGACTGCGGCGGCACGGTCTGGTCCGGCTACGAGAAGACCGCGCTGGACGACAACACCGCCGACCCGATGGAGCTGGACGTCGCCAAGGACGGCAAGGTCTTCTACGTCCAGCGCAGCGGCGAGGTGAAGATCTTCGACCCGAAGAGCCACTCCACGTCCACGGCCGGCAAGCTCGACGTCTACACCGGCGGCGAGGACGGCCTCGTCGGCATGGAACTCGACCCCAAGTTCGCCACCAACCGCTGGATCTACCTCTACTACGCGCCCGCGTCGGCGAAGGACGACGTCAACCGCCTCTCCCGCTTCACGGTCAAGCAGGACAACACCCTCGATCTCGCGAGCGAGAAGAAGCTCCTGGACGTCCCCGCCTACCGGGACCGCACCTTCCCCGAGCCCGGACACACCGGCGGCGCCGTCGAGTTCGGCCCGAACCGCACGCTCTACCTCGGCGTCGGCGACGACGTCCCGCCCAACCTCGACCCCAACTGGCAGGGTTACGCGCCGCTCGACTGGCGCGAGGGCAAGCAGATGCTGGACGCCGCCCGCACCGCCGGCAACACCAACGACCTGCGCGGCAAGATCCTGCGCATCAAGCCGACGGACAAGGGCGGCTACACCATCCCCAAGGGCAACCTTTTCGCCAAGGGCACCGCGAAGACCCGCCCCGAGATCTACGCCATGGGCTTCCGCAACCCCTTCCGCTTCACCGTCGACCCCAAGACGGGCTACGTGCACGCCTCCGACTACGGCCCCGACCGCGGCGCCCCGACCACCGACCGCGGGCCTGAGGGCCTGGTCGAGTACAACGTCATCAAGAAGGCGGGCAACTTCGGCTGGCCCTTCTGCCACGGCAACAACCAGGCGTACGCCCCCTACAACCCCGACACCCAGGAAGTCGGCGCCAAGTTCGACTGCGCCAAGCCCACCAACCCCTCGCCGAACAACACCGGCCTGAAGGACCTGCCGACGCTCCAGCAACCCGAGATCTGGTACGGCTACGGCGAGTCCAAGGAGTTCCCGGAGATGGGCGCGGGCGGTTCGGCGCCGATGAGCGGCCCCGTCTACCACTACGACGCCAAGAACCCCTCCAAGACGAAGTTCCCCGCCTACTTCGAGGGCGCGAGCTTCTTCTACGAGTGGGCCCGCGACTCTGTCAAGGAGATCCGTTTCGACAAGGACGGAAAGCTCCTGAAGATCAACGACTTCCTGAAGTCCGCGAAGTTCGCCAAGCCGATGGACATGACCTTCGGCCCCGACGGCTCGCTGTACGTCCTGGAGTGGGGCAGCGAGTTCGGCGGCGGCAACAACGACTCCGGGCTCTACCGCATCGACTACGCCCAGGGTCAGCGCACCCCGCTCGCCCAGGCCAAGGCGTCCGCCACCAACGGCCCGGTCCCGCTGAAGGTCGACTTCTCCAGCGAGGGCAGCAAGGACCCGGACGGTGATCCGCTCACCTTCGCCTGGGACTTCAACGGCGACGGCACCTACGACTCCACCGACGCCAACCCCTCCCACACGTACGACACCAAGGGAGACTTCAACGCCCAGCTGAAGGTCACCGACTCCACCGGAAAGTCCGGCTACGCCAACGTGCCCGTCACGGCGGGCAACACGGCACCCAAGGTGAAGGTCGAGACCCCGGTCGACGGCAAGCTCATCGAGTTCGGCGACAAGATCCCCTACAAGGTCACGGTCACCGACCCCGAGGACGGCACGATCGACTGTTCCAAGGTCACCGTCAACCCGGCCCTCGGCCACGACGACCACGAGCACCCCACCACCGACATCGCCGGCTGCGAGGGCACCGTGGACACCGGTGACCTGGGCGGCCACCCCGAGGGCGCCGACCTCACGTACGTCCTCAACGCCAAGTACACCGACAAGGGCGGCGACGGCGTCAGTGCGCTCACCGGCTACGGCCGCTCCGTCATGCACCCCAAGCACAAGCAGGCCGAATACCACGACGACCAGTCGGGGACCCGCATCGTCTCCCAGGAGGGCGCCGAGAACGGCAAGCGCATCGGTGACGTCAGTGACGGCGACTGGATCGCGTACAGCCCGATGAGCGTGGAAGGCGTCAGCAAGGTCAGCTACAAGCTGTCCTCGCCGTACGGCGTCGGCACGATCGAACTGCGCGCGGACGCCCCCGACGGCAAGCTGCTCGCCACCACGCCTGTCCCCAATACCGGGGGCTGGGACACCTACCAGGCCACACCCGACGTGCCGGTCGAAGCCCTGGCCGGCACCCACAAGCTGTACGTGGTCTTCAAGTCGCCACAGAATAATTCCTTCGACGTGGACGCGGTGCAGTTCACCACGTCATAGTCACCCGGAAGTCGCCACCGGGAGTCGCCGGGGGCATAGAGAGGGCCGCAGTGCGCCACTTTCCAAGACGCACTGCGGACCCTTCTCCCCCCGGTCAGCGAGTGCCGACGGCTGCGCGCACGGCCCGGCGGGCCAGCTGGCAGTCGTCGTGCAACCGCCTCAGCAGCAGCCGCTGCTCCTCACCGGATGATGCGGCGCCGGGGTGGGCCGGCCCCGGTGCCGCAGGCGACGCGTCGTGCATGGATCGCTGTACGGCCATCTCGTACGTACGGATCTCCCGGGTCAGCACCAGCATCAGGTTGACCAGGAACGCGTCACGCGCCGCCGGACCCTGCTCCTGCGCCAGCTGACTGATCTCGCGCCGCGCGACCGGTGCGTCACCGAGCACCGACCACAGCGTCGCCAGGTCATAGCCCGGCAGATACCAGCCCGCGTGCTCCCAGTCCACGAACACCGGGCCGGCCGGGGACAGCAGGATGTTGGACAGGAGCGCGTCACCGTGGCAGAACTGCCACGTGCCGTGCGGTCCGGCCGAGTGCGCGATGCCGTGCAGCAGCTTCTGCAGGTCGCCCATGTCCCGGTCGGTCAGCAGCCCCAGCTCATGGAAGCGGTTGATCCGCTTGCCGTAGTCCATGGGTCTGCCGAACAGATCCTGCGGTGGACGCCACCGGTTGAGGTGGCGGATGGAGTTGAGCGCGAGGCGCACGTCCGCGCGGGGCGGCGGCTCCACGGGGTGGCGGGACAGGGCGGCGACGCGTCCCTGCATCCGCTCGATCACCAGCGTGCAGTCCTCGGGGTCCGCGGCGATGAGGCGCGGCGCCCGGACCGGAGGACGGTGCCGGACGAACGAGCGGTACGCCGCTATCTCGTGCTGGATTCGCTCGGTCCACAGGGTCGAGTGGTCGAGTAAACACTTGGCGATCGCGGTGCTGCGTCCTGTGGTTCCCACGAGCAGTACGGTGCGTCCGCTGCGGCGGAGCACCTGTACCGGGTTGAACTCCGGACAGATGCGGTGCACCGAGGCGATCGCGGTGCGCAGTTGCGCCCCCTGGGGGCCTGACAAGTCGAGTCTCCCGCTGAGCGGTTGCGTGCCGGGCCCCGGAACGCGTCGCGTCCGGCCGGCGCCGAGCGACCCGGCCGCGGGGCGCGCGGGCTCCAGATACGGGCCGCTGCCGGGCTGTCGGCTGTGCAGTGGCCGGGGCGGGGCGGACACGGAGGACGATGCTGTGTACATGGGCGATACAGATCCCTTCGTGTGCCTGCGAATTGCGGCGCCTCCCGTCCCCGGCCCCTTTGGGAGCACCCTGGGGAATGTCCCGCGGTGGGCCGGGTCGGGGTGGCGCATTCCTACCTGACACCCGGCGTCCCCTGGCACACCATGTGGCGCACCCTGGCGAACCCTGGCGAATAGTCGCCCAGCAACTGACAGAGGGTTACTGTCAACTCAGCCGAGAACCTGGGGGCTTGACGTGAACGGACAACCCAACACCCGTCTTTCGGACCTATTCGGCCTGGCAGGCTGGTCCAAGGGGGAGCTCGCGAGAATGGTGAACCGGCAGGCGGCGGCCATGGGCCATCCGCAGCTGGCCACCGACACCTCGCGGGTACGGCGTTGGATCGACATGGGAGAAATTCCGCGCGATCCCGTGCCCCGGGTGCTGGCGGCTCTGTTCACCGAGCGTCTCGGCCGTGTCGTGACCATTGAGGATCTTGGTCTGGTCCGGCACGGGCGCGTGGGGAAGCAGCGTGGCGACGGGAGTGTGGAGCACCCCGACGGCATGCCGTGGGCGCCCGAACGGACAGCCGCGGTCCTCACCGAATTCACGGGAATGGACCTCATGCTCAACCGACGCGGCTTGGTGGGCGCGGGTGCCGCGCTCGCCGCCGGCTCCGCACTGACCGGCGCCATGCACGACTGGCTGCACACCGATCCGGCCCTTGCTGCCGACTCTTCCCGGACCGCCCATCCCCTGCACGCCGACCCCGCTGGGTTCGACCGCTACGAGGCCGCCCCCATCGGGTCGCAGGAGATCGAGGAACTGGAGACCTCCGTCGAGGTGTTCCGGGCCTGGGACGCCTCCCGTGGCGGAGGGCTGCAGCGCAAGGCTGTGGTGGGGCAGCTCAACGAAGTGGGCGGCATGCTCGCCTACCGACACCCCGACCATCTCCAGCGCCGCCTGTGGGGCGTCGCTGCCAATCTCGCCGTCCTCGCGGGCTGGATGTCGCACGACGTCGGCCTGGAGCCCACGGCACAGAAGTACTTCGTGATCGCCGCGCACGCGGCCCGCGAGGGCGGCGACCGACCGCGCGCCGGTGAGGCCCTGTCCCGGGCCGCGCGCCAGATGGTGCATCTGGGGCGTCCCGACGACGCCCTGGACCTGATGAAGCTCGCCCAGTCGGGTTCGGGTGAGGAGATGCTGCCGCGCACGCAGGCCATGCTCTACACCATCGAGGCCTGGGCACAGGCGTCGATGGGCAAGGGCCAGGCGATGCGCCGCACACTCGGCATCGCGGAGGATCTCTTCGTCTCCGACAAGGGGGACGTACCCCCGCCCAGCTGGATGCAGATGTTCGACGAGGCAGACATGCACGGCATGCAGGCCCTGGCCTTCCGCACCCTCGCCGACCACGACGCGTCCGCCGCCAACACCGCCCAGCGCCACGCACGGGAGGCCATCGACCTGCGGGCCAAGGGCCGCGACCGCTCGCAGATCTTCGACTACATCTCGCTGGCATCGGCCTGCTTCATCGCCGACGACCCCGAACAGGCCGATCGGTACGCACGGTTGGCGCTGGTGTCGATGGGGTCGAACTCCTCGCTGCGTACGTGGGACCGGCTGCGCGAGATGTACCGCCTGACGGCCCAGTACTCCGGCTACCCGAAGATCGAGGACCTGCGCGAGGAGATCAAGCTGGCCCTGCCCAAGGCATCGGCCAAGACCGGAGGTGGCAGCCGGGTCCGCGCATAGGACCCGGCACGGCTCGGGGGGTCAGGAACCCACCTGGGCGACCAACAGGCAGGCGTCGTCCTCACGTGGGGCCACGCCGAACTCTTCGACGACCGTCCTCACACAGTCCTGCGCACCCCGCGTGTCCGTGAAACGCGGCGCGAGCGCGAGCAGCCGGCTCGTGGCCGCGTCCCTGGCGCGCCGGGGGACCAGCCCATCGGTGTGCAGCAACAGCAGGTCGCCGGGCGCGAGTTGCACCTCGGCCTGCTCGTACGTGGCTCCGGAGGTCGCCCCGAGGATCACTCCACCCGGTGGCGTCAGCGCGCACCCCGTCCCGTCGCGGAACAGCAGCGGGGCGGGGTGTCCCGCCTGCGCCCAGCTGAGGGTGCGGGTGGCGGGGGTGTACTGGCAGCAGACGGCGCTGCCGAGGGCCGGTTGCGCGGTGCTGTCCAGTAACTGATTGAGCCAGCCCATCAGTTGGGCGGGCCGGGCCCCGGCGACGGCCATGCCGCGCACCGCGCCGAGCAGCATCGCCATGCCCGACGTGACGGTGACGCCATGTCCCGTGAGGTCGCCGACGCTGAGGAGGAACTGGCCGTCGGGCAGCTCCATCGCGTCGTACCAGTCGCCGCCGATCAGTGAGCTCGTGGAGGAGGGGAGGTAGTGCGCGGCGAGGTCCAGTGCCGCGGGTCCGCCGTGCGGGAACCGCAGGGAGCCGCGCCACGGCGGCAGCACCGCCTCCTGCAGTTCGACCGCGAGCCGGTGCTCTGTCTGCGCGATGTGCCGCTGGCGCTGCAACGAGTCACGGGTCTCGCGCACCACTCGCTGGCTGCGGCGCAGCTCGCTGACGTCCCGCAAGACCGCCCACATCGAGGCGGTGCTGCCATCAGCGGCGAGCACGGGCTCGCCCATCATGTGCACCTGTCGGACTCCGCCCTCGGGGCGCACGACACGGAACTCGCCGTCGATCGGTTTCCCGTCGATCAGGCAGTCCGTGACCATGGCCGTCAGCATCGGCTGGTCGTCTGCGTGCACCAGGGAGGGCAGCTCGTCGAGGGAGAGCGGGGGAGCTTCCGGGTCCCGCCCGAGGATCTGGTACAGCTCGCCCGACCAACTCGCCTCGTCGTTCAGGAGGTTCCACTCCGCGCTGCCGACCCGGCTGAGCAGTGAACCGTGCTGCGGTTCGAGCGGCGGGGGAACGGCCGGAGCGGCGGGCTCGACGGCCGGACGCGCGGGTCCGTCCCGCAACAGTGCGAGGTGGTCGTCCAAGTCGTTGAGCTGGTGGACCGCCAGGTCGCACAGGGCCCGCTGCCAGCGCCCCTGCGGATCACTCTGGTCGGGCACGGCATCTCGGCGTACGGCGTCGACCTGGCCGCGGAGCCGACGTGTCTGCGTGATCAGCGCCTCGACCGGGCCGCGCTCGGGCGGCTGGGCGGAAGGGCGGTCCGCGAAGACATGGGACGGCATGAGGTGCTCCGTTGAGGATGCGGTGCGACCAAACGGGCGGGATGGACCGCTAATGACTTTCGCACAGCGGGGGGTGGCTCGTAAGGGATTTGGCAACACACGACGCGTGGTTGCATGTGGCATATGTCTGTGTCCTTCGGAACGATATGTTCCGGTGGCGCGATCCCGATCACCCGCGCAAGTAGCGGACAACGGCCAGTACACGGCGGTTGTGGTCATGTGACGCGGGCAGCCCGAGCTTGTCGAAGACGGCGGCCACATGCTTCTCCACGGTCCCCGCCGAGACGACGAGACTCTGCGCGATCGCCGCGTTGGACCGACCCTCGGCCATCAGCGAGAGCACCTCGCGCTCCCGGTCGGTGAGCGGCGCGAGTTCCTCCGCGCGACGCCCGGCCCCGGCCAGCTGCGTGACCACCTCGGGGTCCAGAGCCGTACCCCCGGCGGCCACCCGCTCCAGGGCGTCGGTGAACTCCGCGACGTTGGCGACACGGTCCTTGAGGAGGTACCCGACGCCCGCCGAACCCGCTGCGAGCAGCCGCGTGGCGTACTTCGTCTCCACGTACTGGGAGAAGAGCAGCACGCCCGTGCCGGGGTGGTCGCGGCGGATGTCGATGGCCGCGCGGAGCCCTTCGTCCGTGTGCGTCGGAGGCATCCGGATGTCGGTCACCGCGACGTCCGGACGGTGCTCGGCGACCGCGGCCCGCAGCATGTCCCCGTCGCTCACGGACGCACAGATCTCGTGCCCGCGCTCCTGGAGCATCTGACCCAGCAACTCCCGCAGTACGGCGGCATCCTCAGCGATCACGACGCGCATGGCGGCATGCTCTCACGCGTGCAGCGGCAGCTCGACGGTGACCGCCGTCGGCCCGCCTTCGGGACTTCTGACATCCATCCGCCCATCGACCGTACGTACGCGTTGAAGAAGCCCCGTGAGACCGCTGCCCGCGTCGGCGTCCGCACCACCGCACCCGTCGTCACCGACCTGCAGAAGGAGCCGCCCGTCCAGCTGGGCCACCGTGATGGCGGCCCGCCGGGCTCCGCTGTGCTTGATGACGTTCGCGAGCAGCTCGGCCGCGCAGAAGTACGCGATGGTCTCGATGGCCGGGGTCGGCCGCTCCGGTATCTCCGTCACCAGGTCGACGGGGATGCTGCTGCGTGCGGTGAGCGTGGTGAGCGCGTCCGGCAGCCCGTCGTCCAGGACCGGGGGATGGATGCCGCGGGCCAGGTCCCGCAGCTCGGTGAGGGCCTCGGTGGCGTGATGGTGTGCCCCGTCGACGAGTTGACGCAGACGGGCGACATCCAGGGGCACGACGCCTCGGCCGCCGTCCTGGCCCTCGCCGGCGGCCTCGCTCTCGCCGAGCCGCTGCCTGATCATGTCGAGGCTCATCGCCACCGCGACGAGGCGGACCTGCGCCCCGTCGTGGAGATCGCGCTCGACGCGGCGGAGCAGCGCCACCGAGTCGTCCACGGCGAGCGCCCGCGTCTCCTCCAAGTCGCGTACCCGATCGGCCAGTTGCCCCGGCCCGAGCAGCGCGCCGATCAGCCACTGATCCGCCTCGGTCACCAGACGGGTCACCCAGGGCGCGCACAGCAGAATCCCCGCACCGACGGCGACCGCGAGGAACGTGCCGCCGAAGGTGTCCGCGTCCGGGCCGCCGAAGAAGAACGGAGTGAGCACCGGCATGCCCTCGGGAGAGCCGGGCTCGGGACGTTGCCCGAAGAGCACCCACCGCAGCGGCGCCGTGAGATTGATCAGCCCCGCGAGCCACCACAGGACGGCGTACGCCCCCAGGCAGCCGACCGGTAGCTTCGCCAGGACATAGGCAGCCGACCGCCAGCCCACCCCGTCCGACAGCCGCGCGTCGAGTCGATTGACCCACCGCCCCTGCGGACGCAGCGGCGGCGGTGCCGGCGTCCGGTCCCCGAGAAACAGGGCCGCAAGGCGACGATGCGCCCCGCCCAGCGCACGGGCCAGTTGCAGCCCCGTGATGAACAGAAGCGCCCCCAGCACGGCGAACAGCACCGACACGGTGAAGCCCGCGCCGAGGGCCAGCACCACCGCGAGGAGCACGCCGCTTACGAGAGCCAACGGAAGCCCGACCAGGCAGTACGCCACCTCGGCCCACGCCCGCCGGGTGAGCGGGGCGCGCCCCACGGCTCGCACGAGGGCGCGCGCCCTTCGCGCGCCCGTTGGTGTCCCGGGGCGCTCCGGCGCACCGGAGGTGGTGGAGCCGCCGACCCGCGGCCGGACCGTCGACCCGCTCCGCTCGGTGAGACCTCGCGTCTCCGTCATCACAACTCCTGCTGCAGACCTGGTACGGCCGGACAACCTCACGTTAGGCCCCCGCCGCGGGCCGCCGGAACGCGGATTTCCTCCGTCTGGCCTGGGGGTTTTCCCCCAGGCGCCGAGGCGCGGACCTGACACTTGGGTCGACGCCCATCTCCTGCCTGTCCCCGACCCGTCGCTCGACGCGATGTCGGGCATCTCGCCGGAGGTACCGCGGCGCGGTGACCATCGGCGTCTGATACTTCGAGAAGAAAGCGACAACGATGCAGATTCGTCCCACGACCGATGAGGACCTGGACGTCTTCGTCGACACGGTCCACGCGGCATTCGGGCAGTTCCCGGAAACCCCGGTCGCGGGTGGCGGCCGCTGGTGGTCGGCGCTCGAAATGGACCGCGGTCTCCTGGCCCTGACAGCCGACGGGCGGCCCGTGGGCACCGCGGCCGCGTACTCCTTCGACCTCACCCTGCCCGGTCAGATCACCGCCCCGGTCGCCGGAGTGAGCGCGGTCGGCGTCCTGCCCTCACACCGGCGACGCGGCGTGCTCAGCGCGATGATGCGGCGACAGCTCACCGACGTGCGGGCCCGGGGCGAGTTCCTCTCGGTGCTCCTCGCTTCCGAGGCGCCGATCTACGGCAGGTTCGGTTACGGCCCGGCGACCTACACCGCCCGGCTGACGGTGCCGCGTCACCAAGCCGCCCTCGCGGCTCCCCGGGCGCGTGCGACGTCCGACGCACCGGTGTCCCCTACGAGCAGCGGGTCGGTCGAGGTGCTGCGGCGCGCCGAGTGCGGCGAGATCCTCGAAGAGGTCTACGACCGGTACCGCCGCGCCCAGCCCGGCGCGCTGTCCCGGCCGCACCGCTGGTGGGCCCTGGGAGCGGGACAGCCGCCGGTCTCGCCCGCGCCGCGCTACGTCGCCGTCCACCGGGACGCCGACGGCACGGCCGACGGATACGCCAGCTACTCCGTCGGCGAACCCAACACCCTCACGGTCGACGAGACCATAGCCGCCGACGACGCGGTCTTCACCGCCCTGGCCCGGTTCGTGTCCGGCCATGACCTGGTCTCGCAGGTCGTGTTCCGGCACGTCCCACCCGAGCACCCGCTGCGCTGGCAACTGGTCGACTTCCGGGCAGGAACGGTCGGCGACCACACGGACTGGCTGTGGGTGCGCCTCCTGGATGTCCCGCGTGCCCTGATGGCGCGCGGCTGGTTCACCGACGGTGAGCTGGTCCTCGACGTCGACGACCCGTTCCTCGGTGAGCACGGCCGCTATCTGCTGACGGTCCGCGAGGGCAAAGCCACCTGCGTCCCCACGGACCGCCGGCCCGACCTGTCCCTGGACGTACGTGACTTGAGTTCGCTCTACCTGGGTGGCACCGCCCCGAGCACGCTTGTGCGCGCGGGACACATCCGGGCTCACCACCCGGACGCCACCGCCCTCGCGGACACACTTTTTCGCACGGAGCGGGCGCCGCACTGCCTGCACTGGTTCTGACGTAAGGTCTGCGCGTCACAGACCCAAGGGACCCAAGGGACCCAAGCTGACCGGCCACCACATCTGGGTGAGCCGGCGGCGCGTCAGGCGCAGTGTTCGGCCTTCTCCTGCTCCGTCATGGGGCGGGTGTGCTGCGTCTTGGTGCTCGGCGCGTCCGGCTTCGGGCCGGTCGCGTCGAAGGGTGCGTACCAGATGTAGTGGCCGTGGAACTTGTCCTCGAAGTGCAGCTCGTAGGTGCCCTTGACGCGCTGCATCTGCGACTCGCGCGTGACCCAGCCGACCTCGCCGGGGCGGACGTCGACGTTGGTCGTGGCGGTCTCGGTGTGCGAGCTCTCCCAGGTGTGCCCGTACGAGGTCTCGATGCTCACCTTGAACACCTCGGCGAAGCCGTACTCCGCGCTGAGCGAGACTCCGACGCTGTTGGACTCGCCGGTCGTGTCCGCCCAGGAGATGCTGGAACGCTGCAGGTCGGGCGTGCAGTTGTAGGCGCTGTCACCCACTTGGTGCGCCTCGCCCATCGAATCGGTGCCGGGGCCTTCGGGGTGGAAGACGCACGAGTCGGTGCCGTTGTCGCACTTGTCGAGCAGTTCACGGATGGTGGGGGGTTCCTCGTCGGCCTGTGCGGCGGGCGCGAGGGCGAGGCCGCCTGAGGTGGTCATCGCCGCCAGCAGGACGGTCAGACGGGTACGGGTGATCATGTGTGATCTCCAGTGGGGGGAAGGTGACGCCGGTGGGGGGAAACGCGCACGCGAGCGCGGCAGGGATCTAGCTGAAGCCGATCGACTGGGTGCGGTCGTTCATCATCTGGCCGACGTCCGAGGTGTTCTCGTCGAACGGTCCGTCACGGTCACCGCCGAGGTTGGGCTCGGGGTAGAGCCAGATCGCGCAGTTGCCCCAGGGCTGCACGGAGGAGATGCGGTTCTTCCAGTCGTCGCCGAGGTCGTACTGCCAGTTGACCCAGCCGTCCTTCTCGCACAGCGAGGGACCGCTGATGGTGAGCGAGTCACCCGAGAAGCCGGGATCGCTGAAGAACGTTCCCTGGATGACGTCCCCGGCCTGCGCGCGGAACGAGGACGAGTTGACGGCGGCCCGTGGGGTGGCCGGTGCGTCCGTGACGCTGCCGTCGCCGGCTCGGACCATGGCCTCGGCGAACGTGCCGTAGCAGGCCTGCTGTCCGGTGGTCGCGTCGAGGACGCAGTGTCGTGCCGTCGGTTCGTCCGCTCCGGTCGGTTCGTCGGCGCCTGCCGACTGGGTCGAGACGGTGCAGACCAGGCCGGTGGTGACCGCGAGCGCGGCCCCCGACAAGCGGTTGGGGCGTGTGTTCCGTATCGCCATAGGGATACCTCCGTATCTGGCGTGGGCACATCACCATCCTGTGTAGTGGCTCCGGCCCCACGTCCGTGGCTGGAATCTCGAATTCCTGTGCCCGTAGGGGAGGTTGAGGCGACTCGGGCACCGTGGGAGCGGGCTTCGGGCACGACGAAGGGACAAACGGTCAGAAGCGGAGACCGTCCACAGCGGCCCTCAGTCCTCAACCCTCAGCCCTCAGCAGCCCTCAGCCCTCAGCACTGCGCGAAGACGTACCCCTTCGCTCCCCTGGGGCTGACATCACGGTCGCGCAGGGTGATGGACAGACGAGAGCCCCAGGGGTCACAGGCGTTGCGGTAGTCCTCGCGCGTGTACTCCACGGCGAAGACCTTGTCGGCGTAGGCGTCGGCGAAGTCGCCGCACTCCTTGTACGCCGCGCACTCCTCGACCACGGCGAAGTCGAAACCGATTCGACGGCGCTCGGGGAGGAGGTCGGTGGTGTTCTTCTGGGCGATGGCCAGGCCGCGGCTGTGCGCCCGCTCGGCGAGCAGCTCGGCGAAGGCGGCGGCGTGCTCGGTCGTGAGGAGATCGTCGGAACGCTCGTAGGAGTCGAGGTTGTCGGGCTCCACGGCGTCGTACCCCGACGTGGCGCAACCGTCGATCCACGGCCCGACGATGTCCATCAGCTCCCGGCGCTTGCCGGGCGTCGAGATGTCCAGGAGCGGCTCATCCCAGTCCTCGTCGACCACCAAGGAGCCTTCGTCGTCCTTCAGGAGCAGGGCGGGGTGGTTCTTCTTCCACCAGGTGATGGCCTTGCCCGGCTGGGTCTGGAAGGCGTTGACGTAGCACACGTTGTAGAGGCCGTCGGCCGGTTCGGCGGAGCGGTCGCGGGACACCGCCTCTACGGCGTCGCCGGGCGAATAGGCGCCGCCGAGCTGGTAGTCGAAGACGGCGTCGGCCTCCGGTGCGCGTACGGCGTCCGACCGGTCCGTGGCCGGGGTGTCATTGCCGCCGTCGTCGGTGGTGCAGGCGGCAGCGGCAAGGAGGAGGGTGGCTGCGCAGGCGGCCAGCCGGGCAGTACGCGAGCGCAACAGGTGGTACGGGCGGTGCATCGGAGACTTTCGTTCGGTCGATGGCCGGCGAAGGGCTCCGCCGGCCCATGTCGTGCTCGCCGACCACACCAAGACCGGCAGGGCGACGTTCGCCAGGATCTGCCTGACGGGCGGCGTGCACACGCTCGTGACCGGCGTCGGAGCGGCCGGGGGTGAGCTGGACGCCATCGCCGCCGTCGGTGTGCGCTCACCGTCGCGTGAGCACCCCCGGTCGAGAGAGTGTCAGTGCGCGATCGAGTCGATCAGCTCGCGCGCACCCTGGCGCAGCAGCGTGACCGCCACGGACGTGCCGAGCGTCGCCGGGTCGAGCGGCCCGGCCCATTCGTGGGCGTTGAGGACAGTCTTGCCGTCCGGGGTGAAGACCCGGGCGCGCAGCGAGAGGTCGCCGCCCCGCTCGCAGCGCGCGTACCCGGCGATGGGGGAGTTGCAGTGCCCCTGCAGTACGTGCAGGAACATGCGCTCGGCGGTGGCTTCCCGCCAGGCCTCCGGGTCGCCGAGGCCCGACACGGCGTCGATGGTCCGCGTGTCCTTCTCGCGGCACTGCAGCGCCAGGATGCCCGCGCCGATCGGCGGGCACATCGTCTCCACCGACA
The DNA here is from genome assembly GCF_055577715.1 of Streptomyces sp. NPDC033177. NCBI lineage: Bacteria > Bacillati > Actinomycetota > Actinomycetes > Kitasatosporales > Streptomycetaceae > Streptomyces > Streptomyces sp. NPDC033177. Next base: position 796,633 of record NZ_JBVIPS010000001.1, on the reverse strand, counting down.
GAACCTCGGTGACCACGTCCATACGGTCGATGCGCTCAAGGCCCGAGACTGCGAGCAGCAGCGCGTCCGCGTCTCCGGCGGCCAGCTTCTCCATCCGGCGGCCGGCGTTCCCGCGCATCGGGACACACTCCAACTCCGGGTGCGATGCGGCCAGTTGAGCGATACGGCGCACCGACGACGTGCCGATGCGGGTTCCCGCGGGCAGTTCGTCCAGGGTGAGCCCGCCGGGGTGGATGAGCGCGTCACGGATGTCGTCGCGCTTGAGGAACGCGGCGAAGGTGGTGCCCGCCGGAAGCGGCCGGTCCGCCGGTACGTCCTTGACGCAGTGCACTGCCAGGTCCGCCTCGCCGGCGAGCAGCGCCGCGTCGACCTCCTTGGTGAACGCGCCCTTGCCGCCGAGCTTCGCGAGGTCCCCCATCCAGCGGTCCCCGGAGGTCGTGACCGGCACGACCTCCGTGCGGATCCCGGGGTGCAGCGCGGCGAGTTCGGCGCGTACGCGCTCCACCTGGGCCAGCGCCATGGGGGAGGAACGGGAGACGATGCGGATCAGCTCAGGAGCGGACATGCGCACCACGATAGGCGCTTCCCACGCCAGTCTGCTAAAGGGCTCCGCAACCCATCTGCGGGCCGGTAGGCCAGGGCGGCCCTGGCGTGCGCGCCGCCCTCAGCCCTCATAGCGTGAGAAGCAGCCGGTCACCGTCCTGCCCCTGCGCGGGTCCCGGCGTCCGTCACCCGGGAGGTTCCATGTCAGCCGCCGCCGCACACCAGCGGTCCCCGATCGTTCTCGAACGCATGGCCCCCACCCATCTGGCCGACGTACTGGCCCTGGGACGTGAGCTGTACGACACCTCGGTGAAGCCGTACACCTCCTGGTCGCTCTCGGCGATCGCCCGGCATCTGGACGCCGACGCCTCCTCCTGCTGGGTGGCGCTCGACGGTGACGATCTCGCCGGGTTCGTCCTCGGCTCGATGGGGTTCGACCAGCGCGCGGACTGGGGGAACCTGGAGTGGATCGCCAGCGCCCCCGCCCATCAGGGCAAGGGTGTCGCGAGCCATCTGGTGCAGGCCTGCTGCGCGACGCTGACCGCCGCCGGGGCCTCCGCCGTGGTGACCGACGTCGAGTCGCGCAACACCGCCTCCGCCACGCTGATGCGACGCAACGGCTTCAAGGAGAGCGTGACCGTCACCCTCTTCGTGCGCGAGGCACCGGACGCGGCGGTCTGACGGACACCTCCGCCGCTACCCCGCGCAGTCCTTGCCCGGCTCCAACGGCGGTGCCTCGACGCCCAGATGGGACTTGCAGCGTGGTGTGTTCCCCGCGTCCTCGTGCCAGGAGGAAGGGCGCGGCCGGATGAAGACCGCCGCCGCTGCCGCCGCGAGGACGAACAGGCCCGCGCAGCCCACGGCCGCCTTGCCGAACGCCGAGTTCAGCGCGTCGGGGTCCGCGTACGCCGTGCCGGATAGGCCCACCGCCAGCGGCAGCGCGGCGACGACCAGCATCTGGGCCACCCGCGCCGCGGTGTTGTTGACGCCGCTCGCCAGACCCGCGCGCCCGGCGTCGACCGAGGCGAGGACCGTGGCGGTCAGCGGAGCCACGAACAGGCTCATCCCCAGGCCGAGGACCACGACCGCGGGAAGGACTTCGGTGACGTACGCGGCCCCGGGCTCGATCCGCAGCATCAGGAGCGCCCCGGCGGCCGCGATCGACGGCCCCGCGACCAGCGGCAAGGTGGGCCCGACCCGTCGCGCCAGATCGCCCGCGGCGGCCGAGAGCAGCAGCATCAGGACCGTGATCGGCAGCGTCGCCGTGCCCGCCTGCAGCGCGTCGTAGCCCAGCGTCGTCTGCAACTGCACCGGCAGTATGAACAAGAGCCCGCCGATGGCCGCGTACAGGCACAGCGTCATGACGTTGGCCGCGCTGAACAGACGGGAGCGGAAGAGGGAGAGCGGCAGCATCGGGTTGCGGCGGCGGTGCTCGACCACGACGAAGGCGACACCGGCGGCGAGCCCGCCGAGCCCCGGCAGGAGCGCCGCCGCCTTCGACGCGTCTCCCGCGGCGCCGATCAGCGCGAAGCTGATGCCCGCGAGGAACAGCGCCGCCAGGCACGCCCCCGTCACGTCGAACGGTTTCTCGGCGGCGCCTTCGGCCCGGCTCTCCGGGACATGGCGGACCGCGAAGAGGACGAGTGCCGCCAGCGGCACATTGATCAGGAAGATCCACCGCCAGCCGGGCCCGTCGATCAGCCAGCCGCCCAGGAACGGCCCGACCGCGCCCGCAACGCCGCCGAGCCCCGACCAGGCGCCCACCGCGCGTGCCTGGTCCTTCGGCCGGAACGACGTCCGCACCAGGGCGAGCGACCCCGGCGTGAGGAGCGCGCCGCCGATGCCCTGCAACGCCCGTGCCGCGATGAGCATCCCCGCGTTCTGCGCGAGCCCGCACAGGGCCGAGGCGACGGCGAACCACACGACGCCGATGACCAGGGTGCGCCGCCGCCCGATCCGGTCGCCGAGCGCCCCGCCGAGCAGCAGCAGTGCGGAGAGCGTGAGCATGTAGGCGTTGACGACCCACTGCAGGGACGCGAGCGAGGTGTCCAGATCCCGGCCGAGGGTGGGCAGGGCGACGTTCACCACCGTGCCGTCCAGCATCGCCATCCCTGAGGCGAGGACGGCGCAGGTGAGCACCCAGCGGCCCCGTGCCGAGGCCAGCGCGACGCCTCCGTCGGCGTCTTCCGTCGCTGAAGCCTCGGATGCGGTTGCCATCGCCCTCCGTCCGTTCTACCTGTGCACGTCCGTCCTACATGTGCACCCCGCTGCCGCCCGCGTCCGAGTGGACCGGAGCGCCCCTGCGGTACAGCACGACCGTAACGAGGAGCCCGACCGCGAAGAAGACCGCCGACCATGTGTACGCGGTCGAGTAACTCTCCATCGCGGACCGGGCCTTCACCTGTGGCGTCGGATCCTTGCCCACGAGGTAGTTGGCCGCGGCGCTCGTGGCCAGGGAGTTGAGCAGGGCCGTGCCGATCGAACCGCCCACCTGCTGGCTGGTGTTGACCATCGCCGACGCCACTCCGGCGTCATGCGCGGCGACCCCGGCGGTGGCCATGCTCATCGCCGGTGCGAAGACCAGGCCGAGTCCGAGACCGGCGACGAGCAGCGGCGGCAGCACGTGGGCCGCGTACCCGCTGTGCACGTCGAGTGCGGTGAGCCAGGCCATCGCGGCGGCCGCAAGGCCCATGCCGAGCGGCACGATCGGCTTCGCGCCGAACCGCGGCACGAGCACGTTGGTCGTGACGACCGAGATCACCACCATCACGGCGACCATCGGCAGGAACGCGAGCCCTGTCTTGACCGGCGTGTAGCCGAGGATCTGCTGCAGGTAGTACGTCAGGAACAGGAAGACGCCGAACATGCCCGCGCCGGAGATGAACATCGCGAGGAACGAAGCCCCGCGGTCCCGGTCGAGCACCACTCGCAGCGGGAGCAGCGGATGCGCGGCCCGCGTCTGCCACCAGGCGAAGGCCGCCACGAGCACGGCACCGACCACCAGGAAGCCCCATGTGTCCACGTCGCTCCAGGCGTGCGTCTCGGCGTTGGAGAAGCCGTAGACGATGCAGAAGAGTCCCGCGGAGACCAGCAGGGTGCCGGGGACGTCCAGCTTCGGCCGGTCTGCGGGCCTGCCGCCGTGCAGCAGCCGGGTGCCGCCCAGCATGGCGAACACCGCGAAGATCAGGTTCACGTACAGGCACCAGCGCCAGTCCAGGTACTCGGTCAGGACGCCGCCGAGGAGCAGTCCGACCGCGCCGCCCGCGCCCGCGATGGCGCCGTAGATGCCGAACGCCTTGGCGCGTTCCTTGGGGTCGGTGAACGTCGTGGTGAGCAGGGACAGCGCGGCGGGCGCCAGGAGCGCGCCGAACACGCCCTGAAGGGCGCGGGCCACCACCAGCATGGTGAAACTGGACGCCGCGCCGCCGAGGGCCGAAGCGAGCGCGAAGCCGCCGAGTCCGGCGAGGAAGACGGCCTTGCGGCCCACCAGGTCGGCGATGCGTCCGCCGAGGAGCAGCAGGCTGCCGAAGGCGAGCGCGTACGCGGTGACGATCCACTGGCGGTTGCCGTCGCTGAACCCGAGGTCCTGCTGGGCCGAGGGCAGCGCGATGTTTACGATCGTCGCGTCGAGGACCACCATGAGCTGGGCGATGCCGACGATGCCGAGGATGAGCCAGCGGTGCTCGTGGCTTCCGCCGCTGGGATGTGGGGGAGCGGAGGCGCTTGATCCTGCGGTCTGCCCCGCTTGGAAGGGCTCGGGCGCGGGCGAGCGGTCCATCGGTGCCTCCAGACGTCCCCGCCTCTCAAGACATCCCCGTCACACCGTAGACGCGCTGCTCAGAGCCCGCGACCGGGGCGTTGCGCGGCTCCGGTCGCGGAGCCGTCGAGCAGTGAGGAGGGGGGTCAGCTCTGCGGCTGGCTGATGTTGACCATCCAGGGGATGCCGAAGCGGTCCGTGCACATGCCGAACACGTCGCCCCACATCTGCTTCTCCATCGGCACGGCGACCGAGCCGCCGGCGGACAACTTCTCCCAGTAGCCGCGCAGCTCGGCCTCGTCGTCTCCGCTGAGGCTCACGGAGAAGTTGTTGCCCGGGGTGTAATCCATGCCCGGCGGGGTGTCGGCGCCCATCAGGGTGAAGCCGTTCGGTGCCTCCAGCATGCCGTGCATGATCTTGTCGGCGGACGGGGTGTCCTGCTGGCCGGCTTCGCCGAAGGTGTTGAGGGCCAGCTCGCCGCCGAAGACCTCCTTGTAGAACTCCAGGGCCTGGCGGGCGTCGCCGCCGAAGCTCAGATACGGGTTGAGTCGCGAGACCATGAAAACCTCCCGGAACGGGGTGGAACGGTCAGTAGCGCGGAGACTAGCGCGGGACACTGACATCGGCCCGGCGAGCGGCCGGGCGTGCGGGGACGCGACGGGCATGCGGGACGTCGTCCCTTGATGGACGGAAAGTCCGCTGCATGTAGCGTGCAGCCATTTGTCGCGCTCGGTTATTCAATCTTCATCAAATCCGGTCCGGCATCCGGACGGACCTCTTGTGTGCGGACTGTATGCGAAATACGTTCTGCCGTATTCCTTGATCGTCCACGATCAGCCCGGAACCACCCTGGCGGAGGTACCTACCCGTGCGCCGAAAAACGGTTGCCCTCGCGGCAGTTGCCCTGGTGATGTCCCTGACGGCGGGCTGCGGCTCCCTGCAGTCCTCGGCCACCGAGGTCGGCGGTGAGCGCATGACCGACGACCGTCCCGTGCGGGACGGCGGCACCCTCACCGTCGCCCTCAACGCCGACCCGGACAAGCTCGACCCGACCCTCGCGCAGACCCTCGTGGGCCGCACCGTCTTCGCCGGGATGTGCGAGAAGCTCTACGACATCGACGAGCACGGGACCGTGATCCCGCAGCTGGCGAGGGCCCTGCCCAAGACGTCGAAGGACGGCCGCACCGTCACCTTCGGCCTGCGCAAGGGCTTGCGGTTCAGTGACGGCACCAAGCTCGACGCGGATGCCGCCGTCACCTCACTGCTGCGCCACCGCGACCTGGCGGGCTCCGCGCGCGCCACCGAACTCGCCCCGCTCGCCGGGGCGAAGGCGACAGGACCGTACACCGTGAAGCTCACGCTGAAGCAGGCCTACGTCCCGCTCACGGCCGTCCTCGCGGACCGCTCCGGCATGGTGATGTCGCCGACCGCGCTCAAGAGGTACGGCAAGAACTTCACCAACCACCCCTCCTGCGTCGGCCCGTTCAAGTACGTGGAGCGCGTCGGCGGCGACCGCATCGTGCTCGCCAAGGACCCGAACTACTACGCGGCCGACAAGGTCCACCTCGACAAGGTGATCTACAAGCCGATACCCGACGGCAACGTACGCCTGGCCAACCTCCGCTCCGGAGACATCCAGGTGGGCGACCAGATGACACCCGTCGACGTACGCAGCGCGCTCACCGAGCCCGACCTCCAGCTGTTCAACTCCCCCTCGCTCGGATATCAGGGCATCGGCTTCAACGTCGGCAACGTCAAGGGCCTGGGCGAGAAGCCGGGGCGCGTCGACACACCCCTCGCGCGTGAGCCACGGGTCCGTGAGGCCTTCGAGCTCGCCATCGACCGTGACCTCATCAACCAGGTCGTCTTCCAGGGCATGTACGAGCCCGCCTGCGGGCCCGTCTCGCCCGAATCCGCCATCGCGCCGGGCGTCAAGGCGTCCGAATGCCCCCGGCGGGACGTCGCGAAGGCCAAGCGGCTCCTGAGGGAAGCCAGGGTGAAGACTCCGTTGCGCATCGAACTGAAGGTGTCCACGACGCCCGAATCCAGCCGCATCGGGCAGGTCGTACAGGCCATGACCAAGGAGGCGGGCTTCGCGGTCACGCTGCGCCCCACCGAGTACGCCACGATGCTCGAAGAGACCGACTCCGGGCACTACGACGCCTTCACCAGCGGCTGGTCGGGGCGGCTCGACCCGGACGGCAACATCGCCAGCTTCCTCCAGACACGCGGCGCGATGAACGCCTACGGGCTCTCCGACCCGGACATCGACCGGCTGGTCGAGCGCGGCCGCGCCGAGGCCAACCCGGAGGGACGCACCAAAATCTACGGGGAGTTGACCCGCCGCGCCCAGGAGCGACGCGGGCTCATCTACCTCTACCGCCAGAAGAACTACATCGTCGCCGGCAAGGACGTCGCGGGCGTACGCGTCTACGGAGACGGCCTGGTCCGCGTCTCGACTGCGGGGTACACCCGATGAGCCCCATGACGTCCTATCTGCTCACCCGCGTCCGGCAGTCCCTCATCACGCTCGTCCTCGTCAGCATGGTCGTCTTCGCCGGTATCCGCGCGCTGCCGGGCGACCCGGCGCTCGCGCTCGCCGGTGAGGAGCGCAGCCCCGAGGCGCTCGCCGCCATCCGCGACAGCTACGGCCTGAACGACAACATCGTCGTCCAGTACGGGCGGTTCATCGGCCATGCGATAACCGGCGACCTGGGGACCTCCTCACGCACCGGCCTCCCCGTCTCCGACGCGATCACCGCCGCCCTGCCCATCACCCTCGAACTCGCAGCCATCTCCCTGCTGTTGGCGGTCACGGTCGGCATCGGCGCGGGCATCGTCGCCGCCGTGCGACGCGGAAAGCCCGAGGAGTGGCTCGCCAACGCGCTCGCCCTCCTCGGGCTCTCCGTCCCCACCTTCTGGCTCGGCATGGTCCTGGTCCTCGGCTTCGCCATCGCCGTGCCGGTCTTCTCGGCCTCCGGATACGTGCCCTTCGGCACCGACCCGCTGGACAACCTGCGCCGCATGGTGCTGCCCGCGATCGTCCTCGGCTCGGGGCTCGCGGCCGTCGTGATGCGCCAGACGCGGGCGGCGATGCTCGACTCGCTCTCCGCCGACTACGTCCGTACCGCGCGGGCCAAAGGCCTGTCCCGGCGCGAGGTCATCGGCGGGCACGCGCTGCGCAACTCCCTGGTCACCGTCGTGACCGTGCTCGGACTCCAGCTCGGCCACCTGATCTCGGGCGCAGTCGTCACCGAGCAGATCTTCGTCCTGCCCGGCTTCGGCAAGCTCACCATCGATGCCGTCTTCACCCGCGACTACGCGACCCTGCAAGGCGTGGTGCTGTGCACCTCCGCCGCGTACATCTTCATCAACCTGCTGGTCGACGTGGCGTATTCGGTCATCGACCCGCGCATCCGGCTCGGAGGTGCCCGGTGACGACAGCGGTGCTCACACGACTGGGGCGGAAACGTTCTGCCGGAGCGGGCGGCGGCAGCGGCAAGCTGCGCGCCCTGCGCAGGAACAGACTCGCCATGACCGGCGGCGTCATCGCCGCCGTGTTCGTCCTCGCGGCGCTCCTCGCTCCGCTGGTCGCGCCGTACGACCCCGCGCGCCCCGACTTCGCCAACGCCCTTGCTGCGCCCGGCTGGTCGCACTGGCTCGGTACCGACGACCTCGGCCGCGACCAACTGTCCCGGGTCGTGTACGGGGCGCGGGCTTCCATGCAGGTGGGCGTGGTCGCGGTGGCGCTCGCGTTCGTCGTCGGGGTGCCGCTGGGCCTGCTCGCGGGCTACTACGGCAAGTTCACCGACAGCGTGGTCTCGCGGCTCACCGACACGATGCTGGCCTTCCCCTTCCTGGTGCTCGCCGTCGGGCTCGCCGCCGTGCTCGGCCCCTCGCTCACCAACGCCACCATCGCCATCGGGATCTCGCAGATCCCGGCCGTCATCCGCATCACCCGCGCGGAGACACTGCGGCTGCGGCACGTCGACTACGTGGCCGCCGCCGTCGCCAACGGAGGCGGTGACGCCACCGTCCTCTTCCGGCACATCCTGCCCAACGCCACCTCCGCGCTGACCGTCCAGGCGACCGTCGGCATCCCCGCCGCGATCATCGGGGAGGCGCTGCTCAGCTTCCTCGGCCTGGGCGTGCAGCCACCGGAGGCGTCGCTCGGCGTGATGCTCTCCGGCGCCCAGTCCTTCCTCGCGCCCGCGCCGTGGATGGCGGTCTTTCCCGGCCTCGCGATCGTCGCGGCCACCCTGGCGTTCAACCTGCTCGGCGACGGCCTGCGGGACGTCCTCGACCCCCGAGGAGCCACCCGATGAGCCACCCCGTCAGCAATCCCGTACTGAGCGTGCGCGACCTGTCGGTCTCCTTCCGCTCCGACACCCGCACCGTGCACGCCGTCGACCACCTGTCGTACGACGTCGCACCGGGCGAAGTGCTCGCCGTGGTCGGTGAGTCGGGATGCGGCAAGTCCGTCACCGCGATGGCCGTGATGGGGCTCCTGCCGCCCACCGCGCACATCGAGGGGTCGATCAGGCTCGGCGGCGCCGAGATCGCCGGAGCGAGCGAGAAGGAACTCGGCCGGGTCCGCGGCAAGGACATCGCGATGATCTTCCAGGAGCCCATGACCTCGCTCAACCCGGTCCTGACGATCGGCCGGCAGATAGGCGAGGTGCTCCGCCGCCACCAGGGCCTGTCGAGGAAGGAGGCACGCGCGCGTGCCATCGACCTCCTCGACCTGGTGGGCATCCCCGCCCCCAACCAGCGTGTCGACGAGTATCCGCACCAGCTCAGCGGTGGCATGCGGCAACGCGTCATGATCGCGATCGCCGTCGCCTGCGATCCGTCCGTCCTGATCGCCGACGAGCCGACCACCGCGCTCGACGTCACCGTCCAGGCGGGCATCCTCGAAGTCCTGCAGTCCCTGCGGGAACGGCTCGGCACAGCGATCGTGCTGATCACCCACGACCTGGGCGTGGTGGCCGACACCGCCGACCGTGTCCTGGTCATGTACGCGGGCCGCCCCGTCGAACAGGCGCCGGTGGACGAGTTGTTCGCCGAGCCGCGCCATCCGTACACCCGCGGTCTGCTCGGCGCGGTCCTTCGCCCCGGAGGCGAAGGCAAGCGGCGGCTGCCCGAGATCCCCGGCCTCGTGCCGAGCCTCGACACGCAACCGGACGCCTGTACCTTCGCCCCGCGCTGCGCGCACGCCGACGACCGGTGCACGACGGGCAGGCCCGGCTTCAAGGCGGTGTCACGGAACGCAGGTGCCGATGCCGCGCACCGGGCGGCCTGCTGGCACCCGCAGGACGCCGCCGTTCTCACGCCCACCATCCAGGAGGCCGGACAGTGATCCCCACGCAGACCCGCGAGAGCGATACGACGGCACCGGTGCTCGAACTGGTCGACCTGGAGCGGCACTTCGCCTCACCCGGTGGCTCCGTGCGCGCCGCCGACGGCGTCACGCTCACCGTCGGCAAGGGCGAAGTCGTCGGGCTGGTCGGCGAATCGGGGAGCGGCAAGTCGACCGTGGGGCGCTGTGCCGTACGGCTCGACGAACCCACCGGCGGCACGGTCCGTATCAACGGCACGGATGTGACCCGCCTTTCGCGCCGCGCCCTGCGGCCCCTCCGCAAAGACTTCCACCTCGTCTTCCAGGACCCCTCCTCCTCGCTCGACCCGCGCATGACCGTCGGGCAGATCATCGCCGAACCCCTGCGCCTGCACGGCCTCGCCAAGGGGGACGCGGCACGCGCGCGCGTGGCCGAACTCCTCGGCCAGGTCGGCCTGCGCCCCGAACACGCCGACCGGCACCCGCACGAACTCTCCGGCGGGCAGCGCCAGCGCATCTCCATCGCCCGCGCCCTCTCGGTCGACCCGGACCTCCTGGTGGCCGACGAACCCACGTCGGCCCTCGACGTCTCCGTGCAGGCCTCCGTCCTCAACCTCCTCGCCGACCTGCAGCGGGACCGTGGCTTCGGGTGCCTGTTCATCACGCACGACCTGGCCGCCGTGGAGTTCCTCGCCGACCGCATCGCGGTCATGTACCTCGGCCAGATCGTTGAACAGGCGCCGACCGCCGAGCTGTTCGCCGACCCCAAGCACCCCTACACGCAGGCGCTCCTGTCCGCCGCGCCCGTGCCCGACCCGGCGCTCCAGCGCACCCGCGAGCGCATCGTCCTCAGCGGTGAACTGCCGAGCCCGCTCGCCCCGCCGCAGGGGTGCCGTTTCCACACGCGCTGCCCGCTGGCGGTCGACCGCTGCCGCGTCGAGGTGCCGGAACTGCGCCTGCTTCCCGGAGAGGCGCTTCCCGGAGAGGGCGGGCGCGAGGTCTCCTGCCATCTGGTCGCCGACGACGGCACCGCTCCGGACGCGGCCGCCGCCCCGACCCTCCGTACGATCCCCAGTACCCGCACCGCACGCTAGGAGCAGCACTCTTGTTCACCACTAGGCCGACCCTGCAAGGCACCTTCGGCATGGTGTCCTCCACCCACTGGCTCGCCTCGCAGTCCGCGATGGCCGTCCTGGAGGACGGCGGCAATGCCTACGACGCGGCGGTCGCCGCCGGTTTCGTCCTGCACGTCGTCGAGCCGCACCTCAACGGCCCGGCGGGCGAGGTGCCGATCATCCTGGCTCCCGCCGACGGTGAGGTGCGGGTCCTGTGCGGGCAGGGCGTCGCGCCCGCCGGAGCGAGCGTGGACCACTACCGCTCGCTCGGCCTCGAACTGGTGCCGGGCACCGGTCCGCTCGCTGCCGCCGTGCCGGGCGCCTTCGATGCGTGGATGGTGCTCCTGCGCGACCACGGCACCAAGTCCCTGGCCGATGTCCTCAAGTACGCCATCGGGTACGCCGAGGACGGCCACGCGCCCGTGGAGCGCGTCGGCGAGACCGTCGAGACGGTGCGCGAACTCTTCGAGACCGAGTGGCCGTCGTCGGCCGAGATCTACCTGCCGGACGGCCAGGCCCCGCAGCCCGGCGAACTCCTGCGCAACCCCGCGCTCGCCGCGACCTGGCGCCGGGTGATCGAGGAGGCAGGCACCGGCTCTCGCGTCGAACAGATCGACGCCGCGCGCAGGATCTGGAGCGAGGGGTTCATCGCCGAGGCGCTGATCCGGCAGTCCGGCCGCCCCACGATCGACACCAGCGGATCCCGGCACACCGGAACGCTGACGGCAGCGGACCTCGCCGGCTGGGAGGCGACCTACGAGGCCCCGGCGACGTACGACTGGAACGGCTGGACGCTGTGCAAGGCGGGCGGCTGGAGCCAGGGCCCGGCCTTCCTCCAGCAGCTCGCCGTGCTCCCCTCGGCGCTCGCGGACCTGCCCGCCTACGGCTCGGCCGACTACGTCCACCTGCTGATCGAGGGCTGCAAGCTGGCGATGGCCGACCGCGAGGCCTGGTACGGCGACGCGGACGGCGCCGGCACGGTTCCTGTCGCCGACCTGCTGTCCGATGGGTACAACGAGGAGCGGCGCGCGCTCATCGGCGAGAAGGCGTCGCACGACCTGCGCCCCGGCAGCCCCGGCGGGCGTACCCCGAAGATATCCGCCCACGCGAGCGCCGTGGCCGCGGGCGAGCCCGGCTTCGACGCGCTCGGCCTGCCCGGAGCGGGAGCCGGTGAGCCGACCGTCGCCAAGAGCGGCACCTCACCGGTGCCCGGTGAACCGGCCGTCTCGGCGGACGGCGCCACCCGCGGCGACACCTGCCACCTGGACATCGTGGATCGCTGGGGCAACATGGTCGCGGCCACGCCGAGCGGCGGCTGGCTGCAGTCCAACCCGGTCGTCCCGGAGCTGGGCTTCCCGCTCGGCACCCGGCTCCAGATGGCCTGGCTGGAGGAGGGCCTGCCCAACTCCCTGACGCCAGGCCGCCGCCCGCGCACCACCCTGACACCGTCCCTCGCGCTCAAGGACGGCGTACCGGTGATGGCGTTCGGCACGCCCGGCGGGGACCAGCAGGACCAGTGGCAGGTGCACTTCTTCCTGGCGGTCGCGCTGCGCGACTCCGTACGCGGAGGCCTCGACCTCCAGGGCGCCATCGACGCCCCGAACTGGCACAACGACAGCTTCCCCGGCTCCTTCTACCCGCGCGGCATGCGTCCGGGCAGCGTCACGGTCGAGTCCCGCATGGACGAAGCGGTCATCGAGGAGCTGCGGCGGCGCGGGCACGACGTGACGGTGGGCGAGCCCTGGTCGGAGGGCCGGCTGTGCGCGGTGGCGCGGGACCCGCGGACCGGGGTCCTCTCGGCGGCGGCCAACCCGCGCGGGATGCAGGGGTACGCCGTGGGGCGGTGAGACGCCCGCCCCGGAAAGGCTCCGCCCGAGCCCGGCCGGAGCCTTTCCGGGGCGCGTGCCCTCAGCCCCGCGGTGCCCTCAGCCCCGCGGTGCCCTCAGGCCGGTGCGCGTGTGGGGCGGCGCACCAGCTCGCCGCCACAGTTCGGGCAGACATGCTGCATGCCGACGGCGCACGGCTCGCAGAACGTGCACTCGTAGGAGCAGATACGCGCCGGCGCGTCGAGAGGCAGGGCCGCCTTCTCGCAGCGCTCGCAACGGTCCCGCATCTCCAACGCCATCGTTCCTCCTGGATCGGACTCTTCGGAGCTTCATCTTCGACGGCGGTTTCGGCTTTGGAAGCAGGGTGGACGGCCAATGCTCGACATGATCGGGCCATGGCCGGGCCCCGGCGCCCACCCTGCGCCGGAATCAGGAACGGCCGCCCGTGCCCTGCCCGTCGAGCGAGTCCTCCGTGGCCGGGACCGGCTCCCGCTGAGGAGGCAGGGACACCGTGGCCGTGGCTTTGCGGCTGCGGGAGAGCCGTGCGGCCACCGGCTGCGCGAAGCGTGCGGTCAGCGGGCCGACGATCACCAGGATCAGGACGTACGCCGTGGCCAGCGGGCCGAGCGACGGCTCGATGCCCGCGGTGACGGCAAGACCCGCGATGACGATGGAGAACTCGCCGCGGGCCACAAGCGCGCCGCCCGCCCGCCACCGTCCCTTGACGGAGATCTTGGCGCGGCGGGCCGCCCAGTACCCGGTGGCGATCTTCGTGCACGCCGTCACGACGGCGAGCACGAGCGCGGGAAGCAGCACCGGCGGGATGCTCGCCGGATCGGTGTGCAGGCCGAAGAAGACGAAGAAGACGGCGGCGAACAGGTCCCGCAACGGCGCGAGGAGACTGTGCGCGCCCTCGGCGACCTCACCGGACAGCGCGATGCCGACCAGGAACGCGCCCACGGCGGCGGAGACCTGGAGCTGCTGCGCGATCCCGGCGACCAGGATGGTCAGACCGAGGACGACCAGGAGCAGCTTCTCGGGGTCGTCGCTCGACACGAAGCGCGAGATGACGCGGCCGTAGCGCACGGCGAGGAACAGGACCAGACCGGCGGCCCCGAGCGCGATGCCCAGGGTGAGACTGCCCGCGGCCCAGCCGACACCGGCCAACAGGGCGGTGATGATGGGCAGATACACCGCCATCGCCAGGTCTTCGAGGACCAGGATGCTGAGGATGACGGGTGTCTCGCGGTTGCCGAGGCGGCCCAGGTCGTTCAGGACCTTCGCGATGACGCCGGACGAGGAGATCCAGGTGACGCCCGCGAGCACGACGGCGGCCACCGGTCCCCAGCCCATCAGGAGCGCGGCGATGGCGCCCGGCACGGCGTTGAGCGCCATGTCGACGAGACCGGCCGGGTACTGCGTCTTGAGATTGCTGACCAGGTCGCTCGCGGTGTACTCGAGCCCCAGCATGAGCAGCAGCAGGATGACGCCGATCTCGGCGCCGATCGCCACGAACTCCTCACTGGCGCCCAGCGGAAGCAGCCCACCCTCGCCGAACGCGAGCCCGGCGAGCAGGTAGAGGGGAATGGGGGAGAAGCGGAACCGTCCGGCGAATCTGCCGAGCAGCCCGAGCGCGAGGATGATCGCGCCGAATTCGATCAGGAAGACAGCGGAGTGCATCGAATCACTCCCGCCCGAGTATCGCGGCGGCGCTTTCCACACCCTCGCGGGTGCCGATCACGATGAGGGTGTCCCCGCCCGCGAGGCGGAAGTCGGGCGCGGGCGACGGGATCGCCTCGGCCCTGCGCAGCACCGCCACGATGGACGCGCCGGTCTCGGTGCGCATCTGGGTCTCGCCGAGCACCCGTCCGTTCCAGTGCGAGGAGCCGGCCACCTCGATGCGCTCGGCGACCAGGCCGAGATCGGTGGTGTGCAGGAGGTTGGGGCTGTGGTGCGAGGGCATCAGCGCGTCGATCAGCGCGTCCGCCTCACCCGAGCTCAGTCGCAGCGAGAGCGCGCACTCGTCGGGGTCGTCGGCACGGTAGGCACTGAGGGTGCGCGCGCCGTCCCGGTGCGCGACGACCGAGACCCTGCGGTGTTCTCGGGTGGTCAGGTCGTACCGGATGCCGATGCCTGGGAGTGGCGTCTGGCTGAGACGTGAAGCGGACACAGCTCTTCCCCTAGTTGCTGATTGGCTGATGGGCGTCAATGCGGCGTTAAGGTCACCCTATCGGCCCGTTCTTTGCCAGAACTTGGTGGTAGAGGTCCCGCTCCGGGGTTAGGGCTGGTGTCCCGCCAGCACCGTCTCGACGGAATCGGCTTCCGCGGGCGACTTGTCCTCGCGGTAGCGGACGACGCGGGCGAAGCGGAGTGTGACGCCGGCCGGATAGCGGGTGGACTTCTGCAGACCGTCGTAGGCGATCTCGACGACGAGCTCCGGGCGTACGGTCACGACGAAGCCGTCGTCGCTGACCGCGAGCTCACGCAGCCGCTCGGTCTGCCAGCCGAGCATCACGTCGGTCATGCCCTTGAAGGTCTTCCCGAGCATGGCGAACGTCCCGTCCTCGCGCCGGGCACCCAGGTGCAGGTTGGACAGCTTGCCGGTCCGCCGGCCGTGCCCCCACTCGGCGGCGAGCACGACGAGGTCCAGGGTGTGCACCGGCTTGACCTTCAGCCAGCTCGCACCGCGGCGCCCGGCGATGTACGGGGCGTCGAGGGCCTTGAGCACGACGCCTTCGTGGCCACGGTGCAGCGTGTCGGCGAAGAACTCCTCCGCGGCGCCGATCTCCGCCGGGTCGGCGGGGTCCGCGACGACGGCGCGACGCACTCGCATCGGCTCCGGGACCAGCCGCGCCAGATGGGTGTGCCGCTCCGCGAACGGCAGGTCGAGCAGATCCTGTCCTCCGGCGTACAGGACGTCGAAGAAGACGGGGGACACGGGCAGTCCCGCGGCGGCGGTGGTGACGTCCAGGCGGGACCCGACGCGTCCGGCGATCTCCTGGAAGGGCCGGGGTCTGCCGTCACCGTCGAGCGCGATGACCTCGCCGTCGAGAATGAAGGTGTCGCCCGCCAACTCCAATGCGGCAGAGGTGAGTTCGGGCAACCGGTCGGTGATGTCGTCGAGGGTGCGGGTGTAGACGCGTACGTCATCTCCGTCCCGGTGGACCTGGACGCGGATGCCGTCCAGCTTCTCCTCGACGGCACACGGCCCGCCCAGCTTGCCGACGCCTTCGGTGACGGAGACGGCGCCGTGCGCGAGCATCGGAAGGACGGGCCGCCCGACGCTGAGCCGGAACTCCTCCACCGCGCCGGGCCCCCTCGCGAGGAGCGCTTCGGCGACCGGAGTCACCGCCCCCGCCAGCATCACCGCGCGGCGCACGGCGGCGGGCGGGGCCTCGGTGGCACGGGCGAGCCCCTCCACGGCGATGGCATCCAGCGCGCCCTGCCGCACCTCGCCCGTCAGCAGGCCGACAAGGAACCGCTGCTCCTCCGCGGTGGCCGCGCCCATCAACTCCGCCACAAGCCGCTTGCGCTCGGCCTGGGAGCCCTGCCCGGAGACGGCGCCGATGGCGCTCAGGGCCTGGTCCGTGGCCTGCACGGTGAGGCTGGGCTCGACGGCCGGCGCAGGCGCCTCCTTCAGGAGACTCCACCCGATGCCCAGCCTCCCCTGAGGGAGGCGCCCCGCGAGATACGGGATGACGATGGGGGCGTCGGCGGGCGTGGCCGCACGGAAGAGATCGGCGAGGAGCGCGATCTTCTGGGACCTGGCGGGGGTGGTGGCCACGGTGGCGGAAACGTGTGCGAGGCGGGCTAGGAGCATGCGTTCTCCTTTCCCCGGTCGTCGCCCTTCCTGAAACGCGGTGCAAGCAGCCTGTCCGGCGTCCGAGCGCGAACGCCTCGGATCTGGCGGGAGTGGCGCAGGTCACACATTTTGCCTCGTGTGTCGCGTAATGAATCACCTCTTACCGGACTCGAACAGGCACAGAAGAAAGCAGTGCGAGCAGCGGCAGCTGCGCCAGAACAGGAGTCCGATCATGGCCGTCACCCTTGAGCAGCCCGCCCGCGCCCGCCTGGTCACCCGCGACGGCCGCGAACGCGCGCTCCCCGTGACCCTGCGCTATGTGGCTGCCGATCCGCTGGCCGTGCAGATCGTCTTCCCTCCGGAGGCCTCCCTCGACGGCGCGGAAGTCACGTGGATCTTCGCCCGGCAGCTCCTGGAGGAGGGACTTCGCGCACCCGCAGGCGGCGGTGACGTGCACATCTGGCCGTGCGGGCGGGCGCGCACGGTCCTCGAGTTCCACGCGCCGCAGGGTCTGGCCCTGGTGCAGTTCGACAGAGCCGTGCTGCGGCGGTTCCTGCTCCGTGCGTATGCCGTCGTGGGGGCGGGTCGCGAGACCGAGGAGCTCGGCCTCGACCAGGATCTCGACCGGTTGCTGGGCGGCGTCTGAGCGGAGGCCCTCGGCTACGGGCCCTCCGAGAAGCGGTGGGCGCGCGCCGCTCGCCGCCGCCGGATCCCCAGCGTCGCACCCGCCACCAGAGCGGCCGACCCCGCGGTGAAGAAGAGCACCGTGGTCCATA
This sequence comes from Streptomyces sp. NPDC033177, assembly GCF_055577715.1. Lineage (NCBI taxonomy): Bacteria > Bacillati > Actinomycetota > Actinomycetes > Kitasatosporales > Streptomycetaceae > Streptomyces > Streptomyces sp. NPDC033177. Next base: position 779,476 of record NZ_JBVIPS010000001.1, on the reverse strand, counting down.
CCGGGCCGCCCGAGCCGATCATGTGGGCGGCGGGCTCGGCAGCGGGCGCGGGACCCTGCGCCGTGCCCCGCCTCTCGCTCTCGGGGACCAGCGAGCCGACCGGCCGTACATGCCCCGCCGCCTTGAACCCCCAGTCGAGCAGCGCCCTGGTCTCCTCGTACACGCGGTACCCGCCGCTCGCCTGAGGGTTCATCACCGACACGACGAGGGTGCGGCTGCCGCGCTGCGCCGCGCTGATGAGGGTGTTGCCCGCGTGGCTGGTGTAGCCGTTCTTGATGCCCAACAGGCCGGGGTAGCGGCCCACACCGTCAGCCCCGGTGAGCAGCCGGTTGGTGTTCTGGATGGGGTAGGACCAGCTGCCGTGCGGAAACTTGGCGATCGACGTCGAGCAGTACCGGGCGAACTGCGGGTCCGCGAGCCCCGCCCGGCCGAAGATCGCCAGGTCGTACGCCGAGGAGACCTGACCTGCCGCGTCGTATCCGTCGGGCGAGACCACATGGGTGTCGTGTGCGCCCAAGGCGCGAGCCTTCGCTCGCATCTGACGGACGGTCTGTTGCCAGCCGCCGTTGAGCTTGGCCAGCACGTGCACGGCGTCGTTGCCGGAACTGAGGAACACGCCGCGCCACAGGTCGGCGACGGTGTAGCTGCGCCCCGCCTCGACCCCCACCAGGCTGCTGCCGTCCCCGACCTCGGAGAGCTCGCTCTGGGTGACCCGGTGCCTGGCGACGGCATCGAGGTGGGGCAGGGCCGTCAGGGCGAAGAGCGACTTCAGGGTGGACGCGGGCGGCAGTTGACGGTGCGCGTTATGGGCGGCGAGCACTTCGCCCGAACGGGCGTCGGCCACCAGCCAGGAGAGCGCGGAGACGTCGCTCGGCACGGCCGGGGCCCCGGCATCGGGCCGCACCTGGACGCCGGGCCGGTCGAGGAGGTTCGAGGAGTACACGGGGCCCGGCTTGGGCGGCGTGGGCTCCTCGCCGGCCGCGGTGGCGGGTGTGGGCAGGAGGACCAGAGCGGCTGCCGCGAGGGCCGCGGTGCGGACGGATGAGGAGCGCGGGAGGTACCTGATGACCATTCAGTCACCGTACGAGCGAGGCCCGAAGCCCGCAGGTCAGCTTGGTCCTACTGGATGTACGGGACATCACGGCATGGACGCCCTGAAGACCACGGGCGGAAGCGCGGGCCGGTCACCACGACCACTGAACGACGAAGGCGCGGCCCGCCGGCGACCGCCGGTGTGCCGCGCCCTGTCGGTGCGCTTGACGCTACTTCGGCAGGTTCGCCTCGACCGCGGCGACGACCTCAGGGGCGTCGGGCTCGGTCTGCGGGGCGAACCGGGCCACCACTTCGCCGCCCGGGGAAACGAGGAACTTCTCGAAGTTCCAGCGAATGTCGCCGGTGTGGCCCTCGGCGTCCGCCGTGTCCACGAGCTTCTTGTACAGCGCGTGCCGGTCGTCGCCGTTCACGTCGACCTTCTCGGTCATCGGGAACGTCACGCCGTACGTCGCCGAACAGAACTCGGCGATCTCCTCGGACGTACCGGGCTCCTGGCCCATGAACTGGTTGCAGGGCACGCCGAGCACCGTGAAGCCACGCCCCGCGTACTTCTCCTGCAGGCGCTCCAGGCCCGCGTACTGCGGGGTGAGCCCACACTTGGAGGCGACATTGACGATCAGGACGGCCTTGCCCAGGTACTGGTCCAGGTTCGCCGGGCCGCCCTGCAGGCTTTCGATCTTTACCGCGTCATAGACAGACATGGTCCGGAGCCTACGCTCCGGCCGGCGCGCACCCGCGGGGAGACCGGCACAGTGCCTGCTACGGGCGCGGCTCCGTTGGCTCCGACAGCTCGGCGCGCCACTGACGCGGCCATTCTCCCGAGGGCGGGGGAGCCCCGCCGATGCCGAGGTCGCCGCGCGCGCTCTCGTAGAAGTGATCGCGTGCGGCGCTTGCTATCTGATGTGCTCGGGCCCAGTCGGTCGACGCGCTGACGCCCTCCCGTACGAGGAGCTCTATGGTCCACACGGCCTCATGCCACTTCCTGGCCGCCGCGATCGTGGCCGCGTCCCCGACCAGCAGCATCGCTTCCCACTCGGCCGCGCGATGGGACTCGGCCTCGGCCAGTTCGGTGAACCCGTGGCTCGGCTCCAGCGGATCGGTCACGTCCGTGTACCCCATGGCCGCACCGATGCGCTGAGCGATCCGGAGCTGCACCTTGAGGGCGTTCCCGTAGCGGATGTACGTCTCGAACCGCTTCTCGTCCCACCGTTCCAGCTTCTGGATCTTCCACTTGCGCCGCTCGGTCAGGCTCTGGGCCGCGTAGGACCCCACGGAGCCCACCACGACACCGATCAGTGCGGGCAGTTGGTCAGCAAGCGACATGGTCCCCCCTCGTCACTTCGAGGTTATCTTCGTCCGGTTCAGCTGACCCCGGGCGATCAGTTCGACGGTCGTGGCCACCGCGATCGTCTGGACCGCCATGAGGGCGATCAGGACGAACAGCTGCACCGCGCCCGCGAGGACCGGTGACGCGCCGCCAAGGAGCATGCCGACGAAGGCGCCGGGCAAGGTGACGAGGCCTACCGTGCGGGTCTGGTCGAGGCCGGGGAGCAGGGCGTCCGACGCGGCGGGACGGATCACCTCCAGGCGGGCGTCCCGGTCGAGCATGCCGAGGGCCAGGCCCGCCTCGAACTCGCCCTTGCGGAAGTGGAGTTCGTCCAGGGAGCGGCGCCCGCCGAGCACCGTAGCGGTCAGCGCGCCGCCGATCAGGATGCCCGTCACGGGGATCATGGCGATGCCCTTCACCGGCAGCAGGCCGGCCAGGGTCAGCGCCGCCACCACCGGGACGACAGGGACCGCGATCGGCAGCGCCGCCCACCACCAGGTGCCGTTGGAGGTGACGCGCCGCCCCGCCGTGCGTGCGGCGACGGCGAACATCAGGAGCAGGAAGGCGAAGAGCGCCACGACGTGGTGGATCACCCAGCCGATGACCAGGGACACCACTCCGAGCTGCACGGCCGCCCGCACCCCGGCCACCAGAATCTCCCGCGCCCTGCCGTACGTGCCGTCGGGGGAGAGGCGGAACACGGCGGCGGCCGTGGCGGCGACGAGCAGCAGGACGAGGAGCACCACGCCGAGCGTCGCGTTGACCGGCAGCAGGGCCTGAGCAGCGAGATCACGCACCCGCCCACCCTAGGACTCATTCGGCAGCACGCCGCGCCGGTGATCGGAACTCGTGCGGCCGGGGTCGTCGCGAGCGGGCCCGGTCTGTGAGGATGCGGGGAGGAACATGTGCTGCCTGACGAGCAAGTGACGCCGGGAGCAAGACCGGAAGAAAGAAGGGCTGACCTCATGGCGCAGCAGGTACAGGGCGTGATCGCGCGCGCGAAGGGCGAGCCGGTACGGATCGAGACGATCGTCGTGCCGGACCCGGGGCCCGGGGAAGCCGTGGTGAAGGTGCAGGCCTGCGGGGTCTGTCACACCGACCTGCACTACCGCGAGGGCGGCATCAACGACGACTTCCCCTTTCTGCTCGGCCACGAGGCGGCGGGCGTCGTGGAGGCGGTCGGCGACGGCGTCACGGAGGTCGCGCCCGGCGACTTCGTGATCCTCAACTGGCGTGCGGTGTGCGGCCAGTGCCGTGCGTGCCTGCGGGGCCGCCCCCAGTACTGCTTCGACACGCACAACGCCAAGCAGAAGATGACCCTCCTGGACGGCACCGAGCTGTCGCCCGCGCTCGGCATCGGGGCCTTCGCGGAGAAGACCCTCGTCGCCGCCGGGCAGTGCACCAAGGTCGACCCGGCCGCCTCGCCCGCCGCGGCCGGACTCCTCGGCTGCGGGGTCATGGCCGGTATCGGCGCCGCCATCAACACCGGCAACGTGGGGCGCGGTGACTCGGTCGCCGTCATCGGCTGCGGTGGCGTGGGCAACGCGGCGGTCGTGGGCGCGCGCCTCGCCGGAGCCGCGAAGATCATCGCCGTCGACATCGACGACAAGAAGCTCGAGACCGCGAAGAGCCTCGGCGCCACGCACACCGTCAACTCCCGTTCGGCGGACCCGATCGAGGCGGTCCGTGAGCTGACCGACGGCAACGGCGCCGACGTCGTCATCGAGGCGGTCGGCCGCCCGGAGACGTACGAACAGGCCTTCTACGCCCGTGACTTGGCGGGCACGGTCGTCCTGGTCGGTGTGCCGACCCCGGACATGCGGATCGACCTGCCGCTCCTCGACGTCTTCGGGCGTGGCGGCGCGCTCAAGTCGAGCTGGTACGGCGACTGCCTGCCCTCACGTGACTTCCCGATGCTCATCGACCTCTACCGGCAGGGGCGCCTCGACCTGGACGCGTTCGTCACGGAGACGATCGCCCTGGCCGACGTGGAGAAGGCGTTCGAGCGCATGCACCATGGGGACGTCCTGCGTTCGGTGGTGGTCCTCTGATGGCCGCGCGCATCGATCACCTGGTCACCTCGGGCACGTTCTCCCTCGACGGAGGCACCTGGGACGTCGACAACAACGTATGGATCGTGGGGGACGACAGCGAGGTCGTCGTCATCGACGCGGCCCACGACGCGGACGCCATCGCGGCGGCGGTCGGCGAGCGCCGGGTCGTCGCGATCGTGTGCACGCACGCCCACGACGACCACATCGACGCGGCCCCGGCGCTCGCCGCCCGTACGGGCGCGCCGATCCTGCTGCACCCCGCCGACGCGGAGCTGTGGAAGCAGACCCACCCCGACCGCGCCCCCGACGGCGAGCTGTCCGACGGGCAGGAACTCACCGTGGCGGGCGTGGAGTTGAAGGTCCTGCACACCCCGGGGCACTGCCTGGGCGCCGTCAGCCTGCACGCGCCCGCCCTTGCCACGGTCTTCACCGGCGACACGCTCTTCGCGGGTGGCCCCGGAGCGACGGGCCGGTCGTTCAGCGACTTCCCGACGATCGTCGACTCGATCAGGGACCGCCTCCTCACACTGCCCCCCGAGACGGTGGTGCGGACCGGACACGGTGACAGCACGACCGTCGGCGCCGAGGCGCCGCACCTTCAGGAGTGGATCGCCCGCGGTCACTGACCGTACGACCCGCATCTGTTCGGCCCCGCGTGGTTCACCGCGCGGGGCCTTTCGCGTACTGGCCCTGCCCCGCGATCTCCGATAAGTTAGGCAAGGCTTACCTAATGGAGGTTTAAGGATGGGTGTCCGTCACGCCAGCACGACCGTGCCCACTGCAGCGGCACGTGCTCGCTCACTGCTCACCACCGCTTGGTCCTGCGCGGTGACCACGGAGATCGGCAGGGATGAACTCGTCGGCGCGCACAGCGTCACGCCGGAGGGCATCCTCCTGCTGTCGCCGCCCCCGGACAGCGCGCTGGCCACGGCGATGATCTGCGCGCCGCGCGGCGAACCGTCCACGCTGGTCGAGTTCGCCGACGTCGCCCCCGTACCGGTCAGGGACCGGATCCGGGCCCGGTTGTGGCTCTCGGGATCACTGGTACCCGACGGGGAGGGATTCATCTTCGCGCCGACCTGCGCCGTGCTGCACGACTCGGCAGGCGGCCGCGTCGGCATCGACCTCGACGAACTCGCCCTGGCCGCCCCCGACCCGCTGGCCGAGGCGGAGGCGCGGCTGCTCACCCACCTCGCCGACGCGCACGAGGACGCCGTCGAGCAGCTGACCAGGCTCGTGTGCGCGGACAGCCTGCACGGCGTCGTACGCGTACGCCCGCTCGCCATCGACCGCTACGCCCTGACGCTGCGCCTGGAGAAGGCACGCAGCCAGGCGGACGTCCGGCTCGACTTCGACGAGCCCGTCGAAGACCTCGCCCAGGTGACCGAACGCATGCACGTCCTGCTCACCAAAGCCCGGCACCTGCGCCGCCCCCTACTGCGCCCCACGCCCCCCGACGCCTGAATTCGCCGATTTCATGGACCGCAGCGCGAGCACGAGCACACCGATGTCATCGAGAAACACCGGGTCAGGCAGCAGATCGGCCGGCAGGACGAGATAGGCGACCGCCCCCCAGAACACCCACTGGCGCTCGACCGGCAGCCCCGCCGCGCGCAGGGTGCGCCGCGTGCGGACCATACGTACGAGCAGCGCGATCGCGACCGCAAGGGTCGCGACCACCAGAATCGCGCCGCCGACAAGGAGGACCGTGACTTCCGTGCTCATCAGACCCTGACCTCCGTCCTGACACTTCCTGCGATGTCCTGTGCGGGCACTCGGCCCAGGCTATGGGTACCCGCGGGGCGCCGCGCGAACATCCCGCAGCGCTTTCGCGTGACGGACTTCCTGCCTTCCGGTGACGGACCATGGAGACTGGCTTCACAGCATCACCGCCAGCTCCTCGAACTCCTTCCCGGAAAGGCAGAGATGAGCCAGATGAGCCAGACGCTGCTCACGGCAGGGCGGGTTCTGACAGGGCCGCGTGGCCAGTACGTCACAGACGGCGCCGTACTGACGCAGGGCGCCGACATCGTCGCCGCGGGCGCCCGCGCCGAGGTCGAGCCGCTGGCACGCGGCGTGTCGCGGCGGTACGCACTGCCCGACGCCACAGTGCTGCCCGGCCTCATCGACGCCCACGTCCACCTGGTCTTCGATGCGAGCAAGGACCCCGTGGCGGTCCTGGACGCGCACAGCGACACCACGCTCATGGCGGCCATGGAGGAGCGGGCGCTGCAGTTCCTGCGCAGCGGCGTCACCACCGTGCGCGACCTGGGTGACCGCGGCCGCCTCACCCTGCGCCTGCGCGAGGAGATCGCCGCCTCCCGGGTGCCCGGACCGCGCATCGTCGCCGCCACGACACCGCTCACCACCAAGGGCGGCCACTGCTGGTTCCTCGGCGGTGAGGTCGAGGGCGAGAGCGAGATGCGGGCCCTGGTCCGGCGCAACGCCGAGCTCGGCGCGGACGTCATCAAGGTCATGGCCACCGGCGGTGGCCTCACCCAGGGCGGCCCCGCCACCTGGCAGGCACAGTTCGACGCCCCCGAGCTGCGTGTGATCGTCCGTGAGGCGCACCGGGCGGGACTGCCGGTCGCCGCCCACGGGCACGGGACGGCGGGAATCGTGGCCGCCGTGATGGCCGGCGTCGACACCATCGAGCACTGCACCTGGATGACGCGCAAAGGGTTCGACCTGCGTGAGGACGTCCTGGACGCCATCGTCGACAAGGGCATCCGGATCTGCCCGACGATCAGCCCGAACTGGCGGATGCTGCCCATGTTCTTCGGCGCCGAGCGGGCCAAGGCGATGTTCGACCAGGTCCGCACGATGGCGGAGCACGGCGCGCGGCTGATCGCGGGGACGGACGCGGGAGTCCAGCGCGCGGGCTGTGACGGCCTGGCCCAGAGCCTCGGCTTCTACCAGCACCTGGGGATCGAGCCTCACCGCGTCATCGACATGGCGACCACCGAGGCCGCCGACGCCCTGGGCATCGCCGACCATGTCGGACGCCTGGCCGCGGGCTTTCGCGCCGACCTGATCGCGGTGCACGGCGACCCGCTCGCGGACGTGGTGGCCCTCGGGGATGTACGGCTGATCATGGCGAACGGCAAGATGGTGGACCATGAGTGAAAGAGCCTCACACCCCATATCCCCCGTCCAGGCGCTGATCGTGGTCGACATGCAGACCGCCTTCGTCACGGGCGAGACCGCCGTCCCCGAAGCCGCCCGGGTCCTCGACCGGACGACCGACCTGATCACCCGGGCCCGTGCCGCCGGCGCCCTGGTGGTCCAGCTGCAGAACGACGGCGAGCCGGGGTCCGACGACGAACCGGGCACCCCCGGCTGGGAGATCTACCTGCCGGTGGACGCCGACCGCGGCGAGGTGGCCATCCGCAAGACCGTCGACGACGGCTTCGAGGGGACCCAGCTGCGTGAACTCCTCATCGAATCCGGCGTGAGCGACCTCGCCATCTGCGGTGTGATGTCCGAGATGTGCGTGTCGGCGACCGCGCGTACGGCCCTCGAGCTGGACTTCCGTGTGGTCCTTCCGCACGACGCGCACGCGACGCAGGACATCCCCGCCGCCGAGGGCATCAGCGACGTGATCCCGGCGGCGACGGTGTCCCGGGTCGCCGAATGGGCCCTCGGCGACGAGGTCGAGGTCGTCGCGAGGGCCCAGGACGTCGGTTTCACCAAGCCGTAGGCCAGGCGGTGACCGGGGATCAGCGGGCGGTGTACGCGCCGTCCACCAGGTGGTAGCTGCCGTGGATGAACGAGGCCCGCTCCGAGAGCAGGAACACGATCAGCTCGGCGACCTCCTCGGAGTGACCGAGGCGGCCCGCCGGGTGCAGGGAGACGAGCGCGTCGTACGCCTCCTTGTCCATGTTCTGCAGGAGCGGCGTCTCGATGAAGCCGGGGCCGACCGCGTTCACGCGGATGCCCTTCGCGGCGTACTCGGCGGCGACCGTCTTGGTGAGGCCGACGACGCCGTGCTTGGCGGCGACGTAGGCGGGGGAGCCCGCGAAGCCGACGGAGCCGAGGATCGAGGCGACGTTCACGATGGCGCCCGCGCCGGCGGCCTCCAGGACCGGGAGTTCGTAGCGCATCGAGTAGAAGACGCCGTCGAGGTTGGTGCGTATGACGCGGTTGTAGACGTCGATGTCGTACGCGCCCGTCGGCTTGCTCTCCCCGCCGATGCCCGCGTTGTTGACCGCGAGGTCGAGCCCGCCGAACGTGTCCACGGCGGACTGCACCGCTGCCTCGACCGAAGCGGGCTCGGTGACGTCCACGGCCACCGCGGCGGCCTTGACGCCCTCCGCGAGAAGCTGGGCGGCGGCCTTCTCGGCGCCCTCGGCGTTGTAGTCGGCGATGACGACATTCGCGCCGCCCGCACCCAGGCGGCGGGCGGTGGCCAGGCCGATGCCGGAGGCGGCGCCCGTGACCAGGGCGGTCTTGCCGGCGAACTCGGTGGCGTAGTCGGGGACGAGGGCGGTCGCGGGAGTGGTGGGGGTGGTGGGGGTGGTGGGGGTGGTGCTCATGGTGCTCTTCACTTTCCTCATCCGATGTGCGGGGCGGCGCTTGCTGCCTCCCCGGTCAAGACGGCGTAGGCCTGCTCCACATGTGCGGCGAGGTCTGCGTCGTTGGCGTGCCCGCCGCGCGCCCAGCTGCGCAGGGCGGCGGTCAGCACTCCGGCGGCGGCACCGACGACGACGGCAGGACGCTGGTCCCGGGCGGGGTCGGTGCCGAGCCGGTCGGCGATGATCCGGACGGACTCGTCCTGGGCGTCGACCCGGACGCGTTCGTACGCGGCGAACAGCGCGGGCTCCGTGTCGACGAGCGCGAGCAGCGCCCGCCGCCGGGCCCGGCGGTGCGGGCCGGGGGAGTCCGGGTCGGCGAGCCAGTCCTGCACCGCCGCGCGATAGGCGGCCAGCGGGGGCTCGTCGGCGGGGCGGGTGAGCAGGGCCGCGTTGATGCGGTCGCCGTCGGCGCGGGTGAAGTCGAGCGCCGCCGCCTCCTTGCCGCCGAAGTAGCGGCTGAAGGTGCGGCGCGTGACGTCGGCGCGCTCGGCGACGGCTTCCACGGTGACGGCAGCGAGGCCGTGCTCCAGGATCAGGTCGATGGCCGCGTCGGCGAGCGCCTCCCGGGTCTGCCGGGCCTTGCGCTGCCTGCGGTCCTCGCCGCCCGGGTCCGTGGCCGGGGCTCCCGAACCGGACTCCTTCGCCTTGTTCATGTCTTCGACTGTACACCCGTCATGTCCCACTGGGACACCTGTCCCGACGGGACTTTACGGGACTCCATGGGGCGCGCGCGGGGCGCGGCCGACAGCCGGATGTGCGGGGCCTAGAGCGGCAGCGCGCACACGGCGAGCGGGGCGGCGAACGGCTTTCCGGCCAGGCGTAGTTGGCCGCCCTTTCCCACCTGGAAGACGCTCACCGAGCTCGACTTCTGGTTGGCCGCGAACAGCAGGCGCCCGGACGGCGAGAAGGCGATGTGCCGGGGGAAGTCCCCGCCGACGGGGACCGTGTCGAGCAGCCGCAGCCGGGCGCCGCCCGCTTCGATCGCGTAGCGCGTGAGGCTGTTGTGTCCGCGGTTGGCGAGGAAGGCGAAGGTGCCCTCCCGTGTGACGAGCAACTGCGCCGGATAGCTGGTGCCCTCGCCTGTACCCGTGGACTGCGGGGCGCTCGGCGTGAGCCGCCCGCTCGCCGGGTCGTACGCGCAGACCACCACCGTGTTGTCGACCTCGTTCGCCAGATAGGCGAAGCGCCCGGAGGGGTGGAAGGTGAGATGACGCGGACCCGCGCCCGGTCGCAGGACGGCGAAGGAGACCTGGGTGAGTTTCCCCTTCTTCGTGTCGAGGCGGTAGCTGTAGACCGTGTCGTTGCCCAGGTCGACGGCGAGGACATGCCCACCGTCCGGACTCGTCACGATCTGGTGGGCGTGCGGCCCCTCCTGCCCCGGGCCGGGAGGAGGGCTGGAGTGGGTGACCACGTCACTCAACTCACCCAGGGCGCCCGATGGTTGGACCGGATGGACGGCCACGCTCCCGGAGAGATAGTTCGCGCTGAGCAGCCAGCGACCGCCCGGGTGCACGGACAGATGGCAGGGCCCGCCGCCACCCGTGCCACGCGTTCCCAGGACCTCGGGCCCCGCGGAGGAGAGCGCTATCGCGGTCACGCCGCCCTGATCGCGCTCATTGACGGCATAGAGGGTTTTGCCCGAGGGGTGGAGGCAGAGGTAGGAGGGATCGGGCACGCCCGTCAGCGTGCCGGTGGCCGTGATCCGCCCCGTCGTCTCGTCGTACGTCGCAAGACCGAGGCCCTCGCCGCCGTCGGGCTGACTGGTGTAGGTGCCGAGGAACAGTTGCCGGTCGCGGCGCGGCGGTCGTACGGGGGACAGGGAGGACGCGGAGGCGGACCCGGGCGTGGCGACGACCGCGGCGGCAGCGGTGGCGGCGACGGCTCCTATGAACCCGCGCCGCCCCCAGCCGTCCGCCTCGGGCCGACCGCCGGACCCGGTGTTCATCCCTGCCGTCCCTGCCGCCATGTCCGCTCCTCATGTGTCGGTGGTGACGCGTGTGGCAGACAGCGTGATGCCCAGAGTCCCCACGATCAAGGGGTGCATCTCGGGTTGCGTTCCGTGCAACGCGGGGTGCCGGGCCCACCACCCGGCTGGTTCACGCCGTTCTTCCTGCCGACCTCGATCCTCGGCACGGTTTCCGTCATCGCTCTGACAGCCTGCAGCGCGGGGCTCGCCCGCGCATGCGGCCGCCGACTGCCGGACCCCGAACGGGCTCCTGGCGTTCAGTTTTCATCACACCGCCGGCGGTGTCCTCCAGCTCACCGTCACCCCGCTCGGCCCCGACGCGGCGATCCGTGCGACGGGCATCCCGCCGTACCGGCGCCGTCGCGTCGGCCTCGCGCTGACGGATGAAATCCCTGGTGGCGCCCACTGGTTGACCACCGAGCCGACGCCGCCGAAGCGCCGGCCCGCACCACCGGCACCGTCGCGGCCGCCAGCAGGCCCTCCTCGTGCGCGTGATCGTGGCGGCGAGTGTCCGTGCCCCTTGATGCGGTGCGCGATCGGGGTCGCGCACAGCGCGTGCAATACGGAGAGTAACTGCGGTGAATCGGCCGCGAATATGCGCCGCGGTATGGCCGGGGATGCCCCTAGGAGGTATGAACTGGCCCTGAGCGGGCAAGATGTAGGTGCCATTCGCGGTGCCGCCCCAGACCCCGGCGGCGTCGGGCGCCGGCGTCAGGGCCGCGCCGCTCGCGTTTTCGTTACTCTTCGTATGCGGGGTGTAGGAAATTGGGGGGTGGACCATGGGCACGCCCGACCCGGGCTTTGGGCTGCACCACCATGTGGTCGACGGATCGCTCGTTCTGACGTTCCGAGGCGAACTGGACGCCTGGGCGGATCTGGAACTCTCGCCGCGCATAGCGGAGTTACTGGACCGGCCGGGCGCTGACGTGGTGGTGGACCTGCGACAGGTCACGTTTCTGGACGCCGGCGGCCTGCGGCTGCTGGTGCGCATCAAAGGCCGAACCGTCGCGAAGCGGCGCACCCTGCGCGTGGTTCGCAGCACTTCACGCGTCTGGCGGGTGCTGCACATCACCCGCCTCGACCGCAGCTTCACCGTCCTGGACAGCATGCCCGCCGCCCTCGAAACGCCGGACGACGAAGAGGGAAGCGTGAACGTGCCCGCCTAGAGCGGGCACGTTTCGCGTGACGTCTCCGCGCCCGCTCTGCTGCCTGCCGGGACAAGATGGCCGGTTCCGGCTCGGGAGGCCAGCGGCGGTCAGCCCTCGGGGCGCAGCAGGCCGCGCTCGTACGCTTTGGCCAGCCGCTGGGGCACCAGGTAGGCGGAGCCGTCGACGGTGACCGGCACGAGCTGCGGGGTGGTGGCCTTCCACTGTGCGCGGCGGTGGCGGGTGTTGCTGCGGGACATCTTCCGCTTGGGTACGGCCATGGGTTCGGGTCCTCTCTCGGCGGTGCGACCCCGAGGCTATATGAAAATGGGTCCCATTTCGAATTAAGGTCGAGTCCGTTCCGAGCGGGGCCTGAGTCCGTGGGGCAGGACCGTGGTTGACAGTCCGGACGCGGCCGCGACAGCATCCCGGCGATGGAGATCACCGACCTGACCCCGGCGGAGCACCGCGTCTGGCAGGCGTTCCCGCTCGGCGAGGGCGTCGACTTCCGTGAAAGCCCCGGCAGCGAAAGCCCCGACGACGACCCCCGGGCCGGCGGCTCCTGGGGACCCGAACGGACCGTACGCGCCGAGGTGTTGCGCGCGCTGCTGCTCAACGGCCCGACGCGGGACGGCGAGACGGCCGGCATGAAGCTGGCGGGCGCGCGCATCACCGGGCGGCTCGACCTCAGGTACGGAACGGTCGAGCACCCCGTACGCCTGCGGTCCTGCCACTTCGAGGGCACGCCGAACCTGTACGGGGCCCAGGTCCGCGCCCTGGTGCTGAGCGATTCCGTCCTTCCGGGGCTGAGGGCGGGAACCCTGCGGGTGGAGTTGGTCCTGCGGATCACCTGCTGCCGGATCGCGGGGCCCGTACGGCTCGCGGGCGCGCAAATCGCCGGGGCCTTCTTCGCCAACGGCGCGGAGCTCGGCACCCCGCCCGACCCCGACGAGCCGGCCGCACCGGACCCCGCGGTGGCGGACGAAGCGGTGCTGCAGCTGAACCACGCGGACATCGGCACCGATCTGTGGGCCGTGGGTCTGGTGGCCCACGGCCAGGTCCGGCTGAACGGCGCCACCGTGGGAGGCCAGGTCAATCTCGACGACGCCGAGCTGAGTGTCCCCGGTGAAGTCGCCCTGCACGCCGAGACCTTGTCGGTCGGCACCGACCTGCGGGCCATGCGGCTGCGCGCCCACGGCACGCTCAACCTCAGCGGCGCCAGGATCCCGCGGCACGTCAACCTCGCCTACGCCCGCCTCTCCCACCCCGGCGGGTCGGCCCTGCGCGCCAGCAGCTGCGTCATCGGCGAGCTGTGGCTGCGGGAAGCCGCTCCGATCCAGGGCACCGTGAACCTGCGCCGCTCCCAGCTCGACCTGCTGCACGTCCCTCCCGAGGTGTGGCCGGGCGCGGTGAAGCTCGACGGCCTCGCCTACCAGCGGCTCGCCCCGCACCTGCCCGCCGAGCAGCGGCTTCCGCTCCTGGAGCGCGAGGCGGGCGGCTATCTCCCGCAGGGCTACGAGCAGTTGGCCGCCGCGTACCGCACGGTGGGCGACGAGGCCGCCGCCCGCACCGTGCAGCTGGCCAAGCTCCGCCGCCACCGGCGCACCCTGCCCCCGTACGCCAGGATCTGGGGGCATCTTCAGGATGTGACCGTCGGCTATGGATTTCGGCCGATGCGCGCCGCCGGGTGGCTGCTCGTCCTGCTGCTCACCGGTGCGCTCACCTTCGCCCTGCACCATCCGCCCGCCCTGAAGTCAGACGAGGCCCCCGACTTCAACCCTGTCTTCTACACCCTCGACCTGCTCATCCCGATCATCGGCTTCGGCCAGGAGCAGGCGTACGCGCCGGAGGGCTGGTACCAGTGGCTCTCGTATCTCCTTGTCGCCACGGGGTGGGTCCTTGTCACCACGGTCGCGGCCGGCATCACCCGCTCGCTCAGCCGCCAGTGACGAACATCGTCGACCTGGACACAGACAGGGCGACGATCGATATCCTCCAGCGAAACGCTCAAACGAACACCTGACGGGTACGTCGCGAGGGGGCCGGCAGCATGCGGGAGCCGAGGGATGTCAGGCGGCAGCGGATACTCGCGGTCGTGGAGTCGCGTGGCGAGGCGCGGCTGAGTGATCTCGCCGACGATCTGGAGGTCTCGGTGATCACCGTGCGCCGGGACGTGGAGGACCTGGCCCAGGAGGGCAGGCTGCGGCGCGGGCACGGCGTGGCGCGGTCCATCGGTCCCGTGGAGCGCGGCGTCGCGCCCGCCGAACCCGTGGCGAGCGGCGGCGCCGTGGCGCTGATGGTGCCGGAGCGGCACACCTATCTGTACGAGACGATGCACGGCGCCCGAGGCGTCCTGAACGAAGCCGGCATCCGGGTCGCCCTGCACATCGCGCCGCAGGTAGAGGGCGCCGAACGGCCGCTGGTCGAGCGGGTGCTGACCGAAGGCGTACGGGGTCTGCTGATCGCCCCGCGCTGGCGCACCGAGGCCGAGGAGGAGGCGGACTACGCCTGGCTCGCCGCTTCGGGCGTGCCCACGGTCCTGATGGAGCGGCGCCCGCGCGCGGGCAGTGCGCTGCACGCCATGGACTCGGTCTGCACCGACCACTGGTACGGCATCCACCTCGCCGTCGACCACCTCGTGGGGCTCGGCCACCGGCGGATCGTCCTGGCCGCGCGCGACGACAGCCCGACGGCCCGCGCCCTGCGCGCGGCCTTCGCCGAGATCGCCGCCGCCAGGAGCGAGGTCGAGGACTGGAGCGTGATGCTGAGCGCCGAGGGCGCGGGCCCCGGCCGGGCGCGCGAGCCGCTCGACCTCGCGGCGCGGCTGCGCGAGCGCGGGGCGACGGCCGCTGTGCTGCACGGCGACGTCGACGCGCTGATGCTCGTGCAACAGCTCATGGACCGCGGGGTGCGGGTGCCGCAGGACTGCTCGGTGGTGGCGTACGACGACGTGGTGGCCGCGCTCGGCAGCACTCCGCTGACCGCCGTGTCCCCGCCGAAGCACGAGGTGGGGCGCACGGCGGCGGGCCTACTGCTGCGCAGGCTCGATGAGTTGGCGGGTCCCGGCGCCGTCCCCGCGCAGCGCGTGGAGCTTCTGCCGGAGCTCAAGGTCCGGGGATCCGCCACCGGTGTAGGGATCGTTTGACCGCTTCAGTTTCTTTTGATCGATCTATTGACCGGCATCGTTCACGCGATCAGGATTCCCGTGTCCCGAACAAGAGCCGCGGGAGGCACCCATGCCTGGTCGACCGAGCCGCCGGTCCCTGCTCGCCGTGACAGCCGCCGTTCCCATGGCAGGTGCGCTCAGCGCCTGTTCGGGCAGCACGGGCCGTACATCGAGCAGCAAGGGCGGCACCACACGCATCACGTTCTGGTCCGCACTGCGCGGAAGCCAGGAAGTGGTCGACGCGTTCAACAAGACACACGACCGCATCCAGGTCGAGTTCCAGCAGATCCCGTCCGGCGCCATGGGCGGATACGCCAAGCTCAGCAACGCCGCCCGGGCCGGCAACGCCCCGGACGTCGCCACCCTCGAATACCCCCAGGTCCCCGGCTATGCCATCGACGGCGTCGCCCGGGACATCACCTCGCTCGTCAGTGACCGGCTGCGCGCCAAGCTGCTGCCGCAGGCCCTCGGCCTCACCACCTTCGAGAAGCGGATCTACTCCGTGCCGCTCGACGTGGAACCGATGGTGCTGCACTACCGCTCCGACCTGTTCGACCGGTACGGGATCGAAGTCCCGCGCACCTGGAGCGAGTTCACCGAAGCCGCCCGCGCCGTACGGGGCAAGGCGCGCGACCGGCGCATCGCGCTCTTCCCCACCGACGGCGGCACCCAGTTCGCCGCGTGGGCGTGGCAGGCGGGCGCCCAGTGGTTCGACACCCGTGAGGGCGCCTGGAACGTCTCCCTGACGGACCGCCCCACCCGGGAGGTCGCGGCGTACTGGCAACGCCTCATCGACGAGGAACTGCTCTTCGTCAACGCCTCCGAGAGCAGGCACTACGACTCCCAGCTCGCGGAAGGCCTGGTCCTTGCCCGGCTCAGCGGTGCCTGGGACGCGGGCGCCCAGATGAACGCGAGACCGGGCCAGAAGGGCCGATGGGCCATAGCCCCGCTCCCGCAATGGGACCCCGGGAACCCCGTCGTCGGCACCCACGGCGGCTCCACGTTCGCCGTCACCAAGGACTCCCGGCAGCCCGAGGCCGCCATGGAGTTCATCGAGTGGCAGGTCTCGCACCCCGACGCCCTGCGCGCCCGCCTCTCCAGCGGCACAAGCAGCCAGTACCCCGCCGTCCCCGACCTGGTCTCCGTGGGCCGCAAGGCCTTCGACCGTGCCTACTACTCGGGCCAGGACATCTACCGCCTCTTCGAGAAGCAGGCGGAGACGATCCGCGACGGCTGGGTCTGGGGGCCGCGGATGACCGCCACCCAGAAGGTGATGCAGGACGGCTTCGCCCGCGCGGGCGGCGGCAAGGGCTCCCTGCTCGACGCCGTGCGCGCGGCGCACGACGGCACCATGCCGGACCTCAAGGCCCTCGGCCTCGCCACCACCGAGCACAGCACATGACCGGCCCCCACGCCCCGGCACGACAGCGGCCCACGTACCCCGTCGACCACCAGAGCACCAGCAGAAAGGCAGGTGACCCCCGATGACCACGACCGCACCCCCGGCCCGCGCCACCCGCACCGCCGACGCCCCCGTCGCCGACCGCCGCGCCCCCGCGCGTGCGCGACGCCGCGAACACATGGCGGCCGGCGTCCTGATGACCCCCTTCCTGATCCTGCTCCTGACGGTCTTCCTGATACCCGTCGGCACCGCGGTCTGGCTGAGCTTCTTCAGCGACGACCAGCCGGGCCTCGGCTTCGGCCCGGAACGCACGGTCTTCGTGGGCCTGCGCAGCTACACGGCCGTCCTCACCGACCCGACCTTCCTCGGCAGCCTCGGTCTGGTCGCCCTCTACTGCCTGATCTACATCCCGCTGATGGTGGCCGGCGCCCTCGGCCTGGCACTGCTGCTCGACTCGGGCGTCGTACGGCTGCGCGCCTGGGCCCAGTTGGGGCTCTTCCTGCCGCACGCGGTCCCGGGCATCATCGCGGCGCTCATCTGGCTCTACCTCTACACGCCCGGTCTCAGCCCGGTCGTCGACGTGCTCTCCCAAGGCGACATCCACATCGACTTCCTCGGCGTGAACACCGTGCTCCCGTCGATCGTGAACATCGCCCTGTGGAGCAACCTCGGCTACAACATGGTCATCTTCTACGCCGCCCTGCAGGCCGTGCCCCGCGAAGTGATCGAAGCGGCCGTGGTCGACGGCGCCGGACCGGTGCGCACCGCACTGCAGGTCAAGGCGCCCCTGGTGCGCTCCTCGATCGTCATGGTCGCGATGTTCACCCTGATCTGGGCGATGCAGCTGTTCACCGAACCGATGCTGCTCAGCCAGTCGTCCCCGATGGTCAACTCGCGCTTCTCGCCCAGCATGTACATCTACGACGCGGCCTTCACCCGCAACAACTACGGCCTGGCAGCCGCCGCCTCGGTGATCCTGCTCCTGTGCACGGTCGCCCTCTCCTACGGCGTCACCCGCTGGACCAACCGCTCCCAGAAGGAGGCCGCACGATGAGCGCCGACACCCTCAGCGCGCACCGCCCCCGCCTCCTGGGCCGCACCGTCGTGAACACCGTCGTCGGCGTCGCGGTGCTCTACACGCTGCTGCCCGTCCTGTGGCTGGTGCTCGCCGCGTCCAAGAACCGCGACGCGCTGTTCAGCAGCAACTTCTTCTCGCTGGCCGACTTCTCCCTCGTACAGAACCTGCGCGACCTCTTCGCGATGGACGGCGGGCTCTACGGCCGCTGGTACACCAACAGCCTTCTCTACGCCGTCCTGGGCGCCGCGATCAGTGCCCTGGTCAGCGTCGCCTGCGGCTACGCTTTCGACAAGTACCGCTTCGCGCACAAGGAGAAGGTCTTCGGTCTGGTGCTCGCCGCGGTGATGGTGCCGCAGACGGTGCTCGCGCTGCCGCTGTACCTGATGGCCTCGGCCACGGGCGTCGTGGACACCTTCTGGGCGGTGTTCATCCCGGTCCTTTTCAACCCGTTCGGCGTCTATCTGGGGCGGATCTTCAGCCAGGGATACGTGCCCGACGAGGTACTCGAAGCGGCCCGGGTGGACGGCGCGGGGGAGCTCACCACCTACGTCCGCGTGTCCCTGCGGATGCTGGGCCCCGGTCTGGTCACGGTGTTCCTCTTCCAGCTCACCGCCATCTGGAACAACTTCTTCCTGCCGATGGTGATGCTCTCGGACGAGAAGCTTTACCCGGTCAGCCTCGGCCTCTACACCTGGAACAGCTCGGCCACCGTCTCGCCCGAGTACTACCCCGTGGTGATCATTGGTTCGCTCCTCGCGGTGCTGCCGCTGATCCTCGCCTTCGTTCTGCTGCAACGCTTCTGGAAGTCGGGTCTGACAGCGGGCTCGGTCAAGTGAGCCATGCGGGCCATGTGAGCCACGTGCACCATGTGAAAGGGAATGTGTTGAAGAACGGCAGTCGCCATCCGCGTACCGCGCTCGCCATGGCCCCGGACGCGGCCAAGGCCGTGCTCGGCCCCGATGCCCTGGCCGCACTCGGCAGCGTCTGCGATCTGGTGCCGGACACCGTCCTTGACGACTTCACCACGGAGCGCGCACGCGCCGTGCTCCGTGAAGTGGAGGTCCTGGTCACCGGCTGGGGCTGTCCGCCGCTTGACGCCGCCGCGCTCGCGGCGGCGCCCCGGCTGCGGGCCGTCGTGCACACCGCGGGGTCGGTACGCGGCCACATCACCCCGGAGTGCTGGGACCGTGGCATCGAGGTGTCGTCGGCGGCCGCGGCCAACGCGCTGCCCGTCGCCGAGTACACCGTCGCCATGATCCTGCTCAGCGGCAAGCGCGTCCTGGAGCGGGCCCGGGAGTTCAAGGCCACCCGGCGCCGCGATGAATGGCTCGGCTTGTCGCACGGCGTGGGCAACTACCGCCGTACGGTCGGCGTCCTCTCCGCCTCGATGATCGGCCGCCGAGTCATCGAACTCCTGCGCCCCTACGACCTCCAGGTGCTGCTGCACGACCCGTACGTGTCCGACGAGGAAGCCCAGACGCTCGGCGTACGACCCGTCGGCATCCGGGAGTTGTTCGCGAGCAGCGATGTCGTCAGCGTCCACACCCCGCTGCTGCCCGCCACCCGCGGTCTGGTCGGCCGTGAGCTGATCGCCGCGATGCGCCACGAGGCGGTACTCATCAACACGGCCCGCGGCGCCGTCCTGGACCAGGACGCCCTCACCGAAGCCGCGCTGGCCGGCCGTGTCCGCGCCGTCCTGGACGTCACCGACCCCGAAGTCCTGCCCCACGACCACCCGTTGTGGGAGTGCGACAACGTCATGATCACCCCCCACCTCGCGGGTTCCCAGGGCAACGAGTGGGGACGCCTCGCCGATCTCGCCGTCGCCGAGGTCGGCCGCTGGGCCGCGGGCGACGGTCTCGCCCATGCCGTACGACGCGAAAGGCTGGCCTACCTCGCATGAGCATCCTCGGACTGCCTGAAGACAACCGGGAGTTGAGCCCCCACACCGGCTACACCCGCGAGCACTGGGAAGCAGCCGCCGACGGTCTCCTGGGCGCCGCCCGGAAGTGGGCGACCCCGCGCGGCGCCCTGCTCGACCTGCCGGGACGCCCCTCCGCGTCCGGCGTACGGTCCGACGGCCTCGAAGGGTACGCCCGCACCTTCCTCGCCGCCGCGTTCCGCGTGGCGGGCGCCGAGGGAAAGGACCCGCACGGCTGGCTCGACCGGTACGCGGAAGGGCTCGCGGCAGGCACCCGCACACCCGGCCGCGACGACACCGAGTCATGGCCGGTGATCCTGGACCATCACATCCAGGGCCAGCCGATGGTCGAGTCCGCGTCCGTCGCCCTCGGCCTGCGGCTGACCCGCCCCTGGTTGTGGGACCGGCTCGACACCGACGTACAGGACCGGGCGGAGCAGTGGCTGCGCGGCGCGATCCGTCACGTCCCCGCGCCCAACAACTGGTACCTCTTCCCCTACACCGTGGCCGGGTTCCTGGAGTCGGTGGGCCGCGGTGACGCGGCGACGGCCAGGGCACGTGAGCGAGCACTCGACCTGCTGGAGGCCTGGTACCGAGGCCAGGGCTGGTACGCCGACGGAGACGGCCGGGCCTTCGACCACTACAACGGCTGGGCGCTGCACCTGTACCCGACACTGGACGCCCAACTGTCCTCCGATCCGGCCGAGTTGCGCCGACACGGTGCCCGCCTGCGCGAGCACCTGGAGAGCTTCGGACTCCTCTTCGGCGCCGACGGCGCACCGATCCACTTCGGCCGCTCCCTGACCTACCGCTTCGCCGCGGGTGCGTCCGTGGCCCTCGGTGCGCTCACCGGTCACACGCCCCTGAGCCCCGGCACCTCGCGGCGGCTCCTCAGCGGATCACTGCGCTACTTCCTGGACCGCGGCTCCGTCGGCGCCGACGGACTGCTCAGCCTCGGCTGGCACGGCCCGCACGACGCGAGCCTCCAGACCTACTCGGGGCCCGCGTCGCCGTACTGGGCGTCCAAGGCGTTCGTCGGCCTCCTGGCACCGGCCACCCATCCACTGTGGACCGCCACGGAGGAACCGGCCCCCAGCGAGAGCCGCGACACGGTCCGCGCGCTGCCCGCGCCCGGCCTCCTCGTACAGAGCACCCGCGCCGACGGGATCGTACGGCTGCACAACCACGGCAGCGACCACGCCCGCCCGCACGAGGCCGAGGTCGCGGCTCACGAGGACCCGCTCTACGCCCGCCACGCCTACTCCACGCGGACCGGCCCCACGGCACGCGGCAACATCCCGGACAACCATGTCGCGCTGGAAGTGGCGGGAGTACGCAGCGCCCGTGCCCGCATCCATCCGCTGGGCGCCGGTCAGGGCGACGGCTGGGGGTGGGCGGCGTCCCGGCACACCCCCGCCTTCGTGAGCGGCGCACCCATGGTGCCGGGGCTGCGCGTGGAGAGCGTCACCGTGGCCAAGGGGCGCCACGAACTGCGCGTGCACCGCGTCGTCGGCGCGCCTCACGGGGCCCGCGTCACCCACACGGGCTGGGCGACGGGCCCCGAGGAGACCTTGGTCTCGGCGCTCCACCCTTTGCACGGCTGGACCGACCACGACGAGCAACGCGCCCCCCAGGGCACGGCCTTCACCCGGTGGGCCCACCTCCCACGCCTCACGGCCGAAGCGGAGGGCACGGCGGTATACGCGGCCCTGGCCACGCTCACAGCGGAACCGGATCCCACGCCCTTGGCGGACACGGCCACGGTGGTGAGCGCGACGCGGGACTCCATCGAGGTGCGGTGGACGGACGACGGCTCCGTGACCCGGATCGCCTTCGAACCACTGGCCGTGGAGCACGACTGAGAACGGTGTCCGCTCGGCTCGGCTACTCCACCGTCACCTCCCCGCCCACCACCACGACCTCGGCCTTCGTGCCGGGGATGTCCTCGGGACGTACGCGGAGGATGTCCCGGGACAGGACGACGAAGTCGGCCAGCTTGCCGACCGTCAATGAACCCCGCTCGTCTTCAAGGAAGTTGGCGTATGCGGAGCCCATCGTGTAGCCGTGTACCGCCGTTTCCACGTCGAGCGTCTCGTCCGGCTGCCAGGCCTCGCCGCCGCCGAGGGGGCGGCGGGTGAGCGCGGTGTAGATGCCCGCCATGGGGTCCATTTCGGCGACGTTCCAGTCACTGGAGAGCGCGAGCACCGCCCCCGCCTCGTGCAGGCTCCGCATCGGCCAGGCCTTGTGCCAACGCTCGGCGCCGATGTTCTCGGCCCAGTCCTGGCCGGGGCCCGCGATCTCGGGGGCGCAGTGGCGTGGCTGCATGCAGGCCACGACGCCGAGTTCGGCGAAGCGCGGGGTGTCGGCGGGGTCGAGGCACTCGACGTGCACCACCTGGTGGCGGGCGTCGCGCGGGCCGTTGAGGACGCGGGCGTGCTCGACGGCGTCGAGGACCGTGCGGATGCCCCGGTCACCGGTGGCGTGCACGAAGCACTGAAACCCGCGGGCGTCCAGCTTCGCGAGCAGCTCCGCGAACTCGTCAGCGGGGTAGAACGTGTCGCCCCGGTGGCGCCCGCACCCCGAGTAGGGCTCCAGGAGCGCGGCTGTGCGGGGCTCGACGACATCGTCGATGTAGAGCTTCAGAGGGCCGACCCGCAGTCGGTCGTCCGCGAACCGCCGTGCGGCGGCGGCGAAGTCGTCCAGGTCCGCGTCGGACGTGCCGCGGGGATGGAAGAGCGCCGCCACGATGCGTGACCGCAACCGCCCCTCCGCGCGGGCGCGGGTGAACAGCTCCAGGTCGTCCAGGGAGTTCTGCGGTTCGACGACCGTGGTGATGCCGTAGCCGATCGCGTCGTCCAGGCTCTTGGCGAGGCGCCCGTACTGCCGGTTGGGCGAGGCCCACGGGAGACCGAGTTCGCGCAGCGCCCGGTGCCCGTCGCGGGAGAGGCCCTTGATCGCGAAGTCCTTGATGAAGCCGGTGGGTTCGCCCGTCTCCGGGTCGGTCTCCGCACGGCCGAACGGCAGCGACGTACGGTCGCGGTCGACGCCGAGCCGGCGCAGCGCGGCCGTGTTGAGCCAGGCGGTGTGGACGTCGTAGCTCAGCACGAAGGCCGGGGTGTCGCCGGTCACGGGGTCGAGGTCGGCGGCGACCGGCATACGGCCGCCCGGGACGGCGGAGTAGTCGAACGCCTCGGCCTCGATCCACTCGGCGCCCGGATGCGCGGCACGCCAGGCGCGGATACGGGCGTGGATCTCGTCGAGGGTACGGGCACCGGCGAGCTGTACGCAGGCGTCGTCGGAGCCGAGGCGCACATGATTGTGCGCGTCGATGAAGCCGGGCAGGACCAGGCGACCGGCGCCGTCGACGACCCGTGTGCCCGTGCCGGTCCAGGCGGCCGCCTCCGCGTCGGGGCCAAGCCAGGCGATGCGCCCGTCGAGGACGGCGAGTGCCTCGGCGGATGGGAGGTCCGGGTCGACGGTGTGGATGCGGGCGTTGCGCAGGACGAGATCCGCGGGCCTGGGGGTGGTGCTGGTCATGAGAGGTGAACTCCTCGGGCGGTACTGGTGCGGTACGGGTGGTTCGTGTGGTGAGGGAGGGGCGGAGGGCGCTTCAGGCTGAGGCCTGCGGGGACGCTGGTACGCTGCGGCCGGCCAGCGCCCAGTACGTGAGCCCGGCGACGACCGAGCCGAGCAGGGTGAGGTCACCGCCGCCGAGCGGCGCGACCAGCGGCCCTGTCCACAGCTCCGAGTCGCAGGTCAGCGCGGCGAAAGCCATCCCGGTGAGCAGGGCGGCCATCCCGGCGGGGTGGAATCCGGCCCGGTACCAGTAGGCCCCCTCGCGGCCGGTGATGTGCAGCGCCCCGGTGTCGTACCGGCAGCGTCGCAGCAGCATGTCGGCGAGGAACACTCCGCCCCACGGCGCGAACACGATGATCAGGAGCGAGAGGAAGCTGAGCAGCGACTCGGTGAAGTCGGTCAGGAACAGCGCGCCGAGCGAGCCGAGCCCCGTCACGACAACGCTGATGACGATGGCCTTGGCGCGGCTCCACGGGATGCCGAGTACCTGGAGGTTGAGGCTGGAGGAGTAGAGCGTGAGGATCGAGTTGGTGACCGAGCCGCCGAGCACGAGCAGCAGGAACACCGGCTGGAACCAGCCCGGAAGCAGCCCCTCCACACCCGCGACCGCGTCCGTCATGTCGGCCTGCGTGGCGGCCGCGACGCCCGCGACACCGAGCGCCACGGAGGAGACGAGACCGCCGAGCGCGCCGGCGACGGTGACCGACCGCAGCGAGGTGTCCCGGGGCAGATAGCGGGTGTAGTCGGCCGGCATCGGCAGATACGAGAACGGCCCCGCGAGCATCACCACGAACGCGAGCGTCCAGCCGGAGAAGCCCGCCCCACCGCCCGCCGCCGCACCGAACTCCGCGTCGGGCAGCACGAACACGAGCAGCACCCCGAAGCCGGCCGCCAGCACGTACGCCATCCAGCGCTCGGCGAGCTGCACGGTGGCATGCCCCCACATGGCCACGGCGAAGGTCATCGCGAGGGTCACCGCGAGGGCGAGGGCACGTGCCGC
Source organism: Streptomyces sp. NPDC033177 (assembly GCF_055577715.1). NCBI lineage: Bacteria > Bacillati > Actinomycetota > Actinomycetes > Kitasatosporales > Streptomycetaceae > Streptomyces > Streptomyces sp. NPDC033177. The sequence continues at coordinate 755,214 of NZ_JBVIPS010000001.1, read as the reverse complement.
TTCACCGCCCGCCCAGCCGAGGTCGGCGAAGAGGGCTTCGAGTGCCAGCGTGCCGACCACGGTGTTCACGATGGTGTAGCCGATGGAGACCACCCAGTTGAGCAGCCCGGCGGGGAAGTTCCCGAGGACGCCGAAGGCGGCGCGGGAGATGACGAGGGTGGCGGTGCCGGTGCGGATGCCGCTGAGCCCGGCCGCGCTGATGACGAAGAAGGAGAGCCCGCCGATCACGACCACGGCGGTGGCCTGCCAGAAGCTGAGGCCGAAGCTGACGGCGAGGGTGCCGTTGATGACGTAGGTGAAGGTCAGGTTGGAACCGAACCAGAGCCAGAACAGGTCCTTGGCGCTGCCGTGTCTGTCCTCGTCCGGGATCGGGTCGATGCCGTGGGTCTCGACCCGGAACACCTCGTCGCTGGTGACGCCGGTGCTGATCCCGGTGGTGGTCGTTCCGGTGGGCTTCCCGTTGGTCGTCCCGGGGGAAACCGGGGCCTCTTGCGTCATGCGGGCGACCTCCCTCTCCGGCACCCAGACTTTGAATGCCGTTCTATGACCTAGAACGGCATTCAAAATGCGCCACGGTCCTCGGCGCCGTCAAGACCCTGCGGGAAATCCGTCGCGGGCGGCGGGGATAGGGTCGGCGGGTGGAGCAGGACGCGAGGACCGGAACGGGAGCAGGCGTGGCACGACGGCGGGACGGGCAGGTCGCCCGGGACCGGATGCTGGAGGAGGCGATGACGGCGATCGCCGAGGACGGCCTCGCCGCGCTCACCATGTCCGCGCTCGCCGAGCGGCTCGGCACCAGCGGCGGCCACATCCTGTACTACTTCGGCAGCAAGGACCGCCTGCTCCTCGAGGCGCTGACCTGGAGCGAGGCCGCGCTGAGCGAGGAGCGGCGCGTCCTGCTCGCGGGCCGCGCGGCACCCGCCCGCAAGCTCGACCGGTTCCTGCGGATGTATCTGCCCAAGGGGCCGCGCGACCCCCGCTGGATGCTGTGGATCGAGCTGTGGGCACGCGCCGGGGCGAACGAACCGCTCCGCACGGCCCAGGACGACCTGGACCGGGGCTGGCAGGCGGATCTGGAGGTCCTGCTCACCGAGGGTGCGGCCAGGGACGCCTTCGCGGTGGACGACGCCGCGGGGCGGGCAGGCGAACTTCTCGCCCTTCTCGACGGCCTGAGCACCCGTGTCGCCCTCGGACAGCGCGGCGCGGACCGCAAGGGAGCCCTCGCCTCGGCGCGCTCGGCGGCCGAGCGGCTCGTCGGGCGCCCCGAAGCGACCGGTCCGTAGCCCGAGCGGCCGAACGGGCAGGTCGTGATGGTCATGAGGGAGCCGGAGCGTGGAAGCCTCCACCCATGACCGAAAGCGCATACCTCTACATGGCGAACCCTCGGATCACGGTCCTTGGCGTCAACCCCGGCCGGCCGCCCTTTCGCATCGTCGAGCTCGACGGCGAGGTGGTCGGCAAGGCCAGGGAGCTTGTCGACGTCCTGGAGGTGGCCGCTCAGGCGGGTCACGTCGTGCACGACGTGGACGACCCGGATCAGGTGCGCTGGGTGGGCGGCGACAAGTTCACCTGGAAACCGAAGGAGACGGCGGGGCCCGGGGAGCCTGACGGTGCCCGGGGAGCCTGACAGGACCCGGGACCCGGAGAGCCTGACGGGACCCGGAGAACCTAGGGAATCGAGGGAGCCGAACTAGCCGACGCGGGGCAGGCCAGGGGATCGGGGCGGTCGGGCTCCAGGTCGTAGATCCTGTTCAGGAGCGCGGCCTCGTTGCCCGTCAGGCCCGCGCGGCGCAGCGCCTCGTCCGCCTCCGCCATCGGCCCGGCGAGCAGCGAGGCCGCCGCTGCCGGTGAGGGGCCGGACAGCGCGGCCCGTGCGGTGTGCAGCAGCCGCAAGCAGGCCTGGGCGGCGGCCAGTTCCGGGGTCGGCGTGCTGGTCATGTCGAGAGCTCCTCTGCGCGGGGTCACAAGGGCCGGTGGCTCGCACCGGTGGACCCTCCACTCTTGCGCACGGGTCTGACAATCGGGCTCTAGGCGGCCCTGGCGCGGCGGGTGAGCCGCAGCGTGAGGCCCTCCGGCATGAGCGTGAGGCGCTCGACGACCCGCAGGCGGTAGGCGGGGTCGGCGTGCAGGTCGTAGCGGCGCAGGAGAAGACCGAGCACCAACGTCGCCTCGTGGAGCGCGAACTGACGGCCGATGCAGGCCCGCGCTCCCGTGCCGAACGGCTTGAAGACATGGGCGGGCCGCGCCCGTACCGCCGAAGGGGCGAACCGGTCGGGGTCGAACTCCTCGGGCCGCTCGCCCCACGCCGCCGGATCGCGGTGCAGGAGCGTGGCGAGGACGAGCGCCCAGGCCCCCTCGCGCATCGGGTGCACACCGCCGATCGTCGTGTCGTGCAGGGCCTGGCGCGAGAAGCCGGGTGCGGTCGGCCACAACCGCAGTGACTCATCGAGGACGCGCCGCAGGTAGCGAAGCTTGGCGACCTGCTCGTACGCGGGTTCCGCCGCGTCGCCCCAGACCTCGTCGACCTCCGCCTGGGCGCGGGCCAGGACGTCGGGGGAGCGCGAGAGGTAGTGCAGGGCGAACGACAGTGCGCCCGATGTCGTCTCGTGCCCCGCGACCAGGAAGGTGATGACCTGGCGGCGGATGTTCTCGGCGGAGAGCCGCTCGCCGGTCTCGGGGTGGGCGACCTCCAGCATCCGGTCGAGCAGGTCGCCGTCACCGGGGCCCGGAGCGGCGCGGCGGGCCGCGACCACGTCGTCGACGGTGCGGTTGAGATGGGCCATGTCGGCGGCGTTGCGCCGGGTGGCGCCGCGCAGCAGCAGCGGGGCGAGCGCGGGCGGCACGACGTTGCGGCGCTGGGCGTGGGAGAGGGTGCCGACCATGGCCGACACGAAGGGGTGCGGACGGGACCGCTCGAAGGAGCCGAAGTCGTGCCCGAACCCGGTGCGGGAGATCGTCTCCAGGGTCAGTTTGGTCATGTCGCCGGGCACGTCCACCGACCTGCCGGACTCCTCGCGCGCGTCCCAGCGGGCGGTCAGCTGCCGGGCGACGTCCAGCATCAGCGGGTGGTAGCCGGCCATCGCGTCGCGGCTGAAGCCCGGCGCGAGGATGTCGTGCGCCAGCTGCCAGTTGGGCTCGTGGTTGTACGCCGTGAACAGTCCGTCACCGGCCACCGGCCGCAGATTGGCGACGCCGAGACCCACATGCTTGGCGAACCTCGACTCGTCCGCCAGTTCGGCGGCGAGCCCGGCGCCCCAGACGAAGACGATCTCCTTGCCGAACGCCTTGCGGCGGAAGATGGGCCCGAGGCCGCTGCCGATGCGCATCGAATCCTGCACCGGCGTCCGGACGTTAGCGCCCAGGACGTCGCCGATCAGGGGCAGGCGGCGCGGCGGATGCGGTATGAGGTCGAGCCGCGGCCACCCGAGCTCGGCGCTGCGAAACCCCTTGGGGGGAGTTCCGGGCCCCTTCCCCACCTGCGATGTCTGCGACACCTGAGCCATGTGTGCCATCTCCCTTGAGCCGCAGACCCGTTGAGCCTGTTGTACGCGGATTCAATAAGGGCCATCAGTCTGCTGCCGCTATTGAATCCACGTCAAGTAAGGTGCTCCCATGGCCGCGAACCCGCAGGAGCGCACGCGCCGCAGACTCAGCACCGAGGAGCGCAGGGAGCAGCTCCTCTCGGCAGGGGCGCGGCTCTTCGCCCAGAATCCGTACGACGACGTCTGGGTCGAGCGCGTGGCGGAGATCGCCGGCGTCTCGCGCGGTCTGCTGTACCACTATTTCCCGACCAAGAGCGATTTCTTCGCCGCCGTGGTGCAGCGCGAGAGCAGGCGCATGCTGCGCCTGACCGCGGCCGTTCCCGGAGTCCCCGTCCGCGATCAGATCTGCACGGGCCTCGACACGTTCCTCGCGTACGTCGAGTCGCACGCCGAAGGCTTTCGCGCCTTCCACCGGGCCGAGGAGACGGGCGACGCCACGGTCCGCAGGATCTACCGCGAAGGCCTGGCGGCCCACGAGGACCAGATCCTCCAGGCCCTCGCCGCGGACCCCGAGGCGGCGTCCACCCCGCACGAACTGCCCACCCTGCGCCTGGCCGTGCGCGGCTGGCTCGCCTTCATGGTGACGGTCTGCCTGGAGTGGCTGGAGGAACCGGAACTGCTGCCTCGCGAGCAGGTACGGGATCTGTGCGCGAGGGCGCTGCTTGGCGCGATCGCGCCCTGAGGGGCCGGTGGCACGTACCGGACCGGTGGTCCTGCGAGTGATCGCGGTCAGGCCGCCATGGCCAGTGGCCTCGCCGCGGCCACCACGCGTCCGTCGGGCAGCAGTTCACCGGTGTCGTCGAAGACGATCGTGCCGTTGCACAGCAGGCTCCAGCCCTGTTCCGGGTGGGCGGAGAGGAGCCTGGCCGCGAGGTGGTCGGGGCTGCCGGCGGGCGGGCACTGGGGCTGGTGGGCGCACATGGTGTACCTCCGGGTGGGGGTCGCGAACCTTGCGCGCGGCCCGGTCTCTGCTCGGTTTTTCCTTGTGTGGGTCAAGACCCCGTACGGCAGCTCAACTCATCGCTCGGAGAGGCTACTTGTGTTCTCAGGTGGGGGTGAAACCGGTCCGGAAGTGCGCCAGGAGTGTGGTACGCGCCGATGTGTCCGCGTCCGTCAGACGGCCCGCGGCCCAGAGGAAGAAGTCGTCCGCCTCCGCGTCCATCCAGTCGTACGCCGGGTCGAAGGGGCCGGGGTCCGGAGTGGGGTAGAGGAGGTCGAGGGCCGTGCCCCGCGCGTCCTCGACCGAGAAGCGGCGGGTGGCGTCGGGGCCCGTGGACTGCCGGACGGTCACCGCGTCGCAGTCCCAGCGGCGCCGGCCGAACTGGAGCCACAAGGTCGCCGCCTCGTCGGAAGGGTCCGCGTACAGCGCCGCCGTCCCCGCCTCGCCGGCGTGCACGAAGCCGTGGCAGCGGCCGGACGCGGGGGACAGGAGCCCCGTGCGGGGGTCGAGGGCCCACGTCCGGCCGTGGTGGTCGTAGTCCTTGAGCAGCATGGACGTCAGGCGATCACGAGCGCGGCGGGATGCCGAGCTCCTGGTCGACGGCGGCGCTGGTACGGGTCGCGGCCTCGATGACCGCGGCCCAGCTGCCGTACTTGGCGAACTGCTGGTCGGCGGTCGGGCCCAGGGGATTGCCGTATTTCTTCATGTTCCGCCGCTCCAGGGCCTCCACCGCCTCGGGGGTCATCCCGGCGCGGGTGATGTCCTTGGCCTCGTTGCGCATGTCGACGAGGACGCGGGCGATCTCCTCGTCGGAGCGGCCCTCCTCGTGCATACGGTCCGCCACGCGCTCCATGGTGTCCAGGAGCTGGTGGTAGCGCAGCCGCACCTCACGTGCCCGCTCCCGCTCCTCCGGGCTCATCTGCCGGATCAGGCAAACCGCCTGGTCCTTGCTGGTGCACGGCTCCTCGGACGCGGGGGGCGGGGCGAGCAGGCTGGTGGCGGAGGGGGCGGGCCGCACCAGGGCGTCCGCGTGGGCGTGCGCCGGGGCGAGCAGGGTGCCGCTGAGGGTGGTGAGCAGGGGGAGGAGGAAGAGGACGACGAGGCGGGGGAGGAGCCGCGGGGGGATCCGGGGGGTCCGCTGCGTCGCCGGGGAGGCGGGCACGGCTGGTGCGTCGGGTACGACGGTCACGTCGGGTACGACGGTCAGGTCTGGTACGGCCATGGGGCGGGCACGCACGTAAGAACTCTCCTTCGCCTGGGAGTTGGGGCGAAGGGGACATTACGGTGCGATAACGGCCGCTAGCGGCCACCCTCGCGGCGCGTCCGGGTGACGTACGAGATGAGACTCGCAAAGGAGCGGCACGCGCCGGTTCAGCGCACCGCGCTCCCCTCGCCCGCGGCCGGCCGCAGGCTCAACGCGTGCAGTGCCAACTGCATCTCGAACTGGGCCACCGGATCGTGCAGCCGGTCGCCGAACACCTCGTCCAACTGCCGCAGGCGGTAGCGGACCGTCTGCGGATGCACGGCCAACCGCGTGGCGACCTCGCTCGCGTTGTGCCCGCACCGCAGCCAGCACAGCAGGGTCTCGGCGAGGCGCTCGCGCTGCGGTGAGCGCACCTCCTCCAGGGGCAGCAGATGCCTTTGCGCGAGCGCGTCGATCAGCGCCTCGTCGTGGAAGAGCAGCAGTGTCGCCAGGTGGTCGGCGCAGTGCAGCAGGCCCGCGCGGGGCAGGATGCCGCGCCGTGAGAGATCGAGGGCGGCCAGCGCCCAGCGCAGCGAGCGTGCGCCCTCGTGCAGCGCGACGGTGGGGCCGATCACCGCACGCAGGCCCTGTAACGCGGCGGCGATCGAACGGGCCCGCCCCGGCCCCTCCGGGTCGGGCACCACGATGCGGCCGGGCTGCTCGGAGAAGCGCGCGAGGAACTCCGGGGGCACGATGGGGCTGACGGTCTCCGGGGTCAGGGTGTGGTCGATGACGACCACCGCCACCTCGCGCGGGATGGGCCACTGGGCGGCCTGTGCGAGATCGGCGATGGCTTCCGCCGACGCGGGAGGGTCGGCGGTCAGCAGGTCGATGAGGCGGGCGCGGCGCTGCTGGAGTTCCCCCGCGGCGTGCAGCCTGGCCTCCGTGTAGCCCGCGGTCGTCGCCGCGGCCATTTCGTCCAGGTGCAGGAAGAGGGCCTCGCCGAAGGCGGCGAGCACGTGCCGCGGCAGCAGGTCGGCGTCGACCAGCGCGTTGACCCGGCGCCAGGTGACGCGCGCGCCGAGGCGCAGCGCGGACTGGAAGGAGTCGAGGCTGCGGCCCTCGTCCGCCTCGCCCCTGCCGATGTTCTGGTAGGTGGCCTTCACTGAGACCCAGTCGGTGTCCGGGTGCGCCATCCGGGCGAGGAACCCCTCAAGGGCCTGTTCCACGCCCCGGTTCACGACATGCATGTACGTGTCGTCCGTCGGGCGTGCGTACTCCGGTATCTCCGTGCGGATCGCCCGCACCACCTCCGAGGTGATGTCGTCGAGGAACGGCCTCACGTGGTCGTGGAGCCCCGAGGGGAACGCCCTGAACGCGGCGTACGACTCCTCTGCCGGGGTGCCCGCGGGTGCGGGGGCGGCTGGCTGGGGTATGCCGCCGGGCAGCGTCGAACCGTTCACCATGGGGTGCTCCCTCTGCGCGCGGGGGTACAAAGGTGTGGTGAAGATGCCGCCACGGGTCGTGGCGGCCCGTCGTGGACGGACAGACATGATGCTGCCTCCCGTCACCCCCGTGACAAGAGGCAGCGCGTGCGAACTAGCTCACGTGAGAAGGCAGTTGCCGAACTCCGGTCTGCCCGCGAACCGGTCGCCGAGCCACTTGACCGTGTCGTCCTTCGCCAGTTGGTCGGTCGTCAGGTGCTCGCCCGGATAGACCCTCCACTGCGTGGTGATGTTCGCCTTGCAGTACGCCTTGCGCGTCGCGTCCTCCGTCTCGATCGGGACGACTTCCTCCAGCGCGCCGCGGTACTGCAGGACCGGGAAGTCGATCTCGTACCTGGCTCCGGACCCCGGGCGGCCGATGCCGACGCCGAGCTTCTGCGCGTCGACGACCTGGCCCCACGTCCTGCCGTCCGTGCCCTTGAGCGCGTAAAGCTGCTCGAAGGTGAGGCCGCCCTTGGTGTTGTTCTCCAGCTTCTGGCCCGCGAGGGTCGAGATCGTGCCTGCCAGGCAGTGCGACCTGGCCTTCTTGACGGACTCCCTGCCCTGGTCGTTCAGGAGTTCCTCGAACGGCATCCGAGGGTGGGCGGACGACAGGCCGAGAACGGCGTCGACCAGGAAACCCGCGAACGGGCCGCCGTTCAGCGACTTGGCGACCACCTTCAGATCGCCGGGCACGCCGCCGGACGCGTCGCCCACGATGTCGAGTTCAGGGGCGTACGAAGCCGCGAGCTGTGCCGCCCACAGGCTCGCCGCACCGCCTTCGGAGTAGCCCCACAGGCCGACCTTCGTCTTCGGGCCGAGGCCGCTGCCGGGAATCGCGGGGGCGCTGCGCGCGATGTCGAGCAGCGCGTGCCCGGCGTCCGTCCCGGAGACGTACGGGTGGGTCTGGCCGTCCAGGTAGCCGGCGCCGTCCGTCGCGGCGACGGCGTAGCCGGCCTTCAGGAGCGCCGCGATGTTCTCGCCCTCGTACTCGTCCTGGTAGGCGCCCGCGAGCTGCTTGGAGAAGGCGCACTGTGAACCGAGCCCCAGCGTTCCGGGGGTGAAGGCCACTACGGGCCGGCTGCCCCGCCCCTTCCATTCCGCCTCCGGCACGGCGACGGTCCCGGAGACGGCGACCGGCTTGCCCGTGTTGTCCTTCGAGCTGTACTGGACCTTCCAGGCGCGCATCGGCACGTTGCCCGGCACGTGTGGGAGCGCGGTCGCCCGGCAGGCGATGACGCTGCCGGGATCGCTCGGGACGGATCCCGGTACCTGGTAGATCCGTTCGTCCGGGGCGTCGCATGCCGCCGACGTGTCCGGGGCCGCGGCGGCGCCCGCCGTCAGGGTCGGCACGCCGAGGCCGAGGCCCGCCAGGGCGACGGCCGAGGTCAGCGCCAGTAGTCTCTTCCTACGTTTCGCTCTTGGCCTGCGCACGGGTGCTCCTTCGTTTCGAGTTCGCTTCGAGGGGGGGATGGGGCGGACGGGGCGGACAGCTGTGCACGCCGTGAAGTTACGGAGCGGTAATCCGGCGCAGATAGTCAGCGGAGCCACAGCCCGCCGGACCGGAACTGTGCGCCGGGGACAAGTGGCGCCACGCCCTCCTGCGCGACGATCAGGGCATGACCGAGCCACAGGTGACCGCCAAGGACCCGCGGCCGTGGCTGCGCTTCTACGCCGCCGGGGTACCGCACCGTCTGCATGTCCCCGATGTCACGCTCCCGGCTCTGCTCCACGCCGCGGCCCGGCGTTACGGTGGCCGGTCCGGCTTCCGGGGGCTGCACCGTGCCGTGGGCGAGCGTGCCGACACGCTGTGGACGCTGGGCATCCGGCACGGCGACCGGGTGGCGCTGGTGTTGCCCAACTGCGGCTGGTTCGCGGTGGCGTGGCACGCGGTGCTGCGGCTCGGGGCGGTGGTGGTGGCGATTGACCCGGCGGCATCCCGCGAAGTACTCAGGCAGCAACTGGGCGACTCGGGAGCGGTGTTGGCTGTCGCGGACGCAACGGCGAGGGAGCGGCTCGACGCCGTCCGCGGCGACACGTTCGTACGGGATGTCATCACCGTCCCGGTCGACGGGGAGTGGCCGGGGCGGGGCCGTGTGCGCAAGCCGGCCCGGCCGACGGCGGCAGGCGAGGGGCCGCTTCCCGGCGATCTCGCCGTCCTCGCCCATGTCACCGCCGAGGGGCCCGTGGCGATGCTCACGCACGCCAACCTGGTCGCAGCTGCTCATCAACAGGCGGTGTGGCAGCCGCAGTTGCGTGAAAACCGGGAGACCGCGCTGGCCGTCACGCCCCTCTGGCGTCCGCACGGGATGCTGTTCGGCCTGATCACCCCGTTGCTCACCGGGGCGCGTACGGTCCTCCTGCCGGACCCCGGCCCAGAGGTACTGCTGCGTACGGCGCGCCGCCGGAAAGCGACCCTCCTGGCGGCCGAACCCGCCGACTGCCGACGTCTTCTCCGCCGCCCCGTCCATGAGTTGGAGGCCCTCGGCACGGTGCGGACCTGGCTGACCGGGACGCTGGACGCCGAAACCGCCGACCGTGTCCGGGCCTCGGTCGACGCAGTGCTCGTCGAGGGCTACGGCATCCCGGAGGCCGCGGGCGCCGTCCTCGCCAACCCGCGCGGAGCCAACGCCCGCCCCGGCGCCTCCGGCCTGCCCCTGCCCGGTACGGAGGTCCGCATCGGCCAGGAGGGCGCCCCCGGAGTGCAGTTACCCCCGGGGCAGGCCGGTGAACTCCTGGTCCGGGGGCCGCAGGTGTGCGCGGGCTACTGGGGCGAACCGGCGGAGAGTGCGCGGCGGCTGCTGCCGGGCGGGTGGTTGCGTACGGGCGACATCGCGGTGCTGGGCCCGGACGGCTATGTGACCGTCATCGGCGGTCCGGGCGCCGGGGGCTTCGGGGATGACCCGGCCCCGGCGTCACACCTCCAGGAACGCCCCCGTCCGTGAGCCGCTCGCCCGCGCGATCTCCTTCGGTGTCCCCTCGGCCACGATCTCGCCGCCCGCCTCGCCGCCGTCCGGGCCCATGTCGATGACCCAGTCGGCGGCGCGGATGACGTCCAGGTTGTGCTCGATGGTGATGACGGTGTTGCCCGCCTCGACGAGGCGTTGCAGGACGCCGAGCAGACGTGCCGTGTCGGCGGCGTGCAGGCCGGTCGTGGGCTCGTCCAGGAGGTAGAGGGTGCGGCCCGTGGTGCGTCGCCCCAACTCCTTGGCGAGCTTGACTCGTTGAGCCTCACCTCCGGAGAGCGTGGTCGCGGGCTGGCCGAGCTGGAGGTAGCCGAGGCCGACGTCGGACAGCCGCTGGAGCCGCGTAGCCGCCCCCGGCACGGCCTCGAAGACCGTCAAAGCCTCGTCGACCGTCATGTCGAGGACCTGAGCGATGTCGTGGCCGCCGTACCGCGCGGCGAGCACGTCGGGCTTGAAGCGACGGCCACGGCAGGCGGGGCAGCGCACCTCCACGTCGGGCAGGAAGTGCATCTGCACCGTGAGGACCCCGGCGCCCGTGCACCGCTCGCAGCGGCCACCCGCCACGTTGAAGGAGAAGTGCCCGGCGGTGAGCCCCCGTCGACGAGAGCCGTCGCTCGCCGCGAACGCCTCACGGATCGGCGTGAACGCGTCCGCGTACGTCGCCGCGTTCGACCGGGGCACCCGGCTGATCGCCTGCTGGTCGATGGTCACGACCTTGTCGACGTGCTCCCAGCCCTCGATCCCGTCGTGGGCGCCGGGGGTGTCGCTCGCGCCGTGGAAACGCTGCCGCGCGGCACGCCCCAGGATGTCGAGCACCAGAGACGACTTGCCCGAGCCCGAGGGGCCGCTCACGGCGACGAGCCGCCCGAGCGGCAACCGCGCGGTGACGTTCTTGAGGTTGTGCGCCCGCGCCCCGCGGACGACGAGCTCGGCACCGGACGCGGGCGCCCTGAGTGCGGGAAGCGGCATCGTCAGGCGCCCGGAGAGATGATCGCCGGTGACCGAACCAGTGGTCGCCGCCACCGCGTCGGGCGTACCGGCGGCCACGATGTGCCCGCCGGCGCGGCCCGCGCCGGGTCCGACGTCCACGACGTGGTCGGCCGCGCGCAGCACGTCGAGGTCGTGCTCGATGACCAGGACCGTGTTGCCCAGGTCCCGCAGGCGGCGCAGGACGTCGATCAGGCGGGCGGTGTCCGCGGGATGCAGCCCGATGGTCGGTTCGTCCAGGACGTACAGCACCCCGGTCAGGCCCGAGCCGAGCAGCGCGGACAGGCGCAGGCGCTGGGTCTCGCCCGCCGAGAGACTGGGTGTGGCGCGCTCCAGGGTCAGGTAACCGACGCCGACGTCGACGAGGCGGCGCACGCGTTCTTGCAGGTCGTCCACGATCGGCTCGGTGACGTGCCAGGCCTCGCTGTCCGTGACGTGCTCGCGCAGACCGGCGATCCACCCGGCGAGCTCGTCGAGCGGCAGGCGCGAGGCGTCGACGATGGTCAGCCCGGCGACGATGACCCGTCGGCTCTCCGGGCGCAGACGGGTGCCGTCGCAGTCCGGGCATACGTCATTGACCAGGAACTTCTCCGTCTTCTCGCGATAGGCGGCGTCATCGATGCGCTCGGCGTACCGGCGCAGCACGTTCGTGACCACGCCCTCGAAGCGGCCGCGGCCGACCGTCGCCGGTGGTGCGGCGTCCGGGAAGTGGCGGCGGAACTGATCGCTGTCCACACCGTGGATCAGCAAGTCCCGCTGCGGGGCGGTCAGTTCGCGTACGGGAGTCGCGGCGTCGAAGGTGAAGCCGTAGTGCTCACCGGCGGCGCGCAGGACCGTGAGGTTGCGCTCGGTCAGCGCGGGGAGCCAACCGAGCACGGCGCCCCCGGCGACACTCAGGTCCTCGTCGACCAGGCGGCGCACATCGGCCTGGAAGACGGTGCCGATGCCGGTGCAGGTGGCGCAGGCACCGGCGGGCTTGTTGAAGGAGAACGTGCCCATCACCATGCCCGGCACGGCCGCCCCGCAGTGCGGGCAGGGGAGTGCGGGCCGGTCGTCGTCAGGCGGGACGTCGGCGGCGGGTTCGGTCCCGGCCGGCTCGTCGTCCCAGAGCTCGTCGCCGCTCACGTGGTAGGCGGGCGGGACGTCCTGACCGCACGCAGGGCACGGACGGTGGCCGATGCGCGCCCACAGCAAACGCAGATATGTGAAGACTTCGGTGACCGTGCCGACCGTCGACCGGGGGCTGCGGTTGGTCAGATGCTGATCGACGCTGATCGACGGCGACAGACCGGTGATCGAGTCGACCGAGGGCTTTCCGGCGAAGGCGGTGACCAGGCCGAGCGACTCCAGGTACTGCCGCTGGCCCTCCCGGTGCAGGGTGTCGAAGGCGAGCGTGGACTTGCCGGAGCCGGAGAGGCCGGTCAGCACGACGAGCTGGTTCTTGGGGATGGTGAGCGAGACGTTCTTGAGGTTGTGCAGGCGTGCGCCCTTGACGCGGATCGCATCGGCCTTGGCTGTGATGGCATCCATGCCTTCAAGTGTTCCATTGAAGTGCTTGTTGAGACTTTTACGCGAGGAAGGCCAGTTTCCCCGTGGGCCGGCTCGGCTAACCTTCAACTCCGAGGTGCCGTCGGAAGTCAGGGAAGGGCCCTTCATGAGTCGAGCCGAGACGGCACTGCGCCCCGTCGATCTGGCGCGCGCGGCCGGTGTCTCGACCCAGCAGATCCGCAACTACGCCGACGCGGGCATCCTGCCGCCGACGCCGCGCAGCCCCGCCGGATACCGCAGGTTCGACACACGCCACCGCGACGCCCTGCTCACCTATCGCGCGCTCGTGCCCGGGTACGGCCTCGACACCGCCCAGGCGGTCATGCGGGCCGTCCACGCGGGTGACCTCCCGCTGGCCCTATCCCTCGTCGACGCCGGTCACGCCGACCTGCACCGGCAGCGCCTCTCCCTCAGCGCGGCGGGCGAGGCCCTGGAAGCCGTCGCGAAGGAGACGCCGGACGACCCCGCGTTGCCCGCGACGCCACCGCACCTGCGCATCGGCGAGGTGGCCGCCCGCCTCGGCGTGCGCACCTCCGCGCTACGGGTGTGGGAGTCGGCGGGCCTGCTGAAACCCCGGCGTGAACCGGGCACCCACTACCGCTGGTTCAGCCCCGTCGACGTACGCGACGCCCGCATCGTCAGCATCCTGCGGCAGGGTCACTACCCCCTGCCGCAGATCCACGCCGTGCTCGACGGGCTGCGCGAGACGGGCAGCCCCGACGCGCTCCGGGAAGCCATCGCGGGGCGCCTCGCGGGCGTCGCCACGCGCTCGACGGCCATGCTGGCCGCAGCGGGCCTTCTGCATAGGTACGTCACCGCCGACCGGAACCTGACTGCTGGTCAGCCTCTCACTGACGCACCGGACGTCGGTCCCGCCTGACACCGGAAGGAGCCCCCGGCCGCCGGTGCCTGGCGGGCCGCCGCAGGGTGACCGCGGTGACGACGGCTCCCAACAGGACGCACAGGGCGGCCAGTTGCAGCCCGGTGTCGTAGCCGTCCAGGAAGGCGCTGCGCGGATCGGCGCCGCCCCGCAGCGCCGTGCGTTCCGTCCGGGTCAGGACCACGCCGACCAGGACGACCCCGAAGACCCCGGAGATCTCACGGGCCGCGCTCACCAGGCCCGAAGCCATGCCGGTGCGAGTCGCGGGGACATCGGCGACGGAACGTACCGTCAGCGGAGTCGTCAGGGCCGACCCCGCGCCGATCAGGAGCAGCCCCGGCTGCAGATCCCAGTACTGCGCGTGCAGCCCCGTCCCCGAGACCCAGACGAGCCCGCCCGCGACCAGGACGAGCCCGCCGGCGATCGACCAGTGCGCCCCCACCGCCTTCGCCGCACGCTCGGCGAACGGCGTCGTCACGAGCAGCGCGCCCGCCAGCGGCAGGAAGGCGAGCCCCGCCTTGGTGGGGGAGAAGCCGAGCACACGCTGGAGATAGAGCGCGGTGAAGAAGAACACGCCGTTGACGCCGATGCCCCACAACACTTGAGCGGCCGCGCCCCCGCTCAGTGAGCGGTTGCGCAGCAGACGCAGGTCCACCAGCGGCAGGAACGTACGCGACTCGACGACGATGAAGGCGATCCCGGTGGCCGCCGACAGCCAGAGGCAGAGCGGCACGGGCGGCGTGCTGAAGCTGTGCTCCCCGCCCCTGACCAGGCCGTACGTGAGGAGGAAGAGCGAGGTCGTCGACAGTGCGACGCCCGGCAGGTCGAGGAGCGGCAGCAGGCCGCGGCGCACGCGCGTGACGGCCTTGGGCACCGCGGGCACCAGCAGCAGGGCGAGGACACCGAAGGGGACGTTGAGCAGGAACACCCAGCTCCAGTCCCACCGCTCGGTGACGAAGCCGCCCACCACCGGCCCGAGCGCGAGCGCGACAGCGAGCGCCGCCGTCCACAGACCGACCGCCATGGCGCGCTTGCGGGCGGGCAGATCGGCGGCGACCACCGCGAGCGAGGCCGGGATGACGAGCGCGGCGCCCACACCCTGCACGGTGCGCGCCACGATGAGCGTCCCGCCGCTGTCCGCGAGGGCGGCCGCCAGCGAGGCCACGGTGAACACGACGATCCCCGCCGCGAGGACCACCCGGCGGCCGAGCAGATCCGTGAGCCTGCCACCGGCCGGCAGGAGCGAGCCGAAGCTCAGCACGTAACTGGTGGCCACCCACTCCAGGTCCGTGACGCTCAGGCCGAGGTCACGCTGCACGGTGGGCAGCGCGACATTGATGACGGTGTTGTCGAGCGTCGTGATGAAACCCGCGAGGGCGAGCATCGCCAGCAGAGCGGTCAGCCTGCCACGTCCCACGTGCGGCTCCCCTCGGTCGCGATGCCGTTCCGCTGGGGGATTCTCCGGGCCCGCGGCGGCCGTCGCTGCTGCCCGCGACGCCGAATCGGGTGCGGCGGCTTGTCAGTGAAGTGACAGAGGTTGTCAGACGATCTGTCAGCAGCCCGTCTTACTCACGGGTCACATCCGGGCGGAACCTGGTGCACCGCTCGTCCCGCTCCCGCACGTCGCTCGTTCAGGTCTCTCACGTCACTCGTCCGGTCCCGCACGTCGCTCGTCCCGGTCCCCGCGAGGCCCGTCCCCGGCCCCCGCGCCGTCCAGTTGGAGCCGCCATGTCCACCACGCAGACCCTCCAGCCGCCCGAAGGCCCGCTGCTGACCGACCACTTGGCACACTGGGCCGCCGCTCGGACGCACCAACGTGCCTTCACCTACGTGGAGTTCCCCGAACCGTCGTCCCCCGGTCTGCACCACACCCTCGGCTGGCAGGGGCTCGATGTGCGGGCCCGCGCGATCGCCGGGCGCGTCGCGGCGAGCGCGGGCCCAGGTGAGCGGGCGGCCCTGCTGCTTCCGCAGGGTCTCGACTACGCGGCGGCGTTCCTCGGCTGCCTCTACGCCGGGGTTATCGCGGTACCGCTTTTCAGCCCTGCACTCCCGGGACACGGCGGCAGGTTGGCGGCCGTCCTCGCCGACTGCGAGCCCGCGTGCGTGCTGGCCGACGCCGCTACGGCGGCGGGGGTCGAGCGGTTCATGGCCGAGCAGAAGCTGCCGCCGGTCCCCGTGGTCCTGGTGGACCGGCCGGGTGAGACGGCTCAGGCAGCCCTGCCCGAACGGCCCGAACCGGACGACATCGCCTACCTCCAGTACACCTCGGGCTCCACACGCAGCCCGGCGGGCGTCGTGATCAGCCACGCCAACGTGGTGGCCAACGCCCGCCAGGCCATCGACGCCTTCGCGGCCGACGCGGCGGGCAACACGACGGTCGGCTGGCTGCCGCTCTTCCACGACATGGGCCTGGTCCTGAGTGTGGCCGCACCCGTCGTCGGCGGCTTCCCCTCGGTCCTCATGGACCCGGTCGCCTTCCTGGAGCACCCGGTGCGCTGGCTGCGGCTGCTCGCCGCCTATCCCGGGACGATCAGCGCGGCCCCCAACTTCGCGTACGACTACTGCGCGAGCAGGGTCGACCGGGACGAGGCCGCCGAGCTGCGCCTCGATCGGGTCAAGGTCCTCATCAACGGCAGCGAACCCGTGCGCCCCGGCACCGTCGACCGCTTCCGCGACGCGTTCGCCGACGCGGGACTCGCACCCGCGGCGCACTGCCCGGCCTACGGCCTCGCCGAGGCCACCGTGTTCGTGACGACCGACGCATTCGACGCGCCGCCCACCGTCGTGGCATGCGATCCGCTCGCCCTTTCCGAAGGGCGCCTGGAAACAGTGGAGTTGCCGGCCCCGGACGCGACGCGCCTGGTCGCCTGCGGCACCCCGGCAGGGCAGGAGCTGCGCATCGCGGAGCCGGTGACCGGCGCCGCACTCCAGCCGGGCGAGGTCGGCGAGATCATGCTGCGCGGCCCCAACATCGGCCTCTGCTACTGGAAACGGAACGGCCTCTCGGAGGAGGTCTTCGGCTTCCGCACTCCTGGCGGCGAGGACAGCGAGGCGGGATGGCTGCGCACGGGCGATCTCGGCGCGCTCCACGACGGACTGCTCTACGTCACGGGCCGGCTCAAGGACCTGATCATCGTGGACGGCCGCAACCACTACCCCCAGGACATCGAGGAGACCGTTCAGTCGGCCGTCGACCTCGTGCGCAGGGACCGTCTCGCCGCGTTCTGCGTCCCCTGGACGGGCACCGAGACCGATGTCCTGGTCGTCGTCGCCGAGCACCGGCGCGGCGCCGTACCCACGGAACAGGAGGTGCTCGCCGCCCTGCGCACCGCCACGGCCGCCGTCTCGGCACGGCACGGACTGCGCCTCGCCGAACTCCTCCTCATCCCGCCGGGCTCACTGCCGAGGACCAGCAGCGGCAAGGTGGCCAGAGCCGCGGCCCGGGCACGCCATCTGCTCGGCGCCTTCGGCGAAGGCGGCAGGAGCGGCGCGGAGGACACGCGATGAGGGAGGCGGGCCAGGCGGAGATCCGGACCGCGATCGTCGAGAGCCTGAGCGCCTGGTACGGCCTCGCGGCCGAGGAGATCGCGGACGACCGCCCGCTGGCGGAGCTTGGCCTCACCTCACGCGACGCGGTCGTCCTGACGGCACGGCTCAGCGACCTGGCCGGCACCCGGCTGCCCGCGACGCTGCTCTGGGAGGCGTCCACGATCGGTGCGCTCACCGAGCGGGTGGCGCGCGGCGAACCGGAGCACGGTGGTGTGCCGTCGAAGCAGACGGGTGCGGGTACGGGTGCGGGTGCGTTGCCCGCGCAGGGCGGCGTGCCGGTGGCGGTCATCGGCGTCGGCTGCCGGCTGCCCGGCGCGGTCACCTCGCCCGCCTCCTTCTGGCGGCTTCTGAGCGAGGGCCGAGACGCCGTGGGCACGGTCGGCGAGGACCGCTGGGCGCCCTTCGTCCGGGCGGGGAGGAGCCTGCCGGACGACCTCAGCAGGCACGGCGGCGTCCTCGGGGACGGAACCATCGACGGCGTGGCGGGCTTCGACGCCGAGTTCTTCGGCATCGGCGCGGACGAAGCCACCGCCATGGACCCGCAGCAGCGCATGCTCCTGGAGGTCACCCGCGAAGCCGTCGACCACGCGGCACTACCCGCGCCGTCCCTCGCGGGCACCCGTACCGGGGTCTTCGTGGGCATCAGCGGCAACGAATACGCCCATCTCACCACCGCGGACCCGGAGTCGGTCGGGGCCTGGACCCCGCCGGGCGCGGCCCTGAGCGTGGCCGCCAACCGCCTCTCCTACCTCCTGGACCTGCGCGGCCCGAGCATGGCCGTCGACACGGCGTGCTCCTCCTCGCTCGTCGCCGTGCACCACGCGGTACGCAGCCTCGGCGCGGGGGAGAGCGACACGGCACTCGCCGCCGGGGTGAACCTGCTGCTCTCCCCGGCGGTGACGCTCGGCTTCCAGCGCGCGGGCGCGCTGGCCGCGGACGGGCGGTGCAAGGCGTTCGACGCCTCGGCCGACGGCATGGTGCGCGGCGAGGGCTGCGGAGTCGTCGTCCTCAAGCGTCTCGCCGACGCCGAACGCGACGGGGACCGCGTCCTCGCGGTCATCGAGTCCACCGCCGTCAACTCGGACGGCCGTTCCAACGGACTCACCGCCCCCAACGCCGATGCCCAGCGCACGCTCCTGGAGCAGTGCCATGCCGCCTCGCCCGCTTCCTCGCCCGCCTCGGTGGACTACGTCGAGGCACACGGCACCGGCACGGCACTGGGCGACCCGATCGAGGCGTCCGCCCTTTCGGCCGCGCTCGGCGCGGGGCAGGGGCGGGCCGCCGACCAGCCGCTGCTCATCGGCTCGGTGAAGACGAACATCGGTCACCTGGAGGCGGCGGCGGGCATCGCCGGGTTCATCAAGACGGTGCTCGCCCTGCACCACGACGAGATACCGCCCCATCTGCACTTCACCGCCCCGGGCCCGCACGCCGACCTCGACGCGCTCGGCCTGCGCGTCGTCACGGGGCCCGAGCCGTGGCCCCGCTACTCGGGCACCGCACGCGCGGGCGTCTCGGCGTTCGGCTTCGGCGGCACGAACGCGCACGTCGTCCTCGCCGAGCATCGCGTGCCGCGCGGCCCACGCCCAGCGGCCACCGGCGTGGCCGTCGCCCTGCTCGACGGTGTCACCGGGGACCGCGTCCGCGCGTACGCGGGTGAGCTGGCCCAGTGGCTGGCGGGCCCGGACAGCCGCTCCGTCCGCCCCGCGGACCTGGCCCGCACCCTGTGCGGCCGGGTGGGGAGGGGCCGCCACAAAGCGGCGGTCGTCGCCCGCGACCGGGAGGAGCTGAGCACGGCACTGGCGCATCTGGCCGGGCGGGAGCCCGACGCACGGCTGGTCCTTGCGGCATCCACGCCCGGCGCGTCGTCGACCGACCCCGGGGCCGTGTGGGTGTTCTCCGGCTACGGGTCGCAATGGCCCGGCATGGGCAGTGAACTCCTCGCCACGGAACCGGAGTTCGCAGCCACCGTCGACCGTCTGGAGCCGCTGCTGCGTGACCAGGCAGGCATCTCGCTGCGGGACTGCATGGATTACGGCGCCGATCTGTCCTCGCCCGCCGTCGTCATGCCCGCCCTCTACGGGATGCAGGTCGCCCTGGCCGCGCTGTGGCGGTCCTACGGCTTCGAACCCGCCGCCGTGATCGGCCACTCCCTGGGGGAGATCGCCGCGGCCGTCGTCAGCGGCGCCCTGGACGAGGCCACCGGCGCGCGCGTCGTGGCGATCCGCTCGCGGCTCCTCGCCGGGCTCACGGGCGGCGCCATGGCCGTGGTGGACCGCCCCGGCGAGCACATCGAAGCCCTGGCCGCCGACTTCCGCACGCTCCAGGTCGCCGTGCACGCGTCCCCCGCGCAGAGCGTCGTCACCGGCTCCGCGGACGACGTGCGCGGGCTCATCGACCACGTCACCGGGGAAGGCGGGTTCGCTCGCTCCCTGCACGTCACCGGCGCCGGACACTCGCCCCATGTCGACCCGCTGCTCGGCGAGTTCGCCAGGGAGCTCGGCACCGTGCGCCACGCACGGCCCGGCTGCCATCGCTACTCCACGGTCCTCGCCGACCCGCGCGACCCGGCGCCCTGCGACGCCGACTACTGGGTCGCCAACCTGCGGCGTCCCGTCCGCTTCACACAGGCGGTACGCGCCGCCGCCGATGACGGCCACCGGCTGTTCGTCGAAGTGGCGCCGCATCCCACGCAGTTGCACCCGCTGACCGAGACGCTGCGCGAAGCGGGCGCCGAAGACCCGCTCATCGTTCCGACCCTGCGCCGCGGCACCGACGACGCGCTCACCTTCCGCACCTCGCTGGCCACGCTCCTCGTACGAGGTGTCGGCGGACCCGCGCGCCTTCAGGAACTGCATCCCGGCGCACGCGTCGTGGACGTCCCCACCCCACGCTGGCGGCATCGCCGCTTCTGGGCGGGGGAGGCACCCGGCCCGCACGAGACGCCGTGCCACGCACCCGCGCCCGCCCGCGTCACGGGCCCGCTCGACCGTCTCCGTGGCTGTGTGGCCGACGTCATGGGCTACACCCCGGACCGCATCGACGCCGACACCCCCCTCACCGACCTGGGGCTCGACTCGCTCAGCGCGGCACGCATCCGGACCGCGGTGGAGCGGGAGTTCGGGGTGGAGCTGGAGCCGGGCGTACTGCTGCGGCAGGCGACGCTGAGAGGGGTCGCGGAGCTGCTGCCGGAGGGGCGGGGTATCGGGGAGGTTCGGGCAGAACCCAAGCCGAGGCGCGAGGAGGGCCCCCTCCGTGTGCTGGCCGACACGGGGAACGGCACCCCCCTCTTCCTGGCGCACGCCGCGGGCGGCACCTCCGAGGTGTACGCACGCCTCGCCGACCGCCTGTCCACCTTCCGCCCCGTGCACGGCTTCGACCGGCTGACGACCCCGGAGGACGTCGAGCCCCGTGCGGCGGAGTTCGCGGACCGTATCCGCGCCATGTGCCCCAACGGCCCCTGGCTACTGGGAGGTTGGTCCTACGGCGGGCTGCTGGCCCAGGAGGCGGCGAGGCTCCTCACGCCGCACGGCACCGTCCGCGCCCTGGTGCTCCTGGACTCCGTACTGCCTCTGCCCGTGCCGCCGGGCCTGACCCCGGTGGAGGAAGCACACCGCCGCTACGCCGACTTCGCCGCGTACATCGAGCGCACCTACCGCGCCCAACTCCCCCTGCCCTACGAGGAACTGGCGCGCCGGGACGACGCCGAGCAGATCGCCCTCGTGATGAAACTCCTGGAACAGGCCGTCGACCTCCCCCAGGCGGTCCTCGACCATCAGCGCACCTCGGCCCTCGACCTCCGCAGCGGCGAACGCCACAGGCCCGGTCCCTACGAGGGCCGGACCCTCCTCTACCGGGCGACCGAAGCGGCCCCGCACACCGTGCGCGACGTCCGCTACGAGCGCGACGACGAAGCACTCGGGTGGGACGCCCACTGCGCCGACCTCACGGTGACCCCACTGCCGGGACACCACCTCGCCCTGCTCGACCCGCCGGTCGTGGACACCCTCGCGGAACTCCTGACCCGCGACCTGCGTGACACCTGACCGTTCGCACCTCCAACCGCCTTCCCGCCCGAGAAGAGGACCGCTCCCATGCCGCAGAAACACCGCAGACCACGCAAGAAGCTGGCCGCCCTCGCCGCGGCCACCGCGCTCCTCGCCACCGGCGGAGCCCTGGGCACCTCCACCGCCCTGGGGGCGCCCACCGCGGCCCCGGCGGCAGTCCGAGCCGCCGACGGCCCGCGCGTCGTCGGCGAGAAGTGGATCGACTCCCGCACTGTCGACCTCACCGTGGACTCACCCGCCGTGGGCAAGCAGCTCCCCGTACGCGTCATCCTGCCGGCCCACTTCGACGAACAGCCGGACCGCACCTGGCCCGTGCTCTACCTCCTCCAGGGCGCGCACGACGACTACACGTCCTGGACCCGGGAGACGGACGTCGAGGAGTTCCTGGCCGACAAGGACGTCATCACCGTGATCCCCGCGTCGGGCCCCACCGGCATCCCCACCGACTGGTGGAACCACGGCAGCCCCACCGCCCCCGACTACGAGACCTTCCAGGTCGAGGAGTTGACGGGACTTCTGCGCGACACCTACCGGGCCAACGGCACCCGCGCCGTCGCCGGAGTCTCCACCGGTGGCTACGGCGCCATGGCGTTCGCCGCCCGGCACCCCGGCACCTTCGACGCGGCGGCCTCGTACAGCGGCGTCCTGGACACCACGGCCCTCGGCATGCCGACGGTGATGAACGCCATCGTCGCCCGGGAGCTCCAGCTGCCCTCCGCCCTCTGGGGCAGCCCCTTCCTGCACCGCGAGAACTGGAACCGCCACAACCCCGCCGCCCTCGCCAAGCACTTGACCGGCACCCGGCTCTACGTCTCACAGGGCAGTGGCATCCCCAGCAGTGACTTCGGCAACCTCGAGGGCGCGATCCTGGAGGGCACGCTGTGGAGCCAGGCGCACGCGTTCGAGCGGCAGTTGGACCGTGCCGGTGTCCCGGCGACGGTCAACTTCTACCGCGGCGGCTCGCACGCCTGGCCGTCCTGGCAGCGGGAGTTCAAGGCTTCCTGGCCGACGCTGGCGGCGGGCCTTGGGCTTCCCCCGCGGGCGTCCTGACGTCAGCGGAGAGGCGGGCGAGCCGCCGCTCGTCGGGCCAGCGCACCGCGCTCGCCCACGAGGCCAGCTCGAAGAGGCGGATCAGCCGGGCGCTGGAGTCGAGCTGGCCGCGCAGCACTCCGTGGCGGGCGGACGTCGGGTCGGCGTGATGGAGGTTGTGCCAGGACTCGCCGCCGGAGAAGGGCGCGAGCCACCAGACGTTCCCCGAGCGGTCCCGGACCCGGAAAGGGCGGTCCCCGCTGATGTGGCAGATCGAGTTGATCGACCAGGTGACGTGGTGGAGCAGACCGATGCGGACGAGACCCGCCCAGAAGAAGGCGGACCAGGCGGCGCCGGAGTCCCAGGCGCCCTCACCCCAGAGACCTCCCACCACCGCGGGCGCGCCGAACGAGAGCAGCACGATCAGCGGCTGCCAGCGCGCCACCAGGACCAGGTCACGGTCGGCGAGGAGGTCGGGGACGTACTTGCGCTGGTCCGTCTTGTCGTTGTTGAAGGTCCATCCGACGTGCGCCCAGACCATGCCCTTGAGCAGGGCGCGTACGGAGGTCCCGAACCGCCAGGGGGAGTGCGGGTCTCCCGGCTGGTCCGCGAACCGGTGGTGGCGGCGGTGATCGGCGCACCAGGTGATCGCGTCGCCCTCGACCGCCAGTGTCCCGGCCACCGCGAGGGCGATCTTGAGGGGACGGGCGGCTCTGAACGCCTTGTGCGTGAACAGGCGGTGGTAGCCGATGGTGATGCCGTGCACGGCGACGGCGTACATCACCGCGCCGATCACCAGGTCGTGCCAGGTGACCCCCCACCCCCACAGCACGACGACGGACGCGATCACCGCGACGAAGGGAATTCCGACGAACACCCCCACGACGACCCGGTCCGCTGTGCCCATGCGTTCGCCCCGAGCGGCGTTCACACTCACTTCTTCCATGAGATTTTCTCACCTTTCAGTGCGGGTGAGCCGGACGTTAGCGACGGAATTGTGGAGGCCTCTACTCGGAAAGTGATGACAGGACCTTGGTCGGATGAGCGATCCCGATGAATTGCGGTCGATCTGCTTGTGGAGAGCAGGTGTTCCGCCGCACTGTATGAACCCGTTGGACAACTGTGCCGAAGGAGGAACCTCATGGATGTGCTCGCAGAAGCGGTCGTCGCGGGAGCCGAGGCGGACGAGCTGCGCCGGCTTCCCGTACCCGCCGAATTCACCGCCGCGCATCTGCGGAGGGAGGACGTGGAGAGTTTTACGGGGGTCGCGGACAAAGATGTCCGAAAGACGCTTCATGTCGGCCCGGTGCCGATGCCGGAACTCGCCCCGGACGAAGTCCTGGTGGCCGTCATGGCGAGCGGGATAAATTACAACACCGTGTGGTCGGCGATGTTCGAGCCGTTATCCACGTTCTCCTTCCTGCGGCATTTCGGTGCGAAAGGAGGATGGGCGGAGCGGCACGACCGGCCCTATCACGTGGTGGGTTCGGACGCGGCCGGTGTCATCGTCCGTACGGGGGCCGGAGTGCGCCGCTGGAGCATCGGCGACGAGGTCGTGGTCAGCCCCGCCTACGTGGACGACGAGGAACCGGCGACCCACGCCGACGGCATGCTGGGCGACGCGCAGCTCGCCTGGGGCTTCGAGACCAACTTCGGCGGCCTCGCCCACTACTGCGTGGCCCGCGCCAGTCAACTCCTCCCCAAGTCGGACCGGTTGACCTGGGAGGAGGCGGCCGCCAATCCGCTGTGCGCGGGCACCGCCTACCGCATGCTGGTCAGCGACCGCGGCGCGCGGATGACCCAGGGCGACGTCGTGCTGATCTGGGGCGCGGCAGGCGGCCTCGGCGCGTACGCGGCGCAGCTCGTCCGCAACGGCGGTGGTATCGCGGTGGGCGTGGTCGGCAGTGAGGAGAAGGCGGAGCGCGCCCATGCCTTCGGCTGTCACGCGGTGATCAACCGCGCCGAGATCGGGCTGACCGGCACCGCTCCGGCCGATCCGGCGGCGGTCGGCAAGAGGCTCGGGAAGCGGATCCGCGCCGCAGTGGGGGAGGACCCGCACATCGTGTTCGAGCACGTCGGCCGTGCGACCTTCGGGGTCTCCGTCTTCGTCGTCCGCCGCGGCGGCGCCGTCGTCACCTGCGGATCGAGCACCGGCTATCTGCACGAGTTCGACAACCGCTACCTCTGGATGCGCCTCAAGCGCGTCATCGGCAGCCACGGCGCCAATCTCCAGGAACAGGCCGCTGTGGCCCGCCTCCTCGACCTCGGACACATCCGGCCCGCCCTGTCGGTGACGTACGGCCTCCAGGACACCGCCGAGGCCGCCCGCCTCGTCCAGACGAACCGCCACACGGGAAAGGTCGGCGTGCTCGCGCTCGCGCCGAGGACCGGTCTCGGGAAGCGGAGTGCGGCCCTGACCTGAGCGGAGACGGGCCCTCCCGTTCGGTGGGAGGGCCCGTCTCGCGTGCGTCCGGGGCTCAGCGCACCCGCACGAAGACGACGGGCGAGATGGCGCGGCCGCCCACGATGCGCAGGGCGTTGCGGCCCTTGAGGCCGAGCTTGACCCGCATCTTGTAGGTCCCGTTGCGCGCGGTTTTCACCGACGCGGGCAGCGACACCCACCGCTTGCCCTGCTTCTGCTGCAGCGTGACGCGCGTACCGGCCTTCATGTAGCGGCCGACTCCGTAGATGTAGAAGTTCTGCCACGCGCGCACCTTGGCCGTGGTCGACTTCGCCGTCAGTGTCGGACGCGGGGCCGCGGTCGCGGCGGCTCCGGGTGCGGGAGAGGTGTGCGGGCTCACGGCGCCGGCACCGGGCGCCGCGGGACCAGCCAGAACGGCCAGAGCCGCGATTCCCGCCACCGCCGTGTACTTCACCGATGCGTACTTCAGCTTCAACCGGTTCACGGTCAACTTCTTGTCTCCATCTGTCCGTTGGTTACCCGCTCGGACCCGGTTGCGCGGGGCTCGCTTCCTGGTCGAACCATGTGTAGACCGCGTGAAGATGAACGAATCAGATGAACAGGTGTCTTTTCGGTAAGTTGACCCAAGTGCCTCACGTGCCCGGCGGATCCCACCCGCACGGCGGCGTCCACTCGACCGCGCCGAGCGCGGGGCCGTGTTCGATCGCGGTGATCAGCTGATGGACCGAGGCGGCACCGGGCGGCCCGGCCACGGAGACGACTCCGGCGAGCGCCTTGTGCGCCCGGCGCCAGGCACTGCTGTGCCGACCGCGCAGATGCTCGACGAGGGCGTGGGCGTACTGCGTCATGGAGCGCGCCCATATGTCGTGCCGTGTCTGCGTGCCGGCCGACGCGCGGCGGACACTGTGCAGGGCGTCGGCCGGGCGGACGCGCGCCTGCGCCACGGCGAGCCCGGCCCAGCTGACCGCGGCGGGCGGGCCGTGGTCGGCGTGGACGGGGACGGTGTGAGCGGCCTCCCGCAAGTGCTCGATGGCGCGTTCGGTCTCGCCGTCGCGCAGCGCGATGACGCCTTGTACGTGGGCGACCCGGCCGATGGTCGCGTCGTCCCCGGAGAGCACGGCGGCCCGCCAGGCCTGGCCGAGAAGTTCCTCGGCCTCCGGCGCGCCCGTGCAGGCCGCGAGCCAGCCGGCCAGCCACAGGGCCTGGCCGCGGCCCACGGTGTCCGCGCGCCCGAGCGGCAGCAGTCGCCGCAGATGCGCGCGCCCCTCGGCGGCGTGTCCGCAGACCGCCCACCAGAACCACAGGTCCACGACCATGCCGAGGGCGGTCGCACCCCGGTCGGCGCTGTCCGGTCCCCACTCGATGGCGGACCGCAGGTTCGGCTCCTCGTCGCGCAGCAGCAGGGTCGCCTGCTCGTGCCGTCCGGTGCTCCACAAATGGTGGGCGGTGGAGGCGACGGTGCGGTACCAGTCGAGGTGGCGGGCTGCCGCCGCGGCGGACTCGCCCGCGGACTCCAGGCGTTCGCCGCCGAAGCCGCGGGCCGCCGCGGGCAGCCGGTAGCGGGGCTGCAGCACGCCACCGGGGTCACGCACCGGCTCAAGCACCGAGGCCAGGACGAGGCGGGCCAGACAGGACGCCACCCGCGACAGGTCAAGGCCGCCGCCCGCGCACACGTGGACGGCGGCGTCCTCGTCGAACTCGCCCGGGAACACGCTGAGCCGCGCCCAGACGCTGCGCTCCTCCCGTCCGCACAGCGCGTAACTCGCGCCCACGGCGGCCCGCAGGGACCGGTGACGCCGTACGGGTGCCTCCGGCCTGCCGAGCCAGCCCTGGGCGTGCCGCAGCATGTGCGCGAGACGCGCCGGCGGATGCAGGACGGTCTGCGCCGCGGCGAGCTCCACCGCGAGCGGTACGCCCTCGAGCCGTGCGCAGATTTCACCCACGGCGCGCAGTTCGGCTTCGTCGGGTGCGGCGGGAGGGGGCGGGGAGTGGGGGGCGCCCGACGTCGGCCGCGTGTCCGTCCGGTGCCGGGCACCACGCGCACGCTCCATGAACAGCTCCACCGCGGGCCCCGGCCCCTCCTCCGCGCCGGGAGCGCCCACCGGGAGCGGCCTGAGGTGCAGCACCAACTCCTGGCCGAGGCCCAGCGGCTGCCGCCCCGCGGCGAGAACGCGCACGCCGGGCGCACGCAGCAGCAACGCCTGCACGAGCCGTACGCACTCGTCACGTACGGGATCGAAGTCATCCAGCACGACAAGCACCCGCCGATCTTGAAGCCGCGCAATGAGCTCGGCTTCCCCGCCCCCACCTTGGACCCCCGCGCCCTCCCCACCTCCGACAGAGACCGCACCGACAACATCCGCGACGCGGCCCAACGCCTCGCCCGGCTCTCCGCCCGACGCCTCGCCCGGCATTCCGTCCGGCACTCCGCCTTGCATCCCGCTCGGCTCTCCGCCTTGCAACCCGTCCGGCTCTCCGCCTGGCTCTCCGTCCAATGCCTCGCCTGGCACTTCGTCCGGCGTCTGGCCTGGCTCTCCGCCCGGCGCCTCGCTTGGCATCCTGTCGGGCTGTCCGTTCGGCTCTCTGCCCGGCGTCTCGCTTGGCAGCCGGCTCGGTACTTCGTCCGGCGTCTGGCCTGGCATCCCGCCCGGCTCCCTGCCCGGCACTCCGCGCGGCATCCTGTCCGGCACGTCGCCCGGCGATCCGGCCGGCTTCCCGTCCGGAACGTCGCCCGGCTCCCCGTCTGGCACTTCGTCCGGCGTCTCGCCCGGCATCCCGCCCGGCTCCCCGTCCATGGCCTCGATCACCGTCCGTGCCACCGACTGCCCCCGCGCGGGGGCGCCGTCCCACCAGCGCACGATGACCACGCCGTCCGTCAGTTGGCTGCTCACCGCCGCCGCGGCATGTGCGGCGAGGGCGCTCTTGCCGACACCCGGGCCGCCCGTCACCGTCACCAGCCTGCTCCGGGCCAGCAAGCGGCGAAGTCCCGACAGCTCATCGGCCCGGCCAACGAGGCCACCCCCGCGCACACGCACTCGCCCTGTCATCCCCTTCATGCCCGGGCCCTTCCCTGCCGCGAGCCCTGCCGCCCGCCCCGCGCCACACTGCTTTGCAGAATCGTTTCTGCAATGAATTCGCCAGATCCTCTAACTCCGTGTCCCGATCTGGGTTACGGGGCGGGTCACGGGGCGAAGGTCCGGGCGGCCGCTCAGGCAGATCAGCCGTCAGTGGCGTCCTGTCCCACGTGACCAAGAACGAGCCGGAGCAGCCGGCCCACCAGAGGCAGGAGCGGCTTTCCGCGGGGGAGACCTGGCGTGCGCTGTACCGCTACTTCCGCCCGCACCGCTGGGTCGTCGCGCTCGGCGCCCTGTGCACGCTGATCGGCGCCGCGACCGGCCTCGCCCAGCCGCTCGCCGCGAAAGCCCTGGTGGACCGGCTCGGCAGCGACGACTCGATCACCGGGATCATCGTCCTGCTCACCGCGCTCGTGGTCCTTGGCACCGCCGTCGAGTCGATCGGCGCGTACGTCCTTGAACGCACCGCCGAATCCGTGGTGCTCGCGGCCCGGCGCACCCTGATCGGACGCCTCCTGCGACTGCGCCTGCCGGAGGTGGAGCGCACCCAGCCCGGCGACCTGATGTCCCGGATCACCTCGGACACGACACTGCTGCGCGCGGTCACCACCCAATCCGTGGTGTCCGCCGTCGCGGGCGGTCTCACCTTCATCGCGACGATCGTGATGATGGGCCTCATGGACGTCGTCCTGCTCGGCGTCACCCTGGGCGTGATCGTGCTCATCGGCGGCGCGGTGGCCCTGGTGATGCCGAAGATCGCGCGGGCGACCGAGCGGGCCCAGGAAGCGGTCGGCACGATCTCGACCGCGCTGGAGCGGGCGTTCGGCGCGTTCCGCACGCTCAAGGCGTCGGGCGCCGAGGAGCGCGAGACCGCAGCCGTGCGCGCCGCCGCGGAGGAGGCCTGGCGGCACGGGGTGCGTTCCGCCAAGTGGCAGGCGGTGGCGTGGAGTTCGGTCGGCTTCGCGGTGCAGGTCTCCTTCCTCGCCGTCCTGGGCATCGGCGGCGCCCGCGTCGCGTCCGGCGCGATCTCGGTCTCGACGCTCGTGGCCTTCCTGCTCTTCCTCTTCTACCTGATCGACCCGGTCTCCCGGCTCGTCGAAGGCGTCTCGCAGTACCAGGTCGGCTCCGCGGCCATCGCGCGGATCGTCCGGGCCGAACGCCTGGAGACGGAGGACGTCACCGCGCCTGCCGCGGACGCGGGGCAACGCGGTCCCGCCGCCGTCACCTTCGACGACGTGACCTTCCGCTACCGGGAGTCCCTCCCGTACGTCCATCACGGCGTGAGCTTCGACATCCCGGGCCCCGGCATGACCGCCTTCGTCGGCCCTTCGGGCGCGGGCAAGACCACCGTCTTCGGTTTGCTCGAACGGTTCTACGACGTCACGGGCGGCCGCGTACTGGTCGACGGCCGCGACGTGCGGGAGTGGCCACTGGCCGAACTGCGCTCCGTCATCGGCTATGTGGAGCAGGACGCGCCCGTCCTCGCGGGCACCTTGCGCGAGAACCTACTCTTCGGGGCGCCGGGCGCGACCGACGACGAGATACGGGACGTTCTCGTGCGCGCGCGGCTCGACGCACTCGTCGACCGGCTGCCGGACGGTCTTCAGACGCTGGTCGGGCACCGCGGCTCCCAACTGTCCGGCGGCGAACGCCAGCGCGTGGCCATCGCGAGGGCGCTCCTGCGCAAGCCCCGCCTCCTGCTCCTCGACGAGGCGACCTCGCAGCTCGACGCGGTGAACGAACTGGCCCTGCGTGACGTGGTCGCCGAGGTCTCCCGTGAGGTGACGGTCCTCGTCGTGGCGCACCGCCTGTCGACGGTGACGCTGGCCGACCGGATCGTGGTGATGGACGCGGGCCGGGTCCGCGCGTCCGGCACCCACGAGGAGTTGGTGGCGGCCGACCCGCTGTACGGGGAACTGGCGGCGACCCAGTTCCTCGCCACGACGGCATGACCGCACCGTTCACGACCGCACCGTTCACGACCGCACGGCCGCCGAAAAGGGCTGGCCCCGGACATGACACCCGGGATTGGATGGCGGGCATGACCAGCGGGCGCAGACGTGCGGAACTGTTCGTGGACGAGGAGCGGGACGGCCGCCTTGCCGGACCCACCACCGGCGACGAGCGGCGCATGCTCGTCGGGTTCCTCGCGGCCCAGCGCACGACGCTGGAGCTGAAGTGCGCGGGCCTGGAGGCCGAGTTGGCCCTGCGGTCCGTGGAACCCTCCACGCTCTCGCTGCTCGGCCTGGTCCGGCACCTCGCCGATGTGGAGCGCCGCTGGTTCCGGCGCGTACTCGCCGGCCGGGAGGCGCCGCTCCTCTTCGGCTCGGACGCGAACCCTGACCATGACTTCGACGGCGCCGTCCCCGAGCCTGCCGTCATCGCCGCCGCGTGGGAGGCCTGGCGTGCCGAGGTGGCGTTCGCCGACCGCCTGGTGGCCGAAGCGCCCGACCTCGACATCGAGGGCGACGACGGCTGGCGCGGAACGGTGTCGCTGCGCTGGGTGCTCCTCCACATGATCGAGGAGTACGCCCGGCACAACGGCCACGCCGACCTGCTCCGCGAGCGGATCGACGGCGCGATCGGCGTATAGACGAGCCCCCGCCACGCAGAGGATGCCCGCCTCTGCCCGTCGGCGAGGTCAGGCGGGATCAGGCGGGATCAGGCGGGAGAGGACGGGGACGTCACCAGCCGGGTGACGAGGTCGTGCCACCCCGCGTCCAGGCGGTCGAGCGGCATGCCGCGCTCGACGGTGAGGTGGTGCACGAGGACACCGTCGACCGATCCGAGCAGGGTGTGCGCGAGGAGTTCGGCGTCGCCCGCGACGCCCGCCTGGCGCAGCAGCATCGTGACGTGCGTGAGCCGCAGCCGGTTCGCCGGGACGGCGTAGGCGCGCAGCGGGTCGGTCCGTGAGGACAGGATCAGTTCGTGGTGGTCGCGCTCGTGGCGGATCAGGGCGGGCCCGAACGCGTGCAGGCGCTCCAGGGCCGGGGCGTCGGGGCCCAGCGGGGCGGGTCCTGAGAGGAAAGCGGCCTGGAGCTGCTGCTCCCGGTGGTCGAGCAGGGCGACCAGGAGCCCGGTGCGGTCGCCGAAGCGCCGGAAGACGGTCCCTTTGCCGACTCCTGCCGCCGTGGCCACCGCGTCCATGGTCAGCTGCGCGGCGCCGCAGCACGCCATCAGTTGTGAGGCGGCCTCGAGGAGCCGCGTGCGGTTGCGCGCCGCGTCGGCCCTGAGCGACGGCGGCTCGCCGACCGGGGTGAGGGCGAGCTCGGTCGACCCGCCCGGTCCGTCGGGCGAGGGGGGAGGCGGGAGAACGGAGCCGGTCATGGATCCAGCGTAGCGCCCCGAGCCGCTAAGTGGACCGCGGTCCGGATAGGTGGTACAACTTTAAACGGACCCCGGTCCGCTTGCTTCGTAGCCCGTTTGTGAGTCCCGCCCCACTTTTCAGGAGTTCCGCCATGTCTGTACGCATCGTCGCCCTCGTCGGCAGCCTCCGCGCCGGCTCGCACAACCGCCAGCTCGCCGAGGCCGCTGCCAAGCACGCGCCCGCCGGTGTGGACGTCGAGCTGTTCGAGGGCCTCGCGGACGTGCCCTTCTACAACGAGGACGTCGACGTCGAGGGCGGCGTCCCGGCCGCCGCGGCCCGCCTCCGCGAGGTCGCCGGGAGCGCCGACGCATTCCTCCTCTTCTCGCCGGAGTACAACGGCACCATGCCCGCCGTGCTCAAGAACGCGATCGACTGGCTGTCCCGCCCGTACGGCGCCGGTGCGCTCTCCGGCAAGCCGGTCGCCGTCGTCGGCACCGCCTTCGGCCAGTACGGCGGCGTGTGGGCGCAGGATGACGCACGCAAGGCCGCGGGCATCGCGGGCGGCGTCGTCGTGGAGGACGTCAAGCTGTCCATCCCCGCCTCCCTGACCCGCTTCGCCGAGATCCACCCGGCCGACGACACCGAGGTGGTCACGGCCCTCACCGAGGTCGTCGCCCACCTCACCCGGCAGGCAACGCCCGCCGCTGCCTGACGCCCGCGCTGCGCCCGGCCGGGTCCGCCCGGTCGGGGCTATGCGCAGTCGACGCGGTACGTGTTCGGGCGGCCTGGGCAGGTGAGGCACTCGAAGAGGTAGACCCCGCCCATGTCGCCGAACATCATCCCCGCGTGTTCGTGGCGCACCTCGCGATCCTCGACAGGAGTCCAGGCCCGCGAGGATTCGGCGTCGCCCTCGGAGCTCTCGAACGTCAGCAGGTGCTCCATCGGCCGGCCGCACCGCGTGCAGGACGCGGGCTGCGGGTCCTGGCCCCAGCCGGGATACCCGCCCAGCTTCGTGCCGGGAGCCGTGGAGAGGTGGGACTGGTAGTCCCAGCCGGTCTCCTTCTCCACCTGCTCGAACCGCCCCTCCAGGGCATCCCAGACCGTGTCCGCGAGGTCCCAGCTCGGGTACTCCGTCACCCGTTCCGGATGCACGACGCAGGGGCGCGGCACGTAGCGCTCGTGCCGCTGTGCGGGAACCGGCGGAGCGTCGAGCACCTGGCGCACCTCGTCCGCAGCCCGCCAGTGGACGAGGGGGACTACCCACGGGCCGCCGCTGTGCTGCCGCGGGCACCACAGCACCTGGAGCACGTCGCACCCCGCCGGGAAGGCGACGACGTCCGGGACGTCGGCCCGGTAGATCTGTGCGACGGCCACCATCGGCGCCCCGCCGTGCTCGTCGCACACCGGCCACGGTTCCCGCGCGGGCCAGAGCAAGGGACCGCCGACGGAACTCTCTCGGTACGTCGGGTCGCCCGCGCGCGGGTGGAGCCGCACCGCCTCCTTCTTGAAGCGCACGACCTCGGGGAAGAGCCGCTCCACGTCCAGGGGGCGCGGCGGCGTGCGGCGGGTCATGCGCCGAGGGTACGCGGGCCCCGTAAAAAGTGTTTCCATGGCGGCGTGGCCGACGGGTAGCCTGCCAACACCGCCTACCCCGTTGAGAGTTGAGATGCCCGGTCGCTGAAGCGCGCGTTGACGCCTTGGGTCGCCATCGACCCGTCATCGCGTGCCGCCCATGAGCTGCGGCACCGCGCCACCTTCCCTGTCTCAAGGGGCTCTCTGTGCCGTCCGCTCCCCGTGCCGTTCCCGCGCGCCATCGGTTCAGCCTGTGGCGTGACGCCGACTTCCGCAGACTCTGGTCGGGGCAGACCGCCTCGCAGCTCGGCGCGCAGGCCGGTCAAGTGACACTGCCGCTCGTCGCCGTGCTGGCGCTCGACGTCGGCGCCGGTCAGCTCGGCGTCCTCCGCGCGGTGGAACAGGCGCCGATCCTGCTCTTCTCGCTCTTCGCCGGGGCCTGGGTGGACCGGCGGCGCGCCCGCGACGTCATGGTCGTCGCGGACGCCGGCCGCGCCGTCGCCCTTGCCGCGGTCCCCCTCGCGTACCTGCTCGGAGTGCTCGGGATTCCGGCGCTCCTCGTGGTCGCCTTCCTCGTCGGTGTCCTCAGCGTGTTCTTCGACGTTGCCTATCAGGCGTCGCTGGTACGGCTGTTGCGGCGCGACCAGTTGCTGCGCGGCAACAGTGCGCTCGAAGGCAGCAGATCCGCCTCGCAGATCGGGGGGCCCGCGCTCGGCGGCGCCCTGGTGTCGCTGTTCTCCGCGCCGGTCGCCACCCTGGCCGCCGCGTTCGCCTTCGCGGTGTCCTTCGTGTCGATCCGCCGCATCCGTCGCCGAGAGGTGCTGCCGCTGCGGGCTCCGTCCGACAGTCCTCCGTCCGACAGGCCTCCGTTCGACAGTCCTCCGCGTGTCCGGCGACAGATCCAGGAAGGCCTGCGCTTCGTCGTCGGCAATCCGTCGTTGCGGTCGGTGGGGCTCGCCTCGGCCCTCTTCCAGTTCTCGTTCGCGGCCGTGATGACCGTCTACCTGCTCTTCCTGCCACGCGAACTGCACCTGTCGGGCCTGGCGGTCGGCCTGGCGCTCGCCGCCATGGGACCGGGCGCCGTGGTGGGTTCGCTGCTCGCGGCGAGGCTTTCGGAGCGGTTCGGATACGGCAGGGTCGTGGTCGCCTCGGCGGTCCTCGCCGACGGCGTGATGCTCTGCGTGCCGGCCCTGCACGGATCCACGGCCGTCACCATCGGCGCGCTCATGGCCATCAACTTCGTCTTCGGTGTCTTCGGCCAGTTGGTCAACGTCACGCTCATGGCCGTACGCCAGGCCATCACGCCCGTGGCGATGCAAGGACGCGTCGTCGCGACCATCAACTTCGTCGGCATGGGCCTGACGCCCGTCGGATCGCTGCTCGGCGGATTCCTGGCCGGTGCGTGGGGCCTGCGCACGAGTCTGCTCCTGACCGCCGTCTGTCTGGCGCTGTCCCCGCTGTTCATGGCCCTGTCCCCGCTGGCCCGCCTGGGGCGCAGGCTTCCGGAGGAGGACGGCCTCCCGCGCGGGCGGTCGGCGTCCTAGATTGGCCCGCATGTACTCGACACAGGTGTCCGGACATGTGAACGCCCCGCGCGCGGCCGTCTACCGGGCGCTCCTCGACGCGGACGCCATCGCGCGCTGGCGCGTCCCGGACGGCATGAGCAGTCACGTGCACACCTTCGACGCCCGCGAGGGCGGGCGCTTCCGCGTCTCGCTCACTTACGACGGGCAGTCGGGCACCGGCAAGTCGGCCTCGCACACCGACACGTACCACGGCCATTTCGCGAAGCTCGTACCGGACGAGCAGGTGGTCGAGGTGCTCGCGTTCGAGACCGACGACCCCGGTATGGGCGGCACGATGACGATGACGACCACGCTCACCGACGCGGACGACGGCGGAACCGACATCCAGATCCTGCACGACGGGATCCCCGACAGTGTTCCCGCCGCGGACAACGAGACGGGGACGCGCATGGCGCTGGCGAACCTCGCCCGGCTCGTCGAGAAGGCGCGATAGCGGTTCAGCCCGCACGCGGCGCGGTCGCGCCGGGCAGGGCCGCCGCCACGGTCACCGCGGCCAGCAGCACGAGCGCGGGCGCAAGGGCGGCGACCGTGCCGTGATGGATCTGCAGCA
Organism: Streptomyces sp. NPDC033177; assembly: GCF_055577715.1. Lineage (NCBI taxonomy): Bacteria > Bacillati > Actinomycetota > Actinomycetes > Kitasatosporales > Streptomycetaceae > Streptomyces > Streptomyces sp. NPDC033177. Next base: position 720,528 of record NZ_JBVIPS010000001.1, on the reverse strand, counting down.
GCCCGCCCACGAGGGCGCCTGCGAACATGGCGGCGACGGACACGGACCTGCGTACGGACGCAGGGCCGAGCCGGTCGGAGGCCAGGCCGGTCAGGGTGCGCGTGAGGACGGTGGTGGTCAGGTCGGGTACGGCGAGCTTGCCGACCACGGCGTTCTGCACCCCCATGCCGAGCGCGAGCAGCACGATCAGGGCGTGCCGGGCGTCGGCCGCGAGGTCGAGCAGCAGCGCCGCCGCCACCAGCGCGGCGTGCGCGCCGACCAGGAGCGCGAACAGCCGCAGCGGCCGCGCGACCCGTGGCGCGATCCGGCCCCCCGTCCACGCGCCCGCCACGAACGCGCCGACGGCGAGGAGTGACGCGGTCGCCGAGAGTTGCACGTCACCGGCGAGCGCGAAGCCCAGGAAGACCACGTTGCCGGTCATGTTGGCGACGAAGACACGGTCGAGGCCCAGATAACTGACGGCGTCGACAAGCCCCGTGACGAAGGTCAGCACGACGAGTAGCGGGGGCAGTACGCCGTGGTGACCCTCGGTGTCGGGGAAGAGGAAGGCGGCGGCCCGGTCGAGCAATGAGTTCATACCCTCTCTTCGGCAGGTACGGGGCGCCGCCCTACCCGCGTGCGGCGGCCGCTCACCGCCTCCAGGCCCGGCGGATGTCACCGCGGGGATCTTCCTGCACCGTCCAGCGGCGGTCGATGACCGTCGTGATCCGGCGTCGGGTGTCGTACGGAGCCCAGCCGGGATCGCCGTCGCGGGCGAAGCGGATCCAGGCGGCGTGCATGCGGGGAGCCAGGTCGGCAGGTGGGCTGCCGGGGTCGAACAGGGCGTTAGGGCCCCGTAGTTGAGCCAGTCGGGCCCGGTCGAGGCCGAAGACGAAGGGGAGTTCCGTCGTGTGGGTGGCCCCGAGCAGTCCGTCGAAGGCACGGGAGCGCCAGTCGAACCGGTAGCTGTACGTGGCGCCGGACGACCGCTCGGCGTGTGCGTCGGCCAGGGCCCAGCTCCCCTTGCCGAACAGCGCGTCGCCCATGACGGCCGAGCGCAGCTGTCCGGGGGAGGCCCCGGGGTGCGTGGCGCGGTAGGTGTCGACGAGCAAGTCCGGGTCCGGGTGCGAGAGTTGGGCCGCGGCATGGACATCGGCCGCCGTCGATGCGGCGTAGGCGCCGGAGGGGACGAGGTAGAGGTTGCCCTCATCCGCGTTGGTGCCGATGAGGAGATCGACGTCGGCGCTCCCGGCTCCGGCGGCGACGGCGTCAGCGGGCTGACGGTCCGCGACCACGCTGAACGGACTGAGCCCGATCAGCGGGTCGTACGCGGTCGGGGTCCGCAGGTCGATCCCGCCGAGACCGGCCATGGCGTCGACCAAGCGCGCGTCCGGGACGGCCTCGAAGGCGTCGGCCCGGGGCGCGATGCCCAGGGCCGCCGCTGCCGCCTTCGTCACGCGGGCGGCCTGTTCGGGCGAGAAGGCGCCGAGGCCACTGCCGCTCTGCACGATGGCGCGCCGCACGAGTCCCCTGCTCTCCGGGGCGGCGACGACGGCACCGGTGAGGGTGGCACCGGCGGACTGGCCGAACAGCGTCACCTGGTCGGGGTCGCCCCCGAACGCGGCGATGTTCTCCCGCACCCAGCGCAGGGCGGCGAGCACGTCCAGAAGGCCGCGGTTGCGCGGCGCTCCCGGCAGGTCGAGGAAACCGCTGATGCCCAGGCGGTAGTTGACGGTCACCAGGACGACGCCGCTGCGCGCGAAGGCGGTGCCGTCGTACAAGCCGGCCCGGGTGGAACCCGCCACGAAGCCTCCGCCGTGCACGAAGACCATGACCGGCAGGGCGGCCTGCCCTCGGCGGACGGGATGCTCGGGAGCCCAAAGGTCGACGGTGAGGTAATCCTCCCCAGAGACCCAACCTGGCCCGAAGTAGGGCGACATGTCGATGGCGCCCAGATTCCGCTCGGCCTGCGGCGCGGTCGGCCCAGCCGCTGTCGCGTCCCGCACGCCCTCCCACGGGGCGTGCGGCTGAGGCGCGGCGAAGCGGCCGGTGCGGGCCGGGGGAGCGGCGTACGGGATGCCGCGGAAGACGGTGAAGCCCCCGTGCCGTGCGCCGGCCACCGCTCCTTGCGCAGTGACCACGGTGGTGCTGGTGCCGTGGCCGTGGCTGGGACGGGGCCCGGGGCGGTGCTCGGTGGTCATGCCGTCGTCACCCCGTCCGTGCGCTCGTACGGTGTGAAGGGCGCCCACCCCTTGATGGCGAACGCGCTGCCCGTGCGTTCGACCTCGGCGGCGCCGTGGCCTCCAAGGTGCGCGGGAACGACGAGCGCGTTGTGGTCCGCGGCCCAGCCCAGGATCCGTCGGCGCGTGGTGCGCGCGCCGACGGGGTCCTCGCAGAAGCAGCTGTTGTGGTCCGGATCGACGAGCTGGACGGGGCTGTGCAGCAGATCGCCGACGAAGACCGCTCGGTCCGTCCCGCTGACGAGGGTGAGAACGCTCGACCCCGGGGTGTGGCCGGGTGCTGTGTCCAGGCGCAGAGCGGCGTCGATCCGGTGGCTTCCTTCCCACAGGTGTACCTGCCCCGCGCGGTGCACGGGGGTGACGCTGTCCTCGAAGACGTTCTGGTTGCCGCGGCCGAGCAGCGCCTTGTGACCGTTCTCGGGATTCCAGAAGTCGTAGTCGTCCTTGGGCAGCAGATAGGTGGCGTTCGGGAACGTGGGAACCCAGTCCCTGCCGTCGAGGCGGGTGTTCCAGCCGACGTGGTCGACGTGCAGATGCGTGTTGATCACGATGTCGACGTCCTCGGGTGTGACGCCTGCCCGGGCCAGGCCGGCCAGGAAGTCGGTGCGCAGGTGGCTCCACACCGGGGAATACGGGCGCTCCTTGTGATTGCCGACGCCCGTGTCGACGAGGATGGTCTTCCCTTCGCTGCGCAGCAGCCAGCTCTGGACCGCGGAGTTGACGATGTTCGTCCGCGGGTCGAGGAAGTGCGGCGGGTGCCAGGCGACGCCTTCGCGCCAGGCGCCCTCCGGGACAGTGGGGAGGAACTGGCCGGGCGCCATGTCGACGGGGCCGTAGTACTCCTTGACGCGGGTGACGCTGACGTTTCCGAGTTCGATCTGATGCGTCTGGTCGGCATGGCTGATGCTGTCGATCTGGTCGATCTGGTCTATCTGGTCCATCGGGTGCTCCGGGGCCGGTACGGGTGTCGGAGCACCACCGTCGCCGGGTCCGCGCAGGTCAGCCAGACCCGCCGCTGCCTACCCCGGACAGGGTCAGGCTGCCGCGCGGGGGCCGATGCAGACTGGGGGACATGAGCGAACGAGGCCGGCTCGGCGACTTCCTGTACGCACGACGTTCACAGCTGCGTCCCGCGGACGTCGGGCTCAAGGATTACGGCGACCGGCGGCGCGTGGCGGGCCTGCGCAGGGAAGAGCTGGCGCTGCTCGCCGGGGTCAGCGCCTCGTACTACACACGGCTGGAGCAGGGGCAGTCGGTGGGAGCTTCCCCGGAGATCCTGGACGCCGTGGCGCGGGCCCTCTGCCTCGACGAGTCGGAGCGGCGGCATCTGCACGACCTCGCCGACGCAGGCAGGAGGCGGACTCCGGCCCGCCGACCGCGGGCCGAGCAGGCGGGGATCACCACGCTCCATCTGCTGAGCACCCTGGAGAGCGTTCCGGCGCTGGTCAGCGGCCGTCGCACCGACGTGCTCGCCTGGAACCGCCTTGGCCACGCACTGTTCGCGTCGCACCTGAGCTTCGACAGCCCCCAGCGGCCTGCCGAGCGCCCCAACCTCGCCAGGATGCTCTTTCTCGACCCGCACACCCGCGGGTTGTACGCCGACTGGACGGCGAAGGCCAGGGCCGTTGTCGAGAACCTGCGGATGGTCGCGGGGCGCCACCCCGACGACACGCTGCTGACCTCGCTCATCGGGGAACTCACCGTCAAGTCACCGGAGTTCGCCGCACTGTGGACCGGCCACCGGGTGCACCCCTGTGACTTCGCCCGCTACGAGATGCGCCACCCCCTCGTCGGCACCCTCACCGTCACCCAGCAGAGCCTTCACCTCCCTCAGGCGCAGGACCAGCACCTGGTGCTCGCCGTCACCGAGCCAGGCTCGCCGTCGAGGGAAGCCGTGACCCTCCTCGGGCAGGGCGCGACCGCCGAGGACCACCCGCGCGCCGACGGCCAGTGGGCCGACGGCCGCCTCCCCCAAGACGCGGACCGACCGGGTGCGGCCCACGGCTTCGGAGGGCAGTCCTAAGAGGGAGTGCGCCCCTCCAACGCCGTCTGCCAGCCCGGCAGTTCGGCCTCGCGTACCGGTGCGGCCCGCCGTCCGCCCCGGGCGAAGAAGTCGGCCAGCGGGAGTGTCGCGGCACCGACCGTCACCGCGTCCGGGCCGAGACGGCCCAGGTCGATGGCGACGCGCCCCGCAGGGTAGGCCAGGGCGTAGGTCGGGATGTACCGCTTCACCGCGCTCAGGAAGCGCTGCCCGAGCTGGAGGCCGGCCCAACCGCCGACGAGGATCCGCTCCGGCTGGAAGAGGTTGATCAGGTCGGCGAGACCCGCGCCCAGGTATTCGGCGGTCTCCTCCAGCACCGCGAGCGCCGTCGGGTCGGCCGCGCCTCCGCCCTCGGGGTAGGCGGCGTTGAGCATGGCGGTGAGCGCGCTCTCCTCGTCGGTGTTCTTCGGCGGGAGCCCGCCCGCCTCCTGCCACCGTTCGAGCAGCGCCTCCGCACCCGCGTACGCCTCCAGGCACCCCAGGGCCCCGCACCGGCACCGTCTGCCCTGCACCCGCACCGTGAGATGCCCCCACTCAAGGGCGCGGCCCTGCTCCACGTCCTCGGTGACGACGCACGCGCCGACACCCGAACCGAACAGGACCACCACAGCGTTGCGCGTCCCACGCCCCGCGCCGAACCACATCTCCGCCTGACCGAGGGTCTTGGCGCCGTTGTCGATGAAGTACGGTACGGAAGCCGGGAGTTGGGACCCACCCAGGCCACCCCGGCCGGTCTCCCGCAGCAGGGATTCCAGCGGGACCGCGTTCCAGCCGATGGTCTGGCCGTGCACGACGGCGCCGAGTTCGCTGTCGCGCGCGACGATCCCGGGTACGCCGATCCCGACGCCCAGCAGGCCCTCCTCCGTGACGCCCCCGGCGCCGAGCACCTCTCCCATCCCGTCGCGGATGAGTTCCGTGATGCCGCCGACGTCGTGGCCTTTCAGGGTCAACGGTCGCTCGGCGCGGGCTAGTTCGGACAGAGAGAGGTCGAAGAGCTCGACGCGTACGCGGGTCTCGCCGACGTCCACGCCGATCAGCTGACCACGGCCGGGCGCGACCCGCAGCAGCGTACGCGGGCGTCCGCCGTCGGACTCCACGCTGCCCGCCTCCTCCACCCACCCCTCCGTCACCAGCTCGGCCACGACGTTGCTGATGGAACCTGAACTCAGTCCGGTGGCGGGGCCGAGCGTGAAGCGGCTCATCGGTCCCTCGAAGTACAACCGCTGCAGTACGGCGGCGCGGTTCTCCCGCCGCAGGTCGTGCACCGTGCGCCCGTTGCGCTGCCCAGCCATGTGGTTCCTTCCGGCCTGTCCTGCCTCGAAGTTGGTTCTGTGTGACCCCTTGACGGTATCTTCCCCGCCGGTTTAACTCACGTCCTAAATTAAGTCATGAGGGCATTCAAGAGTTGAACGCGGCGCTGCTCGACCCGGCGCTGGGCCAGCCGTCCTCCCCATGACTCCCTCCGGAAGGGACACCTGGAGCCATGCGCAGATTCCGAGCCGCCGCCTCCGTCGGCGCCGTCACCCTCTCGCTCGCCCTCACCGCGACCGCCTGCGGAGGCGGTTCGACGACGGGTGGCGAGGGGTCCAACGACTCGCCGAAGACGCTGACCTACTGGGCGTCGAACCAAGGCCCCAACATCGAGGCCGACAAGAAGATCCTCAGGCCCGAACTCGACAAGTTCGAGAAGAAGACGGGCATCAAGGTGAAGCTCGAGGTCATCCCCTGGTCGGACCTGCTCAACAAGATCCTGACCGCGACGACGTCGGGTCAGGGGCCGGACGTCCTGAACATCGGCAACACCTGGAGCGCGTCCCTGCAGGCCAGCGGAGCCCTGCTGCCCTGGGACGAGAAGAACTTCGACAAGATCGGCGGCAAGGACCGCTTCGTGGAGTCCGCGCTCGGCTCGGCGGGGGCGGCGGACAAGGACCCGGCCGCCGTACCGCTGTACTCCATGGCGTACGCCCTCTACTACAACAAAAAGATGTTCAAGGAGGCCGGCATAGACAAGCCGCCCGCCACCTGGGACGAGCTGGTCGAGGACGGCAAGAAGATCTCCAAGGGCGGCAAGTGGGCCCTGGGCGCTGAGGGGGCGAACCTCTCCAACAACATCCACCAGGTCTTCGCGCTCGGCAAGCAGCACGGCGCCGATTTCTTCACCCCGGACGGCAAGCCTGACTTCACCTCCGACGGCGCGGTCGCGGCCGTGAAGCAGTACGTCGACATGATGGGCAAGGACAAGATCATCGCGCCCGGTAACGCCGAGTACGCGCAGAACCAGTCCCTGAGCGACTTCGCCAAGGACAAGACGGCGATGGTGCTGTGGCAGGCGGCGGCCACCACCTTCAAGTCGCAGGGCATGAGCGACGACGAGTGGGGCGTGGCGCCCGTGCCCGTCGAGTCCGGCGCGCCGGGTCAGGGCAAGGCCACCAACTCCATGGTCGCCGGCATCAACATGGCCGTCTTCAAGAACACCAAGAACATCGACGGCTCGCTGAAGTTCGTGAAGTTCATGACGAGCGACGCCGAGCAGAAGATCCTCTGCAAGTCCTACGGCTCCGTGCCGCCGGTCAAGGCCGCCCAGGAGGACGCCGCCTTCGACCGTCCCGAGCTGAAGGTCCTGCGCGACACCCTCGCCAAGAGCGCCGCGCCGCTGCCCCAGGTGGCCAACGAGTCGCAGTTCGAGACCGCGGTCGGCACCGCCGTCAAGAATCTCTTCGCGAACGCCGCCGCCGGCCGTGAGGTGACCACCGCGTCGGTGAAGGCCGAACTGTCCAAGGCTCAGCAGCAGATGTCCCAGCAGTGAGCGACACGTCCGTGACCACCACGAGCACGACCGTCGTGCAGGGCCTCAAGGAGCCGTCCGCGACCGCCCCGGACACGGAGCGCGGCCCGCGCCGCCGTCCCGGACGGCTCCGCCGCATCGGCCTGCCCTACCTCCTGCTGCTGCCGGCCCTCCTGCTCGAAGTCCTCGTCCATCTGCTGCCGATCGTCATCGGCATCACGATGAGCTTCAAGGAGCTCACCCAGTTCTTCATCCGCGACTGGGGCGCCGCGCCCTGGTCCGGCCTGGACAACTACAAGATCGCGGTGGACTTCGACGCGCCGGTCGGCGAGGGGCTGCTGCACTCGTTCCTCGTCACCTGCGCGTTCACGGTGCTCTCGGTCGGCCTGTGCTGGCTGATCGGGACGACCGCCGCGATCTATCTGCAGGAGACGTTCAAGGGGCGGGGCTTCCTCAGGGCGCTCTTCCTGATCCCGTACGCACTGCCCGTGTACGCCGCGGTGATCACCTGGGGCTTCATGTTCCAGCGTGACAACGGCCTCATCAACCACGTCCTGCACGATCAGCTGGGCCTCACCGACAGCGCACCGTTCTGGCTCATCGGCGACAACAGCTTCGTCGCGCTGCTCACCGTCTCGGTGTGGAAGGGCTGGCCGTTCGCCTTCCTCATCCTGATGGCGGGGCTGCAGAACATCCCCAAGGACATGTACGAGGCGGCGGCGCTCGACGGCGCCGGCATGTGGCAGCAGATCCGCCGCATCACGCTGCCGTCCCTGCGCCCCGTCAACCAGGTCCTCGTGCTCGTCCTGTTCCTGTGGACGTTCAACGACTTCAACACGCCGTACGTCCTGTTCGGCAGGTCGGCGCCCGAGGCCGCGGACCTGGTCTCGATCCACATCTACCAGTCCTCGTTCGTCACCTGGAACTTCGGCACCGGTTCCGCCATGTCCGTCCTGCTGCTGCTGTTCCTGCTCGTGGTGACGGGCGTCTATCTGTGGGTCACGTCACGCGAGAGGAAGTCCGCTCATGTCTAGCGCTCGCATGGCCGTGCGGCCCCGCGGGGCCGCGAAGCCCCGGTCGCCGATGGCGGCGCCCCGCTCGTTCCTCTGGTCACGGCGGATCTTCCTGACGCTGCTCACGGGCTTCGTGCTGCTTCCGGTGTTCGTGATGGTGTCCAGCTCGCTCAAGCCACTGGAAGACGTGTCGGGCAAGTTCCGCTGGATGCCGAGCGGGCTCACGATCCGCCCGTACATCGACATCTGGAACACCGTCCCGCTGGCCGATTACTTCATGAACTCGCTGATCGTGGCGGGTGCGGCCACCGTCTGCTCGGTGGTGATCGCCGTCTTCGCCGCCTATGCCGTCAGCCGCTACCAGTTCCGCGGCAAGCGCGTCTTCACGGTGACGGTGCTGTCCACCCAGATGTTCCCCGGCATCCTGTTCCTGCTCCCGCTTTTCCTGATGTACGTCAACATCGGCAACGCCACGGGGATCGCCCTGTTCGGCTCGCGGGCCGGGCTCATCATCACCTATCTGACCTTCTCGCTGCCCTTCTCGATCTGGATGCTGATCGGGTACTTCGACTCGGTGCCGCGCGACCTGGACGAGGCGGCGCTCGTCGACGGCTGCGGTCCGATCGGTGCGCTCTTCCGGGTCGTGGTGCCCGCCGCGATCCCCGGCATCGTCGCGGTCGCCGTCTACGCGTTCATGACCGCATGGGGAGAAGTGCTCTTCGCCTCCGTCATGACGAACGAGGCCACCCGCACGCTCGCCATCGGCCTGCAGGGCTACTCCACCCAGAACGACGTCTACTGGAACCAGATCATGGCCGCGTCGCTGGTCGTGAGCGTGCCGGTGGTCGCGGGCTTCCTCCTGCTCCAGCGCTATCTGGTCGCCGGCCTCACCGCCGGAGCCGTCAAGTGACCCATCCCCCGGCCACCACTGCCGCCGCCCCGTCTGAAAGGACGTCTGTGTCCGAGCTCATCGACCTTGCCGCACTTCCGCACGACTTCGCGTGGGGCACGGCCACATCGGCGTACCAGATCGAGGGGGCCGTCACCCAGGACGGCCGTTCCCCCTCGATCTGGGACACCTTCTCGCACGCCCCCGGAAAGATCGACAACGACGATCACGGTGATGTGGCCTGCGACCACTACAACCGCTGGCGCGAGGACATCGCGCTGATGAAGCAACTGGGCACCAACGCCTACCGGTTGTCCCTCGCCTGGCCTCGCATCGTGCCCGGCGGCGACGGACCGGCCAACGCCAAGGGCCTCGACTTCTACGACCAGTTGATCGACGGCCTGCTCGACGCGGGCATCACGCCGTCAGTGACCCTCTACCACTGGGATCTGCCGCAGGTGCTCCAGGACCGCGGCGGCTGGCCCGAGCGGGAGACCGCCGAGCACTTCGCCGCCTACGCCTCCATCGCCGCCGAGCGCTTCGGCGACCGCGTCACCCAGTGGGCGACGCTGAACGAACCCCTCTGCTCGGCCTGGATCGGCCACCTCGAAGGGCGGATGGCACCTGGCCTGACCGACCTGACCGCCGCCGTGCGCGCCTCGTACCACCTGCTGCTCGGGCACGGTCTCGCCACCCAGGCCATCCGTGCCGCGGCGCCCGGCGCGCAGATCGGCATCGTCAACAACCTCTCCACGGTCGAGCCCGCGAGTGACCGCCCCGAGGACGTGGCCGCCGCCCGCCGCGTGGACGGCCACACCAACCGCTGGTGGCTCGACCCGGTCCACGGCCGCGGCTTCCCGGCCGACATGCAGGAGGTCTACGGCGTCGAACTCCCGGAGCGCGCAGGCGACTTGGCGACCATCGCGCAGCCGCTCGACTGGCTGGGCCTGAACTACTACTTCCCGGCCGTGGTCTCCGACGACCCCGCGGGCCCCGCGCCCTACGCCCACCAGGTGCGCCGCGAGGGAGTCCCCCGTACCGGCATGGACTGGGAGGTCGACGCGAGCGGCATCGAGACGCTCCTGCTGCGCCTGACGAACGAATACGGGGCGCGCAAGCTGTACGTCACCGAGAACGGCTCGTCCTACCCCGACGTCGTACGCCCCGACGGAACGATCGACGACCCGGAGCGCACCGATTACCTGGTCCGGCATCTCGCCGCCTGCGCGAGCGCCGCCCGCAAGGGAGCGCCCCTGGCCGGTTACTACGCGTGGTCCCTGCTCGACAACTTCGAGTGGGCCTACGGCTACGACAAGCGGTTCGGCCTGGTCCACGTCGACTACGAGACGCAGCGCCGCACCGTCAAGGGCAGCGGTCTGCGCTATGCCGACATCATCCGCGGCCACCAGGGGCGGGTGAGCCGCGCGGCCTGACGCGCACGCACGGCTGACGGCGGCTCCCGGCTCTCCGCCGATCCGGGGGCCGCCGCGCTTGTGTGGCTCTGCCTTCCCGTGTCAGGTCGTGTTCACCTTGCGTCCCTCCTTCGCCGCCGCGCCGATGCACACGAGGCCAAGGAGGAGGGTGAGTCCGCCGATGATGATGTTGGTGAGGATGACGCCCATGTCAGGGCTCGTGCCGACGACCCACGGCGACACGATCATCCATACGCCCATGGCGCACATGGCCCAGCTCAGGCCGTACATCCTGGCAGGCGCGACAGTGAATCCGAGGCCCAGCAGGCCGATCGCGATGCCCATGATGAGGTTGTGCGTCGTGAGGACTGGCTGGCTGGTGGTGAAGTGGACCACCCAGGGGGAGATGGCACAGAAGAGACCCGTGAGGAACACAGGTCCGTCCACGAGCGCCACATCTTTCCCACCGAGCACGCGGGCGTATCGATCCCGCATTTCGGATACGTCAGGGTGAGCGGCTATGTCTCCCCTGTGTGAGACGTCGGCCATGAGACTCGTCTCCTCTGCTTGGTGCAGGCCTGATGACCTCGCGCGGCGGAATGTCGCGCACATCCATTCTGCGCTTATTTTTTCTTTATGCGTAGTCGTGGGTGAATGGTGAGCTTCCGGTCACTGCTCGTACGGGGGACCAGAACGCGCCGTCACACGCCACGCCCGCTGGAATGGACGAGTGACCGCGCCCCCGGACGACTGCCTCGCGCGCAACGAGTGGATCTGCGGCGAGTATCTGAGCACCCGCCGCCAGATCATCGTCGACGCGGTCCTCCAGCACCTGGAGCTGACCGCCGTCTCCATCCTCATCGCGCTCGTCATCGCCGTACCGCTGGCCGTCGTCGCCCGCCGCTGGGCCCTCGCCGCAGGTCCCGTCCTCGCGCTGACCACGGTCCTCTACACGATCCCCTCGCTCGCGATGTTCTCGCTGCTGCTTCCCGTGTACGGCCTCTCCGCCTCCCTGGTGGTCGCGGGACTCGTCCTGTACTCACTCACGCTGCTCGTCCGCAACATCCTGGCCGGTCTGCGCGCCGTCCCCGAGGACACGCGGCAGGCCGCCCGCGGCATGGGCTACGGCCCGATCCGCCTCCTGCTCACCGTCGAACTGCCACTCGCGCTGCCCGCCGCCATGGCCGGCCTGCGCATCGCCACCGTCTCCGCGGTCTCCCTCGTCACGGTCGGCGCGATCGTAGGCTTCGGCGGGCTCGGCAACCTGATCTACGCGGGCATGAACACCTACTTCAAGGCACAGGTCCTGACCGCGTCCGTGCTGTGCGTCGTCATCGCCGTACTGGCCGATCTGCTGCTCCTGGGCGTGCAGCGGATCCTCACCCCGTGGACGAGGGCGGTCCGCTCATGAACACCATCAGCGATGCCTGGCAGTGGCTCACCGACTCGGCACACTGGGCCGGCGACGACGGCATCTGGCACCGGCTCACCCAGCACCTCGTGCTCACCGTGGTGTGCCTGATCCTGAGCTGCCTGATCGCGCTGCCGGTCGCACTCGTCCTCGGCCACCTCGGCAAGGGCGGCGCGCTCGCGGTCAACATCTCCAACGTGGGGCGCGCGGTGCCGACCTTCGCGGTGCTCGTCCTGCTGCTCCTCACCCCCATCGGGCAGTGGGGCGAGGGACCCACGGTGGTGGCGCTCGTCCTGTTCGCGGTGCCGCCTCTGCTCACCAACGCCTACGTCGGGATGCGCGGGGTGGACCGCAGCGTCGTCCAGGCCGCCCGTGGCATGGGGATGACGGGGCGGCAGATGCTGTGGCGGGTCGAACTGCCGCTCGCGATGCCGCTGGTCCTGAGCGGGGTGCGGATCGCGGCGGTGCAGCTCGTGGCCACCGCCACCATCGCGGCCCTCGCGGGAGGCGGGGGACTCGGCCGGATCATCACGGCAGGCTTCAACCTGGCGAGCACCCCGCAGGTGGTGGCGGGGGCGGTCCTTGTCGCCGTCTTCGCCCTGATCGTCGAGGGCCTCTTCGAGATCGGCGAACGGCTCGCTCCCGGCTGGGCGCGCGGGAGAGGACGGACGGGATGAGGCGGGGCGCGGTGCGTGGTGGGGCGGCTGCTGCCGGGGTCGCCCTGTTGCTGGCCGGGTGCTCTTCGGGGCCGTCCCTGGAGACCCAGGGCGAGGTGACCGCGCCACCCGGCGACAGCCATCACCTGGTCGTCGGCTCCGCGGGCTTCACCGAGAGCGATCTGCTCGCCCAGATGTACTCCCTGCTCCTGCAGAAGGCCGGATACGGCGCGGAGATCCTCTCCGTGGCCAACCGCGAGCTGTACGAACCCGCCCTGGAGTCCGGCCAGATCGACGTCGTCCCCGAGTACGCGGCGACGTTCGCGGACTGGCTGAACGCCAAGAAGAACGGCGCGGACGCGAAGCCGGTCGGTTCGCCCGACCTGGACGCCACGATGAAGGCCCTGCGCGACCTCGCCACCCCACGCGGCCTCACCGTCCTCGATGCCGGGAAAGCCGTGGACCAGAACGCGTTCGCCGTCACGGAGTCCTTCGCGAGGAAGCACCACCTCAAGACCCTGAGCGACCTCGGCAAGTCCGGCCTGAAGGTGCGCCTCGCCGCGGGCGACGAATGCGTGCAACGCCCGTACTGCGAACCCGGTCTGAAGAAGGTCTACGGCATCGACATCACCTCCGTCGACCCCAAGGGCGTGGGCACGACACAGGCCAAGAAGGCCGTGCAGAGCGGGCAGGACCAGATGGTCCTGACCACATCCACGGACGCCACGCTCGACAACTTCGGCCTCGTCCTGCTGAACGACGACAAGAAACTCCAGAACGCCGACTACATCGTCCCGGTCGTCAACCGCTCCCGCGCGGGCAGCGAGGGCGTCGCGAAAGCACTCGGCCGCCTCAACTCCGTGCTGACGACGGCGGACCTGGCCTCCATGAACGAACAGGTGGACAGCTGGCGCAGGCTGCCGGAGGACGTGGCGCGGACCTACCTGGAGGACAAGGGGCTGCTGTGACGCGGGCCGCGCGGGGTCAGATGCGGGCTGTGCGGTCTCAGGCGTCGGCCACCGAGTCGAACTCCACCTGATCCCGGGGCACGCCCTGCGCGTCCGCGTCCACCGAGCGGCGCAGGGCCTCGTGCAGCTTCGCCGGGGTCAGCACGCCGAGGAAGCGAGCCCCGTCGAGGACCGCGACCCAGCCCGCGTCGTGCTGGAGCATCACACCGAACGCCTGCTTGAGCGGGGCGCCCACCGGGACCCACGCCTTCATGCGATGGGCCAGATCGCCGACCCTGCCGCCCTCGCCGGCCAGCGCCACCTCGTCGATGCCGACCCAGCCGTGCAGATCTCCGCCCGCGTCCAGGACGACGCCCCAGCGGGCGTCCTCCGCGCGCAACAGGGCCGCCGCGTGCGCGGCGGGCTCGTCGAGGCGGACCACCGTCGGCTGCTCCAGGTCGTCCGGCTGGATCTCGGTGACCGAGAGCCGCTTCAGGCCCCGGTCGGCGCCCACGAACCCGGCGACGTACGGCGTCGCCGGGGTGCCGAGCACCGCGCCGGGCGTGTCGTACTGCTCGATGCGTCCCTGCCCGTACACCGCGATCCGGTCTCCGAGCCTGACCGCCTCCTCGATGTCGTGCGTGACCAGGAGAACCGTCTTGCGGACCGCCGCCTGCATCCGCAGGAACTCGTCCTGCAACTGCTCGCGCACCACCGGGTCGACCGCCCCGAAGGGTTCGTCCATGAGGAGTACGGGCGGATCGGCGGCCAGGGCGCGTGCCACGCCCACGCGCTGGCGCTGCCCGCCCGACAACTGCTCGGGGTAGCGGGAGCCGTACGTCTTCGGGTCGAGGCCCACCAGGTCGAGCAGCTCGGCCGCCCGCGCCCGTGCCTTCGCCTTCTTCCAGCCCACCAGCGCGGGCACGGTCGCCGTGTTGTCGAGGATCGTCCGGTGCGGGAAGAGCCCCACCTGCTGGATGACATAGCCGATACGGCGGCGAAGCCGGACCGGGTCGACGTCCGCGATGTTCTCGCCGTTCACGAAGATGCGGCCCGCGGTCGGCTCGATGAGGCGGTTCACCATCATCATCGTGGTCGTCTTGCCGCAGCCGGACGGTCCGACGAGGGTGACCAGTTCCCCCTCGGCGACCTCGAAGGACAGATCGTCCACAGCCATCGTGCCGTCCGGATAGCGCTTGCTCACCTGCTCGAACCGGATCATGCACTCACGCTAACCGTGGCCCTCACACTCCGCTCACCAGCACCACCTCCAGGGTGCGCGGGCCGTGCACGCCCTCCACCCGGTCCAGTTCGATGTCGCTGGTGGCGGACGGTCCCGAGATCCAGGTCAGCGGGCGGGCCGGGTCGAGCCGTTCGAGTGCCTGCGGGACGGAGGAGACCACCTGGTCCCGGACGCGTACGACACAGATGTGGTGATCGGGGACGAGCGTGATGCGCCGGCGGCCCTGGTCGGGTCCGCCGTCGAGGACGATCGTGCCGGTCTCGGCGACGGCGACCGCGCAGCCGGTGACGACGCTGTCGACCGCGTCGAGCTCGTGCGGAGTGCTCTCGGCACGGTCCTCGACACGGGTCGTGTCGGAGGCCTTGAGCCAGTGCGGCGGGAGACCGGGCGGCACGAGTACGGTCCGCGCACCGCGTTCCGCGAGCAACCGCATGAGCAGATCCGGCAGCTCCGCGTCCGCGCAGCGGTGCACGAGCGCGCGATAGTCGGCGAGGTTCTCCGCGAGCAGCTCGACGGTCTGGTCGGTGGTGCGGTGGCCGTGTTCGCGTAGATAGTCGCGTGGGACAGGGGCGCTGTCGCCATCGCGTACGTCAGCCAGTGCTCGCCGGACGCGGCCCAGGATCTGGTCCCTGCTGCTCACTTCCCGCCGCCCTTCTCCGCCCGGTCGCCGGACGTACGCCGCCACCAGTCGCGGAACGGCTCCGCGGGCACCTTCGGCAGGTCCCGTGTCCCGCTCCACGCCCGCCCCGGCCCGGGAAGCGTGCGCGGATGGACGCGCCGGGTCCCGGACGCCAGCCGCTGTCCGGCCCGCAGCGCCCCGGGACGACCGAATGCCCAGCCCGCCGCGCGCATCGCCGCCCGCTCCGCGGCGTGCCCCTTCGCGGGCCGCAGCGTCACCTTCGAACCGTGCCGGGTCACCTCGCCGCCCTGGACCACCCGCTCCCGCAGATGGACGAGGACTTCGGGGATGTCGATGGCCACCGGGCACACCTCGTAGCAGGCCCCGCAGAGGGACGACGCGTACGGGAGTGAGGCGTCGATCTCGCTCTGCGTGCCGCGCAGTTGAGGGCTGAGGATCGCCCCGATGGGGCCGGGGTAGACCGAGCCGTACGCGTGGCCGCCCGCGCGTTCGTACACCGGGCAGACGTTGAGGCAGGCCGAGCAGCGGATGCAGCGCAGCGCCTGGCGGCCCACCTCGTCGGCGAGCGTGTCGCTGCGGCCGTTGTCGAGGAGCACGAGGTGGAAGGTGCTCGGGCCGTCCTCCTCCGAGGTGCCGGTCCACATCGACGTGTACGGATTCATCCGCTCGGCCGTCGAGGAGCGGGGGAGGGTCTGCAGGAAGACCTCCAGGTCCTGCCAGCTCGGCACGATCTTCTCGATGCCGACGACCGAGATCAGCGTCTCGGGGAGCGTCAGGCACATGCGGCCGTTGCCCTCCGACTCGACGACGACCAGGGTGCCCGTCTCGGCGACCATGAAGTTCGCCCCGGAGACGCCGACCTTGGCGCGCAGGAACTTCTCCCGGAGGTGGAGACGGGCGGCCTCGGCGAGTTCGGCGGGGGTGTCGGTGAGGCCGTCCGGGGCGGGGCGGCCCCACTCGCTCATCTCGCGCGCGAAGATCTCGCGGATCTCGCCGCGGTTGCGGTGGATGGCGGGCACCAGGATGTGGGACGGGCGGTCCTTGTCCAGCTGCACGATCAGTTCGGCGAGGTCGGTCTCGTAGGCATGGATGCCCGCCTCTTCGAGCGCTTCGTTGAGGCCGATCTCCTGCGTGGCCATCGACTTGACCTTGACGACCTCCGACTCGCCGGTCTCCTGGACGAGGCGGGTCACGATGCGATTGGCCTCGTCGGCGTCGGCGGCCCAGTGCACGATGCCGCCCGCCGCCGTGACCGACTCCTCCAACTGGTCCAGATAGTGGTCGAGACGGGAGAGGGTGTGGTCCTTGATCTGCTTTCCGGCCTCGCGCAGCTGCGCCCAGTCGTCCAACTCCGCGACGGCGCGAGCCCGTTTGTCGCGGATGGTGTGCGTGGCGTGCCGGAGGTTGGCGCGCAGGGTCTTGTCGGCCACGGCCTCGCGGGCCGCGACGGGAAAGGCGGGCATGCCCACGAACGTGCCGCTCGTGCCGCTCAGGCCGCTCATGACAGGGGCTCCTCTTCCGTGCTCGCCAGGATCTCCGCGATGTGGACCGGGCGCAGGCCGCTCTTCAGGCGGGTCATGGTGCCCCCGATGTGCATCAGGCAGGAGTTGTCCGCCGCACACAGGACATCGGCGCCCGTGGACTCGGCAGTGCGCACCTTGTCCGTGCCCATCGCCGACGAGACATCGGAGTTCTTCATGGCGAAGGTGCCGCCGAATCCACAGCACTCGTCGGCGCCGGGGAGCGCGCGCAGCTCCAGGCCCTTGACCGCCTGGAGCAGTCGCGTGGGGCGATCGCCGAGGCCCAGACTGCGCAGACCGTGGCAGGTCGGGTGGTAGGTCACCGTGTGCGGGTAGTACGCCCCGACGTCCGTCACACCAAGGACGTCCACCAGGAACTCGGTGAGTTCGTACGTCTTGGGCACGACGGGCGCCAGCGTCGCCGCCAGGCCTCCACCGCGGCCCTCCGAACGCGCCCGTTCTCCCATGCGGGGGTACAGCTCGCGGACCATCGCCCCGCACGAACCCGACGGCGTCACGATCGCGTCGTACTCATCCGAGCCGAAGACATCGGAGAAATGACGGGCGAGTGGCTCAGCCTGGTGACGGTAGCCCGTGTTGTAGTGCGCCTGCCCGCAGCAGGTCTGCGCCATCGGGAAGTCAACCTCAACTCCCAGCCTGGTCAGCAGTTTCACCACCGCTCGGCCTGTGTCCGGATAGAGCGTGTCGTTGACACAGGTCAGGAACAGAGCGACACGCATCGCGGGTTCCTCCTCGTCGATCATCGGATGGATGCAGCGTAAGCGCTACGCGCGCTGTGCGGGAGTCATGACGCCGGGACGCGTCGTGCCGCCGCGTCCCACGCCGCACGGCTCGCCGGGTCTCTGGCCGGCTCGTAGCGCGCCAGGGACTGGGTGCGGGCCAGCAGGGCACGCATCTCGTGGCGGTCATCGCCCACCAGGCCGTGCGCCCTGGCCTGGACGAGTACGTTGCCAAGCGCCGCCGCCTCCGCCGGACCCGCGACGACGGGCAGCCCGCAGGCGTCCGCGGTCAGTTGGCACAGGAGAGCGTTGCGCGCGCCGCCGCCGACTATGTGCACCACGTCCACGGAGCGGTCCGCGAGGCGCTGGGCGTCCTCGATGGCCCGTCGGTGTGCCAGGGCCAGCGAGTCGAGGATGCAGCGGGTCGTCTCGGCGGGGGTGGCGGGAGCGGGCTGTCCGGTGGCCCGACAGGCGTCGGCGATGCGGTGCGGCATGTTGCCGGGAGGCAGGAAGGCGGGGTCCGCCGCGTCGACGAGGGAGCGCAGGGCGGGAACGGCGGCGGCTTCGAGCAGCAGCGCTTCCAGGCCGGGGGCGCTCGGGCCCGCGTTCCAGGTGCGCAGGCACTCCTGGAGCAGCCACAGGCCCATGATGTTGCGCAGGTAGCGCACCGTGCCGTCGATGCCGAGCTCATTGGTGAAGTTGGCCTTTCGGCTCTCCTCGGTGCGGACGGGAGCGGTCAGCTCCAGGCCTGCGAGGGACCAGGTGCCGGTGCAGATGTAGGCGAAGTTGTCGGTCGTGGCGGGTACGGCGGCGACGGCTGACGCGGTGTCGTGCGAGGCGACGGTCGTCACCGGGACGGGCGAGGTGAGTCCGGTGTCTTCGAGAACGTGAGGGAGCAAGTGTCCTGCGGGGGAGCCCGGATGCCGCAACGGTGGGAAGAGCGCCAGGTCGACGCCGAGGCGCGTCGCCACCTCGTGTGCCCAGTTGCCTGTGCCGGGGTCCATGAGCTGTGTGGTGGAGGCGTTGGTCAGCTCGGTGCCGAGCTCGCCCGTCAGCCAGTACGTGAGCAGATCCGGGATCAGCAACAGGTGTTCGGCCGCTGCCAGTTGAGCCGTCTCCTGTGCGGCGATCAGTTGGTACAGGGTGTTGAAGGGGGCGTACTGGATGCCTGTGGTGGCGTAGAGCTCGGTGGGCGGGACGGTCGTCCACGCTGTGGGCGCGATGCCCTCGGTGCGGGCATCGCGGTAGTGCACCGGGTTGCCCAGAAGGGTGCGGTCCGCGTCGAGCAGGCCGTAGTCGACTGCCCAGCTGTCGATCCCGATGGACGTGAGGGGGGCAGCGGATCCTGCGACGCGCAGACCTTCGAGGACCCCGGCGTACAGGGACAGGACGTCCCAGTGCAGGGTGCCGGCAGTCCGGACCGGGCGGTTGGGGAAGCGGTGTGCCTCCTGGAGAGTGAGGGTGTCGGGCCCTGCCTCGGCCACCATGACGCGTCCGCTGGAGGCCCCGAGGTCGACGGCGGCGAAAAGTCGGGATGAGTGGGTGCGGGGACGCGGGCGGGAGTGGGGCATGGTGGCTCGCAGGGTTGAGGGTGGGTCCAGGTGTTCGGTGGTCGGAGGGGGCGCGGGCTACCTGAGGTACGCGGGCTATCTGAGGAAGGCCGCCGCGACGCCCGCGTCCACCGGTATGTGCAGGCCCGTCGTGTGGGTCAGATCGCCTGCCGTCAGGGCGAAGACGGCGTTGGCCACGTGCTCGGGGAGCACCTCGCGCTTGAGGAGGGTGCGCTGGGCGTAGAACTCGCCCAGGTTCTCCTCCTCGATCCCGTACATCGCCGCGCGTTGCGCGCCCCAGCCGCCCGCGAAGATCCCCGAGCCGCGGACCACCCCGTCCGGATTGATGCCGTTCACGCGGATGCCGTGTTCACCCAACTCGGCTGCCAGAAGCCGCACTTGATGGGCCTGGTCCGCCTTGGTGGCGGAGTACGCGATGTTGTTCGGGCCCGCGAACACGGCGTTCTTCGACGTGATGTAGATGATGTCGCCGCCCAGCGACTGGTCCCGCATGACGCGGGCCGCCTCGCGGGAGACGAGGAAGGAGCCGCGGGCCATGATGTCGTGCTGGAGGTCCCAGTCCCGGGCCGTGGTGTCCAGCAAAGGCTTGGAGATGGAGGTGCCCGCGTTGTTCACCACCAGGTCGACTCCGCCGAAGGCCAGGATCGCCGACTTGAAGGCGGCCTCGATCTGTTCCTCGGACGTGACGTCCATGGGGATGGCCACGGCCTTGTCCGGGCCGCCCAGCTCGTCCGCCACAGCGGCCGCGTTCTCCGCGTCGAGGTCCGCCACCGCAACGCAGGCGCCCTCCGCCACCAGGCGGTGCGCGATCGCCTTGCCGATGCCGCTGCCCGCCCCGGTCACCAGGGCGACGCGGGTGGCCAGAGGCTTGGGCTTCGGGAGGCGTTGCAGCTTGGCCTCCTCCAGCGGCCAGTACTCGATGCGGAACTTCTCCGACTCGTTGATCGGGGCGTACGTGGAGACCGCCTCGGCGCCTCGCATGACGTTGATGGCGTTCACGTAGAACTCGCCTGCCACTCGGGCTGTCTGCTTGTCCTTGCCGAAGGAGAACATGCCCACGCCCGGGACGAGGACGATGGCCGGGTCGGCGCCGCGCATGGCGGGAGAGGTCGGGTCGGCGTGGCGGGTGTAGTACGCCGCGTACTCCTCGCGGTAGGCGGCGTGCAGCACCTTGAGGCGGGCGACGGCCTCCTGGAGCGGGACGGTCGGCGGCAGGTCCAGGACCAGCGGCCGGATCTTCGTGCGGAGGAAGTGGTCGGGACAGGAGGTCCCCAGGGCCGCCAGACGCGGGTGCTCCGTGGCGGACAGGAAGTCCAGGACGACGTCCGTGTCGGTGAAGTGGCCGACCTGGGGGCGGTCTCGCGACGCCAGCGAGCGGATGTGCGGGGCCAGTTCGGCCGCACGGTCGCGGCGTGCGGCGGCGGGGAGAGGGCCGTACCCCTCCAGGGCCGGGCCGAAGGGGGTGGGCTTGCCACGGTCGGCGAGGAACGCCTCCGCCGTGCGGATGATGTGCAGTGAGTTGCGCTCGCACTCCTCCGCCGTGGCACCCCAGGCCGTGATGCCGTGCCCGCCCAGGACGCAGCCGATGGCGTCGGGGTTGGCCGCTTGCACCGCGGCGATGTCCAGGCCGAGCTGGAAGCCGGGGCGCCGCCAGGGCACCCAGGCCACCGCGGCGCCGAAGCACTCTGCCGTCAGCTTCTCGCCGTCCGCGGCGCAGGCCAGGGCGATACCCGAGTCCGGGTGCAGATGGTCCACGTGCGGTGCGTCCACCAAAGCGTGCATCGCGGTGTCGATGGAGGGGGCCGCACCGCCCTTGCCGTGCAGGCAGTAGTCGAAGGCGCCGACCATCTCGTCCTCACGGTCCGGTCCCGCGTACACCTCCTTCAGGGCGTGGAGGCGGTCGAGGCGCAGGACCGCGAGGCCTTCCTCGGTGAGGGTGCCCAGGTCGCCGCCCGAACCCTTGACCCACATCAGGTCCGTGTCCGCGCCCGTGACCGGGTCGGGGGCCGTGCCCTTCGCGGACGCGTTGCCGCCCGCGTAATTGGTGTTGCGCGGGTCGGCGCCCAAGCGGTGGGCGCGGTCGAGAAGTTCGGTGATCCGTGCGTGCTGTGTCATGTCGCTCATGCCCCCCATCCGGCCTGCTCGCCGCCCACGCGGTCCTTGACGATCTGCTCCTGCCAGCCTGACTCCCGATAGGCCCTCATGGGATCAGGGTCGAGCCCCGACTCCTCCCTGACTTCTGCCAGTAGGGGGCGGACGTCCGTGTTGAACGCGTCCATCAAGGCCGCGTTGGCGGCGAGCACGTCGCCGGTCCGCTGCGCCTCGGCCAGCGCGTCCGCGTCGACGAGCAGGGCCTTGGCTGTGGCCTCCTGCACGTTCATCACCGACCGGATGATCGCGGGGATCTTCGCCTCGATGTTGTGGCACTGGTCGAGCATGAACGCGATGTCCGAGTCCAGGCCGCCGCCCCGGACGACCTCGTACATGATCCGGAAGAGCTGGAAGGGGTCCGCGGCGCCCGCCATCAGGTCGTCGTCCGCGTAGAAGCGCGAGTTGAAGTCGAAACCGCCCAGGCGGCCCTCGCGCAGGAGGGTCGCCACGATGAACTCGATGTTGGTGCCGGGCGCGTGGTGGCCGGTGTCCACGACCACCTGGGCCTTCGGACCGAGTTTCAGGCAGTGCGCGTAGGCAGTGCCCCAGTCCGGGATGTCCGTCGCGTAGAAGGCGGGCTCGAAGAGCTTGTACTCGATGAGCATGCGCTGGTCGTCGCCGAGCCGGTCATAGGTCGTCCGCAGGGCCTCCGCGAGCCGGTCCTGGCGGCTGCGGAGGTCGTCCTGGCCCGGGTAGTTGGTGCCGTCGGAGAACCACAGCTTCAGGTCGCGTGAGCCCGTCGCGTCCATGATGTCCACGCACTCGAGGAGATGGTCGAGTGCCTTGCGCCGGACCGTCGGGTCCGGGTTGGTGACCGAGCCGAGTTTGTAGTCGTCGTCCTGGAAGACGTTGGCGTTGATCGCGCCGAGCGTCACGCCGCGCTCGGCGGCGTAGTCCGCGAGCGCCGCGTAGTCGTCGACCTTGTCCCAGGGGATGTGCAGGGCGACCCTGGGCGCCACGCCCGTGTGGGCGTGCACGCGGGCGGCGTCGTCCAGCTTCTCCCGGGTCGTGCGGGGGACACCTGGCTGCGCGAAGACCTTGAAGCGCGTACCGGAGTTGCCGTACGCCCAGGACGGGGTCTCCAGGGCCTGGGTGGTGAGTGCCGCTTTCACGGCGTCCTTGCTGGTTCCGGCGGTCATCGCGCAGCCTTCCGAAAGAGCGGTCGAGGTGGGTCAGTTGGAGAATCGGTGCGTGCCGGAGGCCGCGGCGAAGACGGCGCAGCCGTCCTCCATCCGCAGGAACTCCGCCGCGCCATGCGTCACTTGAGTGCGCTTGTCGGCGGGGATCCACACCTCCGCCGTGGTGTTGGCGGGCAGGGTGAGGGTGAGACGGAATCCTTCGTCGTCCGTCTTCCAGTGGGTGCTGACAGGGCCGTAGAGCGCGTCGAAGCTGCTTCGGGCCTCGGTCACACCGCCGCCGGGCCGCGGACGGACGAGGATCTTGCGGAAGCCCGGGTCGGCCGGTGCGATGCCCGCGATGTTGGCGTACATCCACTCGCCCACCGAGCCGTAGGCGTAGTGGTTGAAGGAGTTCATGCCGGCGTCCTGGAAGCTCCCGTCCGGCTTGATGGAGTCCCAGCGTTCCCACATCGTCGTGGCGCCCTTGTCGATCTGGTAGCCCCAGCTGGGGAAGGACTTCTGGACGAGGAGGCGGTAGGCCACGTCCGTGTGGCCGGTGGCCGTCAGGACGGGGAGCAGGCGTGGTGTGCCGAGGAAGCCCGTCGACAGGTGCCAGTCCTTGGACTTGATGAGCTCCACCAGGCGGGCGGCCGCCGGTGCGCGGTCGCCGTCGTCGAGCAGTTCCATGGACAGGGCCAGGACGTACGCGGTCTGTGTGTCGCCCTTCACCCGCCCGCCGCCGGTCACGTACGCCGCACGGAAGGCGTCACGGACGCTCCCGAACAGCTTCTTGTACGGGGCGGGGTCCTTGCCCAGCGCTTCGGCCACCCGCGCCACGAGGTCGGCGCTGTGGGCGAAGTAGGCGGTGCCTATGACGTCCTTGGGGGTCTCGTCCTGGATGTTGAGCCAGTCTCCGTAGCCCTCGGCGGGACGCAGATATCCGGAGCTGTGCTTCTCCAGGTAGTCGAGCCACTTCAGCATCGAGGACCAGGACTGCTCCAGGACGCGCTTGTCCCCGTAGGCCTGGTACAGCGCCCAGGGTACGGTCACGCCTGCGTCGCCCCAGCCGGCCACGCCCTTGCCGACGGTACCGACGAACGGGGCCACATCGGGGAACGCGCCGTCCTCGGGTTGCCCGTCGCGCAGGTCGTCGAGCCACTTCGTGAGGAAGCGCGCCGACTCCATCGTATAGGCGGCGGTCGGCGCGAAGACATTGATGTCGCGCCCGTCCAGCCGAGCCGCTCGTCGCGCGCGGGGGTGTCGGTCGGGATGGAGAGAAAGTTGCCGCGCTGGCCCCAGGTGATGTTGCTGTGCAGCTGGTTGAGCATGGGGACGTTCGTCTCGAAGTCCATCGTGAAGGGCGCGGAGGTGTGGATGACGCGGCCCGTCACGGCGTCGAGCGGTGGCGTGCCCGGGTAGCCCGTCACCTCCACGTAGCGGAAGCCGTGGAAGGTGAACCGCGGCTCGAACGTCTCCTTGCCGCCGCCCTTGAGCGTGTACGTGTCGGTGGCGCCGGCGGACCGCAGATTGGCGGTGTAGATCGTGCCGTCGGAGTTGAGGACCTCCGCGTGGCGCAACCGGACCTTCGTACCGGCCTTCCCGGACACGTTCAGCCTGACCGCGCCGACCATGTTCTGACCGAGGTCGAAGACGAAGACGCCGGGCTTCGGCTCGCTCACCTTCCGGGCGGAGATCTCGCTCTCCACGCGCGTGTGCCCGTCGATCTGGGCCACGACGGCGGCCTTGACCTTGTCGACGGCGTCAGCGGCGACCCACTTCGAGTCGTCGAACCCGGCACGCGTCCAGCCCGCGGTCTCCAGGCGGGCGTCGTAGTCCTCGCCCGACAGGAGGTCCGCGGCGGTGACCGGGCCCGTGGCGGCGCGCCAGTCGGTGCCGGACAGCACACGGTCGGTGGAACCGTCGGTGTACGTGACCTCCAACTGGGCGAGCAGCGCAGGGCGTTCGCCGTACTGGTGCGGACCGAACATGCCGACGTTGCCCGCGTACCAGCCGACCGCGACCGTCACGCCGAGCGCGTTGGCACCGGACTTGAGCTGCTTGGTGACGTCGTACGTCTGGTACTGGACCCGCTTGTCGTAGTCGGTCCAGCCCGGCGCCAGACGGTCGTCACCGACCCGTTCGCCGTTCAGCCAGGCGTCGTAGAGGCCGAGGGCCGTGGAGTACAGCCGGGCCCGGGCGACCTTCTTCCCCGGCCGCAGGCGGAACTCGTGGCGCAACTGAGCGGCGGGGCAGTGGTTGGGGGCGACCTTCCCCCACGGGCCCGAACCCCAGGCTGCGGCGACCTTGGCCGCCGACCAGGAGGCGTCGTCGTATCCCGTCGACTGCCACTCGCCGACGGGCTCCTTGTCGGTGGTCTTCCACGTGCCGTCGGTGCTCAGGACGCGCACGCCGTCGGCGGTCGTCAACTCCAGCGCACCGAGCAGTCCGGCGGGCCCGGTGGTGGCGTTCGTGGCGGACACGACGATGACCGCGGCGCCCGCGCGGAGTTGGCCGGTCACGTCCACGACCACGGGACGGCGCCAGTTGTCGGCGGCACTGTCCGCTTCGGTGTGCGCCACGCGCGTGCCGTTCACGTACGCGGTGTAGCCGTCGTCGGCTGTCATGACCAGCCGCGCGCGGGTCACCCCTTCGGGGACATCGACGCGGCCGCGGAACCAGCGGGTGGCAGCCGGAGCGCTGGTCGCGGGGTCGCCCTCGGGGAACCAGATCCAGGAGGTGTCGTCCAGGGCGGGCGCGCCGACGAGGGAGGCGGGCGCGCCGATCCAGCGCGCCGTCCAGTCCTTCGCCGCCACGAGTCCGGTCTCCCACCAGGAGGCCTCGCTCCAGTCGGAGGCCTTGCCCGCTTTGTCCCAGACGCGGACCGACCAGTAGTAGCGCGTACGCGACTTGAGGTCGGGGCCCGCGTACGGGACCAGGACGGAGTCGCCGGACGCGACCTTGCCGCTGTCCCAGATGTCTGGCTCGGTCAGGCGGCTCGCGGCGGTGGCCACGCGCACCTGATACGCGCTCTGCGTCTGGCCCTCCTTGGTTGACGCCAGAGGCCAACTCAGCCTCGGGCGCGGCACGTCGAGACCGAGGGGGTGTCTCACGTACTCCACGGTCGGTCTGGTCACGCGTAGGGCGCGGCCCCCTGCGGAAGGGGCGGCATGGGCCGTCGGTAGGGGCCCGGCGGCCATCGCTGTTCCCAGGGCGGCCGTGGCGGTGGTGCTGAGCAGTCGTCTTCTGCTGATCACAACTCGACTCCGTAACGACTCGACGATGAATCGTTTCACGAGAGGCGAAGCTAGGGAGCGTGCCGCCCGCTGTCAAGGGCTCTGGGTGGCTGGCCCCTTGTTGCACCAAGCCGCGACAGGATTTTCAAGTCCTGCCCATTGACGCCGCAGTTGGCTCGGGTTTAGCTTCCTCGAAAATTGATTGAAACCTTTCACGCCGGGTGTCCGGTGGGTGACTCCCGATGACGCCCGACGCCCGACGCCCGACGCCTGAGCCCCCGAGCCCCCATGCCAGAAGCCGCATGCCCTTCGTGACCGATCGGTGCTACCTATGAGAGAGCCCCCCGTCCTTGCCGTGCAGGGCCTCAGCAAGTCCTTCGGGGCCGTGCGCGCCCTCCACGACGTCTCCCTGGAGCTGTACGCCGGTGAGGCGCACGCCCTCGCGGGCGAGAACGGCGCAGGGAAATCCACCCTCATCAAGACCCTCGCCGGAGTCCACCGGCCGGACGCGGGAGAGCTGACGCTCGACGGGTCCCCGGTGGTCTTCCACGGCCCGGGGGACGCCAGGGACGCGGGCGTCGCCGTCATCTACCAGGAGCCGACGCTCTTCCCCGACCTCTCCGTCGCCGAGAACATCTTCATGGGGCGCCAGCCCCGCCGCTCGCTCGGCCGCGTCGACCACAAGGCCGTGCACAGCGCGGCCGACGCGCTCTTCAAGCGCCTGGCCGTGGACCTCGACCCCGAACAGCCCGCGCGCGGCCTGTCCATCGCCGACCAGCAGATCGTCGAGATCGCCAAGGCGCTCTCCTTCGACGCCCGGGTCCTGATCATGGATGAGCCGACCGCCGCGCTCACCGGCAGCGAAGTGGCCCGTCTCTTCGGCGTCGTCCGCACCCTGCGCGAACAGGGCGCCGCGGTCCTTTTCATCTCGCACCGCCTGGAGGAGATCTTCGAGCTGTGCCAGCGCGTCACCACGCTGCGCGACGGCGGCCTGATCGCGAGCGAGCCGCTCGAAGGCCTCACCGAGGACGATCTCGTGCGCCGCATGGTGGGCCGTGACCTCGACGAGCTCTACCCGAAGCAGGACACCCAGGTGGGCGAGGTCGCCCTCAGCGTCCGGCGGCTGACCCGCGAGGGCGTCTTCACCGATGTCTCGTTCGACGTGCGGCGCGGAGAGATCGTCGGGCTCGCGGGGCTCGTCGGCGCCGGACGCAGCGAGGTCGCACGGGCCGTCTTCGGCGTCGACCGGTGGGACGCCGGCACGGTCGAGGTGCAGGGGAAGGAGCTGATCAACGGAGCCCCCAGCACCGCCATGGCGGCCGGCCTCGCGCTCGTCCCCGAGGACCGGCGCGCCCAGGGCCTGGTGATGGACATGTCGATCGAGCGCAACATCGGCCTCACCGGGCTGCGTACGACGGTGCGCGCGGGCCTCATGGACCGCGGCGCCGAGCGCAGCCGCTCCCTCGACTGGGCGGTGCGCCTCCAGGTGAAGTACGCGCGCATCGCCGACGCCGTCGGCACCCTGTCCGGCGGCAACCAGCAAAAAGTCGTCCTCGCCAAGTGGCTCGCCACCCGGCCCCAGGTGCTGATCGTGGACGAACCGACCCGCGGCATCGACGTCGGCACCAAGGCCGAGGTGCACCGCCTGCTGTCCGGACTCGCCGCCGACGGGGTCGCCGTCCTGATGATCTCCTCCGACCTGCCCGAGATCCTCGGCATGGCCGACCGGGTCCTCGTCATGCACGAAGGCAGGCTCACGGCCGAGATCCCGCGCGCGCGGGCGACCGAGGAGTCCGTGATGGCGGCCGCCACCGGGAGGACGGCATGAGCGTGACCACCCAGAGCCCGGCACCCGCCGTGGACCCCGAGAAGGCCGCGGGCACCCGCCTGGTGGACCGCGTCTTCAAGATGCGCGAACTCGCCATCCTCCTTGTCTTCCTGGTGATGATCGGCATCACTCAAGCAGGCAACAGCGAGTTCCTCTCCGAGCAGGGCATCAAGGACCTGCTCCTGAACGCGACCATCCTCGTCCTGGTCGCCACCGGCCAGGCCCTCGTCGTGATCACCCGCAACGTCGACCTGTCGGTCGGCTCGACACTCGGGATCAGCGCCTTCGCAGCGGGCAACTACCTCCAGGGCGGCGGCAACTCGACACTCGCGATCCTCTTGGCGGTCGCGCTCGGCGTCGGCTGCGGTCTGCTCAACGGCGCGCTCGTCAGCCTCGGTCAAGTCCCCGCGCTCGTCGTCACGCTCGGCACCCTCTACATCATCCGGGGCATCGACTCCATCTGGGTCGGCTCCCGGCAGATCACTGCGTCCGACCTGCCGGACGGCTTCGTCGACTTCGGCTCCGGCGGGATCTCGGCGGTGCCCTACCTGGGGCTGATCGCGCTCGCCGTCCTGGTCGTGGTCGCGTACTACCTGCGGCACTTCGGCGGCGGACGCGAGCTCTACGCCCTCGGCTCCAACCCTGAGGCCGCCCGGCTCGCCGGCATCCCGGTCCGCAAGCGCATCCTCGCCGCCTACACCGCGTGCGGGGCACTCGCCGGACTCGCGGGCGCGCTCTACCTGGCCCGCTTCGGCAACGTCGACTCCGCCACCGGCAACGGCTACGAACTCACCGTCGTCAGCGCCGTCGTGGTCGGCGGCGTCGTCTTCACCGGCGGCTCGGGCAGCGTCTACGGAGCGGCGCTCGGCGCCCTGCTCCTGACGTCCATCAACAGCGTGCTCCCCGCGCTCGGCGTCAGCTCCGTGTGGGTGCTCGCCATCAACGGCGTGCTGCTCGTCCTGGCCATCGCCGTCGACCGGATCGTCGCCCTGCGCGTCGCCAAGGCCCTGAAGAAGAGGAACGCCCGCCATGGCTGACTCCAACCGGCTCACCGTCATGCGCGCCGTCCGCTGGGACACCGTTGTCGGCGCTCTCCTTGTCGTGCTGCTCCTGATGTCCTTCTCCTTTGTCGACGGTTTCGGCAACGCGCTCAACCTGTCGTTCCTCATCGGCAACACGCTGCCCATCGCGCTGATCGCCCTGCCGATGACCCTTCTCGTCGTCTCCGGAGAGATCGATCTGTCGGTGGCCTCGACGGCGGGGCTCTCCGGAGCCGTGATGGGCGCGCTGTGGAACGCGGGTATGGCCATCGAGACGATCATTCCGCTGGTGCTCCTCATCGGAGTCCTCTGCGGCCTGGTCAACGGCCTCCTGGTAACCCGGCTCGGGCTGCCCTCGCTCGCCGTGACCATCGGCACCATGGCCGCCTACCGGGGCATCGCGCAGATCGTCCTCGGTTCCGACGCGGTGACCGACTTCCCCTCGCAGTACCTGGACTTCGCGGCCGGACGCATCGGCGACACCTTCCTGCCGTACGCGTTCCTGCCCTTCCTCGCGCTGCTCGCGATCGCCGTCCTCGTCCTGCACGCGACACCCTTCGGTCGCTCGCTCTTCGCCATCGGCGCCAACGAGGAGGCGGCGCGCTTCGCCGGGGTCCGCGTCAAGCGGCACAAGCTGTGGCTGTTCGTCGCCACCGGCCTCATGGCCTCGCTGACGGGCATCTTCTGGGCCCTGCACTACGCGAGTGCCCGCTACGACAACGCCACCGGCCTCGAACTGTCCGTCGTCGCCGCCGTCCTGCTCGGCGGCATCGACTTCGACGGCGGCAAGGGAACCCTCGGCGGGGCCATCGCCGGGGTCTTCCTGCTCGGCGCGCTGCAGAACGCGATGAGCCTGCTGAACGTCTCCGCCCAGTCGCAGATCGTCGTCACCGGAGTGCTGCTCGTGGTGTCCGTCCTCGGGCCGCGCGTGGCCCGCCAGATCGCCGTCGCCAGGGCGGGCCGCCGCGCCGCCGCCGCTCCCGCCCGCTGACCCCTCGTACCGTCCGCACGTCCGAAAGGGACCAACGATGCTCTCTCCCCGCCGATCTCCCCGCCGCTCCGTCCGCCGCTCCGCCCTCACCCGCGCCTGCGTGACCCTGGCAGCCGTCACCTCGCTCGCCCTCACCGCCACCGCCTGCGGAGGCACCACCAAGGAGTCCTCGAAGGACGACGACGCGGCCAAGGCCTCGAACGCCAAGGCCGACCCGAACGCACCGACCAAGAAGGGCCTCACGGTCGCCTTCCTGCCCAAGCAGGTCAACAACCCGTACTTCACCGTCGCCGACAAGGGCGGCGAGAAGGCGCTCAAGGAACTGGGCTCCTCGTACAAGGAGACCGGCCCCAACAGCGCCACCGACACCAGCGGGCAGGTCAGTTACGTCAACACGCTCACCCAGCAGCAGGTCGACGCGATGGCCGTCTCCGCGCAGGACCCCGGCGCCCTGTGCACCGCCCTCAAGCAGGCCATGAAGAACGACATCAAGGTCGTCACGTACGACTCCGACACCAACCCGGGGTGCCGTGACGTCTTCGTCTCGCAGTCCAGCGCCGAGGCGCTCGGCCGCACCCAGGTGGAGTTGCTCGGCAAACAGCTCGACTACAAGGGCGACATCGCGATCCTCTCCGCCGCCCAGACCGCGACGAACCAGAACACCTGGATCCGCTACATGAAGGACGAGCTGAAGAAGCCCAAGTACAAGAACATGAAGCTGGTCAAGACCGCCTACGGCAACGACGACGCCCAGCAGTCCTTCCAGCAGACCCAGGGTCTGCTTCAGGAGCACCCGAAGCTGGCCGGGATCATCTCGCCGACGACCGTCGGCATCAAGGCGGCCGCCCAGTACCTTTCGGGATCGAAATACAAGGGCAAGGTGAAGCTCACCGGCCTGGGCACGCCCAACGACATGCGCCAGTACGTGAAGAACGGCACCGTCGAGGGCTTCGAGCTGTGGGACCCGGCCAAGCTCGGCGCGCTCGCCGCGCACACCGCCGTGGCCCTGAAGTCCGGCCAGATCACCGGCAAGAAGGGCGAGAAGTTCGAGGCCGGAGACCTCGGCAGCTTCACCATCGGTGACAAGGGAGTCGTCGATCTCGGCGAACCGACCGTTTTCGACAAGAAGAACATCGACCAGTACAAATTCTGAGGGGATCGCACGCGGCGGTGCACAATGCACCGCACGCGCAACGGAACAAGGGGACGCATGGTCGGCATCAAAGACGTGGCGAAGCACGCCGGCGTGTCGGTGGGCACCGTGTCGAACGTGATCAACCGCCCGGACGTCGTCTCCGAAGAGACGCGCCACCGGGTGCAGTCCGTGATCGACCGGCTCGGCTATGTCCGCAGCGAGTCCGCGCGGCAGCTGCGGGCGGGCCAGAGCCGCATCATGGCCCTGCTCGTGCTCGACATGGGCAACCCCTTCTTCGTGGACGTCGCGCGCGGCGCCGAGCGGGCCGCGCGCGACGCGGGGCTGCGCGTCATGATGTGCAACAGCGGACAGAGCCCCTCCGAAGAGGCCGAATATCTGGCGCTCTTCGCCGAACAGCGGGTACGCGGTGTCCTGCTGACCCCGGCCGACGCGACGGGCCGCAACATCGAGGCCTTCCGCAGGCACGACATCCCCTTCGTCCTGGTCGACCGGGTCGCCGAGGGCGCCACCGAGTGCTCCGTCTCCGTGGACGACGTCCTGGGTGGGGCGCTCGCGGTACGCCATCTCCTCGACACGGGGCACCGCAGCATCGCGTACGTGAGCGGCCCGCCCGGACTCAACCAGGTCAAGGACCGCAGGCAAGGGGCGCTGCAAGCCCTCGCCGAGGCCGGTCTGCCCGCTTCGGCGCTGCGGGAACTGCCCACCGAGCGCCTGGACGTGGCCGCCGGGCGGGACGCGGGCGCCCGTGTTCTCGGCCTCGCCGAGCGGCCGACCGCCGTCTTCTGTGCCAACGACCTGCTCGCTCTGGGGGTGCTCCAGGCGATGTACGCGGCAGGGGTGAGCGTGCCGGAGGACATCGCCATCGTCGGTTACGACGACATCGAGTTCGCCGCCGCGGCCGTCGTCCCGCTCACCTCGGTCCGCCAGCCCGCCATCAAGATGGGCGCGATGGCCGCGGAACTCCTCCTGGAGGAGACCGAGGCGGACACCGACGCCGATGACCATGATCACCGGCGCGTGGTGCTCCAGCCGGAGCTCGTGGTGCGCCGATCCAGCCTGACGCCCCGCTGAGCGCCTCCGGGGCCCGCTGACCGCCCCTGGGGCGGGTGTGCTGGACTGGGGCGAACCGTCCCGTTCACGTACGTCGCCCAGGAGCCCTCTTGACCCCCGCCGCCAGCGCCACCGCCTCCTACCGTCAGCCCGGCGTCGTCCTCACCGACCACCGCTTCTCCGTGCCTCTCGACCACGACGACCCGGCGGGGGAGCGCATCGAGGTCTTCGCCCGCGAGGCCGTGGCGAGCGCGCACGGGGACCGCGGGGCTGACCTGCCGTGGCTGGTGTACCTCCAGGGCGGCCCGGGGTTCGGGGCCAACCGGTTCGTGGGCAAGGAGGCTTGGCTGGGCAGGGCCTTGCAGGACTACCGGGTGCTGCTCCTCGACCAGCGCGGCACCGGCAGCTCGACGCCGGCGACGCGCCAGACGCTCCCGCTGCGCGGCGGACCCCGCGACCAGGCCGACTACCTGACGCACTTCCGCGCCGACTCGATCGTCCGCGACTGCGAGCTGATCCGGCGCGAGCTGACCGGCGGCGCCCCCTGGACCGTCCTCGGCCAGAGCTTCGGCGGCTTCTGCGCGACCCACTACCTGTCGGCGGCCCCCGAAGGACTGCACACCGCCATCATCACCGGCGGCCTGCCCGCACTCGACGGCCACGCGGACGACGTCTACCGCGCCGCCTATCCGCGCATGGAGCGCAAGACCCGCGCCCACTACGCCCGCTACCCCCAGGACATCGAGCGCGCCCGCCGCATCGCCGCTCACCTCGCCGAGCACGAGCCGGTGCTCGACGGCGGCTACCGGCTCACCGTCGAGGCGTTCCAGTCCCTCGGCATGCTGCTCGGCACGGGCGACGGCAGCCACCGCCTCCACTACCTGCTCGAAGACGCCTTCGTGCGGACCCCGGCGGGCCACACGCTCTCCGACGCCTTCCGGGAAGCCGTGCAGACCGCCCTCTCGCACCGCGCGCACCCGCTCTTCGCCCTCCTGCACGAGACCATCTACGGCCAGGGCGAGCACCCCACCGACTGGTCGGCCGAGCGGATGCGCGGCGAGTTCCCGCAGTTCGACCCCGGCAAGGCGCTCGCCGGGGACGCGCCGCTCCTCTTCACCGGGGAAGCCGTCCAGCGCTGGCAGTTCGACTGTGACCCCGCCCTGCGGCCATTGCGCGAGACCGCCGAACTGCTCGCCGCACGCACCGGTTGGGCACCTCTGTACGACACGGTGCGCCTGGCCGCGAACGAGGTGCCGGCCGCCGCCGCGATCTACCACGACGACATGTACGTCGACACCGGCCACTCGCTGCGCACCGCCCGTTCCATCCGCGGCCTGCGGACCTGGGTCACCGACGAGTACGAGCACGACGGGCTCCGGGTGGGTTCGCCGCGCGTCCTGGACCGGCTCCTCGCCCTCGCCAGGGGCGAGGCCTGAGCCCTTAGCGGCCGGGTCCCGCGAAGCTAGGCTGCGGGCATGACAGAGCCGTTGAACGAGAACGACCAGCTCACTCCCATGCCCGAGGACTGGCAGCGGGCCCTCGCCGTCGTCGCCCATCCCGACGACCTGGAGTACGGATGCTCGGCCGCGATCGCCGGGTGGACGGACGGCGGCCGCGAGGTCGCCTACCTCCTGGCCAGCCGCGGCGAGGCGGGCATCGACACGCTCGACCCCGCCACGTGCGGACCGCTGCGCGAGCGCGAGCAGCGGGCGAGCGCGGCCGTCGTCGGCGTGTCGACCGTCGAGTTCCTCGACCACAAGGACGGCGTGATCGAGTACGGGATCGCGCTGCGCCGGGACATCGCCGCCGCGGTCCGCAGGCACCGGCCCGAGCTCGTGATCACGCTCAACCACCGCGACACGTGGGGCGGCGTCGCCTGGAACACCCCGGACCACGTCGCCGTCGGCCGTGCCACCCTGGACGCCGTGGCCGACGCGGGCAACCGCTGGATCTTCCCCGAGCTGATCGAGGAGGACGCGCTCGAACCCTGGAACGGCGTGCGCTGGGTGGCCGTCGCCGGTTCCTCCTCGCCCACGCACGCCGCCGACGCCACGGCAGGGCTCGAACGCTCCATGCGCTCGCTCCTCGAACACCGCACGTACATCGAGGGGTTGACCCAGGAGGACCCCGAGAAGTACTGCCGGGAGTTCCTGACCGGCAACGCACAGAGCGTGGCGCCGCGCTTCGGCGGGAAGCCCGCCGTGTCCTTCGAGGTCTTCAGCCGCTGAGCCACCGCCACTACGCTGACGGCACGTCAATTCCCTGACGTGCCGTCAGAGACGTAGGCAGGAGCTGGTGCTGGATGATCGACACCATCGGCACGGACATCCCGGAGGGTGAGGAGCGGCTGCGCCTCGACATCGAGGACGGCCTCGGCATCCTCACCCTCTGCCACCCGAAGAAGCTCAACGCGTGGAGCTGGGAGTCCACGCGCCAGTTGGGCATTTTCGCCGACCGGATCCGTTTCGACGACTCGATCAGGGCGGTGCTGCTGCGGGCGGAGGGACGGGCCTTCTGCGCGGGGATCGACATCACCGCGCACGTCGGCGGCGTCATCGAAGGCCGCTCGGGCTCCGAGCGCACGCGCAACTACTACGAGGCCCTGCGCTGGGTCCATGAGCGCTTCCGCACCTTCGCCGGCCTTCCGCAGCCGATCGTCGCCGCCGTGCAGGGGTACTGCCTCGGGTTCGGCTTCGAGCTCGCGCTGATGGCGGACGTACGGATCGCATCCGACGACGCGGTGTTCGCGCTTCCGGAGGCGCAGATCGGTGTCGCGGTGGACGCGGGCGGCGATCTGCGCATCGCGCGCGAGGCCGGTGCGGGCTGGGCCAAGCTGCTCTCGCTCACCGGGCGCCGCATCGACGCGGCCACGGCCGAACGGCTGCGGCTCGTCCAACTGGTCACGCCCGTGGACGAGATGACGAAAACGGCCCGCGAGATCGCCGCTGAGATCGCGGCGAACGGCCCGCTGGCCGTCCAGGGCATCAAGCGCGGCATCGACGCGTACGCGGACGCGGGGATGGACGCGGCTCTCGACCGGGTCGCGATGAACGCGGCGATCACGCTGACGTCCGAGGACTCGCGCGCCGGGTACGCGGCGAAGGGGGAGCGGCGGACAGCGCGGTTCGAGGGCAAGTAACCGCCACCGCTGCCGCGAAGGGAGCAGGGCTGCGAAGAGAGCAGGGCCGCGCAGGGCGCGGCCGGGGGCGCGGGGAGGCGAGGCGCCCCCATTCCGTCCCGCGTGTCCGCTGGGAGCTCGCTATCCCCCGAATCGACCCCGCCCCATCTGCTCCCGCACCGTCACCACCTCCGGGCTCACCAACCCCCGCCGCTGCCAGTTCGCGCCGTCGACCACCAGCGTGTGGCCGGTGATGAAGCGGGCGTAGGGCGAGGCCAGGAACGTCGCGGCCCAGCCCAGTTCGCGCGGGGCGCCGACGCGCAGGGCGGGCTGGCGGGAGTCCAACTCCCGCCTATGAGGCCCCGGTTCACGCTCCTCCGTGGTCGCGGCCCGGTCGAGGTTGCCGCGGATGTCGGCGGTCATGTCCTCGTGCGGCATCAGACCCGGCACCAGGCCGTTGACCTGGATCCCGTACGGGCCCCACTCCACCGCCAGGCTCTCGACGAGGCTCTTCACGCCCGCCTTGGCCGCCGCGCTGTGTGCGAAGCCGGGGCCGCCCGTCCACGCGTACGACGCCCCGATGTTGATGACCGAGCCGGGCGTGCCCGCCGCGAGGTGACGGCGGGCGAACTCCCGCGTCATGAAGAACGTCCCGTTCAGCGTGATGTCCACGACCGAACGCCAGGCGTTCGGGGACATGTCCTCCGCGGGCACGGGGAAATTCGCCGCCGCGTTGTTGACCAGGACACCCGGCAGGCCGTACGCGTCCTGAGCCGCGTCGAAGACCTCGGCGACGCGGTCCGGGTCACGGATGTCGCACGGGGTGGCCGCCACCCGCCCGCCAAGGCCCGCGAGCTCGTCCCGCGCGGCCTTCAGCCGCTCCTCCTTGCGGCCGGCGATCACCAAGTCCGCCCCGAGTCGCGCGAACTCCGTGGCGATCGCCTTGCCGAGCCCGCTGCCGCCGCCGGTCACGAGGACGACCGTTCCGTCGTACGTCCCCTCGGGAAGGGCGCTCGCGCCCGGCGGGGCAGGGGCAGGGAGCCCCGGCAGGACCCCTTCGTTCGCGTCGTCCGTCATGGCGGCATCGATACCGCGTATCGCTTCAAAGCTCCATGGCCGCAGGGACGTCATGTCGGCACGCAAACTGCATCGGCCATGCCGGATTGACAATCAAGTTTGCCGATACTGCAATAGAGAGATGACCGCGACAGAGAATGATGACGACAGCGCGAATCTCGACGGCGTTCTCGCCGAAGTAGGGCCCCGCCTGCGCAGAATCCGCAAGGAGCGCGGCGCGACGCTGGCGGGTCTCGCCGACGCCACCGGGATTTCCGTGAGCACCCTCTCGCGCCTGGAGTCCGGCGGGCGCAAGCCCAGCCTCGAACTCCTGCTCCCCATCGCCCGTGCCCACCAGGTCCCCCTGGACGAGCTGGTCGGTGCCCCGCCCGTCGGCGACCCGCGGGTGCGGGCCAAGCCGATCGTCCGGCACGGCCGCACGATGGTGCCGCTGACTCGCCAACCCGGCGGTCTCCAGGCGTACAAGGTGTTCGAGCCCCAGCGTTCCTCGGAGCCCGATCTCAAGACCCATGAGGGGTATGAGTGGCTGTATGTGCTGTCCGGTCGGCTGCGGCTCGTGCTGGCCGACCATGACGTGATCCTCACGGCGGGCGAGGCCGCCGAGTTCGACACGCGGCTTCCGCACTGGTTCGGGTCCACGGGGGAGGGGCCCGCGGAATTCCTCAGCCTGTTCGGACCGCAGGGCGAGCGGATGCACGTACGGGCGCGGCCCGGCCGGCAGAAGCGCGAAACGGACTGACGAGACGGTTCCCCTGCCTGCAAGCGACCGCTTAGTATGCGACGGAGCCCGGTCTACGAAAGCCCCGTGGAGGCCCCGCATGCAGGCATGGCAAGTGCACCAGAACGGCGAGCCGAGCGCGGTGATGCGCCTCGAGGACGTGGACCGGCCGGTGCCCGGCGAAGGACAGCTGCTCCTCAAGGTCCGCGCCGCCAACATCAACTTCCCCGACGCCCTGCTCTGCCGCGGGCAGTACCAGGTCACGCCCCCGCTGCCGTTCACACCCGGCGTGGAGATCTGCGGCGAGACCGAGGACGGGCGGCGCGTGATCGCCAACCCCGCCCTCCCGTACGGCGGCTTCGCCGAGTACGCGCTCGCCGACGCGGCGGCCGTGCTGCCCGCGCCCGACGCCCTGGACGACGCCGAGGCCGCCGCGCTGCACATCGGCTACCAGACGGGCTGGTTCGGCCTCCACCGCCGCGCCCACCTCCAGGCGGGCGAGACCCTCCTGGTGCACGCGGCCGCCGGTGGTGTCGGCAGCGCCGCCGTCCAGCTCGGCAAGGCCGCGGGCGCCAAGGTCATCGGCGTCGTCGGGGGCGCGGCGAAGGCCGAGGTCGCGCGGGAGCTCGGCTGCGATGTCGTCATCGACCGGCGTACGGACAACGTCATCGGCGCCGTCAAGGAAGCCACCGGCGGCCGTGGCGCCGATGTCGTCTACGACCCCGTGGGCGGCGACGCGTACACCCAGTCCACGAAGTGCGTCGCCTTCGAGGGGCGGATCATCGTCGTCGGCTTCGCGAGCGGTGTCATCCCGACGCCCGCGCTCAACCACGCCCTGGTGAAGAACTACGCGGTCCTCGGACTGCACTGGGGTCTCTACAACGCCAAGGACCCGCAGGCAATCCTCCGCTGCCATGAGGAGCTCACTCAGCTCGCGGCCAAGGGTGCCATCAAGCCGCTGATCAGCGAGCGCGTGCCGCTGAGTGACGCGGCCGCCGCCGTCCAGCGCGTCGCGGACGGCGTCACCACGGGTCGGGTGGCCGTGGTCCCCGAGGGAGGCGCCGCATGACGGATGCCACCGAACTGCGCAGCCGCACCCAGGAGTTCCTCGCCGCGCGCCCACCGGCGACGACGGAACGTGCGGCCTTCCTCAAGGCCCGCTTCGACGCAGGACTCGCCTGGGTGCACTACCCGGAGGGCCTCGGCGGGCTTGGAGCGCCGCGTTCTCTGCAGGTCGTCGTGGACGCCGAGTTGGAGGCCGCCGGAGCGCCCGACAACGACCCGCGCCGCATCGGCATCGGCCTCGGCATGGCCGCGCCGACCATCCTGCGCTTCGGCACCGACGAGCAGAAGCGCAGCTTCCTGCGGCCGCTGTGGGTCGGCGACGAGGTGTGGTGCCAGCTCTTCAGCGAGCCGGGCGCAGGGTCCGACCTCGCAGCTCTGGGGACCCGTGCCGTCCGTGACGGCGACACCTGGGTCGTCAACGGGCAGAAGGTGTGGACGTCCGGCGCGCACGCCGCCCGCTGGGCCATCCTCATCGCCCGCACCGACCCCGAGGTGCCCAAGCACCGCGGCATCACCTACTTCGTCTGCGACATGACCGACCCGGGCGTCGAGGTGCGGCCGCTGCGGCAGATCACCGGCGAGGCGGAGTTCAACGAGGTCTTCCTCACCGACGTACGCATCCCGGACGCGCACCGCCTTGGTGAGATCGGCGACGGCTGGAAGGTCGCGCAGACCACCCTCATGAACGAGCGCGTGTCCATCGGCGGCAGCCGGATCCCGCGGGAGGGCGGCATGATCGGCCCGGTCGTCGAGGCCTGGCGCGACCGTCCCGAGCTGCGCACGCACGACCTGCACCAGCGGCTCCTCAAGCTGTGGGTGGAGGCCGAGGTCGCCCGGGTCACCGGAGAGCGCCTGCGGCAGCAGCTCGTCGCGGGGCAGCCCGGCCCGGAGGGCTCGGGCATGAAGCTCGGGTTCGCCCGTCTGAACCAGGAGATCAGCGGCCTGGAGGTGGAACTCCTCGGCGAGGAAGGGCTGTTGTACGAGGACTGGACGATGCGGCGGCCCGCGAAGGTCGACTTCGTCGGCCGGGACGCGGGCTACCGCTATCTGCGGGCCAAGGGCAACAGCATCGAGGGCGGCACGAGCGAAGTGCTGCTCAACATCGTCGCCGAGCGCGTGCTCGGACTGCCCTCCGAGCCGCGCACCGACAAGGACGTCGCCTGGAAGGACCTCGCCCGATGAGTACGCAGCCCTCACAGATCTCGCAGCCCGCCCAGCGCGACCTGCTGTACTCCGAAGAGGAGGAGGCGCTGCGCTCGGTGGTGCGCGGCCTGCTGGCCGACCACTGCGACGCCACCGCCGTGCTCGCCCGCACCGAGACCGCCGAGCCGCACGACCGCGAGCTGTGGAAGGCGCTCACGGACGGCATGGGGCTCGCGGGCCTGCTCGTGCCCGAGGACCTCGGCGGTCAGGGCGCCACGCACCGCGAAGCCTCCGTGGTCCTGGAGGAGTTGGGCCGCGCGGTGGCGCCCGTGCCCTATCTGACCAGTGCCGTCATCGCGACCGAGACGCTGCTGGCCTGCGACGGTGACGCGGCGAGAGAACTCCTCGGCGCGCTCGCCTCGGGACGCACGGTCGGCGTGCTCGCCGTGCCCTTGACCACCGCTCCTGGCGGCGCCCTGCCCGACGTACGTGTGGAGGGCGGCGCCCTGCACGGGAGCGTCACCGGGGTCGCCGACGCCGTCGCCGCCGATGTGCTGCTCGTGCCGACGGGCGCGGGGCTGTACGCGGTGGACGCGGAAGACACCGGCGTGAGCGTCGCGCCGCAGACCTCGCTCGACCTGACGCGGCCGCTGGCCACCGTCACCTTCGAGGCGGCACGCGCGCGTGTGGTCGGCCCGGAGGCCGCGCCTGCTGTACGGCGAGGGCTCCGGGCAGGGGCCGGGCTCCTGGCGTCCGAGCAACTGGGCCTCGCGGACTGGTGCTTGACCGAAACGGTCCGCCACACGAAGGAGCGGCATCAGTTCAACCGGCCCGTCGGGTCCTTCCAGGCGCTCAAGCACCGCCTGGCCCAGCTCTGGCTGGAGGTGGTCAACCTCCGCGCCGCCGCCCGCAACGCGGCCGACACCCTCGCCGCCGGAGACGAGGACGCCGATGTCGCGGCGGCTCTCGCGCAGGCCTACGCCTCGCCGGCCACGGTGCACGTCGCCGAGGAAGCGCTCCAGCTGCACGGCGGCATCGGCATGACGTGGGAGCATCCCGTCCACCTCTACCTCAAGCGGGCCAAGGCCGACTCGATCGCGCTCGGCACGGTGGGGCGCCACCGGGAGGAGCTGGCCGCCCGCGCCCATCTGCCGGCTCCCTGACCCCTTCCGGCGGCCCGAACGCCGTGATCCACTGAGTATGGACCGCACGTTTTACCCACCCATTACATGAGGCATAATTGCGACCCACTCGCAATAACGTTTGATCTTCAGTAGGGGTGTGGAGCATGAGGGCCCGATCGATACGGGGTACGGGCGCGGTAGCGGCGGCCGCCTCACTGGCGGTCGCCGCATCGGCCTGTTCGGCGCCGGGCGACGGCAAGAACGCCGGTGGTGCCAAGGACTCCGCGGTCGTCGGCATCGCGTACGAGCCGGACACCCTGAGCCCGCTCCTCGGCTACGGCAAGGACGGCAACTCCAAGATCTTCGACGGTCTGCTCACGCACGACGTCGACATGAAGCTGAAGCCCGCCCTCGCGGCCGAGCTGCCCGAGGTCGGCGACGACGGCAAGAGCTACACCTTCAAGCTGCGCAAGGGCGTCAAGTTCAGCGACGGCAAGCCCTTCACGTCCAGAGACGTCGTCTTCACGTACGAGACGATCCTCGACAAGAAGACCAACAACGCCGCCAAGACCGAGCTCGACGCCGTCAAGAACGTCGAGGCGAAGGGCGACGACACCGTCGTCTTCCACCTCAAGTACCCCTACGCGCCGTTCGCCGAGCGCACCGTCCTGCCGATCGCGCCTCAGCACATAGCTGGCAAGCAGGACGTGAACACCGGTGAGTTCACCACCAAGCCGGTCGGCACGGGCCCGTACAAGCTCGTGAAGTGGTCCAAGGGCGAGAAGCTCACCTTCAAGGCCAACCCCGCCTACTGGGGCGGCGCGCCGAAGGTCAAGAACTTCACCATGGCGATCATCAAGGATGACGACATCCGCGCCACCCGGCTCGACGCCGGTGAGCTCGACGGCGCGATCCTGCCGCCCAACCTCGCCAAGAAGTACGAGAGCGACGGCAACAAGAAGTCGTACGCCGCCACGACCTTCGACTACCGCGTGGTGACCCTGCCCACCGGCAACAAGGTCGCCGGCGACACCGACATCCGGCGCGCCCTGGACACCGGCGTCGACCGCAAGGCCATGGTCGACTCGATCCTGGACGGGGCGGGCAAGGAGGCCTACGGGCCTGTCCCGACCGACAGCCCCTGGTTCACCAAGGGCACCGAGCGCAAGCACGACCTCGCCGCCGCCAAGAAGATCCTCGACCAGGCGGGCTGGAAGCCGGGCAAGGACGGCATCCGCGAGAAGGACGGCGTCCAGGCGACGTTCCCGCTCTGGTACCTCTCCGGTGACAAGCTCCGCCAGGACCACGCCCTCGCCTACGCCTCCGACGCCAAGAAGATCGGCATCAAGGTGGAGGTGCAGGCAGGCACGTGGGAGGTCATCGAGCCGCGCATGCCCAAGGACGCGGTCCTCGCGGGCGGCGGCTCCCCGGCCGACCCGGACTTCGACCAGTACACCCTCCTGAAGTCCTCGCTCGCGGGTGACGGCTTCAACAACATGGCCCACTACGACAACCCCAAGGTCGACAAGGCCCTCGACGAGGCCCGCGAGAGCGGCGACCACGCCAAGCGGCAGGCCGCGTACGACACCGTCCAGCGTGAGCTGGTGAAGAACCCGGGCTACACCTTCCTCACCCACATCGACCACCTCTACGTCGTCGACAAGCGCTTCGGCGACCTGACCACCCAGATCGAGCCGCACGACCACGGTCTGGCGTCCGGCCCGTGGTGGAACGTCGAGGACTGGCAGCCGAAGCAGTGATGTCCGCGCTCCAGAAGCTC
Source organism: Streptomyces sp. NPDC033177 (assembly GCF_055577715.1). Taxonomy (NCBI): domain Bacteria; kingdom Bacillati; phylum Actinomycetota; class Actinomycetes; order Kitasatosporales; family Streptomycetaceae; genus Streptomyces; species Streptomyces sp. NPDC033177. Next base: position 678,849 of record NZ_JBVIPS010000001.1, on the reverse strand, counting down.
CCCTGGGGGCCGATGGCGCGCATGACGGGACGGCGGGCCCTGTTCGCCGTCCCGGTCCTGCTCGCCGTGACCTTCGGCGTCTTCGCCATCGCCGCCGCGTCCCCCTTCGACCCCGTCAAGGCGTACGCGGGCACGGCCGGGCTCACCGCGTCGCAGGAGAACCTCGACCAGCTGCGCCGCAACCTCGGCGTCGACCAGCCGCTCACGCAGCGCTGGTGGGACTGGCTGACGTCGGCCGTGCACGGCGACCTGGGCGACTCCAGCACCCTGCGCCAGCCCGTCTCCGACGTCATCGGTGAACGCATCGGCTGGTCCGTGCTGCTCGCCGCCACCGCGTTCCTGCTCGCGATCCTCGTCGGAACCCTGCTCGGTGTCCTCGCCGCGCGCCGCCCCGGCGGCTGGCTCGACCGTGCCGTGACCTCGCTCGCGTACACGCTCGAAGCCGCCCCGCCGTTCTGGATCGGCCTGCTCGCCGTCTGGCTGTTCGCCCTGAAGCTGGGGGTGCTGCCATCGGGTGGGCTCACGGACACCGCCAGCTCGGCCGTGACCGCCGGGCAGGTCGCCAGCCACCTCGTGCTGCCCGCCGCCGTCCTGGCGATCTCGCAGCTGCCGTGGTTCGTCCTCTACGTACGCCAAGGGGTCGGCGACGCGCTCGGCGACGACCCCGTCCGGGGTGCACGCGCGCGTGGCCTCGCAGAACGGACCGTCCTGCTCGGGCACGCCCTGCGCTCGGGCATGCTGCCGGTGCTCACGCTGATCGGCTCCCGCGTGCCCGAACTGATCACCGGGGCGCTCCTGGTGGAGACCGTCTTCAGCTGGCCCGGCATCGCCGCGGCCACCGTGTCGGCGGCGACCGCCGTGGACTTCCCGCTGCTCGCCGCCCTCACCGTCCTCGCCACGGCCGCGGTGCTCCTCGGCAACCTCCTGGCCGACCTGCTGTACGGCCTCGCCGACCCGAGGGTGGGATTCGATGGCTGAGACGACTACGTGGCGTGCCTCCCTCGGGAGTGCCTCCAAAAGCCGCTCCACGCGCGCGTGGCGGGTGCGTTCCTCGGCGGTGATCGTCGCGGCCATCGTGCTCGCCGTGCTTCTCGTACCGCCGCTCGTGAACCTCGACGAACAGGCCGTCGACCTGGCGTCCAAGCTGCAACCGCCCTCCCGGGAGCACCCCTTCGGCACCGACGACGTGGGACGCGACCTGCTCCTGCGCTGCGTGTACGGGCTGCGGGTCTCGCTCCTCGTGGGCGTGGTGGCGGCTGTCGTCGCGACCGTCATCGGCACCGCCGTGGGCGCGCTCGCCGCCGCGTCGGGCGGCTGGGTCGACCGGATCGTCATGCGGCTCGTGGACGTCTTCTCGTCCGTGCCGCACCTGCTGCTCGGCATCTTCATCGTGGCGATGTTCCGGCCGGGTGTCTGGCCGGTGGTCGTCTCGGTGGCGCTCACGCACTGGCTGTCCACGGCCCGCATCGTGCGCGCCGAGGTGCTCTCGCTGCGGTCACGTCCCTACGTCGACGCTGCCATCTCCGGCGGCGCGTCACGGATGCGCGTGATCGTGCGCCATCTGCTGCCCGGCGTGCTCCCGCAGGCCGGACTCGCCGCCGTCCTGATGGTGCCGCACGCCATCTGGCACGAGTCCGCGCTGTCCTTCCTCGGACTCGGTCTGCCCACCCACCAGGCGAGCCTCGGCACCCTCGTGCAGAGCGCGCGCGGCTCGCTCCTCGCCGGGGACTGGTGGCCGACGCTCTTCCCCGGCCTGTTCATCATCGTGCCCACCCTGGCGATCGCGGGCCTCGCGGGCGCCTGGCGGGAACGGATCAATCCCCGGCGCCGATCGGAGCTGATGCTGTGACCGCCGTGACCAAGACCGAGACCGCGATCGAGCCCGTCTCGTCCCCGGTGCTCTCCGTACGAGGACTCTCCGTACGGTTCCGCATGCGCGGCGACACCTTCGTCTCCGCCGTCACCGACGCCCACTTCGACCTCGCGGCGGGGGAGTGCCTGGCCCTCGTCGGCGAGAGCGGCTGCGGCAAGTCCGTGCTCGCCTCGGCGCTGCTCGGGCTGCTTCCGCAGAACGCTGAGACCGCCGGGTCCGCGCTCATCGGCGACGTCGACCTGCTGACCGCCGACGAGCGCACCCTGGCCCGCACGGTCCGCGGGCGGCGCGTCGGCCTCGTACCGCAGAGCCCGGCCGCGCACCTGACGCCGGTGCGCACGGTCCGCGCCCAGCTGGAGGAGACCCTGCGGGAGCTGGCGGACGTGCGCCGCCCGCAGCTGCGCAAGGCCGCCGAAGCCGCCGCCGAGCGCGCCGCGTTCCCCGCCGGGCACCTGGACCGCTACCCGCACGAACTCTCCGGGGGGCTCGCCCAGCGCGCCGCCACCGCGCTCGCGCTCATCGGCGACGCGCCGCTGCTGCTCGCCGACGAGCCGACGACGGGCCTGGACCGCGACCTCGTCGACCGCACGGTGGACGAGCTGCGCAAGCACGTCGGCGAGGACCGCGCGCTGCTCCTGATCACCCACGACCTGGCCGCCGCCGAGCGCATCGCGGACCGCGTCGCCGTGATGTACGCGAGCCGCATCGTCGAACTCGCCGACGCCGAGGACTTCTTCGGCACCCCCGGGCCCAGGCACCCCTACGCCCGCGGCCTCCTGAACGCCCTCCCCGAGCGGGAGTTCACACCGATCCCCGGCATGCCGCCCGAACTCTCCGCGCTGCCGCGAGGATGCGCGTTCGCCGCGCGCTGCGCCGGGGCGGACGAGACCTGCGAAACCGTGCCGCAGGCCGTGGCCGGGGTCGCCTGCCACCACCCCCATGCGGCGGCCGTGCTGGAGGCACCCCGTGCTTGAACTCCTGTCGATCACCGCCGGATACGACCGCCGCGCCCCCGTCATGCGCGGCGTGGACCTCACGCTCGCGCCCGGCGCCTCCGTCGGTCTCCTCGGCCCAAGCGGCTGCGGCAAGTCGACCTTGGCCCGGGTCGCCGCGCTGCTGCACAAGCCCGACGCGGGCCGCGTCGTCATCGACGGTGAGCCCGCCCGCGGCTGGCGGCACCGCGCCCCGCGCGCCCAGCGCACCGCCTTCGGCGTCGTCTTCCAGCAGCCCCGCCTCTCCGCCGATCCCCGCCTCACCCTCACGGACCTGATCGCCGAGCCGCTGCGCGCGGCCGGGCGCGGAAGCGAAGCCACCGCGCGGGTACGGGAGTTGGCGGCCACGGTCGGCCTCGGCGAGGACCTCCTCGGCCGCAGGCCGCACGAGGTCAGCGACGGTCAGTTGCAGCGTGCCTGCCTGGCCCGCGCCCTGGTGCTCCGCCCGCGCTGGCTGATCTGTGACGAGATGACGGCGATGCTCGACGCCTCGACGACGGCGGCACTCGTGCACGCCGTGGAGGCCTACCGGCGCGAGAGCGGCGCCGGACTGCTCGCGGTCGGCCACGACCGGGTGCTCCTCGAGCGGTGGTGCGAGCGGACCGTCCACTGGACCGAACTGGCGGGGGAGACCCCTCGGGAGACTCCACGGGGCGCGTGAGGCGTTCGCAATGAACGCGGGCCGTCGAGAGCGCCAACTCCCGTCGCCAAGGGGTTTCTTGACGCGAGCATGGCCTCATACTCACTGAGGCCCGCCCGTCGTCCTCGTCCTCCCCGGGAGTCTCCGTGGCACTCATCACCCGTCGTAGAGCCCTCACCATCGGCGCCGCACTCGCCGGCACCGCCGCCGTTCCCGCGTACGCCCAGGCCACCGAGCGAGGGCATCACCCACGCCCCCTCATCCGCGCCCACGCGCACAACGATTACGAGCACCCCCGGCCGCTGCTCGACGCGCTCGAGCACCGCTTCGGCAGCGTCGAGGCCGACATCTACCTCGTCGACGGACAGCTCCTGGTCGCGCACGACCCGATCGACCTCGACCCCGCCCGCACCCTCGAGTCGCTCTATCTGGGCCCCCTGGCGGCCCGCGTCCGCGCCCACCACGGCTCCGTGTACCGCGGCTACCACCGCACCCCCTTCCAGCTCCTGATCGACATCAAGACCGAGGGCGCGGCGACGTACCTGGAACTCGACCGGCAGCTGCGCCGCTACCGGCACCTGTTCACCACGTACTCCCACGGCAAGGTGCGCCGCGGCCCCGTGACCGCAGTGATATCCGGCGACCGGGCCGCCCGCGCCCCCATGGAGGCCCAGCGCGTGCGCCGCGCCTTCTACGACGGCCGCCTCGCCGACCTGGGCAGCGCGGCGCCCGCCTCGCTCATCCCGCTGATCAGCGACAACTGGACGCTCAACTTCAGCTGGCAAGGCGTGGGCGCGATTCCCGCCGCCGAGCGTGCCAAGCTGCGCGGCATCGTCTCGACCGCGCACAAGCGTGGTCAGCGCGTCCGCTTCTGGGCGACGCCCGACCTCGCCGGTCCGGCGCGCGACGCGGTGTGGGGCGAGCTCCTCGCCGCGGGTGTCGACCACTTGAACACGGACGACCTGGCGGGGCTCGAGGCCTTCCTGGACGCCCACGGGCAGTAGGCCCCGGCCCGGCCGAAGCAACGTCCCGGCACATAGCACCCGTTCGGAGGACATGCCGGTCGCCCGGACGGTCCCTCCGCTGCGCCACACTCGGCCCAAAGCCGCGATGTTGACGTGGCGGAGGAGGTTGTCCCCATGGCCGTCTCGGTCTCTGTGGTGCTGCTGCTCGTGATCCTGGCAGTGGTCTTTCTGCGCAACGGCGCGCTGAAGTTCTCGCACGCGGTGGTCTGTGCGCTGCTCGGCTTCTATCTGGCGAGTTCGAGCATGGCGCCGACCATCCACAACGGCGTCACGGCAGCAGCGGACATCGTCAGCGGCCTGCAGCCCTGACCGTCCCGCCATGGTCATTGCGTGTTCATGAACAACTGTCACGTTTCCATGGACACTTCAAGACGCGGCCCCTAGCTTCGGCCCATGCCGCGTCGCAGAACCCTCAGCAGTGCCCTCGCCCTGACCGCTCTCACGGTCTCGGCCGCGTCCTTCGCGCCCGCCGCCCAGGCGGACGACATACCGAAGGCGCCGGGCCACCGGCTCGTCGACCAGTACACCGGTGCCCCCGCCGACGCCCGCCCGCTGCCCGGCGAACAGCCGCCCCAGCACCCGTACATGGCCGCCAACGGCCGCAGCGGGATGCACGCGGACGCGGCGGGCAGCGGAACATACCCGTGGAACGGGCCCTTGGGGAAGAAGCCCCAGGTCAGCAGCGAGAAGATGGCGGCGCTCGGCGGTGAGTGCGCCACCGTCACCTTCGACAAGGCCGGCCGCATCGTCACCGTCTGCGGCACGTTCACCGGCTTCCTGGTCAAGCTCCTCGACCCGGACACGATGGACACGCTCGCCGAGTACAAGCTCCCGCAGCGGCCCTCCACCGTCGAGGCCATCACGCGCCTGGACTTCGCCAAGATCTTCAAGGACACCTCGGGCGGTGCCTATTCCTACCTCGACAACGAGGACCGGCTCGTCCTCGCCGACTCCCGGCAGCACATCGTCAGACTCGCGCACGAGCAGGCGGCGGACGGCAGTTGGCGTTTCGTCGTCGACAAGGACTGGGACCTGACGGCGCACGTCCCGCACGACTGCGTGACCTGGTCGAATCTCTACCCGAGCGGCGAATGCGACCCGGTCACCTCGGTGATGCCCGACTGGGAGGGCCGCATCTGGTGGGTGACCCGGCAGGGCCGCGTCGGCACGGTGGACCCCACGTCCGGTGCCATCCGCTCCGTCCGCCTCGACGGCGAGGAGATCCAGAACTCCTTCTCCGTCGCCGATGACGGCGTGTCGATCGTCTCCGACCACGCGCTCTACAGTTTCCGCGCCGCAGCGGACGGCACCCCGAAGGCCGTCTGGCGCCAGACGTACGACCGGGGGACGGGCACCAAGCCCGGTTCGGTCAACCAGGGTTCGGGCACCACGCCCGACCTCTTCGGCAAGGGCGACGACGACTACGTGGCGATCACCGACAACGCCGACGACCGCATGAACGTCCTCGTCTACCGCAGGGGCGACGGCATCGCCGACGACAAGCGTCTCGTCTGCAAGGTCCCCGTCTTCCGCTCCGGCGCGTCCACCACCGACAACTCGCTGATCACCTGGGGAAACAGCCTCGTCGTCGAGAACAACTACGGCTACGAGAACATCACCTCGCTCACCTTCGGACGCAGCGTCGTCGGCGGAGTCAGCAGGATCGACGTACGCGAGGACGGCAGCGGCTGCGACACGGTGTGGGAGAGCGACGTCCGCGCCCCGTCGAACGTGCCCAAACTGTCCACCGCCAACGGACTCCTGTACTTCTACACGAAGGAGCCGAACAGCCTCGGCGTGGACGCCTGGTACCTGACGGCCGTCGACTTCCGCACCGGCGAGACCAAGTGGAAGCGCCTCGCCGGCACGGGCATCGCGTACGACAACAACTGGGCCCCGGTGACCCTGGGCCCGGACGGCACGGCGTACGTGGGCGTGTTCAACGGCCTGGTGGCGGTACGGGACACCGACTGAACCCTCGGGGCCCCGGCGCCGGTCAGCCCGAGAAGACGCCGATGCCGTTCGGCACCGGGCGTTCCACGCCGCCGCTGGGGTTGTTGCGTACGGTCACTTCGTCCGCGCCCGGGAGCTTCGCGACCAGCGTCGCGGAGGAGACCAGGGTGGAGGAACCGCCGCCGTCCAGGCTGAAACCGTCCTGCGCGCCCAACCCCCGCAAGGTGTCCGCGACTTCGGCGATGGTCAGTCCCGTACGGAACTCGGGGGAGCCGTCCAGGGACAGGAGCAGGAGGCGCCGGCCGTCGTCGGAGATCCCGGCGGCCGTCCGCACGGCCGAGGTGGCGGTGTCCAGGCCGGGCAGCGGTGCGCCGTCGCGCAGGACGGGGTAGCCGCCGAGTGCGAAGCGGAACGGGCTGCGTGACTCGGCCGCCACCAGCCGGTGCTTGACGCCGACCCGTTGGCCGATGGAGAGCTTGCGCAGTTCCTGGGCGCCCGCCTCGCGTCCGACGAGGACCGTGGTTCCGTCGGCCACCGGACCGCTGCCGGGTGTCGCCGCGGACGCCACGACACGGCCGTCGCGCAACGTCACCTCATGGGTGTCCGTGCTGCAGGGAGCGCCGCGGTTGGTGTCGGTGCCGCAGGTGGAGCGCACCCGCGAGGTGCTGCCCCAGTCGCTGGTGAACGCGCCGACGGAACCCACGGGGAGGGCGTACTGATTGAGCCCGCCGAGCGGCAGCCGGGTCTGCTGGGTGCGCACTTCACCGTCGAGGCGGAGGCTGTCCAGGCGGGCCCGCCGGTCGTAGCCCACGCCGAGCACGGCCTCGGTGGTCACTCCGGGAGGCATCGCGGGTCCGAAGCGCTGCCCGTTCGGCACCGCAGCCTTGAGGGCCCGGCCGCGTGCGACCGCGGGGCCGACGGGCGCGCCGGTGGGCTCGACGCCCGGATGCTGGGTCTCGGAGATGTTGAAGAAGTCGCCGTTGATCCCGCCGACCGCCCCCGCCCCGTCCGCGAGCGCGGAGACGACGGAGCGGGCGCCCACTGCGCCCGGGTAGAGCAGGCCGACGCTCGTGCTCTTGTTGCTCAGGTCGACGTCCAGTAGGTGCGCGCGAGCCTTGCCGTGCGAGGCCGCGATGTCGAACTGCCGGTACTCCACGCCCGGCGCGATCCGTGAGGCGGCCGGCTTCCCGTCCGCCTCCACGCCGCCGGCCGGTGCCGCTCCCATCAGAGCCGCACCGGCCAGCGTGCCGAGTGCCGTCATGGCCGAGAGCGCCGCTCTCGCCGTTCTGAACCGTCCCACGATGTGCTGGTGTCGAGCTGCCACCCATGCCCCCTGAAGTCTCCTGCCGACCAATCGCACCAGTCTGAGGGTCGGTCAGAAAGTGCACCAGAGGGCAGCGCCGGACGGGTGCAGGGCCGGTGGCTAGGTGCCGACCAAACGGGAACGGATGAGGAAACGTACGCCTTCGGGGGCTTCGAGGGAGAAGCCGCTGCCGCGGCCGGGCACGACGTCCACGATCAGCCGGGTGTGGCTCCACACGTCGTACTGACTCCTCGACATCCAGAAGCCGACCGGTTCCGCCACGCCATCGACGGCCAGCGAGGCCAGGCGCACATCGGAGCCGCCGGTACGGAACTCGCCCTCCGGATAGCACATGGGCGCACTGCCGTCGCAGCATCCGCCGGACTGATGGAACATCAGCGGGCCGTGCAGGTCCCGCAGCCGCCGCACCAGATCGGCGGCGGCAGGGGTCAGCTCCACGCGTGGAGTATCGGTCATGGGCTGCCGCTCCTTGGTCGCCGTCAACGTCACCGTCGCTGTCACTGGCGCCCAGTCAACTCCGGGCGACGTTGCGAGGACGTTGCGGATGCGGATGCGGATGCGGATGTGGATGCCTATGCGGCTGGCGGCCGTGTCCGTGTCCGTCGTCAGGCGAGGATCGCCCGGACGGCCTTGCCGCGCCTGCCGCTGCCGACGACCTCAAGCCGCGCGGCGAGGTGACGCACCATCGCGAGGCCGCGCCCGCTGTCCCGTTCGGTGCTCGGCGCGAGCACGCGTGGGCCGTCGGGGCTCGAGTCGTGCACCTCGACCGTCACATGGTCGTCGGACACCTCGAGGCGCAGACGGCAGGGACTGCGGCCGTGCTGGGTGGCGTTGGCGACGAGTTCGGACACGATCAGCGTGGCATCGTCCACCCGTTCGGCGTCCACATTCGTCAGTTGCCGTCGCGGCCTGGTGAGGAACGCGGAGGTCAGCCTCCGCGCCCGCCCGGCCGATGCGGCTTCCTGCGGCAATGCGTACTCAACGCGGGCGACGTGCCGATGGGCGCGCTGGTGCGCACGCATGGCAACTCACTTCCCTCCCCTGGGACAACCGGCGTACTCGCGGCGACTTCCGCCTGCCGGGGCCACGCCCTGTCATGCGCGGCCGGTGCTGTCCCACGGTCATGCCCGCCTCTGCTGATCGCCAACCAAGTGCCTGGGAGTGGAGCTGTCGGCACTGTCGGCGGGCTGTCACCCGGGCCGTTGCCGGGGCTGCGACCTGCGGTGGGCGAACATGTTCGCTCCGAACGCGCTCGTAACGAACATGTTCGTTACACTGGTCGTATGACAGCTCATTCCGACGCCCCGCGCAGCCGCCGCGAGCGCCCCGCGAAGCCCGCCCTCACCCGGGCCGGGATCGTGGCCACCGCGGTGGAGATCATGCGCGTCGAGGGCCTGGGCAAGGTGACCATGCGCCGCCTCGCCCAGGAGCTCGACACCGGGCCCGCCTCCCTGTACGTCTACGTCCGCAACACCGCCGAGCTGCACGCGGCGATCCTGGACGAACTCCTCGCAGGGGTCGAGGCACCGCGGGCCGGGGGTGACTGGCGGGAGCGCCTGGAGGGGGTCCTCACCTCCTACACCGCGGTGCTCTTCCGCCACCGAGGCCTCGCGAAGGCCGCGCTCGTGGCGCGGCCCCGGGGCGAGCACTATCTGCGTCTCGTAGAGACCCTGCTCGCCCTGCTCGACGAGGGCGAGGTCCCGCCCGGCCAGGCTGCATGGGGCGTCGACCTGCTGCTGCAGTACGCCACCGCGACCGCCGCCGAGCATTCACCTGCCGATCAGGCCGTCGGCGCCCAGGAGGAGTGGGACGCGCTCGCCGGAGCCCTGCGGGACGCGTCGGACCAGACGCACCCGCACGTCGCCCGGCTCGCCGGGGAACTCGTGTCGGGCCGGCCGGAGGACCGGATCTCCTGGGGCTTCCGGACGCTGATCCACGGCATCCTCGGCACGCCCGTCCCGGTCGACGGCGCCCGGGGCTGAGCCCTCGCGCGGTCGAAGCCTGACAGCGAGACCACCACCCGCACGCCACGTACGAGGAGCACCACCATGACCACACACCACCCGATAGCCATCGTCGGAGCGGGCCTCGGAGGCCTCACTCTCGCGCGCGTCCTGCACGTCAACGGCATCGAGGCCGCCCTGTACGACCTGGAGGCCTCACCTGCCGCCCGCGGCCAGGGCGGCATGCTCGACATCCACGAGGAGTCCGGGCAGGCCGCCCTGCACGCCGCCGGTCTGTACGAGGAGTTCCGCGCGCTCATCCACCCGGGCGGCGAGGCCATGCGCGTCCTCGACAAGGACGCCGTGGTCCGCATGGAGGAGGCGGACGACGGCCACGGCGGCCGACCCGAGGTCGATCGCGGCCAGCTGCGTGACCTGCTGCTCGGTTCGCTGCCCGACAGTGCCGTGCACTGGGGCGCGAAGATCACCGGGGCGCGTCCGCTCGGTGGCGGCCGCCATGAGGTGACCCTCGCCGACGGCTCCGCCTTCACCACCGATCTGCTGATCGGTGCGGACGGCGCCTGGTCCCGGATCCGCCCGCTGGTCTCCGACGCCGTGCCCGCCTACACCGGCATCTCGTTCGTCGAGGTGGACCTCCTCGACGCCGACGTACGCCACCCGGACAGCGCCGCGGTCGTGGGCGGCGGCATGCTCTTCGCGCTCGGCGAGGACAAGGGCTTCCTCGCCCACCGCGAGTCCGACGGCAGCCTGCACATCTACACCGCGCTCAGGGCCCCCGAGGACTGGATCTCGACCATCGACTTCACCGCCGACGACACGGGCCTCGCCAAGGCCTCCGTGCTCGAACACTTCGCCGACTGGGACAAGAGCCTGCAGGCACTCGTCGCCGACGCCGACGGAGCGCTGATCCCCCGCCGGATCCACGCCCTGCCGATCGGCCACCGCTGGGACCGCGTCCCGGGCGTCACGCTGCTCGGCGACGCGGCGCACCTCATGTCCCCCTTCGCGGGGGAGGGCGCCAACCTCGCCATGCTCGACGGAGCCGAACTCGCGGCGGCCCTCGCGGCACGCCCCGGAGACGTCGAAGCGGCTCTGGCCTCCTATGAAGAGGCGCTGTTCCCGCGCAGCGAGAAGACCGCCGCCGAGTCGGCCGACAGTCTCGTACGCTGCTTCCGCCAGGACGCCCCGCAGGGCCTGCTCGACCTGTTCGCCGGCAACTAGGGCCCTGGCCAGGGCCCTTCTCTCAGCGGACGCGCGCCACTGCCGCGTAGATTCCGCTGTCCTCGGCCTCCGGCCGCGCGTCACCCTTGAACCACTCCGTGGCCGTCACCAGGCCGGGGTCGACGAGGTCGAGACCGTCGAAGAACCGGGCCACCTCGGCCCGGTTGCGGAAGCCGAGCTTGATGCTGCCCTTCGCGTACTCGGCGGTGACCTGCTCGGCCAGCTCCGGGAAGATGTCGGATGAGGCGTGCGAGAGCACCAGGTGGCTGCCGGAAGGCAGGGCGTCCACCAGCGTGCGCACGATGCCGTACGGCTCCTGGTCGTCGGGCAGGAAGTGCATGAGCGCGATGAGGGAGAGGGCGATCGGACGGTCGAAGTCGAGGAGGCCGCGGGCGTGCCCGAGGATCTCCAGCGGCTCGCGGACGTCCGCCTGGATGTAGTCGGTCATCCCCTCGGGGCTGCTGACCAGCAGGGCCTCCGCATGGGCCAGCACGATGGGGTCGTTGTCGGTGTAGACGACCCGCGCCGACGGCACCGCCTTCTGGACGATCTGGTGCAGGTTCGGCGCGGTGGGGATGCCGGTGCCGATGTCGAGGAACTGGTCCACGCCCTCGGCGGCGAGCCAGGCGGTCGCACGATTCATGAACGCGCGGTTCTGCCGCGCGGCGTCCTTCGCCTCGGGCGGCAGCTTCTCGCCCACGGCCTCGTCGACGGGGTAGTTGTCCTTGCCGCCGAGCAACCAGTCGTAGACACGCGCGGGATGCGGCTTGCTGGTGTCGATCGTCGGCTTGGGCGCACCTGCGGTCATGACGTACTCCGTTGCTGCGAGACGCTTGGTCGCCGCAGTCTGCCACAGCAACATCACCTTGAGCATGGGGTGTTGGGGTCGGGTGCGTGAGGCGACGAGCCGGTCACACGCTGTGCGGCCGGTACGGCGACGGCCCGGCGCATCACCTGCGGTAGAGATCGGTCAGGAGCGCCACCGCGGCGTGCGTCATGGGGTGCGGGTCGTGGCGGCGCCAGATGAGATGGACGGCGATGGGCTCGGTGTCGCGCAGCGGGCGGAACACGACGCCGTCACGGCGGTACTGGTTGGCGGTGCTCTCCGGGGTGAGGCCGACACAGCGGCCCGACGCGATGATCGCCAGCCAGTCGTCGATGTCCTGGGTGTACTCCACCGGGGGACGGGCCTCTTCAGGCCACAACTCGGCGGTGGTGGTGCCGGTGCGCCGGTCGATGAGGAGCGTACGGTCCCGTATGTCGGCCAGCGGTACGGAGCGCCGCTTGGCCCACGGGTCGTCGCTCGCCAGTGCGCAGAAGCGCCGCTCGTGACCGACGACGGCGCTGGCGAAACGGGTCTCGTCGAAGGTGGTGCGCACGACGGACAGGTCGCACAGGCCCTCGGCGAGGCCGCCCGTCGCGGAGTTCGTCCGGATCAGGTACAGCTCGACGTCGGGGTGTCCGGCGGCCCAGCGGCGCTGGAACTCCGCCGTGTGGCGGCCCATCGCCGACCAGGCGTGGCCGATGCGCAGCCGGGTGTGTCCGGTGGTCGCCTCCCGGATGAGGTCGTCGGCCTCCGCGAGCAGATGCCTGGCCCTGGCGAGCACCTGGACTCCCGCGGTCGTCGGTGTGATGCTCCGGCTGGTGCGGTGCAGCAGCCGCACCCCGAGCACCTCTTCAAGACCGCCGAGGGTGCGGGAGACGGCCGCTTGGGAGACGCCCAGCTCGGCGGCGGCATCGGTGAAGCCGCCGGTGTCCACGATGGCGACCAGGCAGCGCAGATGCCGTAGTTCCAGATCCATGTCCGCAGTGTAGGGATGACCGTCGGCCATGGATAACCAGAGCGTATGCATGGTGGCTCGCATGCATTTTTCGAATGTGTGCCAGGGGCGCATCCTGCGGTGCATGCGAACGACTCAGAGTCAGGCCGTGCCCGTCCTCGCCGAGGGCATCCCGGAGAAGTCGACCGATCCGGCGAACGGCTCACAAGGCCGCCTCGCCGGCATGGCGATGATGTTCGGCAGCGGTCTGTCCAATCAAGTCGGCGCCGCCACCGGTGCGTTGGCGTTCGGCGTCATCGGCCCCGCCGGTGTCGTGGCCATACGGCAGTGGGTCGCGGGAGTCGTCCTCCTGGCGGTGGGCAGGCCCAAGGTGCGCGCCTTCACCTGGCGCCAATGGTGGCCACTGCTCTGCCTGGCGGCGGTCTTCGCCACCATGAACCTCTCTCTTTACACCGCGATCGACCGCGTGGGCCTCGGTCTCGCGGTGACCCTGGAGTTCCTGGGCCCACTGACGGTCGCGCTGGCCGCCTCGCGCCGTGCGGTGGACCTCGGGTGCGCGGTCATCGCGGGGACGGCGGTGGTCGCGCTGGCTCGTCCGCAGCCCAGCACGGACTACGTCGGCATCGGCCTAGGGCTGCTCGCCGCGGCCTGCTGGGCTTCGTACATCCTGCTCAACCGTACGGTCGGAGCCCGGCTCCCCGGTGTCGAGGGTTCGGCCACGGCGGCGGGGATCTCCGGACTCCTCTATCTGCCGGTCGGCATCGTGGTGCTCGCCCATAACCCGCCGACGGCCGCCGCCCTGGCCTGCGCGGCAACCGCCGGAATTCTCTCCTCCGCGGTCCCGTTCCTCGCCGACCTGCTCGCCCTGCGCCGGGTCGAAGCCCGCTTCTTCGGGATCTTCATGAGCGTCAACCCGGTTCTCGCGGCCCTGGTGGGCATGGCTGTCCTGGGGCAGTCCCTGGTCTGGGTGGAGTGGCTGGCGATCACGGCGATCGTGACGGCGAACGGCATCAGTGTCGTGAGGCGGCGCTGAGGCGACTGTGGGCCCGCGGTCACCACGTAGGCAGCTCAGCGTATGTAGCTCAGCTTAACGATACTTCAAAACTTGTTGCTTGTCCTTTCAGGTCGGCGGCGGCATCGTTTCGTGCAGTGACAACGGCCCGGCCAGGACAGGGAGATCAACAGTGAACGGCGTTCCCGCAAGAACGTGGGCAGCGGCAAGGGTGGGCGTGCTCGCCCTCCTGTGGGGATCGACCTTCCTGTGGATCGAACTGGCCCTGGAAGGCTTCTCTCCCGTGCAGGTCACGCTCCTGCGCTGCGCGCTCGGGGCAGCGACCTTGACGGTCCTGCTCTTCACCACGCGCAACCGCCTCCCACGGGGGCGCGCCACGTGGAAGCACATCGTCATCGCAGCCTTCTTCTGCAACGCCCTGCCCTTCGGGCTCTTCAGCGTCGGGCAGCAGACGGTCGACTCCGGGGTGGCCGGGGCGCTGAACGCGACGACTCCGCTGTGGTCCGTCCTGATCGGCCTCGGCATCGGCACGGAACGCGGGCTGCGCCCCGTCCGTCTCGCCGGGCTCCTCCTCGGTTTCGCGGGTACGTCGCTGATCTTCGCCCCATGGCAGCAGTCGGGGCTGACGAGTTGGGGCGCCCTCGCGATCGTGGGAGCGGCGGCGAGCTACGCCGTCGGCTTCACATACATGGGGCACCACCTCGTCGGCAAGGGCATGCCCACCCTGTCCCTCTCCGCCGCCCAGCTCATGGCGGCGACGGGCCTGACGGCGCTGGCTCTGCCGGTGGGCGGCCTGGAGGCGATCGACATCGCCCCCACGACCCTGATCGCCGTCACCATCCTAGGCATCTTCGCCACCGGCATCACCTTCCACCTCACCTACCGGATCATCGCGGACGAAGGCGCGACCAACGCCGCGACGGTCGGGTACCTGCTGCCGGTGGTCTCCGTGGCACTGGGTGCCATCGTGCTGGACGAGGCATTCAGCTTCCGGGTGGCGGCGGGGATGGCGGTCGTACTCATCGGGGTGAGCATGACCCGCCATCGGAAGCGGACCCCGGCCACACCGTCGGCGAAGATCCCGGAACCTTCGAGTCATCCGGCTGGCGCCCGGGATCCGTGGGTACATTCCCCGCATGACTGATGCCGTGGACTCCGACGAACTGCTGCGCCGCATCCAGCGGGCCCGAGCCTGGGCCCAGCAGGAGGAGCAGCACTGGAAGACACAGTCCGACAGAGCGGAAGCAGAAAACGCGACCGAAGCCTCGAGGGCAAGAACCTCCGCCGTCGCGTACGAGGCAGTCCGAAAGGTCCTGGACGAAATCATCGAGCCCGGGATCAACGACGGCGACTAGGTCGTGACCACCCTGTAGGGCCCTAGCGATCCCCAACACCTGTCGCTAGGCTTCGTGTTGCTCATCCGAGAGCCACAAGCACTGGCGACGTGTCCGATGGGGGACAGTGCTTCCATCTCGGCTGATCATGAGCACCATGAGTCTCTAATCGTCGCAGAGCCTCAGCAGGCCATCGCAATCGGTGGTCGAGCTGAGGCTGCCCGCCGACTGGTCGACCACCCTCGTGAAGGGATCGACTGGTGAGGCTCACATTTCCCGCGCAGGTACTTCTGACGCTCTTGTCCCTCGTGTCATCGCTACTGGTGGCAGTGGTGGCGGGACTGCTCTCGCGCGAGGCCGGGGTGCCCCCGGCCGGCGCGGTGCTGTATGGAGGCGGCGCCTTCATCGCCTGGATGACACTCAGCGTCACTGTGCTGACGGCGCTGGGCCTGCTCGGGCACAGCGGTCACCCTGCGGAGTGAGGATCACCCTCTAGCAACGCCCGCTGCGACATCAGTGCGACGTCCGATTCCCGCCAGCACTCGCTTCCTTTGCACCCCACTGTTGGAGGTGGAAAGCGCGGCTACGCGGGCGGCGCGGAGCGCAAGGTCCAGCTCCTCACCCACGAGGGCGCCCTGCAACCCGCCCTCCTCTGACCCGCACGACTCGGACGACCCGCACCACCTGTACCAACGCAAAGGGCTCTCACCATGATCGACACCATTCAACCGGCCGCAGCCACCCGCGTCGGCGAACGCGTCGCGGCGGAGGTCTGGGGCGCGCTGGCCGCCGAGCTCGACGAGTACGGTCATGCCCTCACCGGTCAGCTCCTGGACCCGGCAGCCTGCCGTGACATCGCCGCCCTGTACGACGAGACCGACCGTTTCCGCAGCACCATCGACATGGCCCGTTACCGCTTCGGTTCGGGCCAGTATCGGTATTTCAACCACGAACTGCCTGATGTCGTACGGGAGTTGCGTGAGGCGTTCTATCCTCGGCTGCTTCCCGTCGCCCGCGACTGGGCCGCCAGACTCGGCAAGCCCGCCCCCTGGCCCGACAGCCTGGGGGAGTGGTTGGAGATGTGCCACGCGGCCGGACAGGCCAAGTCCTCCCAGATCCTGCTCCGTTACGGGCCCGGCGACTGGAACGCCCTGCACCGCGACGTCTTCGGCGACATGCTCTTCCCGCTCCAGGTCGTCATCGGGCTCGACGCCCCGGGATCCGATTACACCGGCGGCGAGTTCATCATGACCGAGCAGCGCCCCCGCGCCCAGTCACGCGGCTCGGCCACGACCCTGCCGCAGGGCCACGGGCTCGTCTTCACGACCCGCGACCGCCCCGTGGCCTCCAAGCGCGGCTGGTCGACCGGGCCGATGCGGCACGGCGTGAGCACCGTCCGCTCCGGGCGCAGGCACACGCTCGGCCTGGTCTTCCACGACGCTGCGTGAACCTGTCGAATCCCTCCCCGCCGGGGAGAGAGCTGCGGGCCGTCGCCCGCGGCCCGTACGTCACCCACCGGGTGTTCTTCCCCGACGAGGCCGCGGCGATCAAGGCCGGATACCGCCCCTGTGCGGTCTGCCTGCCCGCTCAGTACGCTCGCTGGAAAGCAGACCCAGAAAGCACCGGCACATCATGAGCATCCTCAAGGAGCGGGAAGCCTCCCGCTCGCCCCTCGTCAGCGGCACCGAGCTGGCCGCCCACGCGGACCTCCCCGCGCCCGCCGCGCACACCGAAGCCGAACTCGCCGCCCTCGTCGGCCTGTTGACCCTGCCGAAAGCGCGGATCGAGACCGTCACGGTGGGCCACAGCCGCGACCCGGCATCCCGAGCCGCCGCCGAAGCCCTCGCCGCCGCGTGGACCGCCCACGGCGGCACCGTACTCGCCACGGTGAGCTGGCCGGAGACCGCCGCGTCCTGGCTGCGCCCCGCGCACCGGCTGACCGCGGAGCTCCCGGACGCCTGGGTGATGGCCGCCGCGCCCCTCGGGTTCGCCCAGCTGGCCCGGCGCCTGCGCCACTCCACCGACTGGGACCCGGCCCGCACCTACGCCTTCGCCTCCCTGCGGGACTCCCGCGTCCCCGCGCTGGCCGGGGACGACGTACTGCACGGCCTGCGCGGCGCCACCCCCGACGGCGACACCTGGGACGTACGCCACCGCTGGGTCACCACCCACCTGTCCGCGGAAGTGAACTCGTGAGCGCCCTGATCCCCAGGCCCATGCGGGAGATCGCCCCTGGCGCCGTACACGTGCCGGAGTGGCTCACCCTGGACGAGCAGTGCCAACTCGTCACGGCGTGCCGTGAGTGGGCCACCGGACCCGTGCCGATCCGCCACACCCAGCTGCCGCGCGGCGGCGTCATGTCCGTGCGGACGGTGTGCGTCGGCTGGCACTGGCAGCCGTACCGGTACACGCGGACCGCCGGTGACGTGAACGGCCGGCGGGTCGCCGCCTTCCCGGACTGGATGGTCGCGCTCGGCCGCCGGGCGCTCACGACGGCTTACGAAGACGCGTCGGCCGCGACTGACTACACGCCGGACACCGCGCTGATCAACTTCTATGACGGGCAGGCCAGGACGGGCATGCACCAGGACAAGGACGAGCGGTCGTCGGCCCCGGTGGTGTCCTTGTCCATCGGCGACACCTGCGTGTTCCGCGTGGGGAACACGGAGACCCGTACCAAGCCCTACACGGACATCGAACTGGCCTCGGGCGACCTGTTCGTCTTCGGCGGCCCCTCGCGACACATCTTCCACGGCGTGCCCAAGGTGCACGAAGGCACCGCGGACCCCGCCACCGGCCTGGCCTCGGGCCGCCTGAACATCACGATGCGGGTCACCGGCCTCACCGGCTGAACGAGCGGACCGAGCTGCTTGAGCGGACCGGGCCGCTCGGCTACTCGAAGCGCGAGGTGTCGCCCGCGCCTCGGCGCACGATCTCCGCCTCGCCGCCGGAGAAGTCGATGACCGTGGTCGGGCTCGTGCCGCAGTCGCCGGAGTCGACCACCGCGTCCACCACGTGGTCGAGGCGTTCCTTGATCTCCCAGCCCTGGGTCAGCGGCTCCTCCTCGTCGGGCAGGAGCAGCGTGCTGGAGAGCAGCGGCTCACCGAGCTCGGTGAGCAGGGCCTGCGTGACGACATGGTCGGGGATCCGGACGCCGACCGTCTTCTTCTTCGGGTGCAGGAGCTGGCGCGGCACTTCCTTCGTCGCGGGCAGGATGAAGGTGTAGCTGCCCGGCGTGGCTGCCTTGATCGCGCGGAACACGTCGTTGTCGACGTGCACGAACTGACCCAGCTGCGCGAAGTTCTGGCACACCAGGGTGAAGTGGTGGCGATCGTCGAGGTTCCGGATCTTGCGGATCCGGTCGAGACCGTCGCGGTTGCCCAGCTGGCATCCGAGCGCGAAGCAGGAGTCCGTCGGATAAGCGATCAGCGCACCGGAGCGGATGCTGTCGGCCACGGTGCTGATGCTGCGCTGCTGGGGGTTGTCGGGGTGCACGTCAAAATACTTCGCCATCCGCCGAGCCTACGTGATCGCCTCAGCGGAACCGGGCTTCTCACGGGGCGCAGCCGAACCACGTGACGTGGGTCAGTCGTCGTCGACGACCGTGATCAGCGCGAGCGTGATGTTGTCGGGGCCGCCGGCCTCGATGGCGGCCTTCCACAGTTCGAAGACCGCCCGGCCTCCGTCGTGGGCCGCGAGCAGCTCGGCCAGGGTCTCCTCGGGCACGGGGTCGGTCAGGCCGTCGGAGCACACCAGGAAACGTTCACCCCCGACGAGCGGCACCGTGCTGACATGCGGTGTGATCGCGCTGAACCGGAGGGCGCCGCCGAGCGCCTGCGTGACGATCGACGTGGTGCGCCGGCCGGGCGCGGGCGGCGGGCTGTCGTCGACGCTCACCTGGCGCAGCGTGCCGTTCACGCCGACGCGGCCGACGTCGAGCACTCGGCTGTCGCCGACGTTGAACACGAGGAGTTCCTGCCCGAGGAGCACGACACCCGCGACCGTCGTCCCCATCGTCGCCAGCTCCGGGTCGCGCTCGGCGGCCTCGTACACGGCGTGATTGCAGGCGTTCAGCGCGTCACGCACAGCCTCTTCGCTGTCCAGCAAGGACCCGAGCGCCGCAAGCCGTCGTACGACGAGGCCGCTGGCCACCTCGCCGCCCGGCTGACCGCCGATGCCGTCGGCGACCGCGACGACGAGGGGATTGCCGAGCGGGAACCCCAGGGTCTGCGGGTTCTCGGTCATCGTCCCGCACAGCGTCCAGGGGCCGACGGCCAGGCTGTCCTCGTTGTGGTCGCGTACGAGCCCGGGATGGCTCAGCGCGGTGACTGTGATGTAGGGCATCTGTAAGTTGCCTCTCCGCTGCGGCGGGCGTGTTCCGCAAGACCATTGTCACGCCGTGAGCCGCTCCCGGCTCAGTGGCGGGCCGGGGGCGCCGCCCCTGCCCGGCGGCGGCCGGGCGTGCCATGGTGGGGGAGTCGGCTGGTCTGGACCAGTCTCCGGTCAGGTGAGGAGCGTACGCATGCGCGGCACAACGGTCTTGCCCGGCGAGGGGAACAGCGGGTTACCCGGCGAGGAGGGCATGCCGACGCACCGCCTGGAAGTGCCCATGCCCAATGCGCTGCCGTTCGCCATCGGCACGTTCGACACCATCGGACCGATGTCGCGGGCGTCGTTCCCGCACCGGCACACCTTCCACGAGATCGTCCACGTCACGGGCGGCACCGGCGGACATGTCGTCGACCTGACCCGTTTCGCCCTGCGGCCGCCGAACCTGTGCTTCATCGCCCCCGGCCAGGTCCACCACTGGGAGAACGTCACCGGCCTGGAGGGGAGCGTCATCCTCTTCACCGACGACTTCCTCCTGGACCATCCCGCCGACCGCCACACGCTGCGCGGCCTTGGACAGCGCTCCTGGGTCGAACTCCCCGACGAGGAAGCCGACCGGACCGCGCGCCTCGTCGCCGACCTCGACGGTGAGTACCGTGCGGGCGCCGACGGATTCCAGGGCGTGCTGCGGGCCCTGCTGCACGTCCTGGTGGTGCGGGCGGCGCGGCTGCCCGCACGCCGGTCCGCCGGGCTCCCGGCCGCTCCGCGCACCCGGCCCGGCTCCGTGGCAGCGCGGTTCGTGACCTTGCTCGGCAGCCCGGAGGGCCCCCTGCGGTCGGTGCGCGCATGCGCACGGCATCTGGGTGTCTCCGAGGGCTACCTCAGCGAGGCGGTCAAGGCGTCCACCGGCCGCACGCCCGGCGAACTGATCCGGCAGGCACGGGTGCACGAGGCCAAACGCCTGCTGCTGCGTACGGAGTTGTCGGTCCGTCAGGTCGCGGCCCGGGTCGGCTTCGGCGACCCCGCCTACTTCTGTCGCTTCTTCCGCCGCGAGACCGGCGCGAGCCCCGGGGACTTCCGGCGCGGCGAGGGCGATATTCACCACGACCACCGACTTGAGTCCATCGCCCGGGCCCTGCCGCCCGCATAACTTCGGAGCCGATCCGGAACTCACCCCACCCCTTCAGGAGGAGCGATGGAGCACGAGATCGGCACGACAGGGGACGGCATACGTGACGACGACGGAGCCGGCCCGGCCGAGGAACAGCGCGGCGACGGTCCGAGTCGCAAGACCGTCCTGAGAGCGGCCGCCGCGGTGGGCATGGCCCTGCCGGTGGCCCTGATGGGGGTCCCCGCCCTGGCCAGGACCGCGGGCGAACGCGGGGTGGCGCCGGAGGCGACCCCTGCCTGCGACGACGGTGACGACCCGACGCCCCCGCAGATGGAGGGGCCGTACTTCAAACCCAACTCGCCCCGGCGCACCTCGCTCCTCCAGCCCGGCACCCCGGGTGTGCGCCTCACCGTCACCGGTTACGTCTTCGGGAGCGCCTGCCGGCCCATACCGAGGGTCCTGCTGGACTTCTGGCAGGCCGACACCTACGGGACGTACGACAACACGGGGTTCCGCTTCCGGGGCCACCAATTCACCGATGCGAGCGGCGCGTTCAGGCTCACCACGGTCGTGCCCGGACTCTACCCGGGCCGCACCCGGCACCTGCACGTCAAGGTGCAGGCCCCGGGGCGCCCGGTCCTCACGACCCAGCTGTACTTCCCCGGCGAACCGCGCAACAACACCGACCCCATCTTCGACGCACGGCTGCTCATGAACGTACGCACCGTCGGAAACGCGAAGGAGGCGGACTTCGACTTCGTCCTGAACGTGCCTCAGTAACCCTGGGCGCCGTGGGGCGTCGTACAACCTTTGGTGGACGTGAGGGGTCAAGTGTTCGGTCGGCATGAACCGGCGGTGAAATCCGCCGGGCGGCCACCCCACCGCACTCTGAACCAAGGGAACCTGTATGTCGCGAGCCAAACAGCACGCCGTCGGCCGCAACGCCCGCCGCGCCCTGCCCCTGATGGCCGCTTCCCTCCTCGTGGGCAGCGGCCTCTCGGCCCTGGCCATCGGGCAGGGCAGCGCCTGGGCGGCCACGACGGACGCCGATGCCGGCCGTGTGAGCGCCGCCGCCGCGAAGGTGACGGACGACCTCAACGGCGACGGCTACGCCGACCTCGTCGTCGGCGCCCCGGGCGCCACCGTCTCCGGCAAGGCCAAGGCCGGGTACGTCGTCGTGACGTATGGCTCCAAGGACGGACTCGACCCCGCCAACAAGAAGATCATCAGCCGCTCCACGAGCGGCGTGCCCGGCGCGGCCACCGCCAAGCAGGAGTTCGGCAGGCACTTCACCAAGGCCGACCTGGACCAGGACGGGTACGCGGACCTGGTCGTCGGCACCGGTGTCGTCGGCGGAGGCTCGGTGATCCTGTGGGGCTCCGCGAGCGGCCCGACCGGCGGCACCGCCGTCAACACCTTCGGATTCGCCCCGCAGGCCGGGGACTTCGACGGGGACGGCACCACCGACCTGGCGCTGTTCGACCTGGTGGGGTATCACGGCGACGACCCGGTGGAGCAGAAGGCGCGTCTGTGGAAGGGCCCCATCGCGCGCACCGGCGCCCCGGCCGCCACCCTCGACTTCATGGACAAGTCGGAGTGGTGGAGCTACGAGAGCGAGGAGCGTCCCTACCCGGGCTGCCGCGAGAAGCCCGAGATCTGCGTCGACGGACCGCTCTCCGTCCAAGGCCCGGTGATTCCGGAGGCCGTCGGCGACATCAACGGCGACGGCCGCTCCGACATCGCCGTCAACGACTACACCGGCGACGGCACCTGGACCAACAGCATCCTGTACGGCAGCCCCACCGGCTTCAAGCGCGGTGAGGCGGCGGGGGCCAGGGGGCAGCTCGGCATCGGCGACATCAACGGCGACCGCTACGACGACCTGGTCGTCGGCGAGAGCGACTACGGCGAAACCGAGGCCCAGGTCATGGTCGCCTACGGTTCGGCGGACGGTCTGAAGCCCGAGGTCCAGAAGATCGACCAGGACCTGCCCGGTATCCCCGGAGCCGAGGAGACGGGCGACCGCTTCGGCAGCTCCGTCTCCGTCGGCGACGTGACGGGCGACGGCTTCGCTGACATCGCGATCGGTGTCGTGGGCGAGGATGTCAAGACCGTCGGCGACGCGGGCGCCGTCGTGCTGGTGCACGGAAGTGCGAACGGCGTGACCGGCACCGGTGCCCAGGCCTTCCACCAGGACACCGCGGGCATCCCCGGAGTGGCCGAGGCGAACGACCAGTTCGGTGCGGCATCGGCGCTGCTGGACGTCACGGGAGACGGGCACCGCGACCTCGCGGTGTCCTCCGTACGGGAGAACGCCCAAGCGGGCGCGATCTGGTCGCTGCGCGGCACCTCGACCGGCCTGACCGCCACCCACTCCGTCGCGTTCGGCCCCAAGGACGTCGGGGCCCCGGACGCCGCGGCACTCTTCGGAAGCACCCTGCGCTAGGCGCGGAGCGCATCAAGTGCGGGCCCGTGAGTGGGGGCTGACAAGGCGTCACCCTCGCGCGCGGGCCCGCTCCGTCCGTTGCTCGCCCCGTCAGTCGCCTCCGCCTCCGCCGCCCCCGCAACTGGAGCCCGCGTGATCGGAGCCCGATTCGCGTTCCAGGGCGTTGCCAAAGCGGATCATGGCCCGGCCGAGACCGGACGGAACGAACTGCGCCTCCGTGACGGCGCGCCGGACCGTGCCCTTCGGAAGCACGTCGGGCCCGGCGAACACGTGGCCGGGGAGGATTCCCTCCTCCTCGGCCGCCTGAAGCCGCTGTCTGCCGACGCGGGTCAGCTGGTGCCGGGACCTGGTCACCAGGCCCCATTCCGCGAGCCGGTCGCCGATCTCCTCCACCTCAGGGGATTCGCGTACCTCCGCGCACACCGAGGCAGAGCCCCGGCTGCTGGGGCACGCCGCCAGCAGGGCACGCTCGACCGGGTGCTCGGGTGTCTCATCGCCCACGGCGCACACCCGCGACGCCCGCAGCCTGAGCAGCCCGCGCTCGGCCAGCCCGATCACCGCGCACTCCACCACGCGTCGCGGCCCACCCGCCAGATAGGCGATGTCGTACGCACCAAGGGCCCGTCGTGCTGCCGCCGCCGTCGTGGCCCGCCTGAAATACACCCGCATGCCCCCGCCCCCTTCGGACACCCCGTCTTTCGCCTGTGGTGCCCGACACCGGGAGCGCGCACCCCTCTTCCGCGCCCCTTCAGAGCAAGACTTGAGGGTTCGGGCACCACTCGACTCCCTTGACAGCAACCACCCCACGGCGTTGGCCTTGAGCCCTGCCGCGCGGTGACGCGGCGGCCACGGAACCGGGCACGGGGCACAGGGGGAGAGGGCCATGCTGCGGGTGCACTTCACGGCCGAGGACCTGGCGCGGGTGCGGGTCGCATCGGGGCCGGACTTCCTCTGGGAGATCAGCAACAGCGTCCAGACGCTCCAACGGCGTGACGGGGCGCGGGTGTTCGGCCAGTGGCGCCGCTGGGCGAGGCCGCGCCTCTCGGACAGCGGCCGCCTCCTGTCACCCCTCCTGCCGCCACACGGCTGTTCCCCGGACTTCCTCACGCCCACCCATGGGCAGGGCGAGACGCTCCAGGCGGCGGTCGACACCCTGGTGCGCACCCCTCGGCCGCGCCTGCGCACCGATCTGACCCGGGTGGCCGCCTCGCGTCGGCTGCCGGGCTGGACGGAGTCGCTCGCGCAAGGAGACGCGGCCGCCTTACGGGAGTTGGGGCGAGCTCTGCACACGTACCACCTGGAGGCGCTCGCGCCGTTCTGGCCCCGCATCCACGCCCAGATCGACGCCGACCGCATCATCCGCCTGCACAGCCTCCTCGACGGCGGGACCGACGGTCTGCTCGCGGGCCTCGGGCCGCAACTGCGGTGGCGCCCGCCGGTGTTGGAGGCCGACTATCCGGTGGATCAGGAGCTGCGCCTCGACGGCCGGGGAATCACCTTGCAGCCCTCGTTCTTCTGCTGGCCCACGCCCGTCACGCTCGCCGACGGTGACCTGCCGCCCGTCCTGGTGTATCCCATCGACCACGCGATGGACTGGGCCCACCCCGCATGCGTCGCCGACCGTCCGGACGACGGCGCCCTCGGGCCGCTCGTCGGACATACGCGGGCCGCTGTCCTCAAGGCGGCGCGCACCGGCTCCTCCACGGTCGAGCTGGCCCGTCTGCTGGCGGTCACCCACCCGGCGATAAGCCAGCACGTCAAGGTGCTGCGCGCGGCCGGCCTGCTGACCACCGTCCGCAGGGAGGGGCGGTCGCTTCATGTCGCCACCGCGGAGGGGCGCGCGCTGCTGCGCAGCTGCGGGTCGTAAGTCTGGGCTTTCATCGATTGCGTCTGGCATGGGCATGCAAGGAAGCTGACCGAGCAGTTGCCCACGCATCCCCCCACCGTCCTGCGTTCCGACACCCCGCCCTGCGCGCCGTTCAACGCGCGTCCACGTGTGAACTTCCGCGCACGGCACGCCGGGACGCCTCGACGATCCGATGAAGGAGTGGCGTTGCGCACTACTCGTACCCTCACCTCCACCCTCCCTCTCACCCGCCGGGCGGCCGTGGCCGCCTCGCTCGCCCTGGCCGGCACCCTCTGCGCCGTACCCGGCATAGCCCAGGCCGCCGCGGCGCCCACGGAGCACGAGGCGCCCGCGGCCTCCTCCGGGCACGGCCTGAAGTGGTTCCAGGAGCGCCACGGCCTGCCCCGCACCGGCTCGGTCGACGGCGCGACCGCCAGAGCCCTGCGGCAGGCGCCCGACGCCGAACTGCGCCGCACGTTCCGGACGGCGGCCGACCTCGGGCCCGAGGAACTCGCCAACGCACGCACCGTCATCGGTGTCGGCAAGGGTGCGCAGATCCCCGAACAGGGCCTGGTCATCGCCCTGATGACCGCCATGCAGGAATCGAAGTTCGTCAACTACCTGACGCCGGTGGACCACGATTCCCTGGGGATCTTCCAACAGCGTCCGAGCACCGGCTGGGGCACCCCGGAGCAGATCACCGATGTCGCCACCTCGTCCAAGTCCTTCTTCGGAGTGGCTCCCTTCGGCAGCAACCCGGGCCTGATCCAGATCGACGGCTGGCAGACGATGCCCCCGGGTGACGTCTGCCAGGCGGTCCAGGTCTCCGCCTACCCCGACCGGTACGCGCAGTGGGAGCAGTTCGCCCGCGATCTGCTCGCCCAGGAAGGGCCCACGGTCCCGCCGATCCCGTGACCCGCACGCCAGCGCCCCCATTGCTCCCGCACAACCCCTCACGTCAGGAGTCCGTATGCGCAAGAGACTTGTCTCCACAGCGATCGCCGTCGCCGCCGTCGGCGCACTCGTCACCCCGGCCGTCGCCCAGGCAGAACCCGCACACCCGCACAGCGTCTCCGTCCTCGCCGAAGGCTCCAAGGCCGGGACCGCGGTCGTCAGCGGACAGAACGAACCCGGCACCCGGCTGAGCATCGGCGGTGCGCGGACCAGGAGCGCACACACCCTGCCGGTCGACTACCAGGTCCAGGAGACCGGCTACTGGTGCGGACCCGCCGCCACCCGCATCGCCCTGTCCGCACGGATCGCCCCGCCGAGCCAGGGCGCTCTGGCCGCGCAGCTCGGCACCACCGAGGCGGGCACCGATCACATCAGTCAGGTGACCGGCGTGCTCAACGCCAACCTCGGCACCGGCTGGTACGAGACCAAGGAGATGCCGAACGACCCGCCCACCCAGGCCCAGAAGGACCTGCTGTGGAACGACATCGTCCTGGACATCGACAACAACTACCCGCTGGTGACCAACATCGTGGCCCCGCCCGGCAACCAGCCGCCCGGCTACCCCTCGGACCAGACGATCTACCACTACTTCACGGTCATCGGCTACGACGACGCGAACCGCAGCGTCCTCATCGCCGACCCCGCCTCCTTCGGCGGCAACCAGATCTACTGGCTCTCCTTCGATCAGCTCGCCACCCTCATCCCGCCGAAGGGGTACGCCGCCTGATCCGTGAGCCGGGTCCCGCGAGCCGAAAGCCGTGAGCCGAGTCCCGCGAGCCGAGTCCCGCGAGCCGAGTGCCGCGAGGCGACGACTGTGGGTGGCGCCACCGACACATGCGCCACCCACAGTCCGCTCGGCCGCCGTCTCGGGGGTGACGGCGACAGCCTCAGCGGCACCGACTCCGCTGAGGCCGAACAGGGAGCAGGGTCCGGGCGGTCCTGCCGACCTCAGGCACAATGACGGTCACGGCGAGCTACCTACTGCTTCCGTCGCGACCGGGCACTCGGATGCACCAGGTACCAAGATTTTTCAGCAGTCCTCCTGCACGTCCTCCAGGCGCAGGCGCAGACTGTGGATGCCGCGCCGGGCGTGGCTCTTCACCGTGCCGAGCGGCCACCCGGTGTGATCCGCGATCTGCGGATGGGTCAGGTCCTCGTAGAACGACAGGCGCAACACCGTCCGCTGGGGGCCCGGGAGCCTTGCCAACTCCTGTGTCAGCAGCGCCCGGTCGACCGTCGAGTCCATGCCCTCGTGGACGCCGTGATCCATCGTGGCGAACTGCGCCACCGCGCCCTCGACGAGCGCCGCCCGCCGGGTGCGTGCGCTGAGCGCGTCCGCGATCCTGTGCCGGGCGATTCCCGTCAACCAGGCGCCCAGAGTGCCGAGTTCGGGGCGGTAGCCGTCCCGGCCGCGCCATGCCGCGAAGAACACCTGCTGCGTGATGTCCTCCGCCTCCCGGCTGTCGCCGAGTGCGCGCTGGGCGAGGGCGTGCACCAGCGGCCCCCACCGGCGGTACACCGCCGTGAGACTCGCCTCGTCTCCACCGGCGAGGCCTCGGGCCAGGTCTGTGGTCCGCTCCCTGACGGGGGCTCGCACCGGCTGTGGCACCAGTTTGCTCATCGGCGTGTCGTCAGCTCCTTCCGGCGATCGCAATCGCCGTACGAACGAACGGAATCGGGCAGTCGCGCCGTCGCTGTGGCCGCGATCCGGTCATCCTGGGAACAGCTGCTCCGGCACGGCAACTCGCATCGGTTGTGCGTCGTATCGTGGCCGGATGAGCGAGGGGAAACGCCGCGGTCAGGGCAGCGAATCGGCGGGCACCGGAGTCACCACCGGCGCTCTGGCACGGCGGCTGGGGGTGTCACCCACGACGCTGCGGACCTGGGACCGCAGGTACGGCCTGGGTCCTGCCCGGCGCGATCCCGGTCACCATCGCCGCTGGTCCGAGCGTGATGTCGCCATGGTGGAGGAGATGGGCCGCCTCACCTCCTCGGGGGTGCCACCTGCCGAGGCCGCTCACCAGGCGCTGAAGCTGCTCGATCCCGACGTGGCCTCCGGGACCGCGCCAGGCCCCGCCTCCGTACCGCGGCCGAGACGGCGGGCACGTCAGGCGCGGCTGTCCCCCGACACGTTCGTCCGTCGGCAGCGGGGCCTGTCGCGCGCCGCCGTGCGGCTCGACGCGCCCACCATGCAGGACCTGCTGGACGACGCGGTGGAGAGCCACAGCCTGGTCACCGCGTGGCAGGAGGTGATGGTGCCGACGCTGCACGCCGTGGGCCGCAAGTGGGAAGAGGCCGGCGACCGCTACGTGGAGGTGGAGCACCTGCTGTCGTGGCACGTCTCGCGCACCCTGCACCGCTGCTCCATGGCGCCGACGGCTCCCGCCGCGCCGAACGCCCCGCTGGTGCTGGCCTGCGTACCGGGCGAACAGCACTCGCTCCCGCTGGAGGCGCTGAGCGCGGCACTGGGCGAACTGGGCGTCCCGCAGCGCATGTTCGGCGCCGCCGTGCCGGTCGAGGCGGTCTCGTCCGCCGTGCGCAGGACGGGCCCGGCCGTCGTGGTCCTGTGGGCACAGGCCCGCTCGACCGCGAGCGTCCCACTGGCCCGCCACATCGCCGAGACCCGCTGGGGGGTACGAGGCGCCCGCGGACGCCCCACGGTCATGCTGGCCGGCCCCGGCTGGGCGGGCTCAACGGTACGCGGCGCACTACGCCCCACCACCTTGCACGAGGCGCTGTCCCAGATCACCAGGACCCGCGGAGAGAGGGCAACCGACCGCGGGACGGTGTGAAGCTCCAGATGCACCAGCCTGCGCGGGGCGTCGGCTTGGTGCGTGGTGACGCCGCGAGCGGCCGCACGATCGCGTGACGCCTCGGGTGCCACCCGCTGCGCGTCAGTCGCTTACGCAGGGGGCTGGGCCCGCCAGTCAACAGCCTGTGCTGGAGCGTTGGTTTCAGATCACCAGGACCCGCGCCGAGACCGCAACCGACCACGGGACGGCGTGAAGCCCCAGAGGCGCGAGCCTGCGCGGGGCGTCGGCTTGGCGAGGTGCGTGGTGGCGCCGCGACCGGCCGCACGATCGCGTGACGCCTCGTGTGCCACCCGCCGCCCGTCAGCCGTTAGGCAGGGGCTGGGCCCGCCAGTCTGCGCTAGGGCGTTGGTTCAGATCGGCAGGGTGCGCGGCGGAGCCACGGCTGGCCGTGGGACGGCGTGAGGTCTCAGGGGTGTCAGCTTGCCGCGGCGGCGGTGCTTGGGTCCGCCAGACGATGGGGCGCGTTGACTCGGATTGGCAGGGCCCGCGGCGAGACCGCGGCTGACCAGGGGACGGCGTGGGGCCCCGGGGGTGTGAGCCTGCTGCCGGCGGCGCTGGGGGCCGCCAGCCTGGGCGGGGCGTCGGCCTGGAACGCAGGGCGTTGGCGACGTCGCGGTCGGACGGGGGAGACGGCTGAGACCCGGGGCGCCCTGGGGCCTCAGCCCGCAGTCGGCAGCGGTGTGCGCAGTGCGCTTCGTTCGTTGTGCCAGGCCGCCAAGAGGCGTGCGCCCAGGCGCTCCTCCAGGAAGTCCGTGGCCTCGATGCCGAAGACCACGTCGGACTCCAGGCCGGGTTCGCTCGCGAGCAGGCCGCCGATCACTTCGCGGCGCACCACCTGTTCGTGGACGGCGTCGGCCTCCACGTGTTCGTCGTAGAACCGCTCGGCCGCCTTACCGGCACCGCACTTGCGCATGGCCTTGGCCAGCCGTCGCGAACCCGGGGACGACGTCACCTCGACGGCGCCGAAATGTCCGACAAGGGCTCCGCGCAGCGCCCGGTGCAGGCCGAGCAGGGACATCAGATTGACCGTCGCGAGCGCCTCCGCCGGGGCCGCGTCGAGGTAGTGGCCGTACGCGGTCTCCAGGGAGAGGTCCCGCATGAGGTCGGCGTAGAGCCGGGCGTGGATGTCCTCGGCCCGGCCCGCCCCGAACTCGTCGAACTCGACGGCCACCATGCCCGCCTTGGCCCGGCCGTGCAGCCGGGGAATCACCCAGGCGTGCGGGTCGGCCTCCTTGAGGTGGTACAGGGAGCGCAGCGCCGCGTACTCCCTGATCTGCCAAAGCTCGCCGTCACGCTGCAGATGGTGGCTGACGCTGGTCGGGACGTGGCCGATCGGCTCCAGCAGCAGATCGGCCAAGGCGCGTTCGGCGCTGTCGGTGGAGCGGCAGTTGGCGCGCAGCGCGCCGAGGAAGCGTCCTTCGAGCGCGCGGCGAAGGCCCAGTAGCTCAGGGTCCCATTCGAGGTCCTCGCGGACCCCGTCGAAGCCCTGGTAGTGCAGCTCGTAGAGCGTGTAGAGAGCGAGCTGGAGGTCGTCCCCGTACGGGTCGGCGTCGTGCGTGTCGAGGGACAGCGGCCCCGAACTCCCGCCCTCACGCAGGGTGTTGACGACGAGCTCGGACAGCACGCCGCGAGGCTCCGGCAGAACCGGGCTCGTGTGGCGTGACTCGCGGAGAGCGTCCGAGAGCGTCTGGTTCTCAGCGGGCATCGGGTGCTTCCTCCCCCTTGGTGTGCTCGTCGGTGCCGTCGGTTTTTCCGGCGTTCTCGGCGTTCTCGGCGCGCTCGGTGTCCTCAGGCTTCACGCGGCGGCGGTGGCTCGTGTCGCACCACGGGTAGGCGCGGCTGCGGCGGCAGGTGCAGATCGCGGTGGTGAAGCGCCGGGAAGCGATGACGCTGCCGTCCTCGGCGACGACCTCGACGGGCCCCTCGACGAGCAGGGGTCCCTCGGGGTCGATCGTCACGCGACGCGGCCGCGGGTCACGCGGCAGCCGGTCCGTCCCGGCCGGCGCGGATTCAGGTGCGTTCGGCACGGATGACCACCAGTTCTTCCATGTCCTCGTCGCCAAGCAGCCCCTGCCCGCGCAGGAAGGCCTGGCGTGAGCGCAGGACGGGCCCGAACGGAATGAGCGCGCGGTCGGACACCGAGGCCTCCAAACCGGCCTTGGAGAGCCGGGACAGCGTGGCGTCGGTGTCACACAGCGCCGAATGGACCATGAGCAGCACACCTCCGGGGCGCAGCACCGCGGGCGCCGCGTCGCAGATGCGGTCCACCAACGCGCGGCCGTCCCGTCCAGCGTCCCAGGAACGCGCCGCGCCGCGCCGCGGCAGCCGGCCGGAAGGGGAGGGCACGTACGGAGGATTGCTCGCCACGAAGTCGTAGGACCGCCCAGGGACGGCGGACGTGAGGTCGCCCCGCAGGACGGTGATGCGCTGCCGTGCCGCCAGCGCGTTGAGACGGGCGGTCAGGACGGCACGCCGGGCTATGTCCACCGCCGTCACCTGGGCGCCGAGCCGCGCCGCGTGAACGGCGAGCGCGCCGCTGCCGGTGCCCAGGTCCAGTAGCTCCGTGCCGGGGCCGATGGCCTCGCGGCCCAGGGCGCGAGCGAGCAGACCCGTGTCGTCCTGCGGCGCATAGACCCCGGGAAGGGTCATCAGGCGTCCCGGGGCCGCACCAGCGGCTGTATCGACGACCATCACGCACCTCCGGTGATTGCGGGGCCGGTCGGACGATGCCCCTCCTGGACCGGCCCTCTCACCACACTCCGCTGTTCCCGCACCTGCCACCACTCGGGTGGTGACGCACAGTGACGAATCGAACCGACCGGGTGTCTCTCTGGCCTCATGGATTCCTCGGCTGCTCGGGGCTCGCTCCCGCGACTGTCGATCTCCCAGGTGCCCTGCGAACCGGGGCGCACACGTGCGGGCCGCCGGGAGCCACCGAAGACGTGATCCG
This sequence comes from Streptomyces sp. NPDC033177, assembly GCF_055577715.1. Lineage (NCBI taxonomy): Bacteria > Bacillati > Actinomycetota > Actinomycetes > Kitasatosporales > Streptomycetaceae > Streptomyces > Streptomyces sp. NPDC033177. Next base: position 647,281 of record NZ_JBVIPS010000001.1, on the reverse strand, counting down.
AGGCCCGACGTGGGGAAGGGGCGCGATTGCGCCACTGCGACCTGGGTACGCGGCCTTCTCAGCCACTCAGCGGAACAGCCGCTGGCACCCCGAACACAGAAAGGGCGCCATGCCGCTCAATATCTTCGTACTCGGCCTCGACGAGGCCAACCTGCCGACGCTGCGCGCGGTCCCCGACGCGCAGGACTACGTCTTCCACCCCCTCCTGACAGTCGACGAGCTGCAGAGTGGCGAGGTGTCCGTCCCAGCGCTCCTTGAGAAGGCGGAGGGAATACTCGACGCGTTCGACGGTCACATCGACGCGATCGTCGGCTACTGGGACTTCCCCGTCAGCACGCTCGTGCCGATCCTCAGCGAGCGCTACGGGACGCGGAGCACCAGTCTGGATTCCGTGGTCAAGTGCGAGCACAAGTACTGGAGCCGCCTGGAACAGCGGCGGGTCACCGACGCGCACCCGCCGTTCGGGCGGGTCGACATGGAAAGCGCCGACCCCAAGCCCCCCGAGGGCATGGACTTCCCGATGTGGCTCAAGCCCGCGCTGTCCTACTCGTCGGAGCTGGCCTACGGCGTCGGTGACCAGGCCGAGTTCACCGAGGCGGCCGACCGTATCCGCAACGGGATGGGACGCATCGGGCGCCCGTTCGAGGACATCCTCGCCCGCGTCGATCTGCCCCCGGAGATGGCCGACGTGGGCGGCCAGGTGTGCCTCGCCGAAGGCGCGCTGAACGGCATCCAGGTCGCGATCGAGGGCTACGTCCACGAGGGCGAGGTCACCATCTACGGCATCCTCGACTCGATCCAGTACCCCGACTCGCCGTGTTTCCTGCGCCACCAGTACCCCTCCACCCTCCCCGAGCCCGTCCTCGAGCGGCTGCGGGACGTGTCGGAGCGGGTGATGCGGCAGATCGGCATGGACGCGGCGACCTTCAGCATCGAGTACTTCTACGACCCTCGGACCGACGCGATCAACCTCCTGGAGATCAACCCGCGGCACTCCCAGTCGCACGCGGAGATGTTCGAGTACGTCGACGGCGTGCCCAACCACCACTGCATGCTGAGCCTCGCCCTCGGCAAGGACCCCCAACTGCCCCACCGCCAGGGCGAGTACGCCACGGCCGCCAAGTGGTACTACCGCTGGTTCGCCGACGCCACCGTGCACAACGTCCCCTCCCGCAAGGACATCGAGACCATCGAGCGCCGTATCCCCGGCGTGCGCGTCGACGTGCTGGTCGAGGAGGGGCAGCGGCTGTCCGACGCGTCCGAACAGGACAGCTACAGCTACGAGTTGGCTCACATCTTCACGGGCGGGGAGAGCGAGGAGGACATGCGGGCCAAGTACGACCAGTGCGTGGCGGCCCTCGGCCTGACCTTCGACGAGGCGAAGCCCGGCGGCCGCGACACGAAGAACGACTGAACGGCGAACACCCCCACCGAAACACCCCCCACCGAAGCACCCCGCAACACGAAGGAGCGTCTCGGCTTGCGCTACGTGAGCGACCTTCCGTACGAGACCAAGGAAGAGGAGAACGTCACCATCCCCGTGGCGGACGGAACCCGCCTCGCGGCCCGCATCTGGCGGCCGACGTCCTCCGACCAGGAACCCGTCCCCGCGGTCCTGGAATACATCCCCTACCGTCAGCGTGACCTGACCGCCGAGCGCGACTCCATCCACCACCCCTACATCGCCGGGCACGGTTACGCCTGCATCCGTGTGGACCTGCGTGGCACCGGCGACTCCGAGGGGGTGCTCAAGGACGAGTATCTGGAACAGGAGCAGGCCGACGCCGAGGACATCCTGGCCTGGCTCGCCGACCAGCCCTGGTGCGACGGCAACACCGGCATGATGGGGATCTCCTGGGGCGCCTTCGCCGCACTCCAGGTCGCCGCGCGGCAGCCGGAGAGCCTGCGCGCCATCGTCATCGCGTCCTTCACCGACGACCGGTACGCCGACGACATGCATTACATGGGCGGTGCCCTCCTGTCGGACAATCTGGCCGAGGCGGGCACCATGTTCGCCTACGGCACCATGCCCCCGGACCCGATGATGGTGGGGGACCGGTGGCGCGACATGTGGCACGAGCGCATGGAGGGCACCCGGCCCTGGGTGCTCGAATGGCTCAAGCACCAGCGCCGTGACGACTACTGGCGGCACGCCTCGGTCTGCGAGGACTACCAGGCCGTACGCACCCCCGTCCTCGCCTCCAGCGGCTGGGCGGACGGCTATTCGAACGCCGTGACACGACTGCTCGGCAATCTGGACGTGCCGCGCAAGGGGCTGATCGGCCCCTGGTCCCACAAGTTCCCGCATCTCGGTCAGCCGGGCCCCGCCATCGGCTACCTCCAGGAAGTGGTGCGCTGGTGGGACCACTGGCTGAAGGGCGTCGACAACGGCGTGATGGACGGGCCGATGCTGCGAACGTGGATGCAGGACAGCGTGCCGCCCTCCACGTCGTACGAGGAACGTCCGGGACGCTGGGTGGGGGAGCCGTCCTGGCCGTCCCCGCACATCACGCCCGTCGTGCGGCGCCTCACCCGCCACGGTCTCTCCGAGCCGATCACGGGGACCGCCGGGTCCCGTGATTCCCCCGAGGGGGAGCCGGTGGGTGCGGAGGCGGGAATGTCCGTCCAATCACCGCTGTCCGTAGGCCAGTTCGGCGGGAAGTGGGCCTCCTACAACGCGCCCCCCGACCTGCCCTACGACCAGCGTGAGGAGGACGGCGGCTCGCTGGTCTTCGAGACCGATCCGCTGACCGAGCGCACGGAGATCCTCGGCTCGCCCAGCGTCGAACTCGACCTGAGCGTCAACCAACCCGTGGCCATGGTCGCGGTCCGGCTGTCCGACGTGGCGCCCGACGGCAGCGCCACCCGTGTCAGCTACGGCCTGCTCAACCTCACCCGCAGCGAGGCCCACGGTGACCCGCGTCCCCTCGAACCCGGGCGCCGTTACCGCGCGGCCATCCCGCTCAACGGTGTCGCCCAGGCGTTCCCGCCGGGTCACCGCATCCGGGTGTCCCTGTCCACCTCGTACTGGCCGCTGGCCTGGCCGCCGCCCAAGCCGGTGCTCCTGACCGTGTACGAGACGTCGAGCACCCTGACGCTCCCCGTCCGCCCGGTGTCGGAGCCCGACGCACTGCCGGAGCAGCCCTTCGGTGAGCCGGAAGGCACGCGGCCGAGGTCTCCCGTCCAGCTGTCCGCCCCCGAGGAGCGCTGGCAGGTCAAGCGTGACCTGGTCGACTACGCCGCCGAGCTGGAGATCGTCAAGGACCGGGGAACTGTGCGCCTCGAGGACATCAACCTCGACGTCGGGCGCCGGGCCTACGAGCGCTACACCTCCCGGGCCGAGGACTTCACCTCCGCGGCCGGCGAGTCGGCCTGGACGATGTCCTTCAAGCGCGACGACTGGGACGTACGGGTGGAGACCCGCACGGTTCTCAGTTGCGACGAGGACACCTTCCGGGTGGACGCCACCCTGGACGGTTACGAGGGTGACCGGAGGGTTTTCTCGCGTACCTGGAATGAAACCGTGCCCCGCGACTTGCTGTGACACCACGCTTGTTGTGACACCACGGCTGAATGAGCCGCGGTGAGACGGCCGGAAGTTTCTGTTTGGCCTCTGAACGGCAGGGCACCCGATGCGATGGAGGTTGATCATCTCCTCCCGCTATGTGAATCCCCGCGTCTCGGGGAAAACGAATTGAGGAGTTCTCGATGAGCAACGAAATCTGGAGCTACGCTCCCACCGCCGGGCACGGCCCGGACGCCGATCTGACCGGTTACAAGGTCGAGGCCGCCGACGGCGCCATCGGCAAGGTCGACAAGCACTCGAACGAGGTCGCCAACCAGTACATCGTGGTCGACACCGGAGTGTGGATCTTCGGCAAGGAGGTGCTCCTGCCTGCGAGCACCGTCACCGCCATCGACCACGAGGCGCGCAAGATCCTCGTCTCGCGCACCAAGGAGCAGATCAAGGACGCTCCCGAGTTCGACAAGGAAAAGCACCTGGGCGACCCCGCCTACCGTGACCAGCTCGGCGGCTATTACGGCGGCCTCGGCCCGGGTCACTGATCCGAAGCGGTGGCGTGAACATTCCGCCCCATTGACACGATGGCGTCCGAGGCACCTCATGCCTCGGACGCCATCAGGCGTTTATGCGGGTGTACGCGGAGGGACCATCCCGGCCGAATTCATGTCCACCGGTGCTTTCGCTCAGCGGACGCGTGCGGCGATGGTCCGGGCGCATTCCAAGGATTCGGTGTGCGTCGTGTCCACTTCCATGTCGTAATGCACGCCGTGGTGGACCAATGCGGCCTGGGACGCGGCCATTCCGGCGACCCGGTCGCCCCGTGCCGTCTCCCGGCCCGCGGCGACCGTGCTGTCACAGCGGACGCCGACCCACAGCACCCCTACATCCCTGAGGGCCTTCTGCCACCGCTCCTGCGACGCCGGACCGCCGAGAAAGACCTCATCGACGATGATCCGGGCTCCGGCGCGGGCCATCGACGCGATTCCCTCGATCCAGGCCGCCTCCAGCGTCCGGAACTCGTGGCCGACGGCCACCTTGCCGTCGTCGGCGAACTCGATTCCCTCCGAACCGGTCCGCATGGACGCGGGCATGGCGTCGACCAGTGTGTCGCAGCCGAATGCCAGCCACGGATCGGGCAGCACCGCCTGCAGGCACCGCGCGATGCCGGACTTCCCGGAGCTGGAACCGCCATTGAGAACGATCACTTGAGTGGTCACCGCGCCAGGGTAGGAGCCACATCGCGACACCGGAAACGGTTTTCGTCGGGCTCGTCCCGGGTGTCGTCCGCGATTCGCCCGGTCAGCGTGTGCTGTCGTACGGGCCGACGCGTCGGTAGGCGGCCCGCGCGTGGAGCACCCGGCCCGCCGTCGTACCGACGAGCGCCGCGGCCAGCAGACACGTGATCCACTCAGGGTCCCGGTGTCCGGCCCAGGAGATCTCACCGATGGGATGCGCGGCGAAGAAGTTCAGAAGCAGCCAGCACAACAGGGCCGTCCCCGGCGCCGCGACGAAACGGCCCCGCACCCCCAGGAGCGCGGCAAGCACCGAAAGAGCCGCGAGCGCGATTCCCGTCCGGTCGAGCGCACCGAGCAGATCGAGCGCCGTCACCAGCACGAAGGCGCCCGCATAGGCTCCCGTCCAGATGAAGGGCGTGGCCACAGGTTCGGGAACGACCCGCACGCCTTTGGCGATGTACCGCCACTCCACGACCATCGTTTCCTCCCCACCGCCGGCCCGCCGGGGCGCCGCTGCCCCGGGGACGTCCGTGACCGGCGCTTCCCGCAACGGGACGACGCGCCGGAGCTCGGGCACGGGCGTGGTCCCGGGCAGATTGTCGCACCCCATCCGACGGTCGCGGCCCGGACGGACACCTGACCGGCGGTCTCCTGCCCGGTGGTCTCCCGCTCGTCGTGTCCGCGTCATAATTTCCGGATGAACCTCGCCTCGGCTCCCGAGCCCTCCGCGCCCCGACGGCGTGCCCGCATCGTCGTCGTGGGAGCCGGACCGGCGGGCCTCACCGTCGCCAACATCCTCCGTGCCGCCTCCGTCGACTGCGTGGTCCTGGAGACGGAGAGCAGGGCGTTCATCGAGCAGCGGCCCCGCGCGGGCTTCATCGAGGAATGGGCCGTGCGCGCCCTGGAACAGCGGGGTCTGGCCGACCGTCTCCTGACCCACGCGCAGACGCACGGCGAATGCGAGTTCCGCTGGGCGGGGGAGCGCCACCGTTTCGCGTACGGAGAGCTCTCCGGGCACCGCCACTTCGTCTACCCCCAGCCCCTGTTGGTGACGGACCTGGTGGGCGCCTACGCCGACCGGGCGGGCGGCGACATCCGGTTCGGCGTACGCGACGTGGAGCTGCACGGCATCGACACGGACCAGCCCTCGGTGTCGTACACCGACCCGGAGACGGGCGAGCGCACACGCATCGAGTGCGACGCCATCGCGGGCTGCGACGGCGCGCGCGGCGTGACGCGCACCTACGCCGCGGCGGAGCAGGCCACCGTCGCCCGGCACGACTACGGCATCGGCTGGCTCGCCCTCCTCGCCCAGGCCCCGCCGTCATCGGACTGCGTCGTCTTCGGCCTCCATCCGCGTGGCTTCGCGGCCCACATGGCCCGCAGCCCCCAGGTCACCCGCTACTACCTGGAGTGCCCGCCCGGCGACGACCCCGAGAACTGGCCGCACGAGCGCGTCTGGTCCGAGCTGCACGCCCGCCTCACGGTGGCGGGAGCGCCGCCGCTCACCGAGGGGCCACTGATCGAGAAGCGAGTCCTGGACATGCACAACTACGTGGTGGAACCCATGTCGTACGGGCGGCTGTACCTGGCGGGCGACGCCGCGCACCTCGCCGCCCCCATCGCGGCGAAGGGCATGAACCTGGCCCTCCACGACGCCCTGTTGCTCGGGGACGCTCTCGTCGCCTCCTGCACGGCAGGGGACGAGAGCGGCCTGAGCGGTTACTCGGAAGCCTGCCTGCCACGGGTGTGGCAGTACCAGGAGTTCTCCCGGTGGCTCTCGGAGCTGCTGCACGGGGCGTCGTCGGGCGACCCGTTCCAGGCGGGCATCGCGACCGCCCGGCTGCGCAGGATCCTCGGCTCGCCGGCGGCCGCGGCCGCGTTCGCCGAGCTCTACATCGGAAAGGGCGCCGACTGCTGAGGCTCGGAGCGGGGGACGCGCGCGGCGTCGCGGGGTCCTCACCGATCTTTACGGGCTCGCCGCCCGGTTAGGCTGGGGGACCTCCCCCGCCGTGTCGCAGCCGTCGAGCGCAGCGCTCCCGGCGCCCTTTTCCCGCACGCCCAGGGTGATGCCAGGCGCTGCCCGAGCATGACAGGTACCACTCTTGTCCACGTCCGCACCGTCCCAGGCCGCCCGGCTGCGCGGCCTGCGCCCCGGCTGGCTCTCCGACCCGAAGGTGTGGCGCACCGAGGTGCTCGCCGGCTTGGTGGTCGCGCTCGCGCTGATTCCCGAGGCGATCTCGTTCTCCGTGATCGCCGGGGTGGACCCCGCGATCGGTCTCTTCGCCTCCTGCACCATGGCCGTGACCATCTCGATCGTCGGCGGACGCCGCGCGATGATCTCCGCCGCGACCGGCGCGGTGGCCCTGGTCATCGCCCCGCTCAACCGCGAGCACGGACTCGGGTACCTCGTCGCGGCCGTCATCCTGGCCGGTGTCTTCCAGATCGCCCTCGGCGCGCTCGGTGTCGCCAAGCTGATGCGGTTCGTGCCCCGCAGCGTGATGGTCGGCTTCGTCAACTCCCTCGCCATCCTCATCTTCATGGCGCAGGTCCCCGAGATGCACGACGTGCCCTGGCCCGTCTATCCGCTGATCGCGGCCGGGCTCGCCCTCATGGTGTTCTTCCCGAAGGTCACCAAGGTGATCCCGGCACCGCTCGCGTCCATCGTGATCCTCACGGTCATCACGGTCGGCGCCGGGATCGCGGTGCCGACCGTCGGAGACAAGGGCGAGCTGCCGTCCTCCCTGCCGGTGCCCGGCCTGCCCGACGTGCCGTTCACCATGGACACGTTGACGACCGTCGCGCCCTACGCGTTCGCCATGGCGCTGGTCGGCCTGATGGAGTCCCTGATGACCGCCAAGCTCGTCGACGACATCACCGACACCCATTCCTCCAAGACCCGTGAGTCCATCGGCCAGGGCATCGCCAACATCGTCACCGGCTTCTTCGGCGGCATGGGCGGCTGCGCCATGATCGGCCAGACGATGATCAACGTGAAGGTGTCCGGGGCCCGCACGCGCCTTTCCACCTTCCTCGCGGGCGCCTTCCTGATGGTCCTGTGCATCGTCTTCGGCCCCGTCGTCTCCGACATCCCCATGGCCGCGCTGGTCGCCGTGATGGTGATGGTCTGCTTCGCGACCTTCGACTGGCACTCCGTCGCCCCGAAGACGCTCAAGCGGATGCCGGCCGGTGAGATCACGGTCATGGTGGTCACCGTCGTGTGCGTGGTCGCCACGCACAACCTCGCCGTCGGCGTGGTCGCGGGATCGGTCACCGCGATGGTCATCTTCGCCAAGCGCGTCGCCCACCTCGCCGAGGTCACCGCCTCCACCGACCCGGACGGCGGCCGGGTGACCTATGCCGTCACCGGCGAGCTGTTCTTCGCCTCGTCCAACGACATCGTCGGACAGTTCGACTACGCGGGCGACCCCGACAAGGTCGTCATCGATCTGACGGCCGCCCACATCTGGGACGCCTCCTCCGTGGCCGCCCTGGACGCGATCGAGAACAAGTACGCCCAGCGCGGCAAGACCGTGCAGATCATCGGCCTGAACAAGCCGAGCGCCCAGATCCACGAGAAGCTCACCGGCGAACTCACGGGCGGCCACTGACCTTCCGAGGCGGGACATTTGTACTGGCGGACCGGCGACATCCGGATCTGCCATGCGCCTCGCCCCGCAGGCACGCTGAGAGGACCGCGGGGTGCCCGAGCCACCGCGGACGGCAGCAGAGGGAGGCGCTGAGGCCATGGTTCTGTCGAGTCCGACACAGCAGAGGACGCCGATGAGCGGGACGTACGAGATCGACGCGGCGGCTTCGACGGTGCGCTTCCGGACGCGCACCATCTTCGGCCTGTTCCCGGTCCGGGGCACCTTCGGCATCAGCCGGGGGCAGATCACCGTGGCCGACCCCGTCGACGCCTCTTCGGTGGACGTCACCGTCGGGGCGGCCTCGTTCGACTCCGGCCTGGAGCGCCGCGACCGGCACGTCACGTCCGCCGACTACCTCGACGCGGCCAGGCACCCGGAGATCGAGTTCCGCAGCCGGCAGGTGACGCGGTCCGCGACGGGCACGGCAATGCTCCAGGGGGAGTTGACGGTACGAGGTGTCACGCGGCCCGTGGCCGTCACGGTCGGGGCGGTCGAGCTGAACGGACGGCGCCTGACCGTCGAGGGCACGGCCACCGTCGACCGGTACGCGTTCGGTGTGACCACGGCCAAGGGCATGACCGGCCGCCGCCTGGACATCCACCTCGCGGTCGAAGCGGTTCCGGTCGGCCCGTGAGGCAGGCCCCACCGCGCTCTCAGGCGGGGCGTCCGTCGATCAGGGTGCGGCACATGATGGACTCTGAGCATGGCTGTAGAGGCTCTCATCGTCATCGACATGATCAACACGTACGAGCACCCCGATGCGGAAATCCTCCGTAAGTCGGTCGAGGAAGTCCTGCCCAACATCCGCAGACTGATCGAGCGGGCGCGGCAGGAAGACATCGCGGTGATCTACGCCAACGACAATTTCGGCCTGTGGCGCTCGCACCACGACGAACTGCTCGACATCGCCCTGAGCGGCCCGCACGCCGATCTGGTCACCCCGATCCGTCCCACGGGCGACTCGCTCTTCGTGGTGAAGGCCCGGCACTCGATCTTCTACGACACCCCTCTGGAGTACCTGCTCAGCCAGCGCGGCATCGAGTCCGTGCTCCTGTGCGGGCAGGTGACCGAGCAGTGCGTCCTCTACTCGGCGCTCGACGCGCACATCAGGCACCTGGACGTCGTCGTGGCCGAGGACGCCTGCGCGAGCATCCACGGTGACCTCGCGGCGGCCGCGCTGCAGATGATGGAACGGAATATGCAGGCGCGCCTGGTCCGTTCCACCGACGAGGCGCTGTTCGGGTCCGCATGAACCCGCTGGACGAACTGGACGCGCGTGTCGCGGGGTGCTTCGCCTGCCCCCGCCTCGTCGAGTGGCGGGAGGAGGTGGGGCGCGTCAAGCGGGCCGCCTTCATGGACTGGACGTACTGGGCCCGGCCGGTGCCCGGGTTCGGGCCGCCCGATGCCTCCATGCTCGTCATCGGGCTCGCGCCCGCGGCGCACGGCGGTAACCGGACGGGCCGGATGTTCACGGGCGACCGTTCCGGAGACGTCCTCTACCGGGCGATGTACGACCTGGGCCTCGCGTCGAGTCCGCACGCGGTGTCCATCGACGACGGCCTGACGCTGCGCGGGGTGCGGGTGACCTCCCCGGTGCACTGTGCGCCGCCGGAGAACAAGCCGACCCCTGCCGAGCGCGACACGTGCAGGCCATGGCTCGTACGGGAGATGGAGCTGCTGGGGCCGCGGCTGCGGTCGGCCGTGATCCTGGGGGCGTTCGGCTGGCAGGCCGCCCTGCCGGCGTTCGCGGCGGCGGGCTGGCGCGTGCCGAAGCCACGGCCGCGGTTCGCGCACGGAGCGCGGGTGACGCTGGAACGTGCGGGCGCGGAGGAAACCGGAGGGCGCTCGGGGGCCGTCGCGCCCGGGGAATCCGGGCTGGGCCCCGTCACCCTGTACGGCTGCTTCCACGTCAGCCAGCGGAACACGTTCACCGGCCGGTTGACCCCGGACATGCTCAAGGACGTCCTGCGGGAGGCGGCGGGCGAGGCGGGCATCGCTCCGTACACACGGGCGGACGGGCAGGACTGACCGGCAAGGCAGTCGCCGCCGGTGGCCTCAGCCGCCCTCGACCCCGGTCGAGTCATGGGCCGAGCCGACCGGCTTCCGCAGGTGTTCCTGGAAGCGGAGCACGACCGCCGACGCGGAATCCTCGCGCTCCTGGACGCCGCCGCAGCCGCTCAGGGGGGGGGGGGGGGGGGGGGGGGGAAGAAAACCAACCCCCCCCCCCCCCCCCCCCCCCCCCCCAAACCCTCCCCCCTTCACGGACCACCGGGGCGACGATGCCGCACACCCTCCCGGCGGGCGGACCCCACGCACCCGACACGCTGTGGCGAGCGGAACGATTCATCTCGGCGGCCTAGAGACAACCGGGAGACGGCCGGGAGGCCACCTGGAACGGCAGAAGCCCCCGCACGGGAGTGGGCGGGGGCTTCTGCGGAAGTCTGGTCAGGCGTCGCGGCGCTTCATGTTGTCGCGCGCTTCCTCGGCGCGGTCACGGGCGTCGCCCATGGACTTCTTGGCCTCGCCCTTCGCCTGGTCCATCTTGCCCTCGGCCTGCTTGCCGCGGTCGCCGGTGACCTTGCCGGTCATCTCCTTGGCCTTGCCCTTCATCTTGTCCATGCCGCCCTTGTCAGCCATGACCACTCCTTTGTCGGTACAGCGCCCACCGGGTGTCACCCACGGTGTGGGCCTCTGCGTTCAACGTAAGGGGGACATGGAGACCTCGCCCGTCCAGCCGTCACACACCGTGACGGGTTGCTCAGTCCAGGCAGAACTCGTTGCCCTCGGGGTCGGTCATCACCAGGAAACCGGCGCTCATCGGGGGAGCGGGCTCGTCGCGACGCACGCGCTTGGCTCCGAGCGCGACGAGGCGGTCGCATTCGGCCTCAAGTGCCGCCATGCGTTCCTCCCCCTGTAGGCCGGGGGCCGCACGGACGTCGAGGTGGACGCGGTTCTTGGCGATCTTGTCCTCCGGGACCTGCTGGAAGAACACACGCGGCCCGTCCCCTTCCGGGTCCTCGATGGCCGACTTCGCGTTGCGCTGATCCTCCGGTACGCCGATCCGCGCGAGGAACTCATCCCACGCCGCGAGCGCGTCGGCTCCTTCGGGCAGGTCGACTCCGGGCGGGCCGGGGTGGACGTAGCCCAGCGCGTCGCGCCAGAAGGAGGACAGTGCCCGCGGGTCGTGGGCGTCGAAGGTGATCTGAATGTGGCGGCTCATCGGCTTGCTCCGTTCGTGGCGGTACCCATGAGGTCACCCTGCCAGGTATGGCGGACAGGATCGGTCCGCCATACCTGGCAGGGTGACCTCATGGACGAGGCACCCGACGGTGAACTGGGTACGACCGAGCGCGTGCTCACCCTGCTCGGGCTGCTGCAGCAACGCCAGGTATGGACCGGCCCCGAGCTCGCCGACCGGCTCGGGGTCACGACGCGCACCGTACGGCGCGATGTGGAGCGCCTGCGCACACTCGGCTATCCGGTGTACGCGGGCCAGGGCGTCGGCGGCGGCTACCGGCTCGGCCCGGGGCGGGAGCTGCCGCCGCTGCTGCTCGACGACCAGGAGGCGATCGCCACCGCGGTCTCCCTGCTCGCGGGGGCGGGCGGCGGGGTCGCCGGTGCCGGTGAGGCCGCGCTTCGGGCCCTGTCCAAGCTCGACCAGGTGCTGCCCGCGCGGCTGCGGCACGAGGTGCGCGCGCTCTCCGACTCGGTGGAGTTCTTCGAGGGTGGCCGCGCGCCCGTCGATCCCGGGGTGCTCGTGACGCTCGCCAGGGCGTGCCGCGACGAGGTCGAGGCCGGTTTCGACTACCCGTCCAACGGCGAGGTGCGAGGGCGGCGGGTCGAGCCCTACCGCCTGGTCGCCTCCGACCGGCGTTGGTATCTCCTGGCCTACGACCTCGACCGCGACGGCTGGCGCAGCTTCCGCGTCGACCGGATGACCGACGCGTCCGCGCGGACCTTCCGTTTCAGCCCGCGCGAGGCGCCCGACGCCGCGGCGTACGTACAAGAAGGTGTGGCCAGCCGGGTCTATACGCATCGGGCGCGCTTCCTCGTGCACGCGCCGACCGCCACGGTGCGCGGGCAGATCCCGGCGTCGGCGGCGGTCGTCCGGCCGCGGGGGAGCGGGAGCTGCGAGGTGCTCAGCGGTGCCGAGCACCTCGACGCCGTGCTCATGCACGTCCTCCTCCTTGGGCATGACTTCGAGGTGCTCGATCCACCGGAACTGGGCGAACGCTGTCGCGTGCTGGCGGAGAGACTCCACGCGGCGGCCCCAACTACCCCGCCTTCACCGGGCGTCGAGATGCCCTGAGCCGTGAGCCGCCCGGGAAACGCAACTCCCGTTCGATGAACACAACTCTCGTCGCACCCGTATCTAGGACCGGACATGTCCCCGGCTCCGGCCGGTGAGCGTATTCGGAATCCCCCACAGGAGGCGACGAGTTGAGGCACAAGCGAATACCCAAGCGAAAGGCCGTGCTGGCAGGGGCTGCGGCATTGGGCATGGTCGCGACGGCCGTCCTGCTGCAGCAGGCCAACGCCTCGCAGTCCGGGTCGGAGACCGGTTCAGGGGCCGCTGCCAAGAGGCTCAGCGCGGCGTCGGCGACGAAGCTGGTCGAGCCGTTGGCCTCGCAGCTGGGTGACGCCTACGCCGGGGCGTACTACGACGAGGCGAAGCAGCAGCTCGTAGTCAACGTCGTGGGCGACAACAACGCGGTCGACGTACAGGTGAAGAGAGCTGGAGCGGTGGTGCGCAGCGTCGACAACAGTTCCGGTGAACTGGGCTCGGCCACCCAGACGTTGGCCAGCCGGGCCACGATGTCCGGCACCGCGTGGGCCACCGATCCCAGGACGAATCAGATCGTCGTCACGGCCGACCGCACCGTCACCGGCGAACGCTGGGACAAGCTCGAGGCGACCGTCGATTCTCTCGGCTCGGGCATGGCCCGCATCCAGAAGTCCGCGGGGGAGTTCAAGCCCTTCGCGGCGGGCGGCGACGCCATTTTCGGAGGCGGCGCACGCTGCTCGCTCGGCTTCAACGTGACCACCGAGGACGGCAGTCCCGGCTTCCTCACGGCGGGGCACTGCGGGGTGGCCGCCGAAAGCTGGTCGGACGCCCAGGACGGTGCGGCCATCGGAACCGTCCAGGCCGCCACCTTCCCCGGTGACGGCGACTTCGCGCTGGTCACGTACGACGACCCGGCGACGGAGGCCCCCAGCACGGTCAACACCGGCGACGGCCAGACCGTGGAGATCGTGCAGGCCGCCGAGGCGGCGGTCGGCCAGGAGGTGTCCCGCATGGGCAGCACCACCGGCCTCCAGTCCGGCGCGGTCACCGGCCTCAACGCCACCGTGAACTATCCGGAAGGCACCGTCAGCGGGCTCATCCAGACCGACGTGTGTGCCGAACCCGGAGACAGCGGGGGCTCGTTGTTCACCGCCGACGGCAGCGCGGTCGGCCTCACCTCGGGCGGCAGCGGCGACTGCACCGCGGGCGGCGAGACCTTCTTCCAGCCAGTGACCACCGCACTGGCGGCGGTCGGTGCCGAGATCGGCGCGGGCGGCAACTGAGGAGCGTGTGGAGCCCTGAGAGAGGGGGGCCGTGACCATCGCGGCGCCGATCGCCCCAGGGCGGGAGGCGCCGCGGTGAACGCCCGTCAGTCGACCGGCTCGCCGGGCTGATCATGGGTGGCGCAGTGGATGCCGCCCCCGCCAGAGGCGATGGTGTCGATCCGGACGGGCACGACGTCCCGCTTGGGGAAGTGCTCCCGCAGGATGCTCCGCGCGCGTGAGTCGGCCTTCCGGTCCCCGAACTCGGGCAGGAACACCGCGTCGTTGGCGACGTAGAAATTGGCGTACGTCGAGACGAAGTCGTCGCCCTCACCCCTGATCCTGTCCGGGTCGGGCTGCGGCAGATCGATGACCTCGAAGGACCGGCCCTTGGCGTCCTCGGCCTCACCGAGCACGGCATTCGCCTGATCGGCCGCTCGCGACCAGGAGTCGGCGGGCATGTCCGGGACCGCGCGGTCCAGGAGCACCACCCCCGGCGCGGTGAACCGCACGAGGCTGTCCACGTGCGCGTCGGTGATGTCCTCGCCGCGCACGCCGGCCAGCCAGATCACCTTCTCGATGCCCAGCGTCCGCTTGAGCTCGGACTCGATTTGGTCCCGGCTCTTCCCCCGGTTGCGGTTGTCGTTGACGATCGAGCTCTCGGTGATGAGGAGGGTCCCCTCGCCGTCGGTCTCGAAGGAGCCGCCCTCGGCGACCAGAGGAGCCTCCCGGCGCGGGATGTCGTACTTCGACAGGAGGGTGCGGCCCACGCGGGCGTCGTTCGTGTGCTTTTGCTTGTTCCCCCACCCGTTGAAGTGGAGGTCGACGCCGACCACGTCACCGTCCTGCTCCACGAACACGGGGACGGTGTCACGGGCCCACAGATCGTCGACGGCCAGGGAGATGACCTCGACGTCGCGCCCGCAGGCCTGCTGGGCGGCCTTCCGCTGCTCGGGCCTGGCCAGCATCACGACGTACTCGTACTCCGCGACGGCACGGGCGACGCGGGCGATGTCCTCGCGAATGTACGGGAGGTCCTCCTCCCATACCGACTCCAGGGCGGGCCACGACATGAAGGTGCGCGCGTGACTCTCCCACTCGGCACCCATGCGCAGCCCCTTGCCGGCCGTGGCCTCGGCGCCCGGCCCGCACGCCGAAGTGCCGAGGGCGGCGGTGCCGATTCCGGCGAGCGTCCGGAGGGTCGTGCGGCGAGAGGGGAAGAGGGGGGACACGGTGCGCTCCGGACATTCGAGGGGGTCACACGGCTGTGATGATCCTCGACTCTGACACAAACTGAAAATTCAGTCAAAAACGAGGTGTATCCCGGGGCGCCGCACCCCGAAGGGCCCGATAGGGTGGGGATCCATGGCGTCTCGCAACACTCAGATCCTCGAAGCGGCCGCGCGGCTCATCGCCCGCCGCGGCGTCCGCGGCCTGCGCGTCGAAGAACTCGCCGCCGAGGCGGGGGTGTCGACCGGGTTGATCTACTACCACTTCAAGGACCGCACCGGGATCCTGCGCCACACGCTGGAGTTCATCAACGACCGCGCCGAGCGCTACACCACCGGCCGCGCGGCGGACGCCGAACCGCTGTCCCCGCGTGCGGAACTGGACGAGACCCTCCTCCTTGAACTGCAGGACACCCAGGTGGTCAGGGAGAACAGCACCGCGTGGGGCGAGCTGCGGGCGAGCGCCGTTTTCGACGAGGTGCTGCGCGAAGACCTCGCCAGGGCGACCCTCGTGTGGGTGCAGGAGGTGGCGGCCCTCCTCGGGCAGGTGCAACCGACCGCCCCGGCGCCCGCCCTGGCCGCGGCGGCCGAGCGGCTCACGGCCCTGCTCGAAGGACTCAGCATGCGCTGGCTCAGCGGCGGGTTGCGCATCGACCACGCGCGTGACCTGATGCGCGGCGCCCTTGACGCCGAGCTGGCGCTGCTGCAGGAGAAATAGCGGCACGGGGACGGATTCTTCCACCGCTGAAAATTAGGTCAGCTGCACGTCCCGGCAGTCGGTGGCAGCCCCGCCCACCTCACGCCATGCTCGTCGCACCGTCCAGGGACTCGCGGATGATGTCGGCGTGGCCCGAGTGCTGTGCTGTCTCCGTGACGATGTGCATCAGGGTCCGCCGGACCGACCACTGCGCGTCCTCCTGGAACCACGGCGCTTTCGGCAGCGGCCACGAGACGTCCAAGTCGGGCAAGGTGGCGACCACTTCGTCGGTCCGGCGGGCCACCTCTGTGTAGTCGGCCAGCACGCCTGCCAGCGTCTCGCCCGGAAGCACCCGGAAGCTGTCCTTGTGGGCGGCCCAGTCGGCCTCGGTCATGGCCATGAAGTCCGGCATCGCCGACGGGCCGTCCAGAATGAAGTCCACCCAGGACTCCTCCACCGCGGTGACGTGCTTGATCAGGCCGCCGATGCACAGCTCACTGGCGGTGGTCCGCTGCCCGGCCTGCTCGTCGGTGAGGTCACGTGCGGTGAAGCGCAGGAAATGCCGGTGCTTGGCCAGCGTCTCCAGCCACTCGGCGCGCTCGCCGGTGACAGCCGGGGTCGCTTCGTCGGCGTCGGGGGTGGTGGTCGCTTCGGTCGCAGTCATGGTTCTTTCGCCTTCCGGTGTGCCTGTCTCGCCGGTCAAGGAACACATTAGGAGGCATATAGGCCAGCAGCTGTCCTAGATGGTGAGCTGTGTCCTCGGGTTATCCCCACCCGGTCCGGGCAGCCAGCAGGATCGTGCCGGGCCGTCGCCCCCGGACATGCTGGGAACGGCAAATGCCGCAGGTTTCCCCATGTATCCCCAGGAGTTGGCGCGTGCGTGAGCAGGCATGGCAGAGGTTCCGTTCTTCCCGGCGGCAGGGAGGTCCGCGCAGAGCACTCCCGGTCGCGGTCGCAGTGGTCGTCGGCGTCATGACGGCGGGCGCCCTCGCGCCACCCGCTGTATCCGACGCCAGGCCGTACGCCGTCGACAGCGTCCAGCGGGGTCTTGACAGGTTGGTGGGCTCCGACGGGCTGCCCGCTGCGCTGGCCAGTGTGCAGAGCCGCGAGGACCGCACCCGTAGCTACACCGCGGGGGTCGGCGATGTGGCCACCGGCTCGAAGGTGCCGAGGGACGGTCATGTACGGATCGGCAGCAACACCAAGGCCTTCACCGCGGTGGTCGTGCTGCAACTGGTCGGCGAGGGGAAGATCGGCCTCGACACCTCGATCGACACCTATCTGCCGGGCCTCGTCCGCGGGGACGGCATCGACGGCAGCCGCATCACCGTCCGCCACCTCCTGCAGCAGACCAGCGGTCTCCCCAACTACAGCAACTACCTCGGCGACGACGTCCGGTACTTCGCGCCCCGTGAACTCCTCGACATCGCACTGAGGCACAAGGCCGACTTCGACCCCGGGAAGAAGTGGGCGTACAGCAACACGAATTACGTGCTGGCCGGCCTGCTCGTCGAGAAGATCACCGGCCACCCCCTCGCCGAGGAGATGGACCGGCGCATCATCAAGCGCGTCGGGCTGCGCCACACCTACTTCCCCGCCCCCGGCGACGCGAGCATCCGAGGCCCCCACCCTCACGGCTACTACCGGGACTCGCCCGACGCGCCGCTGCGGGACATCACGGAGATCGACCCCTCCTGGGGGTGGGCCGCGGGGCAGTTGATCTCCACCAACTCCGACCTGAACCGCTTCTACTCCGCACTCCTGGGCGGCGACCTCCTGCCGCGGGCCCAGCTCACCCAGATGCGCGGCTCCACCCGCCCCGCCGAAGAGACCTTCGGCCCCGGCGCCCGCTATGGCCTGGGACTTGTGAGCAAGCCGCTGCCGTGTGGCGACGGCCTCTACTGGGGCCACGGCGGCAGCTTCCCCGGCTACGAGACCCGGGGTGGAGCCACCGACGACGGCCGCGCGGTCAATGTCGCGGTGACCATGCAACTGGATGACGCGGCGGGCAGAGAGCGCGTCGACAAGGTCGTGGATGCCGCCTTGTGCCGGTGAACTAGCGTGAGTCGCCTGGCACTTGATGCCCCATCAGCCGCAAGCTGTGGCGGTCCTGACCGTGCCCGACGAGCCCCCGCTCGGCGTGTGCCGGGCGGGGCTGTTGCGCAACCGCCCGTCACTGCACACCTCTTGCCCCGCACACCTCTTGCCCCGCACACCTCTTGAGTTGCCCGCCGTGCTCGACCTAGGCTTGCCGTGCCCCGAATGAAACGTTTCATTTATGTTGTGGGCACTCGGATTCATCATCCAAGGGACGTGTGATGAGCGAAGAGCGTGAGACGACGCGCGGCAGTGCGTGGAACCGGCGGGCCTTTCTGCGGACCTCCGCGGTCGGCGCCGGAGTGGGCGTCATCGGGCTGGGCCAGGGCATCGACGCAGCCGCCGCGGACGAGCACGGGGGCCAAGGGGAGTCGGCGGGAGGGGTGCTGAGAGTCGAGCGCACCACGGTTGAGTACGCGACGTCCGTCCTCGGTACGGACGTCGCCGAGCCCCGGCTGAGCTGGGAACTCTCGGCGCCTGGCCATGGCGCCCGGCAGAGCGCGTATCAGATCAGGGTCTCGCTCGGCGCGGGCGGCGGCAAGGGTGGCGAGAGCGGCAAGGGCGCCGCAGCGGTGTGGGACTCCGGTCGCGTCACTTCCTCGCGGACCCTCGGAGTCCCGTACGGCGGGCCCTCGTTGAAGCCTCGTACGCGCTATCACTGGCAGGTGCGGGTCTGGGGTGCCGACGGCCGGGCCTCCGCCTGGAGTACCACGGGCTGGTGGGAGACCGCGCTGGCCAAGGACGCTTGGCGGGGGCACTGGATCGGCGCGAGCGCGGCCCCGAACCCGCCGGGCTTCGAAGGGGCGTCATGGATCTGGTCGCCCGGCTCCACCGTGGAGGACGCGCCGGCGGGGGCGAGGTGGTTCCGAGGCGTCCTGGAGCTGCCCGAGGGGATCGATGTCTCCGCCGCCCAGGTCGTGGCCACCGCCGACGACGACTTCACCCTCTACGTGGACGGCGAGGAGGCGCTGCACGCCCCGGAGCAGACCGACGGCTGGCGGACCGCGCGGCTGGCCGATGTGACCGAGCGCGTGCGAGGCGCAGGCCGGCGAGTGGTGGTCGCCGCCCGCGCGACGAACCGCGGCAGCGCCTCGGTCAACCCCGGCGGCCTGCTCGTCCGTCTGCTGATGCGATCCGGCGGCGACTCCCACGAGTTGGTGACCGGGGCGGGATGGCGATGTGCCGAGTCCGAGCAGGACGGCTGGCAGGGGGCCGACTTCGACGACAGCGGCTGGCCCGAGGCGAAGGTGCTCGCGCCGTACGGTGAAGGACCCTGGGGCAGCGCCGCACAGGTTCCGGCGACCGAGCAGCCCGCGCCGTTGCTGCGCCGCGAGTTCACCGTCCGCAAGCCCGTGATGCGCGCCCGCCTCTACGTCAGCGGTCTGGCCTACTACGAGGCTCACCTCAACGGCCGACGGGTCGGCCGACAGGTGCTCGACCCGGGGTTCACGGACTACGACGAGACGGTGTTCTACGCCGTGCACGACGTGACGGACCAGATCCGTCGGGGCTCCAATGCCATCGGCGTCACGCTCGGCCGTGGTTTCTACGGCATGACGACGCCCAACGTATGGAACTGGCACAAGCCGCCGTGGCACGGGGAGCCCCAACTCCTCGGGCAGCTGGAGATCGATCACCCGGACGGCTCCCGCACCACCGTCGCCACGGACAGCTCGTGGCGGATCACGGAGGGCCCGACCCTCCTCAACTCCCTCTATGCGGGCGAGACTTATGATGCCCGCAGACATCCCCGGCAGTGGGCCGAGCCGGGGTTCGACGACGGGGGATGGCAGCGGCCCGTACGCCGTGACCCCCCGAAGGGTGAGCTGCGGGCGCAGCCCCACGACGCGATCGAGGTCATCGACACCGTGCGCCCTGTGGCGGTGAAGGCGCACGGTGACGACTGGATCGTCGACATGGGACGCACCATGGCGGGGTGGACGCGACTGCGTGTGCGTGCCGGCGCGGGCACCCTCGTGCGGCTCGCGCACGGCGAGAAGCTCAAGGACGACGGAAGCGTGCACGCCGAGACGGGGCACGTGCCCGGCCGGTTCCAGACCGACGAGTACATCTGCGCGGGCGGCGGCGCCGACGAGGTGTGGGAGCCCCGCTTCTCGTACAAAGGCTTCCGCTATGTGCAGATCAGCGGGCTGCCGGGCAAACCCGACCTGGACGACGTGCTCGGCCGCCTTGTGCACACGCCCGTCGATGACACCGGCACCTTCACGTGCTCCGAGCCGTTCTACGAGCGCCTCGAAAAGGCCATGCGGCGCACGATCCAGAACAACCTGCACGGCATCCCCACGGACACGCCGATGTACGAGAAGAACGGCTGGACAGGGGACGCGCAGGTGGGCGCGCCCGTCATGATGTACGCCCTGGGCATGCACCGGTTCCTGAGCAAGTGGCTCGGCGACCTGCGGGACAGCCAGAACAAGGACGGCCAGCTGCCGGTGATCGTGCCGAGCGGAGGCTGGGGGTACGGGGACCTCGGCCCGTCCCCGGAGTGGACCACGGTCTACCCGTTCCTGGTGCGCGAGATGTACCGCGTCTACGGCGACGAGCGCGTCATCGACCAGCATCTGCCCACGCTGGTGCGGTACTTGGACTGGGAGACCGACCGGCTGAAGGACGGTCTTGCGGTCACGGCCCTCGGTGACTATCTCTCACCCGGCTACGGGGGCAACCCGCCCGAGGACACGCGGCTCACCGCGACCGCGTATCTGCACCGGGCGCTCACCGACACCGCGGAGATGGCACGCATAGCGGGTGACAACGATGTCCGGCGGCGCTTCCTCGAAACCGCCGAGGAGTTGAAGAAGAACCTCAACGCGACGTTCCTGGCCCCGGAAGGTCACTACCGTACGGCCAAGGACCCCGAGTACCGCCAGACCAACAACTGCATCCCGCTGGCCTTCGGGCTGGTGCCGCCCGGCGCGCGGGCAAGCGTCACCGCTTCGCTCCTCGACGACATCAAGAAGCGGGGCAACCACCTCAACACGGGCTGCCTCGGCACGAGCGTGCTGCTCCGCTGTCTCAGCGCGCAGGGCCACTCCGACGTGGCCCACGCCATCGCCACCCAACGCACGTACCCGAGTTGGGGCCACTGGCTCGACAACGGCGCGGACACGATGTGGGAGATGTGGCCGCTCGACTCACGCTCGCGCGACCACTACTTCCAGGGCACCGTGGTGCAGTGGCTGTACGAGAACGTGGCGGGGCTGCGTCCCGGTGACGAGGGGTATCGCACCTTCACCGTGCGGCCCGACGCGCGTACGGGCGTGACGTGGGCGCGCACCGAGTTCCACACCGTACGCGGTCCCGCGGAGGTGTCCTGGTCCCGCGTCGACGAGACCGTACGCCTCACGGTGCGGGTCCCGGTGGGCGCGACTGCCGAGGTCCACGTACCGGCCGGGTCGCGCAAGGCGGCACAGGCACCCCAGGGCGCTGAGTTCGTGCGCACGGAACCGGGTTACGCGGTGTACCGCGCGCCGCACGGGACGTGGAGGTTCAGCGGGCGCCCCTGACACTCCCGGACGTTTGTGCCCCCGCCTCGGTGCTCGGCGCCAAGGCGGGGACGCAGCAGACGGGCCGTCAGACGGGCCATCTGCGCTGGGTGTCGGCGGCCATGGGCAGGGCGATCACACCCGGAAGGGTCATTGTTCCGGTCCCCGTCCGGGAGAGACAGGCGCCCTTTGGCCTGCTGGTTCTCCCGCCCCTGCCTCCGTCATCGGAACACGCCCCGGACCTTCGCGCTGCGCTCCCCAGTAAGTCGGGTTAGTTTGTGGACGTTTTTCCGACTTACGCCTTTCGTCCTGCGTCTTATGGGCCGAAAGGGGAGCCCTGCCGCGGGTAGGGGGAAGGCAGGCGATGGTCAAGACCTTGAGTGCCCCGCTCGTCGGAGTGCAGAGCCGCGGCCCGACGCCGATCGTCCGTACGCCGCGACGCGCCGCCGGTCAGGGGTGGCTGGCTGCCGTGGCGGTGGCTTTCGCGCTGGTCCAATTGGCCCTCGTGCGCCCCGGCATGGGGCTCGGCTGGGACGAGGCGGTGTACGTCAGCCAGGTCAGCGGTCACGCTCCGCCGGCGTTCTTCAGTGCGCCACGCTCCCGCGGGGTCTCCCTGCTGGCCGCGCCGATCGCCTCCTGGTCGTCGTCCACCTCACTCCTGCGGGTCTACATGGCCCTGCTGTCCGGCCTCGGCCTCTTCCTGGCGCTGCGCGTCTGGCGCGGGCTCTTCCCGCAGCGGGTGGTGATCCTGGCCGGCGTCCTGTTCGCCACGCTCTGGGTGACCGTCTTCTACGGCCCTGAGGTCATGCCCAACTACTGGGTCGCGATCGGCGCCCTGGCCGCGGTCGGCTGCTTCCTGCGGGTCCAGGCCGACCGCCGCGATCGGGCCGCGCTGTGGGGAGCGGGCGCGAGCGCGGCGCTGCTTGCCTGGATGCGGCCCACCGACGCCGTCTGGGTGGTCCTGCCGCTGTTCGTGCTGCTGCTGTGCGTACGCCGGTGGCGGCGGCCGCGGCTCCTCGCGGCGCTCGTCGTGGGTCTCGGGTCGGGGGCCGTCGGCTGGGTGGCCGAGGCGTACGCCAGCTTCGGTGGGCTCGACGCGCGCCTGGCCGACGCCTCCCGGATCCAGGGCGGCCTCGGCTGGAACATCGCCGTCCTGGACCAACTGCGCGGCCTTGGCGGCCAGACCCTGTGCCGCCCGTGCGACAGCCCGCTTCCGGCCCCGGAGCTGATCGCGTGGTGGTTCGCCCTGCCGGTGCTCGCCGCGCTGGGCCTCGCCGTCGCGGTCAAGGGTCGGCGCACTGCGCGCACGCTTCTGCCGCTGGCCTGCGCCACGACGGCGGGCATCCCGTACCTCTTCATGATCGGATACGCCGCCCCGCGCTTCCTGCTGCCGTTCTACGCACTGCTCGCCATCCCGGTCGCCGACGCACTCGTTCACCTGGTCACCACCGTGCGCCGGACGTGGCGGCCGGTGGCGGTGACGCTGGCGGCACTGCTCTTCGCCGGGCATCTGGCCATGCAGTACGTGGTCCTCGAGGACACCGTGGCCCGCTCGACCGCCGGTCGCCAGGAGTGGGCCCGTACGGCGGCCGCGCTGCACCAGCTCGGCGTACGGCCGCCCTGTGTGGTGAACGGGCATGAGGCTCTCCCGATCGGCTTCTACGCCGGGTGCTCCTCCGCCCAGACCCAGGGGCACAACGCGAGCACGACTCAGGCGGACCTCCTCCGGACGGCGCAGCGGACGCCGACGGCCACTCTTGTCCCGGAGAAGGACCGGCCGCCGGGCTACGCGCGCGACTGGCCGTCCCGTCGGGTCGGTGACCTGCGCATTCATCTGGGCCCCGCGGTGCGGGCGGACAGCCGGGGATGACGCGAGCCGAAAGCCCGCCTCGCACCGTGGGCATATGCGCTGTTTTTGGCATATGAGCTGTTTGCGTCTCGTGGTGACGGGTACCCCGGGATGGGGCCGGAACGTGACGTTCCGCCCCATGCCCGCACTCGTCGCTCTGGAGAGTTCATGTCGGATCAGCGCAAAAGTTCGTTCGCGACCGTGAGCCCGTACACGGGGGAGACCCTCGTGGAGTTCCCGGTCATCGAGGGCGGAGAAGTCGACGCGGTGCTGGAGACCGCGGGCCACGCGTTCGACGCGTGGCGCGAGCGCCCGATCGCGGAGCGCGCGGCCGTCGTCGCACGCGCGGCCGACCTGATGAAGGAACGCAAGGAAGAGCTGGCCCAGCTCATCACCCTGGAGATGGGCAAGCTCATCTCCGAGGCGCGCGGAGAGGTCGACCTCGCCGCGTCGATCCTGGAGTACTACGCGCGGCACGGGCCGGACTTCGCCGCCGCCGAGCCGCTGGACTTCGAGGGCGAGGGAGAGGCGTACCTCGTCAGCGAACCCCTCGGTGTGCTCCTCGGCGTCATGCCGTGGAACTTCCCGCTCTACCAGGTGGTCCGTTTCGCGGGCCCGAACCTGGTGCTCGGCAACACCGTGCTGGTCAAGCACGCCGGCATCTGCCCGCAGTCCGCCCTCGCCCTGGAGGCGCTTTTCCGTGACGCGCAGGCCCCGGAAGGTGTCTACACGAACCTCTTCGTGAGCCACGAGGAGATCTCCCGCATCATCGACAGCCCCGTGGTCCGCGGAGCCTCCCTGACCGGCAGCGAGGGAGCGGGGGCCAAGGTCGCGGAACGGGCCGGGCGGAACATGAAGCCCAGCCTCCTCGAACTCGGCGGCAGTGACGTCTTCATCGTCCTCGACGGCGAGCACCTCGAGCGCACGATCGGGGCGGCGGTGGCAGGCCGGATGGCGAACACCGGCCAGAGCTGCGTCGCCTCGAAGCGCTTCATCGTCCTTGAGGACGTGTACGACGACTTCGTCGAGGGGATGCGCCGCCAGTTCGAGGAGCTGCGGCCGGGCGACCCCGCGGACGAGTCGACCACCCTGGGCCCGCTCTCTTCCGAACAGGCCGCCTCGGACCTGGCCGACCAGATCCGCGAGACGGTGGAGCAAGGCGCGGAACTGGTCACCGGCGGCCATCGGATCGACCGTCCGGGCGCCTTCGTCGAACCGACGGTTATCACCGGCGTCAAGCCGGGCATGCGCGCCTACGCCGAGGAGCTCTTCGGTCCCGCCGCGGTCATCTACCGCGTCGCCGACGAGGACGAGGCGATCGCCCTCGCCAACGACAGCCAGTACGGCCTCGGCGGATCCGTGTTCTGCGCGGACGTGGAGCGCGGCCGCCGGGTGGCGGAGCGCGTGGAGACCGGCATGGTCTGGGTGAACCACCCGACCTCGACCCAGCCCGACCTGCCGTTCGGCGGCATCAAGCGCTCCGGCTACGGGCGCGAGCTCTCGAAGCTCGGCATGCGGGAATTCGTGAACCGCAAGCTCGTCCGGATCCTGCCGCCCGACGCGGAGCTGCACGGCATCGCAGGCTGAGCGATCCGGCGCCCCCGCCGGTACAGCCTGCATTGCCCGTACAGCCTGCATCGCCCGTACCGCCCGCCCGTCCACGGCGGGACAAAAGATGACCATAGGTGTGTTTTGCGGCTGAGTGAACGGCAAGCCGTTCTGACAGAGAGCCCATGGCGTCCTCCGCCCGCGAAACCAGCAAAGCAAGGAGCCACCGTGACCGCAGTACCCGCCATCACCCTCAACAACGCCGTGCAGATCCCCCAGCTCGGCTTCGGCACCTTCCAGATCGAGCCGGAGGAGACCCGGGAGACGACGCTGGCCGCCCTTGAGGCCGGCTACCGCCACATCGACACGGCACAGATGTACGGCAACGAGAAGGAGGTCGGCCAGGCGGTCCGTGACTCCGGCATCGACCGCGCCGACGTCTTCGTGACCAGCAAGCTCAACAACGGCGCCCACGCGCACGACGACGCCCTCAAGGCGTTCGACCGGACGATGGACGATCTGGGCCTCGACTACCTGGACCTCTTCCTCATCCACTGGCCACTGCCCGGCGAGGGCGACTTCGTGGAGACCTGGAAGGCCCTGGAGGAGATCTACCGCTCGGGACGCTCCAAGGCCATCGGGGTCTCCAACTTCCAGCCCCACCACCTGCGCCGGCTGCTTGAGGGCAGCGACGTGGTCCCCGCGGTCAACCAGATCGAGGTGCACCCCTACCTCACCCAGGACGACGTCAGGGCCTTCGGCGCCGAGCACGACATCGCCACCGAGGCCTGGTCGCCCATCGCGCAGGGCAAGGTCCTCGACGACCCGACGATCAACCGCATCGCACAGCGCGTCGGCAAGACGCCCGCCCAGGTGACCCTGCGCTGGCACCTCCAGCGCGGAGACATCGTCTTCCCCAAGTCCGGGACCCAGAAGCGCATCGAGGAGAACTTCGACGTCTTCGACTTCGAGCTCAGCCAGGGCGACATCGGCGAGATCTCCGCCCTGAACCGTGACGAGCGGACCGGCCCGGACCCGGATCGCTTCAACGGCTGAAACTCGGCCTCACACCGTCGTGGGGAAGGCCAGTTCCGTCCAGATGGTCTTGCCGGAGCGGGTGTAGCGCGTCCCCCACCTCTGCACGAGCTGCGCGACGATGAACAGGCCGCGCCCGCCTTCGTCCTCATCGCCGCTGTGGCGCAGGTGGGGCGAGGTGTGGCCCCGGTCCGCGACCTCGCACAAGAGGGTGCGGTCACGGATGAGGCGCACCTGGATCGGGCCTTCGGCGTACCTGACCGCGTTGGTGACCAGCTCGCTGACGACGAGCTCGGTCGCGAACGCCAGTTCCTCGAGGCCCCATCGATGCAGTTGCTGGGTCGCCAGCTCCCGGGCCTGTCCTGCGGCGACAGGCTCGGGGGGCAGCTCCCATTCGGTGACCTGCGCGGTGTCGAGTTCGCGGGTACGGACGAGCAGCAGGGCCGTGTCGTCGGCCGTCGAGCCGCTCGGCAGCAGCTCCGCCACGGCCCGGTCGCACAGTTCCTCCAGCGATGCGTGCCGGTCGCTGAGCACCTGGCCCAGTGTGTCGAGTCCGTGATCGATGTCGCGGTCGCGCGCCTCGACCAGGCCGTCGGTGAAGAGGGCGAGGAGGCTGCCCACCGGCAGCTCGATCTCCGCCGACTCGAACGGCAGACCGCCGAGGCCGAGCGGCGGTCCTGCCGGCAGGTCGGGGAAGGTCGGCGGCCCTTCCGGGGTGACCACGGCCGGCGGCAGGTGCCCGGCCCTGGCCATGACGCAGCGCCGCGAGACCGGGTCGTACACCGCGTACAGACAGGTCGCCCCGGTGGTCACATCGGCGTATGTCGCGTCGGGTGTGCCCAGCTCGCTGCGCTGCTCCTCCGCGGACTGCGCCACCAGATCGTCGAGCCGCGACAGGAGCTCGACGGGGTCCATGTCCATCTGAGCGAACGCCCGTACGGTCGTACGGAGTCGGCCCATGGTGGCGGCCGCCTGCAGGCCGTGGCCCACCACGTCCCCGACCACGAGCCCGACGCGGGTGCCGGACAGCGGGATGACGTCGAACCAGTCGCCGCCGACGCCCGTCACGTCGTCCGTGGGCAGATAGCGGTGCGCGACCTCGACCGCCGACTGCTCCGGAACGTGCCGCGGCAGCAGCTGGCGCTGCAGGGCCAGAGACGCGGTGCGCTCACGGGTGAATCGGCGGGCGTTGTCGATGGACACCGCCGTACGAGCGACCAGCTCGTCGGCCAGAGCCACTTCGCCGCTGTCGAAGGTGGCCGATCCGGTGTCGCGGACGAAGGTGACGAGCCCCAGCGTGCTGTTCCCGGCCCGCAGCGGCACGACCAGAGCCGCGTCGTCGAGCACGAGCCCGCCCGAGGAGAGGCTGCGATGCTGCGGCGAACCGGGCGGGTACTCCACCGGCGGGTGGTTCTCGGCGGGAGCGGCGCGCCCGCGATCGGCGGGACCGCGGTCACTGGGCCTGCAGTGGGAAGGATGACCTCCCGGCTCGAGCCGTTCGGCTTCCTCGGCCGAGCAGCGGGCGACCCGCACCAGGGATGCCGCCGCCGCGCCGATGGTGGGGGGCACCTCGCCCTCGAGGACCTCCCGGGCGAGATCGACCGTCACCGTGGTGGCGAACTCCGGCACCGCCACCTCGGTGATCTTCTCCGCGGTCGCCCGCACATCGAGGGCGGTCCCGATGCCGCGGCCCGCCTCGACGAGCAGCGCAAGACGTCGCTGGGCCTTGTAGCGGTCGGAGATGTCGAAGGCGTCCTCGCACACCCCGATGACACGCCCGTCGGCGTCCTGAAGCCGGTAGTAGGCGCACGACCAGAGGTGGTCCGTCTCCGGGTCGCTGGGCGGCCTGCCCTTGAAGTGGAGGTCCAGAAACGGCTCTCCGGTGTCCAGGACGTGCCGCATGACCTCTTCGAGCGTGGGCGGATGCCCCTTGCTCACGAATTTCCCGCCGGAGTACAGCTGATCGGCCCGAAGGCCACGGAACTCGGCGAACGGACGCCCTATCTCTCGTTCGTACGCCGCGTTGCACCAGGTCAGGCGCAGGTCGGAGTCGTAGATGCCCAGACCGACGGGTGACTGGGTGGCCAGGCCCTGCAGCAGCGCAAGGCGGGACTCCCACAGCCGCAGATCCTGCAGCTCCGTCGCGACGAGGACGCGCGCGGCCGGGCCCGCGCCGGGCAGGGGGCACACCGCGGTGGCGACGATCAGGTCACGCCCGTCCTGATGCCGGGCGACGTGCAGCTCGTTCCCCCGGACCTGAGGAGGGAGAGGGAGGAAGGAGGGCGTCGGGCCGGGGGACAGGAACGTGGTCAGGGGCCTGCCGACGATCTCCTGCGGCGGGTATCCGAGGAGCCGCTCCGCCGCGGGGCTCCAGCCGATGACCGTGTCCTGGGCATCGACGACCACCGTGGCCGCCCTGGTGACGTCGAGGGGACCACGAAATTCAGCACCCTGCTCCTCGTTCCATGCCTTCATGGCGCCACATCAGCCCCGTTCATCCCCTACAGAATCCGCTGTCCCCGGGACGGGCACAACTGCGGTACACCCGCCCGGCGAAACCGTGGCGTCCGCGCACCCGCAGGATTGTCCTGTGGTTCGCACAGGAAATGGGGATCTTGTCCCGTCGGCAGCCGGGTGATTACCTGCTGCACGTCCCTCGCCCGGACACCCCCGAACGCGGAAGGTGCCCCCTCCCCATGCCCACCCCACTGCCGATCGGCCTGGTGCAGGCGGCCGCCCTCCATCACGCCGACGACAGCCTCGACACGTTCGCGGACCAGCTGCGCCGCCTCGCCCGCGCCTATCCGGGAGCGCGCCTTTTCGCGTTCCCGGAGCTGCACGTGTGCGGCCACCGGCCGGACGAGGACCCCGAGCGGGTCATGTCCGCGGCCGCCCAGGACATCGACGGCCCCCGGGGCGGGATGCTGGCGGGCCTGGCCCGCGAACTCGGACTGTGGCTCATCCCCGGAAGCGTGTACGAGCGCGCTGCCGACGGCCAGATCTACAACACGGCACCGGTGTACTCGCCCGAGGGGCGGCGCGTCGCCGCGTACCGCAAGGTCTTCCCCTGGCTCCCCTGCGAGACGACGGCCGCGGGCAGCAGCTTCGTCGTCTTCGACCTGGAGGGCCACGGACGGGTCGGCCTGTCGATCTGCTACGACGCGTGGTTCCCCGAGGTCACGCGCCACCTGGCGTGGCAGGGCGCCGACCTCGTGGTGAACCTGGTGCGCACACCGACCGTCGACCGCGCCCAGGAAATCGTCCTCGCCCGCGCCAACGCGATCGTCAACCAGGTGTTCCTCGCCAGTGTGAACGCGGCGCCCCCGGACGGCATCGGCCGCAGCGTCGTCGTGGACCCCGAGGGCCGGGTCCGCGCCGAGTCGGGCCCCGAACCCGAGATCGTCGTGACGGACGTCCTCGACCTCGCCGAGGTAAGCCGGGTCCGCACCCACGGCACAGCGGGCCTCACCCGGGTCTGGGACCCGTTCGCCCACGACCGCCCGCCCCTCGAACTCCCGCTGTACGAGGGCCGGATCGACCCGCCGCGCTGGCGCGACGGGCCGCGGGAGACCTGACACTGGGCAGGCCCTGACATCCCGGGGTCAGGGCCGGCGAAGCACCGTCGCCTCCGCGCCCCAGCCGAGGGCGATGGTGCGGTCGACGTACCAGCCTGATCCTTGTGCCAGGGCGGTGATGGCGGCGGAGTCGCGCAGGGGGCTGCCGGTGGCGGCATACGCGCGCAAGGCAGCCTCGGTCGCGTGCGGGCTCAGGCCGTCGGGGCGGGAGGCCTCGACGAGGACCGCCGTCCGGGTCCAGTCGGCGAGCAGGGTGAGGAGCAGCGTGGCCTCGCTCGTGTGCGGACTCGTCACCGCCTTCGCCGTGTATCTGCTGGCGTTCCGGCGGGGGGTACAGGGCTTTCGGCTCATCATCGTGGGTATCGCGGTCGGCGCGCTGCTGTCCTCGGTCTACACGTGGTTCTCGGTGAGGCCGACGTCGACACCGCGCTGCGGGCCGCCGTGTGGGGCGCGGGATCACTGAGCGGCATCGGGTGGCCCGCCATCGCCCTGGCTGCCGTCGTGCTCGTGGCGGTGGCGATCGCGTCCCCGGTGGCGCAGCGCCGGATGCGGCGGCTCGAACTGGGCGACGACACCGCGTCGATGCTGGGCATACCCGTCGAACGCACGAAGGTGCTGCTTGTCGTCCTCGGCGTGGTCGCGACCTCCGCGGTGACCGCCGCGGCGGGACCCATCGCGTTCGTCGCGCTTGCGGCCCCGCAGATCGCCCGCCGCCTCACCGGGCACGGGGCCTCCGTCGACCTCGCCGGCTCGGCGCTCGTCGGCGCGGTCCTGCTGCTCGGGGCGGACATCGCGGCGCAGCACACGATCCCGGGCGTGCTGCTGCCGACCGGCGCGGTCACCGTGTGCGTAGGTGGGGCGTACCTGCTGGTGCTGCTGGTACGGGAGAGCCGCCGGGGGTTCTAGGTCCGGGGCGAAGGCCATGCGGTCGAAGGCCACGCCCCCTCCCGGGCCGGGGCATAGTACTCCGTGGTCCGATGGCCGAATTGACCCCCTATAAGGACACGGCACCTAAGCGACATGTTTGCATGTGTCCATGATCATTAACGCACAGCAAACATCCGGGCCGCAGACGTACGTGGACCGCGTCCTGGAGCAGTGGCACACGGACGAGAACGCCGAGGCGCTCGTCCAGGGCGCCCAGCGGCTGACCCGAGCGGAGGCTCGGCGGCGGCTGTTCCAGTTGGGGCATGCGCTGCGTCGCCAAGGGCTCGCGCCCGGCGACGGAGTGGGGCTGTTCCTGGCCAACCGTGTGGACTCCGTCCTGGTCCAGCTCGCGGTCCATCTCATCGGCTGCCGCGTCGTGTTCCTGCCGCCCGAACCCGGGCCCGGGGAGCTCGCCGCGCTGGTCGAGCAGTCCCGGGCGCGCGCCGTGGTCACCGACCCGCTCTTCGCCGAGCGGGCCGCCGACGCGGCGGACCGCAGCGTCCACGCCCCCGTGCTGCTCAGCCTGGGGCCCTGCGAACGGCGCTGCACGGACCTGCTGGCCGTGGCGGCCGAATGCCCCGCGGAACGTCCCGAGGGGGTGCCCGCCCCGGGACCCGACGAAGCCGTTACCGTCCTCTACACCGGCGGCACCCTGGGCCGCCCCAAGCTCGCAGCACACAGCCACCGGCTGTACGACGCACTGGTGGACCTGGCGGAAGGACGACAGGACGCGAGCCCCGCGGTCTTCCCGACCGCGAACCCGGGCACGGACAGGGTGCTCACCTCCACGCTGCTCACCCACGGCAGCGGTCACCTCACCTCGATACAGGCCCTGGTGACAGGGGCCGCCCTCGTCGTGCTGCCCGAATTCGAGGCGAGCGCGGCCCTGACGGTGCTGCGCGAGGAGCGGATCACCGCCACCATGTTCGTGCCGCCGATGCTGTACGCGCTGCTCGACCACCCGGAGTGCGTGGCGGGCGCCCTGCCCGCGCTGCGACGCATCGTCGTGGGCGGCGCGGCCTCGTCGCCCAGCCGTCTGCAGCAGGCGGTCGAGGTCTTCGGACCGGTCCTCAGCCAGGGGTACGGACAGTCGGAGGCGCTCGGCATCGCCGCGTTCGGCGCGGACGACCTCGCCGTGGAGGGGGCTCGCCGGCCCGAGCTGTGGCGCAGCTGCGGTCGCGCGATATCCGACACCGAGATCGAGATCCGCGGCGAGG
Organism: Streptomyces sp. NPDC033177; assembly: GCF_055577715.1. Classification (NCBI taxonomy): domain Bacteria; kingdom Bacillati; phylum Actinomycetota; class Actinomycetes; order Kitasatosporales; family Streptomycetaceae; genus Streptomyces; species Streptomyces sp. NPDC033177. The sequence continues at coordinate 615,646 of NZ_JBVIPS010000001.1, read as the reverse complement.
ACAGCGCGGCCGCACTGCCCGCCAGGCAGGTCGGCGAGGTGTGTGTCCGGGGCGAGACGGTGATGCTCGGCTACTACGAGGACCCGGAGCGCACCGCGCAGGCGCTGCACGAAGGCTGGCTGCGGACGGGAGACCTGGGCTATCTCGACGCCGACGGGTACCTCTTTCTCGTCGACCGGGCCAAGGACATCATCGTCACCGGCAGCACCAGCGACAACGTCTACTCCAGGGTTCTCGAGGACTTCCTGCTCACGCTTCCCGGGGTGCGCAACGCGGCGGCTCTTGGCGTACCGGACGAGGAGTTCGGGGAGGCCGTACAGATCTTCCTGGCCACGGCAGAAGGCGCCGACGTCGACCCGGACACCGTCGGCGCGGCGGTGACCGCCGAGTTGGGAGAGCTCTACACGCCCCGCAAGACGGTCCTGCTTGACCGGCTGCCGACGACCAAGGTCGGCAAGGTGGACAAGAAGGCGCTGCGCGCCGCGTGGACGGGGGAGGCCCTGGCCACGCGGTAGGCGCCGCGGTCGCCGGGGGCACGGATCGCCCGACCGCACCCCTTGACCTCGGTGGCTCCGGCGAACTACTTTTCGGTGGCCATCGACCTGTCACGACCGAAAGGGGGCGACCCAGCGGATGAACACCAGCTCTGATCTTGGTCGCCTCGCCCAGCGCACTGTCTGGGTTCCGGGTCGGATCGCGCACGGCGCCTGAGTACGCCTCCACGGCGCCCGAGTAAGCCCTTCTGATGTGCCCGTCTGTGGCACATGCGTGTGCCTGCTGTCGGCAGCACATCAACGTCGGCCGTCTCGGGCGCCGTTCGCGTACCCCATCACCACCACCCCATCACCTCACCACCGCCTTCCGGCACGTCACTGCCGCGTGCTGTCGTGCGCCCCTCCCGCGTGGCGCGTCTGAACACAGAAAGCTGCCTGAAGTTGGCGAACATGAAGAATCAGATGAGTCAGATGCATCAACCGATCGCGCATCGAAGCGAAGGCCTCTCATGACAGCGGCGCGCATCACCGTCAACGGGAAAGAAACACCGATCTCCCCGACCGCGTCCCACACCTCGGCGCTGGACTTCCTGCGCGAGCGTGGTCTCACCGGCGCCAAGGAGGGATGCGCCGAGGGCGAATGCGGGGCCTGTTCGGTCCTGGTGGCCCGCCCCGGGGTGAACAAGCCGACCGACTGGGTGGCGATCAACGCCTGCCTGGTCCCGGCCGCGGCCCTGGACGGACAGGAGATCGTGACCTCCGAGGGCCTCGCCGCCGTCGGCGAACCCGGCACACCGCGCACGCTGCACCCGGTCCAGGAGGAAATGGCGGTGCGCGGCGGCTCCCAATGCGGTTACTGCACACCGGGATTCATCTGCAGCATGGCCGCTGAGTACTACCGCCCTGACCGGTGCGCGCACGCGGCTCCCACGGACTCGGCCCAGAGCGACGGTTCGATCGGAGACACCGACGCCGAGCACGGTCCGAACGGGTTCGACCTTCATGCGCTGAGCGGAAACCTGTGCCGCTGCACCGGCTACCGCCCGATCCGCGATGCCGCGTTCGCCGTCGGCACGCCCACCGACGAGGACCACCTCGCGCAGCGTCGTGAGCAGTCCCCGCCCCCGCCGGCCGCCACCGAATACACCCGTGACGACAAGGCGTTCCTTCGGCCGGGCACCCTGGCGGACGTACTGCGGCTGCTGCGTGAGCAGCCGGACGCGGTGGTCGTCGCCGGTTCCACCGACTGGGGCGTGGAGGTCAACATCCGCGCCCGCAGGGCGGATTGCGTGGTCGCCATCGATCGATTGCCCGAACTGCGGGAGCTGCGCGTCGAATCCGGCCATATCGAGATCGGGGCGGCACTGACGCTCACCGAGATCGAGCGCCGCCTGGACGGCCAAGTGCCGCTGCTGGGCCAGCTGTTCCCGCAGTTCGCGTCCCGGCTCATCCGTAACAGCGCGACCCTCGGCGGCAACCTGGGTACCGGCTCGCCCATCGGTGACAGCCCCCCGGCGCTGCTCGCCCTTGAGGCATCGGTGGTCCTCGCCGACGCCGACGGCGAGCGCGAAGTCCCGCTGGCGGACTACTTCACCGGATACCGGCAGAGCGTGCGCAGTCCCGGCGAGCTCATCCGCGCGGTGCGTTTTCCCCTGCCGCTTTCGCCGGTCGTGGGCTTCCACAAGATCGCCAAGCGGCGTTTCGACGACATCTCCAGCGTCGCGGTCGCCTACGCGCTCGACATCGAGGACGGGCTCGTACGCAAGGCGCGCATCGGCCTGGGCGGCGTGGCCGCCACGCCGATCCGCTCCCTCGCCACCGAGGCGGCCCTGGAGGGCAAGCCGTGGGATGCGGAGACCGTCGAAGCCGCCGCCCGGGTGCTGCGGGCGGAGGGCACGCCGATGAACGATCACCGCGCCAGCGCCCTTTACCGTTCCGCGATGCTCGGCCAGAGTCTGCTGAAGCTGTACGCACAAACCACCGAGGGTGTGTCGTCATGAGCCATCTGTCCGAGCGCCCCGAGAAGCCCGTCGTCGGCATTTCCGTGCCGCACGAGAGTGCTGTCCAGCACGTCACCGGCAGCGCGCTCTACACCGACGACCTGATCCACCGCACCAAGGACGTGCTGCACGCCTACCCGGTCCAGGCCACTCAGGCCCACGGCAGGATCACCGCCCTGCGCACCGAGCCCGCACTCGACGTGCCGGGCGTGGTCCGCGTACTGACTGGCGCAGACGTACCCGGCCTCAACGATGCCGGGATGAAGCACGACGAACCGCTCTTCCCCGATGTGGTCATGTTCCATGGGCACGCAGTCGCCTGGGTGCTCGCCGAGACGCTGGAAGCGGCCCGGCTCGGTGCGGCGGCCGTCGAGGTGGAACTCGACGAACAGCCCTCCCTGATCACCCTTCAGGACGCGATCGCGGCCGACAGTTTTCACGGTGCCCGCCCCATGATGCTGGCCGGCGACGTCGAGGCAGGCTTCGCCGACTCCGCGCACGTGTTCACCGGCGAGTTCCAGTTCTCCGACCAGGAACACTTCTACCTGGAGACGCACGCGGCGCTGGCCCACATCGACGAGGCCGAGCAGGTCTTCGTCCAGAGCAGCACCCAGCACCCTTCGGAGACCCAGGAGATCGTCGCGCACGTACTCGGCCTGCACAGCCACGAAGTGACCGTGCAGTGTCTGCGGATGGGCGGCGGCTTCGGCGGCAAGGAGATGCAGCCGCACGGGTTCGCGGCCATCGCAGCCCTCGGCGCCAAGCTCACCGGCCGTCCGGTACGGCTGCGACTCAACCGGACGCAGGACCTGACCATGTCCGGCAAGCGCCACGGGTTCCACGCCCAGTGGAAGATCGGCTTCGACGCCGAGGGCCGCATCCAGGCCCTCGACGCCGAGTTGACCGCCGACGGCGGCTGGAGCCTGGACCTGTCCGAACCGGTGGTGGCTCGTGCGCTGTGCCACATCGACAACACCTACTGGATTCCGAACGCGCGTGTCGCCGGTCGCATCGCCAAGACCAACAAGGCGTCCAACACCGCCTTCCGGGGTTTCGGCGGGCCGCAGGGAATGCTGGTGATCGAGGACATCATGGGCCGGTGCGCGCCGCTGCTCGGCCTGGATCCCACGGAGTTGCGCGAGCGCAACTTCTACCGGCCGGGCCAGTCGACGCCGTACGGACAGCCCGTAACTCAGCCCGAACGGATCTCCGCCGTATGGGAGCAGGTCAAGCACAACGGCGATCTCGCCGATCGGAGGCGCGAGATCGTCGCCTTCAACGCCGCGCACCCCCACACCAAGCGGGCGCTCGCGATCACCGGCGTGAAGTTCGGGATCTCGTTCAACCTCACCGCCTTCAACCAGGGCGGCGCGCTGGTGCTGATCTACAAGGACGGCTCGGTCCTGATCAACCACGGCGGCACCGAGATGGGCCAGGGCCTGCACACGAAGATGCTGCAGGTGGCCGCGACCACGCTGGGCATCCCGCTGCACAAGGTACGGCTGGCCCCCACGCGAACCGACAAGGTTCCCAACACCTCTGCCACGGCGGCGAGCGCCGGAGCGGATCTCAACGGCGCGGCGGTGAAGAACGCCTGCCACCAACTGCGCGAGCGACTGTTGCAGGTGGCCGCCACCCAGTTGGGTTCGAGTGCCGCGGACGTACGTATCGTCGACGGCGTCGCCCGCGCTCTCGGCAGCGACAAGGCACTGGCCTGGGACGACCTGGTGCGCACCGCGTACTTCCAGCGCGTTCAGCTGTCGGCCGCCGGTTTCTACCGCACCGAGGGGCTGCACTGGGACGCGAAGTCCTTCACCGGCTCCCCGTTCAAGTACTTCGCCATCGGCGCCGCCGCGGCCGAGGTGGAGGTGGACGGCTTCACCGGCGCGTACCGCATCCGACGCGTGGACATCGTGCACGACGTCGGCGACAGCCTGTCCCCGATGATCGACATCGGTCAGGTCGAGGGCGGCTTCGTGCAGGGCGCGGGGTGGCTGACGCTCGAGGACCTGCGCTGGGACGCGGGAGACGGGCCGAGCCGGGGCCGCCTGCTGACCCAGGCCGCCAGCACCTACAAGCTGCCGAGCTTCTCGGAGATGCCCGAGGAGTTCAACGTGGCACTCCTGGAGAACGCCACCGAAAAGGGCGCGGTGTACGGCTCCAAGGCGGTGGGCGAGCCTCCGCTGATGCTGGCGTTCTGCGTACGGGAAGCCTTGCGGCAGGCTGCCGCCGCGTTCGGGCCGAGCGGGATCAGCGTCGAGTTGGCCTCGCCCGCGACTCCGGAGGCGGTGTACTGGGCGATCGAGGGGGCGCGCCAGGCTCGCGAGACTCACCTGGCCGACGTACGCCGCGACGGGCTCGCCCTCAACGGCGAGGTCCGAACCGGCGCACCGGACGCGGCCGACGCAAAAACGTTGAGCGGTGCCTGACATGACGTGGATCGCCGCGGTCGCGCGGTTGCGAGCACGCCGGGAGCCCGGCGTGCTCGTGACCGTCGCGTCCGTGCGCGGACACGCCCCGCGCGACGCAGGCGCGAAGCTCGTGGTGGGGGAGACGGAGGCGTGGGGCTCGATCGGTGGCGGCAACGTCGAGGCCGTCGCGATCGACCGGGCCCGGGAGATGATCGCCACGTCCATGTCCGGTTCCACCTACACGTCCGCGTCCACCTCTACGCCGGAGCTGATCGATTTCGCCCTGAACGACAAGGTGACCAACCGGCACGGCGTGCAGTGCTGCGGCGGCACGGTCTCGGTGCTGCTCGAACCGCTGGCGGTGGTACGGGCCGTGGCGATCTTCGGCGTAGGACACGTCGGCCTGGAACTGGCACGCATCTTGGCACGTCAGGACCTGGACCTCCATCTGATCGACACCCGCTCCGACATCCTCACCGAGGAGCGGCTCGACGTGCTGGCAGACGCGGTGGGGCAGGTGCACGTACACCACACTCCGCTGTTGCCCGAGGCGGTGCTGGAGGAGTTGCCGCGCGGCACCCACGTCCTGATCATGACCCATGATCATGCCGAGGACGCCGCACTGTGCGACGCCGCCTTGCGCACGAGCCATCTCGGCTCCATCGGGCTGATCGGGTCGGCGGCCAAGTGGGTGCGCTTCCGCCACCGCCTCACCACCGAGGGCGGTCACGACGAGTCCACCATCGGCCGGATCAAGACACCGATCGGCCTCGCGGACGTCACCGGCAAGGAACCCGCGACCATCGCGGTGAGCGTCGCCGCGGATCTGCTGCGCACGTTCGAGGCCGAGGGGCTCTGACCTGGTCCTACGGTGACGAGGGCCGTCCCGGCGAGCGCAGCACGAGCAGGGTGATCTCGCTGGGCGCGAAGACGCGGAAGGGCGGGCCCCAGAATCCGGTGCCACGGCTCGTGTAGAGGAGGGTGCGGGCGCCGTGGCGGCTGAGGCCCGCGACGGCGGGCTGGTCGAGGCGGACCAGGTAGTGGAAGGGCCAGATCTGGCCGCCGTGGGTGTGGCCGGAGAGCTGGAGATCGACGCCGCCGGCTGCCGCCCGGTCGATGAACTTGGGCTGGTGGGCCAGAAGCAGGACGGGCAGCTCGGGGTCGGCACCGTCCAGTGCTCCGTCGAGGTGGGCGCGGTGGCCGGCCAGGCCGGAGGACTCGGCGGTGACGTCGTCGACGCCGGCGACCACGAGAGTGTCACCGCCGCGTTCGAGCAGCAGATGGCGGTTGCGCAGCGGCTCCCATCCCAGCTCGTCCATCAGGTCGACCCAGCCTTGGGCCTCGCTGTAGTACTCGTGGTTGCCGGTGACGTAGACCTTCGCCCGGGTGGCCCGCACGGTGGCGAGCGGGGCGGCCTGGGCGCGACGGCGTTCGGCCGTGCCGTCCGCGATGTCGCCGGTGTGGCAGACGAGATCGGCCTCCAGGGTGTTCACCGTCTCGCAGACCTTCGCCGACCAGCGTGCACGGTCGAGCGGGCCGTAGTGGGTGTCGGTGATGAGGACGACGCGGGTGCCGTCCAATCCGGCCCCCAGCCGCGGGAGTTCCACATCGAGACGGCGCACCCGAGGCACCCGGCGCGCCTCGAAGTAACCCCAGGCGAGGAGCACGGCGGTGACACCGAGGATCGCCCACGTGACGATCCGGGCCCGGTCCTGACCCTCGCCGACGCCGGCCGCGGCCAGCGCGAGGCGCAGCAGGAGGCCGAGCACGACGGACCACGTGAACAGGACCCAGGCGGAGCCCAGCAGGGTGTCCCCGACGATCGCGGCCCGGTCCTGCTGGCGTCGGCCATGGCCGCGCATCATCGCGATCGGCATACCGACCAGACCGAGGGCGAACAGGGCTGTGCCGCCCAGAGCGACAGGCACCGGCCAGCGCTGGCCGGTGTGCAACAGCACCCAGCAGGGCACGGCCCACAGCAGGACGGGTGCGACCAAGGGGATGTAGCGCATCAGGCGGCGCAGCGGACTGTGCTGAGCCGTGTGCGCGGCATTGTCGGCGGATTGGGTTTCGCTGGTGTCGGTCACGCGTGCCCTTCTCAAGCAACCAGGCTGCCGTCGCGCGCACTTTATCCGGTCGGGGTCGGACCGGTCGGGGCGGGTGCGGGCCGGTCGGAGGGGCCTGGCCTGGGCGGTCGTGGCCGATGACGCCGTGGGTTGCCTGGAGGGCCTCTGCGTCTCCAGGCAATCGGGCGGGAAGCCCTAGAAGAAGCCGAGCTTCTTCGGGCTGTACGTGTCAGAACGTTCTTCGTCTCTTGGTGGTACACGAGTAGTCCCCTCGCTGACCTGCGGTGACAGTGCGGTGCAGGTGGGCGGGTGAGAACGTGGTCCGCAGATGGTCCGGATCTTGGTCTCAGACGAGTGACCCGGGCTACCCCTTCGGCCTTCTCCATAGGCGTCGTTCACCGATGCACCTGCCGCTGGCCGTCTGGCTTCGACGGGGGCGTAGCAAAGGCATCGTTCGTTCCGGTAGTGGGCCTCCGGACGTCGCCAGCGGCCGAAGAGCGTTTTAGCGCAGACACCGCGTTCGCCACACGAGCGCCACACCGAAGCCCCGTACGTTTTCTCTCATGGCTTCGATCAAGACCAATCCCCGGAAGTCCGGAGACCCCTCTTACACCGTCGTGTGGCGGGCCGGCGGGTCCCGCACGGGGGACTGGTGCCGCGAGACCTTCGACGATGAGAAGCAGGCGGAACGTTTCCGGGATCTGGTCAACGGTCACGGACAGCAATGGCCGCCGGGGTGGGTCAAGGGGGAGGGGTTCGTCGAGCCGGGTGAGCCGCCGATGCCGGACGCGGAAAAGTTCTCGGTCTACGCGCACGCCTACGTAGGCTTGCTGACGGACATATCAGTCCACACCAGAACTAACTACACCAGGTTCATTGATAACCACATGATTCCGTGGTTCGGCGAGCTGTCAGTCTCCGACGAGGGAGCAGACTCACCCGAGACCACGTCAGCCAGTGGATTCTGGACCTTCGGAACGGGAAGCCGGGCCCCCTGCACCCCGCGGGTACGGTGCGCCGGTCTTACGCGCCGAAGACGATCGCCAACCTTCACAGCTTGCTCTACAGCATCTTCCAGTCCGCTGTGAGCGCCGACCCTGCCTTGCGTGACTCGAACCCGTGCGCCCACACTCGCTTGCCTAAGGAGACGGCACCGAGGATGACGAGGTCTTCCTCGAACCCGAGGAGTACGCCCTTCTCAAGACGAACCTGCGTGCCGACGCTGTCGACATCGTCGATGCGCTGGTGAGTACCGGTCTCCGGTGGGGCGAGGTGACGGCACTGCAACCCCGGGACTTCGCCTTCGCGTCCAAACGGCCTACGCTCCGTGTGCAGCGCGCGTGGAAGCGGCGAGGGGAAGGAGGGGCGTTCCTCGGTGCCCCCAAGACGAAGAAGTCACGCCGGACCCTCGTGCTCACCCCGGAGCAGGTGCGGTTGTTCCAGCGGGTCTGCCTGGGAAAGAAGCCGACCGACCTGGTTTTCACCGCACCAGAGGGCGGAGCCTGGCACTCCGGTGTGTTCTACGCACACCGCTGGAAGCCTGCGCTGGATGCAGCCAACGCCGCGGGTCTCACCAAGCGCCCGCGTATCCACGACCTTCGCCACACTCACGCTTCCTGGCTCATCGCCGGCAAAGTGCCGCTGCCCGTGATTCAGGCCCGCCTCGGCCACGAGTCGATCACTACCACCGTTGACCGGTACGGACATCTCTTGGACTCCTCGGACGACGAGGTCGTGGCGGCCGTGGAGTGGGCCATGGGATCGGCAGAGTCTGAGCCACAGTCAAGGGCGGCCTAGCATAAGAAGCGTGGCGCCGCTCAGCTGGTTCGGTGCGTGGTGGCGCCGCGCCGATCGGCGGAGACCGGCACGGGAAGAGTCGCCAAGCATGCGAAGCAGGCTCGCAGGGACAGCGCCTGCAGGGCACCTCCCGGCGGACGCCACGGCCACCGTGCATGAGGTGCGCCCCCCGGCGATGACGGGTCGGACTTGCAGCCGACCGCGGCGAACGCGGCCTGGAACAGGGCGCGTTTGCGGGGTGCGAACTGTCACACCTGGGACGACGAGCGCTACGCAACATCGGCGCCCGTTCCGAAGACGTGCCACCCATCGCACGCGACATCATCACGGCCTGCGGCGGAGAGCTTCTCGTCGGCGCCGCGACGATGGAGATCCACGATGCGCGCAACGTTGCCATCGGAACCACCCTGGCCGCCATCGCCACCGATCCCGAGAATCCGCTGCGCGAGGACGTGTTCGCGTGGATGTGCCTCGCGCCGGACCGCGAAGTGGGTGAGCTGCGCGAACACCCCACCCGGCACTTGCCCAACTGGAGGACCGCAGGCCCGCGCTTGATCAAGCGCATCCTCGCCGCGTCCGACAGCCAGCTCACGCTCAAGGACCGCCTGCGCTACGACACAGCGACCGCCGAGCCCGCCGAGCCCCACCTGAGCGAGACCGACATCACCGTGCGGGCGTCCAAGACGCCCGCCATGCTCTGGCCGTCCTGGACGCTACGGCTGCTGCCGCCCAAGAGCCCACACCAGCCGAGGGTCGCCGGCCTGCGACGCGCCTGCGCAAGCCTCATGCTCATTCCCGGGAGCCCGGCCGGATACCGTCAGGCCGCCCGGATCATGGGCCACCCGCACTTCCGCAGCAACCTGGAGGCACTGCTGGCCTTTGGTCGACGTCGATCACATCTGCAGCACGCTGCCCCAACTACGCGCGCGTCCTCGACACCCACGAGGGGCCGATCGACTACGCACGCCGCCGAGCCCTGTTCGCCGACGAGGCGAATCCGTTGCTCCTCGATGAGAACACGCATCTGCAAGAGCCTGGGCACCCGGCAGTTCCAACAATTCCACCTTTACCGGCTGCGCTGGCAGCTCCGTCTGCTGATGGAGAACCGCCGCCTGAGCGAGCAAACCCGCCCGCACAACAAGTGCAACCACGGGCAACTACCCCCGCCCACCGCGCCAGCTACCTGGTACCCGCCCAGCCGCGCGACCTCTACCAACGGCAAAGTCTGCAGCAGCTGCAGAGCGCCGAACTCGCCGGATGCACCCCCTCGATCGTCAAGACCGCGCTGAAGCCAAGCAAACATCCCGCTGCGCCCGCGCCGCGCGGCGGGCGAACTGAAACGATCCGTCGACCCGGCATGGCTGCGCACCGAGTGCCCCGACAAGGGCAGAACGGTGGCCAACATCCCCCGCGAACTGGCCGCCCCCGAAACGAACGTCTCACAGCTCCTCGACGCCTGGGAGATCTCCCGCCATACGGCCGGCCACAGTGCGCCTCCAGCGTGGCAGCCGAGTCCCTTTGCCCCCCTCGGCGTGCCGCTGTCGCCGGACATCGAACGGATCAGCACGCGCGCGGGCGCACTGGAAGAACTACGGACTGCTCTGCTGCTTCCCGGGTATCGCACACGCCGCGCGGCGACACTCACGTTCGGCATCCCCCGAACCTCCCTCAACGGGCGTCTGAAGAAGCTGGAGACGACCGCGGGCTTCGCGACCTTCAACCCCCGCAGACGGCCGGTCGCCCCGACGGCACACGGTCAGGCCCTGCTCGACGAAGCCCAGGTACTGTTGCAGCGTCTCGATTGCGACCGAACACAACCACCTTGGCCTGGATCACCCAGAACCGGTTTGATCACTCCTGCCGCCCTCGGCCGAAGTCGGCCGCTGCAACATGGACGGCATGCTTCAGGAGCAACTGCCACCACTACTCGAAGGCTTCGTCAATGGCAGTGACGTGGGTGTGGTCCTCATCCGCAGCTAAGGCCCGCGCCGTCGCTTGGAGGTCCTCCCGGGTGAGCTGTCCGTCCCGGTCCTGGTCGAACTACCCGAAGAGAAGACTGAACTTCTGGTCCTCATGGCGGCGGTCATTGCACTGCCCTCAAAATAGAGGCCGCCCGCCATCAGGGCGCGCGGCAATGTGCGGGAACGTTAGAGCCCGCCTCGGGGACCATTATGGGAACGTTCCACCCCTGCGGGTAAAGACCGGCACAGGTGCCCGGACACCAGGTCATGGACAGTCAGCTGACGGGACGTCCGAAATTCATAGGCAGGGATGGCGTAGCTCTTATCTTCTTATCTGAAGATAGCGGTACCGTTGATTTTGCACTTCTGCGGCATTGGGCCCATTCTGCCAACGTGGCTATTCTGCTCACCGGGGCTACCGGATTTCTGGGTTCGCGTCTCCTCTTCGATCTACTGACTACCCGGGCGCAAGAGGTAGTTGCGTTGGGAAGAGGAACGCCTGCCGCTTTGAGGTCTCGCCTCCTTGGAGTGCTGCAGGCCGTGTCGGGACAGGCACTTGACAGTCAGGCGCGGGCGCGGCTGCGCTGTGTCAGCGGGGATGTCACGCAGGCATGGCTGGGGTTGCCTCCGGCTCTGTACGCACGGCTCGCTCGGGGCTGTGAGGCGGTGTGGCACTGTGCGGGTGATATTGCGTTGGCGGGTGAGCGTGAGCGGCTGTACGCGGTGAATACGCGGGGCACTGCCGAGGTGCTCGCCTTCGCGGAAGTGACCCCGCTGTCATGCCGTCTGGTCCATATGAGCACCATGGCCGTGGCCGGTGGGCTGGGTGATGGTGTCGTCGGCGAGGACTATCTCAGTGACGCGCACGGATTCGTGACGCATTACGACGCCTCCAAGTTCGAAGCGGAATTGCTGGTACGGCAGTGGGCGGAGCGTCACCGGCGCCTGGCGGTCGTGCTGCGGCCCAGCGTGGTCACCAGCGACCGTGAATGCGTCACGGGGGCACCTTCTCATCCCCTGAACGTGCTGGGGCAGATGATCGAGGCGATCGCCAGGAGCGGTGCGCCGGGTATCCCGGCGCCCGCGCGCAGCGGGGCCCGGTTGGATCTGCGGCTGCCTGTGCCCGCGGATGTCACGTTCAACCTGGTCCCGGACGGCTATGCCATCGACGCCATGCTCCGCATCGGCCAGGACAGCCGGCACGGTAGCGGTCCGCGAACGTTCCATGTCGTGCACCCGGTGGAGACATCAATGGGCCAACTGGCGGCCGCAATCGAGAGCCGGTATCCGGGTCTGCGGATCAGGTGCGTCGATCATGTCGCCGATCCCACGGACGTCGAACGGTTCGTCGCTGCTTCTCTGCCGGGCTTCTTGAGCTATCGCCACCGGCGCACCTATGACCGTTCGAACACGGTGGCGCTGACCTCGGATCTGGCGGATCCTGCCGCGCTCGATCATGCCTATTTGGTCAGCGCCTTGGCGCCGGGCGGTGCCGTGGGCGCCGACAGCACCGCGGCGCCGGTCACCGCTGCCACTACCTGAGGTCCGGGACCTGCGTGCGGGGTCCCCCAGGTGCCGGACGTGTCGTCCTGCCGCAGAGCTCTCCTACCAGTGGACCCGCCCCGCTCTGGCTCACTGTTGCCTTTCCTGCCCATTTTGGAGCATCCGTTGTCCTTGCGCGTCTCTCTTCTCTCCGATGACGCTGTGGCCGTGGTTGGGGCCGCCTGTCGTCTGCCCGGTGGCGTCAACAACATCGACGATCTGTGGGGGGTGTTGTTGACCGGTCGCGATGTGGTCGGCGAAGTCCCTGCGGACCGCTTCCCCGTCGATGATTTTGTCGACAGTGGGCGTCGGCGCCCAGGTCAGTCCTACACGGCGAGCGGCGGCTTCCTGGAGGACATCACGGGCTTCGACGCGTCGTTCTTCACCGGCATCTCGCCGCGGGAGGCTTCCCGCATGGATCCGCAGCAGCGGCTGCTGTTGGAGATGGCGGTGGAAGTTCTTGACGATGCAGGCATGGACCCCGCCCGCATGGAGGGCTCAGACACGGCTGTGTTCGTCGGCTGTTCCAGCCATGACTACGGGGAACTGCAGCAATGCTCGCCTGAGTCCGGCAACGCCTACAGCGTCTCGGGTATGGCGGGGGCGATCGTCTCGAACCGCCTGTCGCACTACTTCGACTGGCACGGCCAGAGCGTCACGGTCGACACGGCGTGCTCCTCGGCACTGACCGCGCTTCACCAGGCATGTGAGCACGTGCGGACCGGGCGGTCGCGAATGGCGGTGGCAGGCGGTGTCAACGCGCTGATCAACCCTCACATTTTCGCTGGCTTCTCCGGTGCGTCGATGCTGTCTCCCACCGGCCGCTGTCGGGCGTTCTCCTCCCAGGCGGATGGATTTGTACGCTCCGAAGGCGGGGGCCTGGTGTTGTTGAAGCGGCTGGGCGACGCGCGAGCCGACGGTGACCGGGTGCACGGCGTGATCGTGGCCAGCGGCGTCAACAACGACGGCCGCACGCCCGGGCTGGCACTGCCCAGCAGTACGGCACAGCAGGCGCTGTTGTGGGAAGTCTACGAAGGTGCGGGTCTGGTGCCCGATGACGTGGCCTACCTGGAGGCCCATGGCACCGGCACGCAGGCGGGGGACCCGCTGGAGTGTGAGGCCATCGGCCGCGCTCTGGGGGTGGGCCGGAGCCTGGGTGCGCTCCCGATCGGGTCGGTGAAGAGCAACGTCGGGCACCTGGAGGCGGCCTCCGGCATGGCCGGTCTGCTCAAGGCACTATTGGTCCTCAAGCACCGGCAGATCCCGCCCACCTTGCACGCAGAAGACCTCAATCCCGCGATCGACTTCACCGGCCTGGGCGTGCGGCCGGTGACCCGAACCGAACCACTGGCGCATACCGGCCTGCCGCTGGCCGGGGTGAACTCCTTCGGCTTCGGCGGCGCCAACGCTCACTTGGTGCTGGCCGCCGACGCTCTCACCCACCCCGGCTCCGTGGCGACTCCTTCCGAGCCGGGCGGCCGGCTTCCGGTGGTGGTCTCCGCCCGCACGGCGGCCGCTCTGCGGGTCGCGGCCGAGCAGATGGCACACCATCTGCAATTTGCCGAAGACGGCGACTTCTACGACCTTTCCTACACCTCCACCTTGCGGCGCCGCCACCATGAGCACCGCGCCGCAGTCGTGGCCGGCAGTCCGCAGGAGGCGGCCGACGCTCTGTTCAGTCTCGCCAACGGGCAGGACGACGGAGCGGCCGTGACGTCGGTGGCGGGCCCGCCGGGCAAGGTGGCGTTCGTCTTCAGCGGCAACGGCTCGCAATGGGCGGGCATGGGCGCCGATCTCCTCGCCCAGGAACCCGTCTTCGAAGCCGCCGTACGAGCCGTCGATGCTGAGCTGCGGCCCCGCCTGGGCTGGTCGGTGTGCGAGGAGCTGGCGGAGGGCTCGCCGCGCCTGGCGCGTACCGAGATGGCGCAGCCGCTGCTGTTCGCGGTACAGGTGGGCGTGGTGCGGATGCTGGAGGACTTCGGGATCGAGCCGGACGCGGTGGTGGGGCACAGCGTCGGTGAGATTGCCGCCGCTCATGTCAGCGGCAGCCTGGATCTGGCTCAGGCATGCACGGTGCTGGCCGCGCGCAGCCAGGCACAGGCCGCGACCGCAGGCAGCGGCCGCATGGCAGCCGTCGGCTTGCCGGTGAGAGACGCGGTCAAAGAGCTGTTCGCCTATCACGGGCGGATCGAGCTGGCAGGTGTCAACAGCGACAGTGACGTCACGGTCGCCGGGCATCGCGAAGCATTGGCGGAGTTGGGGCGGCAGTTGAGCGGGCGGGAGGTCTTCTTCCGGGAGCTGGACCTGGACTATGCCTTCCACAGCAGCGCTATGAATGGCATCGAGGACCAGGTGAAGGACGCCCTGGCAAGCCTGCGTCCGGGCGCGCACCGGCGGCTGTTCGCCTCCACCGTCACCGGTGGCCTGCTGGACGGGCAGCATCTGGATCCCGGCTACTGGTGGCGCAACGTACGGGAGCCGGTGCTGTTCGCCGACGCGGTACGCGCCCTGGTTGATGAAGGATGCACGCGGTTCGTGGAGATCGGCCCGCACGCGGTGCTGGCCCCGTATCTCCGCCGTCTTCTGTCGGTCGGCTCAGCCCTGCCGACGCTCTGCCGCGACGAGCCCGGGGTGTCGGCAGTGCGCCGGGCAGCGACTTCGCTGATGGCGGCCGGCGTGCAGCCCGGGAGACGCTGTTTTCCGCACCCCGGGCGGCTGGTGTCGCTGCCGGCCTATCCGTGGCAGCGTGAGCGGCATTGGAACGGCACGGCCGACTGGTGGGCCGCCGTGCCGCAGGACAAGGCTGTCGTGCACCCGCTGCTGGGCCGGCGGGCGGCGGTCGCCGAACCTGTCTGGCATCAGACGGTTAGTGCCTCGCGCTTGCCGTGGCTGAGAGACCATCAGGTAGACGGCGGTGTGATCATGCCTGCCACTGCCTACGTCGAGGCCGCCCTGGCAGCCGGCTGGTACGCGCTGGGGGACCGTTGTGAAATGACCGACCTGGACATCGTCCGCCCGCTTGTCCTTCCCCGTGAGGACGACCCGGGCGTCCTGTCGGTGCAGACCTCCCTGTCCGTGGAGGACGGCATCGTCCAGTTCGCCTCCCGCACCGGGGCAGACGGAGAGTGGACACTCCACGCCCGCAGCCGAGTACGGCGCCTGGTCAGTCCCGCTGCCCCGGCCCTGGGCACGGCCCCTGCCGGAGAGGGTGAGAACGCCGTACGGATCGACGCCGCTGTCCACTACGAGCAGGCCGCCCGCGCCGGACTGGCCTACGGGCCCGCCTTCCGGGTGCTGACCAGCCTGCAGCTGAGCGAGAGCGAAGTCTGGGCCACCTACACCCTGCCCGCCACAGCCGTCGGCTCCCAGGGCGCGTTCCAGGCACACCCCGTGCTCCTGGACGGGGCGCTGCAGGCTGCCGCACCGCTGCTCGCCCGCGCCGCAGGTGGCCGCATGTTCCTGCCCACCGCCATGGGAGCCGTCCGCGTCTGGCAGCAGCCGGGCGCGCAGGGCATGGTGCACGTACGGCTTCGAGAACTGTCCGGCTCCGACGCCGTCGTGGATGTCACCGTGGCCGAACAGGACGGCAGCGTCACCGCGGAGATGGTCGGCTGTCGCCTGCGCGCCGTGACTGGGGCCGGCCGGTACCTGCAACAGCTGGCCACGGTGCTGAGGGCCGCACCCCGTTCCGGCCAACCCGCTCTTGGTCCCGTGCCACTGCCCATGCCCGCCTGGCAGGTCGCAGCAACCGTCGAAGAGCGGGCTCTGTTGGAACAGCAGCAACCCAATGACTACGGTGTTTTCGCGCCGATGGCGAAAACGGCTGCCAGTCACTGGGCGGCTGCCGGGTTCGCCAAACTGATGCACGGTGTCCGGGAGTTCGGCACGGAGGAACTGCTGGCAGCCGGAGTCCGCCCGCATTACATGGCTTACGCGCAGTTGGTGGCCGGCATGGCCGTCCGGGCCGGGCTTCTGGAGGAGGTGCCCGGCACACCCGCGTCCGGGCGGTGGCGGTTCACGGGGGTTGCGCCCGACGCGCTGCAGCACACGCGGGCGTGGGCGGGTCGGTGCCCACAGTGGGTGACTGCGATCGCCGTCCATACCCGGTTCCACACGCACCTGACCGACATCCTCACCGGCCGTACCGACCCGCGCGAGTTGCTGTTCACCGAGTCCGACCGGCACCTGGTCGACGGCTTCTACGCCGACACCCCGCAGATGCGCTTGCACACCCAGTACGTACGCAGTGTGCTCAGTACGGCACTGGCCGCGTGGCCGGTCGGCCGACCGCTTCGCATCCTGGAGGTCGGGGCCGGGACGGGCAGCCTGACCAGCGCCTTGCTGCCCATCCTGCCGCCAGAATTGACCCGCTACACCTACAGCGACATCTCCCCGGCCTTTTTCCCCCGCGCCCAGGCCCGCTTCGGCGACATCGATTTCCTTGACTACCGCACCTTCGACCTGAACCAGGACCTGGGCGAACAGGGCCTTGAGCCGGCCAGCTACGACCTCGTCCTCGCTTCCAACGTGCTGCACGCCACCAACGACCTGCGAGCCACTCTTGAACGCGTTGCCTCGTTGTTGGAGGAAGGCGGACAGCTGCTGGCCATCGAGAGCCACGACGAGGACATCATCGGTCCCTGCTTCGGGCTGCTGGAGGAGTACTGGTCCTTCACGGACACCGATCTGCGCACCAGCCCGCTGCTGCGCAGGCAGGAGTGGGCGCCGCTGCTGGGCCGGTGCGGTTTTAAAGAGGTAGCCGATATCGGCAGCAACTGCGTGGAAGCGGCCGCAGACTACTCCCTGCTGCTGGCCCGTCGCGGACCCCTCACCGCGACAACCACGCCGGAATTGCAGCCTTCTACGGAACCGGCCGGCGGGCGGGACAGCTGGAACATCATCGCGGAGGATCCCAGCAGTGACCTGGCCGGCGCTCTGGTCAGCGAACTGTCCGCAGCGGGAGTACATGCCGATGTCGTCGTGCCGCCAGGTGACCTGTGGGCGGCTGGCTCGGGCGCCTTGGATGTCGGGGCGCGGGTCGTCGTGCTGCTGTCACGTGGCGAGGGCGAGTCGGCAACCGCAGCGGTCACCCGTGCCGCCGGTCTGCTCAAGGCGGTGGCGGGGGCCTGCACTGCCTCCCGGCAAGAGAACACGCAGGTATGGCTGGTCACCGGGCCGACTGGGCTGTTCCCCGCACCCGAGGGCCCGGGGGAGCCGGTCGCTGCCGCGGTGTGGGGCATCGGCCGGGTCATGGCCAACGAGCACCCTTCCCTGACCATCCGGCGTATCAGCTTGGATACCTCCGGCGCTGTGACCGCGGACGCGAGCCGACTGGCCGCTGAGCTCATGGATCCGCCCGAGGACGACGAAATCATCCTCGGACGCCGGGGACGGTTCGCACCCCGCCTGCACCCCGTCCCCTCCCTCGCCAGCCCCGCGGGCCCGAGTGATCACTACCGTCTTCACCTCGGCCGCCCGGGACGCGGACGCCGACTGTCGTGGACTGCCCACAAACCCCTGAGCGCCGGGCCGGGTGAAGTCGTCGTACAGGTCAGGGCAGCGGCGCTGAACTACCGCGACGTCATGCTCGCGGAGGGCATGCTGCCGCCCGGTGCCGAACCCGCCACCGCCAGCGGGCCCCAGCTTGGCCTGGAATGCGCCGGTGACGTGGTCGGCGTCGGCCCCGGTGTGAGCAACCTGGCGGTCGGCGACCGGGTGTTCGCCTTCGGCCACGGCACACTTGCTTCGCACGTGCGGGTCCGCACCGAACAGACCGGGCTCATCCCCGACGGCACGTCCTACAACCAGGCCGCCACGATGCCCGCGGTCCACCTGACCGTGCAGCACAGCCTGGAGACTTGCGCACGCCTCACCGCCGGCGAAACTCTCCTGGTCCATGGCGGGGCCGGCGGCATCGGCCTCGCCGCCCTGCAGTACGCCCAGCACATCGGTGCGACCGTGATCGCCACCGCTGGAAGCCCGGCCAAACGCGATCTGCTGCGGATGCTCGGTGCCGCCCACGTGTTCAACTCCCGGGACCTGACCTTCGCCGACGACGTCCGGCAGGCCACCGGTGGCCGCGGGGTCGACGTCGTGTTGAACTCCCTGGCGGGTGAGGCCATGGCCCGCAGCCTGGAGTGCCTGCGCCCAGGCGGGCGTTTCGTCGAACTCGGCAAACGAGACATCTACGCCAATCAGCCGCTGCTGCTTCGCCCCTTCCGTAACAACCTGGCCTTCTTCGGCGTCGACATCACCCGCCTGCTCGCCGACACCCCCGACGAAGCAGCTGCGGCCTTCCGCACCGTCACCGACCGTGTCACCGCCGGCGTCTGCCGGCCGCTTCCCCACCAGAGCTATCCGGCACCGCGCATCGATGATGCCATGGCCGCTCTGCGCCATTCCCGGCACCTGGGCAAGGTCGTCATCTCCTTCACCGCCAGCTCCCCCGTCCGTATCGAACAGCCCGACGTTCCCAAACCGCTGGACGGTACGGGGACCTATCTCATCAGCGGCGGACTGAGCGGGCTGGGAGCGGCCACCGCACGGCACCTGGCAGCACGAGGTGCCCGCCACCTGGCGCTCATCGGCCGCCGCGGTGCGGCCTCACCCGAAGCGCCCGGACTGCTGGCAGACCTGGAGCGGATGGGCGTGGACGCGCAGGCCCATGTCGCAGACATCACCGACCCGGACAGTGTGCGCACCATTTTCCTGCAGGCCGACGCCTGCGGGCGGCCGGTCCGCGGTGTCATCCACGCCGTCCTGCACCTGGACGACAGCCCTCTGGAAGACCTCACCGCGGACCGCTTCGAAAGCGTGCTAGCGCCCAAGATCCGCGGCGCGGAGATCCTCCACCAGCTCACCATCGACCGTGACCTGGATTTCTTCGTCGCCTACTCCTCCCTCACCGCCCTGGTCGGCAACCTCCACCAGTCCCCCTACGTCGCTGCCAACCTCCACCTGGAGTCCCTCATGCGCGCCCGCCGGGACCTCGGGTTGCCCGGCCTGGCACTCGCGTGGGGCGGCATCAGCGGCACCGGCTACGTCGCCCGTACCCAACTGGAAGACACCATCGTCCGCTCGGGGCTCAGCCTCATCAGCCCTGACACGGCCCTGGCTGCCCTCGACCGGCACCTTAGCCGTGCCACCGTGACGGCAACCGTAGGCGTCATGGACTGGGAACGCCTCACCCAGCTCCTCCCAGCCCTGACCGTGCCGCGCTTCGCCGCACAACTGCGGCACCTCAGCGATCGCGCCCGCAACACCGCGACCCATGACTTGCGTCGGCGCCTGAATGCAGCTGACAACGACCAGTCACGCCTGGACCTGATCACAGACGCGCTCATCGGCGTCGCGGCGTACATCCTGCAGACCACTCCAGACCGCATCAACCCGGCTGCCAACCTCGCCGACCTCGGCCTGGACTCCCTCATGGGCGCCGAGCTCAAAGTGCTTCTGCAGCAGACCTTCGGCTGCGAACTGCCCCTGATGGAACTCATGGCCGCCGGCACCGTCAACGGACTGGCTCAACGACTACACCGCACTCTGCACCCCGCCTCCCAGCCCTGACAGCCAACGGCGCCGGGGCGCCCCTGCTTCAGGGATCGTCCCGGCACACCTGCACGCGAACTTCACGACCGTCCCTGACCCAGGCTGTTGACGTGCTAGCCGGCCCACACGGGTCGCTAGAACCCGGCCCTAGCCCGTCGCCGGGCATAGGAGGGAGCTACCCGGCGACGGCAGCAATCGTCGCCGGGGGCCATGCGCGGTCAGTCGTGGTGAGGGTGAGGTGAGGCGACTCATCCACCATTCTGGTGAACGCCCAGGGCAGCGGACGTCGCAGCGGCGGACGCTGCCCGCACGCTGACCCCGCTCACCCTGGCATCCGTGACCTCCAACCGGGGCACCACCAACGGCACCGCCAGCACATGAGGTGTCCGTGCCTCAAGGAGTACCGGCAGCAGCCCCAGCAGCAGGCCCCGCACCTGTCGGGCCTGCACCTCAAGCGGTCCCTGCAACACCAGCTGCGGTGCCCGCAGTACCCCAGAGGTGGTGTCGTGGACTCCGGGAAAGCGGAACACCGCACCATCCGCCCTCACCTGGGCTGCGCGAACGCGCAGCACCACGCCCGAACCGTTCGGCACCACGTCAAGAGTCACACCCGTCAAAACCAGGCGCCGCGCCGACAGTTCCGCCTCACCGGCCGCCGAGGAGGGAGCAGCCGAGCGCTTCTGCACCAGCGGGCTCAGGCACCGCAGCATCTGCCGCGCAGCCCGCCGTTCGTCCTGAGCGGCCCCCTTCCCTCGGCCGCCAGCACAGTCGGCGGGTGGCGGAGTGTGTCCAGGGCCGGTGGCAGCCCCCTTCCCGGCGATGCCCGTCTCGGCAACAGGTGGAGTGGAGGGGGCTGGGTTGGGAGACAAAGGAACTGCCAGCCAGGACGGCAATGCCGTCACCGCCGCGAGCGCGACCGCCCGGATCATTCCTGGATGCCGGTCTCAGACCGGGACGCCGGAAGGCGGGCGATCGCCAGTGAACCGGCCACCAAGCCGAGCAGCAGGCCCAAGCCCAGCCCACCGAAAGTCGTCGTGAACCACGAGGCCAGCGCCACCCCCATGATCATCAATCCGGTGCTCCGTGCCCGTTCCGGCCGACGCAGCAACCGGACCGCAGCCGCCACCCAAGCTCCTGCGGTCACCACAGGCAGTACCCCCCACGTCTGCTGCACCGCCAGGAACGGCACCTGCGCCAACGGCAGGACGAGGACCACACCGGCCGCCGAGAGCGCCAACGCCGCAGCCGCCCACGGCCGGCCCGCCGCCTGACTGGCGGGACGGTGGGTTGTCAGAAGCACTCGTGCCGCCCGGAGTCGACTGTCAGACGCATGCCCGTCAGATGGAACTGGCCCGCCGTCATCGAGCTTGTGTTCTGACGCAATCCGCGGATCACGATCCCCGACGCCTGCTGGCTGTAGGTGCCTGGTGCCCCCGCTGCCTGCGGCATCCGGCTGTCTGCGGCATCCCTGCCCAACTCCAACTGGGTGAATGACACATCGCCGCGCATCTTCTCCAAGTCGATCACCATCTCATCCACGCGCACCGGCTCGTCACGGCCCGCTGTCACCCGCAGCGTCACCTCGCCCAGCGGCGTTGGCGTGACCACCGACTGACACAGATCACGCAGTCGGGCCGACCGGATACCCGTCACCGCGACCGGGCGGCCGACCCCCTTACGGTCATGATCCAGCGACGCGTACTGCACGAACCCCTTACCGTCCAGCCGGGAAGCTGACACCTTGAACGCCGTCCCCGACACCGCGAACGACACTGGCACCCCAGCAGCCGCCCCCGCGAACGCCAACCCTCCCGCGCATGCCAGACCACCCGACAGACACCCCGCGAAGACGAACCAGCTGTAGCGACGCGAGCGAGGGGCGACACGGCGGTGACGCGCAGCGCCCACACTCTTCGACACGACGGCAATCCTTGGGGTCGCAGGAATGATCACCTCACCAACGAGTCGCACACGCCGCCGTCACGCCCCACCAGTTCACACCCTGTACAGACAGTTGTCGCGCATGCAGCCTCGCAAGGCTTCGAGGTACGCGCGTTGACCGAGCTCCTGGATGAAATCTGGGGCTGACTCGGGACCGCACCGAGCGACACATGGCGGTGTGACTGTCGGTCAGCGGTGCGCGGATACTCCTGCGTCAAGTAGTCGAAGGACGCATGGATCATGGCCGGGGCTGACGCGCTTAACCAGGCCGCCGCGGATCACGCCATCACGAAACTCCCACCCCCACTTCGTCTTGGCTCGAGCGGCACATCACGAACGGACGGCGCCGACCCGGCCGGAAAACGCACGTGTGGCAGACCGCCGGGCTGTCGGACCCCCAACCGAGGCGAGGGATGACGCCGTGCGCGAGCTGGTAGCCGTACAGGTGGCCCGGCACCGTGCCGCGTCGCGTCCTGCCCGGCCGCGAGGCGGCTCTGAGCTGGCGTGACCAGTGCTGGAGATCCCCCCGAAGAAGAACCAGCAGTCCGCAGTCGACGAGGTGCGGTAGACCTTGGCCCAGTAGCGGGCCTGAACAGACTCGTCGGCCAGCCAGGTCGCCCACTCAACCGCCGGTATGCGTACGGGCGCTGGTTCGCCGATGAGGGCAGGCTGTCCATCTACCAGAGCGGGCCCGGACCCGTTCACCGCCGCGAGCGGGAAGAGTCCGGGCCCAAGCTCGTTCTCAGACAGCATCAGCCCGGCTGCCGTCCGGCGTGAAGACCGGGGCCGTGGTGTCCGGGGGCGGGGGAGACGGGGCCGACGCTTCTGTCCGGGGCTTACGGGGGCGGCTGGAGCACGGGCGTTCAGCGCGAGCTCGCAGCACTTCGATGATCTCCTTCGCGCGAGCGGCGGTAACAGGCTTCGCCTCGCGTTCCAGTTCCTCCGCCGACACACCCAGCAGTTCCGCGACCAGCTCTGCTCGTTGTCAAACAGCCGCAGAGCTACAGCAGCAGCTTCCCGCGCCGCGACCAAGGGCTACTCCCGCAACCCGAACGACCCCGAGCTGACGATCCGGCATGAGGAACTGACCGAAGAGATCGAGCACTGGCAGCAGATCATCAAGGACGCCGAGGCCGAAGGCTTCAAGGTCTGGTCGAAAGCCGACTTCACGCGCGGTGACGTCGTTCTCTACCGCGGCACCTGGTACGAGGTCCTGCGCGTCAACCCGAAGTCGGTCACCATCCCGTATATCCACAACGGCACCGGCAAGCGCATCGTCCGCGCGACGGACAACCGGCACGACGGCTGGACCTGGACCGCCCCCTACGACGACGTATCCGGGCGCAGGAGCACCGCCGAAATGCAGCAGCCGCCCCAGGGCGAGGCCGCCCGGACACCAGGAGCAGGCCGAGCAGTCCCCGCCGATCGAGGAGCCGGTACCGGCGGCCGAGACGTGCCCCATGTGCCACTCCAGCCAGTGGCACGCGGAAGTACGCCGCTGCGCTCACTGTCACCACGCCCCCGAAGGGGAGCCGACCCCCGCGTCGGCCCCCGCCACAGGGGCGAACTGGCAGGAGCGCATGGCGCTGGTGCTCATCGCCTCGAAGAACTCCCGCCGATCCCGCAAGCGCGCCCTGTGGGCGATGACCCGCCGCGAGGCACAGGCCGTGTGCGGTGACCCCCGTACCTCCGGCCGCTCGTACATGCTCACTTGGACCGAGCGGCCCGGCACCGAAGGCGCCGACTGGGAATGGGTCCCGGACAACGGGAGCCTCGCCCCGGTTCTTGAAGACCTGGGCATCACCCCGCGCCGTCAATGGGCCCCCGCCCCGCAGGCCCCGGCCGCGTAACCACGCCCCGCCCGCCCCGGCGGCCGAGCGCGACGGGGCGGGCCCCTCTCTCACCAGAACAGGGCACCACTATGACCACTCAACTCCTCGAACGACCCACGACCGCTACCGTCCCCGACGCCGAAGCGGGCAGGCTCATCGTCCCCGCGACCGTGGGAACCACCACTGTCCCGACGTACCGCGTCAGCGCCCCCGACATCCAGTGCCGATACCTCGTGATCGTGGGTGAAGACCAGGTCATCGGCCGCGCCTACCGTTGGCACCGAGACTGGCTCGTCCTCACCACCGAGGGCGAACACAACCTCCGTCGCCCGCCGAAGGGCACCCCTGGCACCGACATGGCCGCCGCCCATCTCGCGGAGGAGTGCGCCGCCGGTCGGATCGGGGCCGTTCCCCTGGACCAGGTGCTCGCCGAGGCCCCCACGCCGCTGTGCGGGCCGGTGCCTCTCCTCCACCCGCGGATGCCGGTCAACGACCGCAATACCGAGAGCGCGCAGACCGCGTTCGCGGGACTCGTGGCCCACCACTGGCGTGCAGTCCTCACCGGGTTCCCGGGCAGCGACAACCACTGGTACCTCAGCTGTGAATTGTGCCCGTGGGAAGGCCCGAAGTTCTGGAGCCACCTGCGCGGGCGCAACGGAGAGCCGCCGAGCCCGCGCCGCCACAAGGGCGGGTGCATCGGAGAAGACAAGGTCCGCCAACTGATCGCCGCCTACCAGCAGTAGCCCGGGCCCGGGGCGGCGGCGGCACCGCGCCGCCGCCCCCGACTCCCCGAAGGACACCACCGTGCCGACCCGCCACACCCCCGAAAGCATCGTCATCGCAGACACCGCGGCCGCGATCCTGCAATGGGCCGCCTGCCACATCGAACACGTCGGCATTCACCAGGGCCTGCACCTGTTCGCCGGTCCGGGCCGTACGGCCACACTGGCGTGCTGGCCGCGCGGTGCCCTCGAAGTCGCTGCCGGTCGCGGGCGGGCAGCCGCCGGCCGGATGTACGACTGGGACCGCATCGGCCGTGCTCGCGATCAGGCGTTCGGCATCCTCGCGGAAACCCTCACCGGTCACCCCGTCGACGCCGACGAGCCGGACACCGCCAAGGTCCTGCACCGCGAGGTCCTCGACCGGTGGAGCGCCGAGCCCGGCCGCACCGCCGCCGACGCAGCCCGCGCATTCCGCACCGCCGCCGCCCGCGCCGAACACGCCCTGTTCTGACAGCCCCCACCCGCCATCATCCGAGTCATCGAAGGCCAGCAACGATGTACGAGACGACAGAAGACCGCAGCACCACCAGGACGCCGAGCCGCCGAGGAGCCGCTACCTCCAGCCGGGACGGCGTCCACCGGCTCAGCGTGCCTCTCAGCCCCCGGCTCAGCGCGACCGAGCTGATCCGCGCACTCCTCGCGGCCCCGGTGGAGACCGACCTTTCCACTCTCGACCCTGTGCTCACCCAGCACGGCTATGACGGGCTCGACCGATCGCCGTACTACCCGGAACTCGACCGCCACCAGGACGCCCGCCGCGCAGTGCGGCGCGCGTACGTCGGCCGATTCATCGACGCCCCCAACGAGCAGGCCGTGCTCGCTGATCCTCTCCGCGAAGTGCTCGCCGCCGCCGGAGGTGAGAAGTCGTGACTGCATCCGTCGCCGAACCGACCGGAGCACGGGAACGGCAGACGTACTACTGGCGAGTGCGCAACGCGCGGACACGCCAGCCACCCTCGAGCGCGGGACAGGCGTGGCACATCCAGCCAGGACACCCCGGCGGCGCGTACTGCGACCTCGGCCACGAGCTGGACCCGCCCGCACACCACACCCCAACCCTGCTCTCCCGCAGCCGGCCGACCGGCCGCCGGGGGGGGGGAGTAGGAGTTCCGGGGCGGATGCCTCGCCTGCGACTGGGAAGGCCCCGTCCACCGCGGAAGCGGGTACGGCGATGGCTACACCGAAGCAGTGGAGGACGCCCACGACCACGCGTTCCCCGGCTGGCGGACGCTGCCGCCGATCACCAAGGCCGGGGACCGGTGGGCTGTTCTGCAGAGCCGGAGCCGCTGGGCTCAGCTCACCTCCCAGTATCCGGCGGGCTGGATCGACCAGGACGCCGTCGGCCTGACCTGGCGCCGGTACCGCCGTGAGTCCCACATTCCGCCGCACGCAGGACACCCCCGTTACGAACTCCGCGTCACCCGGCCACCGAGCAACCGGGGCCGACGCCCCACAGACCAGGGCGCCCTCTTCTGATGACCGCCGTCCTCCGGATCAGGGCCCCACCCGCTCAACCCAAAGGTGGTTTAATTACCCCGCCGTCAGCGGAGCGGGCAACCTCCGACCGGCCGTGCGTCCCACAGGGCGCCACGCACCCCAGACAACAGATGACGGCCAGCGCACAAGGGCAACAAGGCGCTGGCCGTCAGTGTGCTCTCACCAGGAAAGAACCCAACCATGCTATGCGACCGACACCCCGACTGTCCCTAGACCGGCGACATCGCCCAGCTCAAGAGGGGGAACAGCATCGGCGCTGATCACGCCGACAGCTTCGTCATAGTCGAGGACTCTCCCCCGACCTGCCGACACCTCGTGCTCAACCTCCCTGCCGACCACCCCGGCCGCGCCGACTGAGCCGCCGCCGTCGCCGTCGCCCTGGACGACATAGCCACGCTCACCCGACTCGAACCGAGCGGCAGCCGTAGGTGGGCGCCGGCCCCGGAACCGGACGACATCCAGTGACCCCGCCGAGCGGTCACGAACCCGAAGAGGAACAGGAGGCGACCGTGCCCCGCAAGACCGGCCGCACGCTCTACTCACGAGCGGACCTGCGCAAGGCCCACGGCATCAGCGAGCCGACGCTTCAGAACCTCTGGACCGACCGGGAGAACAACGGACACCCGCCCGTCGCGGAGACCATCGACGGCGTTATGCACTGGGACGGCGACGTCAGGGCGAAGTGGCACCATGAGCTTCAGCGTCAGCGCGCCGCCGCGAACACCACCAACCCGCCCAAACTCGACGGCGATCCCGAAGAGATGGTGGGCCCGGCCGAAGCGGCGAAGGTCTGCGGGTTCGCCGACTCCGCCACCGTTTCCCACTACGTCAAGAACCCGCCCGAGGGGTGGCCGGCTCCGGACGATTGGGACGAGCTGCCGACCCGGCGGCGTCCGAAGTGGAAGCGCTGGAGGCTGTGGCAGTACCTCGCGGACCGGAAGGGCCGCGGTCACGCCGGCGGACGGCCCGCGGGTCGCCGCGGACTGGCCTACCCCTATCAAGGAGACGAGCGGCTGAACCTCGCGCGACAGGCCATCGCGGCGAACCCCGGCGCGACGAATGCCGAACTGATCCCCCAGCTTCAGGAGCAGACGGAGAAGACGTACTCCCGCCCGACGTGGAATTTGATCCTCAAGTCCGCCCGCGAGCACCCTGAGGAGTGACCCGTGCCCGACATCTGCTGTCCGCGGTGTGGTGGCCCGCTCGGTGATCGGCCCGCGCGTTCCCGGCTGACCGTTGATCGTGAGGTCTTCATCTGCACCCCTTGCGGCTTGGACGAAGCGGAACGAGGCGCGAGTGAACTGCCGCCCATCCCGTTCGGTGACTGGCCCGTGAAGTAAGCGTCCTCCAGACATGAGGGCCGCCCCCTTCGGGGCGGCCCTCATGTCCTCTTCGTGAGACAGGGTTACGCCAAAACGTCGATGCGCCCTCGGCAGGCGGCACGGATCGCCTGGAGGTCGGCCACGGCGAGCTGTTGCATGGTCTCGTCGTGATGGGGTGTGTCAATGACCGTCATCAGTGTGCGCCCCAGCTCCGTGATGGATTCGGTCGGAAGCACGAAGGAACCGGCCAGGTGAAAGCCCGTGTCGACCCGAGTGAGGAGAGTTGCTTCCAGGACATCCCAGGCACGCCGAGCAGCCGCCTGCTTGTCCTGCCGATCGGTGTCTGGGGCGCGGGCGAGTTCTTCCAGGGATCGGATCATCTCCTGCGTGCGCAGATGCAGAGTGGTGCAGATCCTCCGCACTCGGGCGAAGACCTTCAGAGTTACGGCGGCTCCGGCCGCGCCCAAGGTGAGGGTCGCTCCCAGCAGAACCGGCCGGAACCGCGCATCATCCTGGGTGTACTGCATGAACCACAGCACGCCAATCAGCCCGCACCAGAGGGCGAGGGCCCGCACCGGCGCAGCTCTGCCGAGCCGGCCTCGAAGGCGTTCCACCGCGAAGTTGCTCGGCTCAACGCCAGTCCCGTATACGAACTGAAGGCACCACACCAGCAGCAGCAGCCCGGCAGCCTTTCCGCGATCGTCCGGCGCCGAGGCCAGGGCCAGCCACGCGAACAACGTCACGAGGGTGAGGTAGTACGCCAGGGGAGCGGCGGTGAACCGGCGTTGGCTCTCCTTGGGCAGCCCCTCGTACCAGGGCTTGAGCAGCCAGAGCACGGGTAGTGCGAGCGCCACGCTGACCGGGAGCTGAACCATCAGCCAGACCCTGGAGCCCGTGGCGATGGCTGCGAACATGAGCATGGGCACCGCGAAACCGAGGCCGGTCGCGATAGCGAACTGCTGGTTCTCGGTCAGCCCTCTGACCCGCCTGGGTATCTCCAGCGCGCGCAGGCGCTCTTTGACGTTGGGCACGGGTGGGGCCTTCCGAGATCTTGTGCCGTCTATCGGCACGACGGCCCACCAACCTATGGCGCGGCACTGACAACAGCTTCTTCACCCTGGGCGAGGGCTGTTGGTCGAGCCGTCCCCGGTTCGACTTGATCGCCCCGCTCGTCGATGCGCCTTGAGGAACACCCCCCCTAACCCGTCTTTCAGAGGTCACAGTGCGATCAGCCGTCCCAGCATGTGTTGTCTGCGGGCTCCGTTCTGTGTTGAACGTGCCCTCTCTTGACACTGCGGTGGCAGCTTTTGCGCGACGGCCACCGCAGGGGGTTATGCGGTGGCCGTGTCTGGGTTGGGGGTGTGCGCGACGAGGGCGTGGGCGGCTGTGGGGTGGGCGGGCAGTAGGGTGCTCAGACCGGTGAGGTCCAGCAGCCGCTCAAGGCGGCCGGGGACGGCGGCGAGGGCCAGGGTGCCGCCGCTGGTTTTGGCGCAGCGGTAGATGCCGATGAGGGCGCTGAAGCCCGTGGAGTCGCAGAAGGTGACGGCTGAGAGGTCCAGGATCAGGTGCCGGTGGCCTTGTTCGATCAGGGCCAGTGCCTGGGCGCGCAAGCGGGGGGCGGTCGTCATGTCGAGTTCCCCGGCGATGTGGACCAGGGCGAGGTCGCCGTCGGTGTGCTGTGTGGTGAGGCGGAAGTCGGTCACGGTCGGCTCTCCGGCGTCTCGCCGACGGGGGCGATGGTGTGGGCGGTGGCGCTGGCGGTGAGGCCGTCCGCGTCGCGTGCGAGGGGGACGGACAGGGCCAGCAGGGCGACGTCGTCACCGGCCCCCTGGGGTGTGGCGTCGATGAGGTCGACGGTGTCCCCAATGACCTCCGCCGCGCTGATGGGCCCGGTGCGTGCGGAGAGGAAGCGGGTCAGGCCCTCTTCTCCGATCATTTCTCCGCCCAGGGTGCGGGCCTCGGTCAATCCGTCGGTGTAGAGGAGCAGTCCTTCACCCGGTGCGAGGTGGAGGGTGTGGGAGGCGAAGCGGGCCTCGGCGAGGGCACCGATGAGCATGCCGCCCTGCGGGCGCACCGCCTCCACCGTCCCCTGCCCGCGTAGGTGGTAGGCCGGGGGGTGTCCGCCGGTGGCCACCGTGACGGTGAACCCGTCCTTCTTGTGGGGTTCCAGGGTGCCGAAGACGGCGGTGCAGAACCGGGTACCGACGGCCGGGTCGAGGAGCAGTGCCGTGTTCAGGGAGGTGAGGACTTTGTCGGGGTCGGGGTCGATGAGGGCGGCGGCGCGCAGGGTGTAGCGGGTCAGGGAGGTGACGGAAGCGGCTTCGGGGCCCTTGCCGCACACGTCTCCGAGGAAGAACGCCCACCTCGTGTCGTCGAGAGGGAAGACGTCGTAGAAGTCCCCGCCCACATCCTGCGGGGAGGCGGTGGCGTAGTGGCAGGCCAGTTCCAGCCCCGGGACCACCGGCAGTGCCGGCGGCAGCAGGGTGCGCTGGAGGGTGGAGGCGAACGCCTGTATGGCGGCCATGTCGCGCTCCGCGCGCTCACGGGCCTCCTCCTGCTCGACGCGCCTCTCCTGCTCCCCGCGCAGGGTGTTCAGGGCCGCCAGGCGCATCTCGAGCTCATCGAGCACGATCGCAGCCAGATCCGCGAGGGTGTCGGTGTCATCCTCGGTGATCAGGCGCGGCTTGGTGTCGAGGATGTTGACGGTGCCCAGCCGGTGCCCGTCACGGGTGGTGATCGGCGCGGCGGCGTAGAAACGGACGCCCATCGGTCCCGTGACCAGGCCGTTGTTGACGGCGACGGGGTCAGTGAGAGTGTCGGGGATCACCAGGGTCTCGTCGGCGAGGATCGCCGAGCCGCACAGGCCCGGCTCCCGGCTAATCTCGCTAACGCCCTCCAGGCCGTGGGCGGCCTTGAACCAGATCCGGTCCTCGTCCACGATCGTCACGCTCGCCACCGGCACCTTGAACAGCCGGGCGGCCATCGCCGCGACGCGGTCGAACGCGCCGTCGGGTGGGGTGTCGAGGATGTCGTAGCGGCGCACGGCGTTCATCCGGGCCGCTTCTTCCACCGCACTAAGCGTCTGGCGCCCCGGCTTGCCCGCCGGGCTGGTCGCGTGTCGCGCTTGCGGCATGTTTGCCTTCCTTGACGCACCGGCCTCGGTGGCCAGCGACCGTCGCAGCCTAGACCGGCCTCCTCTCGTCAAGAAACCAACGTTTTCTGAGGACCGGCCGACGAGCTCCGAGAGAGGCTCCAGAGCCTTCAACCACTCCCTCAAAACCCCGGCCTTCCGGCCGTATCCGGATCATGCCGGACCTGCGTACGCCACCGGTTCGGCGAAGGTCCCCCCCGGACGTGTGGATACGGGCGCATACCACTGACACTTCGGTTCACGGGGAGGGTGTCGGCGGAGAAGCGCCGACGGCCGTCGAACGGCTGTCTCGGCTACGGGAGGACGAGGCGCTGACCGCCGCGCACGTCCGTACGGTCGCGGACGCGCCGGAGGTCTCCAAGCGGACGGTGTGGCGGTGGCTCGCGCCGCCGAAGCCCGTAGAGCCGGCCGCGGGGTCTCGCTGACAACGCTCAATGTTCGATGACACGGGACAGCGGCTACCCGACCGCATCGGGTGTGATCCGGCTACCCGACCACATCGGGTCAGCACAGATAGGGCGATACTTTTGGCTCGTAAATCGAACATGTGGTCTATTTGAACGTATGGACCGTGACCGCTTCCCCAGTGACCTTCTGAAGGATCAGATCGCCTGGTACCTGACCTACGACGAACTGGCCGTTGACCCCGCCGGGGCGCAGACGGCGGCGCGACGTCGTCGCCTGCTGGAACTTTCCCGCCGCGTCGCGGGGCACCCCTTCTGGAAGATGCCTGCCGGGACGCCTGCCGCCCGGATGGCTCTCAAGGAGATCGCCCGCACCCAGCCTGAGGCGGGCTCGTGACACGCGCCGTATGGAAGCCTGCCGCTGAGCAGCGCCATGAACGGCTGCGCAAGCAACGTGCATGGATCGCCGAGTACGGCGAAGAGTCATCCGTGCGTGAACTCGCAGGGGCCGTCGGCATCTCCCCGTCCACCGCAAGTCTCCACCTGACGCGGATGCGAGACGACGGGATAGACATCGGCACCCGCAGAGTACGCAGTCGCCGCTGCCCGCACTGCGGGCGCTGAAGGGAACCCGCCCTGCTCCGCGAAGCCGACCCTTGGTGCTGCTGACAGCCGGCGTCCGAGCACCCTCAGCGGTCGATGGCTGGCACTTTGTCCAGGCCCGTCTCACGCACGATGCGTTTCACCGTGTTGTCCAGGCCGCTGCTGGCATCGATGACGGTCTCGACGCCGCTGGGCAGCAGGTCCCGCTCGCGATACCAGTCACGCAGATGCTCGTCGGTGACCTGGGCAAGGTATTCCGGGTCGGCCTTCATCGCGTGACGAACCAGCGTCTCCTGGAGTGGCACGTCCAGGTAGTAGCACCGAGAGATGCCGCGGTGGTCGCGCACGAGGTCTTCCAGCATCGCGGCATACCGGTCGGCGTACAGAATGCCCTCGACGACCGTGTGGAATCCGGAGTCCAAGGCGTAGCGGGCTGTCATGCCGATCAAGCCGATGTTGGCTGCGCCGGGACGGTCGCGCTCGCGCAGCACAATGCGGCGCAAGTTGTCCTGGCCGACCAGGGCCAGGTTGCGGCCGAACTGATCGCGCAGGCCAGCAGCGATCGCAGACTTCCCCGAGGCGCTGTTCCCGCGCAGAACGATCAATCGCGTCTCTTCGCTTCCCACCATCACGACCGCACCATATCGATGGCCACTGACATGCATGGGTGAGCGATGGCCACGCTCCGGTCGGGCGCCGCGGGACCGAGCGCCGCCGAACGACTGCGGCTCGGTCTCTTGGCCGGAGGCTTGGAGGAGGCGGCCCGACTTGAGACGGGCTGGGGTCTCTCCCTGGTCACGATCGCAGGGGCCGGATACCACCTGGATCGTCTTCTGGATGCCCTCGATGCTGCGGAACTGGCGCAACGGGGGGCTCTGGCCTGTACGTCGGTTACAGTCCGCGGTGATGGCTAGTGCTCGGCGCTGATCCTGCGGGGGTCAGGTTGCCTTGAGCGGGGGGGGGGGGGGGGGGGGGGGGGTTTTTTGGCCCCCCCCCCCCCCTTGTCTCCCCCTGTTCTCCTAAAAGAAGTTGCCCTCTCTTCTCTTCTCAACACGGTCCCTGCGGGAACCGC
>NZ_JBVIPS010000001.1:285828-583213 GCF_055577715.1 Streptomyces sp. NPDC033177 | reverse complement strand
CGTGTCGTCTCCGGTTCTCCCTCCCCATCCACCTCCTCCCCCCCCCCCCCCCCCCCCCCCCCCCCCCCCCCCCCCCCCCCCCCCCCCCCCCTCCCCCCCTCCTCCCCCCCCCTCCTCCTTGCTGTCGTAGGACCAGCGAAATGGTCGCGCCTGGTCGTCGTAGGCGAGGGTGAATTCGCGGATCTGCTCGACGAGGTCCTGGCGGGAGTCGAACTTGCCTCGGCGTAGGAGCCGGCGGGCCAGGATCGAGAATATCTCCACCTGGTTCAGCCAGGAGGACCAAGACCTGCCCGGTGTGGACGTCCAGTGCGGCGACGATGGAAGCGGTGCCGTGGCGGCGATACTCGAACTCGCGGCGTTCGAGCTGGCCGGGGTGCGCGCGGCGGGTTGGGTGCCTGCGTGAGCGGGCCTGCATCGCGGTCTTCTCGTCCACACTGAGGACTACCGAGTCCGGTGTGGAGGTAGAGAGCGCAGACCTCGGCGGCTTTCGCGTAGAAGCCGGGGTCCTCGGGGCGGACGAGCCATCCGCGTACCAGGTGCGGTTTGAGGTCCAGGCCGGCAAGGATGCGTCCGACCTGGGAGGCCGAGATGCCATTGCTGGCCAGGTGATCAGCGATGGCGCGATGGGTCCAATGGCTGTCGACGGCGGGGCGTGCCGAGGTCACCGTGGCCGCAATCGCCAGATGCGCTTCGGGACCGTAGCGGCGCGGGCGCCCCGGCCGGGGACGGTCCTCCAGAGCTGCGTGTCCTTCGGCGGTGAACCGCTTACGCCGGCGGCGCACGGTGTCCAGGTGCAGCCGGAACGTGCGGGCAATGACGGCGCTCGCGGTGCCATGTGCGCAGGCCAGGGCGACATGCGCTCGGTGCACCCGCCGCAGCGGCGCCGTTCGCGAGCTCGCCAGTTCTCGTAATAACGCGAGCTGGTCACTGTTCCAGAGCACCGCGAACGGACTGGACGACGTCATCCCCCACCTTCGATGCCGGGCCGGGCTGGCAGGGGGTCCCGGTGTCTATGGATGCGGAGGCGCTGGCGATGACCGAGTCGAGCCTGTCTCGGGTGTGCGTGAGATCGACGATGTGCTGGTCGATGTGACCGCGCTCCACAGCCAGGCGGTCGAGGAGTTCGGGTGTGGCCTTGCCGTCGATGACGCAGGGCGTGAGCTCGGCGATGGTCTTGCTCGACAGGCCGGCGGTGAACAGCTCCCGGATCAGGAGGATCCGGGCGACCGCGGTTTCCGGGTAGTGGCGCTGGCCGGTGTTGCTTCGCTCGGCGGTGAGCAGGTTCTGCTCCTCGTAGTACCGCAGGGCCCGGGTGCTGACGCCTGTGCGGCGGGCGAGTTCCCCAATGCGCATTCCGAGCTCCATGTGATCTACGCCATAACGACTTGCCTTTGACGTCAACGTCAAGTTTTAGCGTAGCTGACATGACCTCAGGGCTTTCGCCCGATACGTCACGGATCAACGCCGCACGCATCCCCAACGTCAAAACCACCCTGACCCGCCACCCGCACTACACCGGAAAGAAGCACGCACATGACCACCCACCAGACAACCGGCCTCACCGGCCTCGCTCCGACCCCGACCGTGACGGTCAAGCCGATCGCGCTGCCCGCCCCCCAGCGCGGCCAGGACCTGCACGTACGCGTTTCTGCACCGCTCACTGGCACACGCCTGCCGATCGTGCTCTTCTCACACGGATTCGGCTCCGACCTAGACGGCTACGCACCGCTGGTCGACCACTGGGCGTCTCATGGCTTCGTGGTGATCCAAGCCACGCATCTCGACTCCAAGCGGGTCGCCATCGCCGCAGATGACTCCCGCAGGCCCCACCTGTGGCGCTACCGCGTGCAGGACATGAAGCGCATCCTGGATGAGCTCAAGCCGCTGGAGGCATCCGTGCCCGGCCTCTCCGGCCGGGTCGACCACAGCCGCATCGTCGCAGCGGGCCACTCCTTCGGAGGCCAGACCGCGGGCATTCTGGTAGGTCTGCGCGTCACCGACCCTCAGACCGGCACCGCCGACGACCTGTCCGACTCCCGAGTCATGGCCAGCATCCAGCTGGCCACGGCCGGCAAGGGCGGCGACGAACTGACCCCCTTCGCTCACGAGAGCCTTCCCTGGCTCCGCGACCAGGACTTCTCCCACATCACCGCCCCCGGCCTTGTGGTCGCCGGCGACAAGGACGATCTCCCGCTCACCACCCGAGGACCCGCCTGGACAAGCGACCCCTACACCCTCAGCCGCGGCAACAAGAGCCTGCTCACCGTTTTCGGCGGCGAGCACTTCCTCGGCGGCATCTCCGGCTACCGGGCAGCAGAGACCACCGACGAGGACTCCAGCCGCGTCGCCCTCGTCCAGCAGGTCACCCTCGCCTACCTACGCCACATCACCGGCATCGACCACACCGACTGGCAGATGGCCCGGTCCGTCCTCGCCGACGCCCGTGCGCTGGGGCGGCTGGACAACAAGTGACCCTCGGCGGTTGAAATACACGCCTTCGTCCGCCTAGCGACCCGACCCCCGCAGGATCAGCGCGGCGAAGCACTACCGAGGCCCCGCAGTTCTTGGGTCGGCGAGGCGGGCCTACCGGATGATGGTCGATCGTCCTCGGGGTAGGTGCGTGGGGAGTGTGAGCCACTGTTGCTGCTGAGGATTTTCAAGGGCGGCGAGGCGGGCGCGGTTTCGGGATTGAAAGGCCATGGGTCACACACCCATGCCGTACGTGATGGCGAAGATCGTGCCGAAGGACGCCACGAGGAAGACAGCCGTCAGGCCGCCGACCATCATGCCCTTGCCACGCGAGCTGTCCATCGTGCTGTGGCCCTCACCGAACCACCCTTTGCTCTTGCCAACGCCCGCGAGGAACGCCCCGCCGCCGACGACGAGCACGACGGCCGCAATGACGCCGAGGATCACCTTCGCCGTCGTCCCCAGCTTCCCAAAGGGGCCCCAGTCCGGCTTAACGCCAGACACGACGTCGGCCCCTGCGGCAAGGGTCGAGTGCAGGGAGGGATCGGCAGCGGCAGACAGGAGGTTGTGCATGCTCAGCCCCTTGGTGTTTAGGCATGGAAAGCGGAGATTTGCGATGATTAGCCGACATGCCGCATTGCGATGATCTGCGGCTTCCAGACCCGGAGTGACTGGATGCGCACCTGGGCGCCGGTATGCGGTGCGTCGAAGACCTGCGAGTTGCCGATGTACATCCCGACGTGCTCCGGCCCGGAGGAGCCGGGCTCGCTGAACAGCAGGTCGCCCGGCCTGAGTTGGGAGACGCTCTTGACTGCGGTCCCGGAGCGGACCTGTTCATAGGTGGTGCGGGGCAAATTCACGCCAGCCGAAGCCCAGGCCATCTTGGTGAGCGAGGAACAGTCGCATCCGCTCTGCCCCTTGTAGGGCGATGCGCAGTCGCCACCCCACCGGTACCAAGTCCCAAGGGCCGTCTTCGCGGCGGAGACCACACGGGCGGTGCCCTTGCCGGCCGGGGCATCGGGTTTGACGGCGTCGGCCCACTTCGAGGCCAGTTGGCGGATGTTCCGGACGTAGTCACGCGTCTCGGGGTAAGGGGAATGCCGCCGTACTTGATCACCGGACCGCCTCCCGCGTTGTACGCGGCGAGCATGTTGTCCGTGGAGTCTCCGGGCGCGCTCTTGACCTCTTTGGCCAGCGTGCAGTCGTACTTCGCCTGCGCAGCGATGGCATCGGCCGGCTTGAGGATGTCCTTGACTCCGTCTCCGTCACCGTCCACGCCGTGCTGAGCCCAGGTCGCGGGCATGAACTGCGCGATACCGACGGCGCCGACGGGCGACTTCGCCCCGGAATTGAAGTTGGACTCGGTGTAGAGCTGAGCCGCTAGGAGCGAGCCCGTGACCTGCGGGCACTCGCCCGCATGCTTGTTGATGAATTCGCGGACCCAGCCGGGAACGGGAGCATCTGTCGTGATGCCGCCGCCGGGGCCGGTCTCCTGCGCGGAGGCGCTGTCGGCTCCGCCGAACGTAGTCAGCAAAGCGAGACCCGAGACGACGCCAGCCGTGAAGAGTCCCAGGCCAGCTTGTGTGCACTTGTTCATCGCGGCCCCGTCACGCCCACGGCAGGGCGGTGACGCGCCAGCCGTCGGGGGTCTGCTCAAGGCGGAGAGCGAGCTGTTCGCTGCTGCGGACCGCGTGTCCGGACTTCGTCGTCGTGAGCGTGTAGCCCACTCGAACCAAGGCTGAGGACTTGGTCACGGCCGGTGCGCCGTCGGGGTCTACTGCCGGCGTGATCTTGACTGTCTGCCGGGCCTTCTTGGCCCGCAGCGCGGCCCATGCAGCGTCCTGATTCGGCCGCTTCTGGGCCAGGATGCCCGCCAGTTCACCTGCTGAGAGCCTGGCCGCCCGAGCACCGGCATCGGCGTACGAGCTGTCCTTGCCGTCGCGGGCGTCGTGCTGGGCGTAGGCAGTGGTGAAGGTCCGCGCTGTGTGCTCAACATCCCTCGGCAAGGCGGCACGTGCAGGCGACGCGGGGCGTGTCGCGCTCGGCGAGCCTGTCTCGGTGACGCCTGCCGAGACGGAGTGCGGTTGTTCAGTTGCGGGCTTGGATGGGCTGTTTGCCGAATTGGAGCAGCCGGTAGACAGAGCGACAACGGCAGCCCCTACACCTATTACCGCCGGTATAGGTATGAACCGGTTAGAACGAGACATGCGGGGACCACAATGTTGCACAAGGGGGAGGGGAGGTCAGACCTCGAACGTGTGGGCCGCACTGCACTTGACCGGGCGGGCTTTGCCCTTCGCCACGCAGACCTTGATCTTGTGCGTGCCCTGGAAGAGGGTCGGGGTCTTCCAGGAGCAACTGCCGTTGCTGTAGGAGTCCTTGACTGTGGTGAGCAGGCGGCCGTCGTTCGCCAGAATCTGGACTACTGCCTTGCGGCCGTCCGTCTTGATGTCGCATGCAGTGACGTGGCCGTTGACGTGGTTGTAGTAGCCCTGGGCGCCGCTGCCGCTGGAGAACCACCAGCCGGAGCTCGCGGACGCGGAGGCGGTGGAGAGCGCGGTGGCGGCAAGCGCGCCCCCCAGGGCGATGGGCAGGGTGCGCTTGAAGAAGCCGGAAGACAACACAGAGTTGCTCCTTACGGGAGTCGGAATCATGAAGAGGTCGAGCTGCCGCGTCTGCGCCTGTGAAGAACGTTCCGTCTGTCGAGGACAGCGAGCATCCGCGTCGGCGATTCGGCAGGCCCCGCAGGGGAGTTCGCGGGGGAGTGGGTGTTGCGGCGCCGTCGTGAAGGGACCGCAACACCCCTTCGCAGGAGGGGGGGGGAACTACTCCTGCGGCTGTTACCGGCGTCTGCCGGAGAATGAGAGGAAGGGACTGCGAAAAAACGGAAGTTCGCGGCTGAAGCCGTCACTCATATCAAGGCCATCAACCCCTTCTCTCAGCAAAGGGGAGGTCCGGTAAAGGGACCTCCGTCGACCACGAATCACCTTGTGGCGTTGGCCGTGTCTGAATCCTTGCAGGGGTCTGCGGACAACTCGAATCAACAAAAAAGTCGGAACCTAATTCTAGGAATTAGGTTCCGACTCCTGTGGTGGCGAGGCTGAGCCTTTTCCAACCTCACGTTGATGCGTGGTGAAGGACGAGGTCGGCCTTCACCACATCGGTGATTCGATTGGTGCTGCGGCGGGGCTTCCGCAGGAGGTGCCATCCCTCGAGGGGCCATGGCCTGCTCACCGACACAGCGGATCTTGACGTGGGTGGTGTAGCGGGGGCGTTTTTCCACCTCTTGAGACCGCGGCCCCGAAACGGTACGCGGACGGGACCGCCGACGCGGTCAGCACCGTCAGCTTGGAAAATCACTGCCATAAAGGCGGAAACATCGCACTCGCAGGCGCGTAATGGCATGTTCACAGCCGGTCACAAGTGACATGGTGGACGCTCCTGTTCGCCCCCTGTTCGTCCGACGGAGAGGAAGAGTCGTGCGCAAGCCTCTGATGGTGTTAGTTGTGGCCGTGATGGCGGCCATCGGTTTCGCCGCGCCAGCGCAAGCCACCGTGGACGCCGTGGACATGCCCTTCGGTATGGCTTACGGCAACAGCACCACAACCGGAAAGATCCACTTCGCCGACGGGTACACCGCCAGCGTTTCCGGCACCGTCCACGCGGCGAGCGGAGCCCGCCGGATCTGCGCCTATGGGGTGAACGGCAGCACGATTTCAGGCCTCATCTGCAGCCCGTACGCGTACGCAGGCGGGCCGAACACGACCCTCACCGGAGCGCTGAATATCCCGAAGCCGGGCGGCGTCGTGCGCGTCTACATCACGATGTACGACGAGAACAACAGCGGCGTGGCCCGGTTGTACTGCACCCGCATCGGCTGCACGCGGGAGTACTGAGCCCACTGAGCCGTTTCCAAGCTGACGGGTGGTTGGACGGATGCCCCCGGGCGGTGGGCATGAAGAAAGCTCCTGGTAGACGGGTTCACGACCAAGATCACCAGTCCACCAGGAGCTTTCGCGTGCTTGTCTACCCGTCCGGTATCGGTCTGCGCAGCCGCACCCTGCAACACCTCTCCGGCCTTCTCGCAGGTCACCGTCGTCGCATCGGCTCCGGGTGGCGTCGCCTGACCTGCGGCCGGCAGGCCCTGCTCGCCCTGGCCCACCTGCGCTGCGGTGGCTCCTACGCCCGCCTCGCAGCGGCATTCCGCGTCGGGATCGCGACGGCCTACCATGGCCACCCTCAAATGCTGGCGGCTCCTGCGGAAGCTCCGCTGCAGCACCACCCGGATCACAGCCGTCGTCCTGCCGGCGTCGCACTCGAACTCGCCAGCTGATCAGGATGGAAAAGGCTCGCTGTTTCAAACGTCTCGGTCTTTAATGGGTGTTACACAAGGTTGCGAACTGGGCATTTTCTTTGTATGGCTGGGGTGTTGAGTGCTGAACGGGTCTGGGTGGAGACATCCACCGGGTTGCGGGTGGCGCAGTTTGCCCGCCGGCTCAAAGGGGTGCGGGAGGGCGGGGGCAACGGCACGATGCAGGGTCGGCCGTGGAGCCTGCCGCTGGCGGAGCGGGTGCTGCTGGTCGCTGTGTACTACCGGACGAATCTGACTATGCGGCAGGTGGCGCCCCTGTTTGGCACGGCCTGGTGCAACACCCTTTAGACCGTGTCCCACATGGTCAGTTGGCTGTTGTGCTGTTCATGGGGAGGGGACGGTGGGGATGGATCGTTCCGGATGGTCTGTGGGAGTTGGCGAGGCGGTTGTTACCGCCTGTGCGGATTCGTCCGCAGGGCGGTGGGGTGGCGAGCATCGATAATGAGGCGGTGTTCGCGGCGATCGTCTACGCGCTGGTGAGCGGCTGCGCCTGGCGGGTTCTGCCGCCGTGTTTCGGAGCGTCGAAGTCGACTGTGCACCGCCGGTTGCTGATCTGGTCGCGTGCCGGGGTCTGGGGTCGGCTGCACCAGAAGGTCCTGCAACTCCTGGACGAACCGGGCCTGGTGTGCTTGTCCCGGGCGGCGACTCTGCTCACGTCCGCGCGAAAAGAAGGGGGCGAACTCGCAGGTCCGAGCCTCGTGGACCGGGGTAAGCCCGGTTCCAAGATGCACGTCCTGTCGGACGCAGACGGACTGCCCTTACGCGTCGGGCTCTCCGCGGCCAACACCAACGACAGCCCCGCGCTGAAGCCGATGCTGACCCATTTCCACATGGGACACGAACCCCATGCAGCCGATTCCAAGCCTCAACGACGCCACGCGGACAAGGCATACGACGTCCCTCACCTGCGGCACGGCTCCAGGGCCGGCGCATCGGCGTCCGCATCGCCCGCAAAGGCATCGACTCAAGCGAACGACTCGGCCGCCGAAGGTGGGTGATCGAGCGAACTATGTCGTGGCTGACCGGCTACCGCCGACTCAACCCCCGCTACGATCGTCAACCCGCCAACTACCTGACCCTTCTCGGACTCGCAGCCGCACTCTGCTGCTACAAGCGCCGCCTCAAAATGACCAGGTAGGCCACAGTCCTAATGAACTCTAGTGCCGCGCAGGTATGTTGAGGGCAGCGGCAAGGCGTACCCATGCGGGGGTGGGCGTGGCAGAGAACTCCAACAGCGCCGCTCCTGGCAGCGGAGACGGCGGCCAGGAGCCCGACGAGCGGCAAGTGGAACCGACTTCACCGGCCGGTCCAGTGCCGAACGCACCTCGTGCTGATCCTCCTGACGATGAAGAGCTGGCCGTGCGCGCAGGTGACGCTGAACCCTCGCTCCGCAGTAAGAGGTATTGGGTTTCGGGCGTGGTGGTGCCAGTGCTCGTTACTGCAGTCACTGCCCTCGTGTTCGGAGTCGGGCAGTTGGTGTGGGGTGCTCTCAACCCTGCGGAATCACGCGGCATCGAGATCAGTCCAACACTGACCGGCCCTACATTGAATCTACCCGAACCGTCTCTGGAGCCTGGCTGGAAGGAACTGCAGGGGCCGTACGGCTGCGTAGTACACAACTACGGAGAGGTTCCCTTGAAGCCGAAATCCGACGGGAAGCTTCAGGGGTTCTCGGGCCGATACAGCCCGGCGGTGCTCACGCTCGTCCTCCAGACCCGCAGCAAGACGCCGATTGTCGTCACCGGAGCGCGGGTCTCGATCTGGTCCCGGAAGTTTCCGCCGCCGGGTCCAGGCGACTGTTTGGCGGCAATTCCGCCCAGAGAATTTGAGGTCGATCTCGATGCTGACAACCCAGTAGTGCGACCGGTCAAGGACCCCATGGAAGGTACATACTCGAACTTTCCGTACAAGGTGTCCGCCACAGACCCGGAGTACCTGGAAGTGCGGCTGACCACGCGCTACGAGGTCAGATTCGCCATGACAATTGACTGGGTCCAGGACGGGAAAGCGGAGTCGACAAAACTCGACAATGGCGGCGAGGGCTACGTCGTGAGACCCGCCGTTCACGGTGCCCGTCGCGCCGGGTGAGCACTTGGGCTGCGGTCGCGCGATCTCCCACGGCCCGTCCGGAACGATCCACCCCCACCGCCCACTCCCCAAGGAATCCGATGTCGTCCACGATCAGGACGCCGTCCGGCGCCCCGAGTCGCTCGGCCACGTATTCCTGCAGATCCATCGCGCAGTGCATCGGGATCCCACCGACCCCAGCAGGTGCCGCAGCCCATACGGACCCTCGTGACCGGCGTACTCGGCCAGCTGCCAGCTGTTCTTGCGGCCCACCAGCCCGAGCAGGCCCCGGACGTAATCGCGCATCCGGCGCCGCACTTCCACCCGGCCGAACCCTCCACCCACCCGCAGGAACAGGTCTCCTCGAGTTCGGCACTCCAGCGTCCGAGGACGAAGTCGCCCATCATGTCCCGAGCCTGCACGGACCGTCCTGCCTCCCACCTCGACTTCACCGGGGCCGCTGCTGAGGCGCCGTCAGCTCGCTAAGCTCGAAATTATTCCTCTGACCAGCGGAAATGGTGAAGTCCCACTGGAGTACTAGCAGCGGCCTGGCGCAGGTGCTCGATCGCTACGCCGAGCCACGGTGCGGGATGGCCGGAGAGGAGCAGCGGGGCACACACGGTGTACGAGAGCACGCTTCGGGCTGTCGCGCCCCGACCCCGGACAGAAGGGCGTGGTCGAACGGCATCCAGGTCGGCGCCCCGGACGGCCTGAGCCGTACTCCAGTGGAGGTCAGGACGACCCGAGCCGGGGTGTGATCGCGCCACTGCGGAATACGGCGGTCTCCGCTTGTTGGCGTCGCCGTGCGTCGAGCCGGTGGTTCGGGACCCAGCGTCGGCCGAAGGCCGGGTAGTCCTCGAAGTATCCGGCCCGGCGCGGGTAGACGATGTCGCTTCCGTAGAAACGGGCGGCCGAGCACGTCACGTCCGCGTAGGCGATCTCCCCGTCTGTGAGGGAAAGGTCCGCCACCTGGACCGGCGCAAGTTCTGGAGGTGCTGCGCGAGCGCGGTCGCTGCTTGTACGGCGTCGGGACGGACGGTGTTTTCCGAGTGGTTCTGTCGGCGTCGCCACATGGCCTTTCCTTCCTGATCAAGCGGACCGACCGTGGCCTCTGCGGCGGGACGCGGCAGAGGCCACGGGCACTCATGAGATGAGATCACCAGAGGGCGCTAGAGGCAGCGGCGGGAGTCTTCGCGGCCTAGTTCTCCTCTTCCTTCAGCCGGGCCAGGAGGATGCCAAGTCGGTCGTTGCTGATCCCTTGGCGCGCGCGGACGGCTTCCTTGACTGCGTCACGACTGATCCGTCCGGCCTTCTCGGAAGCAGCCCGTGCGATCGGCAGCAGGTCCGCCACCCACTCGTCGTCAGCCTCCCGGTCCTGCGGCAACTCGGTGCGGTCCGGGACCGGAGACCTTTCGCTGTCCGCATGGGTATGGACCAGCTCCGGGACGGAGGACTCAGCAACCGCAGGGGGCGGCGTAGCGTCACCGCGGTCCGCGAGGGCGGCGGCCAGTACGTCCGCGCGGTCCGGCTCCGCACCCACGCCGTCCGCACTCGCTGACGGTCCTGTGCTCGGCTCGTCCGCACGAGGCTTCACAGTCTCGGCGGCCCCGTGTTTCCGCAGGTCCACAGGGGCGCTAACAGGGGTGTCCATTGCGGACGGACCAGCCGCGACGCTACGCGTTTGGGTCGCCTCCAGCGGATGAGGCTTAGCCGGGACGGCGATGCTGTCGACATGCGGGGCGTCTCGGTGGACCGGTCCCGGACCGCTGGCCGAGCCGTCCGGGACCGACAATTCGGCGGTCCGCGCCATCAAGATGTAGAGGTGCACGGAGCCGGCCAGCGCCAGCGGTGCGAGCGTCGACAGCACGCCGACCACGCTGTCCGTGAGGTGCAGTGCGGACGGTCCGGCCTGCGGACCGTGGTTCAGCGTGATGGCGTGCAGGGCGTTCGCGCCGAGACTCGCCCCGGTGGCTGCGAGGAAGAGAAACCAGGCGTACAAGCGAGCGCCGAAGTGCTGGTGACGAAGGAGCACGATCGCTCGAACCCCGTACGCAATAAACCCGTCGATGAACACGGGAAACAGATAACTCAACGTCTCCCGCGCATGAAGCGCAACGGCGATCTGCCGCAGTGCGTCATAGGAGAAGGCAAAGCCGGCCGCGCCGAGCAGGATGATCGCGGAGCGGTCCCAGGCCGTCATACCGCGAAGGCTGTAACGGCCTGTGGCTCGGTCGCCGTCGACGCTATGTGCGCGCGGGACATCAGAGGTCTCCTCCGTCGCGCGGGTTGATGGACTGCCAGGCGGGGGTCTGGGAAAGCAGCTGGCCGAGCTGTTCCAGGGGCGTCACCTCGTGCACATGCTGACTGGGGCAGCTCACGCACGACACCCGCAGCAGGATGCGTTCCGTACCGCCTTGGTCGGTGTAGTACAGCTCCAGGTGCTGGCCCGCGACGGTGTCGAGCGAGGCAATGGCTTGCAGGTGTTCCTCGAAGGAAAGGAGCCCCAGGACCTCCCAGTCGAGCGCCGCCCCCGGACCCTGAGCGCGTCGTCCTTCTGATCTCGATCGAACGGGCGATGGGGCAGGCGCTCCGTGCTCGACCGCGGACGCCCCAGGCTGTGGCGTAGCGCCTAAGCAATCAGGGCGTCACGAGTCTCATCTGCACCCATGCCACCCTCCTCCGCATCCGGGGGAGCCTCACTGCGCACCTGTGTGTTCACACTCGGTGTTAGCCGGCGTGGTCTGTGCAGGTCGCTCTTCTCAAGGCGCGGGGGCACGGTCTGCTGGTCCCTGGAGGAACGGGCGCACCAGCGAGGGTGGCTCGCCTATACGACGGTGGGGGTACCGCTCGTCGAAGAGCGGGGCGGGCGTCATCGCACGGCCACCTCCTGATGTGATCTCCGAGCAGACGTACGTCGATCGAATCGACCCCACACCCCATCAAATGGTCACACAGCGTCGAGTTTTCGATTTCGAACACAACCAGCTGCTCGCTTCAGGGGCAGTGAAGTTGAACGGGAAAGCTGCGCCCGCGTACGCAACGAAGCCCGCGAAGCAGCCCAGTCCCAAGCAGTCGGCTTAGCCCCGTCGGAGAAAACCCGCCCCCCTCGCAAGCCCGACCGCTACGCGCCACCAGTCAGTGCCGGAGCTCCGGCGAGAAGACCATGTGCCGCTGTGCTGGTCAGGCTGTCGACCGCACACTCGGGGCGGCTCGTACGACAAAAGGGTGATCATTGCGCCGGTCGTCTCCA
Source organism: Streptomyces sp. NPDC033177 (assembly GCF_055577715.1). Lineage (NCBI taxonomy): Bacteria > Bacillati > Actinomycetota > Actinomycetes > Kitasatosporales > Streptomycetaceae > Streptomyces > Streptomyces sp. NPDC033177. The sequence continues at coordinate 571,055 of NZ_JBVIPS010000001.1, read as the reverse complement.
GGGGCGGTCACCGGCCGCCGATGAAAGGGGGGCCCGGGCCTGCGACTCACCCCCCGGGCATCAACCCCCGATCGGCAAAGAGGAACTATGACCTTCAACGCGCACCGCGCCGTAGGCATCGCGGCCCCGTTCGTACTGGCGCTGGCCGCCCTGACCACGCCGGCGCATGCCGCCACCGGGCCACACCACGGCGGGCCGAACTGCCAGGCCATTGACTCCTACGCTCCCAACAAGAACGAGGAGCACACCGTCGTCATCACCGACGGCCACGCCTACGCCGGTGCTTGGGAGAAGAAGGCCAAGACCGTCGTGTGGCAGAAACTGTCCGACAACAAGGGCTACCCGGCACGCGCTTGCGACATCACCCTCAGCGAGCAGGGCCAGACCGTCTGGATCAAGGCCATTACCACTGACGGCCACGTGTACGAGACCTCATGTGTCAGCCCCGGCAAGAAGCTTGTCTGCGACAAGCGCTGGACCCGCCTCCACTGACGATCCAGTCCGCACGCCGACGACGCATGCAGCCATGAAATGCACCACGGCTGACTGGTCGGCGTCGGCGTCTGCGTGGGTGCTTCCCAAACAGGCTGCTTCACAACCGGGCAGCTTCAGGAGCCCGGTGCCCGACAGGCTCACAAATGCTTCGCCGCTGACGACCCGCCGCGCGGACGAGAGGGCGGTTCCCGCATACCTGCGCAGAGCCCCCGGCCCGAACGCAAGGACAGGCGGACGGTCGGGGGCCGGATGAGCAGGCGGCGGCAACCGCCCGCGGACTTACCCGGGCGTCGGTCACTCCACGATGGTGACGACGACCTCGCGGTGCGCAAGGAGCGGCACGATCCGTCCCACGGCCAACCGCCGGAAGTGGCCGCTCGCCCGGTGGGCGTCCAGGGCGGCGTGGTCGGCGTAGCGTTCGATCAGGATGATCTCGCCGTCCGGGCCGTCGTACGCCTCGTAGCCGAGGCAGCCCGCCTCGGCGCGGGAGTCGGCGGCCAAGTGTTCCAGGGCGGCGGTGACGGTCGACCGGTTGCCCGGGCCGGGCTGCCAGCGGGCGACCACCACGACCTGGCCGGTGCGTGCATCAGCCAGTGGCCAGTGAAGGCCGTCAGGAAGCATCGCCGAGCACCTTCACCAGGGCCTCGCCGACACCGGTGGCCGAGGCCGGGTTCTGGCCGGTGACCAGGCGGCCGTCGACCACCACGTGCGGCTCCCAGTTGGCGGCGCCGGTGTGCTTGGCGCCCCGCTCCTCCAGGGTGCTCTGGAGTAGGAAGGGTACGACGTCGGTGAGCCCGGCGGCGGCCTCCTCGGAGTTGGTGAAGGCGGCCACGTTCTTGCCGGCGACCAGGTAAGAACCATCAGACAGGGTGATGTTCACCAGTCCGGCCGGTCCGTGGCAGACCGCGGCGACCGCGCCGCCCGCTTCGTAGACGTCCCGGGCGATGCCGGCCAAAGTGCGGTCGTCGGCGAAGTCCCACATGGTGCCGTGGCCGCCGACGTAGACGATCGCCGCGTAGTCGGCCGCGTCGACATCCTGGACGCGCAGGGTGGCGTCCAGCTTGCGGGCCATCTCCGGGTTGTCCAGGAACGCCTGCTGCACCGGGTCGGCGAGGTCGGCTCCGTCCATCGGAGGACGGCCACCGGCCGGCGAGGCGAGGTCGACCCGGAAGCCCGCCTCGGACAGCACCTTCCATGGATGGGCGGCCTCGGGCAGGTAGAAGCCGGTGCTGCGACCGGTGTCACCGAGCTGGTCGTGGCTGGTCAGCACCAGCAGGACGGCACGCGTGGCGGACATGGCGGACTCCTTGCAGAGAGAGGGTGAGGTTCAGCGGGCCGCGGGGGCGGGTCCCGATATGCGTCGACGGTAAGACGAGCGACCCCTGAGCCGCCAATGAAAGAATGCGCCTGCTGCCATCGGAAAACCGATGGCAGTGGCCACCCCGGCGCGCGGGGACCGGAAGGGATAGGACGGACGCGATGGACCTGTCACTGATGCGGACCTTCCTGGCCGCGTACCGCACCGGTTCGCTCACCGCCGCCGCCCGCCAGGTAGGCCTGTCCCAGTCGACCGTGACCGCACAGATCCGTTCCCTGGAGCAGCAGTTGGGGGCACAGCTCTTCCGCCGGGTGCCGCGCGGAGTGGTGCCGACCACCGTCGCTGACGAACTGGCCGCCGAGAGCGCACCGCACGTGGACGCCTTGGTCGCCATCGGCGAGCGCGGGGTGGCGGGCCCGGCCGACACCTTCGCCCAGCCGGTGCACCTGGGCGGCCCGGCCGAGCTGACTGCCGTCCACGTGCTCCCGGCACTGGCTCCGCTGGTCCGCCGGGGCTTGAGGCTGCGGGTCACTTTGGGCCTGGCCGACGAACTGCTCGCCGGGCTGTCGGCAGGCCGCTTCAACCTGGTCGTCTCCAGCATCCGGCCGCGAGGCCGGGCGGTGGTCGCCGTGCCGCTGATGGACGAGGAGTTCGTGCTGGTGGGCTCCCCGGAACTGGCCGCCGGGATCGACAGCGCCCGGTTGGTGGCCGGGGATCTGGCACCGCTGCGCGACCTCCCGCTGCTCTCCTATGCCGAGGACCGGCCGATCGTCCGCCGCTACTGGCGGTCCGTTTTCGGCACCCGCTCCAGCCAGATCCCGGCAGTCGTCGTGCCCGACCTGCGGGCCATCCTGTCGGCGGTGGTGGCCGGCGCCGGAGTCACCGTGCTGCCGTACTACCTGTGCGCCTCCGAACTGGCCGCCGGGGACCTCGTACCCCTCCTCGAACCCGAGGTCCCGCCGCTGAACACCCTGTTCCTCGCGTGCCGGGCGGACGCCCTGGAGACCCCGTCCATCACGGCCGTACGCACCCATCTGCTGGACCGCGCCCGCGACTGGTGACCTGCCCGGCCGTCGGCCGTCCTTCCGGGACCCGACGGTCCAACCACTAGGCGGCCAGGAGGTCGACGGCCTCTGATCTGCTCCGCAGCCGCGAGCGGCTCATGTCGACGTTCGAAGCCGACGACTGGGCCCGTAGCGAGGCCATACCCTCCGAAGAGGAGATCCGCCGCGTCCGCCGCTTGATCAACCGGGTCAAGGCGGACCTGGACGACCTGTCAGAAGAGGAACGCGCCCAGATCGAGGAAGCCGTCGCCGTGGTCCGCCGCAGCCGCGTGGTGATGCTGGGTATACCCCGCGTCGGCCAGCCATTTCCCGATGTCAGGCCCTGGAGGATGCCGTGATCCCCGCCATGCGCGACGGCCGCCAGGCAGACACCGAGCGCCGCCGCGAGCGGGTGGCCCAGCGGTGAAGAACGCCGCGAAGAAGAACGGCACCCCGATCAGCGTCTCGGCCATCGCCCGGCAAGCCGGAGTCGACCGCAGCTTCCTCTACCGTCACCGCGATCTCCTAGAAATCGTCCACGCCGCCGAACTCGAACCGGCAGCCCAGGACCCGGCCGGTAAATCGCCGGTGAGCCGGGGCCTCGCCCCAAGCCGACCTCGCCAACGCCCAGGCCCGCAACGCCCGCCTGACCGCCCGCGTCCAGCAGTTGGAGAAGCGACTGTCGCAGGCGCTGGGAGCTCAGGCATGGCAGGAGTCAGGGCTCGGAGCCCCAGCGGACATCAACGAGCTCCAGCGGAAGATCACGAGGCTGGAGCAGCACAACGTTGAACTGACCTCCGCGTTGGAGGAGGCCCGATCCGATCTCGATGCCGCGAGGGAGGCCAACCGGGACCTGACCAGAGCGCTGAACCAACGTGGCTGAGGCGGTCACCGACCCGGGTCGTCAGCACGCGAGGCGGCCCGGGGCTATCGGGCGATCGGCCGCTGTTCAGAGCAGATGCCGTAGGACGTCACCGAGGATTGCCACACCTTCGCTGATGGCGGTGGGCGCGCTCGCTGCGTAGCCGAGGACCAGCCCGGGGCGTGGTGAGCGTTGGCTATGCCATGACAGTGGCTGCACCTTCACTCCCTGCGCAAGGGCAGCGGCAGCGAGGTCAGTGTCGGCGAATTTGGCGTCGAATGAGATCATCAGATGCAGGCCCGCTGCGGCGCCGTGTACCTCCGCATCCGGAAGGTGGGTTCTGATCGCATCGACCATGGTGTCGCGGCGACGGCGGTGGCGTGTGCGCAGGAGCCGCAACTGACGCTCCATCTCACCTGATTCCATGAGCTGCGCGAGCACCAGCTGCGGCAGTGCGGCGTTGCCCAGGTCGGCGAACCGTTTGGCAGCGACCAGAGCATCCCGGTATTTCGGCGGTGCAAGGACCCAGCCGATGCGCAGTGCGGGGGCGAGGAGCTTGGATACGCTCCCGGCGTAGCAGACGTGGTCGGGGAGTACGGATCGCAGGGCAGGGACCGGAGGCCGGTCGTAGCGGTGTTCGGCGTCGTAGTCGTCCTCAATTATCAGGTTGTCGTTTTCGGAGGCCCAGGACATCAGTTCACGACGCCGTGCCCCGCTGAGCACCACTCCAGTCGGGAACTGGTGTGCGGGAGTCAGTAAGACCGCTCGAGTGGCCACGTCGCGCAGGACGTCGACACACATGCCTTGGGCGTCGACCGGGACCGGCGGGGTGTCCAACCGCTGATTGTTCAGGTGCTGGCGGGCCCCGAGTGATCCCGGGTCCTCCACGGCCACCGCGGAGATCCCGTGATCGCGCAGCACCTGTCCCAGCAAACTGAGTGTTTGGGCGGTGCCAGCGACGATGAGTATGTCGTTTGGATCCACCCTGATCCCGCGGTTGCGGGCAAGCCAGTTGGCAATGGCGTGACGCAACGCCGGTGTCCCGCGCGGGTCTCCGTACCCGAGGTCGGACGCCGAAAGGCTCGTAAGTGCGGAGCGTTCGGCGCGCAGCCAAGCAGACCGCGGAAATGCGGCAAGGTCGGGCGTGCCCGGCGACAGATCAATCCGGGCAGGTGCCGCTCGCATCAAGTCGAAGATTTCCGCGCCGGGTACGTCGTCGAACAACGCACCTGGCGGCGGCGAAGCGACCGGGCTGGTCCGGGGTGCTTCCGGCGGCGCGGCGGGAGCGGCGACGACGATCGTTCCGTTGCGCCTGTGTCCTGCCGCGTGCCCGTCATCTATCAGTCGCTGGTACGCCTCCGTGACCACGCCGCGGGATACCCGCAGCTCGCCGGCCAGAACGCGGGTGGCCGGCAGCTTGCTCCCTATCGGCAGACGGCGATCCGCTATCGCGAGCCGAAGCTGCTGAGCCAGCCAGTCGGATCGCTTGCCCACCGGCGCATCGAGGATATTCAGCTGCAGGAAATCGGACCCGGAGACTATGGACTGGTCAGTTGGACATCGATTGGACCTGTTCATCGGGCCATAATCGCAACAGGGTGGCCGCATGGATACAGCGATGGCACTTCCTGAAGCGAGAGCGACGGCCGGCTATGTGCACGGGTACTCCGAGCGCGAGGCGGATCGGCTCGGCGACCAGGCGGACACTTTGGCAGCATTGGTGCATGCGGGCACGGCCTATCCGACTGGCAGCCGGGTATTGGAGATCGGCTGCGGGGTTGGCGCCCAGACGGTCCACCTGGCCCAAGCCAGCCCCGGGGCGCATATCACCGCTGTCGACCACTCTGCTGATTCCCTTGCACAGGCCCGTGCCCGCGTCGTTGCCCAGGCGCCAGGGGCGGATGTGGAGTGGTATCACGCCGATCTGGCAGATCTCCCTTTCTCCAACGCGGAGTTCGACCATGTCTTCGTCTGTTTCGTCCTGGAGCATCTGCCGGACCCCCGGCGAGCGCTGGACGCACTGCGGCGCGTGCTGCGGCCCGACGGCACCATCACCGTGGTCGAAGGAGATCACGGTTCGGCGCTGTTCCATCCCGCCAGCGAGTATGCCCAAGCAGTGATCGAATGCCAGGTTCAACTGCAGTCAGTCGTCGGCGGAAACGCCCTGATCGGTCGGCAGTTGCAACCGTTGCTGGCTCGAGCAGGATACGACGACATCGTGGTTCGCCCTCGCACGGTCTACGCCGACCGGACCCGGCCCGCACTGGTCGACGGCTTCACCCGCAACACGTTCATCGCCATGGTCGAATCCGTCCGAGACGAGGCACTGACCGCTGGGCTCATGACCGCGGCCCACTGGGATCGCGGGATCACGGATCTGCACCGCACCGCGCAGGCCGACGGCACCTTCCACTACACGTTCTTCAAGGCTGTCGCCGTGAATCCGTCCAACGGCGGCACCGTGGGCCAATGACCATCACCATCGCTCTCAGCCGGGGTGCCAAAGGTGTTGCACACGATACTGTCGTCCACACTTGCGCCGAGCTGCACAAAGTGGCTTCCAGTCGCCTCGCGCCACACGGTTACCCCCAGAGAAGGCGGCCGACGACCACGGGTCGTTCAAGCTGCTTTCGATCGAGGATCTGAGCCGGTGCGGCGCTCCCTCCATCCTCCCCATCCTCGGTTCCCTCGACCGTCCTACACCGCCTCCCGCTGACTGCTCCGAAGGACGTTGATAAACCGTCGCCCTCGAACGGCGCCTGCGCCGGGCCAGGTTCGAGCAGCAGGTCACCTTGGAGGGCTTCGACTTCCACGCGTCCCCGAAGCTGCCTGCCGCCCAGATCCGCGACCTCGCAGCCCTGCGATGGCTCCACTCCGGCGAGTCCGTAATTCTGTTCGGTCCGGTCGGCGTCGGGAAGACACACGTTGCTCAGACCCTCGGCCACCAAGCCGTCCGCCAGGGCGCCAATGTCCGCTTCAGCAAGACCAGCCGAATCCTGGGCGAACTCGCCGGCGGTCACGCGGATCGCACCTGGGACAAGCGCATGCGCGACCTGATCCGCCCCGACGTGTTCATCTTCGACGACTTCGCGATGCGTCAGCTGTCGGCCCCTCGGGCCGATGACCTCTACGAACTTGTCTCCGAGCGGCAGGTCTTTAGCGAGCGGCCGTCCGAAAAGCACCTCCGGCTTCGTCGTCCTACTCCGCCGCTGGGTCGTCGAACGCAGCACTGCCTGGATGATGCACGCCGGCCGCCACGCCCGCGACTACGAACGGCTCGTCCAGCACTAGCCCGGCTTGCCCATGTCGCGGTCACCCGCGCCCGCCACCGGCTCGACCCGGGCGGCCTGTCATGGATCAACGACCACGCTGATGGAACGCCTCCGGCATAGCTCCTTCCCGGGGCTGCGGTGATACCGGTGCCGTGTTTCAGCTCTTTCCAGTGAGAGGTTCCACTGGGAGTCCTCGTCGGTGAAGGGCATGGGGTCGAAGGCGCCGACGGTTTCCTTGAGGCGTGCCGAGAGTTCTTCGGGGTCCACGTCGTTGTCGAGGTTGATCTCGAGAGTCCGGAACTCGACGAGTGCGTACACCAAGGATTCGACGTTGCGGTAGAGCGGGATGTAGCCGGAGCGGGCGCCCGGCTCGGGGCCCGAACAGTCCCGGCCGAACGGGAGCGGGCTTCATGAGTACGCATCACTCCCCTTGCGTCGGGCAGCAGGTGTCCGGATCTCGGCCAGGCCCGCCAGTGCGTCAGCCAGTTGGGTGCGCGAGGCGATCCCGAGTTTGCTGTAGACGCGCTGCAGATGGTTGTCGACCGTACGGATCGAGAGCACGAGCCGACCCGCGATCTCCTGGCTGGTGAGCCCCTCCGCCGCCAGTTCGGCGATCTCGGACTCCCGGCGGGTGAGCGGGCGGGCCGCCCCGACGCCCAGCGCCGGGGTCAGCGCTCCACCGCAGCGGGCCAGGGAGCGTCCGGCCAGGACGGCCGCGGCGGCTGCGCCCCGCTGGTCCCCCTCCCGTTCGGCCGCCCGGGACGCCTCGCAGGCGGTCTCGGCCGCCAGCAGCTCCGCGCCCACCAGCAGACACTGGTCTGCCGCGGTGCGCAGCGCGTCGGCCGATCCGGTCGCGTGCGCCCGCGCGCTGATCGCCCGGGCCCGCGCCAGATCGCTGTCGCTTGTCCGCGCCAACTCCCCCAGCCGGTCCTGTGCCTGAGCCGCGCCGCCCAGCCGGGCGGCATCGCTGAGCAGCCAGCCCTCGTAGGAGTGCATGCCCACCTCGCCGGCTCGATGTGCGGCGGCGGTCAGCAGGGCGCGGGCCTCCGGAAGGTGTCCGTCGGCCGCCTCGATCCAGGCGGCGGCGAGTTGGATCGACAGGTTCGACGCCTGTTGCAGATCCGGTGCGCTCCGGGCGCCCTCCAGCGCCGACCGTGCGTCCGCGACGGCGCCCAACTGGGCCTGGACCGCGGCGAGTCCGGCGCAGCTCAGCACCAGCGGACGGGGGCAGTCGTTCGCCCGGGCCAGCGAGATGGCCTCGGCGTACCAGTCCCGTGCCTGTTCCAGCCGCCCGGCCATCAGCTCGCAGCGCCCCATATGGGCCGCGATCCATGCTTGCAAATAGACGGCCTGGGCACCCACCGCGCGGGTGAAGGCGTCCTCGCCGATCGTCCGTGCCTCGTCCGGACGCCCGGCTTCGGTGAGTGCGACTACCCGGTAGATGGCGGGACCGCTGCAGTGCGAGGAGGGATCGTAGCGCCCTTCCTCAGCCGCCGCGCCGGTCAGCTCCTCGTGGACCCGCCGGCTCAGCTCCGCGGCCTCCCGGGTGCGGCCCAGGTACGACAGAGCGAGGGACATCTGCAACTGGCCCCACATCCGCAGCCGCGGGACATGCACCTTCTCCGCATCCGCCAGCAGATGCAGAACGGTGCGGATGTCCCCGCAGTACATGAGGTAGCCCGCCTCGTTGATGCGTAGGACCCGTCGGCCGCTCGCGCCGAGCCCCGCTTCCGAGGCAGCGTTCACCTCCAGGGTCCGCCGGGTGTCCCCGAAGCCCCAGAACAGGTTCTGGGTCCGCTCCATGACCGCGGTCAGCAGCTCGGCCTCCCCGCCGGCCGACTGCTGCGCCCTGGACAGGCACTGCTCGGCACGCTCCCAGTTGCCGGTGTGGTGGTAGGCCTCGCCGCGCATCAGCCACACGGCGAACGGTGCCTGGGAATCCGGGTGCCTGGACAGCAGTTCCAGTACGGTCGGGAAGTCGCGTACGTGCCGTGCCATGGCCGCCGCGGACATCAACAGCTCCGTGTCCACGGGCAGTTCGGCGGCAAGTTGCCAGGAGGCGAGGCGCAGCGCGTCCTCCCGGCGTCGCACGCCGTGTGAGCGCAGTCTCCGCACTTGCGCGGTGTAGACCTCCCGGCGTCGGCGGGGTGAGATGTGGCGTCGCACGACCTCGCCGTACAGAGGGTGGCCCAGGGTGCAGTACGTGCGTCTGCCGTTGGCGTGGACCTGGATCAGACCCTGCTTCTCCAGCCATTCCACATCGCCGGCCCCGGAGCCCGCCGGGCGCAGTGCGGAGAGGGGGATCGGCTCGCAGAGCGCAACCAGTTCGAACAGTTCCTCGCGCGGACCGGACAGGCCCTGGAGGCGCTGCCGGATGATGGCCGAGAGCCGGCGGGTGCCGGTGGGGCGGCCGTTCAGGCGCCACAGGCCGTCGCCCAGTTCGAGTGTGCCGTCGTCGACCGCCCCGCTGACGAGCTCGTAGAGAAACAGGGCGTTGCCCTGGGAGGAGTCGACCAGGGCATCCAGGGCGGCGTGTTCGATGGGGTGGCCGAGGCAGCGGCGCAGGACATTGCGGACCTGGGCGCGGCTGAAGGGCCGTACCGCGATGCGGCGGGTCGATTCGCTGCGGTCGATCGACTCGACGGCGTCGGAGGGGGGCGCGCCGTCGCGGACGGTGGCGATGAGGAACACCGCGCGGGCCCACAGCAGATGGCCGAGCAGCACCGCCGAGGCATTGTCCAGCAGGTGCAGGTCGTCGATGAAGAGGACCGCCCGCCGGTCCGGTGCACCCGGCCGGTGTTTCGGCTCCGGGCGCAGACCGAACGCCCGCGCCGCCGCGTGGAAGGCGTCGACGGGGTCGTGCGAGACGGCGTCGGCGGGCAGCAGATGTGCCAGTGCCCCGAGCGGCAGTGCGGCGACGGAGGGCGTGGCCACCGCCTTCTCGACCCGGTGACCTCTGCGCGCCGCCAGCCGCAGGCACTCGTCGGCGAGGCGGCTCTTGCCCACCCCCGCCTGGCCGTGGACGATGACGGCCGTGGTGGCCAGGTCGTCGAGGGCGGCGGTGAACGCGTCGAGCTCTTCCTCTCTGGCCGTGAAGGGCCAGCGCTCGCGGCCAGAGGATGACGGCTCCGGCGGGTTGCCGGAACCGGCCCCCGGCCGGCCGCTGGGTGGGGAGGTGAACCGGTTGGACTTCACGCGCTACTCCATGTCGTCCGGGTACGAGACCCGGGATCACGGCGGCCCGACTGCTACCAAACCTTGAAGAGCATGGCCGTTCCGTCCGTCGTGCACATGAGCACTCTTTACTCATCCGGTCCGCCCACCCGCTGCTCATCGCCGGACGATCGCTGCCCCTGCCGACCGGCGCCGGCTGCGGTTCACGCCCTCCCGGGCAGCACCGGCTGGCCCCGCAGCGCCTCCCTGAGCAGCGGTCGGCCCCGTATGCCGATCTTGGAGTAGACGCGCTGGAGGTGGTTGCCGACGGTGCGGACCGACAGCGCCAGCTGTTCGGCGATCTGCGCGTTGCCCAGACCGCTGGCCGCCAGCAGAGCGATCTCCATCTCCCGGCCGGTCAGACTGTCGCGGACCGCGTGCGGGGTCAGGCCCGGGGTGCTGGCCCCGCAGTGCGCGGCAAGCCGCTCCGCCTCGGCCCGGCACCGCGCGGCCTTCCGGTGCGCTCCGGACGCGGTGTGCGTACCCGCCACCGCGGTCCAGGTCTCGGCTGCGACCAGCAGGGCGCCCATGGACTCCGCGTCCTCTGCGCACCGCTCCAGTTCGTCCCCCGCGTCCTCGGCCAGCGCCCGGGCCGTGCGGGCACGGAGGGCGATGAACGGGTTGGGGCAGCGGTCGGCGAGCTCGGTCAGCTCCGTCAGGGCTCCGTGGGCGTCCCCCAGCCGGGCGATGTCGAAGAGCAGGTGGGAAGCCAGCGTCAGCAGTCCTGTCCCGGTGGCCGAGCGCGCCCCGGTGCGCAGCACGGCCCGCGCCTCGCCCAACCGTCCCAGAGCAGCGGTCCGCCAGGCCTCGACGAGCAGGCATTCGGGGCGCTGCCACCCGTCGGGCAGCATGCGCCGGGCCTCGGCCCAGGCGTCGTCGGAGTCGTCGAGGTGGCCGGTCACGGCATCCACCAGCGCCCGCCCGGCCAGACCGGCCCAGAGCCCGGACAGGAATCCCTGATCCCGGGAGCACGACACCACGGAGGCGAACCAGTACCTGGCCCGGGTCATGCTGCCCTGCAGATAGCAGATCCAGGCCAGGTCGGTCGCCGATCGGATCTGCGCCATCACCGCACGGGTGTCGACTGCGTGGTCGTATGCCTGGTGGGCCAGGCTCTCGGCCTCCTTCAGCCGGCCCGCCTCGGCCAGTGCCCGGGCGCCGGCGCTCTGCAGCAGCGCGGGATGGGCCACGCTGTCGGCGCGCGCACACTCGGGCCGCTCGCGGTGCCGGTCCGCGGCGGCCAGCGCCTCGTCGGGGCGGCCCGCTTCGGACAGGCAGTAGACGCTCGGCACCGCGGCGATCAGAGCCGATCGATCACCGCCCTCGGCCGCGACGCTCTCCAACAGGGCACCGGCCCGGTCGATGTCGCCGATGAGCGTCCACAGCGAGGCCTCGTTGGCACGGAGCACGGCCTGGATCGCGGGGTCGCGGGCGTTGCGGAGCTCGGCGGCATTGACCTCGAACGCCTCGCCGGTCCGCAGCAGGCCCTGGGCCAGGTTCTGGGTGCGCAGCACCACCCCGAGCAGCCGCTCGTCGGGGGTGGTCGCCAGCTCCAGGGCGCGGGCCAGTGCCTGTTCGGCATCCTCGGGGCAGCCGCACGCATGCCGGAACTCTCCCAGCAGCAGATGGGACAGGGCATCCGGGCGGGCCCTGACCAAGGCGCCGGCGAGGCGCAGTGCAGCCGGGAAGTCGTGTACCGCGCGGGCGAGTTCGACAGCCACGGTCAGACGCTCGGGTGGCACCCCGGCCGCCGCGTCGAGCCGCCACAGCGTCGAGCGCAACAGCTCCGCGTCGGCCGGGACGCCTCCCGTCTCGGTGCGTTCGGCCCGCGCCAGCATCATCCGGCGCGACCGGTGCACGGGGACGGTCGTCCGCAGGACCTCGCCGTCCAGCGGGTCCGCCAGCTCCGCAACGGCTTCCCGCCCGCTGCCGTGGGTGCGGACCAGCCCTGCCGCGCGCAGCGATTCCACGACGTCCCGCGGGAAGTGGATCACTGCGTCGGGTCCGCACAGGGCGAGGTCCTCCAGTACGGCGCGTCCCGGCTCGTCGATGGTCGAGAGCCGGTACCGGACGAGTTCCACCAGGCGGGGCGGTGGTGCGAGGGTGGCGGCCAGCCGCCACAGACCTGTCTCGCACACCAGCTCGCCACCGGTCAGAGCCCCCGTGACGAGCTCCTTGAGGTAAAGCGGCCGTCCCCCGCTGGCACCGTGCAGATGCCGCGCCGTACGCCGCTCGACCGGGCCGCGCAGAACGTCTTCGAGCAGGGACTGCACGACCTTGCCGGACAACGGCCGGAGGTTCACAGGGTGCAGGTCCTCGGCGATCCGGCCGCCGGCGGTCCCCCGGCTGCCTTCGGCGGTCGTGGTTGCGATCAGCAGCAGTTCCCCGGATGCCAGAAGCGGTCGGAGCAGTTCGGCGGAGGCGTCGTCCAACAGGTGGACGTCGTCGATGAGGAGTACGGGCCGGTGCTGTTCCGGGCCCTCGGCAGGCCGAGGGCGCCTGACGTGCAGCGCGACCCGGTCCCGCGGGCGGGGGGACAGCAGCGGCGCCAGCGCTCCCAACGGTACGGAGCGCGAGGCCCGGGTCGCCGCCGCGCGGACGACGGGGTGCCCGCGCCGTCCGGCCCATTCCCAGGCCTCGTGCGCGAGGCGGGTCTTGCCTGCGCCCGGCGGTCCGGAGATGACGATTCCGCGGCTGTGCGGAGTGCTGAGGAGCCCGGTGACTTCGCCGAGTTCGTCGGCCCTGCCGACGAGGGGCCACGGCGGTGCGAGGGGGAGTGTGGTCATGTGCTCCTCCAGGGAGCGACGGGTCGTGCGACAGTTCGCCGCGCGGCGTCGTCGCCCGGGGGCGTGGGGGACGTGGCAGCAGGAAAGGCACGTGGGGTGGCAAGGGCGGGCAGAACGGGGAGGGGCCCGCGGGGATGGCGCGGTGGTCCTCGGCCCACGGGCGCGAGGGAGGACGTGGTGCAACCGCGGCGGGATCGGCCCGGGGCAGGCGTCCGGGCCAGTAGCCGGTGAAAGCAGCTAGACCCAGCCGATCGCGAACCGAAAGGCGATCGACTCCAGAATCGGGGCACGCCGGGGGCGAGTTGAGGCGAGGGGTCCCCGCGTGCCCGATGCCGGGAATCGTCCCGAGCACAAGGACATGATCAGCTCCTCTGCGCCATGGTGGCTCAGTGGTCCAGCCACTGGGTGGTCTGTTCAAGTCACGCACACATCCACGCGGAGCGTCAAGATTCCTGCTTGCTCCTGTAGTGGACTCCGCACGCTGTCCCGGAGTCACTTGTGCGGTGACTGGGCCACTGCAAAAATCACAGCTCAACCCGCCTCGGACAACCGGAAAGAGGACAGTGGTGACAGTGGATCCGATCCCTCGGGATTCTGCGGTCGACCAGCTCGAACGCCGCCTGCAGGAGGACATTCTCGAAGGCCGGTACGCCGTCGGCAGTCTGCTTCCGCCGGAGCGTGAACTCGCCGCCAGGTACGGGGTGAACCGGACCACGCTCAAACACGCCTTCGTCCGTCTCGTTCATGCCGGTCTGGTCGAGACCCGTCACGGTGTCGGCACCCGGGTGCGGGACTTCCTACGCCTCGGCAGCGCGGACCTGCTGCCCGCCATTGTCATGAAGAATCCGACATGGATGGCCGAGGTGTTCGAGGCGCGGCAGAGCGTCGGAGCGCTGATCGCGGCCCGTGCCGCGGCGGAGTCATCCGACCGGGATCGCGGTGAACTGCGCCGGCAGGTAAAGATCGTCGAGGCCGCGGAGTCCGTGGACGAGGTCCAGCTCGCCGACGCCGACTTCCACCGCGTCCTGGCCGTGGCCTCTCACAACCGGGTGTACGTGCTGCTGACGAACACACTGCTCAATGCCTATCTACCGGTCCGAAGCCTGCTGGCAGAACCGTTCCGGGACGCGGCAGCGGCCGCGGGCCGGCTGCGCCCTCTCGCGGAGGCCGTGTGCGCGGGCGAAGCGGAGGCGGCACGCGACGCGTCCGAGGCGTACATGGCGGACACCGCACGCATCATGGCGGCGGCCCTGCCCTCCCCGTCCTGAACCGTTCGGTGTCCGGGCGTGCTTGGCGGACACCGCACGCATCATGACGGCGACCCTGCCCTCCTTGTCCGGACCGTCCGGCGCGCCGAGCCCGGATCCGGGCGAGCGGTATCCGCTCGTCCCCGCTCGCTATCCCAAGCGGAACGCAGGTGCCCCGGTGGTCCCTCACCTCACTGCCGCGGCGGACCGCAGCCCCCACCGCTGAACAGAACCAACGCGGAAAACGCAGGCGCCCGGCCCCTGACGCGGGACCGGGCGCCACCACCGTGGACCGCTGACGGGGGGGTACGGTCGGGTCCACGGAGCTGAAGGCCCACCGCATCAGCAGCTGCGGTCCGGAACGGATCGGAACGCACGGCGTGGGCAATCGGGACGAGCAGCTGTGGGGGATCAGTACGTGCGGCGCGGGAGCCGGACGGTCCCGGGCGGGTGGGACCGGGGCAGCCTGCCCCGGGACGGAGAGTTCTGGGAGGCGGGTGTACGTCGGAACGGGGGCGGGTCAGAAGGGGGAGGCGAAGCCTCGGAAGGTCTTCCCGGCACGCTCGGGGCCCGCACCGTACCAGGTGTAGTTACGCTCCGACACGCTGTCGCTGTGATCGCCCGTGTTTCCCTCGACGGTGATGACCGTGGTGCCGTCGACCTCCACCACCACTCCGACATGGCCGTGGCTGCTGTCGCCCGTATCCGTCCAGACCAGGACGTCGCCGGTCTCCGGCAACTCGCCCGGTGCATAGGCGTGGAAGCGGCTGCCGAGGTCCGTGCGCCAGGACTGCGATCCGGGGTAGTTCGCCGGCGTGCCCCGGTGGTCCCACATGGCTGCGGCGAAATAGCCGCACCAGGCGAGGCCGTTGTAGTTGTTGTAGGCGTTGAGGTTGGCGTTGCTGCCGTCCCGGCCCAGGTAGTTGGTTCCGGGGGCCGGTTCGCTGAGCAAGGTCTCGCCACCCGCGGTGAGACGGAAGCCGGCGGGCGTCGTGAGTGCGGATCGCGACCGGTCGGCGATCGCGGTGCGTTCGTCCTGCTGGGCATCCGCAGTGACCGCGGTCATCGTGGTGTGCGCCGGATTCTGCGCCGCCGCGCAGGGGGCGGCGGAAGCGCAGAGCAGGACCGCGCATCCCCAAGTCGTCAGTGTGCTGCGGGAGAGCCTGCGGGACACGGTTCGCCCTTTCAGGGGTGGGGGAGAGGCTGCCGTCCGGTGACGGGCATTGCAGGACGGGGCGCGGTGCCGGTGGCACGCGTGCCACCCGCTTTCGTTATGGCTTGCCGAATGTATCTGTCCCAGTGGCACCGCACATGAGCCGTCGTTACTCAGAACGATCAAGGGGCCTGGCCGGTCTTTCGTCGGCGGCGAGTTGTGCCCCCTGCGGTTGATGGACCGTCATTTCCCTTGTCAGTCAGAGGTGTTGATCGGCAAAAGGGCACGGAGGAGTGGGCAGAGAGGAGACTTCGGAGTGATCAGGAGTTGAGTAGCGGTTGCTCTCGTGCCTGCTTTACCGCCTATGTGAGGTTCTTTCTCATCAGATCAAATCAAACTGCGGTGAGAGGCAAATACCACCGTAGATTTCCCAAGGGGGGAACATGAGGACGAGTACTGCTTTCGTCGGTTTGGCGGCCACTGCTGCTCTGGCGGTCCTGGGTCATCCGGGCATCGCATCGGCTGCCGACAAGCCTGGGGGCGCCGAGGTGGAAACCGCGATCCGGCATGCCGTCAACGGCAAGGCGACGCCCGCCGATCTCGCCATCATCAAGAACGACCCGCAACTGGCCCGTACGGTGCCGGTGTCGGTCGAGGTCGGCAAGTCGGTTTACAAGAAGGCCGAAGCGCCTTCCGGCAAGGCCGGGGCCGGTTCCCGGTCGTCGGCCGCAGCCGGTCCGGCGGGGCTCTCCGCGTTCCAGGAGGTGTGCCGGAGCGTGGACCGTCCGATCACGCTGAAGAGTTACCTGGGCGACACGCTCTACACATGGCACCACTCCTTCTCCTGGTGCACCGCGAACCAGGTCAACACGGTGGAGGCCACTCGCGTCATCACCGCGTCCCCGTATAACCGGAGCGACTACTTCACCGAGAAGTCGTCCGTTGCCTATCCGCAGGCGCTGGTGACCGATGTGACCTTCGCTCCGGTGGGTGGGCCCATCGGGTTCAACACCACGGGTGCGGGTTCGCCCTACTACTCGCACATGGCCCGGTCGGTGAACCTCTGCATCGCGCAGTACAGCTGCTACGCCAGCAATCTGCCGCAGAGCAAGCTGACGATCGGTCGCGACACCGCGACAGTCGCCATCGAGAGCACCCTGTGAACAGCGGGCGCCGATGAAGCCGATGAACCGGGAGCCCCGGTGAGGAGGTGATGCCCGGCCGCACCGCCCCGGGGCGGTGCGGCCGGGCGTGCTGTGTCACTTCTCCCGCAGACCCCATGGGGAGCCGTACTCCGTCAGCAGCTCGAGGAATGGCTTGGGCGGCATGGTCTCGGAGCCGAGAACACCGCTCCCCGCCCAGGCGCCCGATGCCACGAGCTCCAGCGCCACGACCGGGTTGATGGCGGCCTGACACACCACGGCCTGGCTGCCGTGCTCCTGCATCGACCACTGGTCGTCCACCACGTGGGCCCCCTCGACGCCGGCCGGCAGATCGCGCCGGAGCCCCTTCGGGCTCCTCCCGGCGACATCCCCCGGGCGTCCGCGCGGGGCCGCGGCCATCGCCTCGGCGTTCAAACCCGCCCGGACGAAATGCGTAGTCACTACTCATGCCAGGCCTGGCGGAGATCGACACGATGAGACATCACAGGGCAACGACCTGACGCCCCGAGGGTGCCGCGTGGCGCCCGGGATTTCTGCCACAACACCACAGCACACGCAGTTTGGCCGGGGGGAGCCGCAGATGAACGATCGGTTGAGCAAGGACGGGGAGGCCGAGTGGACGGCACCGGGTTACCACCCGGTCCGGGAGCTCGGGACCGGGGGGACCGGCCGCGTGGTCCAGGCCGTGCACGAAGGGACGGGCCTTCCGGTTGCCATCAAGTACCTCAGTGCCGGGGTCCGCGACGACGGGCAGCTGCTCGACCGCTTCCGTGCGGAAGCACGGATGCTGGAGAGGTTGGACACCCCGCACGTGGTCGCCCTGTACGAGTACCTGGAGACGCACGAGGGCGTCGCCTTGGTGATGGAGCTGGTCGAGGGCGCGGAGCTGCGGGCCATGCTGCGGACGCATGCGCCGTTGCCCGCCGAGGCTGCCTTCGCGGTCCTCAAGGGGTCGCTGCTGGGGCTGGCGGCGGCCCACGAACGGGGCCTGGTGCACCGCGACTACAAGCCGGGGAACGTCCTCGTCACCGAGGACGGCATTTCCCGGCTGGTGGACTTCGGCATCGCTGTGCGGCAGGGGGACACCGCGAACGCTGCCGGCACGCCCGCCTACATGCCGCCCGAACAGTGGCAGGGACTGCCGCCCTCCCCGCAGGCCGATGTGTACGCGGCGACGGCCACCTTCTTCGAATGCCTCACAGGAACACCGCCGTTCCTCAGTACGACGGTCTCCGACCTGGCGGTGCAGCACATCGAGGCGCCGGTGCCCGTGGACCGAGTCCGGGAAGAGGTACGGGGTCTGGTCCTTCGGGGGTTGGCCAAGAATTCCAGTGAACGCCCCGCGTCGGCCGAGGAGTTCATCGCCGAGCTCGAACCTGTGGCGCGCTCGGTGTGCGGCGGTGACTGGGAGGAGCGAGGGCGCCGCGCCCTCGCCGCACTGGTCTCACTCCTCGCCCTGCTCCCGGAGCCCGGCACGGGCGGCTCCGGCGGGTCCGACAGCTCCGCCACGCTGCTCACTGGGCCCGAAGGCATCTCGGCCGTGACGGCGGGTGCCCTCCGGCGCAGAATGCCCGGTAAGCGGATGCAGATAAGTCTCGCGGCCGGTTCCGCCGTCCTGGCTCTCGGCGCGGTCGCCTCGATGGCAACCCAGGGCAGTGACGGCGGGAGCCTCCGCCCGCAGGCCACCGAACAGGTCGCCGGGCCGGTGGACACGCCGCCCGCCGAGTCCCCTCCGGCACCCGGTTCCGCCTCGGGGCGGCCGGCCAAGGGCACCGGCAGCCCGACCGCGGGCGTCGCCACCACGTCGGGGGCCACCGAGGAAGCGGTCACCGTCCAGGACGATCCCGGGGCCGCAGAAACCTCTTCCGCAACCACCACCGGTGCCCCGGCGGAGACCGGGGCCGACCCGTCGGCCGATCCGCAGGGGGAATCCGAGGACCCCGCACCGGAGTCGGCGAAGCCCACCACCGACAGCGTGCCGGAGGCCCGCGTCAGCTTCCTCGGGGTCACCGGCTTCACGGCGGGGGCCAACAGCCGGGCCACCGCCACCATAAGCGTCACCACCGACAGCTCGGAGCCGGTGAGGCTGACGGTGAACTGGTACGACGCGTACCAGGGCAGTGCGGCCCGGGCACCCGGCGACCGGGACGGTGGCCCGCAGACCTTCGTGCTCCAGGGACGCACCAGTTACACGATCGCCGTCGAGCACTTCTTCGACGCTCTCAACTGCACGTCGTACCGTGGGGTTCTGGCCACCACATCGCCCGGCGCCCAGGCCGCCAGGCCGTACAGATCGGGCTGGACCCAGGCATGCCTGCCGCGGTGAACGGGCCCGAAGACGCCACCGTGGACCCGGTCGGACGGGGGAGCGGGGCCGGTGCGGTAGATCCGGGGGCTCCACGGTCGGGGGACCGCGGTCGGCCCGACCCCCGACTGCAGATCTTTCCGTGGGACACGGCGCCGTTGGACCTGCTGGCGGACTCCTCGTTCGACGTCACGGTCGAACTGGACACCCTGGCCCGGGAGCAGCCCTTCCCCCGCGCGAGGGCCCATGCGGCGGAGATCCCAACGGTCGACCTGGCGGACGGACCGTCACCCGGTTTTCTCCGCACGGATCATGGGACTCTCTCCGCGACGTTGGTCGGCACCGGGCCGCCGACGGTCGGGGAGACCCGGACCGGATTCGGCCCGGGCGTCCCCGACGGCGCCGCCGTCCGGGAGCGACAGCGGCTCGCGGTCCGCGGCGCCCGTGGGCGCGGCCGCCGCCGGGCGGAACGCAGACCGCTGCTCCCCGGCCTGAGTTGGTATCTGGTCGCAGCCCTCGTCGCCGGTGCCGTCGTATGGCACCTCTGGCCGCGCCACCCGGCGGACCTCTACGTCGGCGACGTGCGCGTGGCCGCCGACATCCGGGATCCGGGCTGCGACCAGACGGTGACCGTACACGGGACGATCCGCACCAACGGAGGTGGTGGAACGCTCACTTACCGGTGGAAGCGCAGTGACGGCAGCAAGTCGCTTCCGCTGCACGAGGCCGTACGGGAGGGGGAGAGGGCCGTCTCCGTGCAGACGACGTGGTCCTTCCACGGACGCGGCCGGTTGCATGCCCGTGCCCTTCTCGAAGTGACCTCCCCGCCCGGCCCCACCGCTTCGGTGGACCTCGACTACAGCTGCCACCGCCCCGCGCGGCGGGCCCGGACCGATGGCGGTGAGTAGGTACCACTCATTCTTCTGACCAGGCGTTCCCGTGAACTGGGGCGCCTGACAGATTGCCCCTCGCTTCGACCGAGGCGGACAACGACTGGCCCAGCGGGGACGACGCCTACATCAAGCACATCTCCGTGCCCGACGTGACGACGGTGTGACGGCACGTACGGGACCGCACGAAGTGGACCGACCTCATGACTCATGCACCTGACCACCGCGCCGAGGACCCTCTCTGCCGGCCCCCGGCGCTCGGCTTCCGGCTCCTGGGGCCGCTCAGCATCGTGGACGGCACCGACGAGGTCATCCTCCAACCCTCCAAGCCCACCTCGCTACTGGCCACCCTGCTGCTGCATCCCAACAGTGTGGTGTCCACGGACCACCTCCGGCAGAGCATCTGGGGGGAGCGTCAGCCGTCCACGGCGAATGCGGCCCTGCACACCTGCATTCAGCGGCTGCGACGGCTCTTCGCCCGCTACGGGATAGCCGACCACACCATCGAGTACATCCCCGGCGGCTACCGCATCGCGGCCGTGCCGGAGAGCCTGGACCTGCTGCGGTTCCGTTCCCTGGTCCGCACGGCGCAGGCCCGTAAGGCATCGCCGGCCGAAGTTGGTCTGCTGCGTGCGGCCCTCTCGCTGTGGCGCGGCCCGTTGCTGGCCAACGTCCCCTCGGACGCCCTGCACCGGGACGAGGTGTCGCAGCTCATGGAGGAGCGGTTGTCCGTCGTGGAGCGGCTGGCCGACCTCGAACTCTCCGCAGGACGCTGCTTGGAAGTGCTGCCCGACCTGCGGGCGGTGATCCGCTCCCACCCCGGCCGGGAACGCTTCTGGGAGCAGCTCATCGAGGCTCTGCACCGCAGCGGCAGGCAGGTGGACGCGCTGACCGAGTACCGCAGGGTCAAGGAATATCTGCGGGATGAACTCGGTGTCTATCCGGGTGCCCGCCTGCAGAGGCTGGAAATGGCCATCCTCCGCGGCCACGACCTCGGCTCCCCGGCCCTCTCCCGACATGTTCCGACCGCCTTGCCGGCGGGTCCGGCGCCGGGTCGGTCCCGATGTTCGCCGTCGCTGCCGCTCGTCCCCTCCTTCCGTGGACGCGAGGCTGAAAGCAGCGCGATAGCAAGGGAACTGACGGGCACGCAGTCCGAACCGGCTCTTGTCGTGCTGTCGGGTGCGCCGGGAATCGGCAAGACCGCTCTCGCGCTCCACACGGCCCACCAGGTGCGCGGGACCTTTCCCGGCGGCCGGGTGCTGCTGCGGATGAGCCGGGACGACGGGGCACCGCTTCCGACGGCCGAGGCTGCGCACGCCTGGCGGGAGGCCCTGGCCGGCACAACCGGCCCCCGGCATCCAACGGGTGAAGAGGCCCACGAGCCGCTGCCACCGGTACCCGCGGGCATGCTGCTCCTTCTCGACGAGGTCGTACGCACGGAACAGGTGCTGCCCTTCCTTCCCACCGAACCCGGCAGCGCCGTCCTCGTGACAACCCGGCTGCGGCTGGCAGGCCTCGCGGCAGGACACGGCTGCCGGGTGCACCGTCTTGGCACTCTCGCGCCGGACGACTCCTTCGCCCTGGTGACCGCGATGCTGGGCGGCGCGCGGGCAGAACGTGAACCGGAGGCCGTACGGGCACTCTCGGAGGTCTGTGGCCACTACCCCCTCGCTCTGCGAATCGCGGCGGCCTTCCTGCTCACCCGCCCGGAGCTGACGGTCGAGGAGGGCGCCGACTGGCTTCGGCAGGACCCGGTCTCCCGGCTCTCGCTGCCGGACGACGCCGCTCTGTCCGTACGGCAGGTCTTCGGCGGTGCCCTGGCCCGCGTCGACCGGTGGTTCGCCGAGCAGTTCCTGCTGATCGCCCGGTCAGCGCGGCAGCGGTTCTCGGCCGACGACTGCGCTTCCGCGCTGGGCGTCGCCGACCGGACTGCCGGAGCCGTCCTGGAGCACCTGGCCGAGGCCGGGCTGCTCGAAGGCGGGCCGCGCCATTACACCATGCACGGTCTGCTCCGTGCCTTCGCCTGCCATCCGGACGCCGTAGGTCCGCCGGAGGCGAGAGATGTGTTCCCCGCCGGTTCGGACATCGGACCGACCAGTGCCTGGCCGGTCCACCCGCGCCGTCCCTGAATCGGGCGGATGCGATCCGCCCACGAGAGAAGTGTGACAATCCATGGCTGCAGCCTATGAAGCGGTCGCCGACACCCGGCCGCGGATCCAGCGCGACGTGCTCTACACCGAGACGCCACGGGGCGTCCTGTTCCACAACGCCCAGGGCGGCTTCCATCTGCAGGCCGCCTCCGCCTATCGGTTCACCTCCCTGATCGTGCCGTTCCTCAACGGTGAGAATTGCGTGGCGGATCTCTGCGCGGAGCTTCCCGAGGACCGTCGCGGCATGGTGGCCCGGTTGGTGAGCACGCTGTACGAGCACGGGTTCGCCCGCGACGTACCCCCGGGCGACGACAACCCTGCAGGAATGGACCCTGCGGTGGTCGGTCGCTTCGCTTCCCAGATCGCGTACATCGACCACTACGCGGACGGCGCGCACCGGCGCTTCCAGCAGTTCCGGAACACCGCGGTGGCCGTGCTGGGCGACGATCCGGTGGCCCGCTGGTGCGTGGTGAGCCTGCTGCGCAACGGATGCGCCACCGTCGGGGTACTCCCGGACATCGACACCCCCGAGAACGCGTTCGCCGAAGTGCGGGCGGAGGCCGTGCGGCTGACCCGCGAAGCCTGCCCCGCCGAGCTGGCGACGATCGTCAACGGAGGCGGCCCGCTCTCCTGGTCGGACCTCGACGGGTACGACACCGTCGTGGTGACCGGCGGTCCGAGCGGCCCGCGCCGGATCCACGCCCTGCTGGAGGCCGGTGTCCCGGAGGGGCGAACCCTGCTTCCCGCATGGACCTTCGGGGACCGGATCGTTGTGGGGCCCACGATGGGCCGGGGCACCACGGGGTGCTGGGCGTGCGCGGTGCTGCGGCTCGGCGGCAACGGCGGGGCCCGGGAAGCCGCGGACGTCTGGAGCAGTGTCTGCCTGGGCCGGGAGACCGGGCCCGATCAGGGCGCACCCAGCGGACCGCTCGCCGCCATGATCGGCAACCTGCTCGGCTACGAGATCTTCCGGGCCTCCAGCGGAGCGCTCCGGGCGGAGACGGCCGGTCAGGTTCTCATCCAGGACATGGCCTCCCTGGATGTGGTCTCCGAGCCGCTGCTACCGCATCCCCGGTGCCCGTTCTGCGCCTGCGCACCGGCGTCGCCTGACCCCTCGGCCTGGGCACCCGGCGCACCGGACCCGGCCGTGGCCGCCGCGTCGGGGCCGGGATCCGCCGAGAAGGACAGCGGGGCAGAGACGGTGATGGAGGAACTGAACGCCCGAGCCGCGCTGGTGCAGCCGGGCACGGGGGTGTTCCGCTCCTTCGACGACGAGTCGCTGACCCAGACGCCGCTCAAGATCAGCACACTCCGGCTCTCGGTCGGCCACCGGTCCCTGCGCCGTATCGCCGCCTTCGACGTCCACCACGTCGCGGGAGCCCGGATGCGTGCGCTGCTCTCCGCGGCCGAGCTGTACGCCGACCACGTGGTCCCCACCCACGGAGTGGTGACCCGGACCGGGACCGAGGCGGAACAGGAGCCGCCGATCCGTGTCGAGGCCCCGGCGCTGGCCACCGCGCAGGGCGCCGCCGCGTCGGCCACCCCGGAGGTATCGGCGTGGATGCGGGCGACCTCGCTGGTCACCGAGCGGCCGGCGCTGCTGCCCACGGCCGCCGTGCACCCCTTCGGCCCGCACAACCGCGACGCGGTGTTCTCCGCCACCCGGGCCGGGACCGGAGCGGGCACATCGCCCGCGGAAGCCGCCCGGCGGGGGCTGCTCTCGGCCCTGTCCCACGACGCTCTGCAACGGGCCGTCCGCGACGGCAGCGGGGTGCGCCGGGTCTCCTTCCGGCCGACCGAGGCGGACCCCGAACTCACATTCCTGAGCCGGACGGCGGACAACCTCGGAGTCGAGGTAGAGCTGCTGGACCTCGGCGAGGCCGGCCGTTCCTCGGCGCACGTCCTGCTGGCACGGACCAGGAACGCCGACAACGGGCACTCGGAATGGGCCCTCGGGTCGGACTTCAGCCTGCATGCCGCGGCGGTCGGTGCCGTACGCGACCTCCTCGGGGGCGTGCAGCTGGCACGCGAACTGCCCGACGGGGAGCGAGTCGACACCGGTGATCCGCTGATGGCCGCCTTCGACGCCGGCACGCTCGTCTGCGGGGGAGAACAGGAAGCCCTGTCGGCGGCCGACGGTTCGTGGCGGAGGGCGCTGCGAGGACTGCACGGGAGCGGCCGCGACGCGTGGATCGTTCCGACCACGTCCGCCGACCTGAACGGGTGCCGGATCACCACCGTCCGGGTGCTGCTCAGCAGTGAGGACGGCCGTGACTGCTGACCCGCTGACCCGCCGGACGGCAGCGTCCGAGGCGGGCCCGCCAGGCGGCCCGTGGGCCGGTATGTCCGCCCTGCTCGGCCCGAGTCTGATCTCACACGGCCTGGTCCCGGACGCTGCGGGAATCTCCCTGCTGGGCGTCCGGGACGAACTGTCCGTACCTGCTGACGAGTCAGCACCACCGTCCGGGGAGCAGCCCGTCGCGATCCACCTCTACGGGCACCACGCCGTCGTGGGTCCACTGCCCCGGCCTGGCTCGGACGGCCCCGGCTGTCCGCGCTGTCTGGCGCGCAGATGGCAGGCGGTGCGCTCGTTCTCCCTGCGGGACGCCCTGGAACAGGGCGGGGAAACAACTGCTGCCGGTCCGTCCCCGTACCGTGTCCCGTTCGCCGCCGACACCCTCGCGGCGCTGATCGCGGCGCACCTGGAACGCAGGGGAGGGCCGGGCGGGAGTGCGCTGCCGGGGACCGGGGACGGGGCGAGGGAGGGGAGCGCGGAGGCGTCCGGGAGCGCTGCCCTCCCGGAGATCTGCCTGGTCGACCTGGAGCGGCTGACCGTACGGAGCTACCCGCTGGTGCCCGATCCGGAGTGCCCCGCGTGCGGACGCAGCGTCCCGGACACCGCGGAGGGGGCACGTCTGACGCTCAGTGCCGCGCCGAAGCACGCCCCCGGTTCCTTCCGGCTGCGGGGGATCGACGACTACGACCTGGATGTGGATGCCTTCGCCAACCCTGTCTGCGGGGCGCTCGGGCCGTCCGTCGTCCACGATGTCGCCTCCAGGACCACCTCGGCCACCGTCGGCTGCTTCACCCTGCGGTCCGGCGACTATCTGCGCGAGACCTTCTGGGGCGGGCACGCCGACAGCTTCCGCCGCAGCACACGGATCGGCGTCCTGGAAGGGCTGGAGCGCGCTGCCGGGATGCGGCCGCGGGCGAAGCGGACCGAGGTGGTCGCCTCGCTGGACGCCCTCGGCGACCGGGCGCGGGTCGACCCGCGGGAGTGCGGTCTGTACTCCGACGCCTTCCACCGCGACAACCCGCAGGTGAAGCCGTTCTCAAGCGACCGGGAGATCCCCTGGGTGTGGGGGTGGTCCCTGCGCGACGAACAACCGGTGCTCGTACCCGAAGTCCTGACGTACTATCACGCGCCGGGCGGCCTGGAGAACCGGTTCGTCCAGGAGAGCTCCAACGGCTGCGCTTCCGGCGGCTGCCTCGAAGAGGCCCTCTATTTCGGGCTGATGGAAGTCGTCGAGCGCGACGCGTTCCTCCTCTCCTGGTACGGGCAGGCGCGGCTTCCGGAGATCGACCCGCGGACCAGCGCCCGCCCGGCCACCCGTCGGATGGTGGACCGGCTGGCCATGTACGGCTACGAGGCCCGGTTCTTCGACACCAGGATCACCTTCCCGATTCCGGTGGTCACCGCGGTCGCCGTCCGCCGGGACCGGGGCATGGGCACTCTGTGCTTCGGCGCCGGCGCGGGGCTCGACCCCGAGTCCGCACTCGACTCGGCCCTCTGCGAGATCGCCACCGACGCGGTCAACCTGGTCGACAGGACCCTGCAGAGCGAGGCCCGACTGCGTCGGATGGCCGCGGACTTCGACCGGGTCGAGGTCCTGCACGACCATCCACTGCTCTACGGCCTCCCGGAGATGGCGCGGTACGCCGACTTCCTGCTGG
Source organism: Streptomyces sp. NPDC033177 (assembly GCF_055577715.1). NCBI lineage: Bacteria > Bacillati > Actinomycetota > Actinomycetes > Kitasatosporales > Streptomycetaceae > Streptomyces > Streptomyces sp. NPDC033177. The sequence goes on along the minus strand of NZ_JBVIPS010000001.1, from coordinate 545,204 downwards.
CCGAGCCCGGCGGACCCAGCCGGCCGCGCAGGTCCATGGCCGACCTCTACGGCAACGGGTCCGTACCGCCGGTCTCCACGGACCTCCGGGACGACCTGCGGCAGTGCGTGTCCTGGGTGACCGGGGCGGGCTACGACGTCGTGGCCGTGGACCAGACGCTCCCCGAGCAGCGGGACCTGGGACTGCACACGGTCGGCGTCATCGTTCCGGGCCTGATCCCCATCGACTTCGGCCGACGGCGGCAGCGCGCTCCCCACATGCCGCGGATGCGTACGGCCCTGCGGGAGGCGGGGCTGCGGGACCACGACCTCGCACCCGAGGAGGTCAACCCCGCTCCGCACCCCTTCCCATGAACCGGCGGTCGCACGGCGCATGCGCCGAGGATCCACCGCCCACGAACGAGAAAGGAGGGACGTCATGGGATTCGCTCATGACTATCTGTCCGCTGTTCTTCAGCGCAGCAGAGTCCCCATGGAGCCCGCCCGGTTCGAGCCGGACTGGTCCGACCGCCCGCGCAAGGGCAAGTTCTACCCGGGGGTGGATTCCTTCCCCCTGCCCGACGCCGGACCACTCACCGGTGCGACCCTGGAACAGGGCCTCTACCCGCCGCCCGCGATGCCGGAGAGCCGCTTCAGTCTGCCGCTCCTCGGCGACATGCTGCTCCATTCATACGGACTGACGGGCCGTCGGCTCGGCGTGCAGAGCAACTCGGACCTGCCCGCCCTGCCCTTCTACACGGAGGCCAACTGGTCCCGCGGTACTGCTTCCGGAGGAGCCCTGTACCCCGTCAGCACCTACTGGGTGTCGGGGCCCGGCGGCCCGATGACGCCCGGTGTGCATCACTACTCCACCACGCATCACGCCATGGAGCGGCTGCTGACCGGGGATGTGTCCGGGATCGTCCGGGACACGCTGGGCGGGCTGGAAGCGGCCCAGCACACCGACCAGTTCCTCGTGCTCGGCGTCAAGTACTGGACCAACTCCTTCAAGTACAACAGCTTCTGCTACCACGTCGTCAGCATGGATGTCGGTGCCCTGCTGCAGACCTGGCGGCTCTGGGCGCGGGCCCGCGGGCTGCGCATCGAGCCCGCTCTGTGGTTCGACGAGCGCGAGTTGGGGCGGCTCCTGGGACTTCCGGACGGCGAGGAGGGGGTCTTCGCGGTCATCCCGCTGGCCTGGGAGGGCCCCGGAGCCACCGGCGGGGCGGAGCCGGTGCAACGGCACACCCTCCCCACCGGGGCCGGGGCGCCGGCGGCCCGGCGTGCTGCTCCGGCAGCGAAGTCGCGCCGCGGCGACAACGGCCCTGCCGCGGCGACCGTCCGGCATCGGGACAGCGAACGCTCCCGCCGGACTCAGCGGTTCGAAGCGGTCCAGCGGATGCACGAGGCGACCCTCGAAGGTGCGGCGGACCGGCCGGAGCCCACCGCGCTCGCCCCCGCCGCGGCGACTCGTGCTGCCGCCGGAATGGGACGCAGGTCGCTGCCCGCGCCCCTGCCCGTCGGCATGGAGGTTCGGCAGGCACTGCGCGAACGCCGCAGCAGCTTCGGGCGGTTCGACGCACGCCGGCCCATGAGGGCGGAAGAACTGTCGACCGTGCTGTCCGCGCTCGCGGCGGTGTCGCTGGACAGTGACGCGACCGGTGCCGGCGGCCCGGCCCTGCTGAAGGTCTACGCCTTCGTCAACCATGTGCGGGACATCGAGCCCGCCGTGTACGCCTACCACAGCGTGGACCGCGACCTCCGGATCGTCCGCCCCGGAGACTCGGGCGACTTCCTCCAGCGCAACTACTTCCTTTCCAACTACAACCTGGAGCAGGCGGGCGCCGTCATCGTGCCCACCATCCGAGCGGAAGCAGTGCTGGACGCCGTCGGCGACCGCGGATACCGGCTGGTGAACGGAACGGTCGGGGCCCTGGCGCAGACCCTCTACACGGTCGCGGCCGCCCTGGGCCTGGGCGGCGGTGTGGCCCTGGGCTTCGACAACTGCTCCTACATCGAGGAGCTGGGGCTCTCCGGAACAGGGGAGGCACCGCTGCTGATCACGATGATCGGCCGCGAGGACCCGCTCGCTGCCGACGTCCGCTACGAGATCGCCTGAGCCGATGGACCGAAGAGGAACAGTGACACACGACGTTTCCGAGGTATCCCGGGAGCCGGTCGGCGCCGGGGGGCGCAGTGCTTCCTGGGCGCTGTCCCGCCGCTGCATGCTGCGCCTGGCGGGCTTGCCCATCGAGATGGTGCAGGCCCTTCGCTGCCCCGACACCCGGCGCTGGGCGGACCTGGTGCTCGACGAGGAGGAGCGGCTGACCGCCGCTGGGGCGGACCTCAGCGAGCTGCTCCACCCCCTCGTCAATGGACACCCGGACGACCGGGTCCGCCGGGACCTGCTGCGGTTGCGGCGGGACCTGTTCAACAACCGGATGCCGGCCACCCCGGACGCGGCCCTGGCGCTTCTCACCTTGATCAGCGCGTCCGCGGCGGACGGGGTGGCGCTCTGGCTCGACGCGCGGCGAGCCCTGGACGAACTGCGCGCGGAGGGCGCCGGTCTGCTGGAGCGCGAACTGACCGCGACGCGGGCCGAACTGCGCGTGCTGGCGGGGGAGGAGCGACTGCGGCTCGGACTGCTGCTTGCGTCGCCGACCCTGGAGGCCCAGCTCGACCGTTTCGTCCGCAGCGGTTCCGCGCGGCCGGACAAGCGCGGACGAAAGATCGAACGCTCTCTGCTGGCGTACCTCTACCGCACCGCCTGCAAGACCAGCCCCTTCAGCACCTTCACCGGGGTGGCACTGGGGGAGTTCGCCCCGCCCACCTCGGAGGATGCCTTCGGCCTGGAGCTGCCGTCCACCTGGTCCAGCCATCCGCGGCTCAACACCGTTGTGCTGGGCCGCTTCGCCGACCGGATCGCCGCGGACCCCGTGCGGCGGGCGGATCTGCCGCTCGCACCGGCCTCCGGTTGGGTCCGGGACGACGACCGCGTGCGGTATGTCCGCCGCTGGGTGGCCGCGGGCGACGACACTGCGGCCGTCACCTTCGACGCGGTACGGGACCAACTGTTCTTCCTTCGCCGCAGCGGCACCCTGGAACGCATGCTCGCCCGGTTCGAGGAACGTCCCACGATGCGGTACCACGAGCTCGTGCACTGGCTCGGGACCGACGCGGGAGCGGAACCGGAGGAGTGCGAACGCTATCTCGCGGCCCTGCTGGACCTGGGCATGATGCACGTGCCCACCCTGCACACCGACGTCCACAGCCCGGATCCTCTGAAGTCCTTCCGCGACGCCGTGAGCGCCCTGGACCGGCCCTGGGGCCGGCAACTCGCGGCCGCGCTCGATGCGCCGATCGCCTGCATCGACCGCTATCCGGCGGCCGACGCCGCGACCCGCCGGGCGCTGCTCTCCGACCTCAGGAGCGGACTGGGCGCCGCTCTGGAAGCCGCCGGGGAAGGCGGCGCAGCGCTCCCGCAAACCCTGCTGTACGAGGACGTACGGGTCGGCGACGAGCCGGTGCCGGTGGCCGGCAGCGCTTGGGAGAAGGCGGTCGCGGACCCACTGCGCCGTCTGGAGGCGGCCATGCCGGCGTTCGACCTGACCCTGGCGCAGCGCATCACCTTCACCGGCTTCTTCGTCGCACGCTACGGCCGCGGCGGCCGGTGCGACGACCTGCTGAAGCTGGTCCACGACTTCCACGAGGACTTCTTCGACCAGTACCTCACCGTGGTCTCCCGCCGGAAGAGGTTCGACGACGACGGCAACCACCTGGCCGAGGAGAACTGGCTCGGGCTGCCCGGGATCACCGCCTTGGACCGGGCTCGTGAACGCTTCGTCGAGGGCATGCGCCGGGCGTGGGACGGCCGTGCGGACGGTGACGACGAGCTCCTCCTCGAGGCGGGCCTGCTGGCTGAAGTGGCGGCCGAACTGGGCCCGCAAAAGGCGGAATTCACGGCGCAGACACACTTCCTGCAGCCCGCCGCGCAGGACGGGGAGCCGCTCCTGGTGCTCAACCAGTCCTTCGGGGCGCTGTCCTTCCCCTTCAGTCGCTTCACCCACTGCTTCGACCCGCCGGCCGGCGCCGGCGGCCCTGAGGACGCCGGGGTCCGGAGTCCGTCGCTGAGCGATGCACTGCGCCGTTCGGCGCGGGAACTCCAACCGGAGGGGACGGTGTTCGCCGAACTCACCGGCGGCCCCGTCAGCAGCAACCTCAATCTGCACGGGCGGCTGGCCGACTACGAGATCGTCTGCCCGGGCGAGACGAGTTCGGTGCCGGAGGAGAACCGCATTCACCTGGACGACCTCTGCCTCCGGCACGACGAGGAGTCGGACCGCCTCGTCCTGCACTCGACGAGGCTGCAACGGACGGTCGTGCCGCTGTACTTCGGGTACCTGGTGCCCATCGCGCTACCCGAGATCCCGCGGACGCTGCTCCTGCTCTCGCCCACCTCCCGTGCCCGGCTCGACCTCTGGGACGGTGTGCCCGAGGGGAGGCCCGACCGGGGGGTGACCTTCCGGCCGCGGGTGCGCCACGACTCCATCGTGCTGAGCCGACGGAGCTGGACGGCGACGGTCCGGGACCTCCCTTTGCCGACCCCCCACACGGCGGAGGACGAGGCCTTCCTCGACTGGAACCGCTGGCGTCGCGGTCACCGGATCCCCCGCCGAGTGTTCGCTTCCTTCACCCAGGGAGGGGCCGGCGGCTCCAAGCCCCAGTACGTCGACTTCGACAGCCCTCTGTCGCTGGGCGCCTTCCACAGCCTGGCCAAGGACCCCGGGGCCACCGTGGTGCTCCGGGAGATGCTCCCCGACGAGGACAACCTGCCCGCCCGCTCCGGACGCGGCCGCCATGTGGCCGAGATTGCCGTCGAGACCTTCACGACTCGGACTTCCTGACATGACAGCGACGCACCAGCCGCAGACCACGCGCACCGGCGAGCCCGGCGCCTGGCAGGCCTTCCACATCTTCTACGCCGCCAATCCGCAGCCCCTCCTCCTCCAATGCGTGAGACCCCTGGTGGACTCGCTCACGGCGGACCGGCTGCTCGCCGGCTACTTCTTCATCAACTACTGGCTGGAGGGACCGCACGTTCGTCTGCGGCTCCGGCCGGTCGATGAGGCGGCCGCCGACGAGGTGCGCGAACGCACGGAGCGGGCCGTCGAGGGCTTCCTCCGGGCGCGTCCCGCGCTCTACGAGGTCGGCCCGGGTTTCCTCAACGAGCTGTACAACACCCTGTTCGACCTGGAGATCCCCGAGGACGACCGTCCCAGGTTCCTCGGCGCCGACGGCCGGATGCAGCTGCGGCCCAACAACACCTGCCACCGCGAGGTCTACGAGCCCGAGTTCGACAAGTACGGCGGCCCGGCCGGGATCGAGCTCGCGGAGTGGCACTTCCGCCACTCCAGCGACCTGGTCATCGAAGCACTCCGCACCAAGAACCTCCATCTGCGGACCGTGCTGCTCGGCACATCGTCGCAGCTGATGATGGTCATGGCCGCCACCTTCGTGGACGGACCGGACGCGCTGGCGGAGTACCTGGACCGCTACTACACCTTCTGGCACGAGGCGTTCCCCGACACCGGGTTCATCGGGACGCAGGAGTACGACCGCACCTACGACCGGATGGCCGACCAGCTGCGCCACCGCTTCACGGTCATCCGCACCTGCATCGCCGACGGTGCCACCGCGCATCTGCCGTCCTTCCTGCGCGGCTGGGCAGCGCACTGCGCGGAGCTCCGCGAGCGGGCCACGGCTCTCGCGCTCCGCGGCGAACTGGTCTTCTCCCCGCGCGACGGCGCCCCCGGCGGGACGATCACCGACCCGCGGGCCGCGCTGCCGCGGCTGCTGTCCCCGTACATGCATATGACGAACAACCGGCTCCATGTCACCATCCGCGACGAGGCGTACCTGGCACACATCCTCGGCCGCTCGCTCCGGGAGACCCTGGAAGAGACCAGTGCCCTTGGTGGCAGCGATGGATGAGCCCGGGCACACCGGGGGCGTCGCGTACGCGGGCGGGCAGCCCGCACTGCGGTCGGACATCCTGATCAGCCCGGCCCTGCGGCGTGGGGCGGTCCGGGTGCACATGCTCAAGGACCCGTGCAACGGGCGCGCCTTCCGTGTCGGCGTGAAGGAGCACTTCATCATCGCGCGGCTCGACGGGACGCGAAGCCTCGCGGAGATCGAGCAGTCCTACGCCCGGGAGTTCGGCTTCGCGCTGTCGCAGGCCCACTGGCGGCGGATGCTCGGACTGCTCCACAGCCGCGGACTGCTGGTCGGTTCGCCGCCGGGGCGGCCGGGCAGCGGGACGGTGCGGCCCGCGGGGCGCAGAGGCGCGCACCGGCGCAACACCCTCCTGCGGGGCGACGTTCGTCTCGTCGCCGACCCGGTGGCCTGCGTGGAACGCCTGCGCCGGCTCACCGGCTTCGCCCGGACCCCGCTCTTCCTCGTCCTCGCACTGGTGCTGGTCTCCGCGATGGAGATCGGGATGGCCCTGCGGGGGAGCGAACTCGGCAGGGAAGGGCTGCGGGCCGTGCTGCACCTGCCCTCCCTCGCGGCGGTGGCGGTCCTGCTCTGGGTGAGCCTCGCCCTGCACGAACTCGCGCACGGTGTGGTGGCCGGCTGGTTCGGCGGCTCCGTCTCGGAGATCGGCCTGCGCTGGCGGCTGCCCATGATCATCATGTACTGCAAGGTCGAGAACTACATGTATCTCCCGCGCCGCCGTCACCAGGTGGCGACCGCCGCCGCCGGCGCCGCGGCGAACTTGCTCTTCCTGCTCCCCTTCTACCCGCTCTGGGCTCTCCTGCCGCCAGGCCACCCCGCACGCGACGCCACCGCGGCCCTGCTCCTGGCCGGTACCGGCCAGGCGCTGCTGAATCTGGTCCCGCTGCCCCCACTGGACGGTTACCAGATCCTCAGCCATGTCCTGGGGATGTCGGACTACGCGGCGGAGAGCCGCAAGTATCTGCAGTTGCTGACGAAACGTCAACAGAACGCCAGGTCCACGGTGTCCGGCTACCCACGCCCTGTCCGGCTCGCCTATCTGGGCTACGCGATCGGCTCCGCGCTGCTGGTCCTCGGCGCCTGTACGGGAGGGGTGCTGCTGTGCCGGCACTTCCTGACCGACCGGTTCGGTGCGGCAGCCACGGTCGTGCCGACCGTGCTGCTCGCACTGATGGTGGCGGCCACGGTCGCAAGGCCACGAGGCAGGACGGCAGAGCCCGGGTGAACCCGCAGTACCGCGCAGCAAACGGAACGAATGGATGAGGTGAGCGAAGTGGACACCACTTCGGGACCGGCCCTGAAGCTCGACGGCGTCAGCAAACGGTACGGGAAGGTGCAGGCCCTCGAACGGGTCTCGCTGGAGGTCGAACGCGGCGAGTTCTTCGGCGTACTCGGCCCCAACGGCGCAGGGAAGACCACCCTCGTCGAAATCATGGAGGGGCTGCGCATCGCGGACTCCGGCGAGATCTCGGTCCTGGGACGGAAGCCGTGGCCCCGCAACCCGGCCCTGCTGCCGCGGGTCGGGGCCCAGACGCAGAAGTCCGCCTTCTTCCCCCGGCTGACGGCCCGGGAGCACCTGGTCACCGTCGCCGGGCTCTTCGGCTGCGAGGCCCCCGCCGCTGACGGAGCGCTGTCCCTGGTCGGGCTGGAGAGCAAGGCCGAGGAACGGGTCGAGGACCTCTCCGGCGGCCAGCGCCAGCGGCTGGCCATCGCCTCCGCCCTCGTCCACGGGCCGGAGCTGGTGTTCCTCGACGAACCGACCGCCGCACTGGACCCGCAGGCGCGCCGCGCCCTGTGGGAGACGCTGCGCACGCTCAAGGCGATGGGCCGCACCATCGTCTACACCACCCACCACCTGGACGAGGCCGAGGCGTTGTGCGACCGGGTGGCCATAGTCGTCGACGGCTCGGTCGTCGCCCTCGGAGCCCCGCACGCCCTGGTGGGCGAGCACTCGGGCGCCACCAGCTTCCTGGTTCCGGCCGAGCGGCTCTCGGTGGAACGCGCGCACGCCATTGCCGGTGTCGAGGAAGTCACCGTCGAAGGCGGCGCGGTGGTCCTGCGGACCCGCAGCACCGGCCCCGTTCTCGCGGAGATCGGCGCGATCGCAGGGCTGGACGGAATCCGGACCAGGTCCACGACGCTCGAGGACGTCTATCTGCAACTCACCGGAACGAGGAACGCATCATGAGCGCCTACTCCGTCCTGACCCGGGCCACCTCCCGCGCCGCCTCCCGCGACTGGACCGCGCGGTTCTTCACCTTCGTCTTCCCCCTCGTCTTCCTCTGCATCTTCGGGCTGCTCTACCGGGGGCAGGAGGTGTCGGGGAACGGAGGCGCATACATCGACAACATCGCTTCCGGCGTCCTGTCCTGGGGCGTGGCCAACGCCGCTGTCTTCGGTGTGGGCTTCACGCTCATGCAGTGGCGCAACAACGACCTGTTGCGGCTGATCAGGATGTCGCCGGCACCGCTGCGCTCCGTGCTCGGTGCCCGCTACACCGTGGCACTCCAGGTCGCCGGCTGGCAGACCCTGCTGACCGTTGCCGTGGGCGTTCTGCTGGGTCTGCGCATCAACGGACCCTGGCCGCTGCTCGTCCCCGTGATGGTCCTTGGTGTCACCGTTTTCCTCGCCATCGGTGCCGTGATCGGCTCCCTCGCCAACACGCCCGAGGCGGTCGCGGCGGTCGCCAACTGCCTGATGGTTCCGATGGCCTTCCTATCCGGATCGTTCCTGCCCCTGGAGTACCTGCCGCCATGGGTGCGGACGCTGTCGAACATCCTGCCGTTGCGTCCCATGAACGACGCGGTGGCAGGTGCGCTCACCGGCCGCCACGACCTTGCGGGCATCGCCGTGTCCTGCGGTGTCCTGGCCGTCTTCGGGGTCGTCTTCTCCGTGATCGCCGCCAAGACCTTCCGCTGGAGCAACTCCATATGAACACTGACTCGTCGACTCTCGCAGCCGATCTCCCGTTGTCGGCGAACGACGTCAAGACGCCACTGGAGACCGCCCGGCGCACCCTGCAACGGGCGCTGGCCGACCGGTTCGCCGACTCTCCGTCAGCCCGCCCGCCCGGCACACCGCCGCCACGGGTCGCGGCCCTGGGCGCGGCCGACGCGCTCGACGCCGCGGCGGGGCAGGACATCGCGCTGCGCCGCGCGGCCGACGTCCATCTGACGGCCCAGGCCGTGCTTGTCGGCCCCTGGGGCGGTGGCGCGTCCGAGGCCTGCGGCCAGTGCCTGGCGATGCGCTGGCAACGGCTGCGTTCCCGCTCCGAGCGGGACGCCCTGGAGACGGGCGGCAGGACCCGACTCGCCGCCCCGCACGCCGCCGCGGGGCAGGGGTGGCAGCCGGCCCCCTGCACACCGCCGGCCGGCTGGCCGCTGTTCCCCGGGTACCTCGTGGACGCGGTGTGGGACCTGTACGAAGCCGTCGTCCTGGCGCCGGCCACGCCGGCGGAGGAGGTCGCCGGGCCGTGGGGACCGGGAGACGCGGGGCTGCCGCGGGTCTCCCGGATCGACCTGGAGACACTGCGGGTTCGGACCTTCCCCCTGCTGCCGGAACCCCTCTGCCCGGCCTGCGCCCCCCTGCACCCGGCGGCGGAGGCGACCGAACCCGTTCTGCGCTCCCGGCCCAAGCCCGCGGAAGACACCTACCGGTTGCGCCCGGTGACCGCCTACGAGCTGCCCAGCCTCGCGCTGGCCAACCCCGTCTGCGGCGCGCTCGGCGCCGGCACCTGGATCAATGTGACGTCACCGACCACCTCCCCGGTGGCGGGCAGCGTGTTCGTACGCGGCTACGCGGGCCTCTCCGACGTGACCTGGAGCGGCCAGGCCAACTCATTCGCCACCAGCAGGGGGTTGGCCTTCCTCGAAGGCCTCGAACGGTACGCCGGTACCCATCGCCGCCGCAGGGGGCCGCTTCTGGTGGACTCCTACGACAACCTGGCGGAGGCGGCCCTGGACCCGAGGAACTGCGGGGAGTACAGCGAGGAGACGTACCGAGACGACCCGATGGTCAGCCCCTTCGACCCCGCGGCAGCCATCCCGTGGGTGCGGGGGTACTCGCTGCGGGACGAACGGCCGATCCTGGTGCCTGCGCGGCTGGCCCACTACAGCGCCGGGATCGCCGCCGACAACTTCGTCTTCGAGTGCTCCAACGGCTGCGCCATCGGCAGCTGCCTGGAGGAAGCCGTGCTGCACGGGCTCCTCGAACTCATCGAGCGGGACGCCTTCCTGCTCGCCTGGTACGGCCGGGCGGAGCTTCCCCGGATCGACCTGGACACGCTGGACAGCGCCGTCATCCGGGGCATGGTGGACCGTGCGGCGCTCCTCGGCTACGACATCCACGCCTTCGACAACCGGATCGACCTGCCCGTACCGGTGGTCACCGCCCTCGCGTCGCGCCGGGACGGCGGTCCCGGGAGGCTCTCCTTCGCTGCCGGCTCCGCGCTCGAACCCGAACTCGCCGTCGGCGCGGCCCTCTCCGAGGTCCTTACCTACATCCCGCACCTTCCGGGGCAGGTCCAGGAGGAGCGCGACGCGCTCGAAGCGATGGCGAACGACTTCTCCCTCGTCCGGAATCTGAGCGACCACCCCCGGCTGTTCGGGCTGCCCGGGATGGCCGGACACGCTCCGGAGTACCTCGCACCGGCGCGCACGCTGCCGATGGCGGAGCTCTACGGGACGGGACGGACGCGCGGCGGTTCCGGCGGCCGGCCGGATCTGCTCGACGACGTACGGCACTGCCGCGACGCCCTGGTGGACGCGGGGTTCGATGTCGTCGTCGTCGACCAGACGACACCGGAGCAGGAGCGCATCGGGCTGCGGACCGTCTGCACGATCGTGCCCGGGCTGCTGCCCATCGACTTCGGATGGTCCCGGCAGCGCGCCCTGCGGACGCCGCGACTGCGTTCCGCCTTCCGCCGGGCGGGGTGGCGGGACACCGATCTCTCCGACGCCGAGATCCGTCGTGTACCGCACCCCTTCCCCTGACCGGGGAACGGATCACCGGGGCGTACGCGGCGCCCCGTCCGGCGGAGCATGCCGTACGGACGGGTGCGCCGCAACACGCCGGACGGGCGCCCGGCACCGGTTTCCCGGCCCCGGACGCCCGTGGCGTCACTGCTCAGGCGCTGCAGCTGGTGGTGCTGGTCGTGCTGCTGGTGGTGCTGGTGCTGCTGCAGCTGGTCGACCCGGCGAGGAGGACCTCGCTCTCGTCAGAGTAGTCCGAGATCTCGAAGGTCTCGGACTCCAGCTCGAGGATCTCCTGGGCGAGGGAAGCCAGCTCGCTCTTCGGTGCCATGTCGTCTCCATCGGTTGTGGACCGGCCGCAACGGTGTGCCGCCCGTCGTTGATTGACGACTCCATTCCAACGGGCCCCGCTGTCACGGAAGCAGTCATTCCGCTGTCACACCTCTGTCCTTCACCACCCGATCGACACGGCATCGGCAAGGGCCGTGAGAACGGAAGCCGTTGATGCCGCATCAGAAGAACGGGTACGAGACCGCGCTGACGGCCCTTCCGGACATTCTGCTGTCCGCGACCACCTTCTACCTCGACACGCACCGGCACCCCGAACTGTCGGGCTGCGAGGAGCGGACCGCGCGGGAGTTCGGTGTGCGGTTGCGGTCCGAGGGCTATGAAGTGACCACGGGGATCGGCGGCCACGGGGTGGCCGGTGTCCTGCGCAACGGTGACGGCCCGGTGGTGCTGCTCCGCGCGGAACTCGACGCCCTGCCCGTCGAGGAGCGCACCGGGCTGGCGTATGCGAGCTCGGTGACCGTTCCCGGGCCCGACGGCGGGCGGATCCCGGTGATGCACGCCTGTGGGCACGATCTGCATCTGGCCGCCGCGGCCGGAGCGGCGGCCCTGCTGGCCCGGTCGGCGGGTCGGTGGCGCGGCACGCTGATGGTCGTGGGCCAGCCGGCGGAGGAGACCCTCAGCGGGGCGCGGGCCATGCTGGAGGACGGTCTGTACACCCGCTGCGCGGCTCCCGACGTGGTGCTCGCCCAGCACGCGGCGCCGTACCCCTCCGGCCTGGTGGCGCACGGGTCGGGACCGCTGATGGCCGGCAGCGTGTCGCTGGAGATCGTCGTCCACGGCCGCGGAGGGCACGCGGCCACCGCTCATCTGGCAGTGGACCCGGTGCTCACCGCCGCGGCCGTCGTCCTGCGTCTGCAGGGTGTGGTCTCCCAGGAGACCGCCCCTGCCGAGCCCGTCACGCTCACCGTCGGGTCCCTGCACGCGGGAACCAGCGCGAACGTGGTGCCAGAGCGCGCGACCCTGGGTCTCACCGTCCGAGGATTCTCCGACGCCGTGCTCGACCGCATGACGAACGCGGTCCGCAGGATCGTACGGGCGGAGTGCGCGGCCTCGGGGTGCGAGAACGACCCGGACATCCGCGTCGTCTCCCGGTCACCGGTGAATGCCCCCGATCCATCGGCCTCCGCGGTCGTGCGAGCCGCCCACGAAGCCCACTTCGGCGCGCGACGGGTGGCCACTTCGCCGCCCTCGATGGCGACCGAGGACTTCCCGCTCTACGGGGACGCGGGGCACTTCCTGCATGGGAGGAGCGGGGTGACGAGCGCCTACTGGATGCTGGGTTGCGCCGCACCGCGGCCTGCCGCCGGTCCGGTTCCGCCGGAGCGGGACCGGGAGCACGGCCCGCCGCCCAATCACTCCCCGAGGTTCGCACCGTATGTGCGGACCGCTCTGCCCACCGGGATATCGGCCCTGACGGTGGCCGCCCTGGCTCATCTGGACGCGCGCTGACCTCCGCGTCCTGTGGGTGGGCGGCTTCCTTCCCGTTCAGGGCCAGGACATAGGACAGTCCTCGTTGTTCGAGACCGAGCCGGAACGGGGTGCTGACGCCGTAGCCGGCGTCGGCGGGGATATCGAACTCGTCCACGGACCCGACCTGATCGAGAGGTGGTGCGGCATGCCCGAACCGCCGACTGTTCGTGGACATCTCAAAGGTGCGGCTTTCCTGAAGTGTTCACCCTGGGCGGGCGGCCAGGTGTGCTTCCGTCACGGCCAGCGCCGCCGCCATGATGCTGAGCTGGGGATTGACCTCCGGGCAGTTCGGCAGCACCGACGCGTCGGCGATCAGTACTCCCTCCACGCCCCTGAGCAAACCTGTCGGGTCTGCTGGAGCCTGCTCGGGGTCGTGGCCGGCTGCCACCGTTCCCGTGGGGTGATAGGCGGACAGGTGCAGTTGCCGTGCGGTGACGCCGGACAGGACCACATCAAGTTCGCTCGTACTACGGGCGAGAGGCGCCGCCGGGACGCCGGTGAGTACCTCTTCGGCGCCAGCCGCGAAGAGCAACCTGCCCATAGCCCGCACCGCCCGCATGAGCCGAGCCGCGTCCCGGCGACTCAGGTTGTAGCGAATGAGAGCGCGGGTGCGCCCGTGCACACTGCCGGAAGGTTGGTCGGCGATCATCGCCCCCAGGGTTCCCAGGTGATCCGTGGATTCCAGTTCACGGCGCAGATCGGAGCCCAGACCAGGGAGGACGAACGACCCCATCCCCGGTGGAGTAGCGGTGGCTTCGATCAGTACGCCTTCGGCGTGCAGCTCCTCGACCCCGACGCTCTGGAGGACCCCGTCCCAGGCTGTGACGGGGTCCGCGAAGCGGCCCGCGACGCTCGTAGCGGGGTGAACGGAGAGATTCCGGCCGATGCGAGGGTGCTTGCCGAGACCGGACCGGCGCAGGAGAGCGGGTGCTTGGAGCGCTCCTGCCGCGACGACGACCAGGGGAGCGATGATCTCGAACGTGCTTCCGTCCTCTCGTCGTGCGTGCACCCCTGTTGCGCGTGGGCCGCCCGGACGATCGGGGTCCGACAGAATGCGGGTTACCAGCGCACCGGTGACGATGCGGGCCCCGGCAGAGCAGGCGTCAGGCAGGACGGACAGTTGCACGCTCTGTTTCGCGCCCGTGGGGCAGCCCACAACGCACTGACAGGATCCTTGGCAGCCGGGAGCGTTCCGTCGCAGAGGCGCGGCCTTCCAGCCAAGAGCCGACGCACCGGCCAGCGCGAGCCGGCCGTTGCGGCCGATCACATCGAGGGGCTGGGGTGCCACGCGCAGGGAACGTTCCGCCTCGTCCAAGCAGGGCCCGAAGCGTTCGGCGAGTGTGAAGCCGAAGTCACGACTCCAGCGGGTCAGCACGTGCTGTGGCGTCCGGTAGCAAGTGCCAGAATTGACGATGGTGGTGCCTCCCACCGCACGGCCGGTCGGCATCAGGAGCGGTGGGGCGCCGATGGCGAACGTTGCTCCACCATCCCGGTACAGCTCAGCGAACCGGTCCAGCGGAGTACGTTTCCCGAAGGACGCCGTGGAGTGGTGGTGTCCCTCCTCGAGCACCACCACGTCAAGTCCGGCCCGCGCGAGTGTTCGTGCTGCCATCGCTCCACCCGCACCGGAACCGATCACTACTGCGTCTGCTGTTGAGCACGTGGGCCAATCGTGGGCCGCGGTGAGGTTCAGCTGTGGGTCGTCGGGAGGTGAGGGTACGGGTTTCATCCCGTACGCCAGCATTCTTTCCGTACCTGCGGCCAGCAGGACAGGTACCTTCAGCACATCGAGCAGCGGGAGCAGCGCGCTCCGTCCTTCGAGCGAACGCATCACCTTCTCGCGTTCGGCCGGCAAGAGGTTGGTGAGCCGACGGCCGGCGTGGGCCAAGGCGTACGCGTCGATGGCGCCCACCGCGGCTGTGAACCCGGTCCGCGCGTGCGGCGGCATCGAGCGCAGTACTGTTTCCAGCCTGCTCGGGACCTTGCCGGGCCACTCTTCGGTCCCGTCGTCCGCGATGAGCGCGGCCACCAGTCCTTGCAGGTTCATCGGATTCCCACCTCTGCATGTGCTGTCGCGGACAGTTGCCACTCGGCCGCTGTGCGCCAGGATCCCCACCACCGCTCGACCACGACGTGGACGTCAGCCTGTTCGCTGTTGTGGCAGGTCGCCGGTGAGCCGTCCGGGTCGGCGTAGTCAAGGGCCAGGGTGCGTTCTTCGGGCTGGGTGACCACCACGCGGATCCGTCGCAGGCCGACGCGTCCGGCCACGGACCAGGACGGGAGCCCGATGGCACAGCGGAAGCGACCGAGGCCGGCCCAGCCGACGGCGGAGCGCTCGGCGCGTCGTGGCCAAGTCCGTCCCCTGGTGCGCAGACGCAGGAAGACCATGGGGGGAAGGCGCCTCAGCCCGGGTTTGCGTGAGGTCGCTGCCACGATCTCCAGCACGTTTTCATCATCCAGATCAGCATGCAGCCATGCCCATTTCTGTCCGTTGCCGTGACCGTAGATGCGGGCCGAAGCCCCGGGCGCCCCCACTACGTTCACGGTGGTGCCGTTGTACGAGACCGTCCCGCTGTAGGTCGCCCGAGCAGCTGGCAGCATATGGGCCGCGGGCAGCAGTGGGTGGCGCCACGACCACCGGGGGAAGGTGAACAGCGGGGCGTCGGACACCCTCTCGGCCAAGTCCCACCGCAGCCCCCCGGCCGTTCCCGTTAGCTTGCCGGCAACCGCGGTCACGGCACTGAGTGTGTAGCCCTCCTTGGCACCCGACCACGCCTCGGGGCCGAAGCGCTCGTGCTGCACCGGCTCGTCCTTGGGGAATACCGCGGCCCAGCCGTGCGCAAAGGCGGCCGATCCGTCGGTCGGCGCGACCAGCTCGTGATGCAGCCATACGCCCGTGCCGGTGTGGGGATCGGTCAGCGTCGTGTACCACACCTCCGTCCGGCCCGGCTCACCCTGCCAACGGGGTGCCGAGAAGGCGTCGGCACCCTCGCCCCGGGACAGACGAAAACTTCCGAGGAAGGAGGCCAGGTGCCTCATGCGGAAGGTGAGAGTCCCCTCACCGACCCGTGTACCCGCTTCGTACAGCGTGAACGGCAGATGGGTCATCGATGTGATGGGGTGCAGCAGACTCACTGACTTCCAGCCGTCGAGAGTCAGATGACGGTTGTCGACGACGAAGGCGAGCTGGTACCGGATGCGGCGCCTGGCGAGCGGGGAGATCTCCATCGTCCCGTCGACCGGCGCATGGCCTGCCAGCCCTGATATGCGTATCTTCCCCGAAGCGCGGGCTTCCGTGCTGCCCATGGGGCGCAGGAATCCATCCGTCGCTACGGAGAGATCCAGACGGACCGAGCGGGCCCGGGTGTCACTGTCGAGCCGCATGGACCCGAACATGGCCTCGCGGAAATGGCTTTCCCTCGCGCTCACGAGAGCTCCTCCAACATCATCCGTTCAGTTTCTGTCAGATACATGTCAGCTGCGTATCGGGCCGAGTCCGCATCACGGGCCAGCACGGCTTCGACTACGGGGCTCAAGCGGCGATGGGCCGCCGCCGGGTCGGTGAAGGGGGCGTCGAAAGAAGCCCGCATCGGCAGATAGGCCTTGAAGAGCGTGTTGGTCAGCAGTGCGTATACACGGTTACCCGTCGCGCGGGCGAGCGAACGATGGACCTCGATATCGGCGAGCTGAGCTTCCTCCCTGCCCTCGGCGGTGCGAACGGCATCGAGGAGCACGGCGAGTTCGCCGAGTTGCTCCTCGGTGGCGCGGAGGGCGGCGCGCTCCGCGATCAGAGTGCCCACGCTGTGGCGGACTTCGAAGATCTCGCCGAGCCAGTCGGGGCTGTGGCGAACCAGCAGGGGGAGCAGGTCGGCGCCGCCCAGGCGGGCGAAATCGCGTACCTGTGTGCCGATGCCGTGCCTGGTCTCCAGCAGTCCAGCCTGAATCAGCCTGCCGAAGGCGTGTTTGAGGGTGGTGCGAGTGACGCCGTACCCCTCGGCAAGCTGCCGTTCGGGAGGCAGATAGCTTCCCGCAGGATGCAGACCGGCGACGATGTCTTCGCCCAGCCGACTCTCCAGGACATCCACGATGGTCTCGCGTGGGAGCGGTGTCTGCACGGTTCGGCTCCTGCCGTCAGTGGCTCAGTGGCTCAGTGGATCCGCCACTCAACCAATCGGCGACCCTCGCGTCAATGTCTGTGGGTGAATCCGTGTGAGAGGGCCTGATCGCGGACCGCGCGGTTGGCCTGACGAACCATGCGAAACCGGAGGATGGCCCCTTCAGGTGGTGAGGCGCGCCCAGTGGGTGGTGGCGCCGTTGCGGTGAGTGTGAGTGCCGTGGGAGTCGGCGAGGGTGCCGATGATGGTGAGCCCGCGGCCGTGCTCGTCTTCGGCACAGGAGATGGTCCAGGTACCTTCGGAGTCGGCTTGGCCGCCGTCGGTAACGCCGACCCAGATGGCGCCGCCCTGGGTTTCGCGGCGCAGGTGGAGCGCCAAGGGCGGGTCCGCGTGCTCGATGGCGTTGGTGACCAGTTCGGACACGATGAGGGTGACGCTTTCGGTGGTGTCGGTGCCCACTCGCCATCGCTTCATGACGGCCTGCGTGGTGCGGCGGGCAGAGGAGGCGGCTTCGGGGCGGTGCTCCAGTACTTCGCTCCTGTCGCCCTCATGGCGGAGGGTGCCCGCTGCGGTCCGCGCCGCTACCGGGCGACGGGTGATGGCGAGGCGATGGCGGGCGATGGCGTACACGGCGTCTACTCCCTGCAGGGTCCATGGGCGGCGCGTGAGGGCCTTCCGAGGTTTATGGCCTTGTATCCGACACTCTTCACTTTCCGGTCCCGAAACTCATGAGCAAGGGATGCTCAACCAGGGCGACGGGGTCCTCTCGGCGGGCATGCTCACGTTGAAGACCATGGCGGGGACGACCAGCAGCAGGACCAGCACTCCGAGTGCGCTGCCGAGCCCGTGATCGTTGCCTCCGCCGAAGGAGACCAGCCACATCCGAGTGGCCAGCACGGCGCGTCCTCCTGTACCGGGCCGGGGGCAATGATGTGGACGAGGTCGACCACCCTTGAGCACGTTGATCACCAGCGTCACGAAGACCACGGTGAGGGTCGGGGCAAGCAGGGGCACGGTAATCGTGCGGAACACCTGCCATTCGCCCGCCCCGTCCATACGGGCCGCTTCGAGTGTCTCGCGCGGCAGCGACGAGAGGCCCGCTCCGATGAGGACCATGGCGAAGCCGGTCCAGATCCACAGGAGGCTCCGATGATCTCCGAGGTCACCAGCGCGGGGCCGAGCCGGGAAACGCCTTCGTGGGGCGGGGCGAAATTCTCCGGTGGGAGGCGCAGGGTGTACGAGCCGGGGGCCAGGTCCGGGAAGCTGAAGGAGCCGTCTGCCGCCGTTGTGGCGCGGCCGACGCACTCGCCGCGTAGTGCCCCGGCTGGTCCGAGCCAGGCGGAGAATCGTGGTGAACAAGTCCGGAAGGTTGATGACCGGTCACGGACAGCGGCTGCGCCTGCTAGGTGCCTGAAGAGATCTTTTCCCTTTCAGGCACCTAGCTTGTGGTTCTAGAAGAACCCAAGCTTCTGAGCGCTGTATGAACAAAGAATATTCTTCGTCTGCTGGTAGTGCTCCAGCATCATCTTGTGCGTCTCGCGTCCGATGCCGGACTGCTTGTAGCCGCCGAACGCAGCGTGCGCGGGGTAGGCGTGGTAGCAGTTCGTCCAGACGCGGCCCGCCTGGATCGCGCGGCCCGCGCGGTAGGCGGTGTTCATGTCGCGCGTCCACACGCCGGCGCCCAGGCCGTACAGCGTGTCGTTGGCGGTCTTGATGGCGTCGTCGAAGTCGCTGAACGACGCGACCGAGACCACCGGGCCGAAGATCTCCTCCTGGAAGATTCGCATGCGGTTGTCGCCCTCGAAGATCGTCGGCTGGACGTAGTAACCGCCCGCCAATTCGCCTTCGTACGTCACCCGCTGACCGCCCGTCAGGGCCTTGGCGCCCTCCTGCTGGCCGATGTCCAGGTAGGAGAGGATCTTCTCCAGCTGGTCGTTGGAGGCCTGGGCCCCGATCATCGTGTCGGTGTCCAGCGGGTGGCCCGGCACGATCTGCTCGGTGCGGGCGACCGCCGCTTCCATGAACTCGCTGTAGTGTCCGCGCTGGACGAGCGCACGCGACGGACAGGTGCACACCTCGCCGTTGTTGAGGGCGAACATCGTGAAGCCCTCGAGCGCCTTGTCACGGAAGTCGTCGTTGGCGGCCCACACGTCGTCGAAGAAGATGTTCGGCGACTTGCCGCCCAGCTCCAGCGTCACCGGCTTGATGTTCTCCGAGGCGTATTGCATGATCAAGCGCCCCGTCGTGGTCTCACCGGTGAAGGCGACCTTCGCGACGCGTGGGCTGGAGGCGAGGGGCTTGCCCGCCTCGACGCCGAAGCCGTTGAGAATGTTGACGACGCCCGGCGGCATCAGATCGGCGACCAGGCTCATCCAGTAGTGGATCGAGGCCGGGGTCTGTTCCGCGGGCTTGAGGACGACCGCATTGCCCGCCGCCAGAGCGGGCGCGAGCTTCCATGTCGCCATCAGTATGGGGAAGTTCCACGGGATGATCTGCGCGACGACGCCGAGCGGCTCATGGAAGTGATACGCGACGGTGTCGTCGTCCACCTCGCTCAGCGACCCCTCCTGCGCGCGGATGACCCCCGCGAAGTAGCGGAAGTGGTCGATGGCCAGCGGAATGTCGGCGGCCAGTGTCTCGCGTACCGGCTTGCCGTTCTCCCAGCTCTCGGCCACCGCGAGCTGTTCGAGGTTTGCCTCCATGCGGTCGGCGATCTTCCGCAGTACGTCCGAGCGTTCGGCCACGGAGGTACGGCCCCACGCGGGCGCGGCGGCATGCGCCGCGTCCAGGGCTCGCTCCACGTCCTCGGCCGTGCCGCGGGCGATCTCGGTGAAGGGCTGTCCGTTGACCGGGCTCGGGTTCTCGAAGTACTGGCCGCGGGCGGGCGGGACGTATTCGCCGCCGATGAAGTGGTCGTAGCGGGACTCGTAGGAGACAACTGCGCCGTCGGTGCCGGGCGCTGCGTAACGGGTCATCTTGGTGGCCTCCCCGGGGAAGGCTGCCCGCCGTTGGGCAGCTCTCGCCCGGAGGCTAGGAGGACGGACGTTGCAGGCACGTTGCAGGTACGTCGCGGGAGACTGAGGTGGTGCTCCGGCAGGCGCAGTGCTCTTCTACCGCGCCTCGATCAACCCCGCTCTATCGCGCCTGATCAACTCCGCTCTATCGCGCTTCGATCAACTCTGCGTCCAACTCCCTGAGTCGGGCCAGCACCGGCGGCGTCGACCGTACCTGCGCCAGCGCTCGCCACACCGCCAGGTCGTCCTCACCCCACGGCGTGTGCACCCAGTCCGCCAGGAGATCCGGGTCGCGGCGTGCGATGAGCGCGGCCCGCAGTTGGCCGGCGAGCCTGCGCCGCAACCTGGCGACGGCGGGCGCCTGCGAAGTGGGCAGGAGCGGACCCGCGTACGCGGCGGCGGCCGCCGTGACCGCCCCCGACCCGAGCCGTCGCTCGACGGTGTCGACATCCGACTCGACTGGCACCGAGATCCTGTACGGGCGTGACCTCAGCAACTCCGGCCCCAGAAGCCGCCGCAGCCGCGCCAACTCCGCCCGCAGTGTCACCGGCGTCACCGACTCGTCCTCATACAGCGAGCACAGCAGCTGGTCACCGGTCAGCCCCTCCGGATGACGGGCCAGCAGGACGAGGATCTCGCTGTGCCTGCGGCTCAGCCGCACCTTGCGACCACCGGTCAGCAACAGCGCCTCATCACGCCCGAGGGCGGTGAGACCCACGGTGTCCTTGCTCTCCACCGGCGGTGCCAGCAGCGCCAGTTGTGACTCCGCGGCCCGAGCGACCGCCTGCACGAAGGCGAGGCTGTGCGGATGTGCGAGCCCGTCGCCCCCGGTGATGTCCACCGCCCCGAGCAGCCGCCCGGTCCGCGGATCGTGCACCGGGGCGGCCGCGCACGTCCACGGCTGGACGCGCCGGATGAAGTGCTCGGCCGCGAAGACCTGGACCGGCCGGTCCACCGCCACCGCCGTCCCCGGGGCGTTCGTCCCCATCGCGGACTCCGCCCACCGCGCGCCCGGCACGAAGTTCATCCGCCCCGCCTTCCGCCGGGTCGCGGAGTGTCCCTCGACCCAGAGCAGCCTGCCGTGCGCGTCGCACACCGCGAGCAGATGTTCACCGTCCATCGCGAACGTGCCCATCAGCTCACGGAACAGCGGCATTACCCCGGCCAGCGGGTGCTCGGCGCGATACGAACCGAGGTCCCCGTCGGTGAGCTCCACCGCCGCGCCGGTGTCCTCGGGGCTGACTCTGGCCTTGGCGGAGCGCCGCCAGGACTCGGCCACCACGGTACGCACCGGTCGTGTGAGCGTCCCCGCCTCGGTGAACCTCTCGTGCGCGTGCCGCAGCACCCGCCCCCGCTCGACAGGATCGGCGCCGGCTTCCAGGGCCACCCATGGTTCGGACAACTCTGCCTCCCGGGACGGCGATGGATGCAGCCATCGTCGCCCCGCGAGCCTGCTCCGACAAGCGCTGCGGCAACCGCCCTGACGAGCGCCGCGACACCTGCCGGACGTGAGGCGGTGACGGTGGCGGGGGCGGTCAAGCAGAGTTGACCAGACGGAGATAGCGCGTCCAGTCCCAGTGCGGGCCTGGATCGGTGTGGTCGGCTCCGGGCACTTCCACGTGCCCGATGATGTGCTCGCGGTCCTTGGGGATGTCGTACGTATCGCAGATGGCCGAGGTCAGCAGCGCGGACTGCTCGTACATCGCGTCGGTGAAGTACTCCGGCTGATCCACCCATCCTTCATGTTCGATGCCGATGCTTCTGGTGTTGTAGTCCCAGTTGCCGGCGTGCCAGCCGACGTTCTGCTCGCGGACGCACTGGGCGATGTGACCGTCCTTCGAACGCACCACATAGTGGGCCGACACCTTCTTCGCAGAGTTCTGGAAGATGGCGAGCGTGTCGGCGTAGGTCTCCTGGGTGACATGGACGACCACGTAGTCGACGGGGTAGGTGCTGGGGCGGTTGGCGGCCGTGTAGTTGGAGCTGCTTGCCGGGACCCACTCGGCGAGTGGATAGTCGACCGCCCGAGGCCGGGCCGTGGCGCGGGTGGCGGGGAGGAGCGCGGTGGGGACTGCGGCCAGGGCAGCGCCCTGCAACAGCCTGCGCCTGGTGGGGAAGCCTCTTGCTCGATCCATTGCTGGCCTGCCTCTCGGTGGGGGGAACAGCTGGACTTCTCAGTGGGGCAGCAGCGCCGCCGTCTCTCGCAGCCGCGCGTGGAGCCCCCGGTGAGTTTCGCGCGCGGGCAGCCACTCTTTGCGGAGCTTGGCCACGCACGTGTAGTTGGTGTCGCAGACGTTGGCGAGCGGCGACTCGACGGTCTGGGTCGCGAACTGATAAGCGTCGAGCTCGCTGAAGCCGTAGTCGCGCACCAACCACTGCACCAGGTCGAGTTGCGATATTCGGAAGGCGTCCTCCAGCGGGCGCGCCGAGCCGGTGGAGATGATGTGGCTGTCGGATTCCAGGCGTGGCCAGGGCGTGGCGATCCCCTTCAGGAGTTCGACGATCAGGACTGTGTTCATCGCACACTCGACGGCGACTCCGCAGGTTTCTCCCTCGCCCTGCCGGGCGTGTCCGTCGCCGAGGCTCAGGAGCGCTCCCTCCACGTTCACCCCGAGGTAGCAGGTGACACCGGTCCGCATTTCGGGGGTGTCCATGTTGCCGCCGTGCGCGTCGGGCACGAGAGCCGAGCGCACCTCCAGATTCGCCGGTGCGACGCCGACCGTGCCGTGCATCGGATCCATCGGCAGCGCTACCTCGAAGTCGCCGTCACGCGCGCCGAAGTGTGCGGTGCGCCGGCTCCGGTCGAGCTGCCATATCCATACGGTCTCGGGCAGCGGAGGTTGGAGTGACGCGGTGGTGTGGGTGGAGGTGAGCGCTCCGAAGAGGGGGACCGTGGTGGACGCTGCCCAGTCGCGGGCCGGTTCGATCGACGCGAAGTGAACGGCGACGGTGTCACCCGGTTCCGCTCCCTCGACATAAAAGGGTCCGGTCTGCGGATTCAGGAACGGGAACTGGCAGACCTCGGAGACCAGGTCCTTCTCCGAGCGCACATTCCCCGCGAAGCAGTCCTCCGTGTACAGGTCGAGCACCGTACCGGGAGAGATCCGCGCCACGGGTGGCGCACCGCCGAATGTCCACGCGTACTCGCCGGGTTCCGGCCGCACGGTCAGGATTCGAGGCTCGTTCATGGCTGGACCGCACTCCTCTGTCGTTCCGTGGGGACCTCGTGGGCCAGGTGCGGCCCGACGGCCTCGAGACGCGCCCCACGACGGCTTGCATCCGACACCTGAATCCCCCGATCCGCGTGAACTTGAAACCGTCGCCGAGGCGATGATGTGCCGCGTCAATTACGTTACGGCGCTGGCTGGTTGAGGTGGAAGGGCCTGATCTGAATCTGTGTACGGCACCGTGATTGTGGATAACACGGTCACTCGTGTGGGTGCCGAGGTTGCATAGGAAGCCGGTGCGCACCGGGGGAGAGCCGAGGCAATGGATCATCCCGCCTCAGCCCCTCAGCCACGGACAACCCGCCGCAGCTCGAGCCGGCCGTCAAGCCGTCCGCCTCAGCCCAGAACCGCCGCACCCGCGGCGGCCTGTTCCTCCGCGCGGGTGCGGGCGGACTGCGCCTGAGCCGTGTCGCCCAGCCGGTCCGCCAGTCGGGCGCGGGCCCGCCAGTTGTAAGGGCAGATGGGACGCAGGTTGATGCGTTCGCTGAGCAAGGTGCGCGCCAAGTCGTGTCGGCCGGAACGGATGGCCGCTTCCACGAGCGTCCGCTGGATGGCGTCACGCTGCGCGTGGCTGCCGCCGAAGGAATGTAGGTGGTGGCGGATCGGGGTGAGCAACTCGACCACGCGGGCGTACCGGTGCTGGCCGTACGCGATGAGGGCGCGGCACACAGGGACGCCGATCTCGCGCGTCATGGCGTGATTCGAGACCGAGGGGTCGGTCCGATCGAGCCAGTCCTCGCGCTCCTTCACCAGCCGCTCGGCGTCGGAGAGCCGTCCTGCCCCCACATACGCCATCACTGCGTGGACATCGTTGAAGGCGTAGTAGGCACCGACCTTGCGCCCGGCCCATGCCTGGGCGAGCGCCGCCCAGCGGGATTCGACGTCGATGTCGACCAGGAACAGGCGCCACAACAGGGCGGAAGCGTCGAGGAGTTCCATGGCGATGGCCTGCGACGACTCGTTGTGGAGGGTGTTGTCGTAGACGCCGAGGACCCGCTCGATGCTGCCCGCCTCCAGGGCGTACAGGGCGTAGTGCCACGCGTTGTGGACGGAGAGGTAGTTGCCGTCGGTCCAGTCCTCGGTCCGCGCGTCCAGGTAGCGGATGCCCTGGCCGAACATTCCTCGCATCTCGTACGTGTGAACGACCGCATGGATGCCCCACACATCCCGTGGGTGACGTTCGACGGCCTGGAGCCCGATTTCCTCGGCTTGGCCGTAGTGCCCGGCCTCTTCGAGCCCGAAGGCGTACATCCCCAGCAGGGGGCCGAAATGCGGGTCGTCCCGGTCCCACGCGGAGAGCGCGCCACCGATCCGGTCACGCAGCCGCTGCGCGTCTCCGGTGAAGAAGTCGATCTGGTGACCGACGGCCAGGGCGAGCGCGTCGCGAGGGAACTCGGTGCTGATCTCACCGAGGATCTGCCCGGCCCGCAGCATGTCCCCGCCCAGCCACGCCTCGGCAGCCGCCGCGTGCATCGTCTCGCGAGGTGAGAGCCCGGAGGGTTCGATTGCGGCTCGGAAGGCACTGAAGGTACGCCGGGCATCGGCCGCGTCCTTCTCCTCGGTGCCGAGAAGCCCGAGATAGGCGCCAAAGACGTGCGCCATCGCCGAATCCGGAGATTCCGCCACCATCGCCTGAGCCTCGTCGGCGACTTCGGCACGGAAGAACAGCAGCGCGTCGAGTGCTCGCTCGTAATGGCCCGCGGCTTCACCGCTGGTGCCACTCAGGACGTGGGCGTGCCGGTCCATTTCCATAGCTGTCCCCTCACGTGCCGGCCCTGTCCGTTCCACCCGGTTGCGACCGAGCCTGTTCAGTCAGTCCAGTTTCGGGGTTCTGCCCCGGAATTCGAGGACGACGCTCGGTTCACCGGAACGACACAGGGCCGCGCTGTGTCGCCCCCTCGGGTGGGTCGGTGTGGAGCCAGTCGGTCCGGCCCACTACCGGGGCAGTCGTGCGCGCAGAGCCCGGACGATCCAGTCGAGCACCGGTGTCAGGCTCTCGGGCGCGGGCCACCCGTTGATGATCGCGAGCAGCAGCAGGTAGCGATCCCGCCGGGGGTCGTCCATGGTCACGAGACGGGACATCAAGCGTCGGCGGAGGGTGGTGTCGTCGGGGAGGCCGAGGATGTGTGCGTAGTGTCCTGCGAGCGCCGTGACGATCGGTTCTGCCTCGGGCGAGGCCGGATCGGTGCCCGCCGCCAGGGCAGGCAAGACCTGCGAGCGAACGGCCGAGGCGAGGACGCGTGGCAGGCCGGTGCTGTTGTCCGGGGCGCGGTCGGCCGCCAGATCTCTGGCCATGCCTTGCATCGTGGAGCGGAACCCCGGGTCCTGGAACAGCTCGGCCAGCTCCACCCAGGCCTCGACCTGCTCGGCGTCGGGGTTGTCCGGCAATTCGGGCGTGAGAGAGCGGGCGACCGCCGCGAAGGCGGGGTGATCGTCAAGGCCGTCGAAGACGGTGCCCAGGAAGTCGTCGATCAGACGGTTGCGTTCTTCCTCGGAGAGCTTGGCCAGCTTGTGCATGAGATCCAACTCCTCAGGGGTGGAGCCGCGCTTGGCCACCGCCGTCAGGACCGCGCGCCGCAGGCGCAGCACTTTGATCTGCACCTCAAGCGCGTCCGCGTGCGCCGCGGCCACCGCGGGGAGCGAGACCTCCCGGTCGACGACCTTGCGGATGGTGGGCAGGTCGAGACCCAGGTCACGCAGGGTGCGTACGAGATCGAGGCGGGCGACGGCGTCGGTGCCGTACAGGCGGTAGCCGGCCGGGCTGCGGTCGGTGGGCGGCACGATCCCGGCGTCGGAGTAGAACCGGACGGTCTTGACCGTCAGTCCGGTCCGCCGTGCCAGATCACCGATCGAGTGGAGCGTGTCGCCGTTCATGGCCCCACCTTCATGTCTCCCCCTAGTGGAGACTCAAGTCCCGCCATTCCCGAGGGCCGGGCCCAGTACTTACTGCGCACGTGTGGCCTCCAAGGCGTCGAGCAGATGTTGCGTCGCTGACGATCGCGGTCCCGGCCGCCCGGCAAGGCTGACGGCTGAGCGCGCGCCGAGCAGCGGCCCGAAGGCGATACGCCGGGCCAGGGGAAGTTCACCCACGTGGTCGAAGACGGTCCAGGAAGGCGAGCCGCTCGTCGAGTCCGCGGCGATCGCCGCCAGAGTCTCCTGCAAGGTGGTGAAGTGCGGGCCGGTCGGCACGTCGATGCCCGCGCGCCGCATCAGCCCCGTCACCAGATCGTGAAACGCCGGGTTGTGGTCCCGTGGCGCCAACCGCAGCGGCAGGCCTGCGAGATCGGCGGGCTCGAAGCGGGGCAAGGCTGCCAGCGGATGCGTGGCGGGCAGTGCGACGATCAGCGGATCGTCCCAGACCGGAGTCACCGAAAGCCCCGTCAGCTGACCGTCACCGCGGACGAGTACAGCGTCCAACTCCCCGCTCCGTAGTGCCTCGATACGTCGCTCACGAGCCTCCTGGAGCAGTCGTACCCGTAGCCCCGGTACGCGTTCCGCCAGCAGATCGAGTGCCGGATGCACGCGTTCAGCGAACGCTCGGGTGGTGCCGAGGCGCAACACGCCCTCTCCGCCGGAGACGATCTCGCCGGCCACGTGGCGCACGCGGCCAGCGGCGGCGAGCGCGGCCCTCGCCTCCGGCAGCAGTCGCTCCCCGGCCGCTGTGAGCCCCACGCGGCGGGTGGTCCGGTCGAAGAGACGCAGGCCCAACTCCCGCTCCAGACGGGCGACCTGCTGGCTCACCGAGGCCTGTACGACGTGCAGCCGCAAGGCCGCCCGCCCGAAACCGCCCTCGTCCGCGACCGCCACGAAGTACTCCAGCTGCCGAAGCTCCACTGTGTCCGCGCCCCTCCCGCATCCGGCCCACGCGAGCACATTCATCGGCTCAAGTGATCACTGCCTTCATGAACAGCTTCTTGGACGCGCCGTGTTCCCGCGATGGACTGGTGCCTCACGAGCCTGCACAGCATCCGAAGGAGTACCACGTGTCCCACGACCCGCACGCCCTGATCGTCCACGCACGAGACGCGGAGGAAGTGCCCCTGCCCGGGGGCGGCCGGTTCCGGTTGCTGGAGGACAGCCGTGCGACCGGTGGACTACTGGGGGCCAATCGGCTCGCTCTGCCCGCCGGCGCCGACGGCACGCGCCCGCATCACCACCGCTTGTCCACCGAGCTCTTCCATGTGCTCGACGGCACCATGGAGTTCCTGATCGACGGCGTACTCACGGCTGTGGGCGAGGGCGGTCTCGTCGTGGTGCCACCCGGAACGGTGCACGCCTTCGGAGCGTCGGCCGAAGGACCTGCGGAGTTCTTCGCCGTGCTCACCCCGGGGATCGAACGGTTCGGCTATTTCCGGCAGTTGGGTCGCATCGCACGAGGCGAGGCGGGGTGGGACAGCATGGACGAGCTGCACGACAAGTACGACGTGCATTTCGCAGGGGGAGCGAAGTGGCGCTGACGGGGACGTGGCCCGCATCAAAGCGGGCGAAGGAGCCGTGCGACAAGAGAGCGACCCTACGCCGCCACCCCTGCCGGATCATCCAGAACCGCCCGTACGACCGAGTGCGCCGCCCCCAGCAACGGGCCGTCCGAGCCAAGCCCGGAAACGGTGACAGCGCAGGCCGTGCCCGCCGTGCGACGCCCCAACTCGCTCTCCAAGGAGGGCAGCAACCACGGCGCGAGCCGGGACAGGGCACCGCCGAGCACCACCGAGTGCGGATCCAGCAGATTCACCGCACCAGTGAGCGCGATGCCCAGTGCGGCCCCCGCCCCTCGCAGCGCTGTTCGTACGTTCTCGTCGCCGTGCGCGGCGCGTTCCGCCAGCAGGCCGACGCGGTCCGTACCCGGATCAAGACCCGCCGCACGCCACACCGCTTCCTCGCCCGCGTACTGCTCCAGGCAACCGCGCCCGCCGCACGGGCACGGTGGCCCGTCCGGCCACACCGGCACATGTCCCAACTCGCCCGCGAAGCCGCGCGTCCCGCGCAGTAGCCGCCCGTCGACGACCAACGCGGCTCCGATGCCGATCTCCGCCGACACGTGGAGGAAGTCCTGGGGCGCCTCATCGCCGAGCCACAGCTCGGCCAGCGCTCCGAAGTTGGCCTCGTTGTCCACCGTCAGCGGCAGCGTGCCGGGCAGCAGGGCAGTGAGGTCGACGTCCTGCCAGCCGAGGTTGGGGGCGCGCACCGTCACCCCTGTGCCGCGGGCGACCAGGCCAGGGACGGCGAGGGCCAGTCCCGCAGGGCGCAGCCCTGCCTGGCGGGCCTCCTCGCTCACCTGCCGTACCAGCGCGACGAGTTCCTTGATGACGGGTTGCGGGGCACGTCCCCGGTTGTCCCCTTGACGCACGGCACGCGCGCGTACCTCTCCGCGCAGGTCGACCGCGCACACGGCGAGGTGATCGACGCCGACTTCGGCGCCGATGCCGGCGGGCCCGCTTCCGCTCACCGCGAGCGCGGAGCCGGGGCGTCCCACCTTGCCGGGGCGCTCGGGGCCCAGCTCGTCCAGGAGCCCGGCGCGGATCAACTCGTCCACCAGGGTGGAGACGGCGGCACGCGTCAGGCCGATCCGGGTGGCCACGGCGGCACGGGACAGCGGCCCGTGCGCCGCGACCGCGTGCATGACGCGCGAGAGGTTGCGGCGGCGCATCCCTTGTTGGGTGTCGGGCAGCGGAACTCCGGACGTGCCCCGGTGCGCGTCGTGCGGTGGTGCGGTCATGCCCCCGTCAGTCCCTGTTCTTCCGTCCTCATGGCCGTGCGTCCTCGTGGCCCCCGGCACCGAGCAGCGGCGCCGCGTCGGAGACTACCCCGGCGATCCGCACGAGCGCCGATTCGTCCAGCTCCACGGGCGGCAGCACGGGCCCCTCGGCCGTGCCCCAGCGGCGCGCGACGGCCGCCGGGTCCTCGCCCGTGAGGAGGCCCGCTGCCTGGGCGGCGGCACCGAGCGCGACCAGTTCCTTGGCCTCGGGCACCTGAACGGCCCGTCCGGACAGCCGCCGCACGGTGTCCTGCCAGGCCCTGCCCCGTGCCCCGCCGCCGATGAGCAGCAACGGAGTCGAGCGGTCCGCCTCCGCGTCGAGGACCAGATCGAGGGCGCCGAGCAGCGAGTGCACGGCCCCGTCGTAGGCCGCCTGGAGCAGCTGCCCCGGAGTCGTGTCGTGCCGAAGGCCGTGGAGCAGCCCCGAGGCGTGCGGCAGGTCCGGGGTGCGCTCGCCGTCCAAGTAGGGCAGCAAGGTGACGGCGCCACCGGCCTCCACCGCCTCACGGTCCAGGCTCAGCAGTGCGGCCACCCGGTCCACGGCCAAGGTGCAGTTGAGGGTGCAGGCCAGCGGCAGCCAGTCGCCGCGCGCGTCGGCGAAGCCGGCCACCGTGCCGGTCGGATCCGCCTGGCGTCGCGTGGAGACCGCGTACACGGTGCCCGACGTTCCCAGGCTCAGCACCGGAGTACCGGGGCGCAGGCCGAGCCCGAGCGCCGCCGCCGCATTGTCGCCGGTCCCGGGGGCGACCAGGGTGCCCTTGGAGAAGGGAAGTTCGCCGCTCCCGCGTACGGTGCCCGCCACCTCGCCGGGCCGGACCACGCGCGGCAGCAAGTCAGGATCGAGGCCCACGAGCCCCAGGATGTCCTCGTCGTACGCTTCCGTCGCCGATGCCCACCATCCCGTACCGGAGGCGTCGCCCCGGTCGGTCGTGCCGATCCCTGTGAGGCGTTCGGTGAGGTAGTCGTGGGGGAGGCGCACGGCTGCGGTGGCGCGAGCTGCCTCGGGTTCGTGCTCGCTGAGCCAGGCCCACTTGGTCACCGTGAAGGAGGGCCCCGGCACGCTGCCGACGCGCTCGGCCCACGCCTTGGGGCCGCCCAGACGGTCCACCAGAGTGCGGGCCTGCACCGCCGAGCGCACGTCGTTCCACAGCAGTGCGGGCCGCACCGGCCTGGACCGGGCGTCCAGGGTGACGAGCCCGTGCTGCTGGCCGCCGACCGACACCGCGGCGGCTTCACGCGCCGCGGCGCCGCACTGGTCGAGGGCCGCGCAGAGGGCGTTCCACCACTCCTCGGGGTCGCTCTCGCGGGCGGCGCCGGAGCTGACGCTGTGCGGGGCCTGACCGCTTGCCACCACCCTGCCCGTGGCGGCGTCGACGATCAGGACCTTGGTGGACTGCGTGGAGCTGTCCACGCCGACGACGAGGGGCCCGTCGGCTGCTGGTGCTGAGGACATCGGGGTCTCCGTTCCCGCGGCTCTTTCCGGGCGCGCCCGGACTTCTTTCCGTCCGACCTTCCCAGGGATGCCTTCGGATACTAATTTGTTAAGCGCCATGACGAAATAGTCGCGGCAGCCGCACATGAGCGGGCGCGCAGCCGTGCCCGGCTCGGCCTCACCGCAGTGCACCAGTCATCAAGGGAGCCGCACATGACGTACCAGCCCACTCCTGAGGACAAGTTCACCTTCGGCCTGTGGACCGTCGGCTGGCAGGGGAGGGACCCGTTCGGCGACGCGACGAGGGCGGCCATCGACCCGGCCGACTCCGTGCGGCAGCTGGCCGAACTGGGTGCCTACGGAGTGACCTTCCACGACGACGACCTGATCCCCTTCGGCGCGTCGGACACCGAGCGCGAGTCGCACATCAAGCGCTTCCGGCAGGCCCTCGACGCGACCGGCCTCGTCGTGCCGATGGCGACCACGAACCTCTTCACGCACCCCGTCTTCAAGGACGGTGGCTTCACCGCCAACGATCGCGACGTGCGCCGTTACGCGCTGCGCAAGACGATCCGCAACATCGACCTCGCGGTGGAGCTTGGCGCCCACACCTATGTCGCGTGGGGCGGCCGGGAAGGTGCGGAATCTGGTGGGGCGAAGGACGTGCGCGTCGCTCTCGACCGCATGAAGGAGGCCTTCGACCTGCTCGGCGACTACGTGACGGAGCAGGGTTACGACCTGCGCTTCGCGATCGAGCCCAAGCCGAACGAGCCGCGCGGCGACATTCTGCTGCCCACCGTCGGGCACGCCCTCGCCTTCATCGAGCGCCTGGAGCGTTCCGAATTGTTCGGCGTCAACCCCGAAGTGGGCCACGAGCAGATGGCGGGCCTCAACTTCCCGCACTCCATCGCACAGGCCCTGTGGGCGGGCAAGCTCTTCCACATCGACCTCAACGGCCAGACCGGCATCAAGTACGACCAGGACCTGCGCTTCGGGGCGGGCGATCTGCGCAGCGCCTTCTGGTTGGTCGACCTCCTGGAGAGGGGCGGTTACGAGGGGCCGCGGCACTTCGACTTCAAGCCGCCGCGTACCGAGGACTACACCGGCGTGTGGGCGTCGGCTGCCGGCTGCATGCGCAATTACCTGATCCTTCGCGAGCGCGCGGCCGCCTTCCGCGCCGACCCGGAGGTCCAAGAGGCACTGCGGGCATCCCGCCTGGACGAGCTGTCCCTGCCGACCGCCGAGGACGGTCTGTCCGGGCTGCTCGCCGACCGCGGCGCCTTCGAGGACTTCGACGTGACCGCGGCGGCGGACCGTGGCATGGCCTTCGAGTACCTCGACCAGCTGGCCATGGATCACCTGCTGGGGGCGCGGGGCTGACCGGAGGCTCCAGCTCCGTTCTCGCTCGGCAGGTATCAACTTGCGCGCAAGGGTCGCGTCTTGACCCATTCGAGGCGACTCTTGACGGTATGGCCATGCCGCCCGTACCGCCGCCGCCTCCCCCTCCGCCGGGTGACCCACCCCCTCCAGGTGATGGGGGCTTCGGACCGCCCGGGGGTGGCTACGGGCCGCCGCCGGGCGATGGATTCGGGCCGCCCCCGGGCGGCGGAGGGTGGCCTCCCGCGGGCGGTGGCGGTGCGCCCCCTGGAAGTGATGGGTGGCCGCCTGCTCCGCCGCCGGGCGGGCCGTCCGGTCGAAGGGGCGGGATGTTCATCCTGCTCGCGGTGATCGTCGCGATCGTAGCCGTCGTGGCCGTGGTCCTGTTGGCCACGAGCGGTGACGGCTCGAGCGACAAGAAGGACCCTTCCGAGAGCAGCGAGAGCTCGGACGGCAAGCCCGAGCCATCGCTGAGCATCCCGTCTCAGATCCCCTCGGAGCTGCCGACGGAAGTGCCGTCACAGCTGCCGACCGAGGTGCCGACGGAGGCCCCATCGAACCTGCCGAGCGGCCTGCCGTCGGAGTTGCCAAGCGAACTGCCGAGCGGCCTGGACTCCCTGGTGCCCTCAGGCGCGGACAGCGAAGCGCGCTACCACTTCTTGAACGTGGACGTCACCGACTCCTGAAGGTGAACGTCACCGAACAGGCGTCCTGAACCCTGCGTCGCACTCGCACACGGAGTCGGCAGCTCAGCTGCCCTTCGGCAGTCGCACGTACGTCACCGTGGTCTCCACGTCGCTGTCCACGAGCCGGCCCTCCTCGTCGAACGCCTCCGCCCCGTCCGTCATCCCGAAGTCGTTGTCATTGATCAGGGCGAGCGTGTGACTGTTCACGCGGGCCACGCCCTCGATCTTGCCGGGTACGCCCTCGATGCGGCCCAGGTCGACCAGCAGGCCCTTCTTCAGGACGGGCACTCCGGAGGCCGCAGGATCGTCGAGCTGCTCCAAGGAGGGCTTCGTGGTGTCGTCGTCCCACGCTTCGCCGAGGATGTCGGATCTGCGGTCGAGCTTCACCGTGTGCAGTCGCGCGGCCTTGTCGGTGCGCTCCTCGATCATGAGCCGCTCACGGCCGACGGCCACCACGGAGGAGATCTTCAGTTCGGACGTGTCGTCCTCGCCCGGGTCGACGACACCCACCACGTCGAAGCGGTAGGCGTACTCGGCGGTGACCGCCTGCTTCTTCGGCGAGAAGCGCAGCAGTCGCGTCGTCCGCGATGCGTCACCCGAGTCCTCGTCCGGCACGGACAGGGGACTCTGGACCGCCATCACCAGGTCACCGCCCGGGAGTTGCGCGAGACCCTCGAAGCCCCGGTTGCCCTTGCGGTGCAGCAGGATGCCCGGAAGTGCCTCGGCGACCGGGTAATCGGCGCCCGACAACTTGAGACCCTCGGGGACATAGCGCTTGAGCACCTTCCCGCGTGCGGAGACGTGGACGAGCGAGGGACTGTACTCGTCGACCAGCCAGAAGCTGCCGTCGTGCGCCCGCACGATGCCCTCGGTGTCGAGGCCGTTCGGGTCATAGGTCAGTGCCGTCTTCGCGTCGTAGGTGTACGGCGCCTCATCGCGCCCCTCCTGGTTGGGCAGGCCGGTGACGGGCTTCCCGGAGGAGGTCGTCAGCGGGAGCGCGTCGATGACCTTCACGGTGTCACCGGAGACGCGGATCTTCACGATCGCCGGATCAAAGCCGGGAACGGGGAAAGTGCGACGCTTCTTGCCGTCCACCTTGATCTGGCCGTTGGGCCCGCGGTCGGTGACCGTCCAGAACTCGCCCTCGCGGCCCGCCGGATAGATGTCACTGCCTATGCCGCCGAGCCGCACACCACGGTCGTCGCTCACCGTGCCGGGCATCAGGGAGTTGCTGAACGTCTCCAGGGGGACCTCCCCGAGTGTCGCCGTCGAGGTGATTCGAGGCGCCTTCTCCTTGCCGCCGGTCTGGGCGCCCGTGGCGGTCCCGGTCACCGCGATCGCGGCGAGGACGGCTATCGGCACCCCCGCGGCGACGGAACGGCGGACGCGGCGCTTACGGGCGGCGTGCGGGGACATGGGTGCCTCCTGGGGCGCAAGTGTTCGGTGACAGCGCTCAGACTTCGCCGTCGCCGCGAACACAGGGAGGCAGGGAGGTGAACGGGAGGGGGCACGCTGACGGCGCCTCCCGCGAGGGGCCGGGAAGCGCCGTCGTCATGCACGGGCCGGTCAGCGGCAGTTGGGCACCTGGCCCTGGTCGCCCCCCTTCGGCTGGATCGCGCTGACGTGCCGCACCATGCGGGGCCCTACGGAACGGGGGAGTCAAGTCGCGGTCAGTACCCCCTGAACCGATGTGATCCACACTCTCGGATGTCATGCCCGCGCTCAATCGCTGGTCAGGGGGAGTGCTCGCGCCGGTGTTCGCGGCGCGTACGCGAGCGGCTCGGATACGCCCCTGCGAAAGGCGAGCCCCGGTGCGGGCACGCGAAGAGGCCCGCACCGAACCTGCCCGGCTTATTCGCCGCCGGTCGCCACGGCCAATGCCGTCGCGGGGTCGTGGGCCGCGGGGCCCGCCGGGGTCCAGCGGCCACGCTCCTTCCGGTAGGGCCACCAGCGGCCGTCGGCGCCGTGCCGCAGTTGGACGTCGCTTCCGACCACGGTCCAGCGATTGCGGGCGGCGCGCAGCTGGGGGCGCTCTTCGTCGCCCCACGCCGCCTCCAGCGCCGCACGCGCGCGTGCCAGCGCGTCCGCCGCAGGAGTCCACTCCTCCTCCAGGACGGACAGAGCTGCCGGACCGCCGTACTCCCAGGCCCGTACGGCCAGCGCGAGGCCGTCCTTGCCGCGGCCCGCGGCGGTCGCGAGGCGCTCGGCCACCGGTGCGGGTGCCGAGAGGGCGAGGCGAACGGCGTCCTCGTCCGGCGTCAGTTCCTCCGCGACCGGATGGCTCTCGTGCCCCAGGGAGAGTGCTTCGGCCAGCAGTCGGTGCGCCTCCACGGCCGCCTGCGCCGCCAGGAATTCGAGCGCGGCCACATCGAGGCCGGGCGCGGGCTCTTCCTCGGTGTCGAGCGAAGGCGGCAGGCCCGGCTCAGGCGGCAGCGGAGGCAGTTCGGGCAGCGGGGGCAGGATGGCCCCCTCCGCGTACGCCTCGTCGGCGTCCACGCCCTCCTGGGCCCCCTCCTGCTCCTGCGCGGGCACCTCATCGGTCTCCGCATGCGCCACGCTGCGTACCTGCAACTCGTCCAGCAGCTCGCGTTCCGCACGGCCGCGCATCAGGAACAGCACGAACGGATCCTGGTCGAGCAGCCGGGCCACTTGGTAGCAGAGCGCGGCGGTGTGCCCGCAGTGGTCCCACGCGTCGCAGTCGCACTCGGGCTCCAGGTCGCCGATGCCGGGCAGGAGTTCGACTCCGGCCGCCGCGGCGTCCTCCACCAGGTGCGGCGGCATCTCGCGGTCGAGCAGCGCCGCGATGTGCCCGGCCCGCTCGACGGCCATGCCCAGGAAACGGTCCCACTCGTCCTCGCTGAGCCGCTGCAGCAGCACGTCGGAGCGGCGCGGGGTGCCGTCGCGGTCCTGGACGACGGCGGTGATCCGGCCGGGGCGCACCGAGACCGCGCCCACGGCTCCCGCGCGCGCGAACCTGCGTCCGGCTTTCAACTGCTGCAGGTCCAGGGCCGTGTCCTCAAGGGCCTTGAGCCAGGCCTGGCCCCACCAGCTCTGTGCGAACCCCCGGCCGTGTGTGGCCGGCAGGGCGGCGAAGGTGCGCTCGTGCTCTGACGCGCCCTCCCCGTGACGGCCGTCCCCGCGCGTTTCGTCGTTCGGCTCGTCGTACGTGTCGTCGCTCATCGAGTCCCCCCTCGCAGCTCCACCAGATCAGACAGCTCGGCGTCCGTGAGTTCCGTCAGCGCGGCCTCGCCGGAACCGAGCACCGAATCCGCCAACTCCCGCTTGCGCACCAGCATGTCGGCGATGCGGTCCTCGATCGTCCCCTCCGCGATCAGCCGGTGCACCTGCACCGGCTGCGTCTGCCCGATGCGGTACGCCCGGTCGGTGGCCTGCGCCTCCACGGCGGGGTTCCACCAGCGGTCGTAGTGCACGACGTGCTCGGCACGCGTCAGGTTCAGACCGGTACCCGCAGCCTTCAACGACAGCAGGAAGACCGGGACTTCGCCGTCCTGGAAGCGCTCCACCATCGCCTCACGCGTCGCGATGGGCGTGCCGCCGTGCAGGAACTGCGATGGAGTGCCGCGGGCCGCCAGGTGCTGCTCGATGAGACGCGCCATCTGGACGTACTGCGTGAAGATGAGCACGCTCGCGTCTTCGGAGAGGATCGTGTCGAGCAGTTCGTCGAGGAGTTCCAGCTTCCCGGAACGGCCCTCGATCCGCGGCTTGTCCTCCTTGAGGTACTGCGCGGGGTGGTTGCAGATCTGCTTGAGACCGGTGAGCAGCTTGACGATCAGGCCGCGTCGGGTGAAGCCGTCGGCGCCGGAGATCTCGGCGAGGGTCTCGCGCACCACGGCTTCGTAGAGGCCCGCCTGCTCCGTGGTGAGGGATACGGCGCGGTCGGTCTCCGTCTTGGGCGGCAGTTCGGGTGCGATGCCCGGGTCGGACTTGCGCCTGCGCAGCAGGAAGGGGCGTACGAGCTGGCCGAGCCGCTCGGCGGCCGCTGGATCCTTGCCGCTCTCGACGGCCTGGGCGTAGCGGGTGCGGAAGGTGCCGAGCTTGCCGAGCAGGCCCGGTGTCGTCCAGTCGAGGATGGCCCACAGTTCGGAGAGGTTGTTCTCCACGGGGGTGCCGGTGAGCGCCACGCGCGCGCGTGCGCCGATGGTGCGCAGCTGCTTGGCGGTGGCCGAGTACGGATTCTTGACGTGCTGGGCCTCGTCGGCGACGACCATGCCCCAAGGGGTGTGCGCCAGGCTGTCCGCGTCGAGCCGCATCGTGCCGTACGTCGTGAGCACGAACTCCCCGTCGGCGAGGCCCTCCAGGCTGCGCCGAGAGCCGTGGAAGCGGCGTACAGGGGTGCCGGGGGCGAACTTTTCGATCTCGCGCTGCCAGTTGCCCATGAGGGAGGTGGGGCACACGACAAGGGTGGGCCCCGCGGTGTCGTCGTGGGTCTGCCGGTGCAGATGCAGGGAGATGAGCGTGATCGTCTTGCCGAGACCCATGTCGTCCGCGAGGCAGCCGCCCAGACCCAGGGAGGTCATCCGGGCCAGCCAGTTCAGGCCGCGCAGTTGGTAGTCGCGCAGATTCGCGGCGAGCGCTTCGGGCTGGCCGACGGGCTCCATGCCCTCGGGGTCCGCGAGGCGTTCGCGCAGCGTGGCGAGCCAGCCCGTCGGCTGGACGTCCACGCGCTGCCCGGCCAGTTCGGTGGTGCCCGTCAGGACGGCGCTCAGGGCGTCGATCGGGGTGACCTTGTGGTCCTGGTGCGCGCGAGCGCGCCGCGCCTCTTCGGGGTCGATGAGCACCCACTGGTCGCGCAGACGCACCACGGGGCGGTTGGCTTCGGCGAGCTGGTCGAGCTCGGCGCGGGACAGTTGCTGGCCGCCCAGCGCGAACCGCCAGTTGAAGGCGAGCAACGCGTCGGCGGAGAGGTACGACGGCGTGTCCGACGACGGCTTGTCGGGGGCCTTGGCGTCCTCGTCGGGTGGGCCGATGACCGCACGGGCGGTCAGATTGCGCGCCAGCTCCCTGGGCCAGTGCACCTCGACACCCGCGGTGGCGAGCATCCGGGAACCCTCGCCGAGGAGCGAGGTGACCTCTTCGTCCGCGAGCTCGATCGCATCGGGGACGGTGGCCGACAACAGCGGGGCCAGCGGCGGCCACGCGCGCGTGGCGCGTCGCAGCGCGAGCAGGGCGTCCATCCGTG
Source organism: Streptomyces sp. NPDC033177 (assembly GCF_055577715.1). Lineage (NCBI taxonomy): Bacteria > Bacillati > Actinomycetota > Actinomycetes > Kitasatosporales > Streptomycetaceae > Streptomyces > Streptomyces sp. NPDC033177. Next base: position 507,617 of record NZ_JBVIPS010000001.1, on the reverse strand, counting down.
ACCGAGCCCCGAAAGCCTGCCCCGAGGCGCCCGAGCCGGCCCATGCCTCGGCTGCGTCCGCGACGAGCGAGGGGTCGCTGACGCTGTGCAGCTGCAGTACGGCGCGGAAGGGCAACCGGGTTTCGTCGGGGGTGGCGGACACCAGGCCGGGTACTTCGACGCGCAGCGAGATCCGTACGCCGGCGTCGTGCCCGGCGGCGACATCGGCGGCCCAGGGACGCTGCTCGGGGATCCGCTGGGGCTGTGGCGAGGTGAAGGGTGCGGCGCCAGCGGCCAGCGACGCGGCGGGGGTGCGCGGCAGCGTGTCGGCCACCGCGTCCAGGAACTGGCGCAGCAGCCGTTCGGGTTCGGGCAGCCGCAGGGGTTCGGCGCCGCCCTCCAGCGGAAGGGCGTGCGCGGCGGGGGGCATCGCCGCAGCGAGGTCGCGCAGGCGTCGCAGGTCGTCGGCGCCGAGCGGGCCCGAGCGCCATGCGTCGTGATCGCTCGGCGTCAGTCCGGGCAGCAGCAGTCCGCGCGCGGCGAGTTGCAGCGCGAGCAGGCCCGCCGTGCCCCAGAACGCGGCCGTCGGGTGAACGCCCGCCGAGGCACGCGCGCGTGTCAGGACGGGCAGTGCCGCGCGCATCGGAAGCACTGTTGCCGATACGTCGCTGAGCTGGGCTCCCTCGTCGCCGGGAATCGCGATGGCCAGTTCCTCGACGGTGCCCGCGGCGCAGGCGGGGGGCGCGTCCCCCTCGGGGTGCCAGAAGGCGACCCGGCCGGTGCGCGCCGGGTCGGCGGACACGAACAGGACGGAGCAGCGGGACAGTTCAGAGATCTCGGAAGGTGACGCGGCAGGGGGCCTGGGCACGGCGATGGCGCATTCCTCAAACTTGACTACTGGGACTGGAGCGGCCGAGAGTACAACACGTCGGGTCCTGGACGTGAGCGATCACGGGGTGATCCGCGTCACGAAGCGCCGAAGGTGTAGCTAACCCCCCTTCCGGGCGGTGCTGTCCCCCTCCCGAGACGGGTGAAGGCGCCATGGTTGTCCCAGGTCACGGGCTCATACGTTGTGTCACGTCAGCCCGATCCAGTCAGAGACCGGAGACCTCAATGTCCCAGGCCGCCGCAGCAGTCGCGGAACGTTCCCCAGGCACCACCACGAGGCAGCCCGCCGGGAGCGATTTCGCGCCTCTCCTGCGCACCGTCAAGGAGCAGGGGCTCCTGGGCCGCCGCACCGGCTGGTACGCCCGCACCATCGCGATCAACGCCATGGCCCTGGCCGCCGTGGCGACGGGAATGTTCTTCCTCGGCGGCTCCTGGTGGGTGCTGCTCCTCGCGCCCGTCCTTGCCGCACTGTGTGCCCGTACGGCGTTCATAGGCCATGACGCCGGGCACTCCCAGATCACCGGCGACCGCGGTGTGAGCCGCGCCATCGGGCTCATCCACGGAAACCTCCTCCTCGGTATGAGCTCGGCCTGGTGGAACGACAAGCACAATCGCCATCACGCCAACCCCAACCACATCGAGAAGGACCCCGACGTCGCCGCGGACGTCCTCGTCTGGACGAGCAAGCAGGCCAAGGTCCGTGTGGGCTTCCGGCGCTGGCTCACCCGCAACCAGGCCTGGCTCTTCTTCCCGCTGACGCTGCTCCAGGGCATTGCCATGAAGATCTACGGCTTCCAGGACCTGCGCCGCCAGGCCCCGCGCGAACGGCTGCTCGAAGGCTTTCTCCTGGTGGCCCACCTCATCGGCTACGTGACGCTGCTGCTCGTCACCATGCCGGTGGGGCACGCCCTCGCCTTCGCCGCCATCCACCAAGCGCTCTTCGGCCTGCACCTCGGCCTGGCCTTCGCGCCCAACCACAAGGGCATGGAGATGCCCGACCCCGACGGGGAGCGCTGGGGCCACCTCAGCCGCCAGGTCCTCACCTCGCGCAACATCCGAGGCAGCGCGCTGACCGACTGGTTCCTGGGCGGACTCAACTACCAGATCGAGCACCATCTGTTCCCGAGCATGCCCCGACCCAGCCTGCGGCGCGCCCAGCCCCTGGTCCGCGCCCACTGCGCCGAACTGGGCATGCCGTACACAGAGGCCGGATTCATCGACTCCTACCGACAGGTACTGCGTCACATGTACGAGGTCGGCGAGCCGCTGCGGGTCGAGTAGGCACGCACCCGCGATGCGGCTCAGGGTTACGTCAGGGTCGCTCCTCAGGGGTCTATCAGGGGAGCAATCCGGAACCGTGGGCAGCAAGAACCCGTTTCTCAAGACAGAGAGCGGCAGCAGCCGCGAAGGAGGCGACACATGTCGAAGAACGCGAAGATCGCCGCAGGAGGCGTGGCGGCCGGACTCATCCTGTTGATCTGGCTGCCCTGGTGGGTTGCCTTCCTGATCGTGCTCGGAGTCCCGGCCGCGGCTTATCTGACCCTCGACCCCGGACAGCGGCGCAGGCTGCGCCGCGTCTCACGCAAGGAAATCGGGCACTGATCCGGCGCCCCGCAGCGGTCAGCACACCGGTGAGAAGTCGCCCGACGAACAGCGGCTGACGGCTTCTCCGCTCGCGGTCCCGCCCAGTGCGGCACCGCGAGCGGAAAACCCGTTGCGTCCCGGCAGTTGCGCGATGACCATGGCGTACATGACTTTCCGAAAGGGGGCCCAGCGATCCCACGGTGATCGCTGATGGCCGCACACGAGGCGTCGCAGACGCCGTCCCTCCCGCCGCAGCCCACTCCCGCGCCGCTGACGTCGGCCTGGCTCACGGCCCACTTCGACCCACTGCCCTTCCCGGTCCGCATGAGCGCCCTCGCCCGTTACGCCCGGGTGCTCACCGAAGACGCGTACGGCACACTCCGCGCGGCCCTCGCCGTCGGCACCCCTGACGAACGGCACACCGCCCTCTTCCTGGCCGTGGCCCGGCGCGACCTCACCACCATCGCCGAAGCCCTCGCCGATCCGTTCCTGCGCCGCCGCGCGCTCGCGGCGGCCATCCGGCTTCCCGTGCCCGAAACGGCCCTGGAAAAGCTCGCGTTGAGTGACGTCGCGGCAGTACGCCGCGAGACCTACCAAGTCCTGCGCCTGAGCCGGCGGCGCACCCTCGCCGCACGCCTGCTGCCGCAGGTCCACGAACGGTTCGGCGCACGGGACGCCGCCCACCTGCTGGCCGCCTGCCCGGCCGAGACGGTCGGAGCATGGCTGGCCCGCCTCGATCCACCCGTCGGCGTCCTTGGCGCCCTGACCCGCACCGCACCACTTGCTGTGGCACAACTGCTGGTCACCCGCAGCGAGAGCCGCGCCAACCGCGACCGCCATCGCTTCGTGAGCCGCAACCAAGCGATCGCGAGCGTGGCCGCGCAACGCGACCCGGAGGCCGGACTCCTGGTCCTGGCACAGGCCCCCGATCTCCTGACCCCACGAGCGGCCCGAACGCTGCTGCATCGCCCCTCCAGAGTCCTTGAGATCCTGCGCGCCGCCCCGCCCGACCAGGACGGCTCTGCCCGCGAACTGCGGATCTCCGCCGGAGCACTGCCGCCCGCCACCCGACGGGCGCTGCACGCACTCCCACCCTCGGATCTGCTGGAACTCGCCCGTCGCTGCCCCGTGACGCAGCCACGACATCGAGGGCCGGGACGTCACGCCACCGACCCCGACGGCCTGGTGGCCATGCTGCCCGCACCGGAACGCCGCCGCCTCGTCGAGGAACGCACCGCCCGTCCCCGTTCGATGCGGAGCCTGCCCCTGGCCACGCTCACGGCCCTCGAGCCCGCCGACAGGGCGGAGCTCGTCATGCCCTGGGTGGAGCGCTTCTCGCGTAGCGAGTGGACGTCGAGCCGCCTCGCCGTCGCCCTTCCGCTGGCCCTGGGAGAACCGGTGCTGCGCGACATGGCCGGACGACACCGCGTACACCAGCGCCAGATGGCCTGGCCCGCGCTGCTCGCCTGCGCGGAACTCGAAGGCCACCCGGGCCAGTTCGCGCGGATCGCGGAAGACTGCGAGCGGGCCTGGCACGACCAGGAAGAGGTACGCAGGGCCGCCCTCCAGCAGCTCGCGGGGGCGCCCCCACGTCTGCTCGCGGCGCTGCCCGACCGGGTCCTGCGTGACGCGGCACTGACCACCGTCCAGTCCCGCGACTCGACCAGCCACACCCTCACCGCGGCGGAACAACTGCTCCGCCGCGCCGCCGAGAGCGCCGCTGCGACCGGCAGGTTCCACCGCGCGGCCTACGCGGGGGAACTGCTCTGCCACGTCGTGTCCGACCCGCGCTCCCGCAAGACCGTCGCGCCGCTGCGCCTCAGTGAGGAAGCGGCGCGTGCCGTCTGGTCCTCCGCATCGCAGCGGACACTCGCACCTCCCGGCCTCCGCACCGCCCTGGCGGAGCTCCTCGAGCCGCACCTCACCGCACTGCCCGAACTCGACGCTCTGGTGCGCACCATGGCGCTGGAGGGCGACGACCCGGACCTGGCCGCCCGCGCGGCGGCCGCCTGGGTGGGCCCGGCGAAGCTGCGGGAGCGGCGCAGTGCCGAACTGATCGGCCATGACGCATCGTTCGCGTCGGTGCCGGTCATCCTGCGCACGGTCGTCACCCGGCGCACCGACCTGCTGGACCCGGTGCTGCTCGCCGCTCAGGACGGGCTCACGGGCCGCGTGCGTCCCCGCGCCGTCGCCTGGGCCGCGGTCCTGCACGCAGGCGTCACCGGTCGCTGGCTGCCGGCGCAACGCCGGGCGTGGGACGAGCACCACGCGCGCGTGGCCGCCGACGAGCTGGCTCCCCTGCGCACCCGTGCCGACGCGGCGGCCCAGGTGCGCGAAGCCGCGCTGCTGACCGAACTCGCAGAGTCAGCGCCGCAACCCGTAGCCGCGGCGGCACTCGGCGCGCTGGGCGAGACCCTTGAGGCGTACGACGGCGTACGACCTGCCACCGAGCCCCTGCTGGGCACCCTGCTGCGGCACGCCGCGACGGGCGGTGCCCGGGGGCGGGCCGCCATGGCATCCGTACGCCGTCTCCTGGCGGAGGTGCCGGACCCGGAGGCGGCCGCCCTGCTCGGCCCCGTGGCCTGCGCGGCTGACGCCCCCGTCGGTTCCCGCAAGGAAGCCGTCCGCGCCCTCGGCGCGCTCACCGGGGACGCGGCGTTCGACGCTCTGGTGGCGGCCTGGGACGCGCCGCGGCAACACCGTGACGTGCGCGCCGTAGTGGCCCGTCGTCTCCTAGCCGCGATCGACCGACCCGCCATCGCGGACCGCCTGGCCCGGGTGGCGGATCAACCCGCCGTACGGGAAGCGGTGATCCACGCGCGCGTGGGGCTCGTGAACGAATCCGCCGGGGAGGCCTACGCGGACTTTCTGGCCCGCTTGGTGAGGGACGGCGACGAAGAGACCGTGGTCGCCGCGTGCCGCGCCCTGCCCGCCTGGTTCACACCCCGGTCGGCCGGCGCCATGCGGGCCGTCGCCGACGTAGCCACGGATCCGGGGCGGAGCCGACGGGAGTGGGACGCGGCAGCACAGCAGTTGGCCTGGTTTCCTCCGGGGCCGGTCGGAGGGCCCATCCTGACGAGCGTCATCCGGCGGCTTCAGGAGCTTGCCGCCGCGCCGGACCTGAAGGCGCGCGCTGACGCGCTCCGCCGGCTCTCCGGCGTCGCAGAGGCCGTGCGCGTCCGGCGAGGCTCTGCCGGGACGCTCCTCGTCGCCGACGCCTTGGCTCTGTCCCTGCACGCCGTGGGTCTGTACCCCGATGCGGCAGCCCTGACCTGGGATACGTCGCTGGCCGCCGTGGGCCATGGCCGACATAGCGCGGCGCGCTGGGAGCGGCTGCTGGAACTGGTGGAGGAACGCCCCGAACGGCTGCCGCTGGCGAGCGCATTGCATCTCGACGTCCCGACACCACGCGCGCGTGCGGCCCTGCTCGCGGCCGCCCGTCTGCTGCGCGAGCGGGGGACCCCGGTGGCCGGGGTGATGGCCCTCGCGCTGGTGCGGGCCGGTGGCCGGGCGACGTCGTGGGACGAGACCTGGCGCGCCGAACTGGTGGCGCTGCGCGAACACGCGGACCACGACACTGCGATGGGCGCGTTCGTCCTCGCCTCCGAACGGAACCGCTGAGAAGTCGCGCTGCCCGAAAAGACGCGGCGATCAGAGGGGCGGGCCGATCAGGTGGGGCGTACGGCCATCTTGTCGAGCGCGTCGAGGAGCGAGGGGAGTTCGGGGCCGCGGCCCACCGGCAGCACCTCGCCCGGCTCCTCGTCGAGGAGCACGAACGCGATGTCGTCGGTCCTGGCGACCATCGACCAGCCAGGACCGTCGGCACGAAGGATGCGTGCCTCGCCGGAGGCGAACGAGGAGCGCACGCGGCCCAGAGGCGGCGGGCTGCTCACATACGCGCGTGCTTCGGCCAACACGCGACGCACGCCGGTGAGGGGCGCCTGAGCGGCATCAGACTCGACAGCGGCGTCCGTAACGGCCGCGGAGGCTTCGCCGCTCCCGGGGTCGGCGCCGCCCTCCTGCGTAGCGTCGCCATCGGCGCTGCCGGTCGAGAAGTCGGCGTCGTCGATCTGCTCGCGCCACGCCGCCCACTGGAGCGCGATTTCGTCGGCGCCCAGCCGGCGCTGAGCGGGACCCCAGGTGTCGGACTGCGGAGGTGAGAGCGGCTTCTGGTCCGCTTCCTCGGGCTCGGGATCGTGCGGAGCAGGCACGTTGGGCGCCGCGACGGCGACAGCCAGCGGCCAGCCGGGCAGTGCCGCGACCACCGTACGCTCGTCGGGCGACAGGTCGTACTCCATGCCGCAGTCCCAGGAAGCGATGGCGACGGCCACGAGTGACACGTCGTCGACGACGACGGTCCACCGGGCGCCCGCACCATCCTGGCCGAGCACCAGGCCGTACCCGGTGGCGAGTGGTGCGAGCCCCAGGGCCGCGCACGCCTCCGGGTAGTCGTCGCCGAGCACACTCGGGAACTTCGCGGGTGTCAGCAGCACCGCGGTCAGCACGTACAGCGCGTCGTCCTCGGCGGCGACAGCGTCGTCCGTTCCGGCCATGCCAGCCTCCCCATCGCTTCATCTGTCGGCGCACCCTAACCACAGGCCGGGTTGATCGTCGAGGGGCGCGTGACCAGGAAGGGTGCTCGCAGGCGCCGTGAAACTCGCTCGTGGGGGCCCGCGCCGGTCGCCTAGGGTGCGTGTCATGCCTGGAGCCAGTGCGCACTACGTCTGTCTGGCGTGCCGCGTTTCTTTCAAGAAACCGGCCGACTACGGCCGCGTGCGTGCCGACGTATGCCCGCAATGCGAAGGCCAGTTGCTCAACGCGGGATCGGCGCTCGCGGCGCCGAAGCGCCGCGACAAATCGGCCTGGCGCGCCTTGAGCGTGGTCCTGCTGTCCGGACTCCGCTTCCGGCAGGGCTGCTGCGGCGACGGCCCCGGCTATCGCCCTCGCACCCCGCGCGAGGTCCGAGAGCGCCTCGCGCACGCGGCCGAGACAGGCACCCCCCTCCATGAGGCACTGGCCTGCCCCGATCCCACGCACACGGATGTCAGGCGGCAGGCAGGCCGAGGAGAGTACGCGCCACGACCGCCGGCGACTCGTCGCGCTCCCGGGCGAGGGCGATGACCGCCCGGCAGGCGAGTTCGCTGACCCCGAAGGACAGGGCCTCCGGTGACACCCAGCCCGCGGCTTCGTCCGCGCGGTCCTGATCGTCGTCGGCGGACGCGGCCACGTATACGGCAGCCGCCTCGAAGAGGTTGTGCGGGCGGCGCCGCTCCTCCTTGCCGCGCACACCTTCGTCCGTGCGCCACCAATTGCGGAGCTTGTCGAACATGTGGGCCGCCTTCCCCCGGTTGTGGTTGTCGCTGATGATCAATCATCTGCGTTACTCCAACGTAGAGTTGGAGCTCCGACGACAGAAGGGGGGCCGTGCGGTGAAGCGCTATGACCGGCTCAAGGAGATTCGGCGTCTCGATCCGGAGAAAGACGCCCTGACGATCTACCGGCTCACCGCGACGTACGAGTTCCCTTGGGACTACACCCGCGCTCTCGAGCTCGCGCTGTACCGCACCTATGCCGTGCCCAGCATCGGCCGCCTCCTCGCCGAGACCGCGGAACTGACGGACCGTACGCAGAAGCGGTACGACGACACGGCGCTGCTCCTGGACACCGTCATGGAGCACGGCTTCGGCACGGACGAGGGCCGCACCGCTCTCCGTCGCATCAACCAGATGCACCGTAGCTACGACATAAGCAATGAAGACATGCGCTACGTGCTGTGCACGTTCGTGGTGATGCCCAAGCGCTGGATCGACGCCTACGGCTGGCGCAAGCTCTCGCGCCACGAGACGACCGCGGCTGCCGTCTACTACCGCACCTTGGGGCGGCACATGGGGATCCAGGACATCCCGGACTCCTACGAAGCCTTCGAGAAGTGTCTGGATGCCTACGAAGAGGCGCACTTCGCGTGGGACGAGGGCGCACGCAAGGTCTCCGACGCGACCCTCGACCTCATGGCCTCCTGGTACCCGCGCCCTCTGGCGCCCTTGTTGCGCGCCTCGACCGTCGCCCTGCTCGACGAGCCCCTCCTGCGCGCCTTCCGCTACGAACCGCCGAGCTCCGCCGCCCGCTCGCTGGTCAGGCGCGCGGTGCGATTGCGCGGCCGGGCCGTGCGCCTGATGCCGCCCCGCACCGCACCGCATTACGCCCGGCAGAACTGGGAGATCAAGGGTTACCCGCAGGGGTACCGGGTCGGTGAGCTCGGCACTTTCCCCGTACCCGGCGTCCGAGGCTGTCCGGTGCCGCACAGCGGCGGGTCGGAGGCCACCTCAGCGCAGTGAGCCCAACGTCGTGCGCAGCCATGCGAGTTCGGCACGGCTCGTCGCGCGGGCGATGGTGAGGATCCCGCGTCGGAACGGATCGTCCAGATCCTCGGCGCGCAGCGGGAGCTCGCCGTCGTAGAAGAAGCTGGCCGGCTCCTCGAGGAAGGCCAGGCGGCGCTCGAGGACCGCCGCCTGCGCCGCCTTGTCGTCGACGTGGCGAAGAAAGGCGAGGACCGTGAACCACCGGTTTTCGTCGGTGATGTCGGTCTGCTGCGGCTGCGTGAGCCTGCGGTGCAGCTCGCTCCTGCCTTCCGCGGTGAGGTCCAGGACATGGCGGGGGGCCGCCACGGAGCCGGGCTGCGTCTCGCGGGCCAGCAGTCCCGCCTTCTCCAGCCGTTTGATGGCGGGGTACAGCGTGCTCTCCGCGACCGGTCGCACGTGCCCGGTCAGGGCGGTGATGCGCTTGCGCAGCTCATAGCCGTGCAGGGGCGCTTCGTAGAGGAATCCGAGGATGGCCAGTTCGAGCATGCCGTGCATTCTGCCGCACCATCGTTGTACCTCCTATGCGTAATACATCGGTAGCGATGTATTGTCCTCCCGGAGTAGGAGTGGACGAGCCAGGGAGTGGCGATGCGACAGGCACGGTTCGACGCGCAGGGCAGCTGTGTCCGCTGGACGGAGAGCGAGGGATCTGACCCGGCCCGGGTGTTCGTGCACGGGCTCGGCGCGGCGTCGTCGGTCTACCACGCTCACATCGCGGCCAGAGCCGAGCTGAGCGGACGCCGGTCACTCTTCGTGGATCTGCCGGGCCATGGCATCAGCGACCGCCCGGCGGATTTCGGGTACTCCCTGGAGGATCACGCGGACGCCTTGGCCGCGGTGCTGGACGCGGCCGAGGTGACCGGTGCGGAGATCGTCGCGCACAGCATGGGCGGCTCCGTCGCCATCGTGCGCGCGCACCGACGCGACGACCTGGTGTCCCGGCTGGTGCTCACCGAGGCGAACCTCGACCCCAATCCGGCCGTGACGGCGGGCAGCAGCAGCATCGCGGCGTACGAGGAGGAGGATTACGTCGCCTACGGCCACGCGCGCGTGCTCGACAAGTCCGGCCCCCTGTGGGCAGCGACCATGAGGCTGGCCGACCCCCTCGCCCTGCACCGCAGTGCGAGGGGCCTGGTGAGGGGAACGCAGCCGACGATGCGCGCGATGCTCACGGAACTGCCCGTCGAGCGTGTCTTCTTGCAGGGCGCGCGGAGCGGGGAGCTCCCGGGGGCCAAGGAGCTGATGGTTTCCGGGGTGACGGTCGTGACCGTGCCGAATGCGGGGCACAACGTCATGTTCGACAACCCGGAGGTCTTCGCATCGGCCGTCGCCGGACTCCGGTGATACTCCGGCGCTTCGGTCCTAGTCCTCTCGTACGGCCAGGGCGAGAAACCGCGCGTCCTCGTCGACGTAGGAGGTCATCCGCCACCCGGCACCGGCGAGCAACGGGCGGAGGTTCGACTCGGCACGCAGATCGTCCTGCGTGATCTGGCGGCCCTGCCGCGCCGCGAGCGCCGCCCGGCCGATGGGATGGAAAAGGGCGAGGACCCCTCCGGGACGCACGACACGCCTCAACTCCCGCAGGTTCTCGGCCGGATCGGCAAAATGAGAGATCAAGCCCGCGCCGAACACGGCATCGAGCGACGCGTCGCGCACCGGGAGCCGGGACACGTCCGCGAGCAGGAGTTGCCCTTCGCGGTCCCTGCCCGCCCGCGTTGCGGCCTCCAGCATGGCGGGAGTCAGATCGGCCCCGAGCACGACTCCGGAGGGCCCCACGGCCTCCCTGAGGGCGGGCAGGGCGCGTCCGGTGCCGCACCCGGCGTCGAGGACACGGCCGCCGGGGCGCAGGCCGAGCTCGGTCGCGGCGGCCCGATAGGCGGGGCCGTCGTCGGGGAAGCGGCTGTCCCAGTCGGCCGCTCGGGCGGAGAAGAAGTCACGGACACGCGTGTGGTCATCGCTCATGTGGCCATGATTGCTCAACGACCGGCATGCGCGTCGGGGGCACATGTTCGAGCGTCACGCGATCGTTCAGGACCCTCTCTCAGTCATATTCCAACACCTTTCGAACTGCGCCCCCGTTGTGCGCCCCTGTTCGGACTAGCGTCCCGGAGCCATGGGACACCTGGACCACGCCACCTTCGGCTGGCTGACCCCCGTGCTGTCGTACGCGATGGCCTGTATCGGCGCCGCTCTCGGGCTGCGCTGCACCGTCCGTGCGCTCGGTGCCACGGGTACTTCGCGCCGCAACTGGCTCATCACCGCGGCCTCCGCCATCGGCGCGGGCATCTGGACGATGCACTTCGTGGCCATGCTCGGCTTCGGCGTCACCGGCACGCAGATCCACTACCACGTGCCCCTGACCATCCTCAGCCTCGTCGTGGCGATGGTCGTCGTCGGTGTCGGGGTCTTCGCCGTCGGCTACGGCCGTAACCGGGGACGCGCGCTCGCGATCGGCGGGCTCACCACCGGGCTCGGTGTGGCGTCCATGCACTACCTGGGCATGGCCGCGCTGCGGTTGCACGGCAACGTGCGCTACGACCCTGTGCTGGTCGGACTCTCCGTGGTCATCGCCGTCGTCGCCGCGACCGCGGCCCTGTGGGCGGCGCTCAACATCAAGTCACCTCTCGCCGTCGCCGTGGCGTCACTTGTCATGGGCGGCGCGGTGAGCAGCATGCACTACACCGGCATGTGGGCCGTGAGCGTGCGGGTCACCGAATCCGGTGCCGCACTGGCGGGTGCGACGACCATGCACTTCATCTTCCCCCTGGCGGTCGGCCTCGGGTCCTATCTCTTCCTGACCTCGGCGTTCGTCGCGCTCTCCCCGACCTCAGGGGAGCGCGAGGCCTCCGTGGCGGCCCAGCGGCCGGTGGAGGGTGCCGCCGGATAGCGGCGCATCCGGGCCGGTCACGGACGGGCGGACACACCCCGAAATCTCTCCGAGCGAGGAGGCCATGCCTACACCCCGCAGGACCCCTGACCCGGCTGACGGCACAGTGCCGCCGTCGACCGGCGCCCCGGCACGCGGTCGACGTGCGCACGCAGGGCCGCCCGCCGACGAACGGCCCGACTCGGAAGTCCCCTTGGAGTCCGGTCCGGCGACGGTCCCGGCGTCGCGTGACCGTTCGTGGTGGCCACGCCCTCGCACCGTACGAGCCAAGATCGTCTGCCTGCTGATGGTGCCGGTCGTCTCCCTGATCGGACTGTGGGGGTACGCCACGGTCAGCACGGCTCAAGACGTGGCGCACCTGCGGCAGTTGCAGCGCGTCGACACAGAGGTGCGCGGTCCTGTCGACGCGGCCATCACCGCACTGCAGGCGGAGCGCGCGGCAGCGGTGCGCTACGCGACCCGGCCCGCACCCGACGGCGGCAGCGAACTCGACAGGCGGGCGGAGCGCACGGACCGTGCCATTGGGAAGCTGCGCCGCGGTGGGGGCCGGACGGTCGCCGACGGCGCCGGTCTGCCCACCGGCGTGGCGACCAGGCTCGCATCCTTCGTCACCGCCGCCGATGACCTGAACGCCTTGCGGGCCGATGTGATCGACGGGCGCACGGGCTGGGACGCGACCTACGGTCAGTACACGAAGACCATCTCGGCCGCCTTCGGGGTGGGCGGCGCACTCACCGGCGTCCAGGACGCCGAACTCGGCTCCGACGCGCGCGTGCTGCTCGAATTCGCCCGGGCCGCCGAGATGCTGGCCCGCGAGGACGTCGTCCTGTCCAGCGCCCGGCTCGACGGCTCCCTCGACGGAGAGCGACTGCGGCAGTTCACCGGAGCCGTCGACACCCGGCGCACCCTGACCGAGGCAGCGGTCGTGGATCTGCGCGGGTCCGAACGAGCAGCCTGGCAGGACCTCGCGGAGGGGAGCGCGTACGCCGACGTGCGGGCCGTCGAGGACAAGGTGCTCCTCGCACCACCGGGCCGCAAAGCCGCCGACGCGGCATCGGCCGCCAAGTGGGACAACTCCCACGCGGTGGTACGCGACGAGCTGCGCGCGATCGACGCGGGCGCCAACCGCGACGCCGCGGGCCGGGCCGACCCCCTGACCCGCGGGCTGCTCACCCCGGCAGGTGCCGCCGTGCTGCTCGGGCTCGTGGCCGTCGCCACCTCACTGGTCATCTCCGTACGCATCGGGCGTGGCCTGGTCGTCGAGCTGGTGAGCCTGCGCAACGGCGCCCTGGAGATCGCCCGCCACAAACTCCCGCACGCCATGCGGAGGCTGCGCGCCGGCGAGGAGATCGACATTCACGCCGAAGCACCCCCGGGACCGCCCGCCGAGGATGAGACGGGACAGGTCTACGAAGCGCTCGGCACGGTGCACCGGGCGGCCCTGCACGCCGCCATCGAGCGCGCCGAACTCGCCAGCGGCATCTCGGGCGTCTTCGTCAACCTCGCCCGCAGGAGCCAGGTTCTCGTCCACCGCCAGCTCAGCCTCCTCGACGGCATGGAGCGCAGGGCGGACGACCCGAACGAACTCAGCGACCTCTTCCGGCTCGACCACCTCACCACCCGTATGAGGCGACATGCCGAGAGCCTGATCATCCTCTCCGGGGCCGCGCCGGGGCGCGCCTGGCGCCTGCCCGTGTCCTTGACGAACGTGGTCCGAGCGGCCGTCTCCGAAGTCGAGGACTACGCGCGCGTGGAGGTACGACAGCTGCCCGCCGCTGCGGTCCTCGGGACGGCCGTCGCCGACCTCACCCATCTCCTGGCCGAACTCGTCGAGAACGCCGCTCAGTTCTCGCCGCCCCACACCAAGGTGCGCGTCAACGGCGAACCGGTCGGCAACGGCTACGCCCTGGAGATCGAGGACCGTGGTCTGGGCATGGGCGCGGAGGCCCTGGCAGAGGCCAACCGCCGCATCGAGCAGTCCGAAGCGCTCGATCTCTTCGACAGCGACCAACTGGGGCTCTTCGTCGTCAGCAGGCTCGCCGCGCGACACGGGATCAAAGTGCACCTGCGCACGTCACCGTACGGCGGCACCACCGCGGTCGTTCTCCTGCCCACCGCACTATTGCAGAGCACCACGCCGGAGAGTCCCGGAGACCACACCATGGAACGTGACCGCGAACTGAACGCGCACGCACGCGTGCCCGACGCCGCCCCGCTGAACGGCAACTCCGTGCCGGCCCCGGCCGCCCGCCCCGCCCTGGCCCCCTCGACGCAATCTTCGACGGCGACACCCCCGGGCGTGACGGCCCTGCGCCCCCACAAGCCGCCGGCAACGGAACCCGAGGCAGCCCCGGAGCCTTCGGACGATCTCCCGCGCCGGGTACGCCAGGCCAGCCTGGCCCCCCAGTTGCGCGAACGCCCGCGCGACGTGGCCGCCGGATCCGTGAGCGTCCGCGAGGACACCGAACGCAGCCCCGAAGACGTACGGGACCGCATGTCCGCCTACCGCGACGGCTGGGCCCGCGGCGGCGGCCGCAGGCCCGGCATCGTCGGCGCGGTCCCCGACATGCCAGGGCCCGCCCCGGCCAGTGACAGCACCGAAGGAGATCACAGATGATCCAGGATCAGAGCATCACCGCCGGCAGGACCGGCGAACTCGACTGGCTGCTCGATGACTTGGTGCTGCGCGTCGGAGAGGTACGGCACGCCGTGGTGCTCTCCAACGACGGACTCGCCGTCGGCGCCTCGACCGCCCTCACCCGCGAGGACGCCGAACACCTCGCCGCCGTCGCCTCCGGGTTCCACAGCCTCGCCAAAGGCGCGGGCCGGCACTTCGGAGCCGGGGGAGTGCGTCAGACCATGGTGGAGATGGACGACGGCTTCCTCTTCGTGGCAGCGGCGGGCGACGGCTCGTGCCTCGCCGTACTCAGCTCCGTGACCGCCGACATCGGCCTCGTCGCCTACGAGATGGCGCGCCTGGTCAAACGCGTCGGCGAGCATCTGCACACCCCTCCGCGCTTCGCGGCGCAGCCGCCGGCCGTCGGATGACACAGGGCGGCCGACGCGGATGACCGAGGACAAGAGCGCCGCCCCGCGCGACGCGGGCAGCCAGTGGTACGACAACGAGGCCGGACCACTTGTCCGTCCCTACGCGATGACCGGCGGGCGGACCCAACCGGGCCCCAGCGGAGTGCGCTTCGACCTGATCGCACTCGTCGCCCTGGACGCGAACGCTCCGAGCCCCGGGGACGACACCGCGCTCGGCCCGGAACACCGGTCGCTCATCGAACTGTGCCGCACCGAGACCCAGTCGGTGGCCGAACTGGCGGCCGACGCCGATCTGCCCGTGGGCGTGGTCAGGGTGCTGCTCGGCGACCTGCTGGAAATGGGCTGCGTGAAGGTGAACCGACCCGTGCCACCCGCACAGCTACCCGACGAGAAGATCCTGCGAGAGGTGATCGATGGGCTCCGAGCACTCTGACGCCGACGGCGGCGACACGACCGCCATGGCGTTGAAGATTCTGGTCGCGGGCGGCTTCGGGGTGGGCAAGACCACCCTGGTCGGCGCGGTCAGCGAGATCCGCCCGCTGCGCACCGAGGAACTCCTCAGCGAGGCGGGCCAGTCGGTGGACGACACCGGCGGAGTCGACCGCAAGACCACGACGACCGTCGCCATGGACTTCGGCCGCATCACCATCAGGTCCGGCCTGTCGCTGTACCTCTTCGGTACGCCGGGGCAGGACCGTTTCTGGTTCCTGTGGGACGAGTTGTCCCAGGGCGCGCTCGGAGCCGTCGTCCTCGCGGACACCCGGCGGCTCGAGGACTGCTTCCCCGCCGTCGACTACTTCGAGCACCGGCACATCCCGTTCGTGGTGGCCGTCAACTGCTTCGCGGCCGCGCGTACGTACGGTGCGCACGAAGTGTCACGGGCCCTGGACCTCGACCGCGGCACCCCCGTGGTGCTGTGCGACGCACGGGACCGCGATTCGGGGAAGGAGGTGCTGATACGCCTGGTCGAGTACGCCGGGCGGATGCATACCGCCCGGCTGCTCGACACGGTGGGCTGAGGTCGGGCGCCGAGAGGACGTCAGTCGGCGACCGCGCCCTGCGCGATCACCTTGTCGATCTTGACGCGCACGAGCAGCTCACCGAGCACGCCATTGCGCTCGCCGAACTCCTCGGCGCGCCCCTCGCCCATGTAGCGGGCGCCGAGCCGGCCGGCCCAGTGCCGCACCTCGTCGGGATCGTCGCTCAGCCGCGCCTGTCCCTGCAGGATCACGAACGTGAAGGGAGGCTTGTCGTCGTCCACACAAACAGCGACACGCCCGTCTCGCGCCAGATTCCGCCCCTTGACGGTCTGTGCCCCGGTGTTGAACACCAACTCGTCCCCGTCCAACAAGAACCAGATCGGTGCGATATGGGGGCTGCCGTCCGCCCGGACCGTCGACAGCTTGCCGGTACGGGTGCCCTGCGATACGAAAGCCCGCCACTGGTCCTCGGTCATCTTCTGTGCCATGTCCTCATCATGCTTGCCGGAGGGCCGATGGTGGGGAAGGCTGGCAGGTCAGTTCCTCCGGCCAGGGGGAACAGAAGGCGGGGAGACGGGAACATGGTGCAGAACACGGGCCTAGGTTGGCTGCTCGATGACTTGACCAAGCGCATGGAGCACGTACGGCACGCGCTGGTGCTGTCCAACGACGGTCTGGTGACCGGCGCGAGCTCGGAACTCAAGCGCGAGGACGCGGAACATCTGGCTGCGGTCTCGTCGGGTCTGCACAGCTTGGCCAAGGGCTCGGGGCGGCACTTCCGCGCGGGCAGCGTGCGCCAGACGATGATCGAGTTCGACGACGCGGTGCTGTTCGTGACGGCGGCCGGCGACGGCAGTTGCCTGTGCGTCCTCAGCTCGGCGGAGGCGGACATCGGCCAGGTCGCGTACGAGATGACACTCCTCGTCAACCGTGTCGGCGAGCACCTCGGCGTAGGCGCCCGGCAGCCGGAGCGAACACCGATCGTTGACCTCTGATATCCCACCTGACCTGCTGAAACGTCGCCGCGCCGAGAGTTATCCACAGGCTCGGCGCGGATTGCGGTGATCGCGCTACGGTTTTCCCGAGAGCAAAGACGCCTCACGGGGGAGAACCACCATGACAGGTCACACGATCACGCAGGAAGCCGCCGAAACCGCCGCCACGGCAGCGCAGACCTCGGTCGCGCAGAGCCGAGCAGCACGAGAACTGGGGGTGAAACGCGGCGAGTTCGAGCTCGCCGTGATGCTGGGACGCGTCCGCACCGTCGCCGACACGGCCGGTGGGCGGCGCCGGGTCACATGCGAGGAGATCGAGCGCGTCCGTGCCGGGGACGGCTTCCCGGAGGCGTGGCTCGAACGCATCAGAGCCGTGGGCACCACTGAGGGCGCGTCTCTCATGGGCATCTCCACGGCCCGGTTCACGCGGCTCACACGGGCGGGCTTCGTCACCCCGGTGAAGTTCTACCTGAATCGCTATCGAGCGGTGGTCTGGCTGTATCTGGCAGAAGAGCTGAAGCACTTCGCCGAATCCGAGGTCAACGCAAGCCTGCTCACCGGCCGAGCCCCCGGGACGATCCGCGCTCAACTGGAGGCGGGCGTCGACCTGCGGGCACGGAACTGGCGGGGCCGCCACGCGGGAGCACTGCTCCGTCAGACGGACGACCCCTGGGAGCGCGCCGCAGCCGTGGCCTCGCTGCTCGACCCGGTCCAGATCGCGGAAATCATCCGCGATCCCTACGAACGCGCCTACGTACGAAGGCTCATGCCTGACCCCCTCGGCCAGAGCGTGCCGGAGTCGCCGGCGGGACGGATCATCTGCAAGATCATGACTGCGGACCATCCGGACGAGATCCGTTGGCTGCGGGCCAACCTCACGATTGGTCTCTCCCAGGCTCGGGGCCTGCGTCCGGCGCCGCGGCCCGCGCCGAAGCCGACGCCCGATGCGGCGGCCGGTGTCGTCCCTGGCCCTCGACCAGAGCACGCTGCCGGGCCGAGCCCGAACAACCCCGCGCCGCACCCCGCGCCACAGCCCGAGGCTCCGCCCGCCACGCTGCCCGAGGAAGGCAGGCGCGGGCGGGCGTCGGAGCCACGAGGCCTGCTGAAGTGGATGCGCCGCAGGGGAGCGTAGCCACAGCCGCGGGGGAGGGCGACTCCCGCAGGTGAAGGCAGCTCCCCCCGTGCGGATCGCGCCGCTACGTGGTGGCGTCGAGGTCCTTGGCGTAGTGCTCGATCGCGGGGCGGTATGTGGCGATGTCCGGGTCCTGGCTCGTGGAGGCGAGCAGGGTCAGCAGGATCTCCATCGCGTCGTGTGCCCGGCCGGTGTTGTAGAGAGCCATGGCCAGGAAGGTCTTGAGGGCGGAGTCGTCCGGGAATTCGGCTGCCGCGTCCGCCAAGGTCGCGACGGCCTCCGCATACCGGCCCAGGACGCGGTAGGTGCTGCCCAGACCCAGGAGCGCACCCCGGCGGTCATCGGGAGAAAGGCCCGGCTCCTCGACCGCGCGCACGTAGTGCGGCACGGCCTCGGCCTCCAGACCGAGTGTGTCGTGCACCCACGCGGTCTGGTACGCCACCTCCGCGTCCAGGGGAAACTGCTCGCACAGGGCGAGCAGTCGTTCCCGGGCCTCCTCCCGACGGCCGTCCTCGCGCAGCCCGACGGCTTCGGCGAGCAGGCGGTCGCGGTGCGCGGCCAGGTCCCCGTCCTTCGTCAAATCCCCATCCCTCTCTGCCTTGTCCGAGCCTTGACCGAATGATCGGAGGCATCAATGTCATTCTGCCGGAAGTGGATGCGTCGCCTATGGGCGTTTCGGTGGCGGGCCCGTGGACCCTCGTGGCGTGAGGGTGGGTGTGGGCACCTGGTGAGGCGCGACGCGCCGGCCGGACAGGACCTCATGGAGGGAACGGGCCACATCCGCCCCGAAGGCGTAGATGTCATGGCTCATCGCGGAGAGCGTCGGGTGGGTCAGCTTGCACAACTGCGAGTCGTCCCAGGCAAGCAGGGAGATGTCGGCGGGCACCCGCAGGCCCATCTCGGCGGCGACGGACAGCCCGGCCACGGCCATCAGGTCGTTGTCGTAGATGATCGCGGTGGGCCGCTCCGCCGCGGCGAGCAGCGAACGCGTCGCTCGGGCCCCCGCCTCGCCGGAGAAGTCCGTGGCCAGCTGACGGCCTTCCGGCAGCCCCAGGTCGGCCATGGCCGAGGTGAACGCGGTGCCGCGAATCACGCTGTGCCCCAACTCGGCGGTGCCGCCGACCCGGGCGATGGATCGGTGCCCCAACGCCGCCAGGTAGCGCACTGCTTCGGTGACGGCCGTGGTGTCGTCGGTCCACAGCGAAGTGAACGGCCCCGTCAGCGAGGGGTGGGCGACGGCGACCACGGGCATCCCGAGTTGCGAGAGAACGGGGACGCGGGGGTCGTGCTCACGGAAGTCGACCAGGACGGAGCCGGCGATCTGCCCCGACCGCCACCAGTGACGCTGCAGTTCGATCTCCTCGTCCAGGCTCTTCACCAAGCGCAGGAGCAAGGCGCTGGACTGCTCGGAAAGGACGCTCTCCAGGCCCGAGATGAACTCCATGTAGAAGGGTTCGAGACCGAGTTGACGTGCGGGCCGGCTGATCGCGAGCCCGATCGTGCCCGTGCCCTGCTTGTTGAGCGCCCGGGCCGAGCGGTTCGGCTCCCAGCCCATCGACCGGGCGACCTCCATGATCCGGGTGCGCGTCGCCTCCGACACCCCTGGTTTGTTGTTGAACGCCAGCGACACGGCCGCTCGCGAGACCCCGGCGCGAGCCGCAACATCCCGGATGGTAAGTCTCTGCTCCGTCATGCGGGCTCCACCGCGAACAGGGCCGCCTTGACCGTGGCGAGGGTGCGAGCGTCGTCGGAGCCCGGACTCCAGCCGCGTACACCGATCGTCACGCTCTCACCGGGCAGCAGCGTCACGAGTCCTCGATCCGCTGTGGCCGTGGGCGCGATTCGGTCGGCCTGCAGCAGCAGGTCTCGCAGCAGCGTGCGGGCAGTCACCACGACGTCGACCCTATCCTCGCGCCGGACCACGTCCACCTCGTACGAGGGAACGGGATACGCGAAGTCCTTGTCCGGCACGGGAAGGTGCAGGGCGCGCAGTCCGTCGGCGTCGGCGATCAGGAGTTCCTTGCCCGAACCGGCCTCGGGAAGCAACTCGTCGGGGACCTCCGCGCACACGACCGAGCGCCCGGCGGCGTGTATCGGCAGGATCGTCTGGGCCAGAGTGCGTCCGTCCGCCGTCATCCGCCGCAGCCGCACGTCGGTGACCCAGGCAGTCGCCGACTGGTTGACGGCGGCCACGACCAGACGGCCGTCACGCGACTGGACGGTGAGCAGGCGGTCCGCGTAGAGCCGGCGCAGCTCGTGGTAGAGGGGCTTGAGGCGGCCGTCGCCGTCGATGGCGGCCCAGGAGGTGACCGGCCAGCAGTCGTTGAGCTGCCAGACGACGGTGCCCGCGCAGCGCGGCCAGTGGGAGCGCCAGTGCTCGATGCCGGTGGCGATGGCGCGGGCTTGGTTGACCTGGGTCAGGTAGTGCCAGCGGTCGAAGTCGTCAGGGAGGGTGAAGTGATGCTCAAGTCCCCGTGCCAGCTTGCTGTTTCCGTCCTCGGCCTTCTGGTGGTGGAGCATGCCGGGCGAGTCGGGCCGCAGGGGTTCGCCGGGCAGGGCGCGTCGGAGAGTGGCGTGGGCGGGCGGTGCCTGCCAGCCGAACTCGGCGACGAAGCGGGGCACCGTGTCGAGGTAGTCGGCGTAGTCGGTGCGGTTCCACACCTCCCAGGAGTGGGTCGTGCCGTGATCGGGGTCGTTCGGGTGGTGGTCCCAGGTGCCGGACCACGGGCTGCCGGCCCAGTAAGGACGGGTGGGGTCGAGTTCGGCGACGATGCGGGGGAGCAGGCCCAGGTAGTAGCCCTCGCCCCAGGAGTCGCCGGCGAGTTGTTCCTCCCACTGCCAGTCGCGAAAGCCCCAGAGGTTTTCGTTGTTGCCGTTCCACAGGACCAGAGAGGGGTGTGGCATGAGCCGGGTGACGTTCTCGCGGGCCTCGGCCTCGATCTCCGAGCGCAGGGGCTGTTCCTCCGGGTAGGCGGCGCAGGCGAAGAGGAAGTCCTGCCAGACCATGAGGCCCAGTTCGTCGCAGAGGTCGTAGAAGGCGTCAGCCTCGTAGATGCCGCCGCCCCAGATGCGTACGAGGTCGATGCCCGCTTCGGCGGCCTGGGTGAGGCGCGTGCGGTAGCGGTCGGGGGTGACGCGGGAGGGGAAGACGTCGTCCGGGATCCAGTTGACTCCGCGGGCGAAGAGGCGCTCGCCGTTGACGGCCAGGGTGAAGCCGGTGCCGTGCTCGTCGGCTTCGGTGTCGAGGGTGACCGTGCGGAATCCGAGATTTCGCTCCCAGCGGTCGAGGGTCCTGCCCTCCTCGTCGATGAGCTGGAGCTGGGTCTCGTGCAGTATCTGTTCGCCGTAGCCCCGGGGCCACCAGAGGGCCACGTCCGGTACCTCGACGGTAAGGGTGGCGCTGTCCTCGGAGAAGGTGACGGACGCGGTGTGCTCACCGATGCGGGCGCGGGCGGTGAGCGGGCCGCTGCGGGTGCGCTCGACCTCGATGCGCAGTTCGGCGCGGCCCGTCGTTCCGTCGACCGTGACCAGCGGGCGGACCTGGTCGAACCGCGCCGTCGACCAGTGCTCCAGGCGCACGGGGCGCCACATTCCGGCCGTGACCAGGGTCGGCCCCCAGTCCCAGCCGAAGGAGCAGGCCATCTTGCGTATGTACTGGAAGGGCTCCGGATAGGAGTTGGGGCGCTCGCCGAGGGCCGTTCGCACGGCTTGGGCCTCGGTGTAGGCGGAGGTGAAGCGGACCGACAGCGGAACCTCGGCGTCCGGGCTCGCATCCGCGAGCCGACGGGTGACATCGAAGCGATAGCCGCGATGCATGTTGCGGGTGCGGCCGATGGTCTCGTCGCCGAGCGCGATCTCGGCGACCGTATCCAGGCCGTCGAAGACCAGATCGGTGCGCTCGTGGGCGGTGTCGCGCGGGCCGAGCACGGTGACGTAGGTCCAGTCGGCGTGGCCGACCCAGGCGACCTCCTGCTCGTTCCGGCTGAGGAAGGGGTCGGGGATCCGGCCCGCGGCCAGCAGGTCGGTGTGGACGCACCCGGGGACCTGGGCGGGTATCGCGGTGTTCTCGTGCCGCAGCGTCCAGCCTTCGGTAAGGGTGGTGACGTCCTTCATGAACCGTGCTCCATTCAAGGCAGTTGAGGGGTCTCGCACATCCCGTGAGGGGCCTCGCCCGTCCGGGTGCGGAACGGTCGGTGCGGTCACGACTTGACGGCCCCGTCCACGAGGGCGTTCTCCATGCGGCGCTGCAGGGCGATGTACACGGCGTAGACCGGAGCGAGGGAGATCAGGCAGGCGGCGGCGAGGGTGCCGTACTGGATCATCGTCGCGGAGGTGAGGGAGGGCAGTGCGACCTGCACGGTGCGCAGTTCGGGGTCCGGGCCGAGGATGACGAGGCTGAAGAGGTATTCGTTCCAGAAGCCGAGGAAGTTGAGGATGGCCACGGTGATCACGCCGGGCGCCGACATGGGGACGTAGATCTTCCACAGGATCGTCCAGCGTCCGGCACCGTCCATCATGGCGCTCTCCTCCAGCTCCGGCGGGATGGTGCGCATGAACTGGGTGAGCAGGATGACTGAGAGCGGCAGGGCGGTGGCGGGCAGGAAGAGGATGAGGAACGCCTGCATCTGGAACATGCCGAGTTCGATGGCCAGCAGCACGGTCGGCACCAGGGCGGCGAAGGCGGGGACGAGGAAGCCGAGTCCGAAGATCTTCTCCACGACGGCGGCGGTGCGTCCGCTGCTGCGGGCCAGGCCGTACGCGGCGGGGAAGGCGAGGGCCAGGGTGATGGCCTCGGCGCCGGCGGTGACGAGGACGGAGTTGCCCAGGGCGGAGCCGAGCGAGGCCAGGTCCCAGGCGTTCGTGAAGTTCTCGAAGAGCCACTGCGAGGGCAGCGCGAAGGGGTGGTCGAAGACCTCGGGGTTGTGCTTGAGGGAGGTGGTGAGGAGGTAGTACAGCGGCAGGATGAGGAGCAGGGCGTAGAACCAGGCCAGGATGTGGCCGGTCAGCAGGCCGCTGCTGCGGCGCGATGCCATGGGCAGCCTTCCCAAGTCGTTCGGGCTTGTTGGTTCCGGCCAGGGGGCCGGCTAGTGGTTCTGGCGCAGGAGGCGGCGGATGACGACCATGCCGATGAGTCCGGCGACGAAGAGGAAGACGCCGACGGCCTGGCTGTAGCCGACGTCCTGCTGGAGGAAGGCTCGTTGGTACATCAGGTAGGAGAGGGTGGTGGACGAGGTGCCGGGGCCGCCCTTGGTGAGCATCAGGACCGTCGCGGCGGAGCTGAAAAGCGTCCACAGGAACTGCAGCATCGTGGCGACGCCCACGAACCCCTTGCACATCGGATACGCCACCTGCCACATCCGGCGCCAGTGTCCGGCTCCGTCCAGGGCCGCCGCCTCGTACATGGCCTCGGGAACGCTGGCGAGGCGGGCCGCGAAGAGAACCGCGGTGTAGCCGATGCCGCCCCACACGTCGACGATGATCACTGTGGCCAGGGCCGTCGAGGGATCGGCGAGCCAAGGAGTGGTCGCCGAGCCCAGGCCGAGGGACTCCAGCAGGCCGTTGACGCCGCCGTCCGGCGCGAACATCCCCACGAAGATCATCGCTTTGGCGGAGATCGACAGCAGACCGGGGGTGAAGCACAGGACGCGCAGAGTGCGGTGGCCGGGCGGTTTGAGCTGGAGGTAGTAGCCCAGCATGAAGGCGAGCGGGATCATCAGGGGCAGGGCGACGGCCAGTTGGATCCCGGTGTTGTGCACCGCGTCCCAGAAGACCGGGTCGTCGAACATGCGCCGGTAGTTGTCCGTCCCGGTGAACTCGTGCGGTGAGATGAGGCTCGCCCAGTCGTTGAAGCTGATGACGAACATCGCCACGACCGGACCGAGCATGAACACGCCGTACCAGGCCAGGGCGGGCACCGCGAAGAGCGCGGGGCCCTGCCCGCGCCGCCGACGTCGGACGGCGGCGCGGACGGGCGGCGGGGAGGCCGGCTGAGAGGGCGACTTCGCGGTGGCGGGCCCGGATCGGGTGAGTGCTTCCGCCATCACTGGGCTCCGGAGTACGCCTGGTCGAGGGCGCCGCAGATCTGCTTGGCGTCCTTGCCCGGTCCGAAGGCGAGCGAGGTGGCCTGGATGAGCGGGGTGTTCGCGGCGGCCGGGATGTGCAGGTCGGGCAACTGGGCGTCCGTCGTGGTCCCCGGGATGTCGTTGATGGCGCTGTTCAGCAACGGGTCGTCGGTCTTGCGGTGCTTGGCATCCAGCTTGACGGCCGGATAGATGCTGGCGTCGGCGACGAAGCGGCCGGCCACCTCGGGCTTGTAGAAGTGGCTGACGAACTGCTTCACCGCATCCTGCTTCTTGTCGCCGTTCGGGCTGATCCAGAAGCCGGTGCTCGTGTAGCCGGTGAACACGGTCGGCTTGTCGAAGGCCGCGCCCTGCGGCAGCGGCAGACCGCCCAGTTCCGTGTTCCCCCGGACCTTGTCCGGGACTTCGCTGAAGGCCCAGGAACCCTGCGACATGATCGCGGCCTTACCGGTGTAGTACTGGTTCTGCATCGCGTCGAAGGTGAAGCCCTGGGCCTTGTCGGCGAAGACTCTCGCGTCGCGCAGCTCGGTGAAGAGCTTGATGCCCTTCATCGCTCCGGCCGAGTCGCAGTAGCCGCCCTTGGCGTCGAGTTTCTGCGCGGCCTGCTTTGTCACGTACGACTGGGATATCTGCAGGAAAAGCTTCTGGCCGCTCCAGTCGTTGCCGCCCACCGCCATCGGCTGGATGCCTGCTTTGCGCAGCTTCTTCGCCGCGGCGATCAACTCGTCGGTGGTGGAGGGGATGCCGTCGACGCCGGCGTTCTTGAGCAGGGCGGTGTTGTACCAGACCGGCCAGGAGAAGCCGGCGAACGGAAAGCCCATGGCCTTGCCGTCGGGGTTGGTCCACTCCTTGAGCGCCTGCGGTTCGGCCTTGTCCCTGAGTCCCCAGTCGTCGAGGTATGTGTCGACGGGGACAGTGGCGTCGTTCTTGGTCCAGGCGAGGGTCTTGTCGAAGAGGTTGACGAAGACGACATCCGCCTCCTTGCCGGCGGCGAGCGAGGTCTCGTACGACTCGTCGAGGTCCTCACCGGCCTCGACGATCTTCACCTTGATGCCGGACTTCTTGGAGAACGCGTCGACCTCGTCGTAGAAGACCTTGCCGCCCGGTGTCGCCTTCAAATACTGCGAGAGCACGGTCAGTTGCTTGGGATCGTCGGCGCTCGCATCGCCGCCCTTGCCGCACCCGGTCGCCACGGCGAACAGAGAAAGGGTGCCGACGAGGGCGATGGCGGTTCTGCGTGTCATCTGCCTTGTCCTTCAGGGGAGTTGCGGGCGGCCCTGACGCGGCCCGCTGACCTTGGCGCACAACCTAGACAGGAATTCCAGGCCCCGTCCATAGACCGGTTCAGTTTTCTTTTCCTTGGAACATCAACATATTCATGACGCATTACTGAACGTTTACTTAATTAGTCACGCATCTAGACAACGTTGTCTCCGATGGGCAGAGTGTGCGGTCGACCGCGGGCCGCTCCGGTCTCGCATCCCCGACAGAGGGGTTTTCCCATGCACAGAAAACGCATCACCGCGTTTCTCGCGGCGGCGCTCCTTGCGCTGTGCCTCACCCCCGACGCCCAGGCGTTCCCGAGCAGTTCCAAGCAGCAGGTGATCAATTACCTGCGTGCCGTATCGGGTTCGAACATCGTGTCCGGCCAGCACAACAAGGAGCCCGCAAGCAATCCGGGCCAGTACACCCAGCAGGTCAAGGACGTCACCGGGCAGTACCCGGGCCTGTGGGGCGGGGACCTGATGTTCCGGGCCGAGGACGTCGCCAACCGGCAGCGGGTGATCGACCAGGCGAAGACGGAGTGGGCCAACGGTTCGCTCGTATCGCTTACCTGGCATGTCTGTCCGCCGACGATGGGCAGCTCCTGCGAGTTCGAGGGCGGCGTCAAGTCGCGCATCACCGACGCCCAGTTCTCGCAGGTCGTCACCAACGGAACAGCGCTGAACAACGCCTGGAAGCGTCGCCTCGACGAGGTCGTCCCGTACTTGCAGCAGCTGAAGGCGGCCGGAGTGCCCGTGCTGTTCCGGCCGTTGCACGAGATGAACGAGCAGTGGAACTGGTGGGGCAAGCGTCCGGGCGCGAACGGCGGGGCCAAGCTCTACCAAATCACCCACGACTACCTCGCGGGCAAGGGCCTGGACAACCTCATCTGGGTGTGGAACGTCCAGGACAACCCGGAAGGCGGCTGGGCCAACTACTACCCGGGGAACAGCTACGTCGACGTCGCCTCGCTCGACGTCTGGTACAAGAACTACCCGAGCGCCTCCGACTACCAGCAGCTGCAGAGCATCGCGGGCAGCAAGCCGATCGCCCTCGCGGAAATGGGCAAGGTCCCCAACTCGGCACTGCTCAACAGCCAGACCCGCTGGTCGTACTTCATGATCTGGTCGGAGCAGCTCAAGGGGAACAACACCAACGCCGAGATCCAGGCCTGCTACTTCCACCCGCGCGTACTCAACCAAGGTGAGGTGAAGCTTCCGGCCGCCTAGGCCGGCGCCCCGGCCCCGGCGCGCAAGCGGCCCCTCAGAGCCCCTCCCGCGGGGAACGAGGGGCCGTCACCCGTTTCGCCGACCCTGGGTGCCAGGGGCGCCGACGTTGCGTTGAATCCGGAGTGACCTATGCCTCCGGGAGCAAGCATGTCTGTGCCACACGGGCCGAGCGAGCCGCAGCCGAGCGCCTCACCGCCGGGGCCGGGCGCCTCACCGTCGCGGCCGAGCGCCTCACCGCCCCGGCGAGGACGGCTCCATGGGATCGGGCAGTGGTGCGCCCGCCACTGTGTGACCGTCATCGTGGTGTGGCTTGCCGCGCTGATCGGGCTGCAGGTCGTGAACCACGCCTACGGCGGTCAGTACTCCGACGACTTCTCCCTGCCCGGCACCGCCTCGCAGGAAGGCCTCGACGTACTCAAGGCCCACGAGCCCGCGGCCGGCGGCTACAGCGCCCAGGTCGTCCTGCACGACGCTGCCGAGCCCCTCAGCGACCAGAGCGACCAGGTCAGCTCGGCGGTCAGCAGCCTGCAGAAGCTTCCCCACGTACTGTCCGCGCAGAGCCCGCTGCCCGCACAGCAGCAGCCCGCCGGCACTCCGAACCTGGGACCGCTGTCCTCCGACGGCAAGACGGGCTACATCACCGTCCGCTTCGACATACAGCCCTCCACCCTCGGCGCCGCCTATCTGGACGGCGTCGACAAGGCGGTGCAGCCGCTGCGTTCCGCCGGTGTTGAGGTGGAGTACGGAGGCCCGCTGGGCGAGCTCGCCCGCCCCGAGGCGGACGACCGCACGAGCGAGGCCATCGGATTCGGTGTGGCGATCGTGGTTCTGCTCATCGGATTCGGCAGCGTGCTCGCCGCGCTGCTGCCTCTGGTGACGGCGCTGGTCAGCGTGTTGTGCGGCCTGGCCTGCCTGGGTCTGCTCGCGGCCGCGTTCACCTTCGCCACCGTGTCACCGACGCTGGCCACGATGATCGGACTCGGCGTAGGGATCGACTACGCCCTCTTCCTGGTCACCCGCCACCGGCAGAACCTCCTCACCAAGGACCCCGTCACGGCGGCGGGGCACGCGACGGCGACCAGCGGCCGGGCGGTCCTGGTCTCCGGATGCACGGTCATCATCGCCCTATCCGGCCTGTGGGTCTCCGGGATCTCGTTCATCGGCAAGCTGGGCCTGGCCGCGGCGGTCACCGTCGTCACGGCGGTACTCGGCGCGCTGACCCTGGTGCCCGCCCTCCTCGGCCTGATCGGGCGCCGCATCGACAAGCTGCGGGTGCGGACCCCGATCGCCGAGACGAGCACCGCGCCGGGGGCCACGGAGCAGGGCGGCTGGCATCGCTACGCGCAGCGCGTGGAGCGGCGGCCCTGGTGGTTCCTCGTCGGTGGCGCCGTCGTGCTCGCCGTACTGTCCGTCCCGGTCTTCTCCATCCAGCTCGGGCACATCGGCGACGGCGCCGACCCGAAGTCCTTCACCGACCGGCGCGCCTACGACCTGATGTCCTCCGCGTTCGGTCCCGGCTCGAACGGCCCGATGACCCTCGTCATCGACCAGAGCGACGTAGCGCAGTCGGACAGGGCGGCACTGAAGACCCAGGCGCAGAAGGCCTTCACCGACGTGCCCGACGCGGCCGCCATCACGCCGCTCACGGCCACGTCGGACGGCGACGTCCTGATCTCCACGGCCTACTCCGTGGCCGCCCCGCAGGACGAACGCACCAACGACCTGCACAAGAACCTGAACGACGACGTGCTCCCGCAGGCGGTCTCGGGGACGAAGGCGAGCACCTACGTCACGGGGACGACCGCAGCGCAGGCCGACTTCCTTGAGATCGTCTCCAAGAAGCTGCCACTGATCATCGCGGTGGTGGTGGCGCTCGCCTTCCTCGTCATCCTCGTCGTGTTCCGAGGCCTGCTCGTCGCGGTCAAGGCCGCGGTGCTCAACGTCCTGTCGATCGCCGCCTCGTACGGGGTCGTGGTGGCCGTCTTCCAGTGGGGCTGGGGCGGACCGGCGCTCGGGGTGTCGGGGAAGGTCCCGATCGAGAGCTACGTGCCGATGATGATGTTCGCGATCGTCTTCGGACTGAGCATGGACTACGAGATCTTTCTGCTGTCCCGGGTCCACGAGGCGTGGCTGCGCACCCGGGACGCCAGGGCGAGTGTCGCCCACGCCCTGGAGATCACCGCACGGGTCATCACCTGTGCCGCGCTGATCATGGTGAGCGTCTTCGCCGCGTTCATCATCAGCGACAACATCGTGGTGAAGATGCTGGGGCTCGGCCTCGCGGCCAGCGTGCTCATCGACGCCACCGTGGTCCGTCTGCTCCTTGTGCCCGCGGTGATGACACTCCTGGGCAAATCCGCCTGGTGGGCGCCGCGTTGGATGGACCGGCTGCTCCCGCACATCGACGCCGAGGGCGAGAGCCGGGCCGTATCACCGGTCAGCAAACAGGACTGAAGTGGGTGCTCACGCTCCCGTGGAGGGGCGGCCGTCCATGTGGCGCTCACCGTACGGCCGGAAGAGACCCTCCTGGACGACCGAGACCAGCAGCCTGCCCTCGATGTCGTAGATGCGCCCGCGCGCCAGACCGCGGCCGCCCGTCGCGATCGGCGACTCCTGGTCGTACAGGAACCACTCGTCCGCGCGGAAGGGACGGTGGAACCACATGGCGTGGTCCAGCGAGGCCATGTCGAAGCCGCGCGGGCCCCACAGGGGTTCCACCGGGATGCGGACGGCGTCCAGGAGCGTCATGTCGCTCGCGTACGTGAGTGCGCAGGTGTGGACGAGCGGGTCGTCGCCGAGCGGGCCGACCGCGCGCATCCAGACCGCGCTGCGCGGCTCGGCGTCCTTGATCTCTTCGGCGGTCCAGCGCAGCCGGTCCACGTAGCGGATGTCGAAGGGCTGGCGTCTGGCCATGCGCTCCAGCTGCTCGGGGAGCTCGCCCAGATGCTCGGTGATCTCCTGGGCGACCGTCGGCAGCGTCTCGGGGTCGGGAGCCGTGATGCGCGGCGGCAGCTGGTGCTCGAAGGCCCCTTCCTCGGGCTGGTGGAAGGAAGCCGTGAGGTTGAAGATGGTGCGCCCCTGCTGGACCGCGGTCACCCGGCGCGTGGTGAAGGAACGCCCGTCCCGCACGCGCTCGACCTGGTACACGATCGGTACGCCGGGACGGCCGGGCCGCAGGAAGTAGGCGTGCAGCGAGTGCACCGGGCGCTCGCCCTCGGTGGTGCGCCCCGCGGCCACCAGGGCCTGCCCGGCGACCTGCCCGCCGAAGACCCGCTGCAGGGACTCCTGCGGGCTGCGGCCACGGAAGATGTTGACCTCGATCTGCTCCAGGTCGAGCACGTCGACAAGCCGGTCGGCGGGGTTGTTCATGAAGGTTCCTCGACTCCTGTCCGGGGGAAGCTCGGGGCGGTCAGCGGTCAGCGGTCAGAGTTGGCCGACATCCGTGACGCGGACGACGGCGCGGCCCTCCTCGTCGGAGGCCGCGAGATCGACCTCCGCGCTGATGCCCCAGTCATGGTCGCCGTTCGGGTCGGCGAACGTCTGCCGGACGCGCCACAGACCGTGCTCCGGGTCTTCCTCGATGAGCAGCAGCTTGGGGCCGCGCGCGTCGGGACCGGTGCCGAGATCCTCGTACTCGTCCCAGTACTTGTCCATGGCCGCGCCCCAGGCATCCGCGTCCCAGCCGGAATCGGCGTCGAGCTCGCCCAGCTCCTCGACGTGGTCGAGCGCGGCGAGCTCGACGCGGCGGAAGAGCGCGTTGCGGACCAGGACACGGAAGGCGCGGGCGTTGGCGGTGACCGGCTTGACCTGGTCGGCGCGCTCCTGGGCCTCCTCGGCGGTCATCACCTCGGGGTTGGCGAGCTGCTCCCACTCGTCGAGGAGGCTGGAGTCGACCTGGCGCACCATCTCGCCGAGCCAGGCGATGAGGTCCTCCAGGTCCTCGGATTTCAGGTCGTCCGGGATGGTGTGCTCAAAAGCCTTGTACGCGCTCGCGAGGTAGCGAAGGACGATGCCCTCGGTGCGGGCGAGCTCGTAGAAGGAGGTGAACTCCGTGAAGGTCAGCGCCCGTTCGTACATGTCGCGGATCACGGACTTGGGGGAGAGGGGGTGGTCTCCGACCCACGGGTGGCTCGTCCTGTAGGTGTTGTAGGCGTGGAAGAGGAGCTCCTCCAGAGGCTTGGGGTACGTGATGTCCTGGAGCCGCTCCATGCGGTCCTCGTACTCGACGCCGTCCGCCTTCATCAGGGCCACGGCCTCGCCGCGCGCCTTGTTCTGCTGGGCGGCGAGGATCTGGCGCGGGTCGTCCAGGGTGGACTCGACGACGGACACCATGTCGAGGGCGTACGAAGGCGATTCCTGGTCGAGCAGATCGAAGGCGGCGAGCGCGAACGTCGACAGCGGCTGGTTGAGCGCGAAGTTCTGCTGGAGGTCGACCGTCAGACGCACGATCCGGCCCGAGGCGTCCGGCTCGTCGAGCTTCTCCACTACTCCGCCGTCGAGCAGCGAGCGGTAGATGGCGATGGCGCGGCGGATGTGCCGCAGCTGCTGCTTGCGCGGCTCGTGGTTGTCCTCAAGGAGGTGACGCATCGCCTCGAAGGCGTTGCCCGGACGGGCGATCACCGCCAGGAGCATGGTGTGCGTGACGCGGAAGCGTGAGGTCAGCGGCTCGGGCTCGGAGGCGATGAGCTTCTCGAAGCCGGACTCGGTCCATCCCACGAAGCCCTCGGGGGCCTTCTTGCGCACCACCTTGCGGCGCTTCTTCGGGTCGTCGCCCGCCTTGTTGAGCGCCTTCTCGTTCTCGATGACGTGCTCGGGCGCCTGCGCCACGACCAGGCCCGCCGTGTCGAAGCCCGCACGCCCCGCGCGGCCCGCGATCTGGTGGAACTCCCGGGCGCGCAGGGTGCGTACGCGCGTGCCGTCGTACTTGGTGAGGGCGGTGAAAAGCACCGTACGGATCGGGACGTTCACGCCGACACCGAGCGTGTCCGTGCCGCAGATGACCTTCAGGAGACCGGCCTGCGCCAGCTTCTCCACGAGCCGCCGGTACTTGGGCAGCATGCCCGCGTGGTGCACGCCGATGCCGTGGCGCACGTACCGCGAGAGGTTGCGGCCGAACTTGGTGGTGAAGCGGAAGTTGCCGATCAACTCGGCGATCTTGTCCTTCTCCTCGCGGGTGCACATGTTGATGCTCATCAGCGACTGCGCGCGCTCGACGGCCTGTGCCTGCGTGAAGTGCACGATGTAGACCGGCGCCTGCTTGGTCTCCAGGAGCTCGGTGAGCGTCTCGGTGATGGGCGTCAGGCGGTACTCGTACGACAGGGGGACGGGGCGGGTCGCGGAGCGGACCACGGAGGTGGGGCGTCCCGTGCGGCGCGTCAGGTCCTTCTCGAACATCGAGACGTCGCCGAGCGTCGCGGACATGAGGATGAACTGGGCCTGCGGCAGCTCCAGGATCGGGATCTGCCAGGCCCAGCCGCGGTCGCCCTCCGCGTAGAAGTGGAACTCGTCCATCACGACCTGGCCGATGTCGGCGTGCTTGCCGTCCCGCAGCGCGATCGACGCGAGGACCTCGGCCGTGCAGCAGATGACCGGGGCGTCGGAGTTCACGGAGGCGTCGCCGGTCAGCATGCCGACGTTCTCGGTGCCGAAGAGCTTGCACAGGTCGAAGAACTTCTCCGATACGAGTGCCTTGATCGGAGCCGTGTAGAAGGTGACCTTGTCCTGGGCCAGCGCCGTGAAGTGCGCGCCCGCCGCGACCAGGCTCTTTCCGGAACCGGTCGGCGTGGACAAGATCACGTTGGCTCCGGAGACCACCTCGATCAGCGCCTCCTCCTGAGCCGGATAGAGAGTGATCCCCGTCTCCTCGGCCCACGAGGAGAAGGCTTCGAAGAGGGCATCGGGGTCGGCATCCGGCGGCAGCTGATCAATAAGGGTCACACCCCCATCTTGCCTTCCTTCTGTCCCGATCCGGGAACCGGCGGCCTGTACGAAGATCACGAACGCTACGCTGTGTGGCCAACGGGGCGTCAGCACAACAGAAATGGGGCGGGCAACAGCCATGATGGGTCCGGCACACTCACTGTCGGGGGCAGCGGCCTGGCTCGGCGTCGGAGCGGCCGCGGCAGCCGCGGGGCACACGATGCCCTGGCCGGTCCTCCTCGTCGGCGCCCTGATCTGCGCCGGGGCTGCGCTCGCACCCGACCTCGACCACAAGTCGGCGACCATCTCTCGCGCCTTCGGACCCGTCTCCCGAGGCCTGTGCGAGATCGTCGACAAGTTGTCGGCCGCCGTCTACAAAGCGACCCGCAAGCAGGGCGACCCGCGCCGCGCCGGCGGGCACCGCACCCTCACGCACACCTGGCTGTGGGCCGTCCTCATCGGGGCGGGCGCCTCCGCACTCGCCGTCTTCGGCGGCCGCTGGGCGGTCCTCGCGCTGCTCTTCGTCCACATGGTGCTCGCCATCGAGGGCCTGCTGTGGCGGGCCGCGCGCGGGTCAAGCAGCGATGTGCTGGTGTGGCTGCTCGCCGCGACGAGCGCCTGGATCCTCGCCGGAGTCCTGGACAAGCCAGGCAACGGCGCGGACTGGCTGTTCACCGCGCCGGGCCAGGAGTACGTGTGGCTGGGTCTGCCGATCGTGCTCGGCGCCCTGGTGCACGACATCGGGGACGCGCTCACGGTCTCCGGCTGCCCGATCCTGTGGCCCATCCCCATCGGCCGCAAGCGCTGGTACCCCATCGGGCCGCCGAAGCTGATGCGGTTCCGGGCGGGCAGCTGGATCGAGCTGAAGGTCCTGATGCCGGCCTTCATGCTGCTCGGGGGAGTGGGCGGGGCGGCCGCCCTGAACTACATCTGAGGGCGCTCTCTCATCCGGGTCCGCCCCGGCGATGAGTTCTGGCCGGGAGCCGGGTCTACACGGCCATGACGACGCACACGACACACACGCTCAAGACACCTGGCGCCGAGCTCACCTACGACGTGCACGGTCTCGTGTCGTCGGCGGACGGGCGCCCCCCGCTGTTCATGATCGGCCAGCCCATGACCGCCGACGGGTTCGGGGCCCTGGCGGCCCGTTTCCCCGACCGCACTGTGGTCACCTACGACCCGCGCGGCCTCGGCCGCAGCAGCCGCAGCGATGGCAAGGACGACCACGACCCCGAGGTCCAGGCCGGTGACGTGCATGCCTTGATCCACACGCTGGGGGCCGGGCCCGTCGAGCTGTTCGGCAGCAGCGGTGGTGCCGTGGTCGCGCTGACGCTGGTGGCGGCGTATCCCGACGACGTGACCACCCTGGTCGCGCACGAGCCGCCGCTGCTCGCCGCTCTCCCCGACGCCCGGGCCGCCGAGCGCGCCAGGGCGGGTGTCCTGGAGGCGTACGACAAGAGCGGCTGGGGCGCCGGTATGGCGGCCTTTATCGCCATGACGTCATGGCAGGGCGAATACACCGACGCCTATTTCGCGCAGCCCACACCCGATCCTGCCGCCTTCGGCCTGCCGACGCAGGACGACGGCTCACGCGACGACCCGCTGCTCTCCGACCGGTCCTGGGCGGTCAGCGGCCATCAGCTCGACGTCGGCGCGCTCGCCGCGGCGCCGACGCGGATCGTGCTCGCGGTGGGGGAGGAGTCGCAGGGCGTGGTCACGGGGCGTACCGCGGAGGCTGCGGCCGCGCTGCTGGGGCAGCGGCCGGTCGTGTTCCCCAGCCATCACGGCGGCTTCACGGACGCCAGTTCCGGATACCCGGGCAAGCCGGACGAGTTCGCGCTCCGGCTGTGCGAGGTGCTCGACAACGGCCCTGATTCCGCGGGCAGCTGAGCGTAGGGCGGGGGTGCCCACTACCCGTGCCAGGACCGCCACAGTGCCGCGTACGCGCCGCCCGCCCCGACCAGGTCGTCATGGCTGCCCAGCTCGCTGATCCGGCCGTTCTCGACCACCGCGATGACGTCCGCGTCGTGCGCGGTGTGCAGCCGGTGGGCGATGGCGACGACCGTACGGCCGTCCAGGACGCGCGCGAGGGAGCGTTCCAGGTGACGTGCCGCGCGCGGGTCGAGGAGTGAGGTCGCCTCGTCGAGGACCAGGGTGTGCGGGTCGGCGAGGACCAGGCGGGCCAGTGCGATCTGCTGGGCCTGCGCCGGGGTGAGGGCGAAGCCGCCCGAGCCCACCTCGGTGTCCAGGCCCTCGCTCAGGGCCTGCGCCCAGGTGTCCGCGTCGACCGCGCCGAGGGCCGCCCACAGTTCGGCGTCCCGTGCCCCGGTCCTCGCGAGCAGGAGGTTGTCGCGCAGGGAACCCACGAAGACGTGGTGCTCCTGGTTGACCAGTGCGACGTGGGACCGCACATCCTCCGCGGGCATGGCCGACAACTCCGCGCCGCCCAGCGTCACATGACCGTCCCGCGGTGCGTAGATCCCGGCGAGCAGCCTGCCCAGCGTGGACTTGCCCGCGCCGGAGGGGCCGACCAGGGCGACCCGCGAGCCCGGCTCGACGGCCAGGGAGACCTCCCGCAGGACGTCGACGCCCGCGCGGTAGCCGAAGTGCACGTCGTCCGCGAGCACGTCGCGTCCCTCGGGAGTGACGGAGCCGTCGCCCGCGTCCGGTTCGATGTCCCGTACGCCGACCAGGCGGGCCAGCGACACCTGAGCGACCTGCAGTTCGTCGTACCACCTGAGGATGATCCCCAGCGGATCGACGAGCATCTGCGCGATCAGGGCGCCCGTGGCCAGCTGGCCGACGCCGATCCAGCCCTGCAGGACGAACACGCCGCCGATCATCAGGACCGAGCAGAGCACGAGGGTGTGGGTGAAGTTGATGACCGGGAAGAGGACGGAACGCAGGTAGAGGGTGTGCCGTTCCCACGCAGTCCATTCACGGATACGACGCTCCGACAGGTCCACGCGGCGCTTCCCGAGCCGGTGCGCTTCCACCGTCCGCCCCGCGTCGATGGTCTCGGCGAGAGCGGCGGCGACAGCGGCGTACCCGGCGGCCTCCGAACGGTAGGCGGAGGGTGCCCGCTTGAAGTACCAGCGGCAGCCGACCACGAGCAGCGGTACCGCGACGAGGAGGGCGGGTGCCAGCGGCGGCGCGGTCACGGCGAGTCCGCCGATGAGCAGCGCGACCCACACCACGCCGATTGCCAGCTGAGGCACCGCTTCCCGCATGGCGTTCGCGAGCCGGTCGACGTCCGTGGTGATCCGGGACAGGAGGTCGCCTGTCCCGGCCCGCTCCAGCACGCCGGGCGGGAGCCCGACCGACCGCACGAGGAAGTCCTCGCGCAGGTCGGCCAGCATCCGCTCACCGAGCATCGCGCCGCGCAGGCGCACCTGATGGACGAAGAGGGCCTGCACGACGAGAGCGACGGCGAAGAGGCCGATGGTGCGGCCCAGATGGAGGTCACGGGCGCTGTCCGCGACGTTCTCGACCAGATCACCCAGCAAGTAGGGGCCGGCCATAGAGGCGATCACGGCGCAGGTGTTGACCGTGATGAGCAGGGCGAAGGCCCGGCGGTGCCGCTTGACCAGCTCGCGTACGTAGGCCCCCACCGTCGCGGGCGCGCCCACGGGCAGGGTGTCCGCGGTGGTCGGGGCCGCCGGGTCGTACTCCGGTGGCGCCAGGCCGATCATGCCGTCTCCTCGATGTCGGTCTTGATGTCGGTCGGCGCCTTCGGCGCCCGTTCCTCGTCCGTCTCGCGTGTGACGACCGCCCGGTAGCGCGGCTCGGTGTGCACCAGTTCGCGGTGCACGCCCACCGCCGCGACCTCGCCCTCGTGCAGGAAGACGACCCGCTCGGCCCGGTCGAGGAGCAGGGGTGAGGAGGTGAGGACCACGGTCGTACGGCCCTTGCGCAGCCCCTTGACGCCGTCGGCGACCCGCGCCTCGGTGTGCGAGTCGACTGCGGACGTCGGCTCGTCGAGCACGAGGACGCCGGGGTCGGTGACCAGCGAGCGGGCCAGCGCGAGGCGTTGCCGCTGGCCGCCCGACAGGGAGCGTCCGCGCTCGGTGACGTGGGCGTCCAGCGGGGCCTCGTCCACTGATGCCTGCGCGAGGGCGTCCAGGACGTCGGCGCACTGCGCGGCCTGAAGAGCCTCGTCGGCGCTCACGGCTCCCGACGCCGGGACGTCGAGGAGTCCGCGGAGCGTGCCGGAGAGCAGCACCGGGTCCTTGTCCTGTACGAGGACGGCGGTTCGGGCGGTGGCCAGCGGCACGTCGTCGAGCGATACCCCGCCGAGCCGCACGGACGGCAGCTTCTCCGCGTCGTCGAACGCGGCGTGGCCGCCCAGGCGTTCGGCGAGCCGTCCCGCCTCGTCCGGATCCCCGCACACCACGGCGGTGAGACGTCCCGAGGGCGCCAGGAGCCCGGTCGCCGGGTCGTAGAGATCGCCCGTGGGCGTCCTGGTGTCGTCATGTGATTCGTCACGCGGTTCGTCACCGGCGTGTGTCGTGCGCTGCAGGGAGAGCACTCGGGCGGCTCGTTTGGCCGAGGGGCGCGAGAAGCTGTAGGCCATCGCGATCTCCTCGAAGTGCCGCAAGGGGTAGGTCAGCAGCGTGACCGTGCTGTAGACGGTGACCAGCTCGCCGATGGTGATGCGGCCCTCGCGGGCCAGGTGCACGCCGTGCCAGACGACCACGATCAGGAGCAGCCCCGGAAGCAACACCTGCACGGCCGAGATCGCCGCCCACATGCGGGCGCTGCGCACGGCGGCCGTACGCACTTCCTGCGAGGCGTGGCGGTAGCGGTCGAGGAAGAGCTCCTCGCCGCCGATACCGCGCAGCACCCGAAGACCCGCCACGGTGTCCGATGCAAGTTCGGTCGCGCGCCCGGCCTTCTCCCGCTGGTGATCGGCCCGCCGGGTGGCGCGCGGCAGCAGCGGGAGCACGGCGAGCGCGAGCACCGGGACCCCCACCGCGACGACGACGCCGAGAGCGGGCTGGTACACGACCAAACCCACGCAGACGAGGACGACCGTGAGCGCGGCCGCCGCGAAGCGCGAGGCCGCCTCCACGAACCACCCGATCTTCTCCACGTCACCGGTGGACACGGCGACCACCTCACCGGCGGCCACGCGCCGAGTGAGCGCCGAGCCGAGCTGGGCGGTCTTGCGGGCAAGGAGCTGCTGGACACGGGCGGCCGCGGTGATCCAGTTCGTGACCGCGGTGCGGTGCAGCATGGTGTCGCCCAGGGCGATGGCCAGGCCGCACACCAGCATCACCGCGCCCGCGACGGCGAGACGCTCCCCCGACCGGTCGACCACGGCCTGCACGGCGATGCCGACCAGGTAGGGCAGCACCGCGATGGATCCGAAGTGCAGCAGGCCCCAGGCGAGGGACTTCAGCTGGCCGTCGAGTTGGTTCCGTCCGAGCCAGCGCAGGAAATGAGGGCCCGAGCGGGCATCCGGCATGCCCGGGTCGGTGTACGGAAGATCGCGAATCTGCATGACGTGTGACGTCCCGGGGTCGGAGAGACGGAACCGTCGGTTCGGCGGAGCGTGCCGGCGTGAACGGACGGTGGTAACAGGCCGTGAAAGGTTCGCCTCGCACGGTGGCACGAGGCAAACGATTTTCCGTCGGTGAGTAAAGATTCGGCCCCTTCTCGGCACCGGGCCGGGCGCCGACGCGGCTCGCGTGAACCGAGTGCGACCATGGACGGATGCGTATAGCCGGTGCGGTGCGAGCGGCGGCCGCCGTCGCGGCCTGCGGTGTTCTTCTGACGTCCTGCGGCAGTTCGGACGGCGGGGCGGGCACCGGGGCCAAGGACGACCAGGGCGCGGGCCGCGCCAAGAGAGCCGAGGCGTCGCCGACGACCGACCTCAAGCGCATCCCCGACGTGGGCGAGCGTCTGCAGAGCAAGATCCCTGGGAGCTCCCGGCAGGTCGTCGCGGTCTACGGAGAGGGCGTGGACTCGGCGAAGTCGACGGTCGTCCTGTACGAGAAGTCCGGCTCCACATGGGACAAGACCCGCAGCTGGGCCGCGCACAACGGCAAGAAGGGCTGGACGACCGACCACCGCGAGAACGACAAGCGCAGCCCGGTGGGTGTCTTCACGCTCACCGACGCGGGCGGCGTGCTCGCCGATCCGGGCGCCGGACTCCCGTACACCCGCAGCGCGTCGATGCAGGCGCCGCACTACTGGGCCAAGTCGCACTGGCACGACTTCGACTACGTCATCGCCATCGACTACAACCGCGCCAAGGGCACACCGCCCAACGACCCGACCCGCCCCCAGGGCCAGTCCAAGGGCGGCAGCATCTGGCTGCACATGGACCACGGCAGCGGCACGTCAGGCTGCGTCAGCCTGTCGAAGGAGGGCATGCGGTACCTCCTGAAGAACCTTGACCCGAAGCAGCACCCGGTCGTGCTGATGGGCGACAAGGCGAACTTGAAGGACTAGTCCGACATCACTTCTCCCCGGGACGGGCTGCGACTACCCCCGGGGTGGAGAGGTGACCCCGCATCCCGGAGGGGACCATTCCGGTTCGGCGTCTTGGAGCAAGATCCAAGATTTACGCCGATGTGATTCGTAGGTCTTTTGCGGAAGCGGTCACTCCGCCATAGTGGCGCATCGCGGAAACGAACTTCCGCATGCCAGAAGAAGGTTGAAGCCTCACCACAGGAGTGCCCGTGCCGCAGTCCGTACCGTCCCTGTCGCGACGCGTAGCACGCACATTGCGAACCTCACTGTTCGCGCAGGTCGCCTGCGCGTTGGTGCTCGGAGTCCTCGTCGGCCGGCTGTGGCCCGACGCGGGGACAGCCGTCCAGCCGCTCGGCGACGGCTTCGTACGTCTCATCAAGGCGATGATCGCCCCGCTCGTCTTCTGCGTGGTCGTCGCCGGAATCACCAAGGCCGGAGACCTCAAGGCCTTCGGGCGCATCGGGATCAAGGCCCTCATCTGGTTCGAGGTCGCGACCACGGTCGCCCTCGTCGTCGGTCTGGTCGCCGGAAACCTCGTCAGCCCCGGCACCGGCATGAACGTCGACCCCGCCAAGCTCGACGCGTCCGCGGTCGACGAGAAGACCGGCGGCGGCGAACTTCCCTCGACCAGCGAGTTCATCCTGCACTCGCTTCCCGACAGCGCGATCGGCGCCTTCGCGGAGAACTCGCTGCTCCAAGTCCTCGTCCTGTCCTGCCTGGTGGGCGCCGCCCTGCTGCATCTGGGCACCACCAAGGTCCCCGCGATCCTGCCCGCCATCGAGCAGTCCCAGGAGGTCGTCTTCGCGATCGTCGGCTTCATCATGAAACTGGCGCCGCTCGCCGTCTTCGGCGCGACCGCGCACTTGGTGGGGGAGTACGGGCTCGGCGCCCTGTCGACGTACGGCAAACTCATCGGCGTCTGTTACGCGGTGGCCCTGATCTTCCTCGTCCTGCTGGCCGTCGCCCTCAAGGCCCTGACCGGCCTGAGCCTGTGGAAGTTCGTCCGCTACACGCGCGAGGAGATGCTGCTCGCGCTCGGCACGGCCTCCAGCGAGGCCGTCATGCCGCGCATGATGCAGAAGCTGCGCCAGGCGGGCTGCCGCGACGACGCGGTGGGCCTCGTCCTGCCGACGGGGTACTCCTTCAACCTCGACGGCGCCTCGATCTATCTGTCCGTCGGTACGCTGTTCATCGCGCAGGCCGTGGGCGTGGACCTGAGCCTGGGCCAGCAGATCACGGTCGTCCTCGTCCTGATGCTGACCAGCAAGGGCATGGCGGGCGTGCCCGGTTCGGCGTTCCTCGCGCTGTCCGCGACCGCTTCCGCGCTCGGGGTCATCCCGGCCGGCGCGGTCGCCCTGCTGCTCGGCGTGGACCGCATCATGGACGCGATGCGCGTCGCCACGAACCTGCTCGGCAACTGCGTCGCCGTCTTCGTGGTCTCACGCTGGGAAGGCGCACTGGACACGGCACGGGCGAAGAAGGTGCTCGGCGGCGAGATCGCGTTCGTACCGGAACAGACGGACGTGGCGTCGGAGCCCGGCAGTGCCGACGCGCGCACCGCCGGGCCCAAGTCCCTTACGCCTGCGGCTTCTCCGAGTCCACTCCCGGACGGGCCTTCTTCCACATCCCGCGAGTGAAGTCAGGGATGGCCTGCGGCGCGCCCTTCGCCTTGATCGAGAGATGGCTCAGGGGGACGGGCGACGTCCAGACCGCGGCGTCGTAGACGTCGAAGTCAGGCACGAGGCCGAGCTGCATGGTCTGCATCAGACGGAAGATCATGATGTAGTCCATGCCGCCGTGCCCGCCCGGCGGGTTGGAGTGCTCCTTCCACAGCCAGTGGTCGAACTCGGCCGCGTACTTGCCGAAGTCGCCCCACTCGTCGTCCGTGTGGTCCGGCTCGATGTAGATGCGCTCGGGATAGTCCTCAAAGACACCTTTCGTGCCGCCGAGGCTGTTGATGCGGCTGTAGGGGTGGGGGGTCGAGACGTCGTGCTCCAGGCGGATCACCCGTCCCTTCGCCGTCTGGACGAGACTGATCGTGCGGTCACTCTCGATGTACGTCTCCTTCCAGCTCGGGTCGCCCGCGGGCATGTGCGCCTTGCGGTACTCGGCGAGACCGAGGGCGGGCGTGCCGAAGCTGGAGATGTGCGTGACGCGGTCGCCGCGGTTGATGTCCATGTAGTTGGAGACCGGGCCGAAGCCGTGGTTGGGATAAAGGTCGCCGCGCAGCCGCGTGTGCCACAGGCGCCGCCAGGGGCCCTCGTAGTAATCCGGGTCGAACATCAGGCCGCGCAGATCGTGGTTGTAGGCGCCCGCTCCATGCAGCAGATCACCGAACTTGCCCGCGTGGGCCATGCGCAGGACGCGCATCTCGTTCTTGCCGTAGCAGCAGTTCTCCAACTGCATGCAGTGTCTGCGGGTCCGCTCGGAGAGGTCGACCAGATCCCAGAGCTGGTCGAGCTGGAGGGCGACCGGACACTCCACGCCGACGTGCTTGCCGTTCAGCATCGCCGACTTGGCCATGTCGAAGTGCCAGTCCCAGGGCGTCGCCACGTACACGAAGTCGATGTCACCACGCTTGCACAGGTTCTCGAAGTCGTGATCGCCCTTGGTGTACGTCGCCGGGGCGGGCTGGCCCGCGTCGGTGACCTTCTTCGCCGCGGCCGCCGTCTTGTCCTTGACCGGGTCGCAGAGTGCGACGACCTTCACTCCCGGGATCGCCAGGAACAGGTCGATCATGCTGCCGCCGCGGTTGCCGAGGCCGACGATGCCGACCCGCACCGTCGAACGCCGCTCGAACGGTACGCCGACCATGGTCTTGCCCTTGCGCGGCGGCGCATCGGCGGCCGTGGCCGCGCCCGCGGGCGCGGCCTGCAGGGCGTCGGCGTGCGCCGTGCCGCCGGTGAGTGCGCCGAGACCGAGCCCGGCTCCGGCGAGGCCGGCGGTGCGGAGCACGGCGCGGCGGGAGGCGCCGTCCGTGGAGTCTTCAGGGGTCGCGGACTCGTCGGGGTTCGGGGTGGCGTGCTCGTCGTGCATCGGACCTCCGTGGCTTGGATGCCTGCGCTGGAACGGATGCCACCCTGATGGCGGGATGAGCGTGGCGCAAGGGACCGAAGTGGCCAGGGAGTTGGACTTATGTCATCCGGCGTGTGGGCTCACGGACGCGTGGCACGCTCCAGCTCCAGGAGTACGGAGTAGTAGGAGCGGCCCGTGGCGTGGTCCATGCCCACCTCGCACATGCGGTTCGCCGAGAGGTGCGCGTCGAAGGGCCGGGCGGTGACCTCGGCCGCTTCCTTGCGGGTGGCCGACTCCGTCAGTTCCTTGTGCAGCATGCCGCGATCGCCCGCGAAGGCGCAGCACCCCGCGTCGTCCGGGACGACCACCTCGTCCGCACAGGCCTCGGCGAGGGCGCGGAGCTGCGCCTCGTCGCTGAGATGGCTCATGGAACAGGTGGGGTGCAGGACGGCGGAGCCGACCGTGCGGTGCACGGTCAGGTGGGGGAGCAGCTCGTCGGCGGCCCAGACGAGGGAGTCGACGACGGTCAGCTCCCGGTGCAACTCGCGGTTCTCGGCGGTGAGATAGGGCACGACCTCGTGCGCGATGCCGAGCGTGCAGGACGAGGCGTCCACCACCAGCGGCAGCCTCCCGCCCGCCGTCCAGGCCCAGGCCGCCTCGACGATGCGATTGGCCATCACCGTGTTGCCCTGGTCATAGCCCTTGGAGTGCCAGATCGTGGCGCAGCAGGTCCCCGCCACGTCGTCCGGAATCCAGACGGGCCTGCCCGCGCGGGTGGCGAGGGCGACCATCGCCTCCGGCAGGGAGCGGTCACCGGGGCTCCCGAAGATGCGGTTGACGCACGCCGGGTAGTACACGGCGCTCGCGCCCCTGCGTGTCGTGCGCGGCAGTTTGCGGGCGGCGGCTCCCGGGATGTCCGGCAGCCATTCGGGGACCAGGTCGGGGCGGACGGCCTTGCGCGCGGCGCGCGTGACCGAGGTCAGGAGCCGGTCGCTGATGCGGTCGGCGGCGGCCACTGCGAGCCTCGCGGCGGCCTCGACCGCCTTGAAGTTCTTGGCGGCGACGGCGGCCGCCCTCTCCTCGCGCGGCGAGTGCCGTGCGTGCCGGAAGTGCTTCATCAGGGCTCCGGTGTCGATGCCCACCGGGCAGGCCAGCTTGCACGTGGAGTCGCCGGCGCAGGTGTCCACGGCGTCGTACCCGTACGCCTCGACCAGGCCGTCCTCGACCGGTGAGCCGGGTGCCTGGCGCATCATCTCGCGGCGCAGCACGATGCGCTGGCGCGGGGTGGTGGTCAAGTCCTCGCTGGGGCAGGTCGGTTCGCAGAAGCCGCACTCGATGCAGGGGTCCGCGATCAGCTCCACCTTGGGGATGGTCTTCAGGCCGCGGAGGTGGGCCTTGGGGTCGCGGTCCAGGACGATGCGCGGCGCGAGCACGCAGTCCGGGTCGATGACCTGCTTGGTGCGCCACATCAACTCCGTGGCCTTCGGCCCCCATTCGAGCTCCAGGAACGGGGCGATGTTGCGCCCCGTCGCGTGCTCGGCCTTGAGCGAGCCGTCGAAGCGCTCGACGGTAAGCCGGCAGAACTCGTCCATGAACGCGGCATAGCGCTCCACGTCCGAGGGCAGGCCCGCGTCGAAGGCGAGCAGGAAGTGCAGGTTGCCGTGCGCGGCATGCCCCGCGACGGCGGCGTCGAAGCCGTGCCGTGTCTGTAGCTCAAGGAGGGCTCCGCAGGCTTCGGCGAGCCGCGACGGTGGCACCGCGAAGTCCTCGGTGATCAGTGTCGTCCCGGAGGGGCGAGAGCCGCCGACCGCTGTCACGAAGGCCTTGCGTGCCTTCCAGTAGCCCCCGATCGTCTTCGGGTCGCGGGTGAAGGTGTTGGTCACCGAGGCGACGGGCGCGACGAGTTCGAGCCCTTCGACGACTTTGGCGGCCGCCGCTTCGTACGCCTCCTGCCTCGCCTCGTCGGGTGCGCGGAACTCCACCAGGAGCGCGGCAGTCGACTTCGGGAGCCGCGCCCAGTCGGCGGGCACTCCGGCGACGCTGGTCGAGGCGCGCAGGGTGTTGCCGTCCATCAGCTCGACGGCCAGTGCGCCCGCTTCGTTGAACAGGGGGACGGCCGCCGCGGCGGCCGGCAGGGAGGGGAAGAACAACAGGGCGGTGGTGATGCGCCGGTCCAGCGGAAGCGTGTCGAAGACGACCTCCGAGATGAACCCGAAGGTGCCCTCGGAGCCGATCATCAGGCCGCGCAGGATCTGCACGGGCGTCGCACCGTCCAGGAACGCGTCC
The DNA here is from genome assembly GCF_055577715.1 of Streptomyces sp. NPDC033177. Classification (NCBI taxonomy): domain Bacteria; kingdom Bacillati; phylum Actinomycetota; class Actinomycetes; order Kitasatosporales; family Streptomycetaceae; genus Streptomyces; species Streptomyces sp. NPDC033177. The sequence continues at coordinate 463,493 of NZ_JBVIPS010000001.1, read as the reverse complement.
AGGCGGTAGCCGTTCGTGTTCTTGATCTCGTACTTGGCGCGGATGCGGGCCGTGAGTTCCTGGTCCGCCTCGATCTCGCGCTTGATCTGCAACAAGCCCTCGCACAGGGCCGGTTCGGCATGCGCGAGCTGTGCGTCGGCGTCCGGGTCCGCCGTGTCGACGACCGTGCCCGTCGGCAGGACGAAGGTGAGTGAGGCCACCGTGCGGTACGAGTTGCGGGTGGTGCCCGCCGTCATCCCGGAGGCGTTGTTCGCGACGACCCCGCCGATCGTGCAGGCGATGGCGCTCGCCGGGTCGGGGCCGAGCACACGGCCGTGCCGGGAGAGTGTGGCGTTGGCCCGCAGGATGGTCGTCCCGGGGCCGATGCGGGCCTGCTCGCCGTCACCGATGACCTCGACGCCCGCCCAGTGCTTGCGCACGTCGACCAGGATGTCCTCGCCCTGGGCCTGGCCGTTGAGCGAGGTGCCCGCCGCGCGGAAGACGACCTCGCGGCTCCTGCCGTGCGCGTACGACAGGACGGCCGAGATGTCGTCGATGTCCTCGGCGACGACCACGACCTGCGGCACGAAGCGGTAGGGGCTGGCGTCGGAGGCGTACCGCACGAGGTCGGAGATCTTCGTCAGTACCTTGTCCTCGCCGAGCAGCGCGGACAGCTCCGAGCGCAGGGGCTCGGGGGTGCCCTTGGCCTGCCGGTCCGGCACCCGGTCGTGCGCCGGCGCCTCCGGGTGCGAGACGGGGCGCAGGGCTTCCGGCTTGGGCTCCAGGATCGGCATGAGCTCTCCTCGGCGGGGTCGGACGGTCGGTCGGTCGGCGGCGGACGTCCGGCAGCGTCAGCGGCCAGGGGCGTCCCGCACATCGAACAGCGCGTTCAGCAGGCCGCCGAGCTGCTTGCGCTGCTCGGCGTCCAGTGGAGCCAGGATGTCCTCCGCGGCGGCCAGGCGCGCGCCGCGCAGCTCCCCGAGAGCCTTGCGGCCCGCGTCCGTGAGCTCGATGCGGATCACCCGGCGGTTGGTGGGATCGGGGACGCGCCGCACGAGATCGCCGGCCTCCAGGCCGTCGACCAGGCTCGTCACGGCACGCGGGACCACTTCGAGGTGCTGGGCGAGGTCGGCCATGCGCGGCGGGGTGTCGTACTGCACGAGGGTGCGCAGCAGGCGTGACTGGGCCGGGGTGATGCCGATCGGTACCAGGTGGCGCTTCTGGATGCGGTGCAGCCTGCGGGTCAGCCGCAGCAGCTGTTCGGCGAGGAGGCCGTCGGCGTCCGGGGTGTTCATGCGGGAACATTATCAGGACCTTGTACATTGTGAGCATAGGTAACAGTGAGCTATGATCCCTCAGTCATCGTCGGCGGAATCTCTGTCGGCGGCCGTCCCACCTCCCGTAGGAGCCCATGCCTCACGACGAACCCAAGTGGACTCCGCAGCCCCTTGCCCCCGGCCAGGAGGAACAGCCGCGGCAGATCCGCCGCATCCTGCGCCTCTTCCGCCCCTACCGCGCCCGCCTCGCGATCGTCGGCCTGCTGGTCGGCGCCGCCTCCCTGGTCTCGGTCGCCACCCCCTTCCTCCTGAAGGAAATCCTCGACACCGCGATCCCGCAGGGACGGACGGGCCTGCTGAGCCTGCTCGCCCTCGGGATGATCCTCAGCGCCGTCGTCACCAGCGTCTTCGGCGTCCTGCAGACCCTGATCAGCACGACGGTCGGGCAGCGCGTCATGCACGACCTGCGCACCGCTGTCTATGGCCGGCTGCAGAGCATGTCGCTCGCCTTCTTCACCAGGACCCGCACCGGAGAGGTCCAGTCCCGCATCGCCAGCGACATCGGCGGCATGCAGGCGACGGTCACCTCCACCGCCACCTCCCTGGTCTCGAATTTCACCAGCGTGATCGCCACCATCGTCGCGATGCTCGCCCTCGACTGGCGCCTGACGGTCGTCTCGCTGCTCCTGCTGCCGGTCTTCGTGTGGATCAGCCGCAGGGTCGGCCGCGAGCGCAAGAAGATCGCCACGCAGCGGCAGAAGCAGATGGCCGCGATGGCGGCGACGGTCACCGAGTCGCTCTCCGTCAGCGGCATCCTGCTCGGCCGCACGATGGGTCGCTCCGACTCGCTCACCAAGACCTTCGCCGACGAGTCCGACCGCCTCGTCGACCTGGAGGTCCGCTCGAACATGGCGGGGCGCTGGCGCATGGCCGTCATCTCGATCGTCATGGCCGCCATGCCCGCCGTCATCTACTGGACCGCGGGCCTCGCCTTCCAGATGGGCGGCCCGACGGTCTCGATCGGCACGCTCGTCGCCTTCGTCTCGCTCCAGCAGGGCCTGTTCCGGCCCACCGTGAGCCTGCTCTCCACCGGCGTGCAGATCCAGACCTCGCTCGCTCTCTTCCAGCGCATCTTCGAGTATCTGGACCTGCCCATCGACATCACCGAGCCCGAGCGCCCGGTGCGCCTGGACACGATCAAGGGCGAAGTCCGCTTCGAGGGCGTCGAATTCCGTTACGACGGTGAGGACGGCCAGAGCCGCCCGATCCTCGACGGCATTGACATCACCGTCCCCGCCGGCGGCAGCCTGGCCGTCGTGGGCCCCACCGGTTCGGGAAAGTCGACCCTCAGCTATCTGGTGCCACGGCTGTACGACGTCACGGGCGGGCGCGTCACGATCGACGGCGTCGACGTGCGCGACCTGGACTTCGACACGCTGGCCCGCGCGGTCGGCGTCGTCTCCCAGGAGACGTATCTCTTCCATGCCTCGGTCGCCGAGAACCTGCGCTTCGCCAAGCCCGACGCCACGGACGAGGAACTGATCGCCGCCGCCGGGGCCGCCCAGATCCACGACCACATAGCGTCCCTTCCCGACGGGTACGACACGGTCGTCGGCGAGCGCGGCCACCGCTTCTCCGGGGGCGAGAAGCAGCGCCTGGCCATCGCCCGTACGATCCTGCGCGATCCGCCCGTGCTCATCCTGGACGAGGCGACCAGCGCCCTGGACACGCACACCGAGCACGCCGTGCAGGACGCCATCGACGCGCTGTCCGCCGACCGGACGACGCTCACGATCGCCCACCGGCTCTCCACGGTCCGCGGCGCCGACCAGATCGTGGTCCTGGACGCGGGCAGGACCGCCGAGCGCGGTACGCACGAGGAGCTCCTGGCTAAGGACGGCCGTTACGCCGCTCTGGTCCACAGGGACGCCCAACTGGAGCCAGCGACATGAAAATATGCTCGGTATGTCCGCATTCGCACGATAATGTGCCCGCATGCTGCAGACCAAGACTCCGCGCCGGGGCACGATTCGACTGACGCGTCGGGGCCGGATCGCCCTGATCGCGACCGGAACCGTCGTGGCGGTCACCGCCGTGGCGGTGCCGCTGCTGCTCCCGGACGACGACGCAGGCCCCGAATCGCTGACCATCCCGGAAGGCTGGCGCACCAGCCAGGTGTACGAGGCCGTCGACAAGGCCCTCGAGGTACCGGCGGGCACCACGAAGAAGGCCCTTCCCAAGGCGCACCTCAAACTCCCCGGCGACGCACGGGGCAATCCCGAGGGTTACCTCTTCCCCGCGACGTATCCCATCGACGAGAAGTCGACCCCCGCATCCGTGCTCTCGTACATGGTGAACACGGCGGCCAAGAAGTTCGGCGGCAATCAGGTCACGGCGGGCGCCGACCGCAACACCCTGGACCTCTACCAGACCGTCACCATCGCCAGCATGATCGAAGCCGAGGCCGGCTCCAAGGCCGACATGGGCAAGGTGGCCCGGGTCATCCACAACCGCCTCGAGCAGGGCATGCCGCTGCAGATGGACTCGACGATCAACTACGCCCTGAACCGCTCCACGCTGAACACCCGCGACAGCGACACGAAGATCAACAGCCCGTACAACACCTACACGCGCATGGGCCTGCCCCCCACCCCGATCGGCAACCCCGGCGAGGAAGCGATGCGCGCGGCGATCAATCCGACACCGGGCAACTGGCTGTACTTCGTGACGGTGAAGCCGGGGGACACCCGCTTCACCGCGAACTTCGAGGAACAGCAGAAGAACGTGGCGGAGTTCAACAAGAACCAGAGCAAGAACAAGGACGAGGCCAAGCAGGCCGGCTAGGTCCCGGACGTCCTGGTCCCGGGTTTCACACCGTGACCGGGACGTCCTCTAGCAGTCGCTTGATGTCACGTACCGCCGCGCGTCCCGCACGGTTCGCGCCGATCGTGCTGGCCGAGGGGCCGTACCCCACCAGATGGATACGGGGGTCGACGGCGGCGCGGGTGCCCTCGACGCGAATGCCGCCGCCCGGCTCGCGCAGCCTCAGCGGTGCGAGGTGTTCGATGGCCGCCCGGAATCCGGTGGCCCAGAGAATGATGTCGGCGTCCACACGGCGCCCGTCGTCCCACTCGACGCCGCTCGGCGTGATGCGGTCGAACATCGGCAGCCGGTCGAGTACTCCATCGGCCCTGGCCCGGCGGATGGCGTCGTTCACGGGCAGCCCGGTCACTGACACCACGCTCTGCGGCGCGAGCCCCTGCCGCACCCGCTCCTCGACCATGGCGACGGCCGAACGCCCCCAGTTCTCGTCGAAGGGGCCCTCGCGGAAGACGGGCGGGCGCCGGGTGACCCAGGTGGTCTCCGCGGCGTACGGGGCGATCTCCATCAGATGCTGGGTGCCCGAGGCCCCGCCGCCCACGACGATGACCCGCTGCCCTTTGAACATCTCGGGCCCCGGATAGACGGCCGTGTGCAACTGCCGTCCACGGAACGTTTCCTGCCCTGGGTAGCGCGGCCAGAACGGCCGGTCCCACGTCCCCGTGGCGTTGATCAGCGCGCGCGTCGACCAGACCCCGGCCGACGTCTCGACCAGCAGCCGCCCTCCCTCGCCCTCGCGCACCCGGTGGACGTCGACGGGACGGTGCACCCGCAGGTCGAAGCGCCGCTCGTACTCCTCGAAGTACCCCTGGATGACCTCCGACGAGGGGCGCGCGGGGTCGGCGCCCGTCAGTTCCATGCCGGGAAGCGAGTGCATCCCATGCACTTTCCCGTAGGTGAGCGAGGGCCAGCGGAACTGCCACGCGCCGCCAGGCCGGGGCGCGTGGTCCAGGACGACGAAGTCCCGGTCCGGCGCGAAACCGGCCTTGCGCAGGTGATGGGCGCTGGAGAGCCCCGCCTGCCCGGCGCCTATGACGACGACGTCCACCTCGCGGGCCGCCTCGTCGCCTACCGCTGCATGTGCGGACGCATCCCGCGCCGCCGCGTCCCGTACCCCGATGTCGTTCACGCTTCTACTAACTCCCTCGGGGTACGGGATCTTCCCGCGCGGGCCCGCGGGTCAGCGCCCGCCTGCCACCAGGAGCGGGGCGCCGCCCGGAGCGGAGGCCGGACGCCCGTTCGCCGCGGGCACCCCGGCCAGCTGGGAGGCCGGAATTCGGGGCAGCAGCCCGCGCGCCGCCAGGTCCGGGATCACGCCCTCGCCGAACCAGTACGCCTCCTCCAGATGCGGATAGCCCGAAAGCACGAAGTGCTCGACGCCCAGCGCGTGATACTCCTCGATCCGGTCGGCGACGTCCGCGTGGCTGCCGACGAGCGCGGTGCCCGCGCCGCCCCGCACGAGACCGACGCCCGCCCACAGGTTCGGCGAGATCTCCAGCTCGTCGCGGGAACCGCCGTGCAGCGCGAGCATTCGCTGCTGGCCGACCGACTCGCTGCGGCCGAGCGCCTGCTGGGCGGCGGCGATGGTGTCCGGGTCGAGGTCGTCGAGGAGCCGGTTCGCCGTGGCCCACGCCTCTGCGGCCGAGTCGCGCGAGATGGTGTGCAGGCGGATCCCGAACCGGACCGTGCGCCCCTGCTCATCGGCGAGACCGCGAATCCAGTCGATCTTCTGCTTGACCTGCTCGGGAGGCTCGCCCCAGGTGAGATACACATCCGTGTGCCGCGCCGCGACAGGACCTGCCGCCGCCGATGAACCACCGAAGAAGATCTCCGGCAGCGGGTCCGGCGGCAGCGCGGTGAGACCGCCCTCCACGTCGTAGTGCTCGCCGTGGAAGTCGAAGGGCTTGCCGCCCCACACGCCCCGTACGACGGACAGGAACTCGTCCGTGCGGGCATAGCGTCGATCGTGGTCGAGATGGTCGCCGAAGCGCCGCTGCTCGGTCGAGTCGCCGCCCGTGACGACGTTCAGGAGCAGGCGTCCGCGCGTGATGCGCTGATATGTGGCCGCCATCTGCGCGGCGAGCACCGGGGAGATGACGCCGGGCCGGAACGCCACCAGGAACTTGAGCCGCTCGGTGTGCTGGGCGAGGGCGACCGTCGTGAGCCAGGCGTCCTCGCACCATGTGCCGGTCGGGGTCAGCACCGCCTCGAAGCCCAACTGCTCGGCGGCCTTGGCGATCTGGATCAGGTAGTCGATGTCGGGGGCCCGCACCCCGCTGACCGGCGTGACGCGGGAGCGCTTGATGCCGCCGTCGGTGTAGGCGTGCCGGTCGACGAGGGTGCGGCCGTCGCCGCCGGTCGGCAGGAACCAGTTGAGATGGACGGTCATGGTCAGGACTCCTTGCGGTACGTGCGCGGCTTGCTGGTCGAGGGCGGCAGGTCGCCGTTGAAGCGGGTGTCGACGAAGTCACCGAAGTCGATGCGGCGCGGGATGAGCTTCTGGGCGGCGAAGGTGTCCGCGATCTCCTGCTCGGAGGCGATCACGTTCTTGTCGACGGCCACCGGGACGCGCGTGCCGTTGCTGCGCTTGACGGCGGCGAGCGCGACCTCGTAGGGCAGGCCGGTGTCCTTCGCCCAGACCTTCGCCCATGCCTCCGGGTGGTCGTAGACCCAGTCCTGGGCCTTGCGCAGCCGCTTGAGGTAGTCGTCGATCGCGGCGGACTTCTTCTTATCTTTGAGCGCGCCCGGCGCCGCCACCTGGAAGGTCAGGCCATTCACCAGACCGTCGCCGTCGGTCAGGACGCGCCCCTTCTTGCTCTCCAGAACCTGCGAGGTGTACGGGTCCCAGACGGCCCAGGCGTCCACCTTGCCGCTGGTGTACGCGGCCAGCGCGTCAGCCGGCTGAAGATACTTGACCTTGACGTCCCTGATGCCGAGCCCGGCCTTCTTCAGGGACGCGATCAGCTGGTAGTGAGCCGACGAACCCTGCGCCACGGCGACGGACTTGCCCCTGAGGTCCTCCGCCTCCTTCAGGGGAGAATTGTTCGGGACGAGGATCGCCTCACCCGAGGCGGTGCCGTGGTGCGCGGCCACCACGGAGATCTTCGAGTCGGCTCCGGCGGCGAAGACAGGCGGCGTGTTGCCGACGGCGCCGATGTCCACGGCCTTGGCGTTGACGGCCTCCAGGAGGGGAGGCCCGGAGGTGAAAGTGGACCAGCGGATCTTGTACTTCAGGTCGTCGAGCTCCCCGGCCGCGCGCAGCACGGCCTCCGAACCGCCCTTCTGGTCCCCGACGTTGAGGGTGAGCGACCCCTGGCCGTCGGTCCCGCCACCCGAGCCCGCGGACGAGGTGCTCGCGGAGGAGGAGCCGGAGCAGGCGGCGAGCAGCAGGGCCAGGGGGAGGAGCAGGGCGGGGGCGGCGAGCTGTCGTCGCATGGTGAGTCCGTTCGTTCTGGGCGGGCTGTTCGTGCTTTTCGATGTGTTTGATCTGTTCGGTCTGTTCGTGCCGGTCATGAGGGGGCGGGAATGAGCGGCGTTCACGCCGCGACGGCTTCCGCGCTGTGGTCGGGAGCGTCGACACCAAGGCGCTGAAGCAGCTCGGCACGCAGTTCGCCGAAGCGCGGATCGGAGATGCCGCGCGGCCGGTCCAGATCGATCTCGGTCTCGTACGCGATGACCCCCTCGTCCATGACGAGCACCCGGTCGGCGAGGAGCACGGCTTCCTCCACGTCGTGGGTGACCAGCAGGACGGCGCAGCCGCGCCGCTGCCACAGCTCGTCGACGAGGCGCTGGGCCTTGATGCGGGTGAGCGCGTCGAGGGCGCCGAACGGCTCGTCGAGCAGCAGCAGATCGGGCTCGCGCACCAGGGCGCGGGCCAGCGAGGCGCGCTGGGCCTCGCCGCCCGAGAGCGTCTTGGGCCAGGCGTTCGTACGGTGCTTGAGGCCGACCTCCTCCAACGCCCGCTCCGCGACACCGCGTTCGGGCTTGTCCGGCAGCCCGAGCAGGACGTTGCGCCACACCCGCTTCCAGGGCATGAGCCGGGGCGCCTGGAACGCGACGGCCTTGCGGCGCGGCACGAGGACCGTGCCCTCGATGTCCCGGTCGAGCCCGGCGAGGATGCGCAGCAGGGTCGACTTGCCGCAGCCGCTGCGTCCGAGCAGCGCCACGAATTCGCCGGGACGCACGTCGAGGTCGAGGCGGTCGATGACGGCACGCCCGTCGAAGGAGCGGGTCAGGCCTTCGACTCGTACGGCCGAAGTGGCCGCCGTACTAAGGGTGTTGGGGGTCACCGGCCGGTGAACGTCGGTCGCCATTGCAGCAGCAGCCTTTCGAGGGTGCGGACGATGAAGTCGGCGATGAGGCCGAGGAAGGCGTAGACGATCAGGCAGACGACGATCACGTCGGTCCGCAGGAAGTCACGCGCCTGGACCATCAGGAAGCCGATCCCGGAGTCCGCGTTGATCTGCTCGGCGAAGACGAGGGCGAGCCAGGCGATGCCCAGGGAGTAGCGCAGCCCGGTCATCGCACCGGGCAGCGCGCCCGGCAGGATGACGTGCCGCACGAGTCCCCACCGCGAGAGCCCGAGGGACTCACCGGCCTCGATGAGCTGTGAGTCGACCCCGCGGATGCCCGCGTACACGTTCAGGTAGAGCGGGAACGAGACGCCCAGCGTGATGATGGCGACCTTGGGCGCCTCGCCGATGCCGAACCAGATGATGAACAGCGGGATGAGCCCGACGAACGGCACGGTGCGCAGCATCTGCACGCTGGCGTCCACGAGATCCTCGCCGACGCGGAACAGCCCGGAGATGAGCGCGAGCGAGGTCCCGACGACGGTGCCGAGCAGCAGCCCCACCGCGACCCGTTGCAGGGAGACCCCCATGGCGGAGGTCAGCGAGCCGTCGGCGAGGAGATCACGGGCGACGCCCGCGATGGTTCCCGGCGAGGCGAGGATGTCTTTGCTCAACGCCCCGGTGGAGCTGAGGAGTTGCCACAGGGCGAGAAGCGCGAGGGGGCCCGAGGTGCGGCGCAGCCAGCGGGGGACGCGGGCGCTGCGGGTGGAGGAGGGGACGATGGGAACGAGATGCGGTTCGCCCGACCGGACGTCTCCCGCGTCCTTGACAGGGGGATCGGACTTGGATATTCCCGAAATGTCGGGCGGTGAATCCGGCGGGGCATGGCTGATGCTCATGGCTGCTCCACGGCAGGAGGGAGGGATGCCCGAACGGCCTACGCGCGGGGCGGGGAGATCAACCGCGCGAAGGCATCAGGGCAGAGAAGAGCGAAAGGGAAGAAGAGAGGTGAGAAGGCGTCAGCAGCCGCGACGACACGCGGCGGAGGCCACCCGCAGCAGGTCGATGTGACCGCGCGTGGTGAGCAGGGCTGAACGCAACATGCCGCAGAACGTAGCCAGGTCGTCCGCGTACGGTCAATGCCGTCTCGAAAGGCGGACGCCGCAGATCAGCGAAAGGGTGATCCCTGAGGGAGGATGGACCCATGTCCGATGTTTTCACCACACGTATCCTGAACGTCACGACCGGGTCGTCCGAGAAGGTCTTCGACCTCACCGGCGACATCGAGGGTTTCCTGAGTGAGGCGGCGGCCGGCCGCGACGGTCTGCTCAACGTCTTCGTGCCCCACGCGACCGCCGGGGTGGCGATCCTGGAGACTGGCGCGGGCAGCGACGACGACTTGCTCGCCGCGCTGCACACCCTGCTCCCCGCCGACGACCGCTGGCAGCACCGTCACGGCAGCCCCGGCCACGGCCGCGACCACGTCCTGCCTGCCCTGGTGCCGCCGCACGCGACGTTGCCGGTGGTGGGAGGCCGCCTTGAGCTGGGGACGTGGCAGTCGGTGTGCCTGGTGGACACCAACCGGGACAACCCTCGTCGCGAGGTGCGGTTGTCGTTCCTGGGGTGAAGGTCAAGGGCCCCAGCGGTTTCCGGCCGGTTTGCGGCCGGATCATGGCCGGGATCCGAAGGCTCCGTTGACACCTTTCCGGGGCCTTCGTAGCTTTTCAAATCGTTGGAAACATCGATGATTTGAGAAGTAGATCATTTAGATCTCGGGGGAATGATGTCCGGACGAACGACTTCGGTGGGCGGGCGGGGGTGGACCCTGGCCGTGGTGTGTGTGGCCACGTTCATGCTGCTGCTCGACCTGACCGTGGTGAATGTGGCGCTGCCCGACATCCGGGATGCGTTCGACGCGAGTTTCACCTCGCTCCAATGGGTGCTCGACGCGTACGCCCTCGGTCTCGCCGCCGTGCTGCTGACAGCCGGATCACTGGCCGACCGCCTGGGGCGCAAGCGCGTCTTCAACATCGGCTTCGTCGTGTTCCTGGTGGCCTCGCTCGCCTGCGGCCTGGCGAACGACGCCGTCGTCCTGTCCGTGGCCCGCGGGGTCCAGGGGCTGGGGGGCGCGGTCCTGTTCGCCGTCGGCCCCGCGCTGATCGGCCAGGAGTACCAGGGCAAGGACCGGGGCAAGGCCTTCGGCATCTTCGGGGGAGTGGTCGGGCTGTCCATCGCCTTCGGCCCGCTCATCGGCGGCGCGCTCACCGACGGGCTGAGCTGGCGCTGGATCTTCCTGGTGAACGTGCCGGTCGGGCTGCTCGCCATGGCCGTGAGCGCGCTGAGGATGCGCGAGTCCCGGGCGGAGTCGGCCCCGGCGGTGGACTGGTGGGGGATGGTGCTGTTCACCGGCGCGCTGACCCTGTTGGTGTTGGCGCTGCTGCGAGGGGAGGCCGAAGGCTGGGGCAGCCCGCCCATCGTCGGCATGTTCGTGGTCGCTGTGCTGCTGCTCGGGATGTTCGGTGCAGTGGAGCGGCGACGGGGTGAACGGGCCATGTTCCAGCTGTCGTTGTTCAGGAACAGGACGTTCAACGGGGTGTCGGTGGTGACGCTGCTCTGTGCCGCCGCGACCATGTCCGCGATCTTCCTCCTGGTGTCGTACGTGCAGAACGTCCTCGCGTACTCGCCGTGGGAGACCGGCCTGCGGTTCCTTCCGCTGACCGGGACGCTCTTCGTGGCGGCCGCGATCTCCGGGTCGCTGACCACCCGGGTGCCGCAGAGGCTGCTGATGGGAACCTCCCTCGCACTCATCGCGGCCGGGCTCTTCCTGGTCGCGCTCACCGGTCCGGGCACCTCCTGGACCGCGCTGCTGCCGAGCATGTTCGGAATCGGCCTGGGCATGGGTCTCTTCAATCCGCCGCGCGCCTCGCTGTCCATCGCCGTCGCGGAACCGTCCAAGGCGGGCATGGCCTCGGGGATCAACGAGACGTTCCAGCAAGTGGGCGTCGCCATCGGCATCGCGGGATTCGGCGCGGCGTTCCAGGGCAGGGTGACCGACCTCTTCACGCAGTCCGAAGCGGGGCGGCAACTGGGGTCGTCCGCGCACGAGTTCGGGGAGGCCGTGGCGGCGGGCGGCGGCGCGGAAGCCGTCGGTCGTGCGCCCTCGGGCACGGCCCCCGCGCTCGAAGCGGCGGCCCGCGCCGCCTTTGTGGACGGGCTGACGGATGTGATGTTCGTGTGCGCGCTCGTCGCCGCCGTCGGTGCGGTGGTGGGCTTCGCCTTCATCCGTACGCGTGACCTGCACGAAAGCGCCAGGGGCGAGACCGTGGAGGTGCAGAGCAGCCGGACTGTCGTGCACGCAGCCGAGACGCAGGGGCTCTTGGAGGGGGAGAGCGCCGAAGCGCCGGTCGTGGCCCAGTCCGTTCATGCCGGGGGAGACGGGTGAGCCACCGGGTCGGGGGAGATGGGTAACCCGGTCGGAGACGGCCGGGCTACCCGCCCCGATCACACGCGGCACCCTGCGTGACACCGGCCCTTGGAGGCCGGTGTCGGCGCCAGTACTCTTGATGTGATCGACGATCGGCACAGTGGATGTTCGGCATGACCGAGAGATAGCGGCATGACCGAGAAACATCGTCCCCTGGTCCGGTCCCTTCACCGAGATGTCAGCAGCAAAGGGGAGCGGCCCGGATGACTGAGGCGACGCCCATTCCGGCGCAACCCGCCGGGCTCGACTTTCCCCTCGTCCGCAGGACCGGCTATCTGCTGAACAAAGCAGGATCGATCCTGATGGAGGACGCGGAGAAGGCGCTCATGGCGCAGGGCATGCGCCTGCGCTATTTCTATGTTCTCGCGGCGCTGGAAAGTGATCTGAGCCTGTCTCAGCAGGATCTGAGCAGACTCCTCCACCTCGATCCGACGACCATGGTGGCCCTGATCGACGAGATGGAGCGGGCCGGCCATGTGGAGCGGCGGCGCAACCCGTCGGACCGCAGGCGCTACATCCTGCGCCTCACCGACGACGGCCGTGAGGCGCTCGAGCGCGCGGGGCGCGCCGTCGACGCCGTGGAGCAGGACTTTCTCTCCGCCGTGCCCACGCAGGATCGCGAACGGCTGCGGTCCCTGCTCGGTGATCTGCTGGCCGACCGCTGGCCGCGCGTGATCGCCTGCGAGTGATCTCCGGATGTCCGCCGGAATTCTGCGAATTCTGCGGCGCAACTGGAGTTAAAGAATCCCTATTTGAGGTTTACTTTGGGTCGATCTGTGGAGGCCGTCACAGATTACCTTGACTAATTGCATTCCCCTTGATGTGCCGGATAGTGTTTTTTCTGTCCGGGTCACGTGACTCGCGACACGGGGGAAGGTAAACGGGGAATGAGCAACAAGGAATTAGTATACGGATCTCTGGAGAGTTGCCTCGGGCCCGGCAGCTCCCGCTTTTTCGGAAGCGGATACAAACGCGTCACCCAAGGCCTCAAGGGCATCACCACCGATGGCTCCGCCGACCCGGGTGCACAGGTCACCGCCCGCGGCACGCTCACCTATCCGCGCGACTGGTCCCGTAAATCGGGCGCCGGTGAGCTGCGACCGCATCTGAGCAGCATCGACGCGCTGGTGCTTGCCGCGAACCTGGCGGAGACGCACCTCGGCCGGGCCTTTGGGCTCGGCGCCGCCGAGCGGCGCAGGATCTGGCTGCGCAGCGCGGACGTACGGGCCGGCAGCTCGCCGCACGAGGACCTCGCGGACTTTCCCGTGCGCGGCAGGCTGGTCGCCGTCGACGGTCCGACCGGTGAACACGCCACGCTGGCCAGTACGTTCGACTGCCGCGTCGGGAGCCTGAAGGTGCGCTGCACACTCGTGCACGAACAGGGCAGCCGGGCGGGGACCCCGGCCACGTACGACGACGAGAAGCAGGCGCTCGGACCGGCGCGAGCCCGCCACTACGGGGTGGGCTACAAGCAGCGCGACCAGTACGCCGAGCAGGTCCGCGTCGACCTCGACCGGCAGGAGATCCAGGGGCTGCAGCGCGTCGTCGCCACGGACGAGGGCGCGCATACCTGGGGGGACGCGCACACCTGCGGGGCGGAAGCGGCTTACGGGCCGTCTGTCTCCCTGGTCGACGCGCTCGTGGGCGTGGCCCAGCTGGCCCAGGTCCTGCTCTACGCACAGGACGGGCTGTCCCGCGGCAGCACCGACACGCTCTGGATGCGGCGCTTCGTCATCAGCGCGGACACGCCGGTGCGCCCCCTGGGGCAGAGCTTCACGCCGACCGTGCGCACCGCGAGCTCCCGGCTCCTGTCCATGGGCGACGCCCGCTGGCGCACCGCGGAACTGGCCGTCGACGACTTCGCGGGGATCGACGGCCGCTGCTGGCTGGCGCATCGTCTGCCCGCCGTCGCCGCGTAGCCGCGCTGGCAGGCGCAAAGGACAAGGCACGTACGAAATGCAAGAAACGCAAGAAACACAACGGGGGAAAGAGATCATGCGCTGTACACCCACGCTCCGATTAGGAGACGTGCTCGTCGTGCTCGAAGGGCCGGCCCGCCTGCTCTGGGAAGAGCACGCTCGCGGGATGGGACCCAGGCACTGGACACCGACGGCCTTATGGCCGGACGAGAAGCAGCGCACCGAGGTGCGCGAACACCTGGACGGGCAACGGCCGCTGCTCGTCCTGCTGGACGAGGCCCGATGCCGCGTACCCATGCTGCGCGAGGAGTGGCGGGCCGCGCCCCGTCAACTGCTGCGGGACCAGAGGGACATCGGCTTCCAGGGGGCCGCGGACGACGAGGTCGTCGAGGTCGGCTTGCCGTTCCTCGACTGGCTGCCCGAGGCACACAGGGAGCGTGCGACACGCTTCCTCGCGCAGACCGACGCCGAACTGGCCCGTACACCGATGGCGTTCCTGCCGCCGCTGATGACCGAGGAAGCGTGTGGCGGATCACCGCTGAACCCGCGCTTCGCCCGGCGGCTGCTGCCCCACGCCCTGACGGCCGACCGCCTCGCGGCAGCCGTCGAGCACCTGTTCGCCGACGCGTCGCGGTACTGCGTGGCGGCGACCGGCTCGGCGAGGTGATCCCGATGAACGAGCACGTGAGGGACGAGCACCTCAGCCTGGGGGAGATCGGCCTCCTGATCGTCACGACAGCCACCCGGAACCTGGCGCTCACCGGCCGACGTGCGGCGGAACTCCGCCGTCGGCAGGCCCAGCGGACTCGTCGGGTGCAAGACGCCACCACCCCGGGGAGCCACTGATGGGTCGCTCGGTCATGGTCACCGGCGGCAACCGCGGCATAGGGCTCGCCGTGGCCACCGCCCTGGCGGCCGACGGTGACCGGGTCGCCGTCACCCACCGGGACACCGCACCGCCCGATGGACTGTTCGGTGTCCGCGCGGAGATGACGGACACCCAGAGCATCGATGCCGCCTTCAAGGAGGCGGAGGCCGTGCACGGGCCGGTCGAAGTGCTCGTCGTCAACGCGGGCATCACCCGGGACACCCTGCTCCTGCGCATGGACGAGCAGGACTTCACGGACGTCATCGACGTCAACCTGCACGGCGCGTTCCGTACGGTGCGACGTGCCGTGCGCGGCATGGTCCGGGCCCGCTGGGGCCGGATCGTGCTGATGTCCTCCATGACGTTCGCGTACGGAGCGCCCGGCCAGGTCAACTACGCGGCAGCCAAGGCAGGGATGCTCGGCATGGCCCGCTCCCTGGCCTGGGAGCTCGGCCCGCGGAACATCACGGTCAACATCGTCGCGCCGGGCCTGATCGACACGGACATGAGCCGCGCGATCACCGACGACCGCCGCGAACACCTGCTGTCCATCACTCCGCTCGGCCGTGTCGGGGAGGCGGCCGACGTCGCCGCCGCCGTGCGTTACCTCACCGGCGAATCAGGCCGCTTCGTCACGGGAGCGGTCCTGCCGGTCAGCGGAGGCCTGGGCCTGGGCGGCTGACCACGGCTGACCACATCACCCACACCCGGCTCCGGCCGGGCCATCCACCACGGGAAGAGAACACACCATGGGGAACACACGCACCCCCACCTCACACACCGGTCTGCACCTGGCGATCTCCGGGACGTACTCCAGCGGCAAGAGCACCACCACCGAGACGCTGTCGATGGCCACGGGCATCCCGCGCACGCACGCGATGACGTCGCGGGAGATCCTCGTCGACCTCGTTCCGGGCAAGCAGGTCCAGGAGCTCAGCGCAATGGAACTGACGATGCTGGGATTACGCCGGCTCGAGGAGCGGATCCACCACGAGGCGGGCGAGGGGCCGTTCATCTCGGACGGCTCCGTGATCCACGAGTGGATCTACGGCGAGGCCCGCATGCGGGTCGGCATCAATCCCGGGGCGAACCTGTTCCTGCGGGCGGTGAAGAACATGGCCGGACTCCCGGTCAAGCGGTTCTACCGCCAGTACATGGACGCCTACGGCGCGGTCGCCAAGGCGCGTGCCAAGCGGATCTACGACGCCTATGTGCACCTGCCGGTCGAGTTCGAGATGAAGGCGGACGGCCACCGGCCGGTCTCCGAGAAGTTCCGCCAGATGTCCGACGACCTGCTGATCGAGACCCTGGAGGAGCTGGAGATCCCGTACCACGTGGTGGGCGGCAGTGTCCGTGAACGCGTGGAGAGGATCGTCGAGATCTTCGAACTGCCCCTGGTGATGCCGCTCGACGAAGCGATCGAACGAGCCGGGGAGAAGGTGCGTCAGGCCACCGAGATCCTGGAACAGGACGCCCGCTTCCACGAAGCCCAGCGAACCAAGTCCTTGCGCCGACGGGCTGCTTACGCGGTGCGTTTCTGACCGCACCTTCCGGTGGGCGGCTCCGGCCGCCCACCGGAAGCGGGTCCGGCCACCTCACGCGGTGAGCTCCTCCAGGACCGCCTGGCCTGCCGCGCGGTGTTCGGCTGCCGTGGTGGGGTCCGTTGTGTCGAGGATGGTGGCGATGCCCTCGTGGGCCAGTGCTTCCTCGGTGCGGAAGCCCAGTCGCGGGGCGAGTTCGAGAGCCTGGCGGTGCAGGCGCAGAGCCTCTTCGGGCAGGCCCGCGAGGCGACAGGTCTCTGCGTAGCCATTGAGGAAATGGATCTTCCAGTGCTCCTCGAAGAGCTCGTCGAGCAGCGCGAACGCCTTCCGGTGGCTGGCCAGCGCCTCTTCGTGGCGGCCCATGTGCCGGAGCGCGACACCCAGGCAGTTGAGACACCACGCCTCGTTGTGCAGGTGCCCGTCCTCGCGGGCATGCGCCAGCGCCTGATACAGGTGCTGCGACGCCTCGTCGGGCTCCTCGTCGGCGATGGCCACGCCGAGGGTGATCCGGGCCGTCAGCGCGGGCGGCGACGCGGGGTCCGCATGGGGGGTGTCCAGGACCTCCCGGGCCCGCTGCGCCGCCTCCTCGCGGTGTCCCAGTTGCAGCATCGCCCAGGCCTCGGACGCCGCCGCGGCGGCCCTGCCCGTCGGGCAGTCGGCCTGCTCGTACAACTTCCCTGCCTGCCGGAAGAGTTCGAGGGGCTCTTCGACGAACCCCTCGTCCCACTTCAGGTAGCCGCGCCGCAGGGTCAGCTCTGCCTCCGACCCCGGGCCCCCCGCCTGAGACGCCGCCTCGTACGACGCGGCGGCCTCCGCCATACGGCCCGCGTTGTAGCGGGCGAAGCCCAGATCGCTGTGGGCGTCGGCCAGTTGGAGCGGATCGCCGAGGCGCTCGGCGGCGGCCAGCGCCCGCTCGAAGAGAACGTTGAGATGCGTGGTGCCGCACCGCCGCGCGAAGTACGCCCGCAGGAAACGCGGCAGCTCGCACACGTGCGCGTCGGCACCGACGGCGGCCGCCGTCTCGAAGGCGGCCACCAGGTTCTCGTACTCCGCGACGAGCCAGGCGAACGCCGCGTGCTTGTCCGGGAATTGGCGCAGGGCGGCCGGAGACCGGCCCGCCGAGGGTGCCCGGCCGGGGGACAGGAACGGCATCGCGGCATCGGCGGCCGCCGCAGCGTGCACGTAGTAGTCGAGGAAGCGGCCGAGGGCCCGCTGCCGTTCGGCCGGTGAGTCCTGCTCCTCCCCGGCCCGTCGCGCGTGCTGGTGCACCAGGTCGTGCAGGCGGTAGCGGCCCGCCGTCGACTCCTGTACGAGGTGCGCGTCGACCAGGTCCTCCAGCATCGCCCGCGCGCTGTTCAGCGGCACGTCCGCCAGGGACGCCGCCAGGTACTCGTCGAAGGAACCTCCTGGCAGCAGGCCGAGCATCCGGAACAGGCGGGCCTGGGCTCGGTCCAACTGCCGTACGGACATGGCGAAAGCGGTGTCGAACTCGCTCGCTCCCTCGGCCATCCGCTCGACCAGGACGCCCACGGTCCAGCCGGGCCGGTGCCTCAGCCGGGCCGCGGCAAGACGCAGCGCCAACGGCAGGTGGCCGCACAGCCGCAGCACCTCGGCGGCGGACTCCGGCTCGCGGGCGAGCCGCCCCTCGGGACCGCTCGGGTCGCCGCTGGCCCGGGCAAGGAGCTCCGCGCTCTCCCGTCGGCTCAGCACGTCGAGCGAAACCGGCGGCACCTCGTCCAGGCCGATTAGCCGGTTGCGGCTGGTGATCAGGGCCACGGACGGACCGGCGCCCGGCAGCAGCGGGCGGACCTGGTCGGCGTCGGCGGCATTGTCGATCACCACGACGACCCGCCGGTCGGCCAGCTCGGACCGCCAGCAGGCGGCCAGTTGCTCCACGCCCTCGCGGGGCACCTTCTCGGAAGGCACATCGAGCGCGCCGAGCAGCATCCGCAGCGCGGAGTCGGGGTCGAGCGGCTCCCGGCCCTCGGTGAACCCGTGCAGATCCACGTAGAGCTGCGCGTCCGGGTAGTCGGCGGCCAGCCGGTGCGCGGCGTGTATCGCCAGACAGGTCTTGCCGACCCCCGCCATGCCGTCGAGGGCGACCACCCGGTGGCTGCCCACCGCGTCGAGCACGGCCGCGAGTTGATCCTCGCGGCCGGTGAAGTCGGGTGCGTCGCGCGGCAGGTCGTTGCGGGGCCTCGGTCTGCCCTGGCGGCTGGACTTCGGGGGCGCGGGGAGGGGGTTGGAGGAGCGTTCCCACAGGGGGCGCAGGGGGCGGGGGTCGCGCTTGACGAGACGGCAGAGCGCCACCACCGCGGGCCACGGCGGCAGGGTCTGGCCGCTGAGGTAGCGGGACAGCGACGAGGAACTGAGGCCCGCGTCGCGCGCGAGAGCCCGTACGCCGAGTCCTGACAGTTCCTGGATCAGGCGTAGCCGCGCCGCCAGTTCGTTCTGCGGATCCGTCTTCGCCGTGCGTTGCGGCTCATCCACCAGATACCCCCCGTGTCCCGTGTCGCCAGAAACCTACCGGGCCACGTCGTCGCTGCTCAAGGGTGTTTCAGCTGTCCCACGGTGTCCCACCGCCGTGGTCGTGGCGAGCGGTTCCCGCTGATATGGAGTCACGCCCCGAGGGAACGGGGCCGACCCGGAAGAAGGAGCACACCGCGATGCAGTCCCGTATGCAGAACCCCGCTGTCGTCCTGTCCGACGCCATGCCGGCCATCCAGGCCCTCTTCAAGGCCGTGCACTCCGGAGGGGTGGAGGCACAGACCCTGGAGCTGGTGCACCTGCGGGTCAGCCAGATCAACGGCTGCAGCGCCTGCGTCGACGGCGGCGCCAAGTCGGCCCGCAAGGCGGGCGTCAGCGACGAGCGGCTCGCGGCGGTCGCCGCCTGGCGCGAGGCCCCGTACTTCACCGAGCCGGAGCGGGCCGCACTGGAGCTGGCCGAGGCCGCGACGCGCCTCGCCGACCGCGCCGACGCGGTGAGCGACGAGGTGTGGGACGCCGCCGCCACCCACTTCGACGAGAAGCAGCTGGCCGCGCTCGTCCTCATGACCGGTGTCACCAACCTGTTCAACCGCCTCAACGCCACGACCCGCCAGATCGCGGGAGCCTGGGGCTGACCTGCCACCGGGAGAAGCCGCCGCGGCGGCCTCTCTTGGCAACCTCCGCTCCCCACTCACCTATCTACGTAAGGACACCTGCCATGACTGCTACCGCTGCTTCCGCTGCGAAGTTCGACGGATTCACGGACGAGGAGCGCGGCGCGATGAAGGCCCGCGCCCAGGAGCTCAAGGCGTCCGCACGCCGCGGGTCGCGCGCCGACAAAGCCGCGGAGGAGGAGGCCGCCGTGGTCGCGAAGATCGCCGAGATGCAGGATTCGGACCGTGTCATGGCCGAGCGGATCCACGCCGTGATCAAGGAGAACGTGCCGGAGCTGTCGCCGAAGCTCTGGTACGGGATGCCCTCCTACGCCAAGGACGGCAAGGTCGTCTGCTTCTTCCAGAGCGCGCAGAAGTTCAGCGCGAGGTACGCGACGTTCGGCTTCAGCGACAAGGCGGGCCTCGACGAGGGCGCCATGTGGCCGGCCTCGTACGCCTTGACGGAGCTGACCGCCGAGGGTGAGGCGAGGATCGCGGCGCTGGTGCGGAACGCGGTGAGCTGAGGAGGGCCGTGGGCTCCGGCGGCATGACGGCGGAGCTGCAGCTGACGCTCCTGCCCTCTGATCCCGCCGGGCCCCTTCAGCACACGGCGAGAAGTTCCTCCAGCGTAGGCTCCTCAACAATGAGCCTGCTGTCGTCCCCGCAGCATTCGGCGATGTAGTAGTCGCTGTCGTGAGTGACCTGCTTGAGATAGGGGCGAGTGTCCAGTTGGCCCCGAAGAACTCTTGGACGTCGATCCAGCGCCGACACGCTGAAAGAATCCAACGGCACGGTGAGGCCTCGTCCGAGGTACTTCACGTAGCTCTCCTTGAGTGTCCAGATCTGGACCAAGCGTCGTGGCCGTTCACCGTCCGGTGCCGCTGAGACGTAGGAATGCTCGTCCGGCGCGAACCGGTGGGAAATGTCGACGGCGCCCGCACCGGCGTGCTCGATATCTACCCCGATCTCTGAGGTGCTCGTGGCGCATACGGCCCAGTTGCCTGAGTGCGCCAAGTTGAAATGCACTTCGGCGCACTCAAGGAGGAACGGCTTTCCGAACTCATTTATCGCCATGGCCAGATCACGGACCGGTAAGCCGTGTTTCCTGACCAGCGCGTAGCGCAAGAGGACCCCTGCTGTCAGACAGCGCTTCTGGTCCTCGACGAAGTGGAACATTGCCGCGCGCGCTCGCCGCTCGGCCGGCACGGCTTGCCGGAAGCGGTCCATGTCGACGACCGGCAGCCTGTCGATGTCAAAGGCCACGACCGCCGACATCTCGTCACCGTCGCTCGTGCATCAGCCGGTGGTCGGGATCACCTCGATCGACCGACGCGTCGTGCATCTGCCACAGCAGCTGCATCTTGGACCCCATCAGCGAAGCCATTTCGGCACGGTACTCTTCCAGGAAGAAGTGTCCACCGTCGAACTCCGTGACGTGCAACGGGTGATCGGTGTAGCGCGCCCACGCATCGGTGGTGACCGTGTCGCCCCGCCCCTCCATGAGTACGACGGGGCACCGTAGCTTCTCGAAGGTGTCGTCCTCGTAGCTCCCCATCAGTCGTAGATCGGCCTCTATGGTGGGCCCGAAGTACTTCATGAACGTCGCATCCCGCAGAAGTTCCTCACTGAACCCGCCGTAACGCAGCAGCACTTCATTGAAGCCCTCAGCGGTATCGAGGGCTTTCACCTTCTTGAAGCGGGCCTCACACGGTGCTGACGAGGCGGAGCTGAAGTACACCAGCGGTGCGTTGTCCAGCCGCTCCTGGCACAGCTTGGCCACCTCGTAGCCGATGATGCTTCCCATGCTGTGTCCCCAGATGGCATACGGTCCGCGGAACACGTCGAGGCACTCCGTGAAGACCTCCCTTGCCAGCTCCGAGGCGGACGTCGGCATCGGGGTGTTCATCTTGCGCTCGCGGAGCGGGTACCGAACGATATGCAGATCGATTCCGTCCTGGAATGCGTATTTCCACCTGCTGTAATACAGCTCGCCCGCGCCTGCATGGGGGAAGCATACGAGCGGGATCTTCCTCATGGCACCCACCAGGGATCTCCTCAAGCCTTCTCGAGAGCTCGAGCGGCGCCGAAGAATCCGAGGACCGACCACACCCCCAGGACGACATAGCTCACTGCCCCTGCCTCGAACGTCGTGTGCGCCAGCGAGGCCCTCATGACTTCGGCCATGTGGTAGATGGGCAGCAGCTCATGCACGAACTGGAGCCATTCGGGCATGCGGTCGATCGGGAAGTTGATCGGCGAGAACATCAGTGCCGAGAAGCCGATCAACTGCGACACCGCCATGGTCGCCTCCGCCGGCAGGAGGAAGGAGTAGCCGTATCCGATGCCGAAGCACGCCGCCACCATGAGGACGAAGACGGGAAGGATCGTCCACGGCACGTTGTAACCGGGCTCGAAGATCAGGTGCGCCACGGCTATCGAGATCGCGATGCCCGGGACCGTAATCAACGCCCAGATGCCGACATCGGCGATCAGGAACGACTTCCGGCTGACGGGGAGCGACTTCACGAAGTCGATGTAGCCGGCCATTTTCGCGCCGGCGTTCTGGAAGGGCAACATCACGAGCGCGGTGAGGATCAGCACGATCGTCGGGGCGCCGGTGGCGAGATACAGCAGGTCCTTCTGGTCCGGCGACGCCATCAGGTAGGAGAACCCGATGCACACGCCCAGGGCGATGACGACCATGAGCACGGTGAAGACGACCAGGTAACTACCCATCTTCTTGGCCTGGAGTTCGACGACGTACTTGACTTCATTAGCGAGTTGCATCTTCAACCGCTTCCGCCTTGCCGACGAGTTCGATGTAGGTGTCTTCGAGCGTGACCTCGCTGATGAAGTACTCACCGAGCTTTCCGTGTTCGTGGCAATCCGCCGCCCAGCGCAGTACATCGGAGGCGAACTCGCGGTCGAACACGAGGGTCAACTCCGCGTCCTCGACCTTGACGCTGTGGGCCCAGGCCGGCCGGCCGAGTGTGTTCTCGTCCGCTGACGCGATCGCCTTCAGTTTCATCCGGTTCCCGGAGGTCTCTGCCTTGATCTTGCTCGCGTTCCCTTGGATCAGCACCTTGCCCTTGTCCAGCACGGCGACTTCGTCGACCGCGTTCTCAGCCTCCGCGATGCTGTGTGTCACCAGCACCACGGCGGTGCCGTCACGCGTCAGATCGCGGATCGCGCTCCACAGATGACGTCGGCGCACGGGATCCACGTCGTTCGTCGGCTCGTCGAGAATCACCGCCCGGCCCGGCCGGATGGCAGCCATGCAGAAGCCCGTAAGCCGCAGGATGCCTCCGGAGAGCCTGTTCCCCGGCACATCGGCCCATTGCGTGATGTTGAGCCGCTCGAACAGCTGCGTCGTGCCCTCCTCCACCTCGCGGTTGGTCGCACCGCGGAGCTTGCCCATGAGACGCGTGGCGTTACGAGGGGTCAGCTCGCCGAGCGGCGTCTTGGACTGTGGCTGGACGGAGCACAGATAGCGGCCCCGGCTGCGGTTCTTCACGATGTCCTCGCCCGCAATGACGATCGAGCCCGAATCGGGCACCAGTAAGCCCAGCATCTGGTTCACGATCGTCGTCTTGCCGGCTCCGTTGTGGCCGAACAGGCCGAATACGTCACCTTCGTTGACGCGAAGACTGATGTCGTCGTTGGCGACGGTCTGGCCACCCCTGGATTTGAAGATCTTTGTCACGTTCTCAATTTCGATTACTGCCATGGTCAACCTTTCTCATCGATACGCGGAGACGCAGCACTGACGGCGACACCTCGCGTCAGGTGTTCGACCTCTTCGTCCAGGATCCTGATGATGTCGTCGGGCTCCTCCACCCACTTGCACAGGATGACCAGGTCCAGCCTTCCGTTTCCGGTCTTCGACACGCAATAGCAGTCGGCGTAGTCCAACTTGCCGTGGTCGTCGGTCAATTGCTCAAGCGTCATCTCCCAGATCGCGTCATACTCCTTCTCCAAAGTACCGGCGAAGTTGAACACGCACGGCGGCCGGAGCGAACGGTTCATGACCTCTTTCGTCGCCGCGAGCACCTTCCGATACCTGACGAGAGAACGAAGATCGTGGACGAGATCGGGAAAGCTGATGTTGTTCTTGTTCAGCATGCGGATCTTCGCCCCGATGGTCTCCGCGAGAAAGGTGTGGGCGTTGTGCTCCGCGGATATCACCACAGGCAGGCTGTCCAGGGACATCCCCATGACATCGGAGTAGTCCTTGTCCTCGAAGACCCGCGACCGGACGACGAGCGCGGCCGCCACCTCGTCCACCTTCATCAGGCGGGCGACGACGCGGGCATACAGGTGCAGGGCCAGCGAGAACGGTTCTGGGTCCGCGCCGCCGTCCGAGTCGCTGTCCCCTCGGAGTTTGCTCAGCTCGACGGAGTAGCGGATCTGGTGGATCCGGCCGTTCGCGTAGCGGGCGGACTTCTCCTGGATGGCCTTGGCGCAGCGGACGTACTTCCCAAGTTCGAACTTCTCTATGATCTCGTCCGCGGTGATGTCCACGGGGTCCTTGAAGAGCTGTCCCTGCAGATGCCGGTAACTCTTCGCTGCGGGCATCGCCCGGCTGGTTCCGGCCGACAGTTCCTGGTACCTCCTCAGCAGGTCGGTGCGGAAGGTCTGGCCGGAGGCCGCGTCGAAGACCGAGTGGTCGAACCGGAAAAGGAGGTCGTAGGCCTTTTCGTTGTACTTCATGAGCACGACCTCGTACATGGGCTTGTCGACGATCTCGGAGTCCAGGCTCCACTCGCGATTGACCAGCTCCGCACGCCACTCCTCCTGCCGCCGCGGCTCCAGGGCGGACAGATCGATCCGCGGCAACGCGATCGTCGTGGGCGCCTCGAATTCCTTCCACCGCAGCCGACCGAACGACCGGGACAGGAAACTCCGCATGAGCCCGTGGCGTCCGACGACGTCGCACAATGCCCGCTGAAGCACATCGACGTCGATCAACTCACGAAGCTGGATCAGGTAGAGCTGAAGTCGGGCTTCGCCGGCGAAGTGATGCTTCTGCATCCCACTGAGAGGGTAGGTCCATTTCACCGGCTGAGAGCCGATCAGATTCCGCAGCTCTTGCTGGCACCGGTCGATCTCGTCGAAGGCTGATGCGAGGCCACCTTCGGGGTGCGTCGGGCCGTCGTTGATCCCCAGCGACTCGAACGTGCGGTTGGTCAGGAAGCCCTCTTCCGCCGTGCCGGAAAGAATGTGGTGCGGTACGAACGCGTCGGGCAACCGGAGATCGCTGATCTCGCGGATGACCCTCCGCCGGAGTTCATCGTTCAACCCGCCGACGAAAAGGATGACCAGGGGATCGTCTGCAGATCCCGTTCGGAATTCCTGGAAGCTGCAGGTCGTGTGCAGGCGTGCCGCCAGCAGCGCAGCGATGCTCTCCCACGAGTCGGCTTCCTCGTTGACGCGGTTCGCCGGCCGGCTGATGAATCTCACCAGGCCGTCGACGGTCGGGTGATTGTGGACATCGCTTGCGAGGACCGGGTAGCCCTGCTGCTCCAGGATGCTGATGAACCGCACCAGCCTGACCGAATCGAGTCCGAGG
The DNA here is from genome assembly GCF_055577715.1 of Streptomyces sp. NPDC033177. NCBI lineage: Bacteria > Bacillati > Actinomycetota > Actinomycetes > Kitasatosporales > Streptomycetaceae > Streptomyces > Streptomyces sp. NPDC033177. The sequence continues at coordinate 438,544 of NZ_JBVIPS010000001.1, read as the reverse complement.
TCGAAGATGTCCTCGCGTGTGTCGATTCCGTCGAACCCGAGCAGGTTGGTCAGTTCCCTCTCCATCAGTGCGGTGACGGCGTGCCGTTCGTCATCGGGTGCGAGGGCGACCTCCGACGTGCCCGGCCTGTCCGCTGCCGGGACCGTCAGGATGTCCAGCCCGTGATAAGCCGTGCGGATACCGGACCCGTTCAGCTGCGAGAGCAGCTGCAGAACCGACCAATCACCGTCCGTGACACGGGCGAACGAGTAGAGCCGCGTCACGCCTGTTTCCATGTCGATCAGCTCGTTCTCGGCGAACCAGCGGGTGACGTCGGCGTCCCAACCGTGCTGGTCGAGCCTCGGTCGGGAAAGGACGTGACAGGGGATGCCCCGCTCCTGTCCTGCTTCCCGGAGCCGGTCGACGAGCGTGCGCCGTGCGACGATGCCGGCCGCGTCCACGCCGGTACTTGTGGCGCCCCGGACCGGCGTGTCCCACACGACGATCTCGTCGATCGCGGGAAGTTCGCGTACCTGCCCGGCCAGCGCACTGGCCACCGCGCCCCACGTTGGTCCCGTCACGGTCGGCAGTACCGTGACGCGTCCGCCTCCGGCGTTCACGCGAGCCGATGAGACCTTCCCGTCAAGCCCGAAGGGCACGACGTCGATGATGCGCCTGGGGAGCCCGTCAGCCATGTCCCCGAGCACCTGGTCGACATCGCCTGAGTGGCACAGGATCGCCGTCCGCCCGGCCCGGCCCCCTGCCGGATGCCGGTCGCCGTGGAGGGGAACCATCGTCGGAGCGAACCGCCTGCTGCCCGCGTAGCGAACTGCCGTCTCGTCAGGCCGTTCCGCCTCCAGTTCCTTCTGCAGGCAGTCGCTCCATGCGGCCCGCTCCCCGCCGGCCGTGATCGACGCGTCACACCGCAGGGCCCGCACCCGCACGCCGGGGAACTCGTAGTTCAGGCCGAGGAGCCGGGGCAGGAAGTCGACCCTGTTCCGCAGGAAGTCCGCGGTGTCCAGCACGAGCAGATCCCTCACGCACGGTTCCCTCATCTCGGGCACGACCGCGGAGAGATCCCGCACGAGCCGGGTCAGCGACGCGTAGTTCTCGCGGTGGACGACAAACGCGTCACCGGCGAGTGCATGATCCTCCAAGTCACCGACGAGCCGCTTCAGGTCACCTTCGTGGCTCGCGCGTATGACGGCACCCGACTGCCCGTGAAATCGGTACTCCTGGCCGAAGGTGACGTACAGCGCTCGCCAGTGCGGGATGGCCGCCAGGACGCGTCGGACCGTCGGGGCGTCGTCGGTGAAGACGACAAGCACCCGCCCCTTCTCCTTCCCGAGGGAGTGGGGAAGCAGGGTCCGGGACCAGGCCAGGCGGAGTGCGGGCAAGGATCCGCCGGCGACGGGCCCCGGGCCCGTGACGACCGCACGGCCCGGCTGAACCGTCGCCGTCTGTGTTCCCGCGTCGCCGAGGCCGGAGAGCATCCGATGGAACTCGTCGACATCGACCGGGTACTCGATCTTGTCGAACGGGTAGAGCGGGAGGTGTAGTTTGCGGGGATCGCGCCCGCGGTGGAACGCCTTCCAGTCGAGGGCGACTCCCGCCTGCCAGAGCTTCTTGACGACGCGCGCCAGGTGCTCGTGATCCCCGATCTCCTCCATCCGGTGCCGCAGCAGGTTGACGGAGGTGACACCCGTGCCGCGTCCGATGTTCCGTACGAAGGACGACAACGACTTGCCCGGGCCGACCTCGACGAAGACGGCGTCGCCGCGTGCGAGCACCGTCTCGACGCCGCGCTTGAACTGCACCGTCCGACGGATGTGCGCGCAGTAGTAACCCGGATCCGTGGCCTGGTCCGCGGTGATCCACGTACCGGTCACATTCGACACGTACGGGATCTTCGGTGCGTGGAAGGTCACTTGTTCGGCGACTTCGCGGAACGCGTCGAGCACGCTGTCCATGTACCGGGAATGGGCGGCATGAGCGAGATCCTGGACGCGGGTGACATGCATGCCCCGCTCCGCACAGCGCCGCTCGAACTCCGCGACGTCCGCCGGCGACCCGGAGACCGTGCAGTCCGCCGGGCTGTTGACCGCGGCGACCGTCAACTCGTCCGTCAGCATCGACCGGACGACGTCCTCGGGTGCCTGCACCGACGTCACCGCGCCTTCGGGCGTCGCCTTGATGAGGCTGCCCCGGGCCTCCATGAGGCGTATTCCGTCCTCCAGCGAGAACACTCCGGACACGCAAGCGGCAGCCAGTTCACCGGTGCTGTGCCCGACCATTCCCTGGGGCGTCACTCCCCATCCGATCAGCGTCTGCGCCAGGGAGTACTCGAGCATGAACAGGATGACCTGCGCTGTCTCCATGGAGTTCAGCTGCTTCTCAGCCGCGACGGAATCGCCGAAGAAGACCTCGCGAGGCACCGCGTTGCCCGCCGCCTCGCTGATGGAGAAGCACGTGTCGAGATGGCCCCGGAAGGACTCCTCGGTCGCGTAGAGGTCGCGCGCCATGCGGATGTGCTGAGAGCCTGTTCCGCTGAAGAGGAAGTGGACCTCCCTCCGGGTGTTCTTCCCGAGCCGCACAGGCTCCTCGTTCGTCTCCAACGACTCCTGCAGACGTTCGCGTAACTGGTCGGCGTCCCGGAACTCCACCGCGTAGCGGTAGGCGAGCTGCCGTTGGCGGTTCTGGAGGGTCCAGGCCAGGTCGGCACCGTTCACGTCCGGATGTGCGGCGAGATGGGCGACGAAGTTCTGCTTGATGCGCCCGAGTGCGTCCGCGGAGGATGCCGAGACGGCAAATGTGTTGTACTCGCGCCCAGCCGAAGAGGGAGCGACAACGGGTGCCTCTCCGAGGACGACATGGGCGTTGCTCCCACCGATCCCGAACGCGCTGACGCCCACGTGCACCGGCAAGGAATCCTGACCCTGCGAAGACTTGCGGCGCAGCGCTTCCCTCTGTGCCACGACGTAGAAGGGACTGCCGTCCAGGCTGATGTTCGGATTCAACTCGCCGAAGTGCAGACTCCGCGGGACCGTACGGCTCTCGAGGATCTTGCAGGCCTTGATGAGCGAGGCAACGCCCGCGGCGGTGTCCAGATGCCCGATGCTCGGCTTCAGCGAACCAAGACCGACCGTTCCCGGGGCCCCGGGGCCGAACGCCTTGCGCAGCGCTTCGACTTCGACGGGGTCCCCGAGCGCGGTGCCGGTCCCGTGGGTCTCGACATACGACACCTCGGCAGGGGTGACGTTCGCGACACGGTGGGCCTTGCGGATGACTTCGGCCTGTCCTTCGATGCTGGGCGCCGTGTAGCCGATCTTGCGGTTGCCGTCGTTGTTCGCCGCCGAGCCTTTGACCACCGCGTAGACGCGGTCCCCGTCCCGAAGCGCGGTCTCCAGGCGCTTGAGGACCACGACACCGGCGCCGTTGCCTTCCACGATGCCGGCGGCGTCCTTGTCGAACGCCCTGCAGGAGCCGTCCGGCGAATAGACCATGTTCTCCTGGTGGAGATAGCCGCGTTTGTGCGGCAGGGTCAGGCCGCTGCCGCCGGCCACCGCGATATGGCAGGCCCCGGTCCAGAGATAGCGGCACGCCATGTCAATGGCCATCAGTGAGGTCGAACACGCGGTGTGGACGGAGAGCGCCGGCCCCTTGAGACCGAGGGCGTAGGCGATCCTCGTGGCGGTGAAGTCCTTGTCGCCCAGTTGCAGATCGGTGAACGCCACGCCTGACCGCGCGATGGATGTGCGCAGGGTGTGCGCCTCCCAGGGGAGGTTGTTGGTCGCCCCGAGGAAGAGACCGATGGGTTCGCTCCGCCCGTCCGCCGAATAACCGGCGTCCTCGAGGGCGTGATACACCTCCTCGTGCAGTGCGCGGACCTGAGGGTCCAGCGTCGCCGCATCGGCAGGCGTGTAGTGGAAGAACGGCGCGTCGAAGAACTCGAGGTTCGGGAACACGCCCTTGGCCCGCACGTAGTTCTCGTGCGCGAGCTCCTCTGGGAACACGCCCGCCTCGAGCAACTCGTCGTCGGTGAAACGGGAGATCCCCTCGACTCCCTCGACGAGATGGGTCCAGAAGTCGTCGAGGTTCTCGGCCGCCGGGAACCGCCCTGCCATGCCGATGACGGCCAGCTCAAGCCCCGTGTACTGACGCTCGATGTGCTTGCCCTCAGACACTGTCGGCCTCCCCTTCCCACGCGTCGCCGAGTTGACGCAGCAGGTGGCCGGCGCTTGCGGCTGCCTGCTCCTCCTCCCGGTCTTCGGTCGATGAGGTGTCGGGCAGCGCTTCTTCTTCCTTGCGCGTGGGTTCGAGGTGGGCGGCCAGTGACACGATGGACGTGTACTCGAAGAAGAGCGTGAGCGGTACGTCGCGGCCCAGTTCCTTGCGCAACCGGTTGCTGATGGCCACCAGGTTGAGGGAGTTCATCCCGAGGTCGAAGAAGTTGCGTTCGGTGTCGATGTCCACCTCGGGGAGGACGCCTGTCACGACGTCGAGCAGGACCCGTTCCATGCCGGACAGGTGACGCCGGTCCGGCATCTGGTGGCCTGCGTCGGGTTCCGCCCGGTACGCCTCCAGCCCGTGACGGTCGACCTTTCCGTTCTTGTTGAGGGGAAACGCGTCGAGCCGCACCAACAGGGAGGGAATCATGTACCCGGCCACCTGGGCGGCCAGCGCTTCCCGAACGGTGTCGGGCGAGAGCGCTCCTGCTGCGAGGTAGTACCCGTGAAGGCTTTTTGATCCGTTCTTGTCGACCGCGATCACGACGGCGTCGTCGATCTGATCGACCGACTTCAGGATGCTCTGCACCTCGCCCAACTCGACGCGGAAGCCACTGATCTTGACCTGGTCGTCCGTGCGCCCGATGTAGTCCAAGTTTCCGTCCGGCAACTCACGGACCAGGTCGCCCGATCGGTAGAGGCGTTCACCGGGCAGGTGGGGAACCGCGATGAACTTCTCGCGATTCAGCTCCGGCCGGCTGTGGTATCCGGCGGACACGCCTTCCCCACCGAGGCAGAGTTCACCGATCGCCCCAGGTGGCAGGGGATTGAGGCCGTTGTCGAGTACGTACGCCGTCGCATGGTTCAGTGCACGCCCGATGGGGATCCGATCCCTGCGCAGGTCTTCGGTGCGGATGGTGTGGGTCGTCGAGAACACCGTGTTCTCGGTGGGCCCGTAGCCGTTGGTGATCCGCAGACCCGGGCACGCGTTCAGCACCTTGGTCAGATGAGGCACCGAGAGCACGCTGCCGCCGACGATGAGGTGCTCAAGAGGGGCGAAGATCTCCGGATCGCGATCGCTCAGCTGGTGGAACAAAGGCGCCGTGAGCCAGATGCCGCGCACCTGGTGCCGGCTGATCATGTCGTGCATGCGGCCGCCGTCGAGGACGTCGACCTCATCGGGCAGGACCAGAGTCCCCCCGAAGAGCAGCGAGCCCCAGATCTCGAAGGTGCAGGCGTCGAAGGCGGGCGAACTGGTCATCATGAGGACCAGCTCGTCGCTGAAGTCGAAGAACGTCTGGTCGGCGAAGAGACTCAGGATGTTCCGGTGCGTGATGTAGCAGCCTTTGGGCCGGCCGGTGGAGCCGGAGGTGTACATCAAGTACGCGGCGGCGTCGCTCGTGCCCGTGTACCGGGGAAACTCCGCCACGTCCTCGGCGGGCTCGTCGACAAGAACGATCTCGGCCCGCTCAGGCACCTTCTCTGCGAACTCCGCCACCGTGCACAGGTGTTGCACACCTGCATCGGAGAGAACGTCGTCGATCCTCGGGGTCGCGTCCTTCGTGTCGATCGGGAGGTAGTGGTCTCCGTTCTTCAGCAGGCCGAGCATCGCCACGAGCAGCTCCGGACGCCGGTCGGTCAGCACGCCGACACCCACGCCCGGGCCGACACCGAGGCTCTTCAACTTCCAGGCGACAGCGTCGGACCAGCAGTCGATCGTCCGGTAGGAGTACTCCTTGCCCTGCCACACGACGGCGGTCTTGTCACCGTGGGTCCGGACGATTCCGTCGAAGACGTCGACGACAGACGAATCCAAGGAGATCGAAGGTGCCGTTTGCGGGACGGTCCCGGCCGGACCGCGGTGGATGTCGTGATCCCGGGCCCCGATCCGCCTGACCGGGATATGCGGATCGTCGACCCCTGCCGTCAAGACGCGGATCAGGCAGTCCTCCAGCGTTGCCATGAGAGCGGATGAGTGCACGTTCGCGTTGTACGTGAACGTCACGGCGAAGTCCGGCCCGGGATTGACCACGACGTGGAAGTCGTAGTCGGTCCGTTCGAACACCTCGACGCCATCGAGGCGGAAGCCCTCTTCGTCGGTGCTGAATTTCTGCAACTGTTCCGACAGCGGGTAGTTCTCGAAGGCGAGAACATGATTCAGCAGGTCATTCTTCAGCTGTGTGACGCCCTGGATCTCGTAGAGCGGGTAGTACTGGTAAGGACTCGCCCGGCGGTACGCGTCCTGCACGCTCCTGCACAGGCCGATGAAATCGGTGTCCTCCTGGGCCGTCACGCGAACCGGCTGCGTGTTCACGAACAGGCCGACCATGTCCTCGACGCCGTCCACGTCGACACCCCGGCCCGACACCACACTGCCGAACACGACATCGTCGGTGTAGTTGAATTTCTGCAGGACGATGCCCCAGGCCGCTTGGAACACGGCGCTCTGCGTCACCTGGTTCTGCTGCGCGAACCGCTTCAACCCGTCGTGCAGATCGCCGGGAAGCGTGAACCGGTGAGTGGCGCCGTGGTATCCGTCGGCGCCGCGGCTCGTGGGCAGCACGGCCGGCTTCTCGTAACCGTCGAGCTCGTCCGCCCAGTACCGGTGGGCGTCCTCGCTGCGTTGCCGCTCGTACCACCCGATGTAGTCGCTGTACGGGCGGGCCTCGTGCCGCTGCTGGACCGATCCTGTCCGGACGAGTTCGTCGTAGTAGCCGAACAAGGTCTTGAACAGCGGTCCCAGCGACCATCCGTCCAGAATGATGTGGTGGAAGGTGAAGACCAAGTGCCATTGCTTCTCGCCGGTATCGATCAGGGTCGCCCGCAGGAGGACATCCTTGGTCAGGTCGAAACCCCGGGTGCGATCGGCCGCTTTGAAGGCGGTGACGGCCTCGTCGGTGTCGGGGCTCCCGGCACAGTCCACACGAGCGAATTCGGGTGCCCACTCCTTGAGGACCACCTGGTACGGGTCGTCCGTGTTCCGGAAGGAGAGGACGGAGCGTAAGACGCTGTAGTGCCGCGAAAGGGCGGCGAGCGCCGCTCGCATGCGGTCTGCGTTCAGCTCGCCGGTGCCGCTGAAGTCGAACTGCTCGACGTAGGCGTCGGATTCCGTGTCGATCGCGTAATTGAAGAACATCCCCTTCTGCATCGCGGCCAGGCCCGATATCGACTCGATATTGTCTTTGTCCACCATGAGAGGGCTCTCTCTGTCCGGGTTTTCAGTGCCTAGATCTCGTCGACCAGGTCGGTCAGGATGTCGTCGACGACGTGCTGACGAATCGACGAGGTACGGAAGCCCCGTCGTTCGCCGGCTGTCAGCGCCTCGCGTACGTCACGGAACGACGTTCTGATCGCCTCGGTGATCTCACGAACGGCGCCGGTGTCCCGCCATGTCTTCGGACAGCGCACCTCGAAGACCACGTCGTTCCTCGTCCGGTGCGCCGTGATGTCCAGGACGTACGGCGATCGATGCGCCTCGTCGGTCGTGATGTCCATCGGAAGATGGGTGACCGAGAGATCTCCGTCGCTCTCCTGGCTGCCCAGATAGTTGAAGCTGACTTGAGGACGAAGCCCCTCGAGTGCCTCACGCCACTCGCCCGGAGCCGACCCGAACCGCAGGAGAGCACCGAACCCGAGGCCCTTGTCCGGCAGCCGGTCGAAGGAGCGCCGTACGGATTCGACGGTGTCCTCCACACCGTCCTCGACCTGGACGAGGTGCGGGAACGTGGTGGTGAACCAGCCCACCGTACGGCTCACGTCATGGTCACCGGCGACGGGTTCGCGGCCATGGCCCTCCATGGAGACCAGGATCCGGTCATGGCCGGTCACCGAGGCCAGCGCGCGGGCCAGTACGGCGACAAGTGTCTCCGCCGCTCCCGCTCCGTAGCTCTGGCGCGAGGCATCGAGGAAGCAGCTGCCTTCCGCCTCCTCCAGGCGAATCAGCTCGGCGACGCTCTCGCCTCGCGCGAGGTCGTCCTCGCCGAACAGCCGGCCGGCGTCCGCCGCGCCCTGTGCGAGGTCCGTCCAGTAGGGGAGCTGTGACTGGAAGCCGCCGTCCTCCGTGTACCGCCTCAGGTCCGCCGTCCACGCCGGGAAGGACATGGTCTTCGGCGGAAGGTCGGCGTCCACGGCGGATACACAGGTGATCAGGTCCTCGACCAGGATCCCCCACGAGACCACGTCCACGGCCAGGTGATGGATCGCGACGGCGAAGCCTCGCCCCCCGTCCCCGAGGCCGGCGGACACCGCGACGACCGGTCCGCCCTGGACGTCCACCCGGGCCTGCAGTGCCTTCAGATATCCGGGGAGTTCCGTCTCGGGCAGGTCGTCCGGCGCCGTCTCCGCATGGATCAACGAAGGCGCGTCGACGTCCCGGAGGCACAGCCGGCCCTGCGCGTCGATCTCCACGCGCAGCATGTCGTGGTACCGCACCAGCCGCCGCACGGCGCGCAGCAGACGGTCGAGCGACAGCGGCTCATCGAGCGTGAGCAGCAGACTCTGGTTGAACAGGTGCTTCCGGTTGTCGGCGCGAGCGAGGAACGCGTGCTGGATGGGGCCTGCGGTGAGCGGTCCCGACAGCGGCTCCTGATCGTAGACCTGAGCATCGGACCGGAGGTGGGAGGTGTCCGCCGCCTTCTCCGCCAGCACGCGGATGGTCTGGTGCTCGAGGATGTCCATGACGCGGACCCCGATGCCGAACTGCTTGAGCTTGGCCACGATCTGGATCGCCTTGATGGAATCGCCGCCCAGTGCGAAGAGGTTCGCGTCGATGTCCTCCACGACGATGCCGAGCACGTGGGACCACGCCGCCGCCATCTGCCGCTGGAGTTCACTCACCGGCGGGGCCGTCGAGGCGTGGGGAGCGGCGGCCGGCGGGGGCAGCGCTGCGGCGTCGACCTTGCCGTTCTTGTTCAACGGCACCTCGTCCGTCGCGACGATGAACGACGGCACCATGTAACTCGGCAGGCGCCGCCGCAGCGCCGCGCGGAGGCGCGAGCCGTCGTGGTCGGCGCCGTCCTCGTACCGCACCCACAGGCACAGACTCCCGCCGCCCGCGCCTGTCTCGCGCACGGCGGCGTGCGCCCATTGGACGTAAGGCTCCTCCAGTGCGACGTTGATGACCTCCGCGAGTTCGATGCGGTAGCCCCGCAGCTTGACCTGCTGGTCGGCGCGCGCGTGGTAGTAGAGAAGGCCGTTGCTCTTGAAGGCGACCAGGTCGCCCGTCCGGTAGAGCCTCTCGCCGGGAACTGCCGGTGACCTGACGAACCGTTCAGCTGTCAGGCCCGGCTGATTCAGATATCCGTCGGCCAGGCCGGAGCCGCCGATGTACAGCTCGCCGACCGCGCCGATCGGCTGAGGGCGCAGCTGCTCGTCGAGCACCCAGAGCGAGGTGCCGCCGACGGCCCGGCCGATGGGGACGGTGTCGTGGTCCTCGAGATCGTCGAATACGTGCACGGCCGCGAAGACCGTGGTCTCCGTCGGCCCGTAGCCGTTCGCGATGCGGCCGGGCCCCAGGAGGTCGAACGCCTTCCTCAGGTGGACGGGGGAGGCGGCCTCGCCACCGCAGATGACCCTGCGGACGCCGGCGAGCGCGTCAGGAGCGATGTCGATCAGCGTGTTGAACATCGACGTGGTGATGAAGAAGCGCGTCACCCCGTGACGCTCGATCGTGGCCCCGAGCTGTTCCACGTCCAGGACGGTCTCCTGGCTGGTGATCACGAGCGAGGCGCCGTTGGTCAGCGCCGCGTACATGTCGTAGACGGACCCGTCGAACGAGTAGTCCGAGAGCAGGAGAAAGGTGTCGCCGCGGTCCGCGTCGGCGAAGGCCGCCCGGTGTGCCACCCGCAGCACGCCCCGCTGCCGGATCAGGGCACCCTTCGGGGCCCCGGTGGTTCCGGACGTGTACATGACGTAGATCTCGTCGTCGCTGCTGCTCGGGAGGCCCGGGTCCGTCGCCTCCCGCGTCGTGTCCATGCAGGCGTTCAGTTCCAGGACCTGTAGCCGGTCGGAGGAGAGTGGCGTCGCTTCCTGCATCCGTGCGGCGGTCGCGAGCAGCAGGCCGGCCCCCGAGTCGTCCAGCATCACCTGGAGGCGTTCGGCCGGGAAGCCGGTGTTGAGCGGGATGTAGTAGCAACGGGCCTTCAGGATGCCGAGAATGGCGGCGATCATGTCGAAGGATCGGTCCATGAGCAGGGCGACCGGCGCTCCGGCCGCGACTCCGCGCTGCATCAGGCCATGGGCGACCAGGTTCGCCCGCACGTTGAGTTCGCCGTACGACAGGTGCTCGTCGTCCGTGATCAGCGCCGTCCTGTGCGGGGCGGCCGCGACTTGTCGCTCGAACAGCTGGACGATGCTCGGTGTTTTCGGCGGTGATGCGGGGCCCGCGGCGAGCCGTTGGATCAGCTCAGCCTCCCGCGGGGGGATCAGCTGGAGAGTACCGAGCCGGTCCTCGTTCTCCGCCGTGAGAACAGAACGGAGCAGTTCCGCATAGCGCTCGGCATAGAGATCGATCGTCTCCTTCCTGAACAGCGCGGTGGAGTACTCCCACTTCAGCAGGAGTCCCTCGTCCGTCTCACGGGTGCTCAGCGTGAGGTCGTACTTGGCGCTGCCGTCGTCGAACAGGACGAGCTTCTCGCGTCCCATGCCCATGTCGACGTTCTGGTGCACGAAACAGACATCGAACAGCGGTCGCCGCCCGGGTTCGCGCGGCGGCTCGATCTCCTCGATCAGAAATTCCAGCGGATAGTCCTGGTGCTCGAACGCCTCAAGGACGGTCGACTTCAGCCCCGAGAAGTACTCCCCGACGCCGGCCCCGGGTTCGGTGGCGATCCGGAGCGGAAGCGTGTTCACGAACATGCCGATGAAATCCTGGTAGGTCAGGTCCGGCCGTCCCATGACCGGAGCGCCGATCACCAGGTCACGTTGTCCGCTCATCCTGGACAGCAGCTGCTGGAACACACCGAGGAAGAGCATGTACGGCGTGATGTCGTGCTCCCTGGCCCAGCGCTTGGCGGCTCGCAGCGTCTGCCCGTCGAGGGTGGTGAAGAGCGTCGCTCCCTCTCCGGCCAGGGCGTCGGTCCGCCGCCAGTCGGTGGTGAGCTGAAGCGTCGGCACCTCGTCGGAGAACGTGGAGACCCAGTAGTTCCGGTGTGGCAGAAGGTCGATCCGGTTCTGTCGGTCGAGGAGTTCACGGAGTGCGGCCCGATAGCTCTTCGGCAAGGGCTGGAGCGCCGCACCCTCCGAAACCGCGGCGAGCTCCCGGAACAGGACCCCCATGGACGCGCCATCGGTGATGATGTGGTGCATATCGATCGCCAGGCACGTCACACCGTCGTCGAATGCGAAGCACGCGGCACGGAACAGCGGCGCCGTATCGATGCGGAACGGCCGGACGAAGTCCTTCATCTCTTCGCGCGCCCGGCTCTCGTGGCTCTCGCCTGGGGCTAGGGCCCCGAGCCGCCGGTGTTCGACCGTCACCGGAACACTCGCGTGGACGCGCTGGAACGGCTCCCCGTTGATCACGTGGAACGTCGAGCGGAGGCTGTCGTGCCGTTCGACCAGCGCGCGCAGACCCGTCTCCAGTCCGGCCACGTCGAACGGGTCCTGTCGGATGGTCAGACCGCCCTCGTTGTACGCCACCGACTCCTCGTTGCGCTGGCTCGCGAAGAACACGCTCCGCTGGGCGGCGGTCAGGGGCAGCTCGTACTCCTCGGCGATCTCCTTCACGTCCGGGCGGCACGCAGGACCGCGGTCCGGCCCGCCCAGCAACGACTGGACGTGCGCGTCGGTGAGGCCGAAGTCCTGGCTGACCGTGTCCGCGAAATCGTCGAAGACCCGTTCCGTCAGCAACGTGGCCGGGGGGATGGCAAGGCCGAGCTCGGCGTTGAGCGTCTGCGTGATCTTCAGTGACGAGATGGAGTCTCCGCCCAGGAGGAAGAAGTCATCCGTGCCGCGGATCGCGGGATACCCCAGGGTCTCGGACCAGACCCACGCGATCACCTTGCGGGCCGATGGGGCATCCGCCACCCCGTGCAGGCGCGAGGGCTGCGCCAGGATGCTCCGGTCCTGCTCGACGGTGTCCTGCTCCGACACGACGTCTGCGGCCGGGCGGACGTTCTCGTCCCACAGACGCAGATGGTGGAAGAGCTGGGGCGGCAGCGACACCCGACGGACGTCTGCGTCCTGGTACAGGCCGACGAACGGCCGTGGCCGGCCGGCGAGGTATCCGGTGACAGAGTCCGTCAACTGCCGGAACCGAACAGGGAGATCGGCCATCTGGTGTGTGTCGGCCTCGGCACGCAGGACGACAGGACGGTTGTCCGGGAACGCCTCGTCGTGCTCCTTGTGCGGGCGCAACAACCGCGTCAGGCCGGCATGGAGATCGGCACGGCTGTCGCAGAGAATGACCGCCCGCACGGGCTGATGTTCACGGCCCCTCTGCATGGTGAGGCAGATGTCGTCGAGGCGGTACTCGGGATGGTCCTCCAGGAAGGCCAACTGAAGTGCCGCGGTCTCAGCGAGGAGTTCCGCATTCCGCGCGGAGATCGGGTAAAGGTGCACGCCCCGGCGGGAGTCCGGCCGTTCCTGCTGGGGAGGAGACTCCTCCAGCACTACATGACAGTTTGTCCCGCTCAGGCTGAAACTGCTCACACCCGCCCGGCGCGGTGTCTCTGTCCGTTCCCACCCGCTGGTCCGGTCACTCACGTAGACCGGGGATTCGGCGAGATCGAGATAGCGGTTCGGTACGTCGAAGTGGAGCGACGGCGTAAGTACCCTGTGCTCGAGGCACAGAAGCACCTTGATCAGTGACGCCAGGCCGGCGGCGCCGACCGTGTGGCCGATGTTCGTCTTCACCGAGCCCAGTGCACAGAACTGCTTCTTGCTCGTGAACTCGGCGAACGCACTGGTGAGTCCCTTGATCTCGATCGGGTCGCCCAGCGGCGTCCCTGTACCGTGCGCCTCGATGTAGGAGAGCGACTCCGGTGGGATGCCTGCCCGCTGCCACGCGTGGACAAGCAGGTCCTTCTGCGCCCGGGCGTTCGGTGCGGTGAGGCCGTTGCTGCGGCCGTCGTTGTTGACCGAGTTGCCGATGATCACGCCGTATACGTGGTCCTTGTCCGCCACGGCGCGTGACAGCGGCTTGATGTACACCCCGGCCACGCCTTCACTCCACACCGTGCCGTTCGCGGCGACGTCGAACGCCCGCACGCGGCAGTCGTCGGATTCGGTCTCGCCCGCGATGCTCGTCGGTGCGAGAAGGAGATTGATGGCAGCCACGAAGGCCGTGTCGCAGTCGCCCTGCCGGATGGATTTCATCGCCGCGTCGAGCGCGACCAGGCCGGACGAGCAGCCGGTGTCGATGACGGTCGCCGGCCCTCGGAGATCCAGGTGGTACGAAAGACGGCTGGCCAGGACGCCGGACCACGAACCGGTGACGGTCGAGAAGTCGTTCTCCGAGAGAAACGGCAGATACGACCTGACCATCCGGTGGGTGTGGTCATTGCCGACGAAGATGCCGGCATTCGACCCGCCCAGCTCGCTCTTGGAGTACCCGGCGTCCTCCGCCGTCTCGACGAGGACTTCCATCAGGTTCCGGTGGTACGGATCGGTCTGCACCGCTACCTGCGGCGGGATACCGAAGTACTCCGGATCGAAGAGGTCGACACGGTCCAGGTATCCGCCCTTGCGAAGGGGGGAGGTGCCGTCGACCCGCCGGAAGTCCTCCTCGCGCATCTTCGGGAAGTCGCCTATGTGCTCCCGGCCTTCCAGCAGATTGGTCCAGAACCGCTCCTTGTCGGGTGCTCCGGGGAAGCGGCAGGCGATCCCCACGACGGCGATGGGTTCGTCCTTCGCCTGTCCCGGCTCTCCGATCGCCTTGATGAATTCCTTGGCCCGGCCGACGTCGAGAGTCTCCTGCTTGACCTGCATGAGCAGGTACTTCAGTAGATCCTTCTTGATGTCCGTGGTCGATGGCATCCTCAGTTCCCCCCGCTGCCGTCGGCCTCGCCGAAGAGACTGGTCAGCTCCGCGTCGCCGATCTCGTCCAGGGCCTCTTTGAGCGACTGGTCCGCCTCCATGGCGGCCGGTGGCTCAAGGCGGTCGCCGACGTCGTCGCCGTTCTCGGGGGTCATCTGTTCGTCGATGTAGGTGGCGAGATCGGCGGCCGTCGCATAGGAGAACAGGTCCGCGATGTCGACCACCCCTGGAAACGCCTCGTCGACCATCGAGAGGAGTTGTGCGGTCATCAGGGAGTTCCCGCCCAGATCCTGGAAGCTTGTGTGTGCGTCGACCTCGGCCAGGCCGAGTACGGCACCGTAGATTCCGCCCACGCGCAGCTGTGTCGGTGTCGGGTCCGACTCTCCCGTGAGGCGGACATCGGCACCGTCGCCGCGCGCCGCCGTCTCCTCCGCGCCGGCGTTCTCCATGGCGGCTTGCACCTCGGGCCGGAGCCGGAAGGGCAGCTCTCCCGGGAAGTCCCTCAGCACCGGCAGGTTGAAAGCGGACGGGATGACGCCCGTGGCCGGACTGCCGATGAAGTAGGCCAGCCACGACAGGCCTTCCTTCACCGACACGGCCGTGAAGGGGGCGTCCGTTGCCCCGAGGCCGTAGGCGACGGCCATGCCCACCTCGGACCACGACGGCCAGTTGATGGACAGCGCGCGGATCCCCTCGGCCTTCGCCCGGGCCGCGAGGGAATCCATGAACGCGTTGGCGGCGCAGTAATCTCCCTGCCCCTGCCCGCCGGTGATCGCGGTGATCGACGAGAAGAACACCAGGAACGCGCCGGGGTGAGCTTTCGCCAGCTCCAGCAGCGCGACGCTCCCGTCCACCTTCGGAGCGAGAACAGCGTCGAAGACCGCGCGCTCCTTCGTGGCGAGGAAGCCGTCACCGGCTGTGCCGGCGGCGTGGATGATCCCGTCGAGGGCGACCCCCTCGGCGAGGAGGCGCTCGCCCGCGCTCCGCACCTCGGCGGCCTGCGAGACATCGCAGAGCAGGTGTTCCGCGACGGCCAGGTCCCGCACGCGACGTGCGGTGTCCTCGTCGAGTGACCGTCGGCCGACGAGAAGGATCCTGGCCGCGCCTGCTCGCGCCATCTCCTCGGCGATGCTGAGACCGAGGCCGCCGGTCCCGCCGGTGATCAGGAACGTCCCGCCTTCGTACAGGTCGCGGGCCGGTGCCTCGTTCGCCTCGGCATGGCGCAGCTCACGCATGAACGTCCGCAATCCGCGGAGCGCTCGCGGCGGCGTGCCGTGGCCGCCGAGGCACTCACGTACGGCGAGGCCGATGTCCGTGTCCGAACCCGCGTCCAGCACGCCCACCGGCAGGTGCTCCTGACCGATCACGAGGGCGAGCGCGGCTGTCGCGGCGGCGTACGGATCGGTGCCGGAAACCCCGTCTTCGACCTGCCACGTGTCCTTGCCCAGCACCCTCAGACCGAGCGCCGGCTTGACCCGATGGGCGAGCAGGCCGTGGTAGAGGCCGAACAAAGCGTCCACGCCGTAGGCTCGCCGTTCCTGGTGGGAGAGGCCCTCGTCAGCGGAGTAGTCGGTGGCGAACAGGACACCCTGGATCCGCTCCTCACGGAGCCGCTCACACAGGAGTCGCACGCCGTCCTCATCGAGCGCGAACGCGTCCCGGCCGAGGTCGGTGGTCTCGGCCAGGTAGCACGGCACCGCACGATGGCCGTGGGCCCTGATCCCGTCGACCACGCCCCGCCCTGCCGCGGTGTCCAGCACGATCGCGGCCCACACGGAGTTCTCGTCCGCGGTCTTCTCCACGGCGGGAACGGGCACCCAGGCGACCTCGAGGAAGCGCTGGGGGCCGTCCAGTGCGAAACGCTCCCAGTCGACCTTTTTGACGGTGTAGTCGGTGACCTGGGCGAAGATCCGGCCGTCCGTGTCGACGAGGTCCACGTCGTAGGTGATCGTCTCGCCGTCGCGACTGTCGTCGCGCACCGTGCGAATCAGCGAGTAGAAGGTCTCGGGCATGGGACGGTGGAGGACGAAGCTCTTGTACAGGTAGGGCAGGAACGTGTGTCCGCCGGTCTGGGAGATGAGGTTGACCGCGTTGTCGAGCTTGGCCGGGTGCAGACCGTAGGCCGCGGTCTCGGCGTCGACCCCCTCCGGGAGCCGGAGCAGCGCCAGTGCCTGCGCGCCGTTCTTCCACAACGCCCGTACGGAGTCCCACCTCGGTCCGAACTGGAACACCCCCGTGTCGCTCTCGGTGACGAACGGGTCCGTGACCTCGGTCGCCGCGCGTTTCGCCGTGCCGGTGTCGACAACGGTCGCCGGGGCCGCCCCGTCGAACGAGGTCACCCGGCCCTCGACATGTGTGACCCACTCGGCACCCTGACGGCTCGCCACCTGGAACGAGTAGCCGTCGGCCGCCCGGTCGAGTCGGGTTCGCACCGAGACTCCCACCCCGTCCTCGACGGCGAGGGGGCGGAGGAAGAAGACGTTCTCGAACCGGACGCGTGGCGAGTTCTCCACGGCGGTGAACGCGGCACGGGCCATCTCGAGGTACGTGGTGCCCGGGACCACGGCACGGTGATCGATCCGATGGTCCGACAGCACCCAGTGCCGGTCCACGGACAGCGTGTTCTCGAACACGACCGAGGCCTCCGAGCGGCTGACCTCGGCGCCGAGCAGTGGGTGCTCCCGGACTCGGCTGATGCCTTGGACGCGCGTCTTCTTGGGCCTGGCCCAGTGGCGGGTCTTCTCGAACGGGTACGACGGCAGCGGCACCCGCCTGCGGCCCTCTCCGTCGTAGTAGCGCGCGAAGTCGACGCGGGCGCCCTGAACGTATGCCGTGGCGATTTCCGCGAGGTCGACGGGGTCGCCGTGCGAGAGATACTCGTCGAGCCTCGCGTTCGCCGTGTCCGACAGACGTGTGGCGGCCTGGACCGTGACGTCGCCGGGGTCCAGCACGGTCTTCTTGTTGCTGACCACGGCGTGCACGCCATGGAAGATCCCGTTCTGCTCAGCAGTGCCCAGGCCCCGGCGCCGGAGCCGGTCGACGGACTCCGCGAGCTGTTCCTTGTCCGACGCGACGATCAGCAGGCGCTGTTCGTAGTGACCACGCCCGACGGAGGACGTGTAGCAGATGTCGGCGAGCGACCACGGACACTCACCGGCCAGCAGCGCCGCATACGCGTCGAGGAGCTCGTTGAGGGCAGCCTCGGACTTGCCACTGACCGTGAAGCAGTAGCGGTCCTGGTGCGCGGCCTCGCTCCGGTACCGGGGTGCCTCTTCGAGGACCAGATGACAGTTGGTCCGGATGAAGCCGAACGAGTTGATCGCGGCGCGTCGGGGCAGGCCACCGGAGTCCCAGGGCGTCAGACGGTCGTTGACGTACAGCGGACTTCCGGTGAAGTCGACGTAGGGATTGGGCACGTCGAAGTGGGCTGACGGAGCCAGCATCCCGGTCTCGAGCGACTTCACGACCTTGGCCACGGACGCCGGGCCGGCCGCGGCCACCAGATGACCCATCGTCGTCTTGAGGGAGCCGATCCCGCAGAACTGCTTGCGCGCCGTGTGCCGTCGAAACGCGTTGCTCAGGCCCTTGATCTCGATCGGGTCGCCGAGAACCGTGCCGGTGCCGTGCGCCTCCACGTAGGTGATCGTTTCTGGGGGGACGTCCGCCTTGGCCCACGCGTCGAGGATCACTCGCTCCTGCGTCAGCGCACTGGGCGCGGTGATGCCGGTCGAGGCGCCGTCGTTGTTGATGGCCGTCGCCTTGATGACGGCGCGGATGTGGTCGCGGTCGGCCAGGGCACGCCGGAGCGGCTTCAGCACGACGACACCCGCGCCCTCGCCCCACATCGTTCCGCTCGCCCCCGCGTCGAATGTGCGCACGACGTTGTCGTCCGCCTCGACGCTGCCCAGCGACATCCCGGGGGTGTGGCCGGTCTTCACCTCACCGCCCTGCTGAAGGTTGAAGCCACCGGCCAGTGCCATGTCGCACTCGCCGAGCAGGAGCGACTGGATTGCCTGGTGAATGCATACGGCGCCCGCCGAACAGGCGGTGTCGGTCATGACGCACGGGCCCTTGAGGTCCAGCTGGTAGGAGATCCGGCCGGCCACCAGCCCCTCCCAGGACCCCGACAACTGCATCGGGTGATCCTCGGCGAGCATGCGGTAGTACGAGTAGTTCGTCTGGTCCCTGCCCAGAAACACCCCGGTCCGGGAGCCCTTGAGGGCGTCGCCGCCGTATCCCGCGTTCTCCAGTGCTTCCTGGGCTACCTCCAGGGCGATCCGCTGATAGGGGTCCATGTAGAGGGCCTCGGCCGGGGGGATGCCGAAGTAGCGCGCGTCGAAGTGGTCGATCCGGTCCAGGTATCCACTCGGGGTACTGATCCTGTCCCAATCGGCCTCGTCGACCGCGGCCCCGATGACCAACTCCGAGTAGGAGGGATTGCGGAGGATGTCGTAGAGCTCGTCCTTGCGGGCCGGCGGAAAGTCCCGGATGCAGTCCTGTCCCGCTTGCAGTAACTCCCAGAATGCGTCGACGCTCGTGGCGGCTGCGAAGCGTCCGGCCAGCCCGACGATGGCGATGTCCTGGTGCAGATGGGCGTCCGACAGTTCGAGCAGGAGTTTCTTGGCCGCATCCCTGCCGAGCTGTTTGTTGGCGACTTGCGAGAGGATATAAGCCTTCACATTGTCCATGTGACTTCCCATTCTTAAAGGAGACCCTGAGCCTCTGCGGCTGTGATCGTGCCTTGCTCCGCCATGTCCAGCAGCCGGTCGATGTCTCCGTGGTCCGGCCTGATGACGGGCGGTTCGGTCACGCCGGCGGCCGGCCCGACACCAAGCCTCTCCTTGACACACGCCACCTGTTCGGCAATGGTCCGGTACCTGAACAGGTCCGCGACGTCCATCAGTTCCGGATAGCGCTCCCCGTAGAGCTTCAGCATTTGCGAGGTCAGCAGCGAATTGCCGCCGACGTCGCTGAATACGTCATGGGCGTCGACCTCGGCGACATCGAGCGTCTCCGCCCAGATGTCCGCGACGGTCTGCTCGATTTCGCCGACACTGTCCAGTCCGTAGAGCACGACCGCACGCCTGCTCGCCGCCCTGGGCGGCCGCTTGCCGTCCGTGGGAGCTTCCGTGGGCCGTTTCCGCATCCGGCCGGGCATGAGCACCGTCGGGCAGTCGTCCCACGCCATCAGAGCCTGGAGCAGCTTCACCGCCTCGTCGGTGTCCAGTGGCGTGAAGAGTTCGTCCTCGTTCACGGCGTTCCACCGCATCGCCATCCCGGTCTCGCGCCAAGCGGGCCACTGGATGCTCAGCGCCGGCAGGTGCTCACGGCTCCGGTACTGCGCCAGACTGTCCAGGACCAGGTTCGCGGCCGTGTAGTCGGACTGCCCCTGGTTCAGGTCGAGTCCGGAGATGCTCGAGAACGAGATGAAGTAGTCCAACTCGTCGTCGAGCGTGGCTTCGTGGAGATACACACCGCCCAACGCCTTTGGTCCGTAGACGCCCAGGAACGTGTCGACGCTCTTGGTGTGCAGGAATCCGACGCCCGGTCGACCGGCGAGATGGAGGACCCCGGAGATCCTGCCGTGCCGCTCGCGGATGTCACGGACGGTCCGCTCGACCGCCGCCCGGTCCTCCAGTCGCAGCCGGATGACCTCGAACACCGCGAGCTCAGCCTCGAGTTCGGACCAGATCTCGCTCCGGTGCGACTCTTGCGTCGCGTCCGCGGTCTCCGAGCCAAGGAGGACGAGCTTGCGCACCCCCTGCCGTGCCAGGTGCCGCGCCACCGCGGTGCCGAGTCCGCCCGTACCGCCCGAGAGGATGGTCACGCCGTCAGGGGAGAGCGGCAGGGCCGCGGCGTCGTGGACCGGGACCGCGCACTTCTTCACGTAAGGCTCGTACGGTTGCCCGCGGCGATAGAGGAGGAACGGTGGCCGGTCCGCACTCCGGGCCTCGGCCACAACGAGTGCCGCCGCGGTGTGTTCGTCTCCGTCGAGGCAGCGAATCCTGAGCCACGTGTACTCCAACGCCGCGACACGCATCATTCCGAGCACCCCGGCCTGGCCGGGGTCGATGGCCGTCTCCTCTCCCGTGACGGCGAGGGCGTTTCGCGTCAGGACGGAAAGACCGGCCGCGAAGGCGAGGCGCCTCTCCGAGATGAGCGTGAGGAGGGCCAGGGTCTCGTCGACCGGCCCGGCGACCCGGTCCGCGAGCGACCTGTCGGTGTCCGCCGGCACGTTCGACAGCAGGCCGAAGGCGAACTCGCGGTTCGCGCCGAGCAGCTCAACAGCGGCTGTGGCCCTCGCGCTCTCGACGTGGACGAAGTCGTACCCTGCCGCTTCGAGCTCCCCCTGTACGCCGTCCAGCGCGTCGCCGAAGTCTCCGGCGAGCAGGACGGTGCCCCGTCCCACGGCGCCGGCCGGCGGCGGGCTCGTCTTCCGGTACGCCTGCACGTAGCCGAACTCGCCGGCCCCCGTCAGGTCGAGGTTTGCCGCCGACTTGACGCAGTACTTCTCCACCGTCAGCACGACCCGTCCCTCCGGGTCGACCACGCGCACATCGAAGACATAGAGCTCGCCGTCGATGGACTCCGGCCGCTTCCTGAAGTGGGTGAACACGTGCGCCGGGAGCGGCCGGTGGACGGTCAGCCGGCCGTAGGAGAACGGCAGGTACAGCCGGTCCCTGTCGTAGAGATTGTTGGGCGCGTTGATCAGTTGGTCCAACAGCGCCGGATGGAGGACGTAGTCACCGATCTCGTTCCTGTAGGACGCCGGCAACTCGAACTCGTACAGGATTTCGGTGGCGTCGTCGTCCGCCGCGCCTTTCAGGAAACTGCCGGTCCAACGCTCGCTGATGACCAGGCCGTTGGAAAGATCGAGACTGCCGTCCAGGTGGATCTCGCGGGTCATCCGGCGCCGTACGTCCTCGACGTCGAACGGTGCGGGGGCCTCGGGAGCGATGCCGGTCGCCAGCTCGGCGGTCGCGTTCCTCACCCACTCGCCGTCCGTCGGCAGTGTCGCGATGGTGACATGGCTGATGTCGCCGCTGGGCTCGAAGATGACGTGCACCGCGGCGTCCTCACCGTCGGGAACCGCGAGCGGCACTTCGAACCGCACGTTCCGCAGCGACAGGCTCGTGCCGTGGCCGAGAAGCTGCGCAGCCTCCACGATCATCTCGACCAGGCCGGTCCCGGGAAGGACGCTGACGCCGTGAATGCGGTGTTCGGCCAGCTCCCACATCTCCTCGGGGCTGACCCGGCACACGCAGATGTCACGGTCCCAGGCACGCAGGAGGTCCGAGCCATCGGTCAGCCCGGCTCGGCGACGCCTGCTGTCGGACTCGATCCAGCACCGAGACCTTTCGAACGGATAGGTGGGCAGGGAGATCCGCCGCGCACCCGCGGGTGCTGCACGCCACCAGTCGATCTCGGCGCCTCGGACATAGAGGGAGGCGAGCCGACGCCGGGCGTCCCGGTCCACCGTTCCTCCCGCGAGCAGGGCCGCCGCTCGGTTGCTCAGCTGGTCGCGCTCGGCCTCGGTGAGAGCCCGGGAATCGCCGGTCGCAGCCCGCTCCACCACCAGCCGGAACTCCCCGTACTCGACGTCCGCTTGACCACCCATGGCTTCCACGTCGTCTCCCGCTGCGACGAAGCGTTCGAGCAGCGCCAGCAGCTCCGCGTGGCTCCGGAAGGAGAACGCGGCGCGCACATGGTGGTGCAGACGTCCGGCCGACGCGGTGAAGCCGAGGTCGGCGAGGTCCACCTCGTTCTGGGTCAGGAAGTCGCGGTAGCGCTCCGCGAGCCTCCGCAGGCCCCGCGCGTCACGGGCGCTCAAGGGCAAGAGGAAGCACTCCGACGACGTCGCTGCCGTACGTTCCCCCGCGGGCGGGGGGTCCGCGCTGCGCAGTACCAGGTGGCAGTTGGTCCCGCTCAGTCCAAAGCTGTTGATGCCCGCGTAGAGGGTCTCTTCCAGATCGTCGGACCAGGGCACCGTGGCGTCGTTCACGAAGACGGGGGTCTGCGGGAAGGTGATGTTCTGGTTCGGCTCCTCGAAGTGCAGGCTCGCCGGCAGGGTGCGGTGCTTGAGCGACATCACGAGCTTGGCCAGGCCCGCGAGGCCGGACGCGTTGTCCATGTGCCCGATGTTGGTCTTGACCGTGCCGATCCCGCAGAACTGCTTGCGCGACGTCTGCCGGGAGAAGGCCCGCTCGACGCCGCTGATCTCGATCGGATCACCGAGCTTGGTCGCCGTGCCGTGCGCCTCGATGAAGCTGATTCGGTCGGCGCCGACCCCGGCGTCGTTCAAAGCCGCCTCGATCAGATCGGCCTGAGCCTGCGAGTTGGGGGCGGTGATGCCGTTGGAGGCGCCGTCCTGGTTGACGGCGCCGCCCATGATGACCGCATGGATGTGATCGCCGTCCTGCCGCGCGCGGTCAAGGGACTTGAGGACGAAGACGAAACAGCCCTCGGCGGGGCGGGTGCCGTCGCCCTTCCGGTCGAAGGTCCTTGTGCGGCCGTCCCACGACGAGGTGTCCTCGATGTCCTTGAAGCCGATGCCGGACGCGTCGGCCACGATCGGGAGGAGGTCGGTGTTCACTGCGCCGACGAGTGCCATCGTGCATTCGCCGCTCTGGACGGCCCGGTACGCCGTGTACGCCGCCACCAGGCCGGACGAGCAAGCAGTGTCGATCACCATGGACGGGCCCCTGAGATCCAGGAGATACGCGATTCTGCTCCCGGTGATCGACTTGACGTTGCCCGCGACGGAGATCTCCGGGGCGTCAGGGGCGATCGCCTGGATGACCGTCCGGTAGTCCTCGCCGAAGTCGCCGGATATCCCGGCATAGACGCCGACCTTCTCGCCGTAGATCTCCTTGTTCAGATAGCCGGCGTCCTCCAGGGCCGCCCACGAGGTCTCCAGGAAGATCCGCTGGTTCGGATCGATGGTCTTGGCTTCTTGCGGGGACAGCGAGAAGAACCGGTAGTCGAATTCGGCGACGGACGGCATCCGCGTTCCGCCGAGATAGCGCTCCTTCGCGACCGGCGACGTGACACCGCGAGCGGTGAGATACGCCGCGACATCGGCGCGCCGCTCCGCCGACAGGTCGGCATGCCCTTCCCCGCCGCGGAGGATCAGCGTCCAGAACTCGTCGAGGTTCTCCGCCTCACCCGCCCGGCCGCTCATTCCGATGATCGCGACGGGTCCCTGGCTCTTCTGTGTGCTGGAGTGGGTGATCCGGTGCCCGGCGTCCTCCGGGAGTTGCGTCAGGTCCAGATCGCCGAGTCCGAGCAGCGGTTTCGTCACGTGGGTACTCCCGCGGTCATCAGGAGGTCGGTGTTGCCGGTCCGCTGAAGGATCGACGTGATCCGCTCCCGCTGTTCCGCCCCAGGTACCCGCTTCGTCGTCATGAGGGTGCGCAGCAGCTCCAGGGCGGTCCTCTTCTGATCGTCGGAGAGCTCGTCCTTGTCCACCTGGCTCAACTCCTGGAGCCGGCGGTAGGGGTGAACGACACCCTTGGTGTACTCGTCCTCGTCGAAGTTCCGGTTCCTCGTCGCGGCGGCGGCACCCATGCACAGACCGACGAGGCCGGGCTCGCGCTTCTTCCGCTCGATGAGCCGGTCGATCGCTTCGTAGGCCTCCTCGGAGTCCTCGTCGAGGCTGTGGACGGCGGCGGCGTCGACCGCGCCGGAGATCAGCTTCTTGAGCACCCGCTTCGGCCCGACCTCGATCCACAGGCTCACGTCCTGGTCCGCCAGCTCGGATACGACGGTGCTCCAACGGACCGGGCTCGTCAGCTGGATCGCGAGAGCGTCCTTGATCTCCTGCGCGCTCTCGTACATCCCGCCGGTGACGGTGCTGTACACCGGAACAGCCGGTTCTCGGAACTCGATCTCCTCGATCGCCCGCGTATAAGCGGGAACGGCCTGCTCCATGAAGGTGCTGTGGAACGCCCCGGCCACGTTCAGCCTGGCGACCTTGCACCCGTGGTCCTCGAGGTACGCGGTCATACCCTTCAGGTCGTCGAGCGCACCCGAAAGCACGGTCTGCTGCTCCGCGTTGTAATTGGAGACCTGCACGGCCCGGCCACCGGCGTTGAAGTCCTCGACGCACTTCTCGACGTCGGACGCCGATATCCCCAGGGCGGCGATCATTCCGGTCCTGTGCTGCGTCGCGCAGGTCTGCATGGCCTCGCCGCGGACCTTGACCAGACGAACGGCGTCCTGAAAGGTCAGCGCCCCGGCGGCGAGCAGTGCGGTGATCTCACCCAGGCTGTGTCCTGCCATGGCCGATACCGGCAACTTGCGGTCCTTTGCCAGCACCTCGTACATCGAGTAGCTCAGGACGAGCAGTGAAACCTGCGCGTACATGGTCTTCGTCAGTTCGCTCGGCTGCGCAGTGAAACAGAGGTTTTCCAGCGAGTACCCGACGATGTCGGACGCCTGCTCGAAGCGGTCCCTGACGCATGCGTGTGCGTCGAACCAGTTCTTGCCCATTCCGGTGAACTGGGACCCCTGGCCCGGAAATACGATCACAAGGTCGCTCATGAGTTGCCCTTTTCGTTCGATGGGTGCGGTTGTCCCGTTCCGGACGGCTCACTCAGAACTCCGAGGAGCTTGACGAAACTGCTCAGCAGTTGTTCCACCGGCGTGGCATCGATTTTTCGGGCGCAGGCGATATCAACGGTGGACGGGGCGGCCGGAGAATCGATCCCCAGGACGATGTCGAAATGCCCCAGGAGATCGGAAGCATCGACCTGTCGGGTGTCACAGCACGCGATGGAGACCTTGCCGTCGGCGTTGCGGCCTGCGGTGAATCGCTCCAGGTCCACCCTGTCGGTCCGGTCGAGTCGGCTTCCGTACTCGTCCAGGATCTCCACCAGATCGGTCTTCCCTGCCAAGTCGAACCGGACGGGAGCGACGCCGTCGCGTCCCCGCACGACGCACAAGGTGAGGTCGTCCCGGCCGAGCACCTTGCCGAGGGCCAGCGCGAACGTGGCGTGGACCAGGGCCTCCGTCCCCCGACCCGCCTCCCCGCCCAGCCACGCCAATCCGTCCCGGATCCGCGTCGGCAGGGTGGTCTCGACTCGGCCGCCGCCCGCTCCGGCCCGCGCGAACCAGAGGGAGGGGAGTGGCACACCGGTGTCGGTCCGCTGCTCACCCGCGTCACGTTGCGCCAACTTCTCCCCGATGTGTTTCCGGAGCTTGCGGACCGTGGGGTTGGCGAACAGATCGCTCACGTCAAGCAGCCCGGGGAACGCCGAGGCCAGCTCGTTCAGCAACAGGACCAGACTGAAAGAGTTCCCACCGAGGTCGAAAAAGCTATCGTCGTACCCGATCGGTATGTCCCCGAGCGTCTTCCTCCAGGCGGCGATCAATTTCTGATTCACGCCCGACGGATCCGACGACGGATTCTCGTCCCGGTGTTCCCGGCCCGTCTGCTCGCCGACCCGCTGCTCCAGCGCCTTGCGGTCGACCTTTCCGCTGGTCGTCCTGGGAATGTCAGGGACCTCCGTCAAGGTGGCGGGGATCATGTAGTCCGCCAGACTCTCGGCGAGAAACTCTTTCAGTGCATCCGGACCAAGGCGCTTGCCCTCCTTCGTCCGGTAGAACCCACGGATGATCTGGTTGCCCGGCGAGAGTTCCTGGACGACCGCGGCCGCCCCCGTCACCAACTCGTGGTCGACGATCGTCCGTTCGATCTCTTCCAGCTCGATCCGATAGCCACGGACCTTCACCTGGTTGTCGACGCGCCCCAGGCAATGGGCGTCGCCGTCCTTCCACACCGCCTGGTCGCCGCTCAGATAGATCCGTCCGTCACCGAACGGGTTCTCCCGGAACGACTCACCGGTCAGATCGGGCCGGTTGAGGTAGCCGGGCGACACCCCGCGCCCGCCGATCCACAGGCTGCCCGCTGTGCCCTCCGGCACCATCTGCAGGTTGGCGTCCAGCACATAGAAGGTGGTGTTGGCGATGGGCGTCCCGATGCTGAGGTCCGTGTCGCCCGTGAGGTCCTTGACGCTGGACCAGATGCAGGTCTCCGTCGGGCCGTAGACGTTGAAGATCTCCAGCGACTCGTGCGCGCGCAGATCGGCCAGCAGATCCCCGGGGAAGGCCTCGCCGCCCACGATGAGCTTCTCCAGCGACCCCAGTGCCTTCACGGCGGCGTCATGATCCGTGTGGAGCAGCCGCAGCCGCGTCGGCGTCAGCTGGACATAGTCGACGCCGCCTCGGACGAGGAACTCGGCGATGCTCGCCGGGGTCCGGACGTCTTCTTCCTCGGCGACGACAACCGTGCCGCCCTTGACGAGCGTCAGCAGGGTTTCCAGGAGGTGGATGTCGAACGACGGAGTCGTCAGGCATGCCACCGCCTTGTTCTCGCTCCACCGGAGCGCATCCGGCATCCCGTTGAGGAAGTTGGCGAGCGCCCCGTTCGTCAGCGTGACGCCCTTGGGCCTGCCGGTGGACCCCGAGGTGAAGATGACATACGCGAGGTCGTCCGCCGCGACGGCGTCCACCGCTGCGGACGGTCCGTCGGGCAGGTCGTCCTCCTCGAGAAGAAGGGTCCGGACACCCGGGTTCAGCGCCACGCCGAGGCCCGCGTGACAGACGACCGTCGCGGGAGCCGCGGTCTCGATGATGTAATCGAGGCGCTTCGGCGGTGTCTCGACATCCATCGGCAGCCAGGAGCAGCCGATGCGGTTGACGGCCAACATCAGGATGATCAGTTCGGGCGATGGCGGCAGCAGGAGTCCGATCACGTCTCCCCGGCCGGCGCCGGACGCCTGGAGGAAGGCGGCGTGCCGGTCCACCCGCTCGGCCAGCTGCTCGTAGGTGACGTCCTCGCCGCGGAAACGGATCGCGGGTTCCTGCGCGTGCTTCTCGCACGCCTCCTCGAACAGCTCCTGCAAGGAGGGCAGGTCCGGGACGACCGGCCCGGTGCCCCACGCCACCAGCTGGTCCCTGGTGTCGTCGTCGAGCAGGGAGAGCTCGCCGATCGTCCGGTCCGGGTTCTGCACCACCTGTGCCATGAGGAGTCGGAACTGATCCATCAGACCGGCGATCCGCTGCTCGCTGTAGACACTCGAGTAGGAGAGGTCCGCGAACAGTCCGCCGTCCCGCTCGGTGAGCTCGAAGGTGAACGCGAACATCGAGCCCCGCGCGCCCAGGTCCTCGGTCGTGGCGTTGGCTTCGCCGAACCGGTGGGCGCGTTCCCGGGCGTTGGTGTAGATGAACAGCGTGTCGAACAGTGCGTTGTGGCCGTAGTCACGCACCAGGTCGAGTTCCTGGACCAGGACGTTGTACGGGTAGAGCGCGTGGTTCATGGCCGCGAGGCTGGTGTCCCGTACCTCACGGAAGAGGTCCGGCACCCGGGTACCGGCTGTAGGCCGGATCCGGAGCGGAAGCGACTCGGCGAACATGCCCACCGTGTTCTCGAACGACCCCAGCATGCGCTGATCCATGGGAACGCCGATGCACAGATCGTCGTCGCCGGTGGTCTTGGCCAGCAGGAGAGACCACAGCGACAGATAGAAGACGGACGGCGTGGTCCTCAGCTGCCGGATCATCGCCGTAGCCGCCTGGTGCAGGTCGCGGTCGACCTCGAAGTAGTGGCGACGTCCGTCGAAATCGTTCACCACGGGATGCGGCGAGTCGGTCGGGAGGCTCAGCGGTCGGGGGAGCGTTTCGAACTGCTTCAGCCACCACTGCCGGTGCTCCGCGTACTCCGGACGTTTCTCGGCCTCGGACAGGGACCGTACGAACGTGGCGTAGCCGTCCGAATCACCGTTGTCGTCGAACTGGCCGTGTGTCAGATAGTCGGACAGATCCTTGAAGATGATCTCGATCGACCGGCCGTCGACGGTTATGTGGTGGAAGCAGACGACCAGGTGATGGGTACGGTCCTGATCGATGACGATTCCGTAGCGCCACAGCGGCGGCTTCGACAGGTCGAGCGGCTTGTTCATCACCGCCATGACGTCCTCGGTACGCAGCGTGGGATTCTGCGTGCGGTCGAAGAGGTGGAACTCCGGAGTGACGTCCGGCGCCTCGCCGGCCCGCACGCCGGCCGAGTCGACCTCGTAGAAGCGACGGAGATTCGGATGCCGTCGGGCGATCGCCCGGAACGCGGCACCGACCTTCTCCTGATCGAGCGGGCCGTCGAAGCGGAGGCTGAAGACGATCTGATAGGCCTCGTTCCCGCCGCGCATCCGCGACAGGACATAGACCCGCTTCTCCAGGGACGTGAGTTCCACGGCCCCGGTCGGCCGCGGCTCGACCGCCGAGCCGGTCACGGAGGCGCCGGGGCCTTCGGGCAGCACCGGCGCCGTCGTCGGCCGCCGCCGCCGGAAGTCGAACCCACCCGCGCGCAGCTCCTCGACGGCAGCGCGCACCGCCTCCAGGATGCGGTCCTGGTGCTCACGCGTGTGTGCGAAGGAGAAGTTGGCCGTCCTTCTCTCCCACACATACACGCCGTGGTGGTTCAGGAGCTTGAAGAACAGGTTCTGCGTCAAGGAACTGTGCGTCACGTCGCGCGGGGCCACCGGCTCCCATTTGTACATCGACGAGAAGTGCGCCACCTTCAGCGGCACCTGCTCGGCATCGAAGTACTCGTTCACGCGGTGTGCGAACTCGGCGGTGAAGCGGTTGAGTTCGGCGAGCCTTTCGGCGCCGGACTCCTTGAGCCGCGTGAGTACGGCCTTGCACGCCGCCATGGCCAAGGGATGCTTGCAGAAGGTTCCGGCGAAGAAGGTGGTCCGAGTGGCGGGCTTGGAATCGTCGACGTCGGTCCAGGCACCTCCGTCCACCGCGTCGAGGTACGTGCTCCTGCCGGCGACGATGCCGATCGGCAGGCCGCCCGCCAGAAGCTTTCCGTACAGCGCCATGTCGGCCTTGACGCCGAAGTGCGCCTGGGCGCCACCCAGTCCCACCCTGAAGCCGGTGATCATCTCGTCGAAGATCAACGCGATCCCGTGTTCGGTGCAGATCTCGCGCAGTTCGCGCAGGAACTCCGCGGGCTGCAGGCTGGGGTTCCTCGACTGCACGGGCTCGACCAGCACAGCGGCCAGCTCGTCCGCGTGCCGCCGGATCTGCTCCAGCGCTTCGTGGCTGCCGTAGGTGAGCACCAGGGTGTCGTCGACCATCGTCTGCGGGACGCCGATGGTCAGCGGGACGGTGTCGACGCCGTCCGTCTCGGCCAGGACCCCGTCGGAACTCCCGTGGTAGGAGTTGGTGAACCGGGCGATCTTGTCGCGTCCGCTGACCGCCCTCGCCAGTCGCAGGGACACCATCACCGCTTCGGTGCCGGTATTGCAGAAGGCGATCCGCTCGGCGCCGACCATCTCATGGATGAGTTCCGCGACCTCACCGGCGACACGGCTCTGCGGTCCGAGCTCGTATCCGTGCTGCAGTTGCTTCGTGACGGCGTCCACGACGAAGACGGGGTTGTGTCCGAAGAGATGGACGCCGTAACCGATGGCGGTGTCGACGTACTCGTTGTCGTCCAGGTCCCAGAAGGTGGCTCCACTCGACCGAGCCGAAACGACCGGGTAGACCGTCTCCTTCACGCTCGGGTTGAAGTTCAGCGACGCGATCCAGTCCGCCAGTCGTCCGCGGTATGTGTCGGCGTACTCCTTCGACTTGCGGGTCCTGGCGACGTACCGCTTGACGAACTCCTGGATGAAATAGGTCTGTTCGTCGGTGAGCTGACCGTCGTTCAAGGCGATGTTGTTGTCGTACGTGCCGACCTTGCGGGAGGTCTTCGCTGTGCCGCTCCGGGTCGTCGCGAGCGCGTGGGCGGGTGTACCTCCGAGCAGGCTGAGCTGTTGCTGCATGAGAGCCAACTGCGACTGGACGATGGCCTCGAGACCGGACGCGGACGCCTGGGCGGCATGGGCGGCGGCGCGGGGGGCCTGCTCGGGTGCGGTGACCACCTCGGCGACCTGAGCGCCGGACTGCGGAGTCGGCGCGGCCGGCTGGTTCTCCAGCACGAAGTCGGTGAGTTGTCCCAGCGTGTGGAGCGACTCGAAGAACGTCTTGATCGGAATCTCGACGGAGCACTGCTTGTCGATCCTCTTGGCCAGTTGGACGAGCATGAGGGAGTCGACTCCGAGCGAGAACAACTCGAGCGAGTCGTCCATCGTGTGACTGGCGGCACCGGTGATCTGGCCCAGTGCGTGCGTCAGGAAATCCCGGATCGTCTCCCGTTCAGCCGTCAGGCGGGCGTCTGTCGCAGTTGCCTCGTCGATGGCGGGGGACATGGGAGCATCGCCCTCTCCAGTGCGATCGCTGTACCAGATTCGCTGCTTGTCGAACGGCGTGTATGGAATGTCACGGACGCGGTTCCCGGGCCTCCCCGGCAGTCGCTCCCAGTCCAACGCCTTGCCGAGCTTCCACAGCCGGCCGGCGCTCTCCAGAAGCTGCCGTATGTCGGAGCGTCCCTTGCGAAGGCTCGGAAGGGTCACGACGTCCCGGAATTCCTGCGCTATCAGACCCCCGAGAGTCGCCATGGGGGCGACCTCGACGAACACGCGGAAGCCTTCACCGACCGCGGTTTCGACTGCTGACCCGAACAGGACGGGGTCGACCAGGTGGCGGCTCCAGTACCCCGCGTCGATCACCGACTCCCGCGTCACCAGTTGGCCGGTCTGTGCGGAGATCCACGGGATCCGAGGAGTACCGAACCGCTGATCACGGATCTGTTCGTACAGCTCCTGGGCGCCCTGGGCCATCTGTGCCGAGTGGAAGGGGTGTGACACCGCAAGGCGCTCCACGAAGATCCGCTGCTCGCGCGCCCTCTTGAGCACCGTGCCGAGACCATCGCTCAGTCCGGAGACGGTGACGTTCTCCGACGCGTTCACGGCGGCCACCGAGACATCGGGACAGTCGCGCATCAGGTCCTGGGCACGCTCCAAGGAGCAGAGCAGCGTCGCCATCGAACCGTTCCGCGGCGTGCTCTCCATGACACGGGCGCGGCGCATCACCAGGTCGACGGCCTGCTCACGGCTCATGACACCGGCGAAGCAGGCCGCCGCATACTCACCGATGCTGTGGCCGAGCACCGCGGCGGGTGTGACCCCGAGCTCTTGCCAGTACCGCGCGAGTGCCAGTTCGGTGGCGAAGATCATCGGCTGTGAGTAGAGCGGAGACGCGAACTCCGCCTCGTCGTCCCCGAACATGACCTGCAGCAAGGAGATGCCGCCGACCCGCTCGAACGCGCGGTCCAACTCGTCCATCTCGCGGCGGAAGACGTCGGCGTGGCCGTACAACTCGCGGGCCATGCCCGGGTACTGCGTGCCCTGACCGGAGAAGACGAAGACCTCGCCTCTGCCGTCGGGGTCGGACCGCAGGGGCTCATCGGAGGCCAGCGCGGCCTCCACCGCCACCGGGAGGTCGGCGAGAGAGCCGCAGACCAAGGCTTCCCGGTGTTTCAGCGCGCGTCGCCCGCCGAGCGTGTGGGCGACATCGGCCAGGGGAGCGGAGGCGTTTCTGCTCCACTCGGCCAGGTTCCGCAGGGCGGTCCGCAGAGCCTCTTGGGAGATGGCCGAGACGGTGAGCAGCTGCGGCACGTCGGATGCCGGCCGTGGCGCCGAGACCTCCTGTCGCGGCTGGTGCTCCTCGACGATGACGTGGGCGTTGGTGCCGCTGATCCCCAGGGAGGTGATCCCGGCGCGCCGCCGGCCGCCGAGTGGCTCCCACGGGATCTCCTGGGCGACCACCTCGATCGGGATCTTCTCCCAGTCGATCAGGCGGTTGCCGGTCCGGAAGTGCAGCGTGCCCGGCAGGCGGCGGTGCTCGAGCGAGAGCACCACCTTGCACAGCGCCGCCATCCCCGCCGCGGACTCCAGGTGCCCGAGGTTCGACTTGACGCTGCTGATACGAAGCTTGGTCCCGCGACCCTCGAAGACGCGGGCGAGGGCGTTCACCTCCTGGGGATCCCCGATTGGCGTGCCCGACCCGTGGGTCTCCACGTAGGAGATGTCGTCGATCCCGAGATCCGCGTCCGCCAGGGCGCTGCGGATCACCTCTGCCTGGGCCGTGCCGCTCGGCACCGTGAAACCGCCGCTGCGTCCGTTGTGGTTGACCGCGGAGCCGCTGAGGACGGCGAGCACCTGATCGCCGTCGCGCTCGGCGTCGGAGAGCCGCTTGAGGATGACGACCCCTCCGCCCTCGCTGCGGATGTAACCGTCGGCACCATCGTCGAAGCTCCGGCACCGTCCGGAGGGTGAGAGGGCTTGCAGCCGTGACCAAGACAGGTGGACCTCGGGGCTGAGGATCAGGTTCACGCCCGCGGCCACGACCACATCGCATCCGCCCTGCCGCAGTTCCCGCATGCCCAGATGCACGGCATACAGGGACGAGGAGCAGGCCGTGTCGATCGCCATGCTGGGACCGCGGAAGCCGTAGACGTAGGAAACCCGCCCAGCCGCCGCGTTGGCCATGTTGCCGGTGTAGGTGTACGCCTCGGGCGAGTACCCCAGGTCCGCTCCGACCTGTTGGTAGTCGTTGTTGTAGATCCCCACGAAGGTGCCGACCCGGTTGCTCCGCCCGACGGCGAAGGGGTCCAGTCCGGCGTCCTCGAACGCTTCCCACGTCAGTTCGAGGACAAGCCGCTGCTGCGGATCGAGCAGTTCGGCCTCGTTCGGCGAGATGTTGAAGAAGCGCGGGTCGAACCGGTCGACGTCCTTGAGATATCCACCCTGCGTGGTCGTCACCTCGCCGGTGTCGAGGGGGCTCTGCCGCCACCGGTCGGCCGGTATCTCCTCGACGACGTCGATCTGTCGACTCAACACCTCCCAGAGCTGGTCTCGGTTCTCGATACCGCCCGGCAGCCGGAAGGACATCCCGATCACCGCGATGGGCTCCGACGGTGAGGTGGGGTTCGCCCGGTCCGGGACCTCGAGCTCGGTCTCCGGCTGTTCCCCCCTCCGTCCCAACTCACGCAGCAGAGCACCGACAGTGGGGTGATCAATGGTGAACGTGCTCTCCAGACGGACGTGCACCTGGCGTTGGAGCCGGTCCTGCAGTGTGACGAGCTCCATCGAGTCGAAGCCGAGGTCGAAGAGGCTGGTGTCGTAGTCGGCCTTGCCCAACGTGACGTCGCCAACGGTCACTTCCCGCGACGAACCGCCCCGCAGCTCTCCGACGATCAGGGCGCACACGGCCTCAACCAACTCGCCGCCGGAAGCCGACCGAACCGAGGGCACAGCGGAGGACACGTGCTCCCGGTCCACCGCGATGCCATGTTCGGACGCCTCGGCCAACGAAGTCCGGAACTGATTCATGCCCTGGTGGTCGCGGCGCAGCGAGTTCAGCACAGGCACACCGCCGCCGAGGGCCTCCACGGTCGAGCGCATCGCGGTCGTCAGCACCGGGTGGGGGCTCAGCTCGATCAGCGCCGTGCAGCCGTCGGCCAGCATCGCCCGCGTGACCCGTTCGAACAGCATGGCCTGACGCATATTGCGGTACCAGTAGCCGGCGTCCAGGTCGCGGGTGTCCACCCGTCCGCCGGTCACGCTGGAATAGAACGGAATGTCCACGCTGCGCCGGGCGACCTGCCCCAGTGAGGCCAGCAACCATTCTCGTTGCTCCTCGGCCTGGGGCGAGTGGCACGCCACGTCGAGCGAGAGCTTCTGGGCGTACGTCCCCTCGGCCCTCAGCTCCGCGACCGCCCGCACGACGGCTTCGCGGTCACCGGAGACCACCACTGACCGCGGCGCGAGAATCCCGGCGATGTTCACGGTGCCGTCGAGTGGTGCCAGGCGTACCTGTGCCTCCTCCGGCGGGAGCGCGAGGAGCGCCATGCCGCCGGGGCGCGTCAGCCGTGCCTGTGCTTCGCTCCAGAGCGCGATGACCCGTGCGGCCTCCTCCAAGGAGAGCGCTCCGGCGACGCATGCCGCTGCGACCTCGCCGAGGCTGTATCCGGCGACGGCCTGCGGCTCGACACCGTGGGACTGCCACAGGTGCGCCAAGGCGACCTGGATCGCGAACAGTACGGGCTCGGATACATCCGCCCGGTCGTATCCGGGCGACGGGTGCTCCGCCCGGAGGACATCGACGAGTGACCAGTCCACGTGCGGCGCGAGGGCGTCCGCGCACTCGCCGATCCGAGCGGCGAAGACCGGTGAGGAGTCCAACAACTCGGCCACCATGCCAGGCCAGACCGCACCCTGCCCGGGAAAGACGAAGGCGGTGCGCGCCTTCCCATGGGTTTCGATTTTCTTCATCTCAACCACCCGACGCGGTTCCGGCGAACTTCTTGTAGCCGTAGTCGGCGATCATCAGTTGCTGCAGTTGCGAAGTACCTTCGATGATCTCCAGGATTTTCGCCTCTCTGAAAAGGCGTTCCGCCGGATACTGGTCCCAGCACCCGTTTCCGCCGAGAATCTGGACCGCATCGGAGGTCACCTGTTGGGCGATGGTCGACGAGAAATACTTCGCGACGTTTGTTTCCATGACCGCGTCGGTGCTTCGCTCCATACGCAGCCGGCCGGCCCTGCGGCACAACTCCCTGGCGGCAGCCACATTGGTGACGGCATCCGCGACCATCTTCTGCACCAGTTGATGTGAGCCGATCTTCACCCCGAACTGCTCGCGTCCGGTGGCGTAAGTGCACATGACGTCGAGTGCGGCCTGGGCAATGGCGACGCCCGCCCATGCGATGCTGTAGCGGCCGTAGAACAGGGCCGTGTTCGCGACGAAGCTGAAACCCACCCCGATGCCCGACACGAGATTCTCCGCAGGGATCTCCACGTCGGTGAAGGTGACCTCCGCGATGTGTGTCGCCCGATTGCCGAGGAACCCGGACATCGGATGGATGTCCACGCCTGCCATGTCCCGTTCGACGACGAAGGCACTCATCGCACCGTTGTCGGACGCGATCACAAGGAACAGGTCGGCGATGCCGGCGAAGGATACCCACTTCTTCTGTCCGTTGAGGACGAACGTATTGCCCTTCTTGACATACGTCGTGGTGACCGATGCGGCATCGGAACCGGATCCGGCCTCGGAGAGGGCGAAGCATGCGATCTTCGTGCCCCGGGCGAGGTCGGCCAGGTACTTTTCCTTGAGGTGATTCGATGCCCGTTCGGCGAGCGTCTCGGACACCAGAGAGGTGTGGACCGTCAGAAGTGCCCGTGTCGACGCGCACGCCTTGCCTATCGACTCGGTCAACTCGCCGTACTGAAGGGGGTCAAGACCCTGACCGCCCCACCGGAGGGGGATCGCCGCGCCGAGAAAACCCGCGTCGGCCATCTGATCGATGACGTCCCTCGGCAGATTTGCCGTACGGTCGAAATCCGCGGCACGAGCCGCAAGGTCGATCTCGGCAAACGACTTGCCACGAGCCAAGATATCGCCCCGGAGTTCCTCACTCGTCTGTTGCATCCTTCAGCTCACCTACCATCTGGGTCATTCGGTCGACCGAGCTGAAGTTCCGCAGAGTGATGTGGTCGTCGGGGACTGCCACGCCGAACGTGGACTCGATGAAGTCCAGGAGCTGCATGGCGAAGATCGACGTGACGAAACCTTTCTCGAATATGTTGTCGTCGTCGTGAAGTTCTACATCCCTCAATGCGGTCATGTTCGCCCGCACATAAGTCCTTACAGTGGCTGCCGTGTCCGCGGCCGCGCTCTTTCCTGTGTTCGTGGCCGTCTCACTATGCATCTATTTCCACCTTGATGTATTCCGGATGGTCCTGGCGAACAGAGAGATCGTTCTCGTACACGTAGTCGTCGCCGTCGTTCGACGCCACGCGGAAATTGGCCAGTTGGTACGTCAGGAGCATCTGACGGTTTCGGTTCGTGCGCCGGAAGTCTGCGAACAGACGCCGACCCTCGTCGTCGGCACGCTTGATGAGGAAATTCAGGAGAACCGTCCCAACCCCCTTGGAGACCGTTCTGCATGACATAAGGAGCAACTTGATCGTCCAGCGGTCCTGGCGCTTCTCGACCAGCGCCATGCCGATCTTCCCGTACGAGCCGTAGCGGTCGATCAGTTCACAGACCCACAGGTCGTATTCTGGGTGGTACATCAACTGTTCTAATTGCTCGTGCGAGTAGTGGATGCCGGTCGAGTTCAGCTGACTGGTCCGCTTCGTCAGCTCCTCCAGCCTCAGGAGGTCATCGCCACTGGCCCGGGAGATGCCGAAAACCATGCCGAGGCTCTTGAGGAAGTCCTCTCGCGGTCCCTGGTAGGTCAGTTCGGACTCGCTGCGGATCTCGTCCTCGAGGTACATGTGCCGGCGTCGTCTGGCGTCCTCGGTCACCACCTCCGGGGACAGCCGTGGAAGCGACCGAAGGCCGAGGTAGTCCGCGGCATCTACGGTTTCCACCTCGGGGAGGACGAACGAGACCTCATCGCGCTCGAACGCCTGATCATCGATGAACATGATCGTGTCGAGTCCGATGTTCAGCTTCCTCTGAATCTCGGCGACCGAGCTTGACTTGCTGTTCCAGTTGATCTGAGGGTGGAGGAAGTATTCCGCGAGACGGAGTTCTTCCAGCTTGCGCATCGCGTCGTCGTGATTGTTCTTGCTGGCTATCGACAGAAGGATCCCGCGGGAGTCCAGGGTCTTGATCAGATCGAGGGCGCCGGGCTTCGGAATGACGCCGTCGTCAGCCGAGAGTGTTCCGTTCCACAACGTGTCGTCGAGATCCCAGACGACGCACTTGGCCATCTTCACGGCTTGAGCCTCCTCATGGGCGGTTGGCGGAGTAGGTGTAGAAGCCCTGACCGCTCTTTTGTCCCAGCAGCCCTGCGGCCACCATCTTCTTCAGTAGTGGACAGCAACGGAATTTGGTGTCCTGGAATTCTCGGTAAAGGATCTCCAGAGAGTTGGCCACCGTGTCGAGGCCGATCAGGTCCGCTGTCTCAAGGGGTCCCATTTTGTGTCCGTAGCCGAGCTTGAAGACAGCATCTATCTGCTCCGGTTCAGCGACGTCGTCCTGTACCAGGAAGACCGCTTCGTTCATGAAGAGGTGGGACAGGCGATTCGATACGAAGCCAGGCATGTCGTTGACGACAATGGCCTGCTTGTTCAGCGAGGCCGCGAAGGCTTGCGCCTCCCTCGTCATGTCATCGGACGTGTGGTGCCCGCGAATTACCTCGACGCATCCGATCAAGGGAACCGGATTCATGAAGTGCATGCCGATCACTTGATCGGGGTGCGGTAGGAGAGAGGCGATCTGGGTGATGGAGATACAACTCGTGTTCACGGCGATCTTTACATTCTTCTTGCACACGTCGCGGAGGTGGCGATAGAGCTCCTGCTTGGCAGCGAGATCCTCCACGATGTTCTCGACGATCCAGTCGGCTTTGGTGAGATCCTCGTGGTCGGCGCTGAGTCGTATCCGGCTCAGAATTTCGTCAGCATGCCACTCGGCCACGTCGGACGACATGAAGCGGTATTTGCTGACGAGTCGACGCATCTGGCTCGTGGCGGACGCCAGGACTTCGGGATCGCGGTCGGACAGGACCACGTCATACCCGTGCGCGGCGCAGGTAAGGGCAACGTCCTTGCCCATCACGCCGGCGCCTATTACTGCAACCGTAGACATGTCGATTACCTCTTGAGTCGTTACCTCATGGGTAAGCACACGCAACGGCCACGACGACTCAATGGCAGCCCGCAATCTTGGCCGACCGTGATGAGACGTGCGCTGCGGATGCTAAGGAATATGGCGCAACAAGTCAGTAAGTCATCGGTGACGTCGGCCAGTACCGCATCGGGTACTGCGCGTCCAATGAGAAAGATGCCTCGACAGGCGACTCAGTCGAATACCCCTTTGTGATCGACAGACCTTCAAAGGGTAGGTCAATGCACCACAACGGCCCGGGAAGGCAAAGCCTCTCGGTCGCTGACGCGGTGTACCCCTGCGCTGAAGTCGCTATCCCCCGTGTCTACTATCCCCCGTGTTTGTCATACCCCCGTGTTGTGTTTGGCCCTTGTCCCCCAAAGCGCCTAGCAGGGCCGGCGCGCCACCTAAGGTCAGGTTGTGCACGATCTGGTCGCGCTCGCCATCTGGTGGCCTTGATCAGAAGATGCCGAATTCTTGATCTTCGGTTCGATCTTCGTATCCCGCCTGCGTTATCCCTGCTATCGGGCCATCGTAAGTGGCGATGGGGTCCAAGTAAAGGGGGTGTCAACTATCGATGCGATTTCCGTGAAGAGATCGACTTCTGGCAGTACTCATCTCAGCGAATTCTCCCAGGCCAGCGCCCATGCGTCAGCGGCCGGGCGAGTCCCTCATAACCTGGTGGTCAATACCCGGCCGCAGGGCCGAAGTATTTGAGAGCGCTGCACGATGGCGAAGCCGGAATTCAGGACTCCATGCCGGAATTACGCCCTCCATAACGGATTCCCGCAGCACCAGGACGCCGGCGGTGCGGCAGGGCGGTGGTGAGGTCTGTGCAGGTGCCTATTGGTGCTGTTCCGAAATGTTCCGTGTTCAACGGCAGGCAGTCGCCGTGACCGTGGGCGAGGCGGCGACGTAGGCGTGGGCGTTCCAGAGGTGCAGTCGCAAGCTTCGGGGAGGGGTCACGCGGATCGGCGCATGCGTTCCCACGCCCAGACGGCGAGAGCCCCGGTGGCCAAGGCCGCCCCCAGTGCGCAGGTGCCCGGCCAGCCCGCGGTTGCCCAGACGACGGAGGCGAGTGCGGAGCCGGTGGCGCCGCCGAGGAAGAGGCTTGTTGCGAACGCCGAGTTGATGCGGTTGCGGGCCTCGGCGTTGAGCGCGAACAGGATGGTCTGGCTGCTGTTGAGGACCGCCTGCTGGCCGGTGTTCAGGGCGACGACACCGACCGCGAGCCAGACCAGCGACCGCTCTCCCGCCAGCAGGATCAGCCAGCCCGTGAGCAGCAGGGC
The DNA here is from genome assembly GCF_055577715.1 of Streptomyces sp. NPDC033177. Lineage (NCBI taxonomy): Bacteria > Bacillati > Actinomycetota > Actinomycetes > Kitasatosporales > Streptomycetaceae > Streptomyces > Streptomyces sp. NPDC033177. Next base: position 399,507 of record NZ_JBVIPS010000001.1, on the reverse strand, counting down.
CGTCGCGACACCGGCCACCTGCTGGGCGTGGCCGCTGTCGCTCAGGCGCGCCGCGAACGTCATCGACAGGATGCCCACGGTGCCGACCAGGCCGAAAAGTCCGATCGCGGGGGCCGCCCAGTGGAAGGGCTCACCGGCCAGCAGGAAGGTGAGCGCCGTGAGTTGAACGCTGTACGAGGCGAAGGAAAGCGCCCCGAGGAGGGCGCGGCGGCGCAGCACGCTCTCGTTGCGCAACAGGGAGAGCGTGGAGCGGAGCAGGGCCGGGTAGCGCAGGTCGGTGGCGACCGCGAGGTACGGCAGCCGGTGGTGGAGGACGACGGCGGCGCCCGTCATGAGGGCGGCGAGCACCCAGTACACGGTGCGCCAGCCGCCCAGTTCGGACAGACCTCCCGCGACGGTACGGGCCAGCAGGCCGCCGAGCAGCACGCCCGACATGACGGTGGCGACGGCACGGCCCCGTGTCGCGGCGGTGGCGAGAGCGGCGGCGTGGGCGACGACCACCTGGGCGCCGACGGAGGTGAGGGCGGCGAGAATGGTGCCCGCGAGGAGGACCGGGCCGCTGGGAGCCAGCGCCGAGACGCCGAGGAAGAGGGCGGTGGCCAGGAACAGGGTCACCGCGAGGCGGCGCCGGTCGATGACGTCACCGAGCGGGACGAGCAGCAGGAGACCGAGTGCGTACCCGCCTTGGGAGGCGGTGACGACGAGCCCCGCGAGGACGCTGCCGAGGTGGAGGTCGTGGGAGATGAGGTCGAGCAGCGGCTGGGCGATGTAGTTCCCCGCCGCGGACAGGCCGGTGGCGACGGCCATGAGGAGCAGCAGGCCGCGGCCCGGGGCATCGCGCTCGTCCGGACGCCTCGCGCGGTGGTGGCCAAGTCCCGTCTGTGTCATGGCAGTCAGCCTGCGGCCGGTCCCATTGATGAGTCCAACACATCCTTGTCATGCGAACGATCGCGCAGCACGATGGATCGCATGGAGTTGCAGCAGTTGCGCTATGTCGTCGCGGTCGCCGAGACGGGCGGGTTCACCCGGGCCGCCGAGCGGTGCCTGGTGGTGCAGTCCGCGCTCAGTCATCAGATCGGGAAGCTGGAGAAGGAGCTCGGGGCGCGGCTGTTCGAGCGGACGAGCCGACGAGTGGCGCTCACGTCGGCGGGCGAGGCGTTCCTGCCCGCCGCGCGGCAGGCGCTGGAAGCGTCGGAGCGGGCACGGGCCGAAGTGGCGGCGGCGACCGGTGAGATCCGGGGGCGCCTGGCCATCGGCGCGATCTCGACGGTGACGGCGGTTGGCGTGCCGAGCCTGATGCGGGCCTACCACGCCACGTATCCACAAGTCACGATGCGGCTGGTCGACGGCATGAGCGAGGTTCTGGTGCGCGGGGTGCGGGAAGGGGCCCTGGATCTGGCGTTCCTGGGGGTGCCGCCGTCGTTCCGTACGGACGAGCCCGGTCTGGAGAGCCGGACGCTCGTGGTCGACCGCCACGTGGCGGTGGTCGCCCCAGGCCACCCGCTGGCCGCCGCTGCATCCGGTGAACCGCTGCCGCTCGAACGGCTGGCGGGCGAGGTGTTCGTGGACTTCCCCGCGGGCATCGCGGCGCGGGCACAGACCGACGAGGCGTTCCAGGCCGCGGGGCTGCGGCGCGAGGTGGCGTTCGAGGCCAAGGGCCTGGAGTTCTTCGCCGACCTGGTGCGCGGCGGCCTCGGCATCGCGCTGCTGCCCTCCCGCCTGGTGCCGGGGCTGCCCCGCCTTGCGGTGGTGCCGGTCGAGGGCGGGCCGGTCCGTGAGGAGCGGCTTGTGTGGAGCCGGACGCGGACCTCACCGGCGGCGGCCGCGTTCCTGGAGTCGATCCTGGCGTCGGTGCCGGACTGATCGTCGGCCGCCGCCGGGCGGAAGTGCCGGCACCCGGGTGAGCCGTGTCTCACCAGGGCGGCGCCACTTGTTTATGCAACGAGTTGCATAGCAGGATCGGGGCATGGCGCTAGAGCACGCGATCCTCGTCTCGCTCCTTGAGAAGCCGGGCTCCGGCTACGAGCTGGCCCGGCGGTTCGAGCGGTCCATCGGCTATTTCTGGACCGCCACCCACCAGCAGATCTACCGCGTGCTCAAGCGCATGGAGAGCGACGGCCTCATCGACGTCCGGGAAGTCGCGCAGCAAGCGCGCCCGGACAAGAAGGAGTACTCCGTCGCCGCCCTCGGGCGGACCACGCTCTCCCGGTGGCTGCACGAGCCGATCGAACCCGAGAGCGTGCGACACGAGCTGGCCGTGAAGATCCGCGGCGCGGCCTTCGACGACCCGGCCGCGCTGATCCGCGAGGTCGAGCGGCACCGCCAGGCGCACACCGACCGGCTCGCGCGCTACCTCGCGGGGGAGCTGCGTGACTTCACCGGACCCGACGCGCCCGCCACGCCCGACGCCGGGCAGGAGCTCCAGCACGTCGTACTGCGCGGAGGCATCGCCTACGAACGCATGACGCTGGCCTGGCTCGACGACGTGCTCGCCACCCTCCACCGGCTCGGCCCGCAAGGCTGACCCGGCCCGAAGCTCCACCTCACCACCCCTCCTTTCTTTCGACATCCGCCGAAACCTCCCGAGCCGGAAAGGCGAACACCCATGGCCGACCCGCTGCTGTTCAACCCGCGCACCTACGACCCGAAGCAGTTCGACCCCGAGACCCGCAGGCTGCTGCGCGCCACCGTCGACTGGTTCGAGGCCCGTGGCAAGCGCCGACTGATCCAGGACTACCGCGACCGCGCCTGGCTGGCGGACTTCCTGGAGTTCTCCGCCAAGGAGGGGCTCTTCGCGACCTTCCTCACCCCGGCCTCCGCCGCCGGTGACAAGCCGGACGCGCGCTGGGACACCGCCCGGATCGCCGCCCTGAACGAGATCTTCGGCTTCTACGGGCTCGACTACTGGTACGCGTGGCAGGTCACGATCCTCGGCCTCGGCCCGGTCTGGCAGAGCGAGAACGAGGCCGCCCGTACCCGTGCGGCCGAACTCCTCGAGCGGGGCGAGGTGTTCGCCTTCGGCCTGTCCGAGAAGACCCACGGCGCCGACATCTACTCCACCGACATGCTCCTTGAGCCGGACGGCGAGGGCGGCTTCAGGGCCAGCGGCTCCAAGTACTACATCGGCAACGGCAACGCGGCCGGGCTCGTTTCCGTCTTCGGCCGCCGCACCGACATCGAGGGCCCCGAAGGCTACGTCTTCTTCGCCGCCGACAGCCGCCACGAGGCGTACCACCTGGTCAAGAACGTCGTCGATTCGTCGAAGTACGTGAGTGAGTTCCGGCTGGAGAACTACCCGGTCGCGCCCGCCGACATCCTGCACACCGGCCGCGCGGCCTTCGACGCCGCCCTCAACACCGTCAACGTCGGCAAGTTCAACCTCTGCACCGCCTCGATCGGCATCTGCGAGCACGCGATGTACGAGGCCGTCACCCACGCCACCGGCCGCATCCTCTACGGCCGCCCCGTCACCGCCTTCCCGCACGTGCGCCGCGAGCTGACCGACGCGTACGTCCGCCTCGTCGGGATGAAGCTCTTCAGCGACCGCGCCGTCGACTACTTCCGCTCCGCGGGCCCCGACGACCGCCGCTACCTCCTCTTCAACCCCATGACGAAGATGAAGGTGACCACGGAGGGCGAGAAGGTCATCGACCTGATGTGGGACGTCATCGCGGCCAAGGGCTTCGAGAAGGACAACTACTTCGCGCAGGCGGCCGTCGAGATCCGCGGCCTGCCCAAGCTGGAGGGCACGGTCCACGTCAACCTGGCCCTGATCCTCAAGTTCATGGGCAACCACCTGCTGAACCCCGCCGAGTACGAGCCCGTGCCCACCCGCCTGGACGCGGCCGACGACGACTTCCTCTTCCGGCAGGGACCGGCCCGCGGCCTGGGCGCCATCCGCTTCCACGACTGGCGCACCGCCTACGACGCCTACGCCGAGCTGCCCAACGTCGCCCGCCTGCGCGAACAGGCCGACGCCCTCTGCGAGTTCGTCACCACCGCGGCGCCGGACGAGGAGCAGAGCCGCGACCTGGATCTTCTCCTGGCCGTCGGCCAGCTGTTCGCCCTCGTCGTGCACGGCCAGCTGATCCTGGAGCAGGCGCGCCTGACAGGCCTCGACCAGGACGTGCTCGACGAGCTCTTCGCCGTCCTCGTACGTGACTTCTCCGCGCACGCCGTCGAGCTGCACGGCAAGGACTCCGCCACCGAGGCGCAGCAGAACTGGGCCCTTGGCGCCGTACGCCGCCCGGTCGTCGACGACGCGCGTTCGGCACGGGTGTGGGAGCGCGTCGAGGCGCTGGCCGGGGAGTACGAGATGGCTCTCTGACCTCCTCCACGTAGGGGTTCGGGCGGGTGGCGGAGGCGATCAGGCCTTACCATCCGCCCATGGGGCGGGATATGAGGGTTGTGCTGAAGGGGCGCGGGGGCGCCATGCGACTGGAGAGCGGAGAGGTGCGTGTGGTGCGGGGACGCGCGACGTGGCGGATACCGCTGCGCGCCGTCGGCGCGGTGGAGAGTGATGGCCTGACCTCGGTGCGGCTGCGGATCAGCGGCGACACCTCGGGGGACGGTTTCCAGGTGAGCAGCGGCAACAGAAACGCGGTGGACGCGTTCACCGAGGGGCTGCGGCGGGCCATGGAGGGCGTCACGCCGGTGCCGGACGGTGCGGCACTGGTGACGACCGGGCCCACGCCCCGGACACCCCTCTCCCTGAATTCACGCGCGGCCCGGGTGAGCATGGGCGTGTGCGGCTATCTGCTGCTGCTCGTCCTGCTGTTCACGGTCGTGGAGACACCGGGGCAAGTGGCGTGGCTGACGGTCGCCGCGTTCCTGTCGCCCGGTGGCGCCGGACTGCTGGCGCTGGCCTGGAAGTTCTACCTCCGCGACCCGTGGATCCTGCGGCGCCGAGGTGTGACGGTCCCCGGTGAGATCCTCACGTACCGCACGTCGTCCAAGCAGCAGGCCATGAACCCCGTCCTGCGGTTCACCACGGCCAAGGGCGTCACGGTGACGCATGACTCGTCGGTCACCGTGCTGATGCGGCACCGCGATCCGGCCGTGGACGTCACCTACGATCCGGACGATCCCAGCAGGGTCCGCGGCGGACGGGCGCTCGCCCACATGAGCGCGGGCCTCTTCCTCGGCGCGCTGGGCGCGGCCATGGCACTGGGGCCCCTGACCGGATTCCTGATGTCCGTGCTGGGCGATCTGCTGCAGGGCTAGTCGGGCCGTCGGCGTACGAACCGCGGGGGGACCGGTCGGATCAGACGGCGAACACCTGGGCGTCGTCGGCGAACGCCTTGAACTCCAGGGCGTTTCCGGCCGGGTCGAGCAGGAACATCGTCCGTTGCTCGCCCTTCTCGCCCTCGAAGCGTAGGTACGGTTCGATGACGAACTCGATGCCTGCCGTGCGCAGTCGCTCGGCCAGCTTCTCGAACTCGGGCACCGGCAGGATCAGTCCGAAGTGCGGTACCGGGACGTCATGGCCGTCGACCGGGTTGTGTACGCGCTGGGCGCGCTTCGGCGCGAGGTGGGTGACGAACTGGTGGCCGTGCAGATTCCAGTCCACCCAGGTGTCGGCGCTGCGGCCCTCCTCCAGGCCGAGCACCTCGCCGTAGAAGAGACGCGCCGCGGCGAGGTCGTCGACCGGCATGGCCAGGTGGAACCGGGGGATGGGGGAGTGGGGTTCGGTCATGGAACTGCCTCCTGTGACGGGAGAGTCCGGACGGACCTGGCACGGGCCCCGATTACCCGCGGGCGCAGTCCGGGCACATTCCCCGGTACGTCACCTCGGCCGCGGACACGGTGAAGCCGTACCGCTCGGAGTCCGGCAGGGCGGCCAGCGGGTCGCCGCCGGGGTGCACGTCACGGATGGCGCCGCAGCCCGAGCACACCAAGTGCTGGTGGGGCCGGTGGGCGTTGGGGTCGTACCGCTTCGCGCGGCCCGTGGAGACCTCGATGACCTCGCCGAGGGTGACCAGTTCGCCAAGGGTGTTGTAGACCGTGGCACGGGAGATCTCCGGCAGCCGGTCGGTGGCGCGCGCGAGGACCTCGTCCGCGGTCAGGTGGACATGTTCACCGTCCAGTACCTCGGCGACCACCCGGCGCTGCGCGGTCATCCGCCAGCCACGTCCGCGAAGCCGTCCCAGAAGATCGCTCATGCTTACCAGCCTATCTGTGCTTCGTCTGACAACTGAATACGTACGGACCCGTCTGTCGTATTGACTTGGACTTGGTCCATCGTAGGATCGGTTCCGGCCGACGGCCAAGGGACAGGGCAACAGCAGGGAACAGCACGTGACTTCAGGAGACGGGTCCGCTCGGCCCGGCATCCGGTACCCCGCTCGCGGAAATCCAATCCGGCGAGCCCTCCCGGCCGCCGGGGCCCGCACCACCTCTGGGCGCCCCAGACTGTTCCGCCGTTCGCAGTTCCAGAGCACCGTGATCCGCCCCGTCCGGAAGGATTCCCATGACTGAGAACCATGACGCGATCGTCACCGACCCGAAGCCGGAAGAGACCGGCGGTTGCCCGGTCGCGCACGGTCGCGCGCCGCACCCGACCCAGGGCGGTGGAAACCGCCAGTGGTGGCCGGAGCGGCTCAACCTGAAGATCCTCGCCAAGAACCCCGCGGTGGCCAACCCGTTGGGTGAGGAGTTCGACTACGCCGAGGCGTTCAAGAGCCTCGACCTGCCGGCCGTGAAACGCGACATCGCCGAGGTCCTCACCACCTCGCAGGACTGGTGGCCCGCCGACTTCGGCAACTACGGCCCGCTGATGATCCGCATGGCCTGGCACAGCGCGGGCACCTACCGCATCAGCGACGGCCGCGGCGGCGCGGGCGCCGGACAGCAGCGCTTCGCCCCGCTCAACAGCTGGCCGGACAACGTCAGCCTCGACAAGGCCCGCCGGCTCCTCTGGCCGGTGAAGAAGAAGTACGGCCAGAACCTCTCCTGGGCCGACCTCATGGTCCTCACCGGCAACGTGGCCCTGGAGACGATGGGCCTGAAGACCTTCGGCTTCGCCGGTGGCCGCGCCGACGTCTGGGAGCCCGACGAGGACGTGTACTGGGGTCCCGAGACCACCTGGCTCGACGACGAGCGCTACACCGGCGACCGCGAGCTGGAGAACCCGCTCGGCGCGGTCCAGATGGGTCTCATCTACGTCAACCCCGAGGGCCCCAACGGCAACCCGGACCCGGTCGCCGCGGCCCGCGACATCCGTGAGACGTTCCGCCGCATGGCGATGAACGACGAGGAGACCGTCGCGCTCATCGCGGGCGGCCACACCTTCGGCAAGACCCACGGCGCGGGACCGAGCGAGGCCGTCGGCGACGACCCCGAGGCCGCGCTCATGGAGCAGCAGGGCTTCGGCTGGAAGAACACCCACGGCACCGGCGTGGGCAAGGACGCGACCACCAGCGGCCTCGAGGTCATCTGGACCACCACGCCCACGAAGTGGGGCCACGACTTCTTCAAGCACCTCTTCGAGTACGACTACGAGCTCACCCAGAGCCCGGCGGGTGCCCACCAGTGGGTGGCGACGAACGCCGAGTCGATCATCCCCGACGCCTTCGACGCGTCGAAGAAGCACCGCCCGCAGATGCTCACCACCGACCTGTCGCTGCGCTTCGACCCGGTCTACGAGCAGATCTCGCGGCGCTTCTACGAGAACCCGGACCAGTTCGCGGACGCGTTCGCCCGCGCCTGGTACAAGCTGACGCACCGTGACATGGGCCCGATCGTGCGCTACCTCGGCCCCGAGGTGCCCGACGAGGTGCTGCTGTGGCAGGACCCGCTGCCGGCGGCCGAGGGCGAGCCGGTCGACGCCTCGGACATCGCGTCGCTCAAGGAGAAGATCCTCGCCTCGGACCTCACCACCGCGCAGCTGGTCTCCGCGGCCTGGGCGGCGGCCTCCTCCTTCCGCGGCAGCGACAAGCGCGGTGGCGCCAACGGCGGCCGTATCCGCCTGGAGCCGCAGCGCAGCTGGGAGGTGAACAACCCGGACAGCCTCGCGCAGGTGCTGCGTACCCTCGAGGGCATCCAGTCGTCCTTCAACTCCGGTGCCAAGAAGGTCTCGCTGGCCGACCTGGTCGTTCTCGGTGGCTCCGCGGCGGTCGAGAAGGCGGCCAAGGATGCGGGCGTCCAGGTCGAGGTGCCGTTCACGCCGGGCCGAGTCGACGCCGCGCAGGAGCAGACGGACGTCGAGTCGTTCGCCGCGCTGGAGCCGACCCACGACGGCTTCCGCAACTTCGTCGGCAAGGGCAACCGCCTGCCGGCCGAGTTCCTGCTGCTCGACAAGGCGAACCTGCTGACCCTGAGCGCGCCCGAGCTGACGGTCCTCGTCGGCGGTCTGCGCGTCCTCGGCGCCAACCACGCCGGTTCGAAGCACGGCGTGCTCACGGACAAGCCGGGCACCCTGTCGAACGACTTCTTCGTCAACCTGCTCGACATGGGCACGACCTGGAAGTCGACGTCCGAGGCGCAGGACGCGTTCGAGGGCCGTGACGCGAGCGGCGCGGTCAAGTGGACCGGCACCCGCGCCGACCTCGTCTTCGGCTCGAACTCCGAGCTGCGCGCGCTCGCCGAGGTCTACGCGAGCGATGACGCCAAGGAGAAGTTCGTGAAGGACTTCGTCGCGGCGTGGAGCAAGGTCATGGACCTCGACCGGTTCGACCTGGTCTGAGCTCTCTGACGGTGACGTACGGGCCGGTCCTCGCGGACCGGCCCGTACGTCGTCTCAGCTCTCCATGAGTTTCCGGGCGTCGACCGGAAGTCCCGTCGCGAAGGACTGGTTCGCGGCCAGGCCCGTGGCCAGCGAGCGGGCTCCGTCACCGGCGTCCGCGGCGCGGCCCAGGGGGTCCGCGTCACCGGGCAGCCGCTCGCCGAAGAGATCGGCCAGCATGCGCACGTCGCCGCCACCGTGCCCGCCCTCACCCGTGGGCACCTGCACCTCCCGGGGCTCCTCCCAGAAGCGGCGCAGCAGGAGTTGCGTGCGTCCTGCCTCGTCCCCGACCGCCGCTCCGTGCAGCACCGGACCCCCGCCCCCGGTGCGTACGTCGGGGCGTGTCCAGGTGGATTCCTCCACGAGGAGCTCGACGCGTCCCTCGCTGCCGTTGAACGCGATCCGGTAGCCCTCCCAGGGCGCGTACGCGGTCAGGTGGTACGTGAGCGTCGCGCCGGAGGAGTAACGCACCAGGACCGCCATGTCGTCCTCGATGCTCACCCCGGGTCCGAACACGTTCTGGTCGCGGTGGTAGCGGTCCTCGCCCTCCGCGTCCAGGTACAGGGCGCTGAGCACGGACGAGTCGGCCAGACGGAGGGCGAACGGATCGCTCTGGGCGGCGGGGGAGTTGTGGGCCCGGGTGTAGTCGCGGGCCAGGCCGCGCCGCTTGCCCGCCTCGTCGCCGTAGAAGAAGAGCCCACCCTGCGCGTAGACGGTCTCGGGCCGCGCGCCCAGCCACCAGTTGACCAGGTCGAAGTGATGGGTGGCCTTGTGCACCATCAGGCCGCCGGAGTTTTCCTTGTCGCGGTGCCAGCGGCGGAAGTAGTCCGCGCCGTGCCGCAGGTCGAGCAGCCACTCGAAGTGCACCGAGCCGACCTCACCGATCGCGCCGTCCGCCAGGAGCTCGCGTACGGCTGAATGCACCGGGTTGTAGCGGTAGTTGAAGGCGACCCGGACCTGGCGGCCCGTGCGGATCTGGGCGTCGAGGACGCGTCGGGCGCTCTCGGCGGTCGTGGTCATCGGCTTCTCGGTGACCACGTCGCAGCCCGCTTCGAGGGCCCGCACGATGTAGTGGTCGTGGAGGCGGTCGACGGTGCAGACCACGACCAGGTCGACACGCTCACGCCGGAGCATCTCCTCGAAGTCGTCCGCGGAGTACGTGGGTACGGGCGGGCGGCCGGGGTGGGCGGTCGCGATCCAGGTGTTGTGGACGGCCATGCGGTGCGCGTTGACATCGCAGAATCCGGCCAGCTCGATGCGGTCCGCGTAGGGACCGGCGAGCGCCTCGGTGAAGAGCTGGGCGCGGGCGCCGAGTCCCACCACGGCACAGCGGCGGCGACGGCGCGTGGCGTCGATGGTCATGCGTGACTCCCTTCGAGGGGCTGAGGTGTGGGGTGTCCGGTGGGGGCGTCGTGAGGAGGCGGTGAACGCGCGACGACGGCCGCGAGCTGCCGCGCCGGACAGGCGCGTCCACATATTGAGTCGTTTCAGATTTCGGCTCCGAGGTCTTGTCCTGACATTCACGCGGTGCCTAGGGTCGGTCCCGGTGCAAGCGCTTTCTAAGCTCGTTCGAGGAGACCGTATGTCCTCCACCCCCACGCGTCCACGGGCCGCCGTCGTCGGCACCGGCGGCATCGTCACCGGCAGCCATCTGCCCGCCCTGCGGGCCCACTCCGACCGGATCGACCTCAGAGCCGCCGTGGACGTCGACCCGGCACGGCTCGCCGCGTTCCGCGCGGAGGCCGCGGCGCTGGACATGGACGTCGCGGGCTACACGGACTTCGACGCGATGCTCGACGAGGCCCGCCCCGACCTGGTCCTGATCGGCACGCCGCCGTCCCTGCACCGCGCACAGACCGTGGCCGCCCTGAAGGCGGGCGCGTGGGTGCTGTGCGAGAAGCCGCTGTGTCTCTCGCTCGCCGAGTACGACGAGATCGCCGCCGCCGAGGAGGCATCGGGGGCGTACGCCTCGGTGGTCTTCCAGCACCGCTACGGCTCGGGCGCCGTCCACGCCCGCGAGCTGATCGCGAGCGGCGAACTCGGCACGCCCCGGGTCGCGCACTGCCAGACCACCTGGCACCGCGACAGCGCCTACTACGCGGTGCCATGGCGCGGCCGTTGGGACAGCGAGGGCGGCGGCCCCACCATGGGCCACGGCATCCACCAGTTCGACCTGCTGCTTCACCTGCTCGGCGACTGGGCCGAGGTGCGTGCCATGGCGGCCCGACTTGTGCACGACACCGAGAGCGAGGACGTGTCGACCGCCCTGGTGCGGTTCGAGAACGGCGCGCTCGCCACCGTCGTCAACAGCGTCCTGTCCCCGGACGAGGTCAGCCGCATCCGCGTCGACTGCGCCGACGCGACACTCGAACTCACCCACCTCTACGGCCACTCCAACGACGACTGGGTCTACACCCCGGCCCCGCACGTGGACGGCGGACGCGCCGATGCCTGGCGTACCCCCGCCGCCGACGTGCCCAGCTCGCACGCCGCCCAGCTCGGTGCGGTCCTCGACGCGTACGAGCGGGGCGTACGGCCGCCGGGCAGCGGCGCCGACGCCCGGCGCACCCTCGAACTCGCCGCCGCGCTCTACAAGTCGGCGTTCACCGGACGGCCGGTGCTCGCGGGCGAGATCGCGTCCGGTGACCCCTACTACCCCGCCATGCACGGCAACCACCCCGACTGGAGCCCCACGCGATGACGATCCAGGTCACCCACACCCACGGCGAGCGGATCACCGTCACCTCAGGCGGTGTCGAGCTGCTCAGCTACGTCTACGCACCGGACCCGGACGCCTTCGAGGCCCGCAAGCCCTACATCCACCCCCTGCGCACCCTGGCCGGACACCAGGTCTCCGGGTACCGCCCGAACGACCACCGCTGGCACAAGGGCCTCCAGATGACCGCGAGCCATCTGTCGGGGCAGAACTTCTGGGGCGGCAACAGCTATGTCCACGGCGAGGGCTATCTGCGCCTGCCGGAGCGCGTCGGGTCCATGCGCCACGACGGCTTCTCCGCACTCGACGTCGACGAGGACCGCCTCCACCTCACGGAGGAGCTCACCTGGATCGAGAACGGCGGCCAGGAGTGGGCCAGGGAGGAGCGCGACGTCACTGTCCATTCCGTCGACGAGGACGCGGGGTCCTGGGCCGTCGACTGGTCGATCCGCCTGACCAATATCCGTGACGAGCCCCTGCGCTTCGGCTCGCCGACCACCGCGGGCCGCGACATGGCCGGCTACACGGGCCTGCAGTGGCGCGGTCCGCGCGACTTCACCGGCGGCACCGCCTTCGGCCCCGACGACGAGAAGGACGCGGCCGGTCTCATGGGCACCCAGGGCCCCTGGCTCGCCTTCACCGCCGAGCACGACGACGTCGACGCGCACTCCACGCTCGTCTTCGCGCACGCTCCCGAGAACCTCGACGGCAGCGCGATCAACGAATCGCACTGGTTCGTACGCTCCGAACCCATCCCCACCGTCGCCTTCTCCTGGGCGTTCTTCGACGAGTTCACGCTGGCACCCGGTGCGTCCTTCGCCTACCGCTACCGCGTCGTGGTCGCCGACGGAGCCTGGGACCGCGACCGCGTCGCCACGCACCTGAAGGGACTGACATGGTGAGCCTTCCGCACCCCCTGCCCGGCGCCGTCGGCCTCTCCCACCTGAGCGCCTACGAGTGGGAGGCCACCGACGGCGTCTGCGGCGGCAGCCCGCATCTGCACCTGGTCTGCACGGAGGCGTACGTCGTCACCGGTGGCCGCGGCGCCGTCCAGACCCTCAGCCCCGAGGGCTATCGCGAGGTCCCCCTGGAAGCGGGCTCCGTCGCCTGGTTCACACCCGGAACCGTGCACCGCATGGTGCAGGGCGGCGACCTGCGGATCACGGTCCTGATGCAGAACAGCGGCCTGCCCGAGGCCGGGGACGCCGTCTTCACCTTCCCGCCCGACGTGCTCGCCGACCCCGAGCGGTACGCCGCCGCGGCACGGCTCCCCGCGAAGACCGGACCGGAGGCGGAAGCCGCCGCCCGCAAACGCCGTGACCTGGCCGTCGAGGGTTACCTGCCGTTGCGCGCCGCGCTCGAAGCCGGGGACAACGGCCCCTACCTGGAGTTCCAGCAGGCCGCGGCCCGGCTCGTGCGGGACAAGGTCCCCACCTGGCGCGAGTTGTGGCGGGCCGGTGCTCTGGCCACCGCCGAACGCACCGGCGCGCAACTCGACGCCCTCGCATCCGGCAGCCCCGACTACCTCGCGGGCTCGGGCTCGTACGACAGCCGTCCCTCGCGCACCGGCGGCTACGGCATGTGCGGGCGCCGCGACGAGTACGAACTGCCGGGGACGACGCTGCCGTACCACGGCGAGTAACCGCCCTCAGGCGTAGAAGCAGCGTAAGAGCACTCGTCAAGAAATCAGAGAGGAGAGGTGTCATCGGCATGCCCGGAAACAGGACAAAGTGGTCCTGCGCAACGGTCGCGGCGCTCACGCTCGGCGCGCTGCTCACCGGCTGTGGCGGCTCGGACGAATCGAGCGGCGGCGGGACCGTTCTGCGCTACACCTGGTGGGGCAACCCCGACCGGGCGGCCCGCACCCAGGAAGCCGTCGCGCTGTTCGAGAAGGAGCACCCCGGGATCACGGTGCAGACCTCGTTCGCCGGCTACGAGGCGTACAAGCAGAAGCTCGCCACCCAGGCCGCGGGCGGCGACGCCCCCGACGTGATGCAGCTCGACTACCGGCAGATCGACCAGTACGCGACCGGCGGCATCCTGCTCGACCTCGGCAAGCAGAAGAAGGCCCTGCGCACCGGCGAGATCGACGCGGGCCTCCTTGCCACCGGGGTCGTGGACGGCACCCAGTACGCGATCCCGCAGGGACGCGGCACCGAGACCGTCGTGTACGACGCCAAGCAGTGGAAGGCGGCCGGAGTGGCCCTCCCGCGCAAGGGCTGGACCTGGGGTGAATGGGCCGACGCCATGCGGGAGTTGGCGAAGAGGACCGGTAAGCCGGGCTCCGTCGACCCCGGCCAGAGCGAGGACTGCTTCGAGGTGTGGCTGCGCGGCCAGGGCAAGACCCTCTACACCAAGGACCGCAAGCTCGGCTTCACGGCCGATGACCTGACCCGCTGGTGGACCTTCGCAGACAAGCTGCGGCACGAGGGCGCGGTGTCGCCCGCCCAGCAGACCACCCAGCTCGACGGGACGGTGGAGAACCAGCCGCTGGCCCGTGGCAAGGCGATCTCCGACTTCAACTGGGACGCGCCCGCCAGCGGCTACACGCCCATCATCGGCGAGGGCCTGACGCTGGCCCCGATGCCGTCGGGCGCCGACGGCACGCCGGGCCAGTACTTCAAGCCCTCGATGTTCATGGGCGCGGCGGCCACCACGGAACACCCCCAGGAAGCCGCCGAGTTCATCGACTTCATGATCAACGACGAGAAGGCGGCGGACATCCTGGGCGCCTCCCGCGGTATCCCGGTCAACGAGCCGATCCGAGAGGACATCGGCCCCGAGCTGAAGGACTTCGACAAGACCGTCGCCGACTACCAGGAGTCCGTCGACGGTGACCTCAAGGCTCCCCCCAAGGCGCCGCCCTCGGGTGACACCTCCCTGCAGACCACCTTCGGGCGTGACTACGACCAGGTGTCCTTCGAGCAGATGTCACCCCGTGAGGCCGCTGAGGACTTCATCACCGAGGCGAAGGCGGAGCTGAGGTCATGACCACCACCGACACACCCGCCAAGGCCCCTCGCACCAAGAGCCCCGAGCCCGCGGCCGAGCGGCGCACCAAGCGTGAACGCGAGGGCGCCGCCTGGGTGTTCCTCTCACCCTGGGTGCTCGGCGCGGTCGTCCTGACCCTGCTGCCGATGGCCGTCTCGCTGTACCTGTCCTTCACCGACTACGACCTCTTCAACGCCCCGCGCTGGGTGGGCCTGCGCAACTACGTCCAGATGTTCACCGAGGACCCGCGCTACTGGCGCTCGGTCGGCGCGACCCTGATGTACGTCGTGATCGCCGTACCGCTGCAACTGGCGCTCGCCCTGGCCGTGGCACTCGCCCTGAAGTCGATGAGGCGCGGCAAGGCCTTCTACCGTTCGGCCTTCTACGCTCCCTCGCTGCTCGGCGCCTCCATGTCGATCGCCCTGGTGTGGCGGGCGGTCTTCAACGACGGCGGCACCGTCGACAACCTCCTCTCCGACATCGGTATCCACACCGGCGGCTGGGTCAACAGGCCCGGCTGGGCGCTGTTCGCCGTGGCGCTCCTGACCGTCTGGCAGTTCGGCGCCCCCATGGTGATCTTCCTGGCGGGCCTCCAGCAGATCCCCACTGAGCTCTACGAAGCCGCGGCGGTGGACGGGGCGAGCCGTAAGCGGCAGTTCGTCTCCATCACGCTGCCGATGCTGTCCCCGGTGCTCTTCTTCAACCTGGTCCTGCAGACCATCCAGGCCTTCCAGGTCTTCACCCCCGCCTTCGCGGTCAGCGGCGGCAAGGGCGGCCCCGCCGACTCGACGCTCTTCTACACGCTCTACCTCTACGACCGCGGCTTCGTCGCCTCGCACATGGGCTATGCCTCCGCCATGGCCTGGGTCCTGCTGATCGCCATCGGAGTGGTCACTGCGGTGCTCTTCCGCACGTCGCGCTCCTGGGTCTTCTACGCGAACGAGGGGGAGCGATGACCACCACCACTGCCACCACCGCGGGCCGCAGGTCCTTTCCCTGGCGCCGCGTCGCCCTGCACGCCGGCTGCCTGGCCGCGCTCCTGGTGATGCTCTATCCGCTGGCCTGGCTCCTCGCCACATCACTCAAGCCTGCAGACGAGGTGATCGCGAGCCTGAACCTGCTGCCGAGCAAGCTGGAGTGGTCGAACTACTCGACCGCCCTCGACGGCGTGGACGACGTGTCCGTCGGGCGGCTGCTCTCCAACTCCCTGCTGATCGCGGGCGGCGCGGTCCTGGGCAACGTCATCAGCTGCTCCCTGGCTGCCTACGCCTTCGCCCGGCTGCGTTTCCGCTTCCGTGGCCCGCTCTTCGCCTTCATGATCGCGACGATCATGCTGCCGCACCACGCCGTCCTGATCCCGCAGTACATCATCTTCAACCAGCTCGGCATGGTGAACACCTACTGGCCGCTGATCCTGCCGAAATTCCTCGCCACCGAGGCCTTCTTCGTCTTCCTCATCGTGCAGTTCATGCGTGGCCTGCCGCGTGAGCTGGAGGAAGCGGCCAGGATCGACGGCTGCGGGCCGTTCCGGAGCTTCTTCCTGGTCGTCCTGCCGCTCACCAGGCCCGCGCTGATCACCACCGCGATCTTCACCTTCATCTGGACCTGGAACGACTTCTTCACCCAGCTGATCTATCTCTTCTCGCCGGAGAAGTTCACCCTGACCCTGGCACTGCGGTCGTTCGTGGACGCCTCCAGCCAGTCGGCGTTCGGTCCGATGTTCGCCATGTCGGTGATCGCGCTCCTGCCCATCGTGCTGTTCTTCCTGGCCTTCCAGCGCTTCCTGGTCGAGGGCATGGCCAACTCCGGGGTCAAGGGATGAGCGCGCGGGCCCGCGAGACGGGCGAGATCTTCGGGCCGCGGATGACCCTGTTCGCGGACGTCCTCGCACTCGGCGTGGTCACGGCGCTCGCCTGCCTGCCGCTGATCACCGCTCCGGCGGCGCTCTCCACCGCGTGCGCGATCGTGCGCGGGACCGGGGAGGGCCAACCGGTCACGGCCCGGCGGTACGTGGCGGTCCTGCGCGAACGCTTCCGTGCCGGTGACCTCGCGGCGGGCGCGGTCGCTCTCGCCGGAGCGCTGCTGTTCGCCGCGGACTTGGCTCTTGCCGGAGCAGGGCTTCCGGGGGCCCGCGCCTTCGCCGTGACGGCAGCGGCGATCGGGGCGTGCGCCGTCATCGTGGGCCTGCGCGCCTGCGCCCGGCCCGCGTCGCTCACCGACTGGCGCACCGCGCTGCGCGAAGCCGCCGGGGATGCGGCGGGGGACGTGGGCGGCAGCGCCCTGCTCCTGCTCGCCGTCGCGGCGGCCGCGCTATGCGCCTGGATGATGCTGCCGCTCGCGTTCCTGGTACCGGGCCCGCTGGCCCTGGCCCTCACCGCCATCGATCTACGCACCGTACGCCTGCCGCAGGAGGAGACCGCGTGATAGCCCGCAGGACCTTCATCGCCACCTCCGCCACGGCCGCAGCCGTGGGTATCGCAGCCACCTCGGGAGGAACGGCTGCCGCCGCACCTGAACAGCCCGCCCGGGACGCGGACTTCGTCGACTTCCTCACCAAGGCCGCCGACGCGCGCGCCGAGGCCGTCCTCGACGGGTACGCCGCCACCATCACCGAGCTGCGCGACCTGGGCAAGGCCCGCGCCGCGGCCCGTAGCCTGCGCACTCTCACCTCCGTCTATGTGCACGGCGGATCCGCCCACCACCACGACGGCACGCTCATCGGCCCGCTGGGCGAACTCGCGGACGCCCTCGCCGCCGAGCAGCACGACGACGGACTGTGGGACCAGGGCGCCGTCCACTCACCGCCCGACACCGCCTTCTCCATCGTCGACCTCAACATCGCCCACGCCCTGCTCGACAAGGACGGCGAACGGGCCACCGCGAAGCTGCGGGCCACGGTCGAGCGGATCCTGCGCAAGGCGGGCCCCGGCCTCGCGAACGGCGGCGTGCACACCGCCAACCACCGCTGGCTGGTGTGCTCGGCGCTCTCCCGCATCCACCGGCGGTGGCCCGACCCCTCCTACCCCCGGCGCATCGACGCCTGGCTCGCGGAGGGCATCGACCAGCTCCCGGGCGGCGAGTACAGCGAGCGCAGTCCCACCTACTCGGCGGTGGTGACCAACCCGGCCCTGCTGACCATCGCCCGCTTCCACGACCGGCGCGACCTGTACGCACACGTACGGGACAACCTCACCGCCTCGCTCTACGTCACCGAGCCCAACGGCGAGGTGGAGTCCGTCCATTCGCGCCGCCAGGACCAGGCGGCACTGCGTCATCTGCCCGAGTTCTGGCTCCAGTACCGGGAGTTGGCCATCCGCGACGGCAACGGGACGTTCGCGGCGGTCGCCGCGCTGCTGCGGGAGCGCGGCGCCGGGCAGACCTTCGGCGAGACCCCGCTGGGTGACCGTCTCGCCGAGGTCCTGGACCGCCCCGAGCTCGCGCGTGAACTGCCCGCCGTGAAGAAGCTGCCAACCGACTTCGAGCACCACGACGACAGCTGCCGTCTGGTGCGCGTACGCCGCGGTGAGCGGACGGCGAGCATCTTCGGCGGTACGGATCTGCCGGAGCTGCACGCCATCTCGTCGGGCCTGTCCACCAACCCCACGTTCTTCAAGATGCGCAACGGCGCCGCGATCCTCGACTCGCTGCGACTCGCCCCGCAGTTCTTCTCGCTCGGCCCCTTCCGGTCCGAAGGGCTTGAGCCTCGTGGCGACGCGTGGCGGCTCCATGCGGAGGTCCGAGCGGCGTTTCACCAACCGCTGCCACGGCGTCACCGGCGCAAGGACGGGCTCTATCCGCTCACCGACGACGGCCGCTTCTGGTCGGCGATGGACTTCCCGCACCGGCCCAAGGAGTACCGGGCCCTGCGCACCGAGATCCTGGTGCGCGAGACCGACGGCGGCTGGGAGCTGGCCTTCGACGTGTCGGAGTCAGCGGTGCCGCTCGCCCTGGAACTGTGCTTCCGCCGTGGCGGGAAGCTGGCGGGGGAGGGCCTTGAGCCGGTCGCAGGAGCCGACGACACCTATCAGCTCGTCAGCGGTGAGGCGAGCTACACGGTCGGCGACGACCGGATCACCTTCGGCCCCGGCAACGGCAAGGGCGGCAAGCAGCCTCCCGTGGTCGACCCGGGGGAGCGGTACACCTGGATGAACGGCTCCCTCACACCGGACGGCGTCCGCGTCCTGATCACCGGCCGCTCACCGCTGACGTATCGGATGACCTTGCGCTGATGTGCTCGCGCGGCTCCGGGCGGCGGGCGATGAAGACGAATTCCCTGCCGGGGCGGTCCGGGGCGTCGCGGATCTCGTTCACCACATAGCCGAGCGCGGTGAGTGAGGCGGTCACCTCGTCGCGCTCGCGGAAGCGCAGGGTGGAGTCGGAGGTGAGGGTCTCGCCACTCGCGGTGAGGACGTAGGTGTGGCGGAAGCTCACCAGCGGCAGGCTGACGTCGGTGACGTCCACCCACGTCTCGACGTCACCGATGCCGTCGACGGTGACCGTGCGCAGGGTCGCGGCGCGGTTCCACTCCTCCCATGCCCGCCGGGCCGGGTCGCGGGTCTCGAAGACCAGGTGGCCGCCCGGCCGCAACGCGGCGTGGACGGCGCGCAGGGTGTCCTCCCACACGTGCCGGTCCACGATCGCCTGCGCGACGTTCGCCGTCATGGTGGCGAGGTCCACCCGCATCTGGGGGAGCGCCTTCGCGTCGCCGTGGATCCAGCACACGCGCTCGCTGCCGGGCTTGGAGCGCGCCACGTCGAGGGAGGCCGCGGCCGGGTCGACGCCGGTCACCCGCAGCCCGCGGTCGGCGAGGAGCAGCGCGAACGTACCCGTGCCGCACCCCACGTCCAGGACCCGACGTGCTTTCAGTTCTGTTGCGATGTCGGCGTATACGTCCAGGTCGCCGCGGTCCGCGTCAAGCGGATCGTAGAGCGCAGCCAGTCTCGGGTTCTCGTACGCCTCGTCTGCCACGCCCGGGAGGCTAGCAACGGGAGCGACGGTGGGGCACTCGATATTCGTGCCCCACCGTCGCCGCCGTCCTTCCGCCGTCGTCTATCGGTTGACGGTCAACTCCCGGATTCCCGCCGGCTTCTTCGCGTCCTTGGACGTGAACGTCACGCGGACGTAGCGGGCCGTGTCCCCGTCAGGGTCGGCGGTCTTCCAGTGCCGCCCGTCGAGCGAGGTCCGCACCGTCTTCTTCACCGGCTTCACGTCGGTCCAGCGCGGGGTGATCTTCGAGAACCGGGCGGACTTTCCGAGGTCCGCGGTGAGGGTGGCACGGGTGGTCTCGGGGACCCAGGCGGTGGCGGTGCTGCCGTCGAGCGCGGCGTCCGCGTACTGGCCCGGTTGTTCCGAACTCGCCTTCGCGTCGCGGCACCTGGCGAGGTTGTCGGTCGGCTCCAGGTCCGGGCGGCGCGTCTTGAGGTGCGCGGGCGCGCCCTGGCTGACGATCTGCTTGCCCTGCGGCGTCTCGATCTCGAAGGGCTCGCCGTGGGTGAGGCGCACAGTGGTGTCGTGGGCGCCGATGGCGATGTCGTACGTACGGCCCTGCCAGTGCAGGCCGTTCAGTTTCACGCCCTGCGACAGCTGCGGCGGCAGCATCGGGTCGAGGTGCACGCTGTTCTCGCGCATCCGCTGTCCGGTCAGGCCGTTGGTGAAGACCTGGAGGAAACCGCCCTGGCCGGTCGTGAAGTTCTGCGCGGGGGAGCCCGACAGCGGGTCCGAGGCCCCCGCCTTCTCGCCGCGCGCCTCCGAGAACAGGTCGAACGGGCCCCGCACGAAGGGACGGATGGAGCGCGTCAGGTAGGTGTACGCGGAGCAGCCGGGCTCGCCGATGGCGGCGGCGTCGATGGCGTGCACCGAGTCGGTCATGGCAGGACCGTCGGGGTCGGTGCGGGCCGCGTAGTAGTCGAGGGTGTTCGTGGCGGCCTGTTTCGACATCGGCCACTCCAGCGGGTACATCAGGAGCACGGTGTCCGCCTGCTTGATCACCGAACCCTTGTAGCCGTCGTACTGCTGGAAGACCTGCTTCTTCTTGTCATAGGGGATGCGTAGCTTGTCGGCGACGGTGTTCCAGCCCGCCGGGGCGGCCTTGCCGAGCAGCTTCGCCGCGCGGGCGGCGGTGCGCAGGGTGGTCGCGGCGCCGGCGTTGGTGAAGACGCCGTCATCGACTCCGTTGCTGTACTCGTCCGGGCCCGCGACGTCCTTGATGGAGTAGCTGCCGTCGGCGTTGCGCGTGGCGCGGTCGGCCCAGAACTCGGCGATGCCCTTGATCACGGGCCAGCCGCGGGTGCGCAGCCAGTGGGTGTCCTTGGTCGCGAGGTAGTACTGCCAGGCCGCCAGGGCGACATCGCTCTGCAGGTGGTTCTGGGTGCGGCAGTGCGGCGGGTCCACGCTGTGGCACTCGGCCTTGAGGTCGCCCTTGCTCGCGCTGGTCCAGGGGTAGAAGAGGCCGGGGTGGCCGAGCTTCTTCGCGTTGGCGCGGGCGGCGGTCCGGGCACGGTAGCGGTACTCCACCACGGACTTGGCGAGGTCGGGGTGGGCGGCAAGCAGCGCCGGGTACATCCAGGTCTCCGCGTCCCAGAAGACGAGGCCGGCGTAGTTGTCGCTGCTCAGGCCGGTGGGGGAGATGCTGTTGGCCGAGCCGGTGCGGGAGCTGGAGAGCAGACCGTACTGGGCGGACCGCACCCAGGACTGGAGTTCGCCCCGGCCGGGCACCTCGATGTCGCTGCTCCACAGCTCGCGCCAGGCGGCGGTGTGCCCGGCGAACAGTGCGTCCCAGCCACGCCCGGCGGCGCGCTGCGAGGCCGCTACGGCGTCGCGCTCGGGGGAGCGGGAGGTCAGCGCGGTGTCGACGCCGACGTACTTCGTCAGCTCGTACGTCCGGCCGGAGCGGACCGGCATGCCGACGGACCGATGTGCGCTCAACTTGCGGGCAGGGGCGGAGGTTTCTTCATCTCCTGTATGCACGCCGTGTCCGGCGCGGAGTGTCGAGGCGACCGTTCCCTCGGTCTTCGTGCCGTCCGTGCGGAACCCCACGGCCGTGGTGCCCCCGTGGCGGGTGCCGCTTCCGGTGGCGGACATGCGCCGGGCGCCGCGTCCGTCGATGCGGTCGGTGACCTTCGCCTCGCCGTCCCAGTGCGGGGTCATGCGCAGGCGTACGGCGCCGACGTGGGGGTTGGCGCGGTCCGCGAGGACGTCGTAGACGAGGTCGGTGGCGCGGCCGTCGGCGGCCGTCCACGTGAGCTCGGTGCGCACCAGGCCGCGGCGCAGGTCGAGGCTCTGCCGGTAGTGCGAGATCCGGGCGGCCGGAGTGGCGGACGTGAACGTCTCGGGGTCGGGCCCGCCGGTGGACACCGTGAGCGGACTCCAGGTGGGGATGGCCGCTGCGACCTCACGGTTCTCGGTGGTCTCCTTGTTGTGCGCGTAGAGCCCGGAGACGAAGGAACCGTCGTAGCGGCGGCTGAAGAGCGGCCATCCGGTCTTGGCTTCGGAGGCGGCGTAGCCGGATCCGTTGGGCGCGACGCGCTGGCCGAGATAGCCGTTGCCGACGAAGGCGTGATGCGTGTCCTTCGGGTCGATGCGGTGGGATGTCAGCGTCCAGCCGTCGTCGTGCGAGGGACCGGGCGTCGTCGGCTCGCCGGTTCTCTGGGACGCGATGTCGGCCGCCGCGGTGGGGGGAACAGCCGCGGCGAGTACACCCACGAGGAGGGGTGCGATGAACCGGGCCGTGCGGGGGAGGGACCTCATTGTGCTCCGTTGCGGGGTCGCCGGGGAACGTCAGGCGACCATAAAGAGGTGAACGGTTCGCGTCAATGAATCACGTGATGTGTTGAAGGATCGAATGAACCAGCGAGTAGATCCCACTGTGTGAGCAGGCTCTATGCCTTGGTGTCGTGCGCCCAGAGTGAGCGGACATGCCCGAGATGCCGGGCCATGCACTGTTCCGCCCCTTCGGCGTCCCCGGCCACCATCAGGTCCAGGAGCTCGATGTGCTCCTGCGCGGAGGGGATCAGGCGGCCGCGCTCGTCCAGCGCCGTGAGGCCGTAGAGCCGGGAGCGCTTGCGCAAATCGCCGACGGTCTCGACGAGCCGGTCGTTGCCGCCGAGCGCGAGCAGGGAGAGGTGGAACCGCCGGTCGGCCTCCAGGTAGCCGATGAGGTCGTGGTCGCGGGCGGCGCGCACGATCTCGTCGGCCACGGGGCGCAGCTCCTCCAGGTCCGCGCGTGACGCGGACCGGGTGATGCGGCCGATCATCGGGACCTCGATGAGGGTGCGGATCTCGGTGTACTGGTCGAGGTCCCGCTCGTTGACCTCGGTGACGCGGAAGCCCTTGTTGCGGACCGGTTCCACCAGACCTTCGCTGGCAAGGTCGAGCATCGCCTCGCGTACCGGCGTCGCGGAGATCCCGAAGTCCTCGGCGAGCACGGGCGCCGAGTAGACCTGGCCGGGCCGAAGTTCACCGGATATCAGCGCGGCCCGCAGATGGTGGGCGACCTGATCGCGCAGCCGCTCCCGGGGAGTGACGAGGGTGCGCTGTGTGAGGTGACCCATGGTGGTGATCCCTTCGTGACCCCGCAGGTCGTGGCCCACGCGCCCGCCCCGAGTGGTTCACCAGCGTACAAGGTCACCTGCCTCTCGCCCCGGCGTCCGGTGCACGCCGTCCCGGCACGTGTGCCCCTTGAACGCGCGGGCCGGGCAAGGGAGTTGCGGCACAGGAGCTGCCCGCGTCTGAGGGGTTGTCAGTGCCATTTCACATTACTACGTTACGCATCACATGGCGCGCGCCGCGCACTTCAAGTAGCCGTGACTGCATGGCTGTTGGGGTCCGCGTGGCTTCGCGTCGTTCGCACGCACCGCTTGCCTCACCTCCCACACATCAGGAGCCTGTCGTGCACCAGCCCCGTACCCTGCGCAGATCCGTGGTTGCCGCGGCGATATCCGTGGCCTTATGCGCCACGGCCGCACCGGCAGCCCATGCCGGAGCCCCCGAGCCCGCCCCGAGGGCGGTAGCTCGCGCGACCGCCGCCCCCGCGCCTGAGAAGCCGAGCCCCCGGGACCACGTCGACCGCCGCGCCAAGGCCCCGAAGTCCGCCACTTGGCAGCTCCCCGCGCCCGGCGGGCTCACCGACGGACGCGTCCCCGGCCCGCGTACGGACAAGCCGAAAGCCAGGGCCTCTGTGCCCCGCGCGACCGTCGGCAAGACGTCCGTGCCGTGCACCCTCGACGGGGTCACCGGCCTGACACCCGCCCGGTTCGTCGAGTTCCTCGCCGATCCCGCCGTCACCGCCGACGGTTGTCTGCGCGGACTCATCTGGACCTGGGACCGGCGCCTCGCACCGGTCATGTCGGGCGCACACATCCAGGCCGTGTCCCAGCGCGCCACTCAGCTCGCCGCGTCCCACGACGGCACCAACGGCAGCCACCTGCTTGAGATGTTCACCTACCTGCATGCCATCTCCTACCACGGCTTCTCACACGACGAGGTCGACATCACCGACCCGGCGACCCTGGCCGCCATGCGACGCGCCGTGGACGCCTTCGGGACGGCCGCCCACGCCTTCGACGTGACCCGCTCCAACGCCGAGACGCTCCGCGAGGCGCTGACGGCGGCCAGTGCCGCGGGGCTGCGGCAGCATCAACTCCCGCTCGTGAAGCGGGTCCTGGCGACGATGGACGCTGCCCACCCCGACACCGCGCAGGACACCGCCTGGGCCGGCGCCACCCTCTCCGCGCTCACCGTGAACTACCTCGGCGTCTACCCCGGCAACCAGGACACCGCCTTCCGTGCCGCGGTGGCCGCCGACCCCTCCTACCGCGCCGCCTTCAAGGCGTTCGCCGGGCACACCCATCTCAAGGGCAGGCCCAACGCCTGGGTGGTGCGCGACGCGGTGAGCGAGTACGGCAGGTTCGGCCAGATCGACGCCCTGCGCACCGAGACCATCGCCGGGCTCGGCCCGCTCCTGGACACCACCGCCCGCAACTTCGGTGACGGCAGTGCCCCTTGGGCGAAGGTCGTCACCTGGCTGATCGCGTTCGAGGCCTGCGAGCCGTACAAGGTGTGCAGAAACGACATCGAGCGCCGCCTCTTCCCCCAGACCTACGCGTACGACGCGGGTGGGATGAAGGTCCGCACCGCCCTCGACCGGGCCACCGTCGACCAGCTCTACTACGCGAGCAAGCAGGTCAAGGCCCAGTTCCACCGCGTCGTCGGCACCCAGGAGCCGCTCAGAGGCGACCCCAACACCACCCTGAACACAGTCCTCTACGCCTCCCGCGCCGACTACGAGAACTACCACCCGCTCCTGACGGGCATGGGCACCGACAACGGCGGCGTCTACATCGAGCGAGGCTCGACCTTCTACACCTATCAGCGGCGCGTCCCCCAGGACTCCTCGCTGACCCTCGAGGAGCTGTTCCGCCACGAGTACACCCACTACCTCAACGGCCGCTGGGCCGTGCCCGGCTTCTTCGGCGAGGGCCCGTGGTACGAGGGCGACCGGACGACCGCGATGGACGAGGGCACGGCGGAGTTCTTCGACGGCGCCACCCGCGACGACGGCATCAAGGTCCGCAAGTCCCTGATCCAGGGCATCATCGACGACACCGCGGGCGGCGGGCCACGCATGACCGTGGACCAACTGCTGCACGCCACCTATGACGGGGACGGCTTCCGCTTCTACGACTACGCGGGCACGTTCTTCGAGTTCCTGTGGACCGAGCGCCCCGCGCTGATCAAGGAGATGTACCGCCACCTGCGCGCCGACAACCCGAGTGCGTTCGACGCCTGGCGCGACCGCCTGGGCCGTGACACGGGGCTGCAGAGCGCCTACGACTCCTTCCTCGACAAGCAGATCGCGCACGTCGACGACCTGTTCGTCCCCGACACCACCTACGTCCCCGTCGACCGGCTGCGTGACAGCACGGCCGGCCAGGTCCGCTCCTCGTTCATCGCGACGACCGGCATCACACCCGACTGCCGCTCCACCAAGGCACCGGCCCGCCCGCGGTTCGTGTGCACCGGCCGGATCACCGCCAACCTCCGCGAAGCGGCCGACCCCGACCTCGTCTTCAAGGACATGTCCGAGACCGTCGACACCTACATCCTCGACCGCGCCGCGGGCGGCGACAACAACCTCAAAGACATGAACTGCGCCTTCGGCGAGGTGGACATCTGGACCGACGGCCGCGCCGGAACGTCCGCATACACCTGCGAGGGCCCCCTGCGTGGCTGACCTCTCCGGGAAGACAACAGCCGTACGACACCGGTGATTTCGCCGATGTCGACACCCTGATCGCACCGCCACGGTGGGGACCGCAACGAACACGGCGGTCTCCACCGGGGCGTACCTCCCTCTCCCGAGTGGCTCCGCCACGACCGAGAGGACCCCTCCGTGCGCCTGCACGTCTTCTCCCGCCCTGTGGTGCGGGCCTGTCTGGCCGCCGCGGTCGCCACCGCGGGACTCCTCGGCACCGGCCTCGCGCCCGGCGCCCAGGCAGCCGCCGACAACCCGTACGAGCGGGGCCCCGCCCCCACCGTCTCCAGCATCGAGGCCTCGCGCGGCTCGTACGCCGTGTCGCAGACCAGCGTCTCGTCGCTGAGTGTGTCCGGCTTCGGCGGCGGCACCATCTACTACCCGACGTCCACCGCCGACGGCACCTTCGGCGCGGTCGTCATCTCCCCGGGCTTCACCGCGTCCCAGTCGAGCATCGCCTGGCTCGGGCCGCGGCTCGCCTCACAGGGCTTCGTGGTCTTCACCATCGACACCAACACGACGCTCGACCAGCCCGACAGCCGGGGCCGCCAACTCCTGTCCGCACTCGACTACTTGACGACGAGCAGCTCGGTGCGGGGGCGCGTCGACGCGTCACGGCTCGGCGTGATGGGACACTCGATGGGCGGTGGCGGCTCCCTGGAGGCCGCCAAGAGCCGTACCTCGCTGAAGGCGGCGATCCCGCTGACCGGCTGGAACACCGACAAGACCTGGCCCGAGCTGCGCACGCCCACCCTCGTCGTGGGCGCCGACGGTGACACCGTCGCCCCCGTGTCCTCCCACTCCGAGCCGTTCTACCAGTCGCTGCCCAGCACCCTGGACAAGGCGTACCTGGAGCTCAACGGCGCCACCCACTTCACCCCGAACTCGTCCAACACGACGATCGCGAAGTACAGCCTCTCCTGGCTGAAGCGGTTCATCGACAACGACACCCGCTACGAGCAGTTCCTCTGTCCGCTGCCGAGCCCGAGCCCGACGATCGAGGAGTACCGGGGTAACTGCCCGCACAGCTCCTGATCCTGACGACCCGTCATGGGGGCCCGTCGTCCGTCGCCGCTCAGCCGGCGGCGGACGACGCGTGTCGTGCCGAGGAACCTGGATTGTGCTCGCGCACACCCGCGGGCGGCTGCCGCTGGTGGCGTGCCCAGTACGCCGGACGCAGGGCTTCCGGGCCGTGTTACGCGGAAGTAACGTGCCGGCGTGACCCTTTCGACGACCGAACCCGGCGTACTCAGGGCCCCCGAACTGCACGGCCGCCGTGCGGAAGTCGCCGCGGTGGAATCCCTGGTGGGGCATCTGCGCGCCGGCCGGGGCGGCGTACTCGCCCTGACCGCGCAGCCCGGCCTCGGTCGCACCGCGCTCGTTGAGCACGCGCTGGCGGTCTGCGCCCCGGTCCCGTCGGTTCAGCTCACCGCCCGGTCGGCGCTGCCGCTGCCGCAGGAGGGCCCGCTCCTTGTGTGCGTCGACGACGCGCACACCTGGCACCCGGCGGCCAGGGCCGCCCTCCTGTCCGACCTGCGGCGGCTGCCCGCCGAGAGACCCGTGGCCGTGCTGCTCACGGTGGCCGAACACCCCGCCATGGCGAGGGAGTTGTACGGGCTCACGGCATTGCGACTGGGCCCGCTCGACGAAAGTGGGGCCACCGCCCTGTTCGACCGCCTGACCCGTGGT
This sequence comes from Streptomyces sp. NPDC033177, assembly GCF_055577715.1. Lineage (NCBI taxonomy): Bacteria > Bacillati > Actinomycetota > Actinomycetes > Kitasatosporales > Streptomycetaceae > Streptomyces > Streptomyces sp. NPDC033177. The sequence continues at coordinate 372,138 of NZ_JBVIPS010000001.1, read as the reverse complement.
TCGGCCGACCCGGTCGTCGGAGCGTGGCTGATCCGCGAGGCGGCGGGCAATCCGCGCCTGCTCTCCGCGTTCGCCGCGGCCCTCACCCCCGACCAGCTGGCCGGCCGCACCCCGCTGCCCGATCCGCTGCCCGGCGGGGAGGACGTACTCCACGACTACGCCGCCCGCCTCGACGGGCTGCCCGGCGACACCCGCGCCCTGCTGCTGCTCGCCGCGGCGGCCGGGGAACACGAACCCGAGGGCGCGGGCTCGGACCTCGCCCTGCTGCTGAGGGCCGGCGGCGACCCCGCGGGACTGGCGCCCGCCGAGGCCGCCGGTGCGGTCGTCGGAGCGGGCGGGCGCATCCACTTCACCCATCCCCTCCTGCGCCGGGCCGTGCTGCACCGCGCCCCACTTGCCCGGCGCAGAGCCGCCCACGCCAGCCTCGCCACGGCCTGCCGCGACCGCCTCTGCTGCCTGGTGCAACTCGCCTGCGCCGCGGAGGACCACGACGCTCGGCTCGCCGCAGCCCTCGCCGCCGCGGCGAGCGCGCCACGCCCGCAGGCCGAGCGGTCCGCCGCCCTGTCCCGGGCCGCGGCGCTCACCGCCGACATGGCGCTGCGCACCGACCGGCTCGCCGAAGCGGCGGAAGCGGCGCGGCAGGCAGGTGACCCGGTGCGGGCCCGCGCCCTCCTCGCCCGCACCGCCGGTGCCCCCGCCCACGGCGGCGTCCACCAGGTGCGCGGACTCCTTGCCCTCGCCGACGGTCCTGCCGCCGACGCCAGGGAGGCCCTGCTCACCGCGGCCGTGCTGCTCCCGCCCGAACCGGCCCGCCACGCGCTGATCGGCGCGGCGGAGGCGGCCTGGGCGATGGGCGACGCCGCCGCCTACAAGGAGGCGATGGCGCGCGTCCCCGTGTGCGCCGACGACCCCTTGCTGGAGGCCTACCGCGCCGGGATGTGCGCGGTCCTCTCGGGCCACATCGCCGAAGGCCACGCACTGCTGCGCCGCTGCCTGGACGAATTACCCGGGACGGACGAGCCGGTCGGGCTGCTGCGCGCCGGGGCCGCGGCCCTGGTCGTCGGCGAGGTCGAGACCGCCTGCGGGGCCGGCGCCCGAGCGCTGGCCGCCGTACGTGCCTACGGCCCCGAGGTCCTGCTGCCGCGCGCCCTGGAACACCTGGCCTACGGAGAGCTGCGCGCGGGCCGTCACACCACGGCCCGGGCGCACGCCCTGGAAGGGCTCAGGGCCGCGCACCGCTCCGGGCAGCCCAACGTCGCGGCCTGTCTGCACGCCGTCCTCGCGCTCGCCGCGTCCGTGGAGGGCGACGCGGAGGCCTGCGCCGGGCACGCGCAGGCCACGGCGGCGGGCGCGGGCCCGCACGGTCTCAACCAGGCCGCCACCCTCGCCGTCTGGGCGGTCGCACGCGCGGACCTCGCGGCGGGGCGACCGGGGGACGCGGCCGCCCGCCTCGCACCCCTGGTCGCCCCGGGCCCGCGGCGCGGGCACTTCGCCGTACGGATGCTGGCCGTCCCCTGCTTCGTGGAAGCGGCCGTCCAGGCAGGGCGCACGGCAGAGGCCCGCAGCGCCACCGCCGAGTTCACCCGCTGGACCGAGGCCACCGCCGACCGGCTCGCCCCGGCTCAACTCGCTCGCTGCCGGGCCCTGCTGGCCCCGCCGCAGCAGACGGCCGCGGCGTACGAGAGCGCGCTCGCGCACCACGACCGCACACTCGGCGAGTTCGAACGCGCCCGCACGCAGCTGCTGTTCGGCCAGTGGCTGCGCCGCAGGCGCCGTACCCGCGAGGCGCGCGGCCCGTTGCGGGACGCGCTGGTCGGCTTCGAGCGGTGCGGGGCGCGCGCCTGGGCGGACCGCAGCCGCGGTGAACTCCGCGCCGCGGGCGAGGCGGTGGCCGGGGAGCCGGGGCCGGGGCCGCTGGCGGCGCTGACCCCGCAGCAGCAGCGCATCGCCCGTCATGTGGCGGAGGGCGCCACCAACCGTGAGGTGGCGGTGCGCCTGTCGGTGAGCCACCGCACCGTCGACCACCACCTGCGCAATGTGTTCTCCGCGCTGGGCGTGCGCTCCCGCGTCGAGCTGTCCCGGCTCCTCGCCGGCGACGGAGGGTTGCCGGACCGTGATGAGGAGATTGCCGCGAACCTCTAGGTACCGACTGGGCGGTATGCCATTCTTCGGGCGTCAACCAGATCCGGCAGTGTGCACACTTCCCGTGGAGGCCTCATGCCACACGTCCTGCGGTCACGGGTCGGGCCCCTGCACGAAGTGCCCGCCATCACCCCGCTCGCACCGGGCGCCCGCTCCCTGCTCGACGCCGAGGCCGTCGCCGTACTGCACCGTGCGGCCCGCGCCCTGCTGAGGGATCTGCCCACGATGACCGACCGGCTCGTGGCGGAGCTGCGCGAACAGGAACCCGCCTACCGCGCGGACATCGAGGCCCGCCCCACCGAGGTGTGGAAGGAGGTGCACCGCTCGCTGCGGTACAGCATCACCTCGCTCCTCCAGCCTGGGGAGACCAGGGAGGCCGCCCACCGCACATCCCTCCAGATCGCCGGGGTACGCGCCGAACGGGGCCTGCCGCTCGACGCGCTCCTGCACGCCTTCCGGCTCGGCGGCGCGATGGTGTGGCAGGGCCTGGTCGAGGAGGTCTCGCGCGGCAACCCCGAGGACATGGGGCTGCTCATCCATGTCGCCACCGACGTCTGGAACTTCGTCGACGAACACTGCGGTGTGGTCGCCGACGCCTACCGCCGCACCGAACGCCGCATGGCCTGGCGGCACGAGAACCGCCTGCGGCTGCTGACCGCGAGCCTCCTGGACGGCAGCGCCCGTCTCACCGACCTGCCCACCGCCGCCGACATCCTGGGGCTGCCCGAGGACGGGTGGTACGCCGTGATCGCCGTGGCCGGGGAGGACAGCCGCCTCACCCTGCCGCCGGAGACGCGGACGCTGCGCCACTCCGGTCCCGACGCCCAGTACGCCCTGGTCCTGCTCGGTGACGCCGAGGGCGACCCGGCGGCCGAACTGTCCGCGCTCGGCGCCGGTCTCGCCCTGCCGCCCGGGGCCCGCGCCGGCATCGGTTCACCCGTGGAGGGCCTTGCCGCCGTCCCGCACGCGCGCCGCCTCGCCGACACGGCGTTGCGGGCCTGCCCCCGCAGCGGCGGCACCGTGCTCCTCGACGAGCGCCTGCCGGACGCGCTGGTCGTCTCATCGCCCGAGCTCGCGGAGGCGCTCGCCGAGCGGGTCCTCGGTCCGCTGCGCTCCCTCGACCCCGCCGACCGGGACCTCCTCCTCGACACGCTCGTCGTCTGGCTGGAGGCCGACGGCTCCGCGCAACGTGCGGGCACCCGCCTCTACTGCCACCGCAACACCGTCCTCAACCGGCTGCGCCGCGTCGAGCAGTTGACCGGCCGCAGCCTCACCCGGGTCGGCGACCTCGTGGAGCTCTCGCTCGCCCTGGGGGCACGCAGACTGCTCGGGGGGTGAGCGCGAGACAGCGGTGGGGCGGCAAGGGAATCCCTTGCCGCCCCCCCCGCCGGGTCGTACCGCCGGGATCAGACCACCGGCACCGGGTACGTCGGGTACTCCACGCCGGAGACGTGCTGGACGACGCGGATGACCTGGCACGAGTAGCCGAACTCGTTGTCGTACCAGAGGTAGAGGATCGCGTTGTCGCCGTCGACCTTGGTGGCGCCCGCGTCGACGATCGAGGCGTGCCGCGAACCGACGAAGTCCATGGAGACGGCGTCGGGAGCGGTCGTGAAGTCGATCTGGCGCTTCAGCGGCGAGTGCAGCGAGACGTCGCGGAGGTGCTCGAGGACCTCTTCGCGGGTGGTCTCGCGGCCCAGGCGCAGGCTCAGGATGGCGATCGAGACGTCCGGGACGGGGACGCGGATCGAGCTGCCGGTGATGGGCGCCTTGAGGTCGGGCAGCGCCTTGGCGACGGCGGAGGCGGCGCCGGTCTCGGTGATGACCATGTTCAGCGGCGCGGAGCGGCCGCGGCGGTCGGCCTTGTGGAAGTTGTCCAGGAGGTTCTGGTCGTTGGTGAACGAGTGGACGGTCTCCACGTGGCCGCGCAGCACGCCGTACTCGTCGGCCATCGCCTTGAGCGGCGGGACGATCGCGTTGGTGGTGCAGGAGGCGCAGGACAGGATCTGCTCGTCCGGCTTGATCGTGTCGTGGTTGACGCCGTGCACGATGTTCGGGACATCGCCCTTGCCCGGCGCGGTCAGGACGACCTTGTCGATACCGGGGCGCAGGTGCTGGGAGAGCCCCTCGCGGTCGCGCCACTTGCCGGTGTTGTCGATGAGGATGGCGTCCTTGATGCCGTACGCCGTGTAGTCGACCTCGGAGGGGTCGTTGGCGTAGATCACCTTGATCTCGTTGCCGTTGGCGATGATCGTGCTCTTCGCCTCGTCGACGGTGATCGTGCCCTGGAACTGGCCGTGGATGGAGTCGCGGCGCAGCAGCGAGGCGCGCTTGACGATGTCCTGTTCACCGCCCTTGCGGACGACGACGGCGCGCAGGCGCAGGCCGTTGCCGGAGCCGGCCTTCTCGATGAGCAGGCGGGCGACGAGGCGGCCGATGCGGCCGAAGCCGTACAGGACGACGTCGCGTCCCTCGCGGCTCTCGATCTTGTTGGCGCCCGTGGCACCGGCGACGGCCTCGGCGGTGAACTCCGCCACCGACATGCCGCGGTCGTCGGTCCTGTACGCCTCGGCGAGCAGTCCGACATCGATCTGCGAAGGACCGAGATCGAGCGTGGTGAGAGCCTGCAGGAACGGCAGCGTCTCGGTGACGGAGAGCTCCGCACCGGCTATCTGTCGCGCGAATCGGTGGGTCTTGAGGAGGCTGACCACCGACTTGTTCACCAAGGAGCGGCTGTGGAGCAGGACGGTCACGTCCCGCTCGCGGTGCAGCTTCCCGATGATCGGGATCATCGACTCCGCGATCTCCTCGCGGTGCTTCCAATTGGTGAACGAGTCGTCATTGACAGTCACAGGAGTATCTTTCGAGCTAGGCGGCGCTCATATGCTAACCCGATGCCTCCTTTGATCTTGCAATGGGTGCCGCCTGCCCGTGCTTCAGGGGGGATTCAGAGGGAAACGGCGACGGCGTTGAACGTCGTCCCGGGCTCCTGCGGGCTGGTGAAGCGGGCGTTGACCAGATAGAGGCGCTCGCCCCAGCGGGCCGCGGTGGTGGGGACGTCGAAGCGGGGGTCGGTGATCGTGCGGCGCAGGGTGGCGGTGCCCGCCGCGGCGTCGAGGCGGAAGACGCTGATCAGGTTCAGCCGGTTCTGTACGACGTAAAGGGTGCGGCCGAGGCGGAGGAGGCCGTCGCCGTTGACCACGTTGTCCGCGCCGACCAGCGTGATCTCGGTGGCGTACCCCGTCTTGAGGCGTACGCGGTAGAGCTTTCCCGGCGAGCTGCTGACGACGATCAGGCCGCGGCCGTCCGGTGTGCCGACGATGCCGTTCGCGTTGATCGCGTCCGGTGTCTGCACCCAGTCGCCGCCGAGCGGCAGCGCGCGAACCCTGCCCTTGCGGCCGCGCGGCACCCCGTACAGCACGCCGTCGCGCGAGTCGGTGAACCAGGCGCGGTCGCCGAGCAGCGTGACGTCGTTGATGAAGTGACCGGCGGCTTCCGTCAGCTGATAGGTGTGCACGAGCTTGCGGGTGCGGGTGTCGATGACCCGGGCGACCCCGGTGTTCCCGGCGATGTAGAGGAGGCCGTCGTCGTCCGCCTTCAGGCCGACCGCGACCGTGCCGGCCGCCCCCGCGTAGAAGACCTCGCCCCGGCCGGTGCGCAGGTCGGTGCGGTACACGGCGCCGTTGGCGCGCGAGCCCATGTAGGCGTACGGCTGCTTTCTGCCGATGGTGATCCCCTCGGGCAGGAAGCCGTCGGGGAGGGGGAACTCGGTCGGCCATGCGGCGCCCCGCGGCGTGGTGGTCGCAGCGGCCGTTCCGGCGCCGGTCGCCGCCGTGAGGGCGGCGAGGGTGGCGCCGCCGAGGACGGTGCGCCGGGACGGCTGGGGGTGGTTCCGGTGATCACGGGTCATGGTTCCGGGCCTCCGGGAAGGGCGGGGATGGATACCGAAGGCCCCAACTCGGTTGCACCCCCGGCCAGTTGACAACGAGACGCCGCTCGCCGGAGTTCCCTCGCGCCCCGGGGGCCTCTTCATGCTCCGGTGGGTGGCGCGGTGCCGCGCGCAAGGCGGGTGGGAGACTCAAACCCTGCCTTCGCGACCCCATAAGCCGTCCTTATGAGGTCATAGGCCAAGGCCGGGTACTAACTTAGGATGCCTTAGTTTAGGCTTCCCCACGAGCCCCATGTCTTCGCTCGAAGGGAAACCTGATCATGTCTCGCCCTCTGCGGGTAGCCGTTGTCGGAGCCGGTCCGGCCGGCATCTACGCCGCCGACGCGCTGCTGAAATCCGCAGTGGCGGTCGAGCCCGGTGTGTCGATCGACCTTTTCGAGCGGATGCCCGCGCCCTTCGGCCTCATCCGCTATGGCGTCGCCCCCGACCACCCCCGGATCAAGGGCATCATCACGGCCCTGCATCAGGTCCTGGACAAGCCTCAGATCCGCTTCTTCGGCAATGTCGACTACCCGAATGACATCGACCTCGACGACCTGCGCAGCTTCTACGACGCGGTGATCTTCTCCACCGGCGCGACGGCCGACCGGGCGCTCGACATCCCCGGCATCGACCTCGACGGCTCGCACGGCGCAGCTGACTTCGTCTCCTGGTACGACGGACACCCCGACGTGCCGCGCACCTGGCCGCTCGACGCGGAGAAGGTCGCCGTCCTCGGCGTCGGCAACGTGGCCCTGGACGTGGCCCGCATCCTGGCCAAGACCGCCGAAGAGCTCCTGCCGACCGAGATCCCGGCCAACGTCCACGAGGGCCTCAAGGCCAACAAGGCGCGGGAGGTCCACGTCTTCGGGCGCCGCGGCCCCGCGCAGGCCAAATTCAGCCCGATGGAGCTGCGGGAGCTCGACCACTCCCCGAACATCGAGGTCATCGTCGACCCCGAGGACATCGACTACGACGACGGCTCGATCGCGACCCGGCGCGGCAACAAGCAGGCCGACATGGTGGCCAAGACGCTGGAGAACTGGGCCATCCGCGACATCGGCGAGCGCCCGCACAAGCTGTTCCTGCACTTCTTCGAGTCGCCGACCGAGATCCTCGGCGAGGACGGCAAGGTCGTCGGCCTGCGCACCGAGCGCACCGCCCTCGACGGCACCGGCAACGTCAAGGGCACCGGCGAGTTCAAGGACTGGGACCTCGGCGCCGTCTACCGCGCCGTGGGCTACCTCTCCGACGAGCTGCCCAAGCTGCCCTGGGACGTCGCGTCGGGCACCGTGCCCGACAAGGGCGGCCGGGTCATCGAGGAGACCGGCGAGCACCTGCGGTCCACGTACGTCACCGGCTGGATCCGCCGCGGCCCCGTCGGCCTGATCGGTCACACCAAGGGCGACGCCAACGAGACGGTCGCCAGCCTCATCGACGACCACGTGAACGCCCGCCTCCACACGCCCACCGCCCCCGACCCGGCAGCCGTCGAGGCCTTCCTCGGTGAGCGGAACGTCCGCTTCACCACGTGGGAGGGCTGGTACCGCCTGGACGCCGCGGAAAAGGCACTCGGCGCGGCCGAGGAACGCGAGCGCGTGAAGATCGTCGAGCGCGAGGACATGCTCAAGGCGAGCGGGGCCTAGTCGCACTGACCCGGGAGGCCGGGGACGCGGTCGTCGCACGGCCGATACGTGGCCGGCCTCTGGGCGCGCCGAGTTGGGTGGCCCAACTGAACGACCAGAGCTGACCGGGAACCAGAAGCGTTTCGCGGCCGACCACTGGTGAGCACGTTCCGAGCGGCTCACTGGATCGAGGTTGCGGCAGCATGCACTGGTACGAGGACGACGGGTTCTGGTCCGACTTCTCCGAGACGATGTTCTCCGAGCGGCGGCGGGCGGAGACGGCGGACATCGTCGCCCGCTCGCCGCTGCTCGCCTTCCCGGCGGGCAGCCGCGTCCTCGACCTGTGCTGCGGTCCCGGCCTCTACCTCGCGCCGCTGGCGCGCCGCGGCTACACGGTCACGGGGGTGGACCTCAGCGCCGCGCTGCTGAAGCGCGCCGAGGCGGCATGTGCGGACGCCGGGGTCGATGTACGCCTGATCCGGGCCGACATGCTCACCCACGTCGAGCCCCGGTCGTACGACGTGGTGCTGAACGTCTTCACCTCCTTCGGCTACTTCGACGACGCGCGGGACAACTACCAGGTGCTGCGCAACGCCTACGAATCGCTGCTGCCCGGCGGGCACCTGGTGATCGACGTGATGGGCAAGGAAGTGCTCGCCGGCTGGATCGGCCGCCCCCAAGTCGTCGAGCTCGACGGCGCGTACGTGGTCCAGCGCGACACCATCCTGGACAGCTGGACGCGGCTGCGGACCGACTGGACCCTCGTGCGGGACGGGATCGCGCGCGAGGCCTCGATCACCTCCTTCCTCTACAGCGCGGCCGAACTGCGCACGCTCTTCGAGGACGCCGGATTCACCGGCGTGGAGTGCTTCGGCGGCTTCGACGAAGAGCCCTACGACCAGCATTCGCGACGCCTGATCGTCCGTGGGACCAAGCCCGGCCTGTGACCGGGGAAGTCCGTGAATCTCCGGGAACTCCGCGGCGATGCCCGCCGACTACTGGAGCGTGCCGCACCGCGCAGGAGCGGCCGCGTCAGTGCGAACACCCCAGCGGGCGAAGGGACTTCATGACCGAGGCCACATCCGAGGCCCCAACGGGGACCGCCTCCCCAGAGGCAGCCCCCGACGGGACACCGACCGGCAGAGCAGGCCGCGGCCGGCTACTGACCACGCTGACCGTGCTCTCCGTGACCCTGGTCGTCTCCGTCCTCGCCGGGATCGCCCTTGGGCCCACCGTCGTGCCGCTCGGAGACGTCGTACGGTTCCTGACCGCCGCCCTCACCGGCGGCAGCATCGGGGCCGACGACGTCACCGGCTACTCCATCGTCTGGCACGTGCGCACCCCACGGGTGCTGCTCGCGGCCGTGGTGGGGGCGGGGCTCTCGGTCGTCGGCGTCGCCATCCAGGCGCTGGTGCGCAACGCCCTCGCGGACCCGTTCGTCCTCGGCATCTCCTCCGGCGCCTCCGTCGGGGCCACCGCGGTCGTGGTGTTCGGGGTGTTCGCCGGCCTCGGTGTCTACGCGCTGTCCGCCGCCGCGTTCCTCGGGGCGCTCGGAGCCACCGTCCTTGTGTATCTGGCGGCGCGTGGGCCGCTCGGTCTGACGCCGTTGCGCCTGGTCCTCACCGGTGTCGCGCTGGCGTACGGGTTCCAGGCGCTGATGAGCGTGCTGGTGTTCCTCTCGCCGAACGGCCAGGCCGCCCGCACGGTCCTCTTCTGGCTGCTCGGCAGTCTCGGCTCGGCGTCCTGGGAGTCGCTGCCGCTCGCGGCCGGCGCCGTCCTGGTGACGGTCGTGGTGCTGCTGCGCCAGAGCAGGTCCCTCGACGTGCTGTCGCTGGGGGACGAGACCGCCGCCAGCCTGGGCGTGGACGCGGAGGCACTGCGGCGCCGCCTCTTCCTCCTCACGGCGGCGGTCACCGGGCTCATCGTCGCGGTCAGCGGCGCGATCGGCTTCGTCGGGCTCGTCCTGCCCCATGTCGTGCGCATCCTCGTCGGCTCCACGCACCGCCGGGTGCTCGCCGTCGCGCCCCTCGCCGGTGCCTGCTTCCTGGTCTGGGTCGACCTCGTCGCCCGCACTGCCTTCGCCCCCGAGGAACTGCCGCTCGGAGTCATCACCGCGTTGATCGGCGTACCGGTGTTCATCGTGCTGATGCGCCGCCGCGGCTATCTGTTCGGAGGCCGGTAAATGACCCTCGTACTGCGGGATCTGACGGTCGAGGCGGCGGGGCGTGCCCTGGTCGACCGGCTGAGCATCGAGGTGGCGGCCGGGCGGATCGTCGGAGTCGTCGGTCCCAACGGCAGCGGCAAGTCCACCGCCCTGCGCTGCGTCTACCGCGCGCTGAGGCCCACGTCAGGCGCCGTGCTCCTGGACGGCGCGGACCTGACATCCCTCAAGCTCCGCGACAGCGCCCGCTCCATCGCCGCGCTCACCCAGGAGAGCCACACCGAACTCGACTTCACGGTCGGGGAGGTCGTGGCCCTCGGCCGCGCCCCGCACGCCAGCGGCAACCAGCCCCTGACCGCACGCGAACAAGCCCTGTGCCGAGAGGCGATGGACCGCTTGGACGTCACCCACCTCGCCGCCCGCAGTGTGCTCACCCTCTCCGGGGGCGAGCGGCAGCGCGTTCTCGTGGCACGCGCCCTCGTCCAGGAACCCCGCGTCCTGGTCCTCGACGAGCCCACCAACCACCTGGACATCCGCCACCAGGTGGAGCTCCTCTCCTTCCTGCGCGGATCGGGCCTCACGGTGCTCACGGCCCTGCACGACCTCAACCTGGCGGCCGCGGCCTGCGACACCATCGCCGTCCTCAGTTCCGGCTCCCTGGTCGCCACCGGCACCCCGTCGGACGTCCTGAACCCCGAGCTGATCCGCAAGGTGTTCGGCGTCGACGCCACCGTCGTGCACCACCCCCGTACCGGGGTGCCCCAACTCGTCTACGACCTCGCCCCCACCGGCGCCCCGGCCCCCGCCGACGCCCTGGCAGAAGGACCGCACTCATGATCCGACCCCCACTGCCCCGCACCCTGGCAGCCGCCGCGCTCCTGGCGACCGGGCTTCTGACCACCGGCTGCGGCGCCGAGGTGGAGCCGTCGGCGAAGAGCAAGGCGCAGACGGTCACCGTCTCCAACTGCGGCAAGGACGTCACCTACACCCAACCGAAACGGCCGGTGGCCTACGACGTCAGTGGCGCCGAGAAGATGTTCTCCCTGGGCCTCGCCGACCGCATGCGCGGCTACGTCATGAACAAGCTCGGCGACCCCTCCATCAAGGGCTCGCCCTGGCGCGAGGACTACAACGACGTGGAGCGCCTGGGCACCGAGCGCATCACCCGCGAGATCGTGGCCGACGCCAAGGCCGACTTCGTCCTCGCCGGCTGGAACTCCGGCTTCAGCGAGGAGCGCGGCATCACGCCCGCCCTCCTGAAGAAGGTCGGGTCCGCCAGCTATCTGCACACCGAGACGTGCTGGGACTACGGCGACAAGAGCGTCGACGTCACACCCCTGGAGGCGCTCTACACGGACCTCGACAACCTGGGCCGGATCTTCGGCGTGGAGAAGCGCGCCGAAAAGCTCGTCAGCGACCTCAAGGGACGCGTCACCGCGCTGAAGAAGACCTGGCCCGAGAAGGGCGACCCGGCCAAGGTCTTCGTCTACGACTCGGGCACCGACCAGCCCTTCACCGCCGGGCGGCATGCCGCACCGAACGACATCATCAAGGCCGCGGGCGCCACGAACGTCTTCGACGACCTGGACAAGGGCTGGACGACGGTGGGCTGGGAGCCGGTGATCAAGGCGAAGACCGAGGTCATCGTCATCATCGACTACGCCGACCAGCCCGCCAGGGAGAAGATCGCGTACCTGAAGTCGCTCGACAGCCTGAAGTCGGTCCCGGCCGTCAAGAGGAACCGCTTCTTCGTGATGTCCTACGGCGACGCCGTCAGCGGCCCGCGCAACGTCAAGGGCGCCGAAGACCTGGGCGGCTACCTCCGGTCGGTCGGACGGTGACCCCCTTGCGCACGGCCGCGCCCCCGGCGTCCACCGCCGCCACCGTGCACGGACACATCACCGACGCGATGAAGACCCCCGACCTGCTGCGGCTCTCCGACAACGTCGTTCTCGCACGCTTCGAGACGATGAAGGTGTACGCGGCGCTCGGCGCGGTCCGCACCCTCCTGGAACGCGGGGCCGTACGGCCCGGCCAGACCCTCGTCGACAGCTCCAGCGGCATCTACGCACTCGCCCTCGCCATGGCCTGTCACCGCTACGGGCTCGGCTGTCACATCGTGGCCTCCACCACCGTCGACGCGGCGATGCGGGCCCAGCTGGAGATCCTTGGCGCCACGGTGGACCAGATGCCGCCCTCCGACAGCCTGCGGCTCGACCAGGAGCGACGCGTGCACCGCGTGCGCCAACTGCTCGCCGAGCGAAGCGACTTGCACTGGATGCGCCAGTATCACGACGGCGTCCACTACGCGGGTTACGAGGAGTTCGCGGACCTCGTCGAGGGGGCGCTGCCCGATGCCCCGCTCACCGTGGTCGGCGCCGTCGGCACCGGGGCGTCTACCGGCGGGCTCGTCCAGCCCTTGCGTCAACGCGGACGTGAGGTACGGCTGTTGGGCCTTCAGCCCTTCGGCAGCGTCACGTTCGGGAGCGAGGACTTCCACGATCCCGAGGCGATCATCGCCGGGATCGGCAGCTCCATCCCCTTCGACAACGTCCGCCACGACCTGTACGACGCCCTCCACTGGGTGGACTTCCGGCACGCCATGGCGGGAGCCGTCGATCTGCTGCGCGCCCACGCGGTGTTCGCCGGTCTCTCCACCGGTGCGGCGCACCTCGTCACGGCCTGGGAGGCGGCCCGCAACCCGGACCGGACGCATCTGGTGATCGGCGCCGACACCGGACACCGCTACACCGAGCGGGTCTTCTCCCGGCACCAGGAGGCGCTCGACCCGCGGACCCTCAAGCCGCACCAGATCACGGACCTGGCCGATCTCGCGCTGCCGTGGTCGTCGATGGAGTGGAACCGGCGGAGCTACGACGTACGCACGAAGCAGTCCGACAAGCACGCCAAGCACGCCAAGCACGAGAAGGAGGGACAGGCATCGTGACGATCGCCGCCCTGGAAGCACTCACCTTCGGCCTCGGACGGCTTGTCGAGGCGGCCGACGCCGCAGGGCACCGGCTCTGCCTGCTCACGGGTGACCGCGCCGTCTACCGGCATGAACTGGAGCGCCTGGAACCGGGTGCACTCGACATCGTCGACGTGGACACCCGTGACATGGCCGCGTGCGCCGAGGCCCTTGCCGCCGTACCGGGCCTGAAGGGGCTCATCAACTCGACCGACACCTGGAGCGTGCCCGGCGCGGACCTCGCCGCCCGACTCGGCCTGCCGGGACCCGACCCGGCAGCGGTCCGCGTCCTGCGGGACAAGTCCCGGGTGCGCAACCTCCTGCACGAACAGAACCTGAGCCGAGGCTCCGCCCTCTCGATCCCGGCCGAGCCCGCGGCGGCCGAAGCGGTGCTCCGGCAGATCGGCCTGCCGGTGGTCCTCAAGGACTCGGCGGGCACCTCGTCCCGCAACGTCTGGCTGGTCCGCGACGAGCGGCAGCTGCACGCCGCTCTCCGTGAAGCCTCCCGACGCGCCTTCTCCGGGCGGCTGTTCGCGGAGCCCTTCTTCGCCGGGCCCGTCTACAGCGCGGAGACGCTCGGCTGGGCGGGCGAGACGAAGCTCCTGGGGGTGCTCAGCCGCCAGATGTCCGCCGAGCCGTCCGTCCGCGAGGAGGCCGCCTCCTTCCCCGTCGCCCTGCCGGAAGGAGAGTTCAACCTGATCCAGGACTGGGTGGGGCGCGTCCTCGCGACCGCGGGTCACGACGAGGGCTTCGCGCACGTCGAGTTCGTCCTCACCACCGAAGGACCGGAGCTCGTCGAGATCAACCGCCGCATCGGCGGCGCGCTCGTCGGCGAGGCGCTGTGCCGCGCCTTGCGCACCAACGTGTACGACGCGGTGATCGCCGTCGCGCTCGGCCTGCGTCCGGCCCTGTTCGACGTACCGGCGGCCACCGGCCCCGCCACGGGCTTCGTCCTCGTCTATCCCGACCGGCCCGGCACCCTCACCGGATGGACCGGCCTGGACGGCCTCGCCGCCTTCCCCGGCTCGCCCGAGTGGTACCCCACCGCGGCCCCCGGCGACCACCTGGAACACATGAATGATCAACGCGGCTGCACCGGGATCGTCCTGGCTGAGGGCGCGACGGCCGAACTCGCCCTGCACCGTGCGCTCAGCGCGGCCGGGAGCATACGTCCGCTCGTCGCCGCCGACGCCCAGGAGTGACACTCCTGGGCAAGCCGCGCGGGCGCCTGCGATCGGGCATCGCGCGGCTCACCGGGCCGCAACGCTTCCTGCTCGCGGGGTCGTTCCTGATCCCGCTGGGCAGTTTCGCCGTCCTGCCCTTCATGTCGGTGCTGCTGCACGAGCGGCTCGGCATGGGGCTCGGCACGGTCGGCGTCGTACTGGCCGTCGCCTCGCTGGTGCAGTTCTCGGGCGGAGTGGTGGGCGGCGCGGTCGCCGAACGCATCGGGCTGCGGCACACGATGCTGCTCGCCCTGACGATCCGCACGGCGGGCTTCGCCTGCTTCCTTCCCGGCCTGCGCCACCCGGTAGCCGCCGTCTTCGCCCTCTTCCTGGTGTCGGTCGGCGCCGCCCTCTACCTGCCCGCCAACAAGGCATACTTGATCCACGAGGTCGACGCCGGGCAGCGCCCCTTGTTGCTGTCCGCGAGCGGCTCGGCCCTGAACGCGGGCATCGCCCTGGGGCCGCTGGCCGCGGCGCCCTTCGTCCTCAGCGCCTCCGCCGGGCTGTTCACCGCGGTGACCGTGCTGTTCGCGGTGATCACCGTGGGCCATGGTCTGCTGCCGGCCGAGAGCCCGGACCACAGGCGGAGTGCCGGAACTGGACAGGAACAGCCGCCTCCACGCCGGAAGAGGGCGTTCGCCGGTCTAGCCGTGCTGCCCTTCACCACCACCGTGCTGAGCCTGTACGTGTTCATGTTCTTCCAGCACTACCTCGCGCTGTACGCGGTGCCCCGCACATCGACCACGTACTACGGACTGGTCCTCGCGCTCTACGCCCTGCTGCTCGTCGTCGCGCAGCCGCTCCTATCGGACCGGATCGCACGCCTTCCCTACGTCCGGGCGCTGTGGCTCGGGTTCGGCGCGATGGCCGCGGGGATGGCCACGCTCGCCGTCGGCAACCACGCCGCGATCATGGCCGGTGCCCTGCTCGTATGCCTCGGTGAGATCGTCCTCTTCTTCAAGAACGACCTCGAGGCCCTCGACCGTTCGCCGCGCGCGCCGGCGGTCGTGTTCGGCCACCAGCGGCTCGCGGCCGGGATCGGGGCTTTCGCCAGCGGGATCATGGGAGGCGCGGGCTACCAGCTGGCCGAACGCGGCGGCAGCGCCGGTCTCTTCTGGGCCGCGGTGGCCGCGCAGTGCGTACTGCTGCCGCTGCTTCTGAGTCGCTGGGTCGCGGTCAGAGGCCGAGGTCGCTGAGGCCGGGGTGGTCGTCGGGGCGGCGGCCGAGCGGCCAGTGGTATTTGCGGTCGGACTCCTCGATGGGCAGGTCGTTGATGGACGCGTGCCGGGCCCGCATCAGGCCGTCGTCGTCGAACTCCCAGTTCTCGTTGCCGTACGAGCGGTACCAGTGGCCGGAGTCGTCATGCCATTCGTAGGCGAAGCGCACCGCGATGCGGTGGCCGTCGTGCGCCCACAGTTCCTTGATGAGGCGGTAGTCGAGCTCCCGGTCCCACTTGCGGGAGAGGAAGGCGGCGATGGCGGTACGCCCCGTGACGAACTCCGCGCGGTTCCGCCAGCGGGAGTCCTTGCTGTAGGCGAGGGCCACCTTCTCGGGATCGCGGGAGTTCCAGCCGTCCTCGGCGAGGCGGACCTTCTCGGTCGCGGTCTCCCGGGTGAACGGCGGAACGGGTGGACGGGTGCTCATGGCTGGCTCCTCGGGTTGAGGGGGAGAGGGACGGCGAGAACGATCGTTCTCCGTCAAGGCCGCCCACGATAGGAGAACGGACGTTCTCGCGCAACGGTGCGGTGGCGTGCGATCCCGTAGTAGCCTGAGAGAACGTACGTTCTCACCCTTCCCGGGAGTCTCATGGATCGCGCCGAAGCGGAAGTCAGGCTGCTCGACGCCGCCGACGAGCTCTTCTACGAGCGAGGAGTCCAGGCCGTGGGCATGGATCAGGTGCGTACGGCATCCGGAGTGTCGCTCAAGCGCCTCTACCAGGTCTTCCCGTCGAAATCGGAGCTGGTCCGCGCGTGGCTCGAACGGCGCGACCGCCGCTGGAGGGCGCGGCTCGCCGAGTACGCCGACGCCCGGCCCGCGGGCGCGGAGCGTGTCCTCGCGGTCTATGACTGGCTCTACGAGTGGTTCCGTGAGCCGGACTTCCGGGGTTGTGCGTTCATCAACTCCTTCGGTGAACTCGGGTCCGTCGACCCGGCGGTGGCCGACACCGTCCGGGCGCACAAGCGCGCCTTCCATGACTACATGTCGGGACTTGTGGCCGCGGCGGGCGAATCGGGGCGTACTGTCGGCCCGTTGGTCCTGCTCGCGGAGGGGGCCATGACCGCGGCCGCCATATCCGGCTCGCCCGAACCGGCGCGCCAGGCCCGGCAAGGCGCGGTTCAGTTGCTGGCCGCGCGGTGACCGCCGTGGCCCGACAGGAAGAAGGCTGATGGCGAAGACGTATCGCGTCGGATTCGGGACGCGTCTCATCAACGGAGTGTTCCAGGCGATGACCCGGCGAGGGATGGGCAAGAGCTACCGGTACGTCCTGACCGTGCGCGGCAGGAAGTCGGGCCGCCTGTTCTCCACGCCGGTCGACGTGATGTCGGCCGGGGGTGAGCGCTGGGTCGTCGGCGCCTACGGGGTGAGCAACTGGGTGCGCAACGCCCGCGCGGCCGGGCAGATCGAGCTCAGCAGGGGCGGCACGTCGCAGACCGTGCGCGTGATCGAGCTCGGCCCTGAGGAAAGCGTCCCCGTCCTTCGCCAGTACTGGCGCGAAGTGCCCGTCACCCGCCCCTACTTCGACGTGACGGGCGACTCGACGGACGAAGAGTTCGCCGCCGAGTCGCCACGTCACCCGGTGTTCCGCCTGGCGTAGGGTCAGCCCGCCTTCGCCCCGGTGTGCAGGGCCAGTGCGCTGCGGGCGGGCAGGGTGGTCTCGATCTTTCCGTCGTCCCCGACGGTGACCGTGTTGCCCTCGCAGTTGTCCGCCGGCGCCTTGGCGACATTGCAGTAGGTGCCGCCGGGCAGAGACGTCGCGAAGGTCTGGGTCAGCTCGCCGTCGCCGTTGTTGAGGGCCAGGAAACCCTTGGCGCCGCGGCCGAATGCGAGGGCGCTGCCGCCGTTGTCCCACCAGTCGGTCAGTTCAGCTGTGCCCACCTCGTTGCGGAACCCGACGAGGCCGGTGATCGCCTGCTGGGTGTGGGTGTTCGTCCAGCCGTCCGCGCCGCTGGGCGGGCCCGCGTCCTTCTCGGACCACTCGTAGCCGGAGTACACGTTCGGTGAGCCGTAGGGGGACGCGAGCATGAAGACGTTGGCCAGGGCGTAGGTCGCACCGTCCTTGTAGGTGAGCGTCGAGCCGTTGCGCTCGGTGTCCCAGTTGTCGACGAACGTACGGGCCGATCCGCTGCCCAGTTTGCCGTCCGCGATCGATTTCAGCTGCGCTATGTCGCCGCCCTGGAAGGCGCTCTTGAGGTGCCCGCCGTAGCGGAACTCGTCGACGTCGCCGACCCCGGTGTACTCGTCGGGCTGGACGGCCTCGCCGCCCCCGTGGATGACTTCCGACACCCAGAACCCGGGGTCGCTCATCTTGCCCTTGATGGCGGCGACGTCATCGGCGGCCATGTGTTTGGCGGCATCGATGCGGAAGCCGTCCACGCCGAGGGACCGCAGGTCGTCCAGGTAGGCGGCGATGGTGCTCCGTACCGCGTCGCTGCCGGTGTCGAGGTCGGCCAGGCCCACCAGCTCGCAGTTCTGGACGTTGTCACGGCTGGTGTAGTCGTTGATGCTCGTGCGGCAGGTGTGGAAGTCCGCGTCCCGGAAGGAGCCGGGATACTCGTATTTGCCGTACGCGGTGCCACCCGTGCCCGTGCCGGAGCCCGCTGCCATGTGGTTGATGACCGCGTCCGCGATGACCTTGACGCCCGCCTGATGACAGGCGTCGACCATGCTCTTGAAGGCGGCGCGGTCGCCGAGGCGGCCCGCGATCTTGTAACTGACGGGCTGGTACGAGGTCCACCACTGGTCACCCTGTATGTGCTCGGAGGCGGGCGACACCTGGACGTAGCCGTAGCCCGACGGGCCCAGCTGCTCCGTGCAGGCCTTGCCCACGTCCGCGAACTTCCGCTCGAACATGGTGGCGGTGACGGTCTTCTCGCCGGGCGGTGTTGCCTGCGACTGCCAGGGCGCGAACGTCGCGAGACCGGCCGCGGCCAGGACCCCGGCCGACGTCGCGCCAAGCAGGCGGGAACGGTACTGCATGCTGCGGCTCCTTCGAGACCGGGCACAGCTGTGCCCAAAGAAGGCAACTACTCGTGGGGGAGGCTGCCGTGGGGGGATTCCGAAGGGGAGCCTGCCTCGCACCCATGTACGCGTCAATGCTTTCTGCAAGATATTTCAACTACCCCGGATGTGACCGGGTTTGTTGCTGCAAGAACTTGCGTCGATTCACTTCTTACTCAGGGGTAGGCTCGCCGCTTTCCTTGTTATACGGTCTGTCTAACAAGCGGGCCGCGGCGCGTTGCGGGACGGCGCCCCGGTCCGTTGCCTGAGCGAACAAGAGAACGTACGCATCAGAGTCAAGGAGCCGCAGCATGGCAAGCAGCACTGTTCGGCCGGCAGCGCAGGATCACCCCGAAGAAGACGACGTGGCCCGGCGGTTGCTCGACTCGGCCGCCGAGCTGGCCTACGACCCGGCCACCGAAGTGGACTGGCAGACCCCCCTCGACCGCGACTTCCACGGCGCGAGCCCGGAATGGTGCTCCCTGTACGGCACGGCCTACTGGCAGGAGATGACCGAGGCGCAGCGCAAGGAGCTGACGCGGCAGGAAGCCGCGTCGGTGGCCAGCACGGGCATCTGGTTCGAGATGATTCTCCAGCAAATGGTGCTCCGCGACGTCTACATGAAGGACCCGGCCAGCGACGAAGTGCAGTGGGCCCTCACCGAGATAGCCGAGGAGTGCCGGCACTCGATCATGTTCGCCCGCGGCGCCCGGAAGCTGGGCGCGCCCGCCTACCGGCCCAAGCGGTTCGCGATGGAACTCGGACGCGCCTTCAAGGCGGTGGCCTTCGGTGAGGCGGCCTACGCCGCGATCCTCGTGGCCGAAGAGGTGCTCGACGTCATGCAGCGCGACTGGATGCGCGACGAGCGTGTCGTGCCGTTCGTCCGCACGATCAACAACATCCATGTCGTCGAGGAATCCCGGCACATGAAGTTCGCCCGCGACCAGACGACCAAGCGGCTCTCCGGAGCAGGCCCGCTGCGCCGCCAGATCAACGCCTTCGTCGTCGCCATCGCCTCGTACTACATCGTCACCAGCATGGTGAACCCCAAGGTGTACGAGAACGCCGGGCTCGACGAGAAGCGTGCCCTCGCCGAGGCGAAGGCCAACGAACACCACAAGTCCATGATGCGGTCCAGCTGTTCGGGCCTGATGGAGTTCCTGGCTTCCTCCCGGCTGCTCACCAAGCCGGCACTCGCCTTCTACAAGCGCGCCCACCTCATCTGAGCCAGTCTCACCGGACCCGAGCGAGTCGAGCCGACGACATGACCTCCTACGCCATCACCCAGACCTGCTGCAACGACGCCACCTGCGTCGCCGTCTGCCCGGTCAACTGCATCCACCCGACGCCGCAGGAAAGGGCGTTCGGCAGCACGGAGATGCTGCACATCGACCCGGCCACCTGCATCGGCTGCGGCGCCTGCGCCGACGCCTGCCCGGTCGAGGCGATCTTCCCGGTGGACAGCCTGCCCGCCTCCCAGCGGGAGTACGAGGCGATCAACGCGGCGTACTTCGCGGACCGGGCGCCCGAACCGGCCCCGGACGGGCCGAACTTCCACACCTGGGACGAGCCGTCCTTCCCGCGGGTCCTGCCGTCGGACTTCGCGCCGCTCAAGGTCGCCGTCGTCGGCACGGGACCGGCCGGGATGTACGCGGTCCAGGACCTGCTCCTGCACACCAGCGCCGAAGTGACCCTGATCGACCGGCTGCCCGTGACCGGCGGCCTCGTGCGCTTCGGGGTCGCGCCGGACCACCCCGCCACCAGGAAGGTCGGCGACACCTTCACGCGGTTCCACACCCATCCCAGGGTGCGGATGCATCTCGGTCTCGACGTGGGCACCGACGTCACCGCGCAGGAGCTGGCCGCCCACCACGACGCGGTCATCTACGCCGTGGGCGCGTCGGCCGACCGCACGCTGTCCGTGCCGGGCGAGGATCTGCCCGGCAGCATCTCCGCGAGGGCCTTCGTCGCCTGGTACAACGGCCACCCGGACGCGACGCCGGACGCGATCGACCTGTCCGCCGAGCGCGTGGTGGTCGTCGGCAACGGCAACGTGGCCCTCGACGTCGCCCGCATCCTGCTCGCCGACCCCGACAGCCTCGCCCGCACGGACATCGCCGACCACGCGCTCGCGGCGCTGCGGTCCGCGAAGGTGCGCGAAGTGGTCCTGCTCGGACGGCGGGGCCCCGAGGACGCCGCCTACACCAAGTCCGAACTGCTCGCCCTCAAGCACGTACCGGGCCTGGATCTGGTCGTGGACGACCACGACCCCCGGATCGCCGCCGTCATCGACGCAGCGGACCGGTCGACCGACCCCAAGGGCAGGGCGGCCCTCCTGCGCGGCGTCACGCGCGAGCCCGTCGACTGGGCGCAGGCGCCCGCCCCCGGCCGGCGCATCGTGCTCCGCTTCCACTCGGCCCCGCTGGAGATGCTCGGCGACGAAACCGTCCAGGGCGTGCGCGTCGCGGACGCGTCGGGGGAGCGGACGATCGGGACGGGCATGGTCCTGCGCGCGATCGGCTACCGCGGGGTGCCGGTCGCCGGACTGCCCTTCGACGAAACCACCGGCACCGTCCCGCACGAGGGCGGCCGGGTGACGGGACGGCCCGGCACCTACGTGGTGGGCTGGATCAAGCGGGGGCCCAGCGGTGGCATCGGCGCCAACCGCACCTGCGCCGCCGAGACGGTCACCACGCTCCTGGCCGACGCGGTCGCGGGCGCCCTGCCCGCCCGGCAGAGCGCCCCGAAGGCCTTCCACCGGCTCGCCCGGCGCCGCAACGGAAAGAGGAGCGCCGTGCTGAGCCGGTAGGACGGCTCACTTCGCGCGGTCCTCGGCGAGGGTGTGCGCGACCAGGGCGTTGGCGTGTCCGTGTCCCAGGCCGTGGTCGGTCTTGAGCCAGCCGACGAGGTCCATGTGCTTGGTCAGCGGCGAGGAACGGATGAGGTCCTTCCACTCCGCGATCGGGCGCCCGTACTTCTTCTCGATCGAGGGGAAGTAGCTGGCAGGGCCCTTGGTGGCTTCGGTCATGGTGACGCCGTCCCGTCTCGCGAAGTGTTGTTGCCAGTAGGACCCGAAGGGTGCGATCAAGTCATCGCGTGGCCGGGGTGTCGTGGGTCACACTCCGGCCGGAGCTTTCTGCGATTGGCGGGGTCCGAGGGCCGGGCTTAGCCTGAGAGCGGTGAACGCCGCCGTTCACCGCCTGACTGACCCAACGGCACTCCCATGACAGGCTCTCGTACGACACCCCCGGAGCCTGCCGCCTCCCCGAAGCGGGGCAGCGGCAGCGGTATCGCACTCCTCGTCATCGCCTCGTGCCAGCTGATGGTGGTCCTCGACATCACCATCGTGAACATCGCGCTCCCGCACATCCAGACCTCGCTCGGCTTCT
Organism: Streptomyces sp. NPDC033177; assembly: GCF_055577715.1. Classification (NCBI taxonomy): domain Bacteria; kingdom Bacillati; phylum Actinomycetota; class Actinomycetes; order Kitasatosporales; family Streptomycetaceae; genus Streptomyces; species Streptomyces sp. NPDC033177. The sequence continues at coordinate 350,484 of NZ_JBVIPS010000001.1, read as the reverse complement.
CGACCGAGACCCTGTCCTGGGTGGTCAACGCCTACACGCTGACGTTCGGTGGTCTGCTCCTGCTCGGCGGGCGCCTCGGCGACATCCTCGGGCGCCGCAGGGTCTTCATGTTCGGCGTCCTGCTCTTCGTGTTCGCCTCGCTGCTCGGCGGACTCTCCCAGGAATCCTGGCAGTTGCTCGCGGCGCGCTCGCTGCAGGGCGTCGGCGGTGCCATCGCCTCGCCGACCGCCCTCTCGCTGATCACCACGACCTTCCGCGAAGGACCCGAGCGCAACAGGGCGTTCGGCGTTTTCGCGGCCGTCTCGGCGGGCGGCAGCGCCATCGGACTGCTCGCGGGTGGTCTGCTCGTGGAGTGGCTCGACTGGCGCTGGGTGCTGTTCGTGAACATCCCCATCGGCCTGCTCATCGCCTTCGCCACACCCCGCTACATCCGCGAGTCCGAGCGGCACCCGGGCCACTTCGACATCCTCGGCGCCCTCACCTCCACGGTGGGCATGGTGCTGCTCGTGTACGGCTTCATCCGTGCCTCCGAGGACGGCTGGAGCGACAGCGTGACCATCGCGGCCTTCGCGGCGGCCGTCGTTCTGCTGGGCCTGTTCCTCGCCGTCGAGCGCCGCTCGAAGCAGCCCATCACGCCCCTGTGGATGTTCCGCGACCGCAACCGCGCCGGTGTCTACGGGATGATGCTGTGCCTGGCAGCAGCCATGTTCGGCATGTTCTTCTTCCTGACGCTCTTCGTGCAGAACATCCTGAACTTCAGCCCGCTGCGCGCCGGGCTGGCCTTTCTGCCGGTGAGTGCGATCATCGCGGTCGGCGCGGGGCTCGCCTCGCAGCTGCTGCCCAAGTGGGGGCCCAAGCCCTTCATGGTGGTGGGAGCGGTGCTGGCCGCCGCGGGGCTCGGCTGGCTGACGCTGACCGACGTCGACAGCACGTACGCGGGAAGCCTGCTCGGCCCCGTCCTCGTCTTCGGCTTCGGCATGGGCATGCAGTTCGTGTCGCTGACGCTGATGGCGGTGTCGGGCGTGGAGTCGCGGGACGCCGGAGCGGCCTCCGGGATCCTCAACGCCACGCAACAGGTGGGTGGTTCGCTCGGCCTGTCCGTCCTGGTCACGGTCTTCGGCACGGCCAGCCGCAACGAGGCCACGGACCAGGTCCCCCGCTTCCTGGCCGAGGCGACCCCGGCCGAGCAGCTTCAGTTCCGCAGGACGGGGGAGCTGCCGGGGCGCTGGGGTGACCAGGTCCTCGCCTCCGGCATCTCCAGTTCCTTCATCGCCGCGGCCGTCTTCGCCGTCGTCGCCGCGTTGATCGCCCTGCTGGTCATCCAGGTGCGGCCCGCCGATCTGGAACGCCTCCAGGGTGGCGGCGGCATGCCGCTCGCGCCGGCCCCGGACGCGCCGGAGCAGGACGCGGGCGAGGGGTCTTCTCCCCGCAAGGGCCCTTCCGCACCCGGCTGAGACGGCCCGTGCACGGGCCTGCGCGGCGCCCCGCCGACGGATGGCCTGATTCCCTTGGTGTGCACGCGAGTTGATTGCGGGCAGACGTAGTATGACCAGCCGGTCGGGGGCGGGGCGGGTGGGGGCGGCGCGGGGCAAGGACCCATGGAGACGGGCTTGGACAAGGACACCGACTACCGCTTACTGGGCCCTGTCGAGGCGTGGCGTGCGGGCCGCCGCCTGAGTCTCGGCGGACCCAAACCGCGGGCACTCCTTGCGGCGCTGCTCCTTGAGCCGGGGCGCGTGGTGTCCGTCGATGCCCTGATCGACGCCATCTGGGGCGAGAGGCCGCCGGACACGGCACGTTCCCTGATCCAGTCGTATGTCTCCGCGCTGCGCCGCGCGCTGTCCGCCGACGTCATCGAGACCCGGCCGCCCGGCTATCTGATCCACGCGGACGCCACCCTCGTCGATCGGGTCGAGTTCGAGCGCCTCGCCGTGCAGGGCAGGCAGGCGGCCGCCGAAGGGGATCACGGCGCCGCCGCGCGGCTGTTGGGGGACGCCCTGGCGCTGTGGCGCGGCCCCGCGCTCGGCGGGATCGGCGAGACACTGCGTGCCATGGCCGACCAGCTGGACGAGGCACGGCAGGCGGCCCTGGAGGAGCGGATCGCCGCGCAGCTGGCCCAGTCCGGCCGTGAGACGGACCTGGTGGCCGAACTCACCGCACTGGTCGCCAGGCACCCCACTCGGGAGCGGCCACGCGGCCAACTCATGCTGGCCCTCTACCGGTTGGGGCGGCAGGCCGACGCGCTCGCGGTCTACGCCGAGGGCCGCGACGTCCTGGCCCAGGAGCTCGGCATCGATCCCGGCCCCGACCTCAGGCGGATGCACGAGGCGATACTGCGGGCCGACGAGGAGCTGCTGCCGGCAGGTCCGGGCGACCCCGAGCAGGCCAACGGCTTCCGGGATGCCGCCGCTGTCCCCGTGGCGGCCCTCCTCCCGCCCATCATCGGCGACTTCACCGGCCGGGACGCGCAACTGGCCGATGTGCGGGCCGCGCTGTCCGGGCCCCGCGAGGCCATGCCTGTCGTCGTCCTCTCCGGGCCCGGCGGCGTCGGCAAGTCGACCCTGGGGGTGCGGGCGGCGCACCAGGTCGCCGAGGCATACCCGGACGGGCAGCTGTACGCCGAACTGCGGGGCGCCACGGACCCGGTGGCGCCCGGCGAAGTCCTCGGCCGGCTCCTCTACGCCCTGGGAGCCGATCCGCCCGACGGGGACGCCGAACGGCGCGACCTCTTCCGCAGCCTGGTCTCAGGACGCCGCGTCCTGCTCGTGCTCGACGACGCGGCCAGTGAGTCCCAGGTGCGCCCGCTGCTCCCCGGCAGCGCAACCTGCGGGGTGCTCATCACCGCGCGGGCCCGCCTCGGCGCGCTGCCCTGTACGCACCGCACCGATCTGGACGTGCTCGACACCGAGCCGGGGACCGAGCTTCTCGGCCGTGTCGCGGGAGAGCGGCACGTCAGGGACGAGCCGGAGGCCGTCCGGCGCATCGTCGAGCTGTGCGGCGGGCTCCCGCTCGCCATCCGCATCGCGGGCGCCCGCCTGGCCACCCGCCGCCACTGGACCGCGCGCATGCTCGCCGACCGGCTCGCCGACGAACACCACCGCCTGGACGAACTCGCCGTCGGCGACCTGGAGGTCCGGGCCGGCCTCGGCATGAGCTACCGGGCCCTGGACGCCCCCGCCCGCACCGCCCTGCGCCGCCTCGGCCTGCTCGCCGCACCCGATGTCGCCGCGTGGGTGGTGACCGCCCTGCTCGACGTGCCCGAAGCCGAGGCGGACCGCGTCGTGGAGCAGCTCATCGACGCCCAGCTCCTGCATTGCACCGGCGTCGACCGCGCGGGCCAGCCCCGCTACCGGCCGCACGACCTGGTCCGCGTCTACGCCGCCGAACGGGCCGACGCCGAGGACCCGCCTGCCGAACGGGCCGCCGCCGTCGGCCGCGCACTGGGCGCCTGGCTCTGGCTCACCGGCCTCGCCGCGTCCGCCACGCCCTCGGGCGCCGTCGAGCTGCACCGCGGACTCCTGGACTCCACGAGCCCGAACGGCTCCGCCCGCTCCCTGCGACAGCTCGTGCGCCCCGTCGGACCCGAAGCCACCCAGCGGGCTCTCGCCGACCCGGCCGCCTGGTTCGAGGCCGAGGCCGACGCTATAGCCGCCGCCGTCGAGCGCGCGGCCGCCCTCGACCTGCACACCCTTTCCTGCGAGGCCGCGGCGGCGCTGTGCTCCTCCGCGTACACCGTCGGCAACCGTTTCGAGGCGTGGTGGCGCACGCACGACGCGGCACTGGCCGCGGCCCGCCGCGCCGAGGACAGGGCGGGCGAGGCGCTGCTGCTCATCGGCCTGGGGCAACTCCGTTACGAACAGGACCGGTTCCCCGAGTCGCAGGGCTACTTCAAGCAGGCGGCCGGCCTCTGCGCCGAACTCGGTGACGTACGCGGACAGGCCGCCGCCTTCGCCGGGCTCGGCAGCGCCTTGCGGGAGGCGGGGCGACTGCGTGCCGCACAGGAGACGCTGGTGCGCGCCGTCGAGGGGTTCCGGGAGCTCCACGACGATCCGGGCCTCGGCCTGTCCTGCCGGTACGCCGGATCCGTCCAGCTCGAACTCGGCGACTTCGCGGCGTCCCGCTCCTTCCTCGACGAATCGCTGCAGGCTTACCGCAGGCTTGGCAGCCGTCGCGGCGAATCGCTGACGCTGCGCTCGCTCGGCCTGGTGCACCGCGCCCTCGGCGAGTACGCGACCGCGGAGGAGCTGTCGGGGCGCGCGGTGGACCTGCTGAGCACCCTGGGGGACCCGCTCATGCTCGCGTACGCCAGGCAGGCGCGCGCCAAGTCCCGTATCAGGCTGGGGCGTTCGGGCGAGGCTGAGGCCGAGATCCGCGAGGTCCTCGACATCTGCCGTGGCCAGCGCGACCGCTTCGGCGAGGCCCTTGCCATGCGCACCCTCGGCGAGTGCGAGCTCGCCGCGGACCGCCTTGCCGCCGCCGAACAGCACCTGACCGCGGCCGCCGATCTCTGGAACGACCTGGGGCTTCCGCTGCCCCGCGCCCGCACCCTGCGTGACCTCGCGGCGGCACGCGAGGCCGCGGGGGACCGGGCGGCGGCCGGTGCGCTGCGGGCCGAAGCTCGGGAGGTCTTCACCGCGTACGAGGCGCGCGAACGGAACGAGCCGGGGCTCTGAGCCGCCCGAAATGACGGTCCTGCAATCCGCTTGCCCCGGACTTGCAGAGAATTTGCAGCGGCCTGCGTCACGCTGTGGTTGTCGGCGGGTGAACACGCCGACGGCAACGGGGGATCGCAGGAAACAACGGGGGACTCAGCGGAATTCATCGGGGGAAGCACGGGGGAAGGCCACTGAAGCCTCGTACGGCCCACACCACCGACACCGTCGGTCGTGTGGGCCGCTCGTCGCGTAGCACCCCTGCCAGGGCACGGAGGGGACTTCGGGGCCGGGCGGCAGCCCGTCCCCGGAGCTGTGCCCGCCGTCGTCGCCACGAAGGGGCAGACATGTCGTCGATCATCCTCATGAACGACCCCAGAGTCGTCGGCATACCGGTCCACGAATGCGACGAAGCCCTCGTGGACCTGCGCCAACTGCCCTTCGTCGACGTCGACGACCGCCTCGCCGACGACGACGGGGCCTACGCCCAACTGCGAGAGGGCGTCGCCTGGCGCCTGGCCCGCGCCGCCCGGTTGCTGCCCGAGGGGCTGCGCCTCCTGGTCACCGAGGGATACCGGCCGCTGGCCCTGCAGATCCAGTACTTCGATGAGTACGCCGCGGAGCTGAGAAAGGCCAACCCCGACTGGTCGGACGCCTACCTCCAGCAGCAGACGAGCCGCTCCCTCTCGCCGCCCGACGTGGGTCCGCATGTCGCGGGCGCCGCCGTCGACCTCACCCTGCGCACCGCGTCCGGCGCCGAACTCGACCTCGGCACCCCGGTGAACGCCAGCCCCGAGGAGAGCGACGGCGCCTGCTACACGGACAGCGCCCTGATCTCGCCGACGGCCCGCCGCAATCGCCGCACCCTCACCGCGGCCCTCGCCACCGCGGGCCTGGTCAACTACCCCACGGAGTGGTGGCACTGGTCCTACGGCGACCGCTACTGGGCCCTGACGACGGAGGCCCCCAGCGCGCTGTACGGACCTGTGACGATGGACGTCGCGAGGCCCTGAGGCCTCCGCCGCGGGGAGACGCCCGCGGTGAAAGATCCCCTCAGTAGTGCGGCACGACGACGACCGGGCATTTGGCGTCGTGGATCGCCGCGTGCGCGGTCCGTCCGAGGTTCGGTCCGACCGGGACACGGCGGCCGATGACCAGCAGGCAGGCCACCGAGGCCGCCTCGACCAAGTGGTGGCCCGCCATACCGTGCACGAGCAGGTCGGTGACCTGCGTCCGGGGGAACTTCCGCCGCCATGGCGCGAGTTCGGCCGCCAGCTGCTGCACCTTCTCCGGCATGGGGTCGATGGCGTCGGTCGAGGGGACCAGGGGAGCGGTCCAGACGTGCACGACATGGAGCGGCGCCTCGCGGGACGCCGCCGCCTCGAAGGCGTACTCGAGCAGCTCGTCGCCGGGGCGTGACAGGTCGATGCCGAGCACGACCGGGTGCTCCGGGTCGCACGGTGGACCCTGGTCGGTGTTCCCGGTGTGGTGCCGCGCCCCCACCAGAGCGGTCGGGCAGGAGGCGCGTGCCGCGACGGCCTGCGCGACCGAGCCGACCAGCGCCCCGGTGATCGCGCCCGCGCCGTGCGAGCCGACCACGAGCAGCGCCGAGGAACTGGCCGCCGCGAGGAGCGCGCCCACCGGTGACCCGGTGACCTGCTCGTCGAGGATCCGCAGGGTGGGATGGGTGTTCGACAGATGCAGGACGGCGCGGCCGAGTGCGCCGCGCTCGCGGTCGTACGGGGCGTCGGTCTCCGGCAGACGGCTGCGCACGGGCGACGGTGCGCTGGCGTGGACGAGATGGAGCGGCAGGTCACGGCGCAGGGCTTCCTGGGCCGCCCAGCCGGCGGCGCCCAGGCTCCCGGGTGAGCCGTCTACGCCGGCGGTTATGGTCTGCTGCAGGGGCATGGTGCGCACCTCCGCGTTGCGGTCGGGGCGTGGCGGGAGCGGGTGTCGGCCATGGTCTGGCGGACGGCAGCGGCGCGGACGGCATGGTGGCAGTGCCGTCGTGGGGCAGACGCAAAAGTTCCCGGGCGGGTCGGAGCCAAACATGGCCGCCGGGCCACGAGGCGCACTCGCCCGCATGCCACCAGCTCCGGCGTGCCCCCGCAGGTCCCACATCGCCGTATCGCCGTACTGCCGCGTCACGGCTTGGCCGTACGGCCTCCCATGACCACGTCGACTTCCGGTCGGTGCGGGTGACCACAGTGGCCGGTAGACAAGTAGACAACCAGGGCCTGCACAGCCATCAGGTCAGGGCGACGCCTATAGCACGGAAGCGGTCGGGCGACAACAGGTCTGACACCAGCGGCAGTTGACGGCCTTGTGGCGTCCGCCGCCATTCTGTCCCGGTCACGGTGGCTCCTACGGTTGCCCGCACCCCAGCGTCCAGGCCCGCGTCAGCAGGAGCGGCCGGCTCCGGGGTCGCGTGATCCGCCCCGGAGATCGCGCACCGCCCGCCGTCGGGAGCCGCTATGCCGTCGTACGAGAAACGCCTCAACCCGCAGCCCTCCGCAGGACACCCTCCCCGCGTGAGAAGGACGGCGAGGGGGAGGTGGCGCCGGGCCCTGGGACGCGTGACGGCCGTGGTGGGCCTGCTCGTGACCGCAGCGGTGACCGTGCCCTCGCCCTCTGCGCGGGCGGCCGCAGCCCTGGAGAAAGTCGGCAACTTCGGCGCCAACCCCGGCAGCCTGAACATGTACGTGTACCGGCCGGCGACCCTGGCGGCGGACCCCGCCGTGGTGGTGGCCATGCACGGCTGCAGCCAGAGCGCGCAGCTCTACGCCGACAATGCGGGCCTGACGAAGTTCGCCGACCGGCACGGCTTCCTGCTCGTCTTCCCCGAGCAGGCGTCCGCCAACAACAGCAGCAAGTGCTTCAACTGGTTCCAGGCCGGGGACACGCGACGCGGACAGGGCGAGGCCGCCTCGATCCGCCAGATGGTCGGCCATGCCGCGTCCGCGTACGGCGCCGATGCCGAACAGACCTACGCCACCGGCCTGTCGGCCGGGGGCGCCATGACGTCGGTGATGCTCGCCGCCTACCCCGACGTGTTCAAGGCGGGCGCCGTCGTCGCGGGCCTCCCGTACGGCTGCGCCGCAGACGTCGTGTCCGCCTACAGCTGCATGAACCCGGGCGTCGACCGGACCCCCTCGGCCTGGGCGGGGGCCGTGCGTGACGCCCACCCCGGCTACACCGGCCCCTGGCCGAGGGTGGCGATCTGGCACGGGGACAACGACCCCACCGTCGCCAAGAAGAACGCCGACGAACTGCGTGACCAGTGGACGGCCGTCCACGGCCTTGACCAGAGCCCCGACCGCACCTCCACCATCGGCCCCAACTCCACCCGCAGGGAGCAGTACCTCGGGGCGGACGGGTCCGTCGCCGTGGAGGTCGACCGGGTTCCCTCCATCGGCCACGGCACCCCGGTCGACCCCGGGACGGGCGCGACGCAGTGCGGTGCGACCGGGACGGCGAACTTCATCGACTCCATCTGCTCCAGCAACTGGATCACCGGCTTCTTCGGCCTGGACGGCTCCGCCCCCGACCCCGGCGGGCTGCCCGCCCCGGGTGGTCTGGCCGCAACCGGCGCGACCGACACCTCCGTCACCCTGAACTGGAACCGCGTCCCCGACGCCGCCTCCTACGCCGTGTACCGGGACGGCACCCGCGTCGCCACACCGACCGGCCCTCCGTTCACGGACACCGGCCTCAGCCCCGGCGGCAGCCACACCTACAGCGTGGCCGCCCGCGACACGAACGGGACGGAAGGGGCGCGGTCGTCCCAGGTCACCGCCTCCACCACGGGCTCCGCGGCCAAGTGCTGGACCGCGAACAACTACCAGCACGTCCAGGCCGGACGCGCCACCACCAGCGGCGGCTACACCTACGCCAAGGGCTCGAACCAGAACATGGGCCTCTACAACCTCGCCGTCACGCACACCTTGAAGGAGTCGCCGACCGGCCACTACGTCATCGCCGACGGCACCTGCCCCTGACGCCACCGCCGCTCCCCGCAGCCGCCGTCCGCACTCACGCCCACCGGAGGAACCCGTGCCCGCCGTAGATCCGCCCGGACGCATGCCCCGCTTGCCGCGCATGTTCCGCGGCGCCCTCGCCCTGACCACGCTGCTCGTCACGCTCGCCGCGGTGCCGGCCGCCGCCGTACGGCCCGAAGGAACCGTGGCCGGAGGCGGCGGCGCGGGACACTGCGCGTCGTCGGCGAAGCTGAGGGTGCCGGGCGCCGCACGCCAGAAGACCTCCTGCCTGGCCGAGTTGACCACCGCGGGAACGGTCGCATCCGGCCACACCGACCCGGCGGACTACGCGGGACTGACCCCCGTCGGGCTCACGACCCCACGCGGTGTCCCCGGCATCCAGATCGACGGTTATTTCCCCGACAGCTCGGCGACCAACACCAACCACAGCTGGAAGCACGACGCGCAGTTCGTCATCCGCCTGCCCGACCGCTGGAACGGCGGCCTGGTCGTCGCGGGCACACCCGGGGTCCGTGAGCAGTACGCCAACGACCGGGCGATCGGCGACTGGGTGCTCTCCCGCGGGTACGCCTTCGCCTCGACCGACAAGGGCAACACCGGCGCCGCCTTCCACCGGGACGGAGCCAGGCCGGGCGACGCGATCGCCGAATGGAACGAGCGCGTCACCCAACTCACCCGCGCGGCCAAGGCCGTGGTCGCACAGCGCTATCACCGCCCCGCCGCGCGCACGCTGGCCACCGGCATGTCCAACGGCGGCTATCTGGTGCGCTGGCAGCTGGAGAACCATCCCGAGCTCTACGACGGGGGAGTGGACTGGGAAGGCACGCTGTGGCGGACGGAGGGCCCGAACCTGCTCGACTTCCTGCCGCCCGCGCTGCGCGCCTACCCGACGTACGCGCAGGGAGGAGAGGGCGCGGACCAGGCCCATCAGGAGATGGTCGCCGCCGGTTTCCCGGCCGGTTCGGAGTTCCTGTGGCCCTATCACCACCAGGTCTACTGGGACTTGACCCAGCGGATCTACCGCGAGGAACTCGACCCGGGATACGACGGAGCGACCGAGGCCGGAACTCCCTTCTGCGCACCGGGGACACCGGCGTGCGACGCCGACTACGCGTACGCGACCCGGCCACGGGAAGTGCGCGAGGCCGTGCGGAAGATCGCCCTGACCGGACGCATCGGCAAGCCGCTGATCACCGTGCACGGCACCCTCGACGTCCAGTTGCCCATCAGCAAGGACTCGGACGTCTACGCGAAGATGGTGCGCGACGCCGGCCGGGGCGACCTGTTCCGCTACTACCGCATCGAGGACGGCACACACGTCGATTCGCTCGTCGACACCTACCCCGACAGACTGCGGCCCCTGGTGCCCTGCCACCGCTCGGCGTTCGAGGCGATGGAGGACTGGACCGGCCGGGGCACGCACCCCCCGACCAGCCGCACCGTCCCGCGCCCGGACACCGCCGACCCGGTGGCTCTGCTCGCCCACTGCCCCCTTACCAAGCGGTAATTCCGGCCGGGCCCCGGCAGGAACCCGGGCGCCGGAAGCCCGGCTTCCTCAACGGCCAGCCAAAAAACGCCGAGTTGACCTAAGATCGCCTCGCTCCCCATTCGTAAGGGAGTTCGGTGCGTTCGGGGAGGGTTCGTTCGTCGTGGTGAAGGTGTGCAGGATTGCCGGGGCAAGCAGGCCGTGGTGAGCCGTCTCAAGCGCGGGTCCGTGGGACGCGAGGCCGTGGTCTGGCTGATGGCCGTGATCCTCGCCGTGGCGGGAGCGGTGCTCGCCGCACTGGACGCCGCGGCGGAGTGGCGGCAGGTCCTTGCCGGTGGCTGTGCCGCGGTCGCGGTGCTGCTGCTCGCCTGGGTCCTCGTGCTCGTCCGGCAGTTGTCGGCCGAGCGCGCCGACCGGGCCGGCCAGGAGCGGCTTGCCGCGGCCCGGGAGGCCGAGGTCGCGCACCTCGCCGGTGTGCGGCTCCCGGCGATCGCGGAGCGCGTGCGCGCCGGGCAGCGGCTGGAAGGTGTGCCGGGGCCGTTGGCACCGCCGACGGAGACCGGTGAGGAGTTCTCGCGGGCTCTGTCCGCGGTGGCCGTCGCACTCGGGTCGGACGAGGCGGTGCGCCGCGAGCGCGGTCTGCGCGACTCGGTGCAGGCCGCCTTCGAGTCCGTCGCACGCACCATGCACGCGATGGCCACCGTGCAGCAGCAGGTCCTCGACCGGGTCGAGCGCTCCATCGACGACCCGCACCTCATGGGCGAGGTGATGAAGGCCGATCACGCGGCCGCGCAGATGACCCGCAAGGCCCAGACGCTCCTCGTGATGTGCGGGATCTGGCCCGCCCGCAGGGAGACACGGCCGGTCTCGCTCTACGACTGCGTACGCGGCGCACAGTCGCGGATCGTGGAGTACAGCCGGATCGAGGTGCACGGCGGCCAGACGCTGTACGCCGTGCCGCCCGCGGTCGAAGGGCTGATGCACGCCATCGCCGAACTCCTGGAGAACGCCACGGTGTTCTCCCCCTCGCGCTCCCAAGTCGTCGTCACCATCCGCGAGGTGGGAGCCGGCGCGGTCCTGGAGATCGACGACGCCGGACTCGGGATGCCCCCGGACGTCCTGCACCGGGCGATGGGCCAACTCCGCGACGACCAGGACCTGGCACGGCTCGGCGCGGTGCCGCGCCTCGGCCTTGCCTGCGTGGGCCGCTGGAGCCGGGAGCTCGGCTTCAACGTGGAACTGAGCGGGGCCTCGGCCTACGGCGGCACGCGTGCAGTGACGTTCGTGCCGTTCCGCCTGCTGACCGAGCCCCCTTCGCAGCTCACCGGATCTCATCGCCTCGGCGGCCAGACGCCGCAGCAGGCCGCCGAGCCGGAGCCCGCCCCCGTTCCCGTTTCCGCACAGCAGCCGACGGCCCCCGGCGGACCGCCGGCCGAGTTCGCCGAAGCCCAGCCCGCCCAGCACGCGAAGCACGCCCGGCAAGAGCCGCACGAACAGCACGACCCCGCCGAGCAGGCGGAGCTGCCCGTTCGGAGCGCACCGGCCGTACCTCCCGAGCGCGAGACGCCGGCCGGTCTGCCCAAGCGCCGCAACCGCCGCCAGCCGGCCACGGGAGCTCACCGCCTGCCGGTCCCGGAGCACCACCAGGTACCTCCGGGACCGCCCGCGCCCCCTTGGACACCGGAGGCGGCACGCGCGTCGATCGCCAGCGTGGTGTCCGGTTCGCTGCGTGGCCGCGCGGCCCTCGACGCGGAACAGCAGGCGCCGCGTGAGGCGGCCCCAACGACCCAATCCCCCACCCCTGACGAGCATGACGGAGGCCGGCAGTGACCGGAATCATCACCCCCCTTCCCGACCTGGGCTGGATGCTGCGCCCGCTGATCGAGATCCCCGGGGTCCGGCACAGCGTGGTGGTGTCCGAGGACGGGCTGCGGCTCGGACACGCGTCCGCCGAGAACCTCTCGGGCCCGGTGTCCGAGCTGAGCCTCGCCGAAGCCGAGTCCCTCTCCGCGGCCTGCGCGGCGATGACCATGACGGGCCGGTCCACGACCTCGCTGCTCTTCGGTTCCGGCGCGGGCGTACGGCAGTTGATGCTGGAGTCCGACCACGGGTTCGTGCTGTTCACCCACGCCGGTGTCGGCGCGCACCTGGGGGTCGCCACCGACCTGCAGGCTGATGTCGGTCTGGTGGCCCAGCAGATGCAGCTGCTCGTGGTGAAGATCGGCTCGCACCTGAGCAGCCAGCCGCGGGATCCGGCCACCGCGGCGTCATGACGGACCCCCGGCCGGAGGAGCCGACGGCCTCGGCGATCCGCCCGTACGTGATCACTCGCGGACGGGCGGCCGCCGACACCGAGGCGCTGGCCTGGGAGTCCCTGGTGATGGCGACGGACGCGGCGTTCCCGGCGTCGCTCCAGCCCGAGCACCAGACCATCCTGGCGCACTGCCAGGGGCTCCTCTCGGTGGCCGAGGTTGCCGCCCACATCGGCCAGCCTCCCTCGGTCGTCCAGGCGTTGCTCTGCGATCTCCTCGAATGGGGGCTCATCGTGACCCGCCCGCCGGTGCCCCCGGCCGAATACACCGATGTGACCATGCTCAGAAAGGTCCTCCATGGTCTCGAAAGCCGCCTCTGACGCGCCGTCCCCCGCGCCCGGAGCCCCGCGACCGCCTGGCTCCGCCGAGGCCGCCGAGGCCGCCACCGGGTCCGGGCCCGGGGCCGGGAAGTACCTCACCTCCAGCGTCGCGGGCGCCGCCAAGATCCTGGTCGTCGGACCGCTCGGGGTCGGCAAGACCACCCTGATCGGCACCGTCTCGGAGATCAAACCCCTGTCCACCGAGGCCGTCATGACCCAGGCCGGCGCTCGGGTGGACACCGTCGTGGCCGGCGGCAAGACGACCACGACCGTGGCCCTGGACTTCGGCCGGATGACCATCGACGGGGAGCTGGTGCTCTACCTGTTCGGCACCCCCGGACAGCAGCGCTTCCTGCCCGCGTGGCGGGACCTGGCCAAGGGCGCGCTCGGCGCTCTGGCCCTGGTGGACACGCGGGACCTGGAGGCGTCCTTCGACGCCCTGGGCAACCTGGAGGATCTCGGACTGCCCTTCGCGGTGGCCGTCAACATCTTCCCCGGCAGCCCCCAGCACAGCGTGGACGACCTGCGCTCGGCCCTCGACCTGCTCCCCGGCACCCCCGTGGTGACCTGCGACGCACGCGACCCCTCGTCCTCGGTCCGGGCGCTGATCGCCCTCGTCCAGCACCTCATCCACATCGCCACGGAGACCTCATGACCTCGCCCCACGCCGCGGCCGGGCTGCCGCCGACCCGCTGCCCGGTCGCCGGAGCCCCGGCACCGGCGACCGCGCTCTACGGACCGCACCTCGACGGCGACGCCATGTCCGCCCTGTACGAGCAACTGCGCGGCGCCCACGGGCCGGTGGCGCCCGTGTCCATCGCCCCCGGCGTGGACGCCTGGCTCGTCATCGGCCACCGCGAACTGCTCCAACTCACCCGCGACGAGCAGGACTTCTCGCACGATCCGCGCCGCTGGAGCCTGCTGCGGGAAGGCCGGGTGCCCGCCGACTCACCGATCCTGCCCATGGTCGGCTGGCGCCCCGCCCTGCTGTTCGCCGACGGACAGCAGCACCGCAGGATGCGCGCCGCCGTCTCCGCCGCGCTCGCCGGGATCAACGGCCACGAACTGCGGCGCACCGTACGGGCCGAGGCCGAGCAGGTGATCGTGTCGTTCGCGGAACGCAGCGAGGCCGACCTGGTCGCCGACTACGCCCGCAAGCTGCCGATGCGCGTCATCACCGCACTGCTCGGCGTGGACGACCAGACAGGGCGACAGTTGGTGGAGGCCGTCGCCGGAACGGTCGCCGCCACCAGCGCTTCCGCCGACGCCAGCAAGCGCATGGGCGCGATCCTGCTCCAGCTGATCGAGGAGAAGCGGCGCCGCCGCGGCAACGACATCACCTCGGCCCTGCTGCACCACCCGGCCCGGCTCACCGACGAAGAGGTCCTGCACAACCTCGTGGTCATGTTCGTCGCGGGCAACCAGACCACCGTCAACTGGATCGCCACCACCCTGCGCATCCTGCTCTGCGACCCGCAGTTCCGCTCGTCGCTGACCGGCGGCCACCTCAGCGTGGACGACGCACTGGACCTGGTCCTGTGGCGCTTCCCGCCCACGCAGAACTTCCCCGCCCGCTACGCCACCCGCGACATGACCTTCGGCGGGCAGTCCATCCGCACCGGCGACATGCTCATCCTCGGCCTGGCCGGTGCCAACGCGGACCCGCTGATCCTGCCGGACGACGGCACCCCGGTCGTGGGCAACCGCTCGCACCTGGCCTTCGGCGCGGGCCCGCACATCTGCCCCGCCCAGGACCCGGCCCGGCTCATCACCCGTACCGCCGTGGACACGATCCGCCACCGGCTGCCCGACCTCGAACTGGCCATCCCGCAGGCCGACCTGGAGTGGATCAAGTCGCCCTGGAGCAAGGGACTCGCCTCGCTGCCGGTCCGCTTCACCGCCCCGGTCCTGTCGCAGCACCCCGCCCCGTCGCCGGAGCCGCACGCCGTGCTCTGACCGGACACCCCGCAAGCCCCGCAGCAGCCCGCCCCCGGACCAGGAGAGCCCGTTGAACACGTCACCGGTGAACACCGACGCCGCAGCAAGCCAGCCGCACCGCTTCGACCCCTCCGGCGGCTGCCCGCACGCGGACAACGCCCGGCTGCTCGCCCGCGGCGCCGTCGCACCGGTGGTGCTGCCCGGTGACGTACAGGGCATGGCGGTCCTCGGCCACGACGCGCTCAAGGAATTCCTCGCGCACCCCGACGTCGCCAAGAACGCCGCGCACTTCGCCGCGTTGCAGGCCGGGGAGATACCCGACGGCTGGCCGCTGAAGACGTTCGCGACGGTGCAGGGCATGACCACCGCCGACGGCACCGACCACCGCAGGCTGCGCTCCCTGATGGGCAAGGCGTTCACCGCCCGCAGGGTGGCGGAGCTGCAGCCGCGGATCATGGCCCTGACGACCGAGCTGCTCGACGGCCTGGACCGCGCCGCCGCCGAGGGCGACGGCGTGGCGGACCTGCGCAAGCACTTCGCGCTGCCCCTGCCGATGGGCGTCATCTGCGAACTCCTGGGCGTGGACGCCGAATACCACGACCGTCTGCACCACCTGTCGAACCAGATCGTCGCCACCGACATCGGCCCCCAGGAGGCGATGGCGGCCAACAAGGAAATGGTGGAGGTGCTCGGCGCGGTCGCCGCGGCACGCGCCGCGAACCCGGGCGACGACCTGACCACCGCCCTGATCGCGGCCCGCGAGGAGAACGGCGACCGGCTCAGCCCGCACGAACTGCTCGGCACCCTGATGCTCACGATCATCGCCGGGCACGAGACCACGCTGAACCTGATCACCAACGCCGTACGCGCCCTGTGCACCCACCCTGAGCAGCTCGCCCTTGCCCAGGCCGGCAAGGTGAGCTGGGCGGACGTGGTGGAGGAGACCCTGCGCTGGGACAGCCCCGTCAGCTACTTCCCCTTCCGGTACCCGACCCGGGACCTCACGCTCGACGGCACCGTCATCCCCCAGGGCACCCCGGTGCTGGCCGGCTACTCCGCGGCGGGCCGCGACAAGCAGGCACACGGCCCCGACGCCGACCGCTTCGACATCACCCGCGACAACACGTCCACCCGGCACCTGTCCCTCGGCCACGGCGCGCACTTCTGCATGGGCGCCCCGCTGGCTCGCATGGAGGCCACCATCGCCCTGCAGCAGCTCTTCGGCCGCTTCCCTGACCTCGACCTGGCCGTCCCGGAGCCCGAACTGCCCCGGCACGCCTCCTTCGTGGGCAACAGCGTGCAGAAGCTTCCCGTGCGCGTGGGGGGCCGGCAGGCGTAGCGCCGGTCAACGGCCCGTTCCGCCGCTCAGGCCAGGACCTTCTCCTTGGCAGCGGGTAGTCGTCCATGGCGGGTGCCCCTGGCAGCGGCCGAGGCGGTACTCGGCGCGGTCCCGCCAGCGTGTGCCGTCGAAGACGATGAGGTGGACCGCCTGGACGTGGCAGCTCAGCGGCAACAGGGGCTCCAGTTCGGCCTGCAAGGCGTCGTAGGCGGCGTCCTGGGTCGCGGGGCCCTCGTTGTTCGCGACCGTCAGGTGCGGGGCGAGCGGCGGGTCGAATATCCCCCGGTAGGGCACGGCTTCCGGCCAGCGCCCGGTGAGGTCCTTGGTGAGGGCTGTGACCGGGGCGTGCGGCCAGGGGTCGAGGTAGAGCACGCCGGGGTAGCGGGCGAACTCGGCGAAGGTCAGGGTGAAGGCGTCGTGCCCGGCGAAGAGAGCGGCGAGATCGCGGCGGGCCTTGGCGTCGAGACGGCTCTCGTGCACGAAGGGGTAGAGCACCGTCACATGGGCCGGGACCCCCGCCCTGACCAGCGGGTCGGCCTCGGGGACCTTGATCGTGAGGGCGGTGTCACCCGGTGCGTCCGGCCACCCGTCCCCCGCGGGCTCCCGCTCGGCACACTCTTTCTCGGCATTCATCACGCGCAATGATCGCACCGGGCGCGCATTGCCTGCGTTCCGGCGGAATGGGCGGGCCCCCACCGGAGTTCGATCAGACATGACGACCGATCAGCGCACCATCACGAACCCCGCCACCCTCCACGACCCGACGCCGTTCGGCTACAGCCATGCCGTGTCGGCGCCCGGCGAACTGGTCTTCATCGGCGGCCAGTACGCCTCCGACGCCACCGGCGCCCCGGTGCCCGGCGACTTCGCCACGCAGGTGGACCTCGCCTTCGACAGGCTGTCGTCGGCCCTGGAGGGGGTCGGCCTCGGATACGAGCACGTGGTCCGGCTCGGCACGTTCATCGTCGCCCACGACCTGGAGAAGCTGGAGATCCTGGGCAAGGCACTGCACACCCGCTTCGGTGACCGGCTTCCCGCGCAGACGCTGAGCGGTGTGGCCTCGCTCGCGCTGCCGGGAATGCTGTTCGAGGTCGACGCCG
Organism: Streptomyces sp. NPDC033177; assembly: GCF_055577715.1. Lineage (NCBI taxonomy): Bacteria > Bacillati > Actinomycetota > Actinomycetes > Kitasatosporales > Streptomycetaceae > Streptomyces > Streptomyces sp. NPDC033177. The sequence goes on along the minus strand of NZ_JBVIPS010000001.1, from coordinate 333,339 downwards.
TGGCGGCGCGGCCGTAAGAGCGGAAGGGACTTCTGGCATGGCGAACAATGCTCTCCTCGTGATGGACGTCCAGCGCGAGATCGTGGACCTCGCCGACGACGGCTCGGGGTATCTGCCGCGTCTGCGCCGGGCGATCGACGGCGCCCGCGCGGCGGACATCCCCGTGATCTACGTGGCCATCGCGTTACGGCCGGGACAGTCGGGCGTCAGCTCCCGCAACAAGGCACTCACCGCAGTGGTACGGGCGGGCCTGCACGCAGAAGGCGGGCCCGGCACCGAAATCCACCCCGACATCGCGCCGCAGCCGGGCGACACCGTGATCACCAAGCGGCGCGGGAGCGCGTTCTCGGGCAGTGACCTGGACCTGGTGCTCAGGGCGCGCGACATCGACCACCTCGTCCTCACCGGCATCGCCACCAGCGGGGTGGTGCTGCACACCGCGTGTCACGCCAACGACCACGACCTCGGACTCACCGTCCTGTCGGACGCCTGCCTCGACCTGGACCCCGAGGTGCACGAAGTCCTGATCGGCAAGGTCTTCCCGCAGTGGGCGGAGGTCGTCGCCGTAGAGGAGTGGCTCAAGGCCGTGTGAGCGCGACTGCCCCCGGCGGCCCCTGGCTGCCGCCTGCTCAGACCTCGGTGACGGCCGTCAGCACGACGGCCGAGTCGTCAAGGGCGGTCAGGCCGTGGCGCTCGTGCGGGATGGGCGCGAACTCACCCTCGCCCAGTTCGAGGGTGTCGCTCCCCGTGGTGAGCCCGACCCGGCCGCGCAGGACGAACAGGGTCGCGGCCGTGGGAGTGTCGTGCTCGCTCAGCTCGGTGCCGGTGGTGAGCACGATCAGGCTCTGCCGCAGGGGACCGTCGTGCAGGAGCAGCTCCGCGCTGCGCCCGTGTGCGGCGGTGCGGGCCTTTTCGAGGTGCTCGCCGACGAGGGCGTAGAGGTCGGCCACGGGAGATCCCTTCAACGGAGCGCTGACGCGGGTGCGGGTGCGGGTGTACGGGGTGCGATGCGGACGCGGGCGCGTGCGTACGCGCCGTACGGCCATGCGTCCCCCAGTGTTCCCCTTGCCCGCGTGGGCCGCATCCGGCGGCGGGAACCTGATCACCCGATGGTGGCGTCCTACCAGCCACGCTTCGCTCACGGCCGGGGAGCGGGGGAGACAGGGGAGCCGAGTGGAGCGAGTGGACAGCGGGGCGGCGCCGGAGAGTACGCACCCGCGGCGGAGGCTGGGGCGCGGTGACTGGCTGCGGTGGGGAGAGGCCGCGACGGGCCGGTCGCCCTGGGCGCGCGGCCGGATTCTCGCCGTGCTGGCCGTCCTGACCGCCGCCGTGCTGGTCTTCCACTCGGCGGTGCCCAACACCGTCGGCCGCATCGGCAGCCTCCTGGAGACGTTCCTGCCGTGGCTCGGCCTGACCGTTCCCCTCCTGCTGGTCCTGGCCCTGCTGCGCCGCTCCGCCCTGGCGCTGGTGGCCCTGCTGCTGCCCGTGGCCGCGTGGGGGACGCTCTTCGGCGGGCGCGCGGCTGCCGGGGGCGGCGGCGCGCACGACATCAAGGCCGTCCAGCACAACGTCAGCGACGTGAACGCCGACCCCGCGGGCACCGCACGTGCCCTGAGCGACGCCGGGCCGGATCTGATCGCCCTGGAGGAGGTGACGCCGGCCGCGCTGCCGGTGTACGAGAGGGAACTGGCGCCGAAATATCCGCACCGGGCCGTGCGGGGCACGGTCGGACTCTGGTCGAAGCATCCGCTGACGGACGTCAGGGCGGTGGACATCAGGCCGGAGGGCGTCGGGAAGGGCTGGAACCGCGGGGTACGGGCGACGGCGCGTACGCGGTGGGGTGCTGTCGCGGTGTACGTCGCCCACCTGCCCTCGGTGCGTGTCCAGTGGCACGGCTTCAGTTCCGGGCGCCGGGACGAGAGCGCGGGCCTGCTGGGCGCCGCGCTGGCCGCCGAGAAACTGGAGAAGGTGATCCTGCTGGGCGACCTCAACGGCACGACGGACGACCGCGGCCTGCACCCGGTCACCACACGCCTGGACTCGACGGGGCGGGACTTCGCCTTCAGCTGGCCGGCCTCCTTCCCCGTCTCCCGGATCGACCACGTCATGACCCGCGCGGCGACGGTCACCCAGATCCGGACCCTGCCCACCACGGGCAGCGACCACCTTCCGATCTCCGCCGGCATCACTTTCGCTCCCTGACCACGGGTTCCGCCGCTTCAGCCCGCCCGGCAGCCCCATCTCCCAGGCGCTGCGACGGCTGGGCGCAGTGGCGGCCGGCGGTGAGGATGAGTTCACCGCCGTGGGTCTTGGCCGCTACCGAAGCGTTGAGGGGTGGCTCGCTTGACGCTCCTCTCAGAGGAAGCTGACGTTCTGCGCCAGGGCCAGCTGCCCTGAGTAGTTGATGGTGTTGGTGGCCGGACGCATGTATGCCCGCCAGGCGTCGGAGCCTGACTCGCGGCCGCCGCCCGTCTCCTTCTCGCCGCCGAACGCACCCCCGATCTCGGCGCCGGACGTGCCGATGTTGACGTTGGCGATTCCGCAGTCGGAGCCCTCGCAGGAGAGGAAGAGCTCGGCCTCCTGCTGGTCGCGGGTGAAGATGCTGGAGGACAACCCCTGCGGCACATCGTTGTGCAGCGCGATGGCCTCCTTCAGGGTGTCGTACGTGAGCACGTACAGGATGGGCGCGAAGGTCTCCTCGCGTACGACGTCGGTCTGCTCGTCGACACGGACGAGGACCGGCTCGGCGTAGGCGGCCAGCGGCGCCGCGTCCGCCAGACGCCGGTTGCCGCCGGCGAGGATCTTGCCTCCTTGCGCCTGTACACGGGTCAGCGCGTCCTGCATGCCGTCGAGGGCGGCGGGGGAAATGAGCGGGCCGACCAGAGTGCTCTCGGCGAACGGGTCACCGATCGGCAGCTTGGTGTACGCGGCCGTCAGGCGCGCGACGAGGGGGTCTGCGATGTCGCGGTGGACGATGAGACGGCGCAGCGTGGTGCACCGCTGGCCCGCCGTACCCGCCGCGGCGAAGACGATGCCCCGCACCGCCAGGTCGAGGTCGGCCGACGGCGTCACCACCGCGGCGTTGTTGCCGCCGAGTTCCAGCAGGCTGCGCCCGAACCGTGCCGCCACGCGCGGGCCGACCTCGCGGCCCATGCGGGTGGACCCGGTGGCGCTGACGAGCGCGACGCGCGGGTCGTCGACGAGCCGCGCGCCCACCGTACGGTCGCCGAGCAGGAGCCGGTGCACATCGGCGGGGGCGCCGGTCTCCTCCGCGGCCCGCGCCAGCAGTCGGTCGCAGGCCAGCGAGATCAGCGGGGTCAGCTCGGAAGGCTTCCAGACCACGGTGTCGCCGCAGGCCAACGCCACCGCGGTGTTCCACGACCAGACCGCGGCGGGGAAGTTGAACGCGGAGATCACTCCGACCACGCCCAGCGGATGCCACGTCTCGGCGAGCCGGTGGCCGGGCCGTTCGGAGGCGATGGTGCGGCCGTAGAGCTGACGCGAGAGTCCGACCGCGAAGTCACAGATGTCGATCATCTCCTGGACCTCACCGAGCGCCTCGGAGCGGATCTTGCCCGCCTCGATCGTGATGAGGTCGGCCAGATCGCTCTTGTGGTCGCGCAGCAACTCACCCAAGCGACGCACGAGTTCACCTCGGCGCGGGGCCGGTGTGGTGCGCCAGACGAGGAACGCCTCGCGGGCGGCGGCGACGGCACCCTCCGCGTCGGCGGGGGTCGACGCGGTCAGGCCGAAGAGGCCCTCGCCCGTGATGCGCGTACGCGCCTGGAAGTCGCCGCCCTCCGGGACGTTCACGCCGACGCGCCGCAGGCTCGCGCGGGCACGGGTACGCAGGTCGTCGGTGGTGGGCAGGGCGGTGGTCCCGGTCATGACGCTCCCTGGGTGTGGTGTGGTGTGGTGTGGTGTGGGGGTGAGGACGACGGTCTCAGCGGGGCGTGTCGTCGATGTTGATGGCCAGTTCGCGTCCCACCTGGGCGATCGAGAGGCTCCGCTGACGCGCGTACAGGGCGTACGGGTCCAGAACCTCGCGGGCGATGGCACCGGACAGCCAATCGCTGTCGTACGCGGCGCCCTGCTGCCCGGTGTTCCGGGAGCCCTCTCCGCTGAGGTTGGACTGGAAGATGCCCGCGGCGGAACGCGGCAGGAAGTCCTCGTAGACGATGGGTTCCGCCCGCACCCAGCCTCGACTCTCCAACTCGCCGATGGTGGTGGGAGGTTGCGTACCGTTTCGCGGGTGGTCGGGCGTGGCGTGGTAAGTGAAGTAGGCCAGTCCTTGCGCGGCGAGCTCACGCTCGGTGGATGGCACATGTGTGGTCCACAGGCTGCGGGCCACTTCGGCGCGGTCGGCCGCTGGACGCCGGGCGGTCTCGTCGTCGACCAGGGTGAGCAGGCGGTCGTAGAGCGCGCGGCCCGCCGGGGTGAGAGCGATGCCGCGGGCCTCGACCTCGCCGAACCGCACCCGCAGGGCGCCGCTGATGACGCTGCCGTCGGGCTGGCGCAGGGCACGCGGTTCGGCGAGGGCGCGGAAGGACGTCTGGCGCAGCAGCAGGTCGGGCCCCTTCCAGCCGGGCGGACCCTGGATGGCGTCGATCATCTCGATCCCGCGGCCGGTCATCCGTCGGTACAGCTCGTCGATGTCCAGGACGCGCGGGGTGAGGTGGTTGATGTGGGTGGAGCGGACGCCCCCGATGTCCGCGGCGACCGCCGACACCCTCTCCAGCTCCTCGTACCAGGCCGAGTCGATCGGCTCGGCCGACAACTCGAAGGCCCTGACCGCGAGATGGAGGAAACGGGCGGCGTCCGCCTCAGGCAGTTCGCACTCCGCCTCGGCCCGGTCCGCCAGGGCGAGCAGCTCCGGCGGGAAGAGCTCGCGCCCGGCGAGGAAGGTCTCAAGGCGGGAGCGCAGTCCGGCATCGAAGAAGCGCGGGTCCGCGGTCGTGAGCAACGAGGTGAAGACCCGGAAGGGATTACGCGCCAACTCCCCGGCGTCCACCGGACGAAAGGCCGTCGACACGACCGGCACCGCACTCGCAGCCGACTCCCGCAGGTCGTAGAAGCCGACCGGACGCATGCCGAGCGCACCGAACACCCGGGCCACCTCGCGCAGTTCGGAGGGGGTCCCCACGCGGATGGCGCCGTGCCGCTCCGCGGTGACCCGGCTGATGGAGCCGAGCCGTTCGCCATCGGCACCCTGCGCGCGCAGCGTGTCCTCGTTCACTTCGCGCGAGACGTCCACGAGCGTGTTGTAGGCCGGGACTTCACGCCCGTACATCTCCGAGAGCCGCGCGGCGAAAGCGGCACGCAACTGCCACTGGCTGATCATGGAAGGTCTGCCTTTCGAACTGTCGGGTGCGGGTGTGCGGGACCGGGTTCGGGTGCGGGTACGAAAGGCGCGTGGCTCACACGACGTGGGCCTCGGGGCGGGGCGCGGACCCGGCCCGGAAGCGGTCGGCGCTCATCGGCGCGATGTCGACGCATGGCTCACGACCCAGATGCAGGTCGCGTGCGATCTCGCCGACCGCCGGTGCCTGGAGGAAGCCGTGCCCCGAGAACCCGGTGGCGTAAAGGAAGTTGGGGAGTTCGCCGGAGCGTCCGATCAAGGCGTTGTGGTCGGGTGTGACTTCGTAGAGGCCCGCCCAGCCGCCGACGGTCGGCATGGTGGCGAGGGCCGGGGCGCGCCGGCGTACGACGTCGCGGAACAGGTCGAGCCACTCCGGGGTCCAGGTGGTGTCGAAACCGTCGGCCTGGCGGGGGTCCGCGAGGCCGAGGAGCAGGCCGTCGTCGCTGTTGTGGAAGTACGCCGACGACGTGAAGTCGATGGTGAAGGGGATGCGCGGGGCGGTCGGTGACAGCCGTTTAGTGAAGGCGAGTTGGCGGCGGACGGGCCGCACCGGCAGGTCCACGCCGACCATGGCGCCGATCTGCGCGGACCACGCGCCCGCCGCGCAGATCACGGTGGAACAGGCGACATGGCCGCGATCGGTGTGCACGCTACTGACGCGGTCGCCGGTGGTGTCCATGCCGGTGACGCGCGTGTGCGTGGCGAGGCGGACACCCGCCCGGGTCGCCGCCTCGGCGTAGCCGTGCACGACCAGGCCGGGGCGGGCGTGTCCGTCGTTGGGGGAGTGCACGGCGGCCATGAGGCCGTCGGTGCTCAGATACGGGCAGAGACGCCGGGCCTCGTCGGCGTCGATCATGCGGCTCGGCACGCCCAGACTGTTCTGGAGCCGCACGCTCTCGGTGAACTCCGTGACCTGGCGCTCGCTGGTGAGCAGGAAAAGATAGCCCACGGTGTCGAGCCGGATGTCCGCGCCGGGCCGGTGCGGGAAGTCCTGATAGGCGCGCAGACTCCGGCGGCCGAGCTCGATGTTGAGTGGGTCGGAGAAGTGGGCGCGCACGCCGCCGATGGGTTTGCCGGAGCTGCCACAGGCGAGCTCGCCGCGTTCGACGACGAGGATGTCCCGCACGCCCGCCTCGGCGAGATGGAAGGCGATGGAGGCGCCCATCACGCCACCGCCGACGATCACCACATCGGCGGTCGACGGGAGGGAGCGGAAGGCGGGAGTGGTGGAGGGCCGGGGTACGGAGGACGGGCGGGGTGCGGAAGACGGGCGCGGTGAGTGAGACACGTGAGGCCGATCCTTTCCAGAGGCCGGCGCCCGGAGGGAATGACGTGAGGGGGCGTCAGTTCGCGGGCGTGGCATGGCCGTCAGTAACGTGCGCAGAAACTCAGTGACGTACGGGGCGCCGATCAGCCGGCTGCCCGCCATCGTGACGCAACCCCACCGTTGACGTCCATGAACAGATGCTGCTCCTGATCTTTGACGGTCTCTGTACGGTCGCCTCATGGACTGGACGAGTTCCCAGCTGCGCTCCCTGGTCGAGCTGACCCGGCGCGGCACCATCACCGCCGTCGCGCACGCCCTCGGCTACACCCCGGGCGGCGTATCCCAGCAGATCGCCGCACTGGAGAGGGCCGCGGGCACGCCGCTGCTGCGCCGGGCGGGCCGCCGGGTGGAGCTGACCGACGCCGGGGCCACGCTGGCCCGGCACGCCGAGCGGATCCTGGCCGCGGAGGCCGAAGCCGTCGAGGAGTTGGAGCGCGGTAGCGGTGTGGTCTGCGGCACCCTGCTGGTCGGCCTGTTCGCCACGGCCGCGGCCGAGATCCTGCCGCCGGCCCTGCGCCAGGTGCACGCGGCCCACCCCGAACTCGTCGTGCACAGCCGCGACATGGACGTGGACGAGGTGTACGACGCCGTCGCCTCGGGAGGCGTCGACCTGGCGCTCGGCCTCGACTACCCGGACGTGCCCATCCCGCGCGACGCCGCCCTGCGCGTGACCCGTCTCTACCGCGAGCGCTTCGCCCTCGCGGTGCCCGCCGGCTGGTTGGACGGCCGAGAGCGCGCCGCCCTCGCCGACACCCGGGACCTGGCGTGGATCCTGCCGTCGGCCGACAGCTACTACGGCAGAGCGATCCGCACGGCGTGCCGCCGCGCGGGCCTCGAACCCGACGTGCGGCACGAGGTCACCGACACCGCGGCGACCCTGGCGCTCGTCGAGGCGGGCATCGGCGTGAGCACGGTGACCGAGCTGATGCTCGGCCTGCGCGCCTCGCGCTTCGACGTGGTGCGGCTGCGCGAGCGGGTCGAGCGGAACATCGTCGTGGTGTGCCGCGCGTCCGCCGAACGGCGCCCGGCGGTGGCCGCCCTGGTCGAGGTGTTGCGGACGGTGGCCGACCAGCGGCGCGAGCCGCACGCGTAGGGCCTGCGCCCAGGCGCGAGGCCCGCACCCGCGTGGCCCCCTGACCGGACCACGTCACCCCTCGCGTGACCGGCCCCCGTCACCCCTCGCGCAAGGCCAGGATCAGATCACGCGGCAGACCGTGGGTGTCATGGAGGTAGTGGAAGTCCTCCTCGCCGAGCGGGCCGCGAAACCGTGGCCGGGCCAGTACCTGCCGCCCCCGCTCCAGGAGCTGCCGGAACCGCCGCTCCTCCTCGACCAGCACGCGGTGCACGTCGCCCGGGTCCACGTCCTGACGGAAGTGATCGAGGGTGTGCACCACCAACTCGCGTGGCAGATCTCCCAACTGGCGCAAGTGGTCGTCCCGCCACAGCACGGTCAGTGCACGCCGTACGAGTCGGCGCAGCACGTAGCCGCGGCCGGTGTTGGCGGGGCGTACCCCGTCGCCGATCACCACCATGGCCGAGCGGAGGTGGTCGCAGACCACCCGCAGTGATGTCCCGTCCAACTGCCACAGGCCCGGCACGATACCGCGCCAGGGGTCGAAGAGGTCACACTCGAACACCGAGGTCTTTCCCTGAAGGAGCGAGGCCAGCCGATCAAGGCCGAGCCCGGTGTCGATGTTGCGTTGGGGGAGCGGTACGAGTGACCCGTCGACGAGCCGACGGTGGCGCATCATCACGTGGTTCCACACCTCCACCCAGCGGTCGTCACCCGTCGGCGTGGACTCGGGCGGGGTGTCGCCGGTCCACAGAAAGATCTCCGAGTCGGGACCGCACGGGCCGGTAGGTCCGTTCGACCACCAGTTGTCCTCGACGGTGAGCTCCACCGGAACTCCGCGGTCCTGCCACAGGGTGAGGGAGTCGATGTCGGGCCCGACCTGGTCGTCCCCGCCGAAGGCGGTGGCGTGCAGGAACCGCGGGTCGATGCCGAACCCGTCGGTCAGCAGGTCATATCCCCAGTCAAGGCTCTGCTGCCCTTCGTAGTCGCCGAGTGACCACGTGCCGAGCATCTCGAAGACGGTCAGATGGGTGGAGTCACCGACCTCGTCCAGGTCCGTGGTCCGCAGGCAGCGCTGCACGTTGACGAGCCGCCTGCCGAGCGGATGCGGCTGCCCCTCCAGGAAGGGCGTGAGGGGATGCATGCCGGAGGTGGTGAACAACACCGGATCGCCGGGCGGGGGCATCAGCGTCGAGCCGGTGATCCGGCGGTGGTCGCGCTCCTCGTAGTAGTCGACGAATGTACGGACGACGTCCTCGGTGGTCATTCCGTCGATGCTCATGAGTGGCTCCTTCGCGTGTGCAGCGGGGGGAGGCGCCGGACATCGGGTCCGCCACAGGAGCCGGGGCGGTAGGGCCACGGAAAAACCACCGGCGGACCGTGTCCGGTCGCCGGTGGAAAGGGGAGGTACGTCAGGCGGCGGCAACCGGCGAGCTGGGCGCTCGCGCGGTCGCGGTGGTGAAGAGGCCGGTGACGTTCATAGGGTCGAGGATAACGCGCGCAGATCTTGACGGCACGCGATTTTCGCCGGGCGACGGGCCGGCACCTGGGATCGTCGGGCCGCTCCCCCCGCGCTGCTGCGAACCCGGGCAGCACTGACCCGAGCATGGCCGGCCAGAGCCTTTCGGTTCTGCCCGGCAAGGGCAGTCGTCGGCAAGCAGTACACGGATCATGAAATCCTCGCCACGTGGAGTTCGGCGCGGACGGTGAAGCCGCCCCCCGGCACGCGGTTCCGCGCGCAGGCGGCCGCCGAGGGCGGTGACGCGCTCGCTGGTCTTGTCCCGCGCCGACCGCGCCCGCCGCACCGGACGCGCCGGCTGACCGGTTCGATTCCCGCCCGGCTGTGTACTTCAGCGTCGGTCAGCGCGTCCCGTGACCCGCGATCCTCCGGCGTACGAAGTAGGCGACCGCCCCGAGCGCCAGGACGACGGCGCCGGAGATGACCGAGCAGAGCGGGAGGCTGAGGGCGAGGAGCAGGCAGCCGGCCAGGCCGATGGCGGGGACGGCGCGAGGCGGGCGGCCTTCGGAGAGTGGCAGGGTCCAGGCGGCGGCGTTGGCGATGGCGTAGTACGCGAGTACCCCGAAGGAGGAGAAGCCGATCGCTCCCCGCAGGTCGGCGAACGCCACGAGGGCCACCACGACCGCACCGACGGCGAGTTCGGCCCGGTGGGGAACGTGGAACCGCGGGTGGACGGCCGCCAGTGCGTGCGGCAGATGATGGTCGCGGGCCATCGCCAGCGTGGTGCGCGAGATGCCGAGGATCAGCGCGAGCAGGGAGCCGAGCGCGGCGACGGCGGCGCCGACACGCACCAACGGCGCCAGTTCGGGCACCCCCGCCGCGCGCACCGTGTCCGTGAGCGGGGCGGTGGTCTCGGCAAGGCCGCCGGGGCCGAGTACGGCCAGGACGGCGGCGGCGACCGCGACGTACACCGAGAGGGTGATGCCCAGGGCGAGGGGGATGGCGCGGGGAATGGTGCGCCGCGGATCACGCACCTCCTCGCCGAGGGTGGCGATGCGCGCGTAACCGGCGAAGGCGAAGAACAACAGTCCGGCAGCCTCCAGCACGCCACCCACACCGGCGTCCCCGCCCAGCTCCAAGCGGCCGGCATCGGCTGCGCCACTCGCGTAGGAGGCGACGACGACCGCGGCGAGGACCGCGAGGACGAGGGCGACGACGCCGCGGGTCAGCCAGACGGTCCTCTGGATTCCCGCGTAGTTGACGGCGGTCAGTGCCACCACGGCGGCGATCGCGACGGGACGTTCATGACCGGGCCAGGCGTAGGCGCCGACGGTGAGGGCCATGGCCGCACAGGAGGCGGTCTTGCCGATGACGAATCCCCACCCGGCGAGGTAGCCCCAGAACTCGCCGAGCCGTTCGCGGCCGTAGACGTAGGTCCCTCCGGAGGCGGGGTAACGGGCCGCGAGCCGTGCCGATGAGGTGGCGTTGCAGTACGCGACCACCGCAGCGATGGCGAGGCCGACGAGCAGGCCCGAGCCCGCGGCGCGGGCAGCCGGAGCGAACGCGGCGAAGATTCCCGCCCCGATCATCGATCCGAGGCCGATCACCACCGCGTCGCCCACTCCGAACCGTCGCTCCAGCCGGGGAGCGCCCGCAGCGGAGGGCGGAGTGCTCATGTGCGTCTCCTCAGCAGTGCAACAGCCGGCCTCTCCACGCCCGCAACTACCACACGTGAAGGATCGCGGCGGCGTGGCAGCATGGCGGAGCGTGTCGAGGGTGCAGATGCAGGTGCAGGCTGTGCTCGTTGCGCATGATCACTTGTTCGACGGGGGCGCTGATGGCGATCAAGCCGAGGCTACCCCGGGCGGTCTCCAGCGCATGCCGCAGACCGAGAAGCATGTAGAGGCTGCCGTTGTCACACCAGGCCACGTCTCTCGCATCCAGGTGTAAATGCCGGTGGCCATCCTCCACGTGGGTGATGGCCAGATCGCACAGCATGTTGACGCTGAGCACATCGAGTTCACCGGCCAGTTCGAAGGTGAGCGTGTCACTGCCGTCCATGGCCGCCAGGACCCGCACCCTCAGCCGTGGCGGGTCAGCCTCGTGCCAGGTGCGAGTGGAACCTTTCCGCATGATCTGCCCCGCGTTGCGGGGCTACGAAAACGAATGGGGGGCGGAGGAAGCGGTCAGGGATCTCGCCTTCGGTCTTTTCCGGCCGAACAGTCGGCTAGCGGAGATGCGAAGACGGTTTCCGGCAAGCACCTGCCGGTTTCCGGCATAGTTTACTCATGGCGTCGGGGGCAGGGAATCTGCTCGGGCGGATGAAAGATTCGCAGCGCAGAGCGCTCACGGGGCGGAATCGAATACGCGTTAGGGCATGTGCGGCAATGGATCGCACAATCAGCAAGTATTCGCACCGGTGGGCGATTTCACTTTCCGTGCCGCTGCTTTGTTGTCGCCTCACCCGCTTGGCCACCTCACCGCCCCGCCGCTCAGAAGGAAAGTGGCCGAGGGGCAGGTGACCGAGCGGGCGGGCCGAATAATTCACGGGCGATGCAGCCGCCATCCGTCCTATCGTGACCGCTGCCGCCCACACCGAGGTGGCCCGATCGGAGAGGCGGCAGAGTGCCGGACGCGTACGAGGTCATGCTGGACGCCGAGTTGAGCAAGGCGTTCGATGTGTGGTCCGGATATCTGGACGCCCGGACTGAGGAGGATCCCCAGGTTCGTGCCCGACTGTGCTCCATGCTGGACTCGGCCCGCGCCTCGGCCACGGAAGGCGACCTCGCCGCCGCACGAGCCCTGGTGGCGGACATGTACGACGACGCCCGCGAAGCCGCCCTTCCCTGGGCTCCTTCGCGGCCTCGCCCTTGTGAGGCGGACCGGCAGACGCGCGACTACGCGAAGGACACGCTGAGGCAGGTGCTTCCTCTGCGCCTGCGGGACCGCCTCGACCACGTTGGCCTCTTCCTCAGCGTCACGAGCCGCAACCTCATGGCTGCCCCCGGCCTCGACGACGCCACCCGCCAGGACATCCTCTACATCAGCGCCCGCGCCGCGATGGCCCTGGACCTCGCCCACCCCGCGGCGGCCGGACGCGAACTGGAACGCCTAAAGGCGATCGCGCGGCGTTGCGGCATTGCGGCGTGAAAGCCTGAGGGCCTGAGTGACTCAGAGGCGTCCGACCGCGCTACGGACGCCTTCGCCCCGCCACCGCGACGGCCGTTCCGATCCCCGCGATCACGAAGCCGACCCCGCCGAAGATCAGCGGCAGCAGCCAAAGCGAGACGAATCCGTTGATCCGTGCGTCCTCGGGGTCGTCGGCGCGGTACAGCACCTCGACCTGCTCACCTCGGTCGTACGACGTAGGGTTGGAGCCCGTCGAGCTCTGGAACTTCCTCGGCGTGCCGTCCGCCGCGGTGAACTCGACCACCGGGTACGCCGCAGGCTCGTCATTCCCCCGGTTCTTGTGGGACGTGCCGCTGCTGTCGCTGCGCCACTCCAGCGCCACCACCGTGCCCTTGGCCCGCTCGGCATCCGCCAGGAACGAGATGGACACCCCCGCCAGGATCAACCCGATGACGGTGAACAGCGTTCCGAACGCGATCGCCCCGAAGGCGATCCACCGACGGGCGCCCCGCCCACGTACCTGCATCTGCACGACGTGCACGACATCCCTCTCACCTGCGCAAAGCAGTTTGTCCCAAGCAACTCGAGCAAAGGAGAGGGACGTTATCCCAGAGGGTTTCGCCGCCGACGCCCGCCCCCACTCCCGACCCCGGACCCGGACCCGGCCCATCGCTCTGCGAGAGGGGGCGCCGCCCGCGCCCTAGCTCTGCAGAGAGGAGCGCATGTAGCGAAAGCGGTCGATGGAGCGGCGACGCATCCAGACGACCCAGCCACAGAACCCGATCAGGCCGACCGCGACTATCAGGGGAGTGGTCAACGAGCCGGTGGCCGCCCCGAGGGCCAGCATGCCGACGGCGATGAACACCATGGAGCCCAGCCAGTACGGCAGCCACTTGCGGGCCCGTTCCATCTGCCCCAACTGCTGGGCGACGAGCCGCCTCATGGAAGCCTGCTCCTGGGGTTCGCTCGGTACCTCGCGATGGCGGATCTTGCGGCTGAGTTCGGCGACCCCGCGAGCGTCGGTACCGGCGGCCCGGCCGGCCTTGCGGCGCTGTACGGCCACGACCGTCATCGCGACGGCGGTGTAGAGCATGCTCTGGACGATCCACACGACCGGATGCTCGTCCAGGCGGAACAGAGCGGTGATCCCCACTCCCAGCACGAAGACCATGGCTGCCTGTGCGGCCAGACTTTGGTCGAGCCAGCGCTTGAAGGCGCGCATGGAACGTACCTCCTCGGAATCGACGGAAACCGCAGCCGCTACCGAGTACCCCGCACGGGCAACCCCATGAGCTGCCAAGGGAATTGGGAGCGTACGTCCGTACCTTCCGGAGTGTACGATCGTACGCATGCCGACGGATACGGATTACTTCGCGGACGACCCGCGCAGCAACCTGGAACGCATGCTCGCGGGCGACCTCTACATCGCCGACGACCCGGACATCGCTCGCAGGCAAGAGCACGCCATGCGGCTCGCCGCCCGCTATCAGTCCGTGTTCCTCGAGGACGCGGGCGAAGCGCGGGCGGTCCTGGCCGAACTCCTCGCCTCGGTCGGCGAGGGGGTGGAAGTGCGGCCGCCGCTGTACGTCGACTACGGCAGCAACATCTCCATCGGTGCTCGCACCTTCGTCAACTATCACCTCACCGCACTGGACGTCGCCCGGATCACCATCGGTGAGGACTGTCAGATCGGCCCCAACGTCCAACTCCTCACCCCCACCCACCCCGTGGAGCCGCAGCCGCGGCGCGACAAGCTGGAGGCCGCGCTCCCCATCACCATCGGGGACAACGTCTGGCTCGGCGGTGGCGTCATCGTCTGCCCCGGCGTGACGATCGGGGACAACAGCGTCATCGGTGCCGGTGCGGTGGTCACGAAGGACGTACCCGCCGACGTAATCGCCGTCGGGAACCCGGCCCGGCCCGTCCGGCCCGTCCGAAGCCTCTAGGAGGCGTCGCGATGGCCACCGGACACGCGGACCCCCGGCGTCGCGAGCGCATCCTCGCCGCCACTCTCGATCACATCGCCGACGAAGGCGTCGCCGGTGTCTCCCACCGCAAGATCGCCACGCGTGCCGCTGTTCCGCTCGGCTCGATGACGTACCACTTCACCGGCATCGATGACCTGCTCCGCGAAGCCTTCACGCTCTTCGCCGACCACATCGTGGCCCTCTTCGAACGGCACTTGGACCACGCGGACAGCCCCGAGCAGGCACGTGAGGCTGTCACCGACCTTATCCACGCACTTTCGGAGGGGCCTCGGCGCGACCTGATCCTCACGCAGGAGCTCTACACCCTCGCTGCCCGGCGCCCGGAGTACCGGGAGCTGACTCGGGCGTGGATGCGGGGCAGTCGGCGCCTGCTGGAACGGCACTTCGATCCCGACACCGCCCGGCAGCTCGACGCGCTCATCGAGGGGCTCACGCTGCACCGGGCCTTGGACGGAGTCGACAGCGGCGACGGCGGCAACGACTGCGATGGCGGGAGTGGCGGCGGCAACGGTGCGTCGCGCGGTCGCGAGCTGACGCGCCAAGCGGTCGAGCGCATCACCACCACAAACACGGAAACCGCCTCGACGTTGTCATAGACCCAAGTGGACGTGGCAGGGCACTGGGCGCGGTCGATGGCGCAGTGCCCTGCCGACGGCGAGAAGTGTCAGTCCTGGTGGACGACGTTCCTGCCGGGACCACCGGAGAGTGTGTCCTGGCCGACGCCGCCGTACAGCTGGTCGTCGCCGCTGTTTCCGTACATCGTGTCGTTGCCGCTGTCGCCGTACAGAACGTCGTTGCCCTTGCCGCCGTAAACGAAGTCGTCGCCGGCTCCGGCGCGGATCGTGTCGTTGCCGTCGCCGCCGGACAGGTTCTGCCTCTCCGCACCGCCCTGGATCACGTCGTTGCCCGCGCCGCCGTCGACGGCGCCTTCGTCGCCTTCCGAGTAGATCGTGTCGTTGTGGTTGCCGCCCTGCGCGACGCTGCCGCCCGCGGCGTGGAGGGTGTCGCTGCCGTCACCGCCGAGAACCACCCCGGCCTCACCGACGGTCAGGTCGTCGTCGCCCGTTCCTCCGATGACGGAGTTGCCGTCGACGCTGCCGGTGTGGGTCGCGGTGTCCTTGCCGCCTCCCAGGTCCGCCGAAGCGAAGTAGTACGTCTGGTCGGTGGTGTTGTCGTAGGCGAAGGTGTCGTCGCCGTCGCCCAGGCTCAACTTCAAGGTGGCGTACGGGTCCTGGGTCTCCAGGGTTGCGACCGTGCAGGAGACGCTGGTGCGGTCCGCGCTGTCGGGATAGGAGCAGCCTTCTCCCGCCTTGATCGCAACGGCGTCGTCGATCACGTAGGTGATCTCTTCGGAGCCTTCGGATATGGACGCCGTGACCGTGACCTTGTTGGTCTGACCGGTGGCAGCGGTGTAGACGATCGCGTGATCGCTCGCGCCGAACGCGGCCGTCGCTTCCGATGTCGCGGCAGCCGCGGTGCCCGCCAGGAGGAAGGGCGCGGCCAGCCCCGTTCCGAGAGCCAGCGTCACCGCCGACGCTGTGCGGATGACCCGGTGGCGGCTGAGGTGAGAGGGCATGACAAAACCTCCGTGAGGCATACGTGGTCCTTGCAATTACGTGTGACCGACGGGGTTTGAGGTTGGTTGTAATGCGGTGTGTGGTGGGTGGGTGCGCTGATTCGCGGAGCAATTGGCGCAAGTGGCCGCTGGCCAGCGGAGTTTGCTTGCTCATTCGGGGCGCGACAATTCGCCGTAAGGCGCGGTTGGGCAGAAATTCACGCTGCGGGCGAGACGCTCCGGCTCATCACTCACTACTCACCCCTCGCCACTTACCGCTCCGTGTTCGTGCGAGATCCGGAGGCGGCGTTCTCGATGTCCGGGGTGGCGTCGGTCGCGGAGCGGGACCCTGCCGAGGAGTGTCCGTCCTCTCCTTCAGGGGTGCCATGCTCCTCGTGGGCCTGGTGCGCCGCCTCGGCCTGCTTGGTGTTCCCCCTGCCGGCGCCGAGCGCGGTCACCGAGGCACCGGACCGTTCGCCACCGGTCAGTCCGGTGACCTCGCCGTTGCCCCCGTCGAAGACCACGTCCGAGCAGGAGAAGAAGCCGTTCTCCAGGTCGGACCAGCCCAGCGGCTGTTCCGGGTTGTAGCCGTCCTTGGTGACGTACACCTTGAACGCGCCCGGATGGTGCGCCCAGTTGCTGTAATTCATCTCGATGGTGGCGCCGCCCGTGAGATGGGTGACGGGCCAGTCGGTGCGGGTGGCGTTGTACGGGGCGAAGTCGTACGGGCTGCGGTCGCCCGCGCTGCACAGGGTGCCGTCCGCGACGTACCCCTCGCCGCGGCCGCCCGCGTTGGAGTCGAGTACCGCGAACCAGTGGACAGCGGGGTGGTGCCCGCCGCCTGAACTGCCGCCTTGTAGGCGGGGTTTGACGCAAGGCGCCTGGCGCGCACCGAACTCCGTACGCGGGCTCGCAGTCGTGCTCCGGCGGGTATGGGGGAGCGGGGGATGTTCATGGGAACGTCTCCTTCGGGGAGTTTCCGATGAGCGACTCACCCCGTGGTCGACACCGGCCCCGAAAAAATTGCCGCCGTTTAATAGGATCACTTCGTGTGCTTCTACGCGATGACCTATTACAAGCTGCACTACGCGTGTCCATCGTGTCGTGTCAGCTTCAAGCGGCATGCGAACTCGCCGAAACAGCACCCGTGCCCGAGCTGCGACCGACCCCTTGTGTGTGCCGGTCACGACTTCGCTCCGCCGCGCAGGCGCGATGTCCGCGGATGGTCGGTCGTGGCCGCGGTCCTGGACGCAGGGCTGCGGTACGAAGGGCGCGAGGCCTGCGGGTGCGGTAAGGAGCCCAAGTACCGTCCGCGCACGCGTGCCGAACTGCGGGTGCGTGAGGTCGCTGCGGCGAGGGACGGGCTGCCGTTGACGGAGACGCTGGCCCGTCCGGATCCGTGGATCCCGAGGGCAGAGTGGAGCGCGATCGGACCTGACGTGAGCGGCAAGACCGACCATCGCCCCGCCGAGATGTCGGCGTCGTGGTCGGCGAATGGTCCGCCCTCTCGTACGTCGAGGCCAAGGGCTGTCCCGCGATGATCGGCTGGTGCGCCCGGCCTCAAGGGCGCGGAGCCAGGGCGGCATGATGTCCTTGTGATGAACAGTGCAGACCTGCAGCCTGCCCGGATAGCGGGTTACGACGGTGGCCCCCTCACGTACCAGGCCAGGCTCCTGGACGAGCCGCTCTTCTGGCTGGGGCATCTCTCCTCGTGTATCCAGAGGGAGGAGGCGGAGGAACTGCTGTTTGGCGGGGACTATGACGCGGCCGGAGACTTCCAGCGGCAGCTCTGGGAGCGAGCCGAGTGGCCGGCATTCACGGTTCCGCTCGCTGCTGATCACCGTCTTCACGTGGTCTACCGGACTGTCGCGGACGATACCGGAACCGACTACCTCCTCCACCACCCCGACTGGGGCCAGGCCGAGATCCTCGCCCGGGATGACGGGCACTTCATGGGCCCGGGCCTGTCCTGGCCCGAGGTCGTGGCAGCTGCGGACAACATGCTGCCCGGCGGCAGCACCACCGATCCCCACTCCCGTTTGTTGCTCCTGCTGCCTGCGTTCGGCGACGATGCAGTCCCTGACGAGGCTGTTGGCCGCCTGGCGGGTGCGCTACGCGCCCGTACGAGCGTGGAAGACCCCGAGACCCTCGCCTCTGCTCTTCTGGAGGATCAAGGGGTCCCCGGCCCCGCGCACTGGACGGTAGCCGGGCACGGATTCTCCGTGAACGATGGCGAATACTCCTTCCGCAACCCCACCAACCTCTTCGCCCTGCCAGTTGACCACTTGGCTCGGGTGGCCACAGCGCTGGCACCTTGACCCGCACGCCAATCTCCAACGGCGAGGGCGGTGTTTGAAATCATGCAGCCGTGACTGCTGTGATCACGGCTACGCAGCCGGCGTGGATAACGCAGCTGACCGCTCCACCACGCCATGTTCGGTATTGCCAGGATGTACAACCTCGCACTCGCCGGATAGGCAAGCGTGCAGCACGGCGGCCCACCACGCCCGAGGCATCAGAGATCATTCACGGGACAGCCCTTAGCCAAGGCCTCGTCAGGGAACCCGCACCAAGTGCACCGCCGCACTCGCCCAATCACCCTGTGGCAGCTCGGGCCGTAGTCCGTAGTCGCTCAGGACCGCCGCGGAATGCACCGCGCCGGTGTGGGTGTCGCGGTAGTGGGCTGAGGGGGCCAGGCCGGCGAGGCGCAGGGGTGGGCTCGTTGTGCCGTGGCGTGGGGCGCGGCGCCAGATCAGGAGCAGGGTTTCGTCGGCGTTCGTCGCCGTGTACTGGACCGCGGTCGGGCCGTCGTCGACCGGGCCGCGTGGCCGGTGGAGCGTCCCGTGCTGGACCAGGTGCCGTACGCGTTTGTACTGGGCCACCAGGCGTGCCCCTTCGGCCAGTTCGTCCTCGGACCAGCGGGTGAGGTCGCCGCCGAGGCCGAGGACCCCGGCCATGGCGACGTGGAAGCGGTAGCGGAGCGGCACCGAACGGGCGGTCAGCTGGTTGGGGACATCGGTCACCCAGGCGGCCATCGTCCCGGCCGGGTAGATCTGGCCGTAGCCGTGCTGGATGAGGACACGGTCCGCCGCGTCGGTGTTGTCCGACGTCCACGTCTGGTCGGTGCGGGACAGCATCCCCAGGTCGACCCGGCCTCCACCGCCGCTGCACGCCTCGATCCGCAGGCCGGGGTGGTCGGCGCGGAGGCGGTCGATGGCCTCGTAGAGGTGGTGGACGTACGTGGTCCAGACGCGCTCCGCGCCGTCCGCGCCATTCGCGCCGCCCGGCCAACCCGCCTCCGTGAACGGCCGGTTCATGTCCCACTTGAGGAAGTCGATCCCGTGCTCGCCCACCAGGCGGGTCAGCCAGCCGTAGGCCCACTCCGCGACGTCACGGCGGGCGAAGTTGAGCACCAACTGGTTGCGCAGCTCGGTGCGGGCGCGGTGCGGGAAGTGCAACACCCAGTCAGGGTGGCGGCGGTGGAGATCACTGTCCGGGTTGACCATCTCGGGCTCCACCCACAGCCCGAAGCGCATCCCGAGCCGGTGCACCTCGTCCACCAGGGGCGTGAGGCCGCGTGGGAAGCGGTCCGGCGACGGCGTCCAGTCGCCGAGCCCCGCGGTCTCGTCGCGGCGCGCGCCGAACCAGCCGTCGTCCATGACGTAGAGCTCCGCGCCGAGCGCCGCCGCGCGAGTCGCCAGGGCCAGCTGGCCGGTCTCGTCGACGTCGAATCCGGTGGCCTCCCAGGAGTTGTAGAGCACCGGACGTATCTCATCTGGGTGGGGCAGCACATGGGCGCGTACGTACGCGTGCCAGGCGCGGCTCGTCGCGCCGAAGCCGCCGTCCGTGTACAGGCCTGCGTGCCGTGGCGTGGTGAACTCCTCGCCGGGAGCCAGAGGTTGGGTCAGGCCCTCGTGTCCGGAGCCGCCGGTGAATCCCGCCCTGCCGTCGGGAGTGCGCTGTACGGTGACGCGCCAACTCCCGCTCCAGGCCAGGGCCGAGCTCCAGACCTGGCCGTGGTCCTCGGTCGCCTCGCCCGCGTCGAGCATCACCAGGGGGTTCGCGTGATGGCTGGTGATGCCCCTGCGGCTGGTCAGCACCGTTTCGCCGAACGGCAGACGGTCCCGGTGCAGTTGGGTCTCGGCGGACCACTGGCCCGTGACATGGCTGAGCCGGTAGTCGTCCCTGGCAGGCAGGGTCCACGCGGCGGAGTCGGCGCGCAGCAGCGCCATGGTCTCCTCCCCGGTGTTGCGCAGCACGCACCAGCGCTCGATGACGTCGCTGTCGTCGTGAACGCGGTAGTGGAGGGTGACCTCCAGGGGGTGGTGGCGGTCGCGGAACTCCAGGGCAAGTTCCGAGGATCCCGGAGCGGGCTCCTGTACGCGGTGGCCCGACGCCTCCCACTCGAAGGCGCGGGTGCCGTCGGCGAAGCGCACCTGTAGCGAGGGGGTCCCGTACCGCGCCCCGCCGTCGACGGGCAGTTCCTCGCCGACCGGTGGCCGCCCCTCGAAACTGCTGGCGGGCGGGGCCGGGGCAGCGGCGAGTTCATTTGCCTGCGCCAAGGTCAGCCGCGGGCCCCACGCGAGATGGCAGGGAGCTCCCGTCTCGTCGATGCGGAGGGCGTAGGACGTGCGCGGGGTGCGGAGCAGCCAGACGCCGGTCTCAGGGGCGAAGGAGATCACAGGCATGGATCCTCACGTTCGGAAGCGCGTCGAGAACATGCTGCTGCCGCGACCGCGTCGCCCGCCACCGTTATTCGATCATCCACTGGGGGCCAGCGGGCATCGTTGCCCGACGATGCGGCAACTTTGCTGGAACGGCAAGGAAGCTTGCCGTTCCGTGGTGGTCGGGCGCACGGTGTCGGCATGACTGAGACGCATGAGCGAGACATCGCTGACGTGGAAACTGACATGCAAGCTGACGTGGACG
Organism: Streptomyces sp. NPDC033177; assembly: GCF_055577715.1. NCBI lineage: Bacteria > Bacillati > Actinomycetota > Actinomycetes > Kitasatosporales > Streptomycetaceae > Streptomyces > Streptomyces sp. NPDC033177. The sequence goes on along the minus strand of NZ_JBVIPS010000001.1, from coordinate 312,521 downwards.
TGGACGTGGACGTGCTGGTGGTCGGAGGTGGCGCGGCCGGGCTCTCCGCAGCGCTGACCCTGGCCCGGGCCAGGCGGTCCGTGCTGGTGGTGGACTCCGGGGAGCCGCGTAACGCCCCCGCCGACGGGGTGCACGGATTCCTCACCAGCGAGGGCCTCGCGCCCGAAGAACTGCTGCGGACCGGCCGGGAGGAGGTCGCGGGGTACGGCGGGCGGATCGTGTCGGACCTGGTGACGCGAGTCCGGCGAGTCGGCGAGCGCTTCGTCGTGGAGACCGCCGGCGGGCGCAGCCATCGCGCGCGGCGGTTGCTGGTGACGACGGGGCTCGTCGATGAACTGCCTGATGTCAACGGCGTACGCGAGCGGTGGGGCCGTGACGTCCTGCACTGTCCCTACTGCCACGGCTGGGAGGTGCGCGACGAGCCGATCGGCGTCCTGGCGACCGGCCCGATGGCGACGCACCAGGCACTGCTGTTCCGGCAGTGGTCGTCGGACGTGACGCTGTTCCTGCACACCGCGCCCGAGCTGACCGAGGAGCAGTGGGAGCAACTGGCCGCCCGTGGTATCGCGGTGGTCGACGGTGAGGTGGCCGGCCTCGATGTCGAGGACGACCGGCTCTCCGGCGTACGACTGACCTCGGGCAGGCGCATTGCGGTACGGGCTCTCGCCGTGGCGCCGCGGTTCGAGGCGCGCGGCTCGGTGCTCGCGGAACTCGGCCTGACGAAGGTCGAGCACCCGATGGGCGTGGGGAGTTACGTGGAGTCGGACGCGGCCGGGTTCACGGGCGTCGCGGGGGTATGGGCGGCGGGTAACGTCACCGACCTGGTGGCGGGAGTCATGGTGTCCGCAGCCGCCGGCATGACGGCGGCCACGGCCATCAACGCCGATCTCGTGACCGCCGACACCGCGGCGGCGGTGGCAGCGCGGCGTGCCGCGGATTACTTCGGACCGGCTGCGGAAGCCGCCAACAGCCGTCGTGTACTGGGCGAAAGGCGGCACGGGATCGAGTCGGTCCTGGCCGCCGAGGAGGCGCGCCACGGCGAGAGCGCGGGGCGGTGATGGTTCGAGAGGGTAAGTGTCACCGCGGCTGGCGCTATTCCGTCGAATCCAGTCACTAATGCCACTGGGAGGCGGTCGCGGACCCGGATAACTTCGGCGGTGATCCCGAGATCCCGAGATCCCGGCGACGACCGGGACGCGCACCGCCACCCGAAGGAACTCCATGCAGGTCATGCAGGTCATGCCGTACGTCGCACCGATCCTGATCGGCGTCATCTACGCCCTCGTGATGTCCCTGATCCGCGAACCGCACCGGCGCCGCTTCAACGCGATCATGGTGGCCGGTGCGGGAGCGGCCTACCTCAGCGGCGGCGGCCTCGGTGGCTGGGAGTTCGTGTTCACCGCCGCCGTCACCTACTGCGCCTACCGCGGCCTGGAGTCCTGGACCTTCATCGGCATAGGCTGGCTGCTCCACACCGCATGGGACCTGGTCCACCATTTGAAGGGCACCCCGATCATCCCCTTCGCCCACGACTCGTCGCTGGGCTGCGCCATCTGCGACCCCGTCATCGCGCTCTGGTGCTTGCGCGGGGGCCCCTCACTCATCGAACTCATGCGAGGCCGGACCGGCAAGAGCGTTCAGCCGGAGATCTGATGGGGCTGCACGACTGGATGGTCGCCGCGATGCGCGATCGCGCCGCAGGCAAGACGGGGATCGACGTCGACTGCATCGAGCGCAGCGAGGAGAACATCGGCGCCACGATCATGGGCCGCAACATGTTCGGACCGCAGCGCGGGCCATGGCAGGACGAGTCGTGGCGGGGCCGATGGGGAGGGAATCCGCCCTACCACCAGGACGTGTTCGTGCACACCCATCACCTGCGGCCCTCGCTCACGATGGAGGGCGGGGCCACCTTCCACTTCACTGACGAGCCTGTCGAGGCGGTCCTCGCACGGGCCTTCGAGGCGGCGGCGGGACGTACGCATCGGAGGCGGTTCGGCCCTCGTGCAGCAGTACCTGCGCGCGCGGCTGATCGACGAACTGCATGGTCGTCGTGCCGCTGCTGGTCGGCAGGGGCGAGCGGCTGCTCGACAACGTCGGCGACGGCATCGACGGCTACCGGGTGACCGACTTGGTGAGTTCCGCGGCGGCGACCCACGCCTACCTGGTCCGGCGGTGACCCGGACCGCGAGGCCGAGAGGCAACGCCGGGGGCCGTGCGGGCAGTTGCGGCACTGTGGCTGATTCTGCCGGATTCCGTTACGCGCTCTCCGGGTGATCGCAATGTCGGGTGCATACGTTTATGTTCCTCATTGTGCGGCTCGTCGCACGACGAGGAACGCGTACCGACCGACAGCCAAGGGGATCACTGCCGCCATGCGAAACAACCGTCGCAGCCTTCTGCGTACCACCGCCGTCTCCGCTCTCGTCGGGTCGGTCCTGTTGATTCCCACGACCGCCGCGCTCGCCGCAGGTGCCGACCCGGAGCCCCGGCCGGCGCAGCCCGCGGCGGCCGAGCCCGTCCCGGCCCAGCCTGCCGCGGCCACGCCCGTCGCGGCCTCGCTGACGGCGAAGGCGTCCGTCTCCCATGTCCGCGCGTGGCAGGAGCTGCGGATCATGGGCAAGGCCACCGGGCTGAAGGCAGGCAGCAAGGTGACCCTGCAGCAGAAGCAGCACGGGGCGTGGAAGGCCCTGCCGGCCGACACGGTCACCAACCAGTCCGGGAGCTACGGCTTGCGCGTCAAGCTCGGCCTCAAGGGCAAGAACGAACTGCGCGTCGCGAGCGGCGCCACCGTCTCGCCGGTCGTCACGGTGACCGTGAGGTGACGCGCGGATCCGCCGGCCCCACGCGGGCCGGCGGATCGTGTGGGACCGCGCGTCAGGCCCCGGGCGCGCGCACGACGAGCAGGTAGTAGTCCATGTGGTCGCGGCAGAAGGAGCGGTAGGGGGCCATGAGCGGATCAGTGTAGGCCGGGCCTCCTTTCCGAACCGCTCCTCGATCTCGTTGCGCCGGTCCTCGTAGAGCACGCGCATGAGCTCGCCGCACGGCGCCGAGTTCGCGGTCATGTCCCGTACGGACTCCACGCGGAAGCCTGCCTGTTGGACCTCGTCGATGAGGGTGGCGAAGGGGCGGAGCGGGGGACAGGACCACATCCGGGTGAACGCCGTCACCTCCCGCTCTCAGGCTCAGCCGACCGGCGCCCGGCGGCGGTCAGTCTCGTTCCGCGCGCCCCGATGCCTCGGCGGACCCCTCGGCCACGGCGTGCGCGTCGACCTGCCGTTCCACCTCACGTGCCTCGTCGGTCAGCATCCGCAGTCGCGCCTCGGCCTGATCCGCGCGGGCCTGGAGGCGGGCGGTGTCGTCGGCGATGACCTGGCAGGCCAGCTCCATCGCTGCGTCCACGTCCTCGGCGGAACCGCGCTCGGCCAGCTCTTCCAGTGCGCCCTTGACCGCGGGGATGCCGCCGCGGGTGTGGATGTCGTTCCAGAACTCATAGTCCATCCGGGCATTTTGCCGGATCCAGGACCGCGGGGCGAACCGCGCGCGTGCCCCCGGATCCGCTCGCGGACGCGGCTTCCCGGCCGGGCCAGGGTCGGGTCAGGCCCGCAGGCTCCGCAGGACCTCCGTGACACGCCGATGCCGCGCTGTCGGTGGCCTCCGAGCAGAGGCGGCAGTGCTCGTGCCGCGGCGCGTGCTGAGCGCACAACTCGTGGCTCTGCTCGCACGCGATCGCGCACGCCTCCAACTGGGCCATCAGGAGCGCGGGATGTGCGTCCGTGCCGCGCGTCAGGACAAGCCGCGTGGCGGCGGCCACGTCGGCGCAGTTCAGGTCGCGGTTTATGGCGGCCCGCAGGTCGTCGGCCGCCTTCTCGGCGAGCATGCCGACCGCGCAGGCGGTGACGGCCAGTTCGCACGCCGAGAGGGTGTCGACGGCGGTGGCCAGGGTCTGGTTGTCGAGGTGGTCGGCACGAGAGGCAAGGCTGTCGAACAACTCGCGTGTCTGGAGCATCGTGTCTCCAACGGGCAGTGTGGAGGGGTCCCGGTCGGGGGGGGCCGGTCCTGAGGACGCCCGGACTCTCGACGCTGCTCCCGCCCTTGCCGTCGGCGAAGGGCGCGGCGCAGGCCAATCGCGGCACACGGCAACCGTGACGCACGCCAGTCGCTGTGCACGCCGATCGCGGCGCACGGCGGCCCACCGGCTCCCGACTCGCCGCGTCCCCCTGCGCGTGTGGCGCGCATCACGCAACTCCCGCGTATCGCCGGGAACTACTCCACCCCGCCGACCGACTCCTGCACCGGCCCACTACGGCCGAATCGCGCCACCCTCAGCCAGGAGAGCAGCTCATGTCCGCCGAACCCACACTCCTCGCCCCGGACGACGGGCAGGAGACCCAGGGGGCAGCACCGCCCTCCGCAGGACGGTCCGGATGGGCGTCGCTGCGTCCGCTCGTGCTGCGACTGCACTTCTACGCCGGGGTGCTCATCGCGCCCTTCCTGCTCGTCGCCGCCACCACGGGACTCTTGTACGCCTGCTCCTACCAGGCCGAGAAGATCGTGTACTCCCACGAACTGCGCGTCCCCGTCGGCGAGAACAAGACAGAGCTGCCGATATCGAAACAGGTGGCCGCAGCCCGCAAGGCGCATCCCGAGGGCACGGTCAGCGCGGTGCGGCCCTCGCCCGAGGACGGCGCCACGACCCGCGTCCTGCTGGCCGGAACCCCGGGCGTGGACGCCGACCACACCCTCGCCGTGTTCGTGAACCCCTACAACGGCGAAGTGCGCGGCGCCCTGGAGCAGTACGGCTCCACCGGCGCTCTGCCGCTGCGCACCTGGATCGACGAGCTCCACCGCGATCTGCACCTGGGCGAGACCGGCCGGCTCTACAGCGAACTCGCCGCCAGCTGGCTGTGGGTCATCGCGGGCGGCGGTCTGGTGCTGTGGTTCGCGCGCCGCCGCTCCCAGCGCAAGCTGCGCGGGGCCACCGGCCGTCGCCGCACGCTCTCGCTGCACGGCTCGGTGGGCCTGTGGGCCGCCGCCGGGCTGATCTTCCTGTCGGCGACGGGGCTGACCTGGTCGGCGTACGCGGGCCAGAGCGTCAGCGACCTGCGTGAGGCCATCGGGCAGACGACACCGGCGCTCACGGCGACCGCCGGGGGCGGCGGAGAGCACGCCGGGCACGGCGGATCGGGCTCGGGAGGCGCCGCCGAGGGGGTGGGGCTCGATGCCGTCCTGAAGGCGGCCCGTGCCGAGGGGCTCTCCAACCCGGTGGAGGTCGTACCGCCCGCCGACGAGTCGTCCGCGTACGTCGTCCGGCAGATCCAGCGCAGTTGGCCCGAGAAGCAGGACTCCGTCGCGATCGATCCCGCGAGCGGCGAGGTGACCGAGGTGCTGCGGTTCGCCGACTACCCCGTGCTCGCCAAGCTGACCCGCTGGGGCATCGACGCGCACACCGGCACGCTCTTCGGGCTCGCCAACCAGATCGCCCTCGTCGCGCTCGCCCTCTGCTTGATCCTGATGATCGTGTGGGGGTACCGCATGTGGTGGCAGCGCGGGCGCGGGAACTCGTTCGGGCGTCCGCTGCCGCGCGGGGCGTGGCGACACGTTCCGGCGTACGTCCTGGTCCCGCTGATGGCGGCGATCGCCGTGCTCGGCTACTTCGTGCCGCTGCTCGGCATCCCGCTGGCGGCGTTTCTCGCCCTGGACATCGTGCTGGGGGAGATCGCCCACCGGCGCGGCAGGCGCACCTACGCCTGACTCCGGCTCAGTCGTGGCTCAGTCGTGGGTGGCCGAACCGCTGAGGTGGTGGTCGGCGAGGTTCAGGACCTCGTCGACCACGCGGCGCAGGTGCCCGTCGGGCGGTCCGTAGACCATGCGTCGCCCTTCCTTGCGTACGGAGACGAGTCCGGCGAGGCGCAGTCGGGCCAGGTGCTGGCTGACCGCCGGGCGGGCCGCGCCGCACGCGGTGGTCAGCGTCGTGACGTCCGCCTCGCCCTTGCCGAGGGTGTGCAGCAGGGCCAGGCGGGTGCGGTCCGCCAGGAGGCCAAGCACCTCGGCCGCGTGGGTGTAGTGCTCGGCGCCCGGATCTTGCGGGTGCGCATCGTGCGCAGGTGATAGGTGCATGCGTGCGCTCATACGCACATAATGGGCTCGGGCGCCTCGCGGTGTCCACTCTCCGTCCCGCGTCGGAAGGCCGTACACGTGAGTGAGCAGCACGGACACGTCGGTGAGCAGCACGGACACGTTCATCGCCAGCATGGCCGCGGTGGTGCGGCCCGGTCGGCTCGGTGGCGGCACAAGCTCGTGCACCTGGTGAAGCCGCACTCGCACGAGGCAGCCGACAAGGTCGACACGGCGCTGGAATCGTCCGCGCGTGGCATGCGCGCGCTGTGGATCTCGCTGGCGGTTCTGGGGGTGACGGCTGCGGCCCAGGCAGTGATCGTCGTGCTCACCGGTTCGGTCGCGCTCCTTGGCGACACCGTGCACAACGCGGCGGACGCGTTGACCGCGGTCCCGCTCGGCATCGCCTTCGTCCTGGGCCGCCGCGCCGCCACCCGCCGCTTCACCTACGGGTACGGACGCGCGGAAGATCTCGCGGGCATCGTCATCCTCCTGACGATCGCGGCGTCGGCGGCCTTCGCGGCCTGGGCGGCGGTGGACCGGATGCTCAACCCCCGTACCTTGCAGCACCTTTGGGTGGTGGCCGCCGCCGCGGTCATCGGCTTCATCGGCAACGAATGGGTCGCCCGCTACCGGATCCGCGTCGGCCGCGAGATCGGCTCGGCCGCCCTGGTGGCCGACGGTCTGCACGCCCGTACGGACGGATTCACCTCGCTGGCCGTCCTGTTGAGCGCGGGCGGCGCCGCTCTGGGCTGGCGGCTCGCCGACCCTATCGTTGGCCTGCTGATCACCCTGGCGATCCTGCTCGTCCTGCGGGACGCGGCGCGCGAGGTGTTCCGCCGGGTGATGGACGCCGTGGACCCGGCCCTGGTCGACGCGGCGGAGGAGGCGCTCCTGACTGTCCCTGGTGTACGGGGCGTGGGCGAGCTGCGCCTTCGCTGGATCGGCCACAGCCTGCGCGCGGAGGTGGCGGTCGTGGTGGACGGCGAGCTGTCGGTGCGGGAGGCACACGAGGTGGCGGTCGACGCGGAGCACGCCTTGCTGCACGCGGTGCCGAAGCTGACCGCGGCGCTGGTCCATGCGGACCCGGCGGTGGAGCCCGGAGGTTCGGATCCCCATACGGCGCTCGCGCATCACGGGGTGTGAGTCGCGAGGTTGGTGTGCGGATGGGGCGTTGGCCGCTGAGCATGCCCTGCAGCAGGTAGGGCTGAAGTCGAGCGACGCGGTGAAGTACGCCGATCCCGCGGGCTCACCTCGGACCCCGGGCGGGGCGCACGCAGAGGTTGCGCGTTACCGCCCTACGCCCCGGAGCTGATCCGGCAGCGGCTACTATCTGCGCCCATGGCGTCAGGGCTGCGGGACATGGTGTGCGGGGGACGGCGGAACGCCGCGCGCTGCGTCGTGTCCGTGATCGGCCTGGCGACCCTGCTGGCCGTCCTGTGCGTGTGCTTCGCTTCCGCCGCACATCACGACGAGGCGGCCGACCGTGATGTGGTCACCCTCGCCGCCGCGCCCACCACCACAGGCGGGAGCCCCGCCCCCGCCGCCGAGGAATCCTCCGTGGGACACGGTTGCCCGCCCGGCGAGCGGTGTGCCTCCGCCGCGCACACCGCGGGGATCGCGCTTCCGGCCCCCGAACCATTGGTGCCGTCGACGCTGGGGGAGGCCGGACTGCCCGCGGCTCCGGTCGACGTACATCCCGCGCGGCAGGCGCCTGTTCACCGCCATGCTCCGAGTCTCCACGTCCTGCAGGTGCAGAGGACGTAGGCCGAATCAACGCGCCGCGGACCCCGTCCGGCATCGGACCCGGCTCCGGCGCGCTCGTGCCGATCACCTCACACCATCACCGCCACCACCGCCGTGCCCCGGGCACGGCGGGGACAAGGACGTAGCCGGACATGGGCACCTCCAAGACAGGCAAGAAGTCCGCGACCACCGCCGCACGCAAGGCCCGCATACAAGAGCTGCGCCGCGCCGAGCTGGCGCGAGAGCGCCGCAGTCGTGTCATCGCCGTCACCGCGGGCGTGGCCGTACTGACCGGGCTCGCCGGATTCGGCTCGTACGTCCTGCTCGACGCGTCGGAGAAGCAGGACAAGGAAGAAGCTGTCGCGCAGGCCCCCGTCAAGGGGGAGAAAGAGTGGGACGCGAAGAAGCTCGGGCGCAACCACGTCGAGAAGGACGTCGACTACCCGATGACCCCGCCGGCGGGCGGCGATCACAGCCAGGCGTGGGCCAACTGCCAGGGAAACGTGTACGACAAGCCGCTGGCCGAGGAGAACGCCGTCCACTCCCTGGAGCATGGCGCCGTCTGGATCACGTACAGCGACAAGGCGGCGTCCGGAGACATCAAGACGCTGAGCCAGAAGGTCAGCACGACGCCCTACACGCTGATGAGCCCGGTCAAGGAGCAGAAGGGGGCCCTCACGCTCACGGCGTGGGGCCGCCAGCTCACCGTGGACAAGGCATCCGACTCGCGGGTGGAGCAGTTCCTGGACAAATACGTCCAGGGGGCGCAGACCCCCGAGCCCGGTGCGGCCTGCACGGGCGGGGTCGGACCGGCCTAGGGGGAGAGCATCCGGTCCGGAGTGGCCGGGTGGGAGCGGCCGGGCGGGGAGCCACTGCCTGCTCGGCAACTCCTGCCCGGCGACTCCTGCCGGGTGCCTTCGGAGAGCCGTACGCCTAGTCTCTGAGGTGTGCTGAGCATCGTTGATGATCTGGCCGGGTTCGGACCGCTGCGGATGTGCGCCCATGCGCAGTCGGCCGACGACCCGGACGACCTGACCGGTCTGCGCGTGCTCCTCGTCGCGGACGTGCTGGCCCGAGTCGCCGAGCTGCGCGGCCGGACCGTCCTGGTCGGGTGGACCTGCCCGCCGTCAGCGGCGGCCGACGCCGCCGGTATCCGTCCGGCCGACGCCCACGGCACCGTCGACGAGCTCACCGAGGCTCTCGGCGGCCCGCCGACCGTGCACCTCACCAGCCGCACGTACGAAGGCGCCGTAGGCCTGTCGCTCCATGTCGGCGAGGCCGTGACGCCGGGCGGCGCGTCCCCAAAGGCGGACGCGGACCAGGAGGCGGGCCAGGACGCCCTCGCCCTGCGGCTGCTCCTGCTCGGCCGCCCGCACCACGAGCCCGTCGACGTATCGGAGCAGGCCGTCGACGCCGCCGTCGCGAAGCTGGCCAACTGGCGTAAGTCCGTGGCCGCTTGGGCGGATGAGCCGTCCAAGGCGATGCCCGCCGACTTCGTCGACAGGGCCCGGGCCTCCCTGGACAACGGTCTCGACACCCCGGCCGTGCTGAGGCTCCTCGGCGCTCTGGAGACGGCCGAAGACGTGCCGGGCGGCGCCAAGTTCGAGACGTTCGCCCACCTCGACCGCGTACTCGGTCTGGAAGTCGTCCGCGATGTGGGCCGCTCGCACACCGCCGAGGTATATCGCTGACCGGTGACCGCGTCGGTGTATGTGTACGCGTATGCGTGATCATTGCGGGGTGATCTCCTCGGCCCTGCGCACCATCGAGCGACTCGTGGCCCTCGACGCCACGTCCGGGGCCACCTCAGCGATGCCCGCCGTGCGCGAGGCCCTGCGGCGCGTCCCGGAGCTGTCCGCTGATCCCGGAAGCCTGCGTACGCGGAACAGTGACACGCTCGCTGCCATCGCCGAGCTGTGCGAGGTCATCGGGTGGATCCTCTTCGACGCGGGCTTCTACCGCGCGGCACACCGGATGAACGTACGGGCGCTGGGCCTGGCGGAGCTCTGCGGCGACCGCTGGACGGCACGGTTCGTGCTGCTGAACGACAGCATGCTCCTGGCCCACACGGGAGAGCCGCGCACCGCCCTGGAGAGCGCGGACCGTGTGCCGGGCGCCCGAGCGCTCCCCGCCAGGGTCAGCAGTCTCGTCCTGATCCGCCGGGCGCACGCGATCGCCATGCTCGGCGGCCGCCGTGCATCCATGGACCTGATGGCCCGCGCCCGCAGCCGGTTCCTGGACGGCGTCTCGCGCCACGATCCGCCCTGGGCCTGGTGGATCGACCGGACCGAACTGGTCGGCCACCGGGGCTGGGTACTGGCCAGGCTGCACAGATGGGACCAGGCCATCCCCCTCCTGCACGAGGCGGCCACCGCGCCCGGACCCGCCTACCGGAACCTCTTCACCGCGCAGCTCCTCTCCGCCCTGGCGCGGGCCGGAGCCTGGAGGGAGGCCGAGGACCTCATGGCCGCGCTTGCTCCACATGCTGCCCACATCGGCTCCGTACGGACGACCCAGACACTCGGACGCACGGCGACTCACCTGGTGGCCGGCAGGGTCGACGCCCCCGCGCCCGTGCGGGAGGCGGCGGCATTCCTGCTGGTGAACCTGCCCACGCCGCGAACCCTCAGCCCGAACTCACCGCCTGCGAAGATCTGACGTCGACCACGAGCTTGCCGCGGATCCCGCCCGCCTCCAGCGCGCGGTGCGCCCCGGCGATGTCGGCCAGCGGGTACACCGTGTCCACGACGGGCCGGATAGCCCCACCCTCGGTCAACCGGGTCAGTTCCGCCAGGAGTTGATGGCCGGGGTTGCCGCTGAAGAACCGCACACGTCGCGGACCGAACACCGCGGACCCGACGATGTACGAGAGCGAGGCAGCCATACGACTCGCGTCGAAGGCGATCGACACCATGCGCCCTCCCGGCGCCAGCAGTCGCCGGTACGCGCCGAGCTCCGTGCCGACCGTGTCGAGCACGACATCGAAGGGGCCGAGGCCGGCCGCGTCGGTGGTCGCGTAGTCGAAGGCATCGTCGGCTCCGAGGTCCCGCACGAAGTCGAGCCTCTTGGCCCCCGCGAGCGCCGTGACATGGGCGCCGTACGCCCGCCCCAGCTGGACGGCCGCACTTCCGACGCCGCCGCTGGCGCCGCGAACCAACAGCCGCTCGCCCGCCGCCAGCCGGGCCTTGTCCCGCAGCGCAGTGATCGCCGTCGTGCCGACGCCGGGCAGGGCCGCGGCCTGGACCAGATCGAGGCCGGCCGGCGCGAGGGCCAGTTGGCGAGGTCGCACGACCACGAACTCCGCGGCGGAGCCGAAGCCTTGGGACCGTGCCAAGGCGCCCCACACCCGGTCACCCGGCGCCAGAGCGGACATGGGGGAACCGAGGGCCGCCACCTCACCGGCGAAGTCGATCCCGGTACGCTTGGGGAAACCCCGCCCGGCGAGCCCCGTCACCAGCCGAACCTTCCCCGCCCGGCCCGTCAGCTCGCCGCCGTTCACGCTGGCGGCATGGACGCGGACCAGCACCTCACCGGGGCCCGCGACCGGCTTCGGCACCGTCCCTTCGTACAGCACCTCCGGCGAGCCGTACCTGTCGTACAGAGCCGCGCGCATGTCACTCATCGTTCTCCTGTCCCCGTCGTGGTTTCAACGCCGTTCGGTGCCACTGTCAGCGACGCTAACCCGCTAAACGGAGAGGGTCGTCCACTTGAGCTAATGTGAGAAACATGCCTGCTGATTCGTCTCGGATGCGGCCGGGGGCGGGCCTCGCACCGGCCGCGGAGGACCTCGCACCGGCCGCCGGGGCGGGGCTGCGCGCGGACGCGCTCCGCAATCGCCGGCGCGTCCTCGAAGCCGCCCGTGAACTGTTCGCCGCGCGTGGCCTCGACGTGCCGATCGCCGCCATCGCCCGCCGCGCCGGTGTCGGGGTGGCCACGCTCTACCGCCGCTTTCCCACGCGGGACTCCCTGGTCACGGAGGTCTTCGCGGACCAGCTCGAAGCGTGCGTGTCCGCCGTCGACGACGCCCTCGCGGACCCCGACCCCTGGCACGGATTCCGTACGGTCATCGAGAAGGTGTGCGCCATGCACGTGATCGACCGCGGATTCACCGCGGCGTTCATGACGGCCTTCCCGGACGTCCTGGATTTCGCTCGGGAACGCCGGCGCGCCGAGCGCGGCTTCGAGCAACTGGTGCTCCGTGCGAAGGCCGCCGGCCGACTGCGTGCCGACTTCCACCCAGCCGACCTCCCGCTCATCCTCATGGCCAACAGCGGCATCACCGCGGACTCCACCGAGGCGGCCCTGGCCGCGTCCCGGCGGTTCGTCGCCTACCTCCTCGACTCGTTCCGCGCCGATCGCACCGCCCCCGCCGAGCCCCTTCCGGCGCCGGTTCCCCTCGAACTCCACGACGTAGTATCCCGACGGTGAGACGACACATAGACTTCGAGCGCCTGCACAACTTCCGGGATCTGGGCGGTTATCGGACCTCTGACGGGCGCATGCTGCGCTGGGGTCGCCTGTACCGCTCCGACTCGCTCGCCAAGCTGCGGGGCGCCGACTGGGACCTCTTCCTCTCGCTGGGCGTCCGCACCGTGATCGACCTGCGCTACCCGTGGGAGATCGAGGCCAAGGGGCGGGTCCCCGAGACCGAGGGGCTCGCCTACGTCAACCTCAGCGTGGAGCACCGCCCGTACGACCAGGCGGAGATCGACCCCGGCCTCGACCCCTGGCGCTATCTCGCCGACCGGTACGCGGAGGTCGCCCTCGACGGCGCCGAGGAACTCCGCCAGGCACTGGAGGTCATTGCTCGTGGCGATGGACCGCAGGTCTTCCACTGCGCATCGGGCAAGGACCGCACCGGGCTCCTGGCGGCGCTCGTCCTCGCGCTGCTCGGCGTCGAAGAGGACGTCATCGCCGTGGACTTCGCCCTCACCGAACTGGCCACCGACCGGCTGATCGCGGACTGGAAGGCGGGCCATCCGGACCGGCCCCTGAACTGGCCCGGATATGGGCGCGCCCCGGAAGAGATCATGCGCCTCTTCCTCGCCGACCTGACCACCGCCCACGGCTCGGTGCGCGACTACGCGGTCAAGCAACTCGGCGTCGACGACTCCCTGATCGACCGTCTGCGTACGCAACTGCTGGACTGAACCGCGGCTGACGGACGAGCGTCCTTGCGCCGGGTCAGACCCGCGAGGCCTTCGCCGCCGAGGTGCCCCGCCCCGCCACCGGCACATCCAGCGGCCGGGCGAGGCCCACCACGCCTTCGTCCAGGCGTTGCAGATGGCGCAGCACGCGGTAGGTGACGGTGCCCGAACGCGGGGCGCCGGACCCCTCTGCCTCCAGCATCGAGGCGATGCTGGCGCCCGACTCGACCTCGCCGGTGGCCTTGTCGTCCGCCACGTACCCGGCGATGACCTCGATGTTGTGGGCGATGCGCAGGCCGGCGCGTTCGAGCCGCGGGTCGGCCGCGACGTTCTTGCTGTACGGCACGAGCTCGGCCGTGGCCGCCAGGGAACGGGCGTGATAGGCGCAGGTCTCCAGGAGCGCCACCAGATAGCGTGCGGTCCTGCGGCGGCCGCGCAGCGGGGTGATCGGGTGGGTGAGCGGCTGGATGGAGGCGCGCAGATCGTCGAGTGCGGTGTCCAGGTCCCGCGCCTTGTCCAGGAGATCGGCCGCCGGGCCGCCGCTGAGCTGTTCGACCGAGGCGGAGATGACGTCGGCGAGGCGGGTCAGGACCGTGTTCAGGAGGTCGTCGGTGCGGCGGTCGGTGTGCACCGGCAGGACGAGGACCGCCGCGATGATGCCGCAGGCGGCCCCGAGCGCGGTCTCCTCGATGCGCAGCCAGAGCACGGCGAGGCTGTAGGTGTTCAGGAGGGTATAGAGCAGGCCCAGCATCGCCGTGACGAAGAAGGACATGAGCGCGTACGACAGGGGTGCGGTGAAGAACATCGCGAAGATGAAGAGCAGGACAAGCGCGAACGCGACCCAGGTGTGGTTGCCGACCAGACCCGCGAGCGCCACACCTGCGACCACTCCGAGGACCGTGCCCAGGAGACGCCGGTAGCCCTTAACCAGGATCTCGCCCGTGGAGGCGGTGTTGAGGAAAACCACCCAGCAGGTCAGCACCGCCCAGTACCAGCGCTGGGTGGAGAGGAACTCGCCGCCGATGATGGCCAGGGTCGAGCCCACCGCGACCTGGAACGCGGCCCGGGTGGTGGGGCGCCGCAGCCCGGTGCGGTCGTCCTCCTCGGGTTCGGCAATCTCCTCGGCGCCGGCGATCGCGATGTCCTCGGCGTCGAACTCCTCGCGGGAGCGGGTCGTCGCCGGTGAGTCGTCGGACTCGTCCTGGGGACCGTCGAGGGCGATCCGCAGGCCGAGGACGGCTCGGGCCGCCTCACCGATGCCGCGGAAGACGTCCTGGACGGCCGTCGAGGCCCGCGGCAGGTTGTCCTCGTCGCGGTAGCCGAGCAGCCGGTTGCGTACGTGGGCCAGGGCAGTGCCCCGGTCGTCGGCGACCGGGCGGCCGACCAGCAGGTGCAGCGCGTTCAGGTCGCGGCGCAGGGTGACCGTGGCGTCGTCCTCGGCACGGATGCGCGTCCCCGTCGCCGGTACGGGGGCGTACGGCAGATGGAGGGTGAGGGTGTCCGCGCGTTCGGCGCTACGGGCGTTCAGGAGGAGTACGCCGAGGCGTTCGGCGGCGATCTCCGCGTCCGCCACGCGGCGTTGGACGAGGGTCGCCGTGGCCGAGTCGGGGGTGCCCTCCTCGAGGCGGCCCTGGATCATCAGGGCGGTCTCGTGCAGTCGGGAGGTGCCGCGCCGCAGGTCGGTGAGGACCTTCTCCAACTGCTCGGGCGAGGCGTCGAGAAGCTCGATCTGCGTGGCCACCAGCTGCGCGAGCCGCGCTCTGAAGGCGACGCGCAGCCGCCCCAGATCACGCCCCGGCGTCTCCGGCACGACGGCGAACCGTACGACGGCGCTGCACACGAAGGCGACGGCAAGGGCCAGGCACAGGCTGGGCAGGGCGGACGCCGTTGCGCCCACGAACAGGGAGACGAAGTAGACCTGAAAGCCGATCAGGCCGAGTGCGGTGCCCCTGTCGCCGAACCGGCGGCTGTAGACGGCACCGAAGATCAGCGCGATGAAGAAGATGTCACCCGCGACGACCTGGTCGTGCAGCAGCGCCCCCAGGGAGATCGCCGTGATCGCGACGGGCAGCCCGAGTGCGAGTGTGATCGCCTGCCCGCGCACCTCCTTCTCCTTGATGGCGAAGGTGGAGACCATCGCGGTCATGGCGCCCGCGACCATGTGGGTGACGTCGGTGCCGAACAGCGCGAGGACGACGAGCGTGAGCGCGATCGCACCGACCGTCCGCAGCCCCGCCATCAACCGCAGGAGCCCCGGGTCCGAGGCCACAAAGCGGTCCCATGTGCCGGTCCTGGTCCGCCGTCTCACTGCGCTCACACCCTCATCGCCGCTATTCAGGCGGAGATTCTGTCACGTCGGGATACAACCGGGGCTTGAGGGTTCACAGCGTGATACGCCGGGGCAGCCGACAGGAAGAGGGGCAAAGTCTCCGGGGCGACTTCAACGAAACACTTGAAGTCATGAATCCAGCGGATGACGAACTGACCGGGGCGAAGCCGTGCGCGGACGCCCCTGACACCCAGGAAACAGGCGGGAGCCTCACCCCCTCCCGACGGCGCTGGTGGACGCTGCTCGCGGTGAGCGCGGCCCAGCTCCTCGTGGTCCTCGACGGAACCATCGTGAACATCGCGCTCCCCTCCGCGCAGAGCGCACTCGGCATGTCCGACGCGAGCCGGCAGTGGGCGATCACCGCGTACGCGCTCGCCTTCGGCGGGCTCTTGCTCATCGGCGGGAGGGTCAGCAGCGCGCTGGGCCACCGGCGTACGTTCCTCATCGGGCTCGTGGGCTTCGCCGCCGCGTCCGCGCTCGGCGGGGCGGCCGTGAACCCGAGATGCTGTTCGGGGCGCGCGCCCTGCAAGGGGTGTTCGCCGCGGGCCTCGCACCCGCGGGCCTCTCCCTGCTGACGATCACCTTCACCGAGCCGGGCGAACGCGGCCGGGCCTTCGGCGTGTTCGCCGCGGTGGGGGCCGCCGGATCGGCGGTCGGCCTGGTCGCCGGGGGACTGCTCACCGAGTACGCAGGCTGGCGCTGGTGCCTCTACGTCAACGTGCCCGTGGCCCTGCTCGCCGTGCTCGGCGCGACGTTCGTGCCGCGGGACCGGCCGGTCCGGGGCGAGGGGCGGCTCGATGTCGCGGGCGCCCTGCTCAGCGCGGCGGGCTTCGCCGCGATCGTGTACGCCTTCAACGAGGCCGAGCCGCTCGGCTGGAGTTCGGCGAAGGTCCTCGTCCTGCTCGTGGGCGGTGTCCTGCTGCTGGCCGCGTTCGCCGCCGTCGAGTTCCGGGCGCCGCGGCCCCTGCTTCCGATGCGCGTGCTCGACCATCGCGCCCGCGCCGGGGCGTTTCTCTCCGTCACCCTGTTGTTCGTCGCGATGTTCGGCTTCTACCTGTTCATGAGCTACTACACGCAGACGGTCCTCGGTTACTCGCCCGTCGAGGCGGGCCTGACGCTGATCATCAACGCGCTGGCCGCGCTGGTCGGCGCGACGCTCATCGCCGGGAGGCTGCACGCTCGGGTCAGGCCCGCCGCGCTGATCGTGCCGGGGCTGCTTGCCGCGGCGGCGGGGATGTTCCTGCTGACTCGCCTGACATCGCAGAGCACGGATGTCTTCGGCCTGTATCTGGTGCCCGCGCTGGTCCTGACCGGCCTCGGCCTCGGCTGCGTCCTGCCGCCCACCGCGAGCCTGGCCACCGCGGGCCTGCCCCCGCACGACATCGGAGCCGCGGCGGCGGCCTACAACGCCTCCCAGCAACTGGGCGCCGCGCTCGGTACCGCCCTGCTGAACACGGTCGCGGCCGGCGCGGGCGCGTCGTACCTGGCGTCCACCGCGGATGCCACCCGCGCGGCGGCCTCCGTGCACGGCTACACCACGGCGCTGATGGCCGCCTTCGTGATCCTGTTGGCCGCGGCAGGTGTCAGCGCGGCGCTCCTGCGCGCAGTCCGGCCATGACCAGGTCGAGGAGGCGTCCGGAGCGCGTCTGCCAGTCGCCGTGCGGGTCGATCTGCCAGAGACCCGCGATGGCGAGCAGGAAGTCGTCGGGGGTGACGCCGGGCCGGATGGTGCCCGCCTCCTCGTTCGCCTTCAGGAGGAGCGTGACCGCCGAGGTCACCGGCCCGTGGCCCACCCCGGCAAGCGTGCCCAGGGTGCTGGTGGCCTTGCGCATCGCGTCGGCGAGGCCCGCCTTGGCCATGGCGTACTGGGCGAGGCGGTCCATCCACTCCCGCAGGGCCTGGTCCGGCGGGCGGGTCTCCAGGAGCTGACAGGCGGTGTCGGCGACCTGCTGGACCTCGTAGCGGTAGACCTCGAGGACGAGGGCCTCACGGTTGGGGAAGTTGCGGTAGAACGTCCCCTGCCCGACGCACGCCTTCTTGGCGATCGCGCTGAGCGGGGCGTCCGCCGAGCGCGTCAGTTCGGTCAGTGCCACTTCCAGGATGCGCTCGCGATTCCGTTGTGCGTCCGAGCGCAGTTGTGCGTCCTTCTTCTGGTGCACTCGTCCTCCTCCCGAGAATCGCGGCCCGGGCCACTCTTGCTAAGCGGACAGGTGTCCGTTAAGTTTTGAAGCTAACGGACAGCTGTCCGCTTAGGGTCACCATACCGGCAGACCCCCCTTACGCACAGCGCCACCACCTCCCGGAGCCTCCGTCGGGACCGCCTCACGCGACGATCCCGCCTTTACGTGACACGAGCTGACTCAAGCTGACACAAGATGACAGAAGCGAAAGAAGGCTGATCGTGGCCCCATCGACGTCCAGCGCCATCACGCTGAACATCAACGGCGAAAAGCACACGCTGCCCGTCGACCACCGCACCACCCTGCTCGACGCCCTGCGCGAGCGCCTCGATCTGACCGGCACCAAGAAGGGCTGTGACCAAGGACAGTGCGGCGCCTGCACGGTGCTGATCGACGGGCGCCGTGCCGTCTCCTGCCTGCAACTCGCCGTTGCCTCCGAGGGGCGCGAGATCACCACCATCGAAGGT
The DNA here is from genome assembly GCF_055577715.1 of Streptomyces sp. NPDC033177. Taxonomy (NCBI): domain Bacteria; kingdom Bacillati; phylum Actinomycetota; class Actinomycetes; order Kitasatosporales; family Streptomycetaceae; genus Streptomyces; species Streptomyces sp. NPDC033177. The sequence goes on along the minus strand of NZ_JBVIPS010000001.1, from coordinate 294,535 downwards.
GTGGCACAGGGAGACCAACTGCACCCGGTACAGCAGGCGTTCCTCGATCTCGACGGCTACCAGTGCGGCTACTGCACGCCGGGACAGGTCTGTTCGGCCATCGCGGTCATCGAGGAACACGCGGCGGGCTGGCCGAGCGCCGCGACCACGGACGTACGGCCCGAAGCGGGCGTTCCCGAGCTGAGCGCCGACGAGATCAGGGAACGCATGAGCGGCAACCTGTGCCGCTGCGGCGCGTATGTGTCGATCGTCCAGGCGGTCGCGCAGGCGGCGGCCGCCGAGAACAAGGGTACGGAGGCCGTGGCATGAGGGAATTCGGTTACCAGCGGGCGCTCGACATCCCCGGCACGGTCGCGCTGCTCGGCACCGATCCCGACGCGCGCGTCCTGGGCGGCGGCACGAACCTCGTCGACCTGATGAAGACCGGCGTGGAGCGGCCCGGACTGCTCATCGACGTACGCGAGCTGCCTCTCGACCGGATAGAGACCACGGACGACGGCGGGCTGCGGATCGGCGCGACCGTCACCAACAGCGATCTCGCCGCCGACCCCGAAGTGCGGCGCCGCTACCCCGCGTTGGCGGAAGCCGTCCTGGCCGGCGCCTCGGGCCAGCTGCGCAACATGGCCACCGTGGGCGGCAACCTGCTCCAGCGCACCCGCTGCGGGTACTTCGCCGACCTGTCCAAACCCTGCAACAAACGCGCCCCCGGCAGCGGTTGCCCCGCCGTCGAGGGCGAACACCACAACCACGCCATCCTCGGCGCCACCGAGCACTGCGTGGCCGTCCACCCCTCCGACATGGGCGTGGCGCTCGCCGCCTTCGACGCCGTCATCTCGTACGAGACGGCGCAGGGCACCGGCGAACTGCCGCTCGCCGACTTCTACTTGTCCGTCGGCAGCACCCCGCACCTGGAGACCGCGCTGCCGCCCGGCGCGCTCATCACCGGCATCACCCTGCCGCCGGCCCCGGTCGCCCTCCACTCCCGCTACCGCAAGGTGCGCGAGCGCGCGTCGTACGCCTTCGCCATCGGCTCGATCGCCGCGGCGCTCGACGTCCAGGACGGTGTCGTACGCGAAGTGCGCCTGGCCTTCGGCGCGGTGGCGTCCCGGCCGTGGCGCGCCCGCGAGGCCGAGCGGGTCCTGACCGGCGGTCCCGCGACCGCCGAGGCGTTCGCCGCCGCCGCGGACGCCGAACTCGCCGCCGCCAGGACGCTGCCCGACAACGGCTACAAGGTGACGCTGATGCGCAACCTCGTCGTCGCCCTGCTGACCGAGCTCACCGAGGAGGCGACCCGATGACGGCGCAGACCACGACGACCGCGTCCACCGGGGCGACGAGCGCCGCCGGCGCTTCGTACACCCGCGTGGAGGGCCTGGACAAGGTCACCGGCGCGGCCCGGTACGCGGGCGAGATCCCCTTCGCCGAACTCGCCCACGGCTGGCTGGTGTTGTCCACCATCGCCCGCGGCCGGGTCCTTGCGGTCGAGTCGGACCCCGTGCGCGCGATGCCCGGTGTCCTGGCCGTCCTGCACCACGGCAACGCGCCGCGCGTCGACGGGGACTACGTCGGCATGCTCGGCGTCCCCGACCCGATCGTGGAGGTCTTCCAGCACGACCGGGTGCCCTTCGTCGGCTGGCCGGTGGCGCTCGTCGTCGCCGAGACCTCCGAGCAGGCCAGGGAGGCCGCCGAGGCGGTGGTGGTGCGGTACGAGGAGGAGCCGCACGACGTCGCGTTCTCCGCCGAGCACCCCGGCACGTACACGCCGGACGGCGACGGCCACCTGGTGGAGAAGGGCGACCTGGAGGCCGAGCTAGCCGCGTCCACGCACGTCGTGGACCAGGAGTACACCACCCCCGAAGAACACCACGGCTCGATGGAACCGCACGCCGCGATGGCGCGCTGGGACAACGGACGCCTCGAAGTCGTCGACTCCAACCAGGGCAGCACCTGGGTCGCGGACGAACTGGCCAAACTGTTCTCGCTCGACCCCGCATCGGTACGGGTACGGTCCGAGCACATCGGCGGCGCCTTCGGATCCAAGGGCGTACGCGTCCACCAGATCCTCGCCGTGATGGCGGCGACAATGCTCGACCGCCCCGTCCGGGTCGTCCTCAGCCGTCGCCAGCTGTTCACGCTCACCGGCTACCGCAGCCCCACCGCCCAGCGCGTCAGGCTCGGCGCCGACGCCGACGGGCGGCTGCGCGCCGTCGACCACCAGGGGCACAGCCTCACCTCGACGGTCCACGAGTTCGTCGAGGCGAGCGCCGGGTTCGGACGCCCCATGTACGCCTCCGACGCCCACCGCAGCGTCAACCGCGTGGTGCGCCTCGACGTGCCCACGCCGACCTACATGCGCGCTCCCGGCGAGGCGCCGGGTTCGTTCGCCCTGGAATCCGCGCTCGACGAACTCGCCGAGCGGTGCGGTGTGGACCCGATCGCGCTGCGCGCCCGCAACGAACCGGACGTGGGCCCCGTCTCCGGGCTGCCCTTCGCCAGCCGCAATCTGCTGTCCGCCTTCCAGGAGGGCGCCCGCAGGTTCGGCTGGGCCGACCGGGATCCGCGCCCCGGCCTGCGGCGCGAGGGGCGCTGGCTGCTCGGCACCGGCACGGCGGCCGCCACCTTCCCGGTGATCGTCGCGCCGTCCACCGCGGCCGCGACGGCGGAGGCCGACGGCACCTTCACGGTGCGGATCAACGCGGCGGACGTCGGGACGGGAGCACGCACCGCGCTGACCCTGATCGCCGCGGAAGCCCTCGAAGTTCCCCAGGACCGCGTCCGGGTGCGCATCGGCGACAGCGACTTCGGTCCGGCGGCGATCTCCGGCGGCTCGATGGGTACCCGCTCCTGGGGCTGGGCCGTCAGGACAGCGGTGGCCGACCTGCGGGAACAACTCGCCCTGGGCGGCGACATCCCGCCGCAGGGAATCACCGTACGGTCCGACACCAGCGCGGCCGTCGGAGCACTCGCGCAGAAGGAACGTCACTCCTTCGGCGCGCAGTTCGCGGAGGTGGCCGTCGACGTCACCACCGGAGAAGTGCGGGTGCGGCGCATGCTCGGCATCTTCGCGGCGGGCCGCATCATCAACCCCCTGACCGCGCGCAGCCAGTTCGTCGGCGGCATGACCTGGGGCCTGTCCATGGCCCTGCACGAGGAGGCCCACCGCGACCAGGCGACGGGCGGCCACGTGGGCGCCGACTTCGCCGGCTACCACTTCGCCGCCAACGCCGACGTGCCGGTCATCGAGGCGGACTGGGTGGAGGACACGGACGCGGACGACCCGGTCGGCATCAAGGGCATCGGCGAGATCGGCATCGTGGGGGCCGCCGCGGCGATCGCCAACGCGGTCTGGCACGCGACCGGCGTACGCCACCGCCAACTGCCCATCCGCCCCGACCGTGTCCTGAACGCGGGAGGAGCCCCGGGTGCTTGACATCGCCGAAGCACTGAACCGCTGGGTCCAGGAGGGCCGGGACTTCGCCGTCGCCACCGTCGTGACGGTGGGCGGCAGCGCGCCGCGCCCGCCCGGCGCCGCCCTCGCCGTCGACAGCGAGGGCACGGTCATCGGTTCGGTCTCCGGCGGCTGTGTGGAGGGCGCGGTGTACGACCTGTGCGTGCAGGCCCTCCAGGACGGCGCGACCGTGCGCGAGCGGTTCGGCTACAGCGACGAGGACGCCTTCGCCGTCGGTCTGACCTGCGGCGGCGTAATCGAGGTCCTGGTCACGCCGCTCGGCGCGGACGCGCCGGGCAGGCAGGTCTTCACGGCGGCGCTCTCGGCCGCCGCCCGCGGCGACGCGGCGGCGATCGCCCGCGTCGCCCGGGGCCCGGCCGAACTCCTCGGCAGGGTCGTGCTCGTCCACCCCGACGGCTCGTACGAAGGAGGCCTGGACGAACATCCCGACCTCGACCGTACGGTGGTCGGCGAGACCCGCGCGATGCTGGACGCGGGCCGCACCGGCGAGTTCGACGTCTCGGAGAGCGGATCGCGCTGCGGGGAGCCCCTGACACTCTTCGTCGAGTCGTGCGTGCCCCCGCCCCGCATGATCGTCTTCGGTGCGATCGACTTCGCCGCGGCCCTGGTACGCACGGGCAAGTTCCTCGGCTACCACGTGACCGTGTGCGACGCCCGTCCGGTCTTCGCCACGAAGGCCCGCTTCCCCGAGGCCGATGACATCGTGGTCGACTGGCCGCACCGCTACCTCCGGGACACCGCGACCGACGGCCGCACGGTCCTTGCCGTCCTCACCCATGACGCCAAGTTCGACATCCCGCTCCTCGAGGTGGCCCTGCGGCTCCCGGTCGCGTTCGTCGGCGCGATGGGCTCACGCCGCACCCACGAGGACCGCAACGCACGCCTGCGGGAAGTCGGCGTCACCGACGAGGAGTTGGCCCGTCTGCACTCCCCGATCGGTCTCGACCTCGGGGCCCGCACCCCGGAGGAGACTGCCCTGTCCATCGCGGCCGAGATCATCGCGGCGCGCAGGGGCGGGACGGGGGCCCCGCTGACCGGGACGGGCGAGCCGATCCATCACGACGCGGACGCCGGACGCCGCAAGGGAACCACCGGCTTCCACGCCGCCTAGCAAGTCCCCGGCCGGTGGCCGGCAACCGTCAAGCGCCGCAGTCGCGATCAGACTGCGGCGCTTGTCCGTCCTTCTCGGCCCCCTTTCCACGGGGCGCCGTGCAGAGTTCACGTACCAACGCGAACGACCGCACGCGATCGGCGAGGTCATGGACCGGCGTGACCAGCATCAGTTCGTCGGCGCCGGTGTCCTGCGCGATCCGCGCGAGCCGGGAGCCCACCGATGACGGCGTGCCATGGGCTTGCTGCGCGGCAAACGCGGTCAGCGCGTCCTCTTCCCGGGAGCTGAAGCGGTGAGCAGCCGCGTCGGCCGCTCAGCATAGGGCCGGGCGACGGGCTCGGCCGCACCTTTTCTCCCCGCGGACCCGGCGCTGCGCCACGGGTCCGTGAGTGAACTCGGCCTGCGGTAAAGGAGGTTGTCGCCGCGCCCCAAGGCCGGCGTCAGGGAGTCGGGATGCCGCCGGGCCGGGCAGGGCGCCCGAAGCGGACCGGTACACCTGGCGAGTACAGCACGCTCACCGGGTCACCGACCGGCCGCGGCAGTCCCGCGGCCGCGACCAGGTCCTCGTCGCACTCGATCAGGTCGGCCCGGTGCAGCGGCCACCGCGGATGCGCGTTCGGCAGGAACATCTGCCGTCCGAAGAACGTGTTGTGCATGCCCCAGCGGGCCGTCAGGAAGTGCTCGAAATCGGTGGGCTCCTCGACCCGCTCGCCCACCCGGACGGCGATGCGGCTGTGCGCGCCCCGCGGCCCCGGCCAGCGCCGCGCACTGGTGTACGTGACGGTGTCGCCGCTGTGTCGAATGCTCATCCGCGACCACTGGTACGGCAACCGGAAGGCGCCGCGCGCGACCGCCACCGGGATCAGACGAGAGGCGTCGAGGGAGCGGAAGACGACGCCGCGGCGCCCATGGGCGTCCACCGAGTACAGGCGGACGTTGGTCTCGGGAAACGTGCCCAGGTACGGGACGCCCGGCAGCCGGAACCAGCCGACCCGGTGCATGCGAAACGCGACAAGACCCACATAGGTCACCCCGTCGTGAAGATCGGGAACCGTACCGGCCGGAAGGAGCGGCGCGACATCCGCGGGGTCCACGGCCCAGTGCACGAAGGCAAGGTCCAGCCACGACTGCGTGAGCAGCGGGTTCTCCGTGGAAGTGGGCGGATCGGCGGATATCGGTTCCGGCACTGCGGGGGTGAGGACCACGCCATCAGCATCGCAGGAACCCCGACGGCGCCCGCCACGGGGTCCGGACACCGGGGCGGGGCGGGGTGCGGCGCGGCGCGGCATGACTGAACCCCCGGGCTGACCGCGTCAGTGTCCGGGGGCTCGGAGTCCGGGTGAGGTCAGGAACGCGACCGGCGCTCCTGCTCCGCGGCGTTCTTCTCCTTGATGCGTACCGTCTCCTTGCGGACCTCGGCCTGGGTGGCGCGCTCCTTCTGCAGCCACTCCGGGTTGTCGGTCTTGATCGCTTCGATCTGCTCCGTGGTGAGGGCCTCCGTGACCCCGCCACGCGCGAGACCGGCGATGGACACGCCGAGCTTCGACGCGACGACCGGCCGGGGGTGCGGTCCGGTGCGCCGCAGCTCCTGGAGCCACTCGGGCGGCTCGGTCTGCAGGGCGTTCAGCTCGGTGCGCGAGACAACACCCTCCTGGAACTCGGCGGGGGTGGCCTCGAGGTACACACCCAGCTTCTTCGCCGCGGTCGCGGGCTTCATGGTCTGGGCGGTCTGGTGCGACGTCATGCTCCCCAGGGTATCGAGCGTGTGAGCTACCGCCGACCACGACCGGTAACCTGGCGGAGTGACGGACTCGCAGGTGACCCCTTCTTTCAGGCTCGCGTACGTCCCGGGGGTGACACCCACCAAGTGGGTGCGGATCTGGAACGAGCGGCTGCCCGACGTGCCGCTGACCCTCGTGGCCGTGGACCCGGGCGAGGCTTTCGACCTCCTGCGCGGCGGCGGCGCCGACGCCGGTTTCGTACGGCTCCCCGTCGACCGTACGGACCTCAGTGCGATCCCCCTCTACACCGAGACGACGGTCGTGGTGATCCCCAAGGACCACGTGATCGCGGCGGTCGACGAAGTGACCGCCGAGGATCTGGCGGACGAGATCATCCTGCACCCCCTCGACGACACCCTCGCGTGGGAGAAGCTGCCCGGACAGCCGGCGAACGAGCGCCCCGCGACGACGCCGGACGCCGTCGAGCTGGTGGCGGCGGGCATCGGGGTCCTCGCCGTCCCCCAGTCGCTCGCCCGTCTGCACCACCGCAAGGACCTCACCTACCGGCCGCTCACGGACGCCCCCGAGTCGCGGGTCGCGCTGTCCTGGCCGGAGGACGCCACCACGGACCTGGTGGAGGACTTCATCGGGATCGTGCGCGGGCGCACCGTCAACAGCTCCCGCGGCCGCTCCCAGACTCCCGCGGCCGCGTCGGCATCGGACCAGTCGAAGCGCAAGAGCCCCGACAAGGGGGCCCCTCGTCGGAAGCCGACGACGGGCAAGCCCGCAGCGAAGACGGGCAAGCCCACCGGAAAGTCGGGCAAGAACGCGCGCGGCGGTTCCGGAGGCGCACCGAAGGCGGCGAAGCGGGGCAAGCCCCGCCGTCGCTCGTAGCCCTGGCCGCCCGGCCTGCGGAAGCGGGTCACCCGGAGCCGTTGCGCTGCGCCCACCAGGCGAGCACCCCGCCGAGTACGAGCAGCAGGCAGATGGCCGCGTTGGTCCGCTTGTAGGCGACGAGGACAGCGGCGAACTCGCGGATCGTCGCGGTGGGCCAGAAGTACGCGGCCGTGGGCGAACCCACCACCTGGCCCTTGATCCCGGTCCGCCGGGCGGTGAGGGCGGCACGGAAGGCGTGGTAGTTGTTCGTGACGATGACGCACCGGTAGTCCGGCTTCGTCTTCTCCATGATCGCCTTGCTGAACCGCAGATTCTCCTCGGTCGTGGTCGAGCGGTCCTCCCGATCGATCAGGGCGGCGGGGAACCCGTGGGCGATCAGATCGTCGGCCATCGCGTGGGACTCCGGCAGATCCTCGTCCGGCCCCTGGCCCCCCGAGGTGATGAGGACCGGCGCATCGCCCCGCTCGGCCAGGCGCGCGTGCACCGACTGCGCCCGCCTGAGGCGACTGGCCAGGAGGGGCGGCACGGTGGACCCACCGACGAGCCCCGAGCCGAGTACGACCACGAAGTCGGCCTTGCGGCGCACCCGCTGCCGCCCGTAGAGGAATGCGTAACAGACGAAGCAGAGGAACAGGAACGCGAGATAGGCGGCAAGGCCACCGGCCGCCGTTCCCACCCCGATCCACACCGGAGTCCGTACGACCACGGCCATGACCACCAGCGCCACGACCGACAGGATCGCCAACGCCGCGACCAGCGAAAGCAGGTTGGTCGGGCTCCGGCCTTCCTTGCGCACCATCTGCAGGCCGTTGGAGAACAGGAAGCACGTCAGCACGAGGATGCTCAGTGCGCCGAGGACCACCAGCGCCCACGCCACGGCCTGACCCGACGCCGAGCCGGACCTGACCAGTTGGAACAGCCAGGCCGCGAGTGCACAGAGCCCGGCGAGGCCCAGGATCACGGCATTGCTGAACTTCCTGCGCTCGCGCACCACGCGCACGCAGAAGACGAGAAAGAGGAGTGCCGCGGGGGCGTAGAGCAACATCCGCACAGCGTAGGCTCCGTCAACCCCTGTCCTGGACCGGAACCCTAGACGTCCGCTGTAGTGATGTCGGGGGCCAGACCGTGCCCTTATGAGCGTGGGGGAGTTGACCCCGGTATGAAGAAGCGAAGCGTACTGGCCGTTGCCTCTCTCGCCGCCGGGGCTGTCATCGCCGCGATCAGCCCGCCTCAGGGAGCGGACACCGCGGACGTGAGGGGCCCCGACCGCGCCGCGGGCGCTCTGGATATGGTCGATGACGCCGGTCAGTGGGGCGAGGATGCCCCGCCGATGCCCGGCGCCGGCTCTGGCGTGGTCGCCCCGGACATCTCCAGCACCCAGGGGCTCTGAAGCACGACCACCGCGGGGGGGGGGGGGGGGGGGGGGGGGGGACGCGGGCCCCTCCCCGCCCGCCCCCCCCCCAAGCAAGGGATAGTCCCCTCCCCCACCCCCTCCCCCCCCCCCCCCCC
>NZ_JBVIPS010000001.1:104456-285819 GCF_055577715.1 Streptomyces sp. NPDC033177 | reverse complement strand
GGGGGGGTTGGGGGGGGGGGGGGTTGGGGGTGTTTGTTTTTCTGGTGGGGCCCCCCCAAAAAACGGGGGGCCAGAAAACAAAACCACTGGGGGGGGGGGGCCCCCCCCCCCCCCCCCCGCTTCCCATTACCCGCCACTGCGCGCCGCAAGGAGAGCGCTCTCCCGAGCTGCATCCTCCTCACCTCCGAATGACGCGTCAACGCCAGGCGCACCCACTCCTCGCCTTGCCGCCGAATCAACTGTGTTGAAACCGAGGGGTACTAGATCGGTGCGCCAGGGCATCTCAGCACCCCCTGAGCGGAATGAAGTTACGCCGCCGAGTCGGAGGCTGCCGCGCCGGCAAGCGCCTTCGTGCACCAAATGCCCCCTGTCGGACCGCAGTTGCCGGCCTTCAGTGCTGCCCCCTCTCTTGACACGCTCGCGTCACGGTGGGAACACTCCGGGAGAGCGCTCTCCCAACGAGTATCCGGTCAGGGCGCCAAGCCCCGGCGCTCGGGAGCGCACGGCCACGGCTCCCGGCAGGCCGGTCCCCACATCCCTCTCCACGTGGCAGGAGGTCTCCATGGCACGGAGATCGAGAACGATCTCAGGAGCGCTGATCGCGGGCGCCCTGATACTGAGCTCACTCGGCATCGGCGGCATCGCGGTGAGCGCCGATCACGCGTCCGAGTCCCGGACGTCGAAGGCCGCGACTTCGCACGCGGGTCACGCCATGGCCGCGTCCACCCGCATGTCGGCGGAGGACGCCGACGAGGACGGGTACATTCCCGCGAAGCAGCCCGTGACCGGCATCAAGTCATCGGCCGATGAGCCGCCGCACCGCTACTTCCATGAGTTCCAGGCGCACTGTTCGGTGACGCACACCGCCCCCGACGACCCCATCGTCTATCCCGGGCAGCCCGGCAAGTCGCACGACCACACGTTCATGGGTAACACCACGACGAACGCCCACAGCACCACAGGGTCTCTGGACTCCGGTTCCACCAAGTGCCTCGCCCCCGGCGACAAATCGGCGTACTGGATGCCCACCTTGTTCAACGGTGACAAGGAGGTGCGGCCCATAGGGGACCAGACGATCTACTACAAGGCCGGGGTCACCGACTACACAAGCGTGCGGCCGTTCCCCAAGGGGCTCAGGTTCGTCGTCGGCAGTCCGATGCAGAGCGCGCAGGAATTCCGTGACCACCCTGGCTTCGTCGAAGGGTGGGAGTGCGGGGAGAGCTACTTCAACGTCGATTTCCCCAAGAACTGCCCCACGAGCCAGGACACCCAGCTCAACATCCGTTTCCAGGCGCCCAGTTGCTGGGACGGCAAGACGCTGGACTCCCCTGATCACCAGAGCCACATGTCCTACCCGGTGGTCAAGAGCGGCACCAACGACAACGTCTGTCCGACGAGCCACCCCGTCGCCCTGCCGATGATCGAGTTCAAGATGGCGTTCCCCGTCAACGGGGACATGTCGAAGGTCCGCCTGGCGAGTGGGACGGGCCACTCCTTCCACTACGACTTCTTCAGCGCGTGGGACGACGCGACGCTGAAGGCGCTGGTGGACCACTGCATCGTCGGCGGTCTGCAGTGCGACCCGCGCGGCTATGACCAGACCCACCCCGAAGCGGGCGCGGCACTCGACGAGAACTACGAGCTGCCGTGACCTCGGCCTGCGAAGGGCGGACTGGGCTGGCTCCCTTCCGTCCAGCCCACCCTTCGCAGGCGCCTCCCCACCCCGCACCCCACCTCGCACTTCAGTCCGCACCCTCTCACCCCCCCTCGCCCAGGAGACCCCCATGCGTAGACCTGGTACCGCCCGCTCCCTCCGCGGCATCGTCGCGCCCGCTACCGCGGGCCTGCTCGTGACCGGCGCGCTCGTGCTCCCCGCCCAGCAGGCGCACGCGGCCGGCAGCGTCGTGAAGGTGACCGGTTCGCAAGGCAACTGGCAGCTCACCGTCGACGGCTCGCCCTACCAGGTCAAGGGCTTGACCTGGGGCCCGTCCGTAGCTGACGCCGACAAGTACATGCCCGATCTGCGGTCCATGGGCGTCAACACCATTCGCACCTGGGGCACCGACGCCTCCAGCAAGCAGCTGCTCGACTCCGCTGCCTCACATGGAGTCAAAGTCGTCGCGGGCTTCTGGCTGCAGCCCGGCGGCGGCCCGGGAAGCGGCGGCTGTGTCAACTATCTGACGGACACCGCGTACAAGAACCAGATGCTCGAGGAGTTTCCCAAGTGGGTGGGCACCTACAAGGACCACCCCGGCGTCCTGATGTGGAACGTGGGCAACGAGTCGGTGCTCGGCCTGCAGAACTGCTACGCCGGGGATGAACTGGAGAAGCAGCGCAACGCGTACACCACCTTCGTCAACGACGTCGCCAAGAAGATCCACGCGGTCGACCCCAACCACCCCGTGACGTCCACCGACGCGTGGACCGGGGCCTGGCCGTACTACAAGAGGAACGCCCCCGACCTCGACCTGTACGCCGTCAATGCCTACGACGCCACGTGTGACATCAAGTCGGACTGGGAGCAGGGCGGTTACGACAAGCCCTACATAGTCACCGAGTCGGGGCCCGCCGGCGAGTGGGAGGTTCCCGACGACGCCAACGGGGTTCCCGAGGAGCCCACCGACCGAGCGAAGGCCGCCGGATACACCAAGGCCTGGGACTGCGTCACCGGCCACCGGGGCGTCGCGCTCGGCGCCACCATGTTCCACTACGGCACGGAATACGACTTCGGCGGCGTGTGGTTCAACCTCCTTCCCGCGGGCCAGAAAAGACTCTCGTACTACGCCGTGAAGAAGGCATACAAGGGCAGCACGGCCGGTGACAACACCCCGCCGGTCATCACCGATCTGACCGTCGACGGCGACGCGGGCAAGGTCGCGGCGGGCGGCCCGCTCACGCTCACGACGAAGGTCAGCGACCCCGACGGCGACGCGCTCTCCTACGAGGTGCTCGCCAACAGCATGTACGTGGACAAGAGCAAGGACCTCACCCCGCTGGCCGCCACGGACCAGGGGGCGGGCCGCCTGAAGGTCACGGCCCCGGACAAGCCGGGCGTCTGGAAGATCTACGTCAAGGTCAGCGACGGCAAGGGCAACGTCGGCATCGAGACACGGTCGGTGCGCGTGGTGGTGCCGCCGGTCGACGGCACGAACATCGCCCAGGGCAAGCCCGCGACTGCCTCGTCCTTCCAGCCGGGCAGCGGCGACTGCCCGTGCACCGCGGCCAACGCGGTCGACGGCAAGCAGAACACCCGGTGGGCCAGCGACTGGAGCGATCCGCAGTGGCTCCAGGTCGACCTCGGTTCCACGACCTCCTTCAAGCACATCCAGCTCAACTGGGAGACCTCGTACGCGAAGACGTACACGGTCCAGACCTCGGACGACGGGCAGAACTGGCGGACCGTGCACGAGGTGCGTGGCGGCAACGGCGGTGTCGACGACTTCGACGTGAACGGTTCGGGCCGCTACGTACGGATCAACGGAACGGAGCGAGGCACCGGATACGGCTACTCGCTCTACGAGTTCGGCGTCTACAAGTGAGGTGACGGCTGATCCGGGACCGATCCGACTTCGGCGCCGCTTCCCCGTCGGGGGCAGGAGGAGCAAAGAATGACGCGCGACGAACTGCTGCGGCTCGTGGGCAGGCTCGACCTGGAGCGCAAGGTGGGGCTGCTGACCGGCGCCACCGTATGGCGCACCCGGGCCGAACCTGCCGTGGGGCTGCGGGAGATGGTCTTCTCGGACGGTCCCGCCGGGGTGCGGGGGGAGGAGTGGGACGAGCGTCGCTCGTCGTTGCTCCTGCCCTCCGCGTCCGCGCTGGGTGCGCTGTGGGACGAGCGTATGGCCGGGGAACTCGGCGAACTGCTGGCCTTCGAGGCGCTGCGCAAGGGGGTGCACGCCGTCCTGGCGCCCACCCTGAACCTGCATCGCACGCCGCTGGGCGGGCGCCACTTCGAGTGCCTGGCCGAAGACCCGGAACTCGCCGCGCGGACCGGGGCCGCCCTGATCCGCGGCATCCAGAGGCACGGGGTGGCGGCGACCGCGAAGCATTACGTGGCGAACGACTCGGAGACCGAGCGGCTCACCCTGGACGTACGGGTGGACGAGCGGACGTTGCGCGAGGTGTATCTGGCCCCGTTCGAAGCGGCCGTCCGGGCGGGCGTATGGCTCGTGATGAGCGCCTACAACGGCGTGAACGGCACGACGATGACCGCGAACGGACTGTTGGCAGAGCCGCTGAAAGGAGAATGGGGATTCGACGGAGCCGTCGTCTCCGACTGGGGCGCCGTACGTCTGACGGAGCAGAGCGCGACGGCGGGCCAGGACCTCGCGATGCCCGGTCCGGAGGGCCCGTGGGGCACGGCTCTGATGGCGGCGGTCCGTAACGGCAGCGTCCCTGAGCAGGCGATCGACGACAAGGTGCTGCGCCTGCTCACCCTGGCCGATCGCGTCGGCGCGCTCGGCGGCGGCCGGAGGCCCCCGCCGCGCGCCTGGCCCAGCGGCACCGCCCGACGTCTGCTGCGCCGGGCGGTCGCGGCCGGCACCGTGCTTTTGCGCAACGAGGACGTGCTGCCCCTGGACGCGTCCGCTCTGCGCAGCGTGGCGGTCGTCGGACGGCACGCCTCGGCACCGCGGCTCCAGGGAGAAGGCAGCGCCGGGGTCTTCCCGGCGGATGTCGTCACCCCGCTGGACGGGATCCGGGCCCGGCTGCGGGGGCGGGCCCGGATCCTGCACGCGCCCGGCCCGGACCTGGGCGGACAGCCCAGGCCGCTGGACGCCTCGCGGTGCGAGAACCCCCTCACCGGGGAACCCGGCGTACTGCTGCGGGTGCTGACCGCGGACGGGCGTGAAATCTCCTCGGAACACCGGCGTTCCGGACGCCAGTTGGAGCCACCTCTCGCACCGGAGGCCCACACCGTCGAGGTCAGTGCGCTGGTGCGCACGGGCTCGGAAGGCAAGTGGACGTTCGGCGTGGGCGGTTACGGTCGGATGAGTCTCGCGGTGGACGGACAGGCCCTGGTCGAAGGGGAGTTCGCGCGCGACACCGAGGACCCCGCCGTCATTCATCTCGACCCGCCACGCCGCCACGCCTCCGTATGGCTCCCCGCGGACCATCGCGCACATGTCGTGGCCCGCAGGGAACTGGCTCCGGACACCGGTCGCGCCCTCGTCGTGACGGCCGCGGAACCCGAACCGGACCCCGAGCAGGCACTGTCCGAAGCGGTGGAGGCCGCTCGGACCGCTGATGTCGCCGTGGTCGTCGTCGGCACCACCGAGGGCAGCGAAGCAGAGGGACACGATCGCACCTCGCTCACCCTTCCCGGCCGTCAGGATGAACTGGTCGCGGCGATCGCCGCCGCGAATCCGCGCACCGTGGTCGTGGTCAACTCGGGCGGACCCGTGGAACTGCCCTGGCGGGAGCAGGCCGGGGCGGTGCTCCTGTCGTGGTTCCCCGGACAGGAAGGAGGGGCCGGAATCGCCGACGTCCTCTTCGGGCGGGCCGAACCGGGCGGACGCCTGCCCACCACGTGGGGAGCCACGCTGGCGGACGCGCCGGTCCGCGAGACCCGGCCACGGGACGGGACCCTGGCCTACGCGGAAGGCCTGCACATCGGCTACCGCGCCTGGCTGCGGTCGGGCCGCGAACCCGCCTACTGGTTCGGCCACGGCCTGGGCTACACGACGTGGAGCTACGAGCGCCTTCGGGCCGTGCGTACGCAAGAGCGACAGGGCGGAGGAGCAGCCCTGGCCGTCGAGGTGCGGTTGCGGAACACCGGCGCGCGCCCGGGACGCGAAGTGGTGCAGGTCTACCTCGCGCGGCCGGACTCCGCCGTGGAGCGCCCCGTCCGCTGGCTCGCGGGCTTCACGACGGTGCGGGCGGAGCCGGGGGAGACGGTGACTGCGTCGGTGGAGGTACCGGCCAGGATGCTGCGCCATTGGGACGCGGAAGAGCACCGGTGGCGGACCGAGGCGGGTGCCTGGCAGGTCCTTGCGGGCCGCAGCGCCGGAGATCTGCCCCTGACGGCGACGGTGCGCGGGTAGAGCGGACGACCGTACGCCGGTGGATCAACTGCCGTGGCCGTCGAGCGGGCACGGGAGAGCGCTCTATGACGCCCGATCGCGGGGCGTTAGTGTTCCCGGATGGACAGACAGATGCCGACGCTGGAGGACGTGGCGCGCGAAGCGGGGGTCTCCCGCGCCACCGTCTCCCGGGTGGTCAACGGCGTGCGCAATGTCGCCCCCGCCATCCAGGACGTGGTCCGAGCCGCCATCGAGCGCACGGGCTACGCGCCCAACCGGGCCGCGCGCTCCCTGGTGACCCAGCGCGCGGGCACCATCGCCCTGGTCGTCTCGGGCGCCGGAGACCACACCGACACGGCGCAGAACGCGTTCGCAGCGCGTGTGTTCGCCGACCCCTTCTTCGGCCGCGCCGTCAGCGGGGTGGTGGGATTCCTGCGCCCGCGTGCGATGCACCCGGTGCTGATGTTCGCGGAGACGGAGGACTCCCGGCAGCAGGTGCTGACCTATCTGCGCCAGGGCAACGCGGACGGCGCCCTGGTCGTCTCGACGCATGCCCAGGACCCGCTGCCGGAGCTGCTCGCCGAAGCCGGGCTGCCCGCGGTGTTCTTCGCCCGCCCCTCGCTGCGGGCCCGCGTCACGTTCGTCGACTTCGCGCACCGGGACGGGGCGAGGCTGGCCGCCGAGCATCTGCTGGGCCGGGGCTGCCGACGGGTGGCGACTGTCTCGGGCCCACTGGACATCCCCGCGGGCCGCGAACGGCTCGCCGGGTTCCAGGACGGCATGGAACGGGGCGGACAGCCCTACATCCCCGTCGCCGAAGGCGGCTTCACCCTGGAGAGCGGGGCGAAGGCGATGCGTCGGCTGCTGGCCGAGCACCCGGACATCGACGGGGTGTTCGCGGCGAACGACCTGATGGCGCAGGGCGTGTGCCAGGTCCTGCGGGAGCAGGGCAGACAGGCACCTCACGACGTGGCGGTGGTCGGCTTCGACGACTCCAGCGTGGCGGTCACCTGCACGCCCCCGCTGACCACGGTGCGGCAGCCCGTCGAGGAGATGGGCGCGGAGATGGCACGGCTGCTGCAGGAGCAGATCGAGGGCGTACGGACCGATCCCACCTCGGTGATCTTCGTGCCGGAGCTCGTGGTGCGGGAGTCCGCCTAGCGAAAAGGGGCCCTCCGAGCCACCGGATGCGGATCATGCCGTGCGGTGTGAGCCTGGTTGTGGGGGCGACACAGAGAGGCGGCTGCCCATGTCAGTCATGGACAAGCTCAAGCAGATGCTCAAGGGGCACGAGGACCAGGCCGGGAAGGGCGTCGACAAGGCGGGTGATTTCGTCGACGACAAGACCCAGGGCAAGTACTCCGGCCAGGTCGACACGGCGCAGGACAAGTTCAGGGACCAGCTCGGCAGGGACCAGGACCAGCCCCCGCAGTCCTAGGCGCGACGCGATTCTCAGTGCCCGCCGATAGCCTGGGCTCTTCCATCCGCGCTGTGGCTGCAGCGCTGCCGCCCCGCCCCCGTGATGCGGGGGGCGGGGCACTCGGCTGTCACGGCAGCACGCGGTAGTGGGTGGTCAGGCGGCGGTCGTCGTCGAGGACGTGGAAGGCGAGGCCGGGGGGCTGTTCGCGGTCCGCGGGCTCGTCGCCTTCCCAGGGCAGGCGCAGGGTCCAGGTGATGGCGGGCCCGACGATCAGGGGACGCGCGGCGAAGGTGCTCGCGGCCGCGGTGTGGGCATGTCCGGTGAGGACGGCGGTCACGTGGGGGTGGGCTTCGAGCAGTGCGGCCAGTTGTCCGGGCTCTCGCAGGCAGTAGGCGTCGGGCAGGGGGTGGTGGAGCGTGACCGGCGGCTGGTGGAAGGCGAGCAGCGCCGGGGTGTCGCGGGGGAGCGCGGCGAGGGTGGCGTCGATCCAGGCGAGTGTCTCCGCGTCGAGGAGGCCCTCGTCGCGCCCGGGAATGGTGGAGTCGCACATCAGGACGGCTGTTCCGGCGATGTGGTGGACCTGGTTGATGGGCCCTTCGTCGGGCGCCAGACCCAGCAGCGCCTTGCGGTAGGCGGGGCGCGCGTCGTGATTGCCGGGGCAGGTGAGGACGGGGAAGGGGGCGGCCAGGATCTGGGCCGCTTCCTCGTACTCGGCCTCGTCGCCGTGGTCGGCGATGTCGCCGGTGACCAGGAGAGCGTCGACGGGCTGGGGCAGGGCGCGCAGGTAGTCCATGACGTGCGTGGCGCGACGGGTTGCCCGTTCGCTGCCGTCCAGGTGCAGGTCGCTGATGTGGGCAAGCAGCGCTGTCATCGCTCGGTCTCCTCCATGCCTAACGGGAAATATAAATTAAGCGTTAGGGACAGTAGAGTGTTCCGGGCGATGTGATCAAGGGAGGCGACCTGTGGAACGCTGGTTGGCACTGGAGTTGGCGAGCACGATCCGTCATGACGGGGACGGCGGAGTCGCCGACGACCTGGCCACGGTCGACGGAATCACTCGCTGGACGCTTGCCCAGGAAGGTCTCTTGCCCGCCCATGTACGGGCCGTGGAAGTGGCGGCGGACGAGGACCTCAGACGGGCGGTCACCGAACTACGGCGTGCGGTACGGGCGTTGTTCGCGCGCGCGGTGAGCCCCGCGCCGCCCAGCCCGGCCGACGCCCACCAACTGATGCCCGTCGACAAGGCGCTGGCCCACCTGAACGCGGTCGCCGCCGGGCAGCTGGTGGCCCCCCAGCTGGAATGGCCGCACGAAGAAGCCCCCGCCGTACGGCTGCTGACAGGGCAGCAGGACCCGCGGGCCGGTCTTCTGGCCGCCCTGGCTCGCGCCGCCGTCGACTTCCTGAGCGGCCCGCAGCGCGAGCACCTGCGCGCCTGTACGGCACCCCGGTGTGTGCGTTACTTCGTCAAAAGCCACGGTCGGCAGGAATGGTGCAAGGCCTCCTGCGGAAACCGGGCCCGCGCGGCCCGCCACTACCAGCGCCATCGCGCCGCGGATCAGGCGCGCGGGCCCTCCTCGAAGCTCCAGGCGCCGACGTCCCGGTAGTGAATGGGGCCCGGGCCGCGGCCGTAGTTGCTGGCGACCAGGTGCAGACGTTCGGCCTGCCAGAGGCGGCCGGTGAAATCGGCGAGCCCGGCAGCGGCTTCCACCGCGCACGACGGCGTGTCCCGACGGGCGCGGGCCAGGGTCAGATGGGGACGGAAGGGCCGACCCACATGAGGGGCGCCGCAGTCGTCCGCGACGGCACGCACCGCGTCGGCGAGCGAATTCAGCTCTTCGAGATCTCCGTCGATCCCGCTCCACAGCACCCGCTCGTCGAAGTGACCGCCGCCGCGCAGCGCCAGGTTCAGGGGCTTGCGGGTGGCGGCGAGGCGTGCGAGCGGCGTCCGCAGGAGCGGCACCACGGAGACGGGGACCTCGCCGAGGAACGCCAGCGTGATGTGCCAGTCCTCGACGCGGTTCCACCGCATGCGCGGATGAGCCCGGTAAGCGGGGTCGAGGGCCCGTTCCAGTTCCTGCTTCGCGTCGTCGGGCGGGGCGAGAGCGATGAACACACGAACGGTCGCGGGCGGGTTCTGTTCGTTCACAGGGTCCTTCGTACCGCATCCAGGCGGTCGGGCGACCGGCGCCCCCGCCCGCGACCTGTGTCTCCGGGGCCGGTCAGGTGCAGGGCTCCGCGGTGATGCTCCGCCGTGTCTCCTCCGCCTGGCGGCGCACGGTCTCGACGACGTGGGGCCTGAACTTCGATTCGGCGTAGCTCACCAGATGGTCGAGCACACCGTTCGCCTGCTCGGCGCTCGCCCTCCTTGGCGTGGGCCTGGGCCAGGCGGCGCACGCTGGGCTCGGTGCTGCTGTTGCTACCTGGGCGACACGACGGCTGCCTTGGGGGCAGGAGGAAGTGCGGCGGGCTTGGGCGGGTCCTCGCTGAGGTAGGCGCGACGCCAGCGGAGGAAGGGCCGTTCGATGCCGTTGTACGTGACCACGGCCGCGGCCAGGGTGATGGGCAGGACCGCCGCCGTGGCGGTGATGAACGCGTCCACCACCGGGCGCCCCGTCAGCTCGAACCACCAGCGGCGGGAAATGATCGCGGTGACGACCATGTAGTGGAGCAGGTAGACGGAGAAGCTCATCTCGCCGACCTTGGCGATGCCTCGCGACACGACCCCCGTCGAGGAGATGGTGGCCACATAGGTCAGCACGACCAGAGCCCACAGAACGCCTTCGACGTCGACCCAGAGCAGACGTGTGGCGTGCCGTTCGTGGAAGGCGTGGGTCTGGTTGAACGCCCAGATGGCACCCATGACCAGCGCCGTCGCGATCCCGACCTTCGGCAGCCCCCGAAACCGTTCCCGGTGGTGCACGAAGAACCAGGCGGCGACCATGCCAAGCAGGAACTGGTCGATTCTGCCGGCGAGGCTGTAGTAGAGCATCGAGTTCACGCTGATGCTGCCGGTGGCCGAGGCCCATACCAGGCCGCGGATCACGGCGACGGCGGCCAGGAGCTTGAGCAGAGCCGCGGGACCGCGCTTGGTGAGGAGTCTGCTGAACAGCGGAAACAGCAGATAGAACTGCAACTCGACCGCGATGGCCCACCACATGCTCGACACCGCCCCCAGGCTGAGGGACCCGGGCAGATTGCCCAGACCGACCAGGGACTGGACCACGGCGAGCAGACTCGCTCCCTGCTTGTGTGCGCCGATGCCCAGAACGATCAGCGCGATGTAGAGCGGGAAGATCCGCAGCACCCGGTTGCCCAGGAACCTGCCGTAATGGACGTCCTTGCCGAGGGTGCCGATGGTGAAGATGAACCCGGAGAGAACCATGAAGAGGGCCACCCCGGAATGGCCTTCAAGGACCAGAGTCGCCAGAGGGTTCTCCGAATAGAGCCAGCCGTGCGCGTCCCCGTTCGGGGTCTCCCGGAGAAACGGAGAGATCATGTGCGTGCCGTGGCAGAGGAGCACCAGCACCGCAGCAAAGGCACGCAAGTGATCCACGGACACGAGGTACTGCCGGTTGCTGCTGCGCATGAAGGGACGACATCAGCACCCGCGCGGCCGATTCGGTACATGCGCACGAGTCCCTCCATATTGCCCGATAATTTCACTCATCCGAGGGGGCGGCGGCGCTCTGCGCGCCTTTCGCGTCTCGCAACCTTCGGTCGGCCCTGTCGTTGGCATGACGAGTGGCCCCGTCTGCGCGATTTCCGTTGTGCCGGGGCCTTGGCGACTCCTCATGGAGTGCGGCTACGGGAGCCACGGCACCTTGCACATCTCATTCCTCATCCACAATTCCTTCGGTTTCGGCGGCACGATCCGCACCACCATCAATCTCGCCAACGCGCTGGTCGAACAGCATGACGTGGAGATCGTGTCGGTCTACCGGCACAGGGACGCACCCGTGTTTCCCGTTCACCCCCGCATCCTGCTCCGGCACCTGGTGGACCTGAGGAAAGGGACACCGGGATACGAGGGTGACCTGCCCGAGGCCCAGAGATCCGCTGCCGTCTTCCCCCGCAGCGAGACGCAGTATCCGTACTACAGCGCACTGACCGATCAGCGGATCGCGCATCACCTGGGAACGCTGACGAGCGACGTCGTCGTGGGCACACGGCCAGGCCTGAACACGCACATCTGTCTGCAGGCCAAGCGGGGTCCGCTGCGTGTGGGCCAGGAGCACCTGACGTTCAGCAACCACCCGCGGGCCCTGCGCATGACGTTGCGTCGGCTGTATCCGCGGTTGGACATGCTGACGACCACAACCCAGGCGGACGCGGAAATCTACCGGAAGAAGATGACGCTGCCGGGCGTGCGTGTCGAGGCATTTCCCAATCCCGTCCCGGCGCCACTCGGAAACCCACCGAGCAGCAGGGACAAGGCAGTTGTCGCTGCGGGAAGACTCGTTCCGCCCAAACGGTACGACCTCCTCATCCGGGCATTCGACAGGGTCCGCGCCGAACGCCCCGACTGGGTTCTGCGCATCTTCGGACCAGGAATCGCGGGAGGCCACGGAACGCAACTCCAGGGCCTCATCGAGAAATTGGACCTGGAAAAGCATGTCTCCCTCATGGGTG
Organism: Streptomyces sp. NPDC033177; assembly: GCF_055577715.1. Taxonomy (NCBI): domain Bacteria; kingdom Bacillati; phylum Actinomycetota; class Actinomycetes; order Kitasatosporales; family Streptomycetaceae; genus Streptomyces; species Streptomyces sp. NPDC033177. The sequence continues at coordinate 273,750 of NZ_JBVIPS010000001.1, read as the reverse complement.
CGGTCTCGCCCCTGGATCCCGAGTGGCTCAAGGCGGGTCTTGCCGCAAGCGCCTCGGACCACGAGTCGTTCGGCATGACCATCGTCGAGGCGATGCGGTGCGGTGTGCCCGTCGTCTCGACCGACTGTCCCCTCGGACCGAGAGAGATCATCTCGGACGGCATTGACGGGCGTCTCGTACCCATGGGGGATGAGGAGGTGCTTGCGCGCAACCTCCTGGAACTCATCAACGACGATGAGCTCCGGCAGCGTATGGGCAAGGCGGCACAAGCCTCCTCGGCGCGATACGAGCCCGCACTCATCGCAGACCGCTTCGCCGACACCTGCGCACAACTAAGGGGGCGGGGCTCCACGAACGGGACGTTCAGGGCCGCCGCGCACCAGACCCGAGGCTCAGTGATCGGCGTGGCCTATGGCCTCAAGGACGCGGTGAAGCAGAGGCTGCAGAGGTTCCGCTGAGCCACACCGGTCAGCCGTTCCCGGGCTCGTGTCGCCTCAACGCCCACAGCGCGAGCCCGAGACAGCTGAACGCGGCACCCAGCGCGCATACGGCACCTCAGCCGGCCACCGTGTAGAGGGAGGTCGCGGCGATGGCGCCGGTGGTGCTGCCGATCGAGTAGAAGACCATGTATCCGCCGATCAACCGGCTGCCCGGCGTCCGGACGCAGCGCGTAGATCAGGGTCTGGTTGGTGACATTCACCGCCTGCACGGCGAGGTCGAGAAGGATCCCCCCGACGACCAGGGCCCGGAGCGAGCCTCGGGTGAAGGCCAGGGGCACCCACAAGACGGCGAGCAGCGCCAGGGCGATGGCGGTGGTCCGCCGGGCAAGGCCCCGGTCGTTCAGGCGCCCCGCCGCGGTCGCGGCCAGGGCACCGACGACGCCGAGGCCAGGTAGACGGAGCGCCAGCCAGCGAGATCGGCCATGAGCCCGGACGCGGTGCGGGCGAGCAGGATCCCGATGACAACGCCGCTGGTGACCAGACCGACCATGCGTCCGCGCTCGGCGGGTGTCTGCGGACGGACGACGGACGCCACCACCGCCCACAAGCTCTCCGACCAAGTAGTGCGTGACGGTGGTTCCGGGAGGCGGATCAGACCACGCGTACGTGCACGCCGTCGATGACCAGGGCCTGGCCGTCTCGCAGCGTGCGATGGGCGACCCCGGCCGCCAGGTAGTTGGCCGCCACGACGCCACAGGCCTCCGTCTCGGGATGGCCCGGCGAGTCGACGTGGGGCACGACTGCGTGGTCAAGGACGCCGAGACCGTCCCAGACCGCCGGGTCGCCGTACGTCTCGGGCACCACGTTCGGGTCGTCGCAGGCATCGAGTCCGCGCAGGCTGGGGGCGAGGACGCACGCGCCGGCGCTGTATCCGGCGTAGACCAAGGCGTCGCGTTCCAGGAGGGCGGTCACCGCGGCGTCCGCACGGCTGCGGGCCAGCGCGTAACGCAGCATGAACGAGTTGCCGCCACGTACCCAGAGCGCCGGGAAACGGCTCAGCGCCGCCTCGGCTTCGGCTGCGGGACGGCCGAAGAAATCCCGCAGGTCCAGTTCGCTCGGCCGTAGTCCCCACGATGCCAGCGCGGCGATCTCCCGCTCCACGCCGGCCTTGCGCGCGTCCTCGGGCTGCCCGTCCACGGCGTTCGCGATCACCGCGATCTCAGATCGCACCCCGGCTCCACCCAGTAGTCCAAGGAGCTGCTCAGGGTGGTCGCCCAGGCGGAACGACGAAAGGTACATGCGCATGCCCGGACCCTAATCGGCGCTCACCCGGGCCGCACCAAGATTTTGTGCGCGCATAATCTCGTCCGCCGAGGGATAGCGGGAGGCAGGCCATCGCGTCGTGATGGTTGCGAAGAAGGGGAGGGTCGATGGAGGCCTCAAGTCACGACGAGTTCCGGGAGTTCGTAGCGATGCGCTCCACCGCGCTGCTGCGGCTCGCGGTGCTGCTCACCGGTGGGGACCGGCATGCGGCGGAGGATCTGCTGCAGATTGCGCTGATGAAGGCATACGGACGCTGGACGCACATCGAGCAGCCCGAGGCGTATGTCCGGCAAGTCCTGTACCGCCAGCAGGTCAGCCGCTGGCGGCTGCGCAGACATCGCGCCGAGACGACGGTGCCCGTACTGCCCGAGTCCGGCGGTGAAGCCGGCCCCGAGTCGGACACCGAGCTGCGGATCGCGCTGTGGGCGGCGCTGCGTCGGCTGACCAAGCGGCAGCGTGCCGTGGTCGTGCTGCGCTACTTCGAGGATCTGCCGGAGGGCGAGGTCGCGGCGCTGCTGAGGTGCCCGGTCGGCACAGTACGCAGTACCGCGCACCGCTCGCTCGCCAAGCTCCGCGCGCTCGTCCCGGAGCTCGGGCCCGAAAGGCCCCTGGAACAGGCGCAGTCGCTCAGCTACACGCCGAAGGAGATGCAGGGATGACGACGGAACGGGTGGAGGAAAAAGTCCGGGAGACGCTGCACGCGGTCGCCCTGGATCAGGTGCGCGCGCCCGGGGACCTGGTCGAGCAGGTGGAGCGGCGGCGCAGCCGGCGCCGCTTCTCGCAGGCCGCGGGGGCGGTGGTGGCTGTCGCCGCGATCACCATGGGGGCGTTGTTCGGCTTCGGCGGCACGGGTGCGACCGACGACGACCGTCCCGCACGGCCCGCGGTGTCACCGGAGGGCTGGAAGCCGTGGCAGAAGGACGTGGCGGATGCCGCCGCGCGGGGCTGCCTGGTGGACGGGGCCGCGCTGTACTGCGCCGGGTCCAAGTACGACGCCGCCAAGTTCGACGCGAACACCGGCGAGCGGCAGTGGACGGTCAAGGTCAAGCGCGAAGGTGATGGCATCGACCACCCGTTCGCCGTGCGCGACGGCGTGGTCTACGCCTACCGCAACCACACCACGAAGAACGAGCCGAGCGGCGACTACGCCGGCGGCACCGACCTGATGGCGGTGGACGCCGACAACGGCGACGTGCTGTGGACGGTCGAGATGCCGCAGGACGACCGCACCGACCAGGCCGCGATGCTCATCGACGGCGCGGTCCTCGTCAACACACCGAACCTTCGTACGATGTCGGCCCTCGATCCGTACACCGGCAAGGAGAAGTGGCGCCACACCTGGGACAAGGGGGTCGCGTGCCAACGTGCGGTGCTGGGCGGCGTGCCCCATCTCGCATGCACGCAGGACATCGAGAAGCCGGACGGCACCGACATCCTGCGACTCGATCCCGCCACCGGAGATGCCAGGAAGGTCGCCACGCTCCCCGGCGGGCAGCAGCTCATCGGAACCTCGGGGGACCGTATGGTCCTGAGCGAGGCGCCCGACCTGACGAAGGGCTTTGACTTCCCCGCCCACAGGGATCTGCGGCTGACCACCATCAGTGGCTCCGGCAAGCAGACCTCGTACTCCTACCGGGTCGACGGGGAGTTGGCCAGCTTGGACGTCGTCGGCGGCCGCCTGATCACCGTGAACTGGAAGGGCGAGGCCTCGGCTTATTCGCTGACCACAGAAAAGACTCTGTGGACGGGTCCGGTCGGCATCAAGTTGCCTGACAAGGACACCATGCGTGAGGTCGCGTCCCCCGTGGTGTCGATGGCGCAGGGAGTGGTGTACTTCCTCGGCGAGGGCGGTGGCCTGTCCGGCCTCGATCTGAGCACGGGCGAGCAGGTTTGGCACGGGAACGTGGACTTCGGCGAGCCGAAGCAGGGGCCCGGCTCCTGGAGGTCGTCGCAACTCCTGCTCTACAAGGACGCGTTGGTCGCCCGGAAGGGCGGCGAGATCGTCTCGCTGCTGCCGGGGGTCGGCCACTGACCTCGCAGGAGGGCCGGGCCGGGGTGGCACTTCCTGCCCCGGCCCGGCCCTCCTGGCTTTCAGGTCTCAGGATTCAGGAATCAGAGCATGATGAGCAGACGCGTTTTCGGCTTGAGTTTCCTGTTCACCGAACGGCTCTGTACGTAGACCTCCAGCTTGGGATTGTTCCCCGCCTTCACCGAGACCGTCCCCTGAATGCCGGACCCGAAGAGGAGGCTGCGCGCCGCGTCTCCCGTATAGGCGCGATCGGTGTCCTTCTCGACCACGATGACTTCCTTGTTGGGCTGGACCTGAGCGCGGGCACCCAACTGGTAGTAACAAGAGCCGCGTTCGTAGGCCACGCCCGGATGCGAGTCGACGAAGGGGCGGATCTCGACTTCCTTGTCGACCTTCAGGAGACGGTACTTGTCGGCCGGAATGGGTTCGAGATTCGCCCGTACTTCGTCGATCGATATGTCCTGGCCGACGGCGAACAGGTTCTTCGTGCCGCGCACGCCTTGCTCGCGGGCCCGGAGGAAGCTGGTGGCGGCGGCGCGCACGGTGCCGATGGCCTCCTCGACGCCCTCCTGGGAGTCCGCGTCCCAGATGGCTATGTTCCCGGCAGGGAAGCCGTAGTTCTGCGCTGTCCGCTTGGCCAGCGAGTTCGGCACAAGGATGGCGGACGTCCAGTGGCCCGGCAGTCCGCCCATCTTCGCCGCGATCCTGTCGAGCCAGGGGCCGAGGATCTTCATGTCGCCGTCGTGCCGCCTGTCGCCGCCGGAGGCGTTCTCCTCGCCGTCCGTCACCACGATCTGGAGGAAGCTGTGCTCGCCGTATTCCTCCCAGATGTGTCCCAGGTCGTCCAGGGACTTCAGCGAGGCCTCAATAAGTGCCGTAGCCCCATTGTTGACTTGGTAGAGACCTCGCATGGACGGAAGGTGCTTCACATCCATGTCCCAGACGAGATTCTCCACCCTGTGGTCGAAGGAGTAGAGACTGATACGGGTCTCGTGGCCGAGGCTGTCCGATTCGGCCTTCAAACCCGACACGAACTCGTCCACCACACGAATGAGTTGATTCTGGTGAGGACTCATGGAACCCGAACAGTCCACTACCAGCGCGACGTGATTCACCTTGTGCTGAATCCTGTTGGCGGACATGTTTCTGCTCCTTCTCCGAGGGCTGCTTCCCGAGTGATTCCACTCTATGGGGAGGCACTGACAACGCCCTTTGAGGAACCGTCACCGACCATGCGGTCGGCGCGCAGTGCACGGCTGTGAGCCGCTCAGCACAAGAGATGGGCGGCGCGGGCGAGTCCCTCCAGGGCGCGGCGCTGCTCGTCCGGCCACCGCCTCGATCAGCGCGCCGTCCCCGGAAGTGATCGGAACCGCTGTGCGGCGCGCTCCACAACCAGGCTGGCGCCCGCCGCGGTGGCCCGCAGCCGGGCGTCCACGAGCAGGGCCACTCCGTCCGTCCCACAAAACGTCACCCGGCTCAGGTCCGGCAGAACGCGGTCGGCGGGCCGTTCCATGGCGCCCCGCAGCTCGCGGTCCAGGACCGGTACGGCCCGCGACGCCGTTCCCCGTGCCCATGCCCGCCCACGTTAGGGCCGAGGTCACCCATGCCGGGGGCACTTCACCATGCCGGACTTCCATGGTGCCGATCCGGCCAGAGGCGGACAGATTTGTCAGTCCCGCACAGCAAGGTCATCACCTCACGGTGAAGCCGGATGCATCGTCGGTCCCTTAGTCTCCGGCGTGCGCGCGAGCTCGACGCCAGATGCGGCGCGTCGCCCCTCTCGAATCTCGAACGGAGCCGACATGGAGTATCCGGATCTCTCCGCACTGCCCGTCGAACTGCAGGAGGTCGTGACCTCGTACGGATCGCTCAACGTCTTCCGGATGCTGATGCACTCACCGTCGCTCGCACCAGGCGTGCTGACGCTCGGTGACGCGGTCCTGCAGAGCAACTCGCTGCCCGACACCTTGCGCGAGCTCGCCATCGTGCGGGTCGGCCGGGTCTACGAAGCGGCCTACGAGGTGCACCACCACGAGAACATCTCTCGTCTCGTCGGCCTGGGGGAGGAGGCGATCGCCGCCGCCGAGACCGGTGCAACCGGGAAGCTCTCCGGCCCCGAAGCCGCTGTCCTGAACGCCACGGACCGGCTGCTCGCCCGGCACACCCTCGACGAGGCCACACGGGAGGAGCTGCTGGCATTCCTGACGGTGAACCAACTCGCGGACCTCGTCATCACCGTGGGCTTCTACCAGCTCATGTGCGGCTTCCTCAACACCTTCGAGGTGACGACCGAGGGCGAGGGCTCCGCGCCGTACGGTGAGGCGCCCCCGCAGTAGGGAGAGCGGAGAGCCGCCGCGCCCCGCGTCAGTCGCCGCGCTTGCGGCCCTTCGTGGAGTCGCTGCGGCCCCCGCGGGGGTGCCACAGCCGCAGCCATACGTCCCGCGCGTGGCGCCCTGCCTCCGAGCGGCTGCGCGCGACCATCTCGCGGGCCTCGTCGTGCGTCTCGACCATGGGTCCCGAGCCTCGCAGCGGCCGGCCCGCTGTCTCGTGCAGGAAGAACGTCGCGACCAGGCCGATCGCCCCGGCCACCATCAAGTAGAAGGCGGGTACGAGCGTGTTGCCCGTCTTCTCGACCAGGAAGGAGGCGAGCAGCGGGGTGGTGCCGCCGAAGAGGGAGACGGAGATGTTGTAGGCGATCGACAGGGCTCCGTACCGCAGACGCGTGGGGAACAGGGCGGGCAGGGTCGCGGCGGCCGTGCCGGCGAAGCAGACCAGGAGCAGGCCGAGGATGGCACAGCCGAACGCGGGCAGAAGGATGCCGCCCTCCCGGATCAACAGGAACGCCGGAATGGCGAGCGCGATCAGGGCGATGCTGCCGCCCATGAACATCGGGCGTCTGCCCCACCGGTCGGAACTGCGGCCCACGGTGGTGATGGCGAGAGCCACGAGCAGCATGGTCCCGAGCACCAGCAACTGGGCCGTCGTGTCGCTCTCGCCCAGCGTCACCGTCATGAACGTGGGCAGATACGACGTCACCATGTAGTTCGTGACGTTGTAGAGCAGCACCAGGCCCATGCAGATCAGCACCGCCTGCCAGTGGCGGGTGAAGATCTCCTTGAGGCGTCCCTTGCCGGACTGGCGTGCCTGCTCGACGGGATCGTCCTCGCCCCCCTTGGAGCCTTCCTCGCGCTCGGCCGCGGCGCCGGCCACCTCCTGCTGGAAGGCGGGCGTCTCCTCCAGCTTCAGCCGCATGTAGAGGCCGATGAGCCCGAGCGGCCCCGCGATGAAGAAGGGGATGCGCCAGCCCCAGCTCTCCAGGCCGTCCGTCCCGAGGGTCAGCGTGAGGACGGTGACCAGACCCGAGCCCAGGGAGTAGCCCACGAAGGTGCCGAAGTCGAGCCAGCTGCCGAGGAAGCCGCGGCGCTGATCGGGCGCGTACTCGGCGATGTAGGTGGTGGCACCGGCGTACTCGCCTCCCGTGGAGAAGCCCTGCACCAGACGGCACAGGAGCAGCAGCAGCGGGGCGGCGAATCCGATGGAGGCGTACGAGGGCAGCAGGCCGACCGCGAAGGTGCTTGCAGCCATCATGATCATGGTTGCCGCGAGCACCTTCTGCCGGCCGATGCGGTCGCCCAGCGGCCCGAAGACGAGACCGCCCAACGGGCGGACGAGAAAGGCCGCGGCGAAGGTGGCGAACGTGGCGACGACCTGCGCCCCGGGCGAACTGGAAGGGAAGAAGACTTTTCCGATCGTGCCCGCCAAATAGGCGTAGACGCCGAAGTCGAACCACTCCATGGTGTTGCCCAGCGCGGCCGCCGTCACCGCGCGCCGCACCTTGGGACGGTCCGAGACCATCACGTCCTCGGCACTGAGCGTCTTCTTCCTGCGACGCAGCAGCGTGCGCGCCATGCGGTCGGTTTCCGACCGTGATCCGCGCGTCGATTCCGTCTCCGGTCCCCGGGGCCGCCGGGGGGTTCGGTGCGGTGGGCCTTTCGCCATGAAGCTTTTCTCCTCTTGCCTGAGAAAAAGCCGTGTCGCCGCAAAATTAGGCTGCTCAAGAGGGACCGGCAAATTGTCAGGCCGAGGTGGCGGCCCTGGCCCGGAGGGCCTCGCCCATGTTCTCCTCGCGCCAGCGCCGCAGCAGTTCATGGAAGGCGACGGCGCCGTGCGGGTAGGCCGTGGGGCCGTTCGGGCGGCCTCGGCCCTCGCCGTCTTCAGCCCGGACGGTGAACGGCTGGCCACCGTTGAGGTCCCGGCCAAGGCCGCCGAGGGTCTGGAGTCGGCGACCAACGTCGCCGTCACGCCGGGCGGCAGGAAGGCCTACATGACCGTGAGCGGCCCCGACGGCGGATACGTCTACCGGTTCACCGCGCTCGCCGACGGCATCCGCCAGTCCAACGGCGGCTGACGCTCACCTCTGCGCGTCGGTCTCGACGGGCTGCAACGGCCCCACCTCGACGCCGAGCAGGCGCCAGGCCGCGAGAGCGCGGCGCTCCCGCTCGGCAGGGGTGGGGCCGGTCACGGCCCCGGAGACCATCGCGACGGCGAGCATGGCGTCATCGGCGGACAGCCGGTGCCCGGCGGGCAGGCACCGGGACAGGACGCTGTGGACGCGCCCCGCCAGCGCTTGGGCCTGCTCGCCGTCGCCCCGGGCACCGCGTATGCGCAACAGGTCCACGAACGCCGTCGAGCGGGTCAGGTGCCAGGTGACCACACCCAGGACGCTCGCCGGGCTCGCGTCGGGCTCGTCCGCGGCCTGTTCGATCTGCTGGACGTTCTCGTCCAGGACCGCCGAGGCCAGCGCGACCCGGTCGGCGAAATGCCGGTAGAGGCTGCCCTGTCCGACCCCGGCGCGGCGCGCGACGGCCGACAGCGGTGCGTCAAGACCCAGCTCGGCGAAGACCTCGCGGGCGGCGGCGATCAGGGCGGCGCGATTGCGTGCCGCCACCCGCCGCCCCTGGTTGGCCGGACGGGTCGCGCCGGCCGCGCTGTCGCGGGCGTCCCATCGCGCGCCAGGGGGTGGGGAGGGGTTTGTCACGCTGGAAGGGTAGTACGACCCCTCTGTCCGGCTTCGCAGCCCAGCGCCTGCGGCTGAGCCTCGGTCTCGGGGTGATCGTGCTTCACGGGGTGGTGTGTTTGCGGGCTCGGTAGGCGGCGGCCTTGACGCGATTTCCGCACGCCTGCATGCCGCACCACGTACGGCGCGTGCCGCGGGAGCGGTCGAGGTACAGGCGGGTGCAGCTCGGGCGGCCGCACTCCTTGAGGCAGGTGCGGGGATCGGCGAGCAGGGTGATGGCGCGCCGGGCGACGTGGGCGAGCGCGGAGGCGACATCTCCCGTCCGGCGGATGCCCGTGTCGCGGAGGTGGAGAGCCGGGGGTGGTCCGGCGGCGGCGTTGTTGAGGATGTCCAGACCGGCAGGCTCGTAGCGGCGTCCGTGCATGCGGTCGAGGGCGAGTTGGTGGATGGCCTCACGGAGCCGCAGGGCATCGGCGAGGGCCGTGGCGTCGGCGCTGACCTGATCCGGGAGCTCGTCGCAGGCCTGCATCCACTGTTCGAGGTCCCCGGGCGTGGTCAGGAGGTCGCGGGGCTGATCGCGGCGGGATTCCACGGTGGCGACCAGGTCAAGGGCGGGATTGCCGCTCACAAAGGCGAAGTGCACGTCACCATCTTGACCGGTGACGCGGGTCGGGGCAAGACTCGTCACCTGTTCAGCCGGTGACGTGCGGGGCGCGGTCCGCGGAGCTCTCGTCACGCCCAACTGCTGCGAGGAGGAGAGCGGATGCCGAGTACAGGCGATGTCGAGGTGGTCGTCTTCGACGTGCTGGGGACGATGGTGGACGAGTCGGGAGGGTTGCGGGCGGCCCTTCGCGAGGCGCTGCCCGCCTCCGCCGACGGGGCGTCCGTGGACCGTCTGCTCACGGTCTGGCGGGAGCACGTCGAGCGTGAGCAACGGCGTATCGGGGACGGAAGGCGGACGTACGCGAACAGTGAGGTCATCGATCGGGAGGCGGCCGAGCGCGTGGCCGAGTACGCCGGGCTGAGCGATCCGGTGGCCATCGGGCGCCTGGCCGGGGCATCGCAACGGCTGAAGCCGTGGCCAGATTCCGTTGCCGGGCTCGCGCGGCTTGCGGGGCGGTTTCCGGTGCTGGGACTGTCGCATGCCAGCCGGGGGGTGCTGCTGCGGTTGAACGCTTACGCGGGGCTGCGTTGGCATCAGGCGTTGTCCGGCGAGGAGGTGCGGGCGTACAAGCCCGCACCGGAGGTCTACCGGCTCGCGATCGAGGCGGCGGGGTGTCCGGCTGAGCGGGTGCTGATGGTCGCCGCGCATGCGTGGGACCTGCGAGGGGCGCAAGCGGCGGGGATGCGGGCGGCGTATGTGCGGCGGCCGTTGGGGGATCCGCCGCGAAGCACCGACACCTTCGACCTGCAGGTGGAGAGTCTGGAGGAGCTGGCGGCCGCACTGAGGGTGGCGTAGTGGGACAGCAGAAAGCCCCGGACTTCGTGCTGAAGTCCGGGGCTTCGCCTTGAGCGCTGGGCAGGCCTTGCACCTGCATTTCCCCGCAGGAAGCGGGGCGTCTTTCCTTGGACGACCAACGCCGGGCCCGCTGCCAGGAGTTCTCCGGCCGCAGGCTCAAGATCGACTTTAGCGTACGAAAGGAGATGGCGGAAATCGGTTGCCCGTGGGCGGCGACGGTGGATGCAATGTCCGGCATGATCACTGACGTTCCGTCCGTTCGCATCGGCGCTCTCGTCCCGCTGACCCGGCCCGGCTGGATCGAGGCGGGCCGGCACCTGCTCGCAGGGCTCGAACTGGCCGTTCGCGAGGTGAATGACGTCGGCGGGATCGCCGGAAAGCCACTCGAACTGGTGGTCAGGGACACCGCTGCCGATCCGCTCAAAGCCGCGGCGGCCGTGGACGAACTGGCTGCTCTGGGCGTGGCCGCCGTGGTGGGGGAGTACCACAGCGTCGTGGCTCGTGCGGCTGCCGGGCGGGCCGACGCACTCGGCCTGCCGTACCTCTGCTCGTCGTCGGTTCTCGACGCGCTCACCGATCAGCCGACGCGATGGGTCGCGCGCCTGTCCCCGCCGCAGTCCCGAGGGTGGCGGGTCTACGCGGACTTCCTGCTCGGCGCGGGCCACAGCCGCATCGCCGTGGCGACCCAGCCGAGCGTCTACTGGGCAGCTGGGACGCGCATTCTGCGGGATCACCTCGCTCCTCGCGGCGGCACCGTCGTCGAACTCGACATGAGCGCGCTCGCCCCCGCCGCCGTGTGTGACGCGCTCGTCGACCAGGAAGCGACAGCGCTCCTCCTGCTGGTCGGTCACCCGGAGCCGGCCGTACCGATCGTCAAGGCCGTCCGCCGCGACCCCCGTCTCGCGGAGATGCAGATCGGCGCTCCGGCCGGACAGCCGGAGTTCGCCGAATGGGCGGCGCTCCTGGGCGACGACGGCGCCGCGATCCCCTTCCTTCGCTACCTGCCCGAGCGCCTCAGCCCACTCGGCGCACGAGTCGCGACGGTCCTCCGCGAGCGGCTGGGTGCGGCGCCCTCCTTCGTCGCCTTCGAGGGTTACGACACCGTCGCCGTCCTGGCCGAAGTCCTGCGCTCCCAAGGCGCGGACCGGACACGCATTGCCGAACTCTGGCCGCGCGTCGCGGTCGAAGGGACCCGCGGGCAGATCCAGCTCTCCCGTACGCCGGGCATCAGTGTCTGGCAGTGGACCGGGACGCCGATCCAGGTGGTCGACCGAGACCCGGCGGAACCTGGCCGCTTTCGGATCCTGCACATCGACACAGCGTGAAACGGTCATAACACCCGTCGGTCGAAAACCAGGTGCGGGCAGTCGGTCCGGTGATGTGTCATCGGTGGCATGGCGATTGTGTTGAGTGTGCCGGGAGTCGAGGGGCTGGACGAGGCTGTGGGCGTGCTGCGGGAGTGGCAGCGCGAGGGGGCGCCGATGCAATTGCATCCGGGGGACCTGGGCTGGTTCTGGCGGTCAGGTGCGGAAGCGACGGCCGCGGCGGTCCGGACGTGGAGCCGGGGTGGGCGGATCCTCGCGATCGGACTGCTCGACGGCCCGGGGCTGTTGCGGCTGACGATCGCGCCGGACGCCCGGCAGGACGAGGAGCTGGCGCGGCAGTTGGTGCGGGACGTGTCCGCGCCGGAGCGTGGCGTACTCCCTGACGGCGAGGCGAACATCGAGGCGCCGATGGACGCGTTGGTCCAGGAACTGCTGGCCGAGGACGGCTGGCCCACCGGCGAGCCGTGGACGCCGCTGCGCCGCGACCTCACCGAGCCGGTGAAGGGCCCCGAAGTGCGGATCGAGGCGATCGGCCCGGAGCGGGCCCACGTGTTCGCCGCCGTACTCCAGGCGGCGTTCGAGGGGGCGAGGTACACGGGCGAGCGCTGGCAGGTGATGGCGACCGGATCGCCGTACGCCGCCGCTCGCTCCCTGGTCGCCCACGACGACCAGGGCGAGGCCGTGGCGGCGGTGGCCGTGTGGTCGGCCGGTCCGGGGCGGCCGGGGATCCTCGAGCCGATGGGCGTACACCGGGCGCACCGCGGTCACGGCTACGGCACGGCGATGTGCGTCGCCGCGGCCGCCGCACTCCAGGAGATGGGCTCGTCCAGTGCGCTGGTCTGCACGCCGAGCTCGAACGCCGGAGCCGTCGCCACTTATCGGGCAGCTGGGTTCGATCAACTGCCGGAGGTACGGGACCGGTTGCGCGAAGGTCAGCCTCCTCGGTGACTCCGCCTCCTCGGTGACTCCGCGGTCCTGTCACCGGCGCGGTTCCCAGCGGAAGAGGCGGGCGGCCAGAGCTGCTGAGACTATGACCCAGCTGAGGGTGGGGAGGAGCAGCGGCAGGGATTCGGCCACGGGAACGCCGCCGTTCCAGGCGTTGAGGACGAGTTCGGTGGCCGAGCCGCCGGGGAGCAACCGCTTGAGCAGCGTCAGCTCCTCGGTCCCGGTGATGGCCACCCAGTTGGTGACGGCGATGGCGCCCAGGCTGATGGGCAGCGTCGTCACCTGGGCATGCTCGGGGGAGTTGGTCAGGCCCGCGGTGGCCAGCCCTAGGGCGAGCATCATGAGCACCGTCGAGAGCACCGCGACCGCAAGGAGGAGCGCGTTGTCCGGCTTGCCGGCGACAGCGGCCAGCACGGCGAGGATCGCGCCCACCTGGACCAGCGCGAGGACGGTGACCGGAAGCACGAGTCCCGTGAGAATGCCGGCGTCGCTCGCGGGGGTGGAGCGCAGTCGCTTGAGGAAGAGGGTCTGTCGGCGCGAGGCGAGCGTGGTCACCGTGGAGGCGTAGAGCCCGAAGGCGGACACGGTGAACATCACCACCGCCGCGATGTATCCGAGGCTGCGTAGGTCCGCGAAGGTCTCGTGTTGGTAGACGAAGAACACGCAGACGGCCACGGGAATGATGAAGCTGTTGAGCAGGACCAACCGGTTCCGAAAGATCTGGGTGAGCTCGCTCAGAGCGATGGCATACATCGTGAGGGTCCTCTTCTGGGGAGGTTCCGGGGGGCGGGTTGATGGCAACTGCGGGGTGGGCTACGGGCTCTGTGTCGTGCCGATGGCGCGGAAGACGTCATCAAGCCGCGTCGGCCCGGCCTGAAGTTCGCGCAGCTCCACCCCGTTGGCGTGCGCCCAGCCGAGCAGGATGCGGAGATCCTTCTGCAGACCGAAGGTCTCGACGAGCACCTTGCCGTCGCTCTCGCGCATGGCCTGCAGCGGCAGAGCCGGTGCAGCGGGCGTCAGGAAGAAGCTGATGGCGGCGGGCAGCGTCCGCGTCAGCTCGGCGACGGTCCCTTCCTGGTGGAAGGCGCCCTGGTGCATGAGCCCGACGCGATCGGCGCGCTGCTGTGCCTCCTCCAGGTAGTGCGTGGTGAGCACGATGGTGGAGCCGTCATCGCGCAGCTTGTCCACGGCGTCCCACAGGGCGTCACGGGACTGGATGTCCAGGCCGGTGGTCGGCTCGTCCAGGAAGATCAGCTCAGGGCTTCCGTACACGGCGGTCGCGAAGTCGAGACGCCGCTTCTCGCCGCCGGAGAGCTGGGAGACCTTGGTGCCTGCCTTGTGGGTCAGGTCGACGATGCTCAGTACGCGCTCGACCCGGTCCTCGCGCTGCGAGAGGCTGCCGATCAGCCGGATCGATTCCTTCACCGTCAGATCCGGGGTGAAGCCGCTCTCCTGCAGCATGATGCCCATTCTGGGCCGCACGGAGCGCCGGTCGAGCGGGCTCTGCCCGAACACCCGCACGGTGCCCGAGGTCGCCGTACGGTGGCCTTCGATGGTCTCCAGGGTCGAGGTCTTGCCGGCCCCGTTGGTGCCGAGCAGCGCGTAGAGCTCCCCCTTGTTCACCTGGAAGGACAGGTCTTTCACGGCATGGAAGTCGCCGTAGCTGAGGTTGAGACGGTCAACGTCGATGACTGGTGTCGAGGTCATGCATCCATCTCAGCCTGCCGCACGCGGACCCGGCAGGGGCGTGGTGTCACCACCGAGCCGTGACATTTCTCGGGGCGCACCCATGACGCGGTGTCACTGGTGCCGCCCACGGAGCGCGACAAATACTGCGGGCAGACGCTGCCGTGCGACCCCGGAGAACCGCCCATGGAAACCAGGCCCCCGCGCCCTGTGCTGACGGCCCCCACGCCCGTCTTCCCCCTGGTCAGCGCGGCGCTCGCCCTCTCCTGCCTCGGCGCGAGCCCCTATCCTGACGCCATGCAGCTGTGGTCCCGGAACAGCCAGTGGGCGATGCGGACGGCCGCGACCGCCGCGTCCCTCGCCGTGGCGAGCGCCCTGGTGGCCCGCGGGCACAGACTGCCCGCCGCGCTCACGGACGACGGCCGGTGAGGCCAACGGTGAGGCCAACCCTCCGGGCGGCACAGACGGCGGCGGCCGAGCACGCCCGGACCACACAGGGGCGGCTGCGCGCCGTCAACCTCACGATGTTCATCCCGCCGCTGGTTGTCGTGGGCGCGGTCCTGGTGGCGGTCGATGCCCGGTCCTGGGGGGAGGCCGTCGTGCTGACCCTGGGGGTGGTGGCGGGCCTGGTGGTCGTCGAGCGGTGGACGGCGGGCGACACCTCCCGTGTCGTGCTGCCCTGCCTGATCGTCACGGCTGCCGTGTGGGTGCTCGGGGTGCTGGTGACCGACAGCCGCACGGCTTGCTACGGCATCACGGTCGTGGCCCCCTACTTCATCTCCCAGCTGCCCCGCCACCGAGGCGCGGTGACCCTGGGTCTTGCTGCGTTCATCGCCGGGGTGGGCGCGGCGAGGCTCCTCGAAGAGCCGGACGACGTCTGGCGCGTGCTGATCCTCTTCGTCCTCCTGCCGACGGGCATCACGCTGGCGGCGACGGGCCTCATGGTCGTCAACCAGCGCTTCTACCAGGTCATCGAACAGTCCCGGGAACGCGACGCGGAGCTGGCCGTCATCCGGGAGCGCATCCGATTCGCCAGCGATCTGCATGACATGCAGGGCCACACCCTGCACGTGGTGAAACTGAAGATCACGCTGGCCGAGAAACTGGTGCACAGCGACATCGCACGCGTACAGGAGGAACTACGCGAGGTGCACGCCCTGGTCAGCGACACCATCACCCAGACCAAGGAGCTCGCCTACGCGCAACGGCGGCTCAACTTGTCCGTGGAGTTGGAGAACGCGAAGAACCTCTTCGAGGCCGCGGGTATCCGCGTGCGCGTCAACCGCGAGGCTGACGTGGACGATAGAGTCAACGGGCTGCTCGGCCAGGTGCTCCGTGAGACGACGACCAACATCCTGCGCCACGCGGAAGCCACCCGGGTGCGGATCACTCTCTCCGCATCGGGCATCAGCATCGTCAACGACGGCGCACCCATAGGCCCCCTCCCGAGGCTCGGTGGCCTGGCCACCCTCACGGAACGCGTGGGCGACAACGGAGGCGAGCTGACGGTGGAACAGAAGGACGGTTGCTTCGTCACCGCTGCCGCGTTCCCCCGCCCCGGATCAGCGACACCCGCCTTCGTGGCGCGGGAGGACGACCGATGACCACCGTGGTGCTCGCCGACGACGAGGTACTGCTCCGCAAGGCGCTCGCGGCTCTGCTGCCGCTCGAAGGCGACATCACCGTGCTCGCCGAAGCGCAGGACGGCACATCGGCGATCGAGGCCACCCTGCGCCACCGGCCCGACGTGCTCGTCATCGACCTGGAGATGCCCGGCGTGGACGGACTCGGCGCCGTCGCCGAGATCCGCCGCACGCAGCCAAGCCAGGTGATCCTCATGCTGACCCGCCACGCCAGGCCCGGGGTGCTTCGCAAGGCGCTGAAGCTGGGCGTCCAGGGCTTCGTCAGCAAGTCGGCGGAGCCCGCGCACATCACGTCGGTCATCGCGACCCTGCACGAGGGCAAACGCTGGATCGACCCGGACGTCTCCGCGCTCGCCGTCGTCGACGACTGCCCCCTCACCGACCGGGAGATCGACGTACTGCGGGTGACCGGTGAGGGGTACTCCGTCGCTGATATCGCCGTCCGTCTCAGCCTTGCGCAAGGCACCGTACGCAACTACCTCTCGAACGCCATGCAGAAGACCCAGACACGCACCCGGCACGAAGCGGCGCGTTACGCGCGGGAACACGACTGGCTTTAGCGGCGCACGGAGGGTTGGGGCCGGGCCGCGTCAGATCCCGGCGCCCGGGGGTCTGCCCACCTCCAGATGCGGCCAGTGCGCAAGGTCCCGCAGCAGCTGCCGGTCGTGCGTCGCGACGACCACGGTGGCACTCGTGGCGCGCAGCGCGTCGGTCAACTCGTCGACCAGCGTCGCCGACAGGTGGTTGGTGGGCTCGTCGAGCAGGATCAGGCCGGGCCGGCCGGCCAGCGCGAGCGCGAGGTCGAGACGCCGCTGCTGGCCCTGCGACATGCGCCCGACCGGCGTGCGCAGCGCCTCGGCATCCAGCAGACCGAGTGCCCCGAGCGGAACGGCTTCAGCATCGCGGATCGCCCCACCGGCCACCAGCCGCCCCACATGGCGGGTGTGCACCTCGTGAGCGGTGAGGTCGGGGTCCTGCTGGGCTGTCTCCTGGGTGACCTGCACGATCCTGACTCCCTTCGCCGTCCACAGGTGACCGTGCGTGGGCGCGAGGGAACCGGAGAGCACCGCGAGCAGCGTGGACTTACCGGCGCCGTTGGGCCCGGTGACAAGGAGCCGGTCGCCGGCGTCAAGGGTCAGGTCGACCGGCTCGTCCAGCCGCCCCCCGACCGCGACGCCGTGCGCCCGCAGCTGCGGCGCGCCCCGCCGGACACCGAGGTCCGGCCACCGCAACATCGGCGGAGGCTGTGGGACGTCGATCCGGTGCGCCTCCAGGGCGTCCTGCTGCCGCTTCAGGGCCTGTACGACGCCGGGGGCGCGGGACTGGCGCTGGTGCTTGCCGGTCCCCTTGTCGGGCCGCCAGCCCGTGGAGAGCCGGTCACGGGCCGCCGAGACGGCGTCGTGCAGCCGCCGGTGTTCGGCCTGCTGCTCCTCATGGTCCTGCTCCCAGCGCTCCCGGTCGCGGCGCCGGGCGTGCTGCCAGGCCTCATAACCGCCGGCGTAGAGACGTGGCTTGCCGTCACGGGACGGATCGAGGTCCAGGAAGCGGTTCGCGACATCGCGCAGCAGCGCCCGGTCGTGGCTGACGACAGCGAGGCCGCCGTCGTGCTCGCGCAGCCTGCGGGTCAGGAAGTCCAGGCCACCCGCGTCGAGGTGATTGGTGGGTTCGTCGAGCAGCAGGATGTCGTGCCGCGCGCCGAGCAGGCACGCGAGACGGACCCGGTAACGCTGCCCGACCGAGAGCGTCGACAGGAGACGGTCGCGGTCGGTGCAGGCGTTCAGCGCCTCCAGGGCCACATCGACGCGGCGTTCGGCGTCCCACGCGTCGAGCCGGGTGGCGGCGTCGAGCGCCGCGGCATAGCGGTCGTCGGCGGAGGCGTCGCCCTCGGTCATGGCGAGGGTCGCCTCGTCCAGTGCGGCGAGGGCCGCGAGCGATGCGGCCAGCGCCTGGGTGGTCAGGGTGCCGACGGTCTCCCCGTCGCGCACGGACAGCTCCTGGCGAGCGAGGCCGATCGTCCCGGCCCGGTGCACGGTGCCCTCATCGGGCGCGATCAGTCCGGCAAGGACGTGCAGCAACGTCGTCTTGCCCCGGCCGTTCTCGCCCACGACGGCGATACGTGAGCGCGCGGAGAGCGTGACCGAGACGTCGTCCAGGACACGCCGGGACCCACGGGTGACGACGACGCCCTGGGCGCGGACGTGCGCACTGCCGCCCGCATCGACGGGCTGGGACACGGCTACGGGGAGATGGGGGGTACGGGGGAAAGGAGAGAGGTTCAACAGATGCTCCGCAGCTCGCAGTGGAGCCGGGCAGCAAGAACAGCCGCCCGGCGAGAACCGGAACGGCGGCGAATTCAACAGGGAGAAGGCGCCGCCGTCAGCGGGCGGAGCGAACCTTCTGCGACCAGATACCTAGTGCCATAACGATCAGATTAGCAGGGGTGCCGTTCCGGTCGCCGGGCGTGCGGACGCGGCCCCCCCCCCCCCCCCCCCCCCGCGTGCACCATGCCGAAGTAGGCTGGGCCGGGGGAGGGGCATGGACGTCAACGCGCGCATGGTCAAGGTCAACGGGACGCTGATCGCGCTGTTGCTCCTCTTCGTGGCCGTGGTCGCGATACGTGCGACGAGTGACTCCGATGCGCAGTGGACGTACGACGAGGTCTTCGACGACGCGGGCACCGGCCATCTGTCCGATGTGACGGCGACTGCCGGGGACGACGTCTGGGTAGCGGGCAACGCCACCCGCGCCGTCGGCATCTCTGGCGACGCGGCGGCCGACGGATTCCTCCTGCACTACGACGGCGAGAGATGGCAGCGCCGCCCGATGCCTTCGGCGTTAGGTGACAGCGTCTACAACGCACGCTTCGACGCGGTGGACTCCGGCGGCTTTCTCCTGACGGCAAGCCTGCAGAACCTGAACGCGCCGAGGACAGCTCACTGGAACGGCACCCGCTGGACTGCCCTGCCCGATCTGCCCGAAGGCCACCGGGCCACCGACGTACGGGCGTTCGCCGCGGACGACATCTGGGTCCTGGGAGATGAAGGCACGGCACATCACTGGAACGGCACGCGTTGGAAGGTCACGCATTTGCCTGTCACCGCCGTCGCGCTGGACGGCGTCGCGCCCGACGACCTGTGGGCGGTCGGACACCAGAATGTCGAGGAAACCAGCACGCGAGGGCCGGAGCTCACGCAGCCCGCCGCCGCACACTGGGACGGCCGAGCCTGGAAGCCCGTACGCATGCCGGACTACCACTTCCCGGCCCCTTCGCCGCCCGAGGCCCAGGCCCTGCTCACCGATGTCGTCTCCCGGGCGAAGGGCGACGTCCGCGTCTACGGCGAGCACACCTTCAACCACGGCGAGCAGCATCCCGAGCCCGCTGACGCGGACATCCGCCTCCGCTGGGACGGAACCCGCTGGCTCAAGCTGCCCGACGCCGAAGGACCGTGCGCCGACCGAGGCCGCGCGATCCGCGACGGCGAGCGCGGGAGGGTGTTCGGTGCCGGCCACTACCTCACCGCGGACGGCGACTGCACGGGGATCGCTCGCGCAGAGCTGCCGAGTACGGACGGAATCAGGGCCGACTCCGAGCAGTCACTGCGGCTCGACGCCATCACGGCGGTCCCCGGCACCGACAAGATCATCGGCATCGGCTCCGTCGCTGTCTCCCAGGGGGCCAACTCCTTGAGCAGGTCGGTGATCGTCAGCCTGAAGCGCTGAGGGGCTGAAGCCGGTCAGGTTCGGGAAGGAGCAGGCAGCAGTGCTGAGGCGTCCGGTTCCAACTGGGTGGCGAAGCCGTTCACGACGGCGAAGCGGTCCAAGTCGACGACGGCGATCCGGTTGGTGCCCAAGAGAGACACGTACGCGAGCGGCTTGCTCGGGTGGAGCGTCACCGCCGACGGGGTGCCGTCGAGGTCGAGGGAGCGGATACGCCGCAGGTCGGTGCTCCAGACGGTGAGGGTGTTGGCGACGATGTCCGTCACCAACAGCCGTTCGTCGTCGAGCGTGTAGACCCGCAAGGGGTCCCCGCCCGTCTTCCTGGTGCGTCGCACCTTCATGGTGCGGGCGTCTATCGCGACCAGTGCGGAGCTCTTGCGGGCACCGACGAACAGCGTCTTCTCGTCCCGGCTCAGACAGCTGCTCTCGGGCAGTTGGCCCGGTGTGACCAGGAGCGGCGGGGCCGAGGCGTCGTGCGGGCGCACGAGGCTCACCGTGTGGGACAACAGCCCGGTGACATAGGCGCGTTCGCCGTCACGGCTGAGTGAGAACAGGTGGGTCTTCACCCCGTGGGTGGGCACCGCCCTGGTGGGCGCGAGGTCGGTGGACGGGTCGTCGAAGCCGAGCAGAAGCGCCCTCTCCTCGCTCAGTGCGTACAGCCGGTCATGACGGTCGATGCCCATGCCGTGGATGCGACGGAAGGGGCGGGTGTCGATCGTCCGGGCCAGGGACCGCTCGGCCAGATCGATGACGAAGACAGCGGCACCGCCCTCGCCGACGGTCGACGCCATGCGCACTCCGTAGTGCCCGACGTAGGCGAATCGCCTGCGCGAGTCGACGACCATCTCGTGCGGATATTCGGGCAGTCCGACGGTCTCCTGGCGCTGTCCCGAATCGGCATCGTAGAAACTGACCGCGTGGCCGCTCTTCTCCACCACCATCAGTACGTCGGCTCTCGCCGTACGGGAGGCGGCCGAGGCGGGCGAGGCAGGCGTGGAGAGCCCGGTCGCCAACGTCCCGGTCCCCATCGCCTTGATCACTGTCCGACGCGTCGTCACAGTCCCACACTCCGATCTCTCGACAGTCAGCCGATTGTGCACGTCTGTCGCGCCCGGTGGGGTGCCCCCGGTCTGACATCCTGACGCGGTGCGCGTATTGATCGTGACCGCGGGAAGCTGGGGCGATGTCGCCCCCTACACCGGACTTGGCGTGCGGCTGCGCGCGGCAGGCCACGAGGTGGTCCTGGCCACCCATGAGCGCTTCGAACAGGCGGTGGCCTCCCACGGACTCGGCTATCGGCCCCTGCCCGTCGACCCACGGCAGGAACTGGCCTCGCAGGTCGGCCAGGGTCTGGCCAGAGCGGTCAGCCCACCCGTGGCCATGGCGCGACTGATGCGTATGGCACGGGCGTTCATGCCCCGGTTGACGGCCGGCGTCGCGGACGCCGTGCGCGAGGGCACCGACGTGGTGCTGAGCTCCACGGTCACCGACCCCATGTGCGCGGCGCTCGGCGAGGCGCTGGGCCTGCCGAGCATGGGGGTCTATCTTCAGCCGGTCCATCCCACGGGTGCTTTCCCGCCGCTCATCACCGGCGCCCGTTCCTTCGGGCCGCGCGGCAACCGTCTGGCCTCCCAGGCCCTGTGGCTCGGCAGCGACCCGATCTTCGCCCCCGCGGTCAGCGCCCTGCGTCGCGAACTGGGGCTGCCGCGACAGAGGTTCAGCGGCCCGCTGAGTCTGCCCCGCGGGCGTACCGTCCTGCACGGCTTCAGCCCACGGATCGTCCCCCGCCCCACGGACTGGCCGTCGGGTCACGAGGTGGGCGGCTACTGGTGGCCGCAGACCCCGCCGGACTGGAAGCCGGAGCCCCGCCTCCTCGACTTCCTCGACTCGGGCACACCGCCGGTGTTCGCGGGCTTCGGCAGCTTCGTCACCGCCGACTCCGAACGGCTGAGCACCTTGCTGGCCGAGGCCCTGCGCCGCGCGAAGGTACGCGGCATCATCCAGGCCGGCTGGAGCGGTCTGCACGCGGAGAACGACGACTTGATCACCGTGCGGGAGGTCCCCCACGCGTGGCTGTTTCCCAGGACGGCCGCGGTCATCCACCACGCCGGTGCGGGCACCACCGCAGCCGGGCTGCGCGCCGGGGTCCCCTCCGTCCCCGTACCGGTCCAGTTGGATCAGCACTTCTGGGCCACGCGCCTGCACACGCTGGGCCTTTCACCGCGTCCGCTGCGCTTCCAGCGCCTGACCGCGGAACGTCTCACGCAGGCGATCACCACAGCCGTCCACAGCCCCGCCCTGCGCGCCCGCACCCACGAAACGGCCACGGCCATCGCCGGTGAGGATGGCACCCGCCAGGTGCTGGAGGCCATCGAGCAAGTCTCTCGGCGATGAGGAGCTAAAGCCGTCGCGGATACGGAATCGGCTACTCCCCTGCGGCGGGGGCAACCGAGGTTCATGACTATGGCGCGATCTCTTCCCGACAGCTCGACCGAGTGGTGGATCCTCCTCGGCGCATTGGCCCTCTACGCCCTGGGGCGGTGGTTCTTCGCGTGGCGTCAGGCCCAGTTGGAGGGGCGAAGACGTCCCGGGCGCGCCGCGCTGGACGAGTTGGGCGAGGACGATGACGACGAGATGACCCCCATGAGGGCCGGGTTCGGGGGCTACGACTCCTGGCGGCAGTTCATCGGGTTCATTGTGGCCGGGGTGGTGATCGCCATGGTCGCCGGTCTCACGGATGGTGCCCTGCGCGTCGCGCTGCTCTGGTTCGTTTCCCCGCTGCTGGTGATCGCCCTTGCCTACATGGACTCCCGAGAGGCCCGAAAGGCACGCGCGAAGAGGACCCGCTCCCGCGCCTGACACCGTATGGCTCGGGGCTACTCTCGTCGCATGATCATCCCGTTCATCGTCGGCATCACCATCCTCGCCACCGTCGGCGCCGTGGGCATCTGGGTGTGCCTGGAGTTCTGCAAGGCGTGCAGCGAGCGCAGGCGCGTGCCCGCAGGGGCTGCCGCCGACGGTGCGATGTCCTTGCCGGACTCGCCCGGACCGCGGGGAGGCCCCCTGTCGTAATCCGCCTGCATGGTTGATCGTTGGGTCTTTGGAATCAGCCGCACGCCGGACAGGGGGACTTTTCATGACCATCAGCCGCAGGGGACTGCTCGGGGCGGGTGCGGCGGTCGGGCTGCTCAGTGCATGTGGCTCCAATACCGGCCGCGATGACGGTGGTTCGGGTGTCGGGCCGAAGCTGTCGCAGTGGTATCACCAGTACGGCGAGCAGGGCACCGAGCAGGCCGTCAAGAAGTACGCCACCGCCTACAAGAAGGCGAACGTCACCGTCCAGTGGCGGCCCGGCAACTACGACGAACAGACCGCGGCCGCACTCCTCACGGACTCCGGACCTGACGTCTTCGAGGTCAACGGGCCCACCCTCGACCAGATCCAGGGCAAGCAGGTCGCCGATCTCACCGAGCTGTTCGACGGCGTCAAGGATGACTTCAATCCGGCCGTTCTCGCCCCGAAGACGTACGACGGCAAGATCTGGGGCATCCCGCAGGTCATCGACATGCAGATGCTCTACTACCGCAAGAGCCTGCTCGCCGACGCCGGTGTCCGCCCGCCGAAGACCCTCGACGAGCTCGTGGACGCAGCGATGAAGCTCACCTCGAAGAAGACGAAGGGGCTCTTCCTGGGCAATGACGGCGGCGCCGGCGTCCTGGGCGGCACACCCCTCTACGCGGCCGGCCTCGAACTCGTCACCGCCGACGGCGAGGTCGGCTTCGATGACCCGGCCGCCGCCCGCGCCCTCGGCAAGATCAACCGGCTGTACGCCGACAAGTCGCTGCTCCTGGGCGCGCCCGCCGACTGGTCCGACCCCTCGGCGTTCGTCCAGGGTCTGACCGCCATGCAGTGGTCGGGACTGTGGGCGCTGCCCACCGTGCAGAAGGAACTCGGCGACGACTTCGGCGTCCTGCCGTTCCCGAAGGACGGAGCCGGGGGCAGGCCCGCGGTGCCGGTCGGTGCGTACGCCGCAGCGGTCAGCACCCGCAGCAAGCACCAGAAGGCCGGCAAGGACTTCCTCAAGTGGCTGTGGATCGACAGCACCGATCGCCAGGAGGACTTCGCCCTCTCCTACGGATTCCACATCCCGGCCCGCATGTCCCTGGCGAAGAAGGCCGAGAAGCTCAGGAAGGGCGCGGCGGCCGACGCCGTCCGCTACACCACGGACTACGGCCATGCCGAACCCCTCCTGTGGACCCCGGCCGCCAGAAGCGCCTACCAGGACGCCCTCAGCCGCATCATCAAGGACGGCGCGAACCCTGAGAGCGAGCTCAAGAAGGTCGTACGGAAGGTGTCCGCCGAGCTCGACCGGGTGAAGAAGAAGTCGTGACCACAGCAGCCCCTCGCGAGCAAAAAGCAACAGGGCGAAGGAAGTTGTGGGGCCACCAGAACCGCACCCTCTGGTTCTGGGTGTTCGTCGGGCCCTTCCTGCTCGGCCTCGGCGTCTTCACGTACATCCCGCTCGGCTGGAGCGTCTACCTCAGCTTCTTCGACGCCCACAACACCGTCACCCCGAGCGATTTCGTCGGCCTCGGCAACTACGCGGAGATGCTGCGGAACGAGGCGTTCACCGACAGCCTGTGGACCTTCCTCGTCTTCTCGCTCTTCATCGTGCCCGCGACCTACGCGCTCTCCCTCGCCCTCGCCCTCATGGTCCACCGCCAGCGCAGCGCCCAGGCGTTCTTCCGCTCGGTCTTCTTCCTGCCCGCGGCCTGCTCCTACGTCGTGGCCGCGCTCATCTGGAAGATGTCGATCTTCAACGGGGTCCGGTTCGGGCTCGCCAACACCGTCCTCGGCTGGTTCGGCGCCGACCAGATCGCCTGGCTCTCGACCACCGACCCGCCCTGGTACTGGGCCGTCATCGTCACCGTGCGGCTCTGGCTCCAGGCGGGCTTCTACATGGTGCTCTTCCTCGCGGGCCTGCAGCGGATCAGCCCCACCCTCTACGAGGCGGCGGCCGTGGACGGGGCGCGGCCCGGCTGGCAGGTCTTTAGGCACATCACGTTCCCACAGCTGCGGGCCACGTCCGTGGCGGTCGTGCTGCTGCTCGTCATCAACGCCTTCCAGGCGTTCGACGAGTTCTACAACCTGCTGTCGGACTCCCGCGGCTATCCGCCCTACGCCAGACCCCCGCTCGTCTACCTCTACTACACGGCCCTCGGGCAGGGTCAGAACCTCGGCCTCGGCAGCGCGGGCGCCGTCCTGCTCGCCCTCATCATCGCCGTGGTGACGGTGGGGCAGGCGAAGTGGTTCGGGCTCGGCAGGAAGGAGGCGGAATGAGAGACCACCTGAGGGGCGACGCGAGGGTCAGGGCGGGCCGCGCGCTGCGGCTCTCGCTGCTGATCGCCCTCGCGCTGCTTTTCCTGATCCCCTTCTACCTCCTGGTGCGCAACGGGCTCTCGTCCGAGAGCGACATCACCTCGCCCGAGTGGACCTTCTTCCCCTCCACGCTGCGCTGGGGGAACGTCAAGGAGCTCTTCGACGACACATCGGTGCCGTTCGCGCGCTCCTTGCTCAACTCCTCGCTCATCGCCGTCGCGACGACCGCCGGCACGCTGCTGCTTGCCTCGCTGGCCGGCTACGGCCTGGCCCGCATCCCGTACCGCCACGCGAACAAGGTGTTCTACGCGATCCTCGGCACCCTGATGGTCCCGGCGTCCGTGACCTTCGTGCCGAGCTTCGTCCTGGTCTCCTCGCTGGGCTGGATCTCGACGCTGCGCGGCCTGATCATCCCGACGCTGTTCTCGGCGTTCGCCTGCTTCATCTTCCGGCAGTACTTCCTGGGATTTCCCCGGGAGTTGGAGGATGCGGCGCGAGTCGACGGGCTCGGCTACTGGCGCACATACTGGAGGGTGGTCGTGCCCAACTCGCGGCCGGTTTTCGCCGCCGTGGGCACGATCGTCTTCATCGGCGCCTGGAACTCCTTCCTGTGGCCGCTGGTCATCGGCCAGGACCGGAACGCGTGGACGGTGCAGGTGGCCCTGTCGTCGTTCACCACGTCACAGGTGATCCGGCTGCACGAACTGTTCGTCGCAGCGGCCGTGTCGATCGTGCCGCTGCTCGTGGTCTTCCTGTTCTTCCAGCGGTGGATCGTGGCGGGAGTGGAGCGCTCGGGCATCGACGACTGAGTGAGCCCTGCAGGCGGCTGGGGGCCGCCGGCAGGGCTCACTCAGAACAGTCGGTCAGGACAGGGGCTCCACCCATACGTCGCGGAAGCGGACCTTGTTGCCGTGGTCCTGGAGGCGGATCGCACCCGCCGCCGCCGACTCCGGGTCACCCGCGCCCGTCGGGCCGTCGATCGCCACGTCGTCGTGGACCTTCTCGCCGTTCCACACCAGCGTGACCCGGGCGTCCGCCGTCTTCTTGCCGTCCGCGTCGAAACGGGCGGCACGGAAGGTGATGTCGTACGTCTGCCAAGTCTCTGGTGCCTTCGAGGCGTTGAGGTCGGCGGCCTTCTTCTGGTAGATCGCCGCCGCCTCGTTGTTCGCGAGCTTCTCCACGCCGTACGAGTCCAGGATCTGCACCTCGTACCGCTCCTGGAGATAGACCCCGCTGTTGCCGCGGTCCTGCCCGGTGACGTCGTCCGGCAGTTTCGGCACACGGAACTCGACGTGCAGCTTGAAGTCGCCGAAATGCTGCTTCGTGCGCAGATCCCCGCAGCAGACCTCCATGGACTTCTCGGCGGTGTGCGGCCACTCGGCGCTGCGCCCGTCGGTGTGCTGCCAGGCCGACGAGATGCTGCCGCCCGAGAAGAGGTCGATCCGGGCCCCGGGACGGCGCACGTCGAGCGCGTCGAGATTGACGTGCCCGGTGTCCCCGGCCCCGACCGAGTACGTGATGGTGTTGCGGCCCTTGCGGAGTTCGAGCTTCTCCGTCTTGGTGGACCAGCGGTTCCACTGTCCCGTCGACGGCAGGCTCGTCTGCTTGGCCGCCCCGTCGTTGACGCCGACGCTGAGCGTCTTGGTGCCGGTGAAGGGGTGCGGGCCGTTGGCGTACCGCAGCCCGACGTCGTAGCTGCCCGCCTTGTCCACCTGGAGGTCGAAGCTCGCCTTGGCGCCCTGCTCGCCGAAACCGTCGACGAAGCCCGCGCCGGTGAAGCCGCTGTGCTCGGTGTCGGTGCCCGCGCCGCCGGACAGGCGTGCCGATTCGGCGTCGTACGTGGTGACCGGCTCGGCAGGGCCCGGCTTGGCGTTGAGCGTGTACCAGGCCTCCGTGGACCAGAGCTGCTCGCCCGAGGACGAGGAGAACGGGCGCGGGGAGCGCACGTGGACGACACGGTCGGCCTTGAGCCCCGGGATGGTGAGCTTGACCTTGCGCCGGTCGTCGGAGAGCTTCGCCGACGTGACCGGCAGCGACTCCTCGTCCACCTTCGGGCCGCCGTAGGCGGGGGTCGGGGCGTAGCGCCACTGCTCCACGGAGTACGCGCCCTTGGTCAGCTTGGCCGCGGTCTCCTCCGACAGGGGCTTGGTGTAGGTGAGTTCGAAGCCGTCGGACGTGGCGCGCATGGTCTTCATGTCGAAGGCCGTCTTGCCGTTCGGCGTCAGCTTCTGCAGGCCGAAGCGGAGCTTGCCCGCCTGGCCCCAGTTCCCGTCCGCGCCCAGGCCGCCGGTGTAGAGGGCGCCGTCGGGCCCTTCGCTGATCCGGGTGATGCCGGACTCAAGGCCCTGGGTGTGCCGGAACACGGCGCCCTGGTACTCGCCCTTGACCTTCTCCAGGTCGGCGCGCTGCAGTCCGCCGTAGGTCACGTCACCGAAGACCATCTGTCCGGCGAAGGGGCCCTTCTTCAACTGCATCGGCGTGCTGGGGGAGTTGGCGATCTCGTTCTGTGGCAGCCACAGGGCCGGCTTGGTGACCGGCTGGTCGTCGAAGGGGCCTTCGGGGTTCATGTAGTGGTTGAAGAAGCGGTCCTGTTTGACGTGCACCAGCTTCGACGCCGGGAGCCAGCCGCCTTGGTTGTCGGCGACGAAGAGGTCTCCGGAGGGGCCGCGTCCGATGCCGTTGGGGGTGCGCAGGCCGCCGGCGATGTAACTGACCTTGCCTGTCTTCTTGTTGACCTTGATGGTCGTGCCGCGGTTCTTGGCGGGCTGCGGGTCGGTGGTCGCGCCGCCGTAGTCGATGGCGACGGAGAGGTTCAGATAGAAGTCGCCCTTGTCGTAGAGCAGTCCGAAGGCGAACTCGTGGAAGTTTCCGCCGTAGGGCCACTCGGCGATCTTCTTCTTGTCGTCGGCGACGTCGTCGCCGTTGGTGTCGTTCAACTCGGTCAGCTGGTGCTTCTCCGACACGTACAGCTTGCCGTCGACGTACTTGATGCCCATCGGCTCCTTGAGCCCGTCGGCGATCTTCTTGTACGTGACCTTGTCGGGCCCGGTGTCACCGGTGACGTTGTCGAGGAGGTACACCTCGCCCTTCGTCTCGGTGCTGCCGCCCCACGTGGAGATCGCCAGCCGTCCGTCGGGCAGCCAGTCCATCGCCGACACCTGGGGCTCGAAGCCCTTGGGGCGCAGGTCCGTCAGCTTGTATCCGGGGTTGACCTCGGTGAGCGGAAGGCCGTCGCCGGGGGTGTCGAGCGCTCCCTCGCACTCCTTGCGGCCGGGCGCGGTGACGCGGACGACGTCGGCGTCCGTGCTGAGCACCGAGTTCGGCACGACCTTGAACTCGTCGGCTCCCGGCGGCTTCCACTGCAGGGTGACCTGCTGTTCGCCGTCCGCGTCGAAGTGGTCGATGCGCAGCGGCTGGTAGCCGGCGTTCAGCGTGATCTCGCCGTCCTTGGGCTCGGCGCCGTGCTTTCCGTCGTGGTCGATGACCTGCTGGTCGCCGACGAAGAGGCGTGAGCCGTCGTCGCTGATCAACCGGAAGCCGTAGGCGCCCGCTTCGGGCACGTTCAGATTGCCGGTGATCTGCGAGACGAAGTTGTTGCTGAACCCGAAGCCCTCGGTGGAGGTCCAGTCGGCGGTCGGGATCAGCTTGTCGACGTTCGGGGTCTGGGCGGGCTTGAGGTCGCACAGCTTGTTGAGCGGGGACTGGATGTCGAACACCCGCAGGGTGACGCCGGGTTCCTGCGGCGGCAGGTCGGCGAACGGCCGCGGATCGTCCTCGGCGCCTGCGGCGGGCACCACCAGCCCGCCGCAGAGCATCGCCGTGAGCAGCAGACCGGTGGATCTTCGAGCCCTGCGGCGGGTGGTGCCGGATATCGGCTCGGGGCGTGGCTTCACTCTTCCTCCTGCGTGGTTCCTACGGGGGTTACGCAGATCTATGTGGCAAAGCGACGCTCAGCGTAGGGACGGCGTCGGACCGCGTCCATACTTTGTCCACAGAAAGGAAAAACTGAGGGCGGGAAGGCAGCACCCTCGTCAGCGGTCCTTGGCCAGTGCGACGAGATCCGCGAACAGGCCCCCGGCGCCCACCAGATCCTCGTACGTGCCCTGTTCGATCACGCGGCCCTTGTCCATCACGAGGACGCGGTCGGCGAGCCGGGTGTTCTCGAGCTGGTGGGTGACGACGATCGTCATGCGCTCGGCCGCGATCTGCTTGATCTCCGTGAAGACCGCGTGCTCGCCTCGCGCGTCCATCTGTGAGGTCGGCTCGTCCAGGATCAGGAGCGGTGTCCGCCGGTAGAGCGCACGGCCGCACACGAGCCGTTGCCACTGGCCGCCGGAGAGTTCGGCGCCGCCCCACAACTCCTTGGCGAGCAAGGTGTCGAGCTGTCGCGGCAGTGCCTCGATCGCCTCGCGCATCCCCACGGCGTCGACGACGTCCCACACCGGCCCGTCGTCGTACGTCCTCGGCTGGCCGAGGGTGATGTTCTCGCGGGCGCGCAGGGGCCAGCAGGCGAAGTTCTGCGGGACGAGCGCGGTGCGCTGCCACACGGAGTCGGGGTCTGCCTGGGCGAGATCGACACCGTCCCACAGGACCCGGCCCTTGTCGGCGAGGAGGATGCCGGTGAAGAGCTTGGCCAGGGTCGACTTGCCCGAGCCGTTCTCCCCGACGACGGCCAGGATCTCGCCGCGTCGCAGGGTGAGCGACACGCCCGCGACGGCCGGTTCCTCCTTGCCGGGGTAGCGGTACACGACCTCGTCGAGGCGGATCTGGTCCACGCGCTCGGGGAGCGTCAAGTCACCGCGTTGGGGAGCCCGTTCACCCGCCATGTCGAGGAACGACCGCATGTCCGCCAGGTAGAGCGAGGTATGGAACATCGCGGCGCCATGGATGACGGACTGGGAGAGCGCGGCCAGCGTGGTCTGGACGGCGACCACCGCCGTCGCCGCGACGGGCAGCGCGACCCGGCCGGTGGTGGCCAGCCAGGCGAGGGTGGCCCACGTGCCCAGCAGGAAGAGCCCGCCGAGGGCGCTGGTGACCAGCACGATGCGCAGCATCCGCGGGGCCGCGGTCAGGGTGCGCCGGTCGATCCGGTCGGACAGGGCGCGGTACCAGTAGATGAGGTAGCCGGTCATGCCGTTGGCACGGACCTCGTCGCCGTGGCGCGAGTACGTCGCCCACCAGCGCATCATCGAGCGGACGTTCCTGTCACCGACGTTGAGGTAGTGGGTCTCGTAGGTGACGCGGGCAGACAGCACGGCCCCGGCGCCGGCCGGGAGCACGGCCAGGAGGAGCAAGGGCAGCATCAGCGGATGCAGAGCCGTGATCACTCCGCTCGCGGCGATCATCCGGATCAGGGCCGACATGAACCGCTGGGCGTCCTGCACCATCATCCGGGTCCGGGTGACCCCGACCTCGGCGGCCTCCTGCCGGTCGGCGAACCCGTCCTCGCCGTATGCGGACGACTCCACGCGGCACACGGCGGCGACGAGGGCGACGTCCGCCTCGGTCATCAGCAGCGGCGTGATCCGTCCGTCCGCGTACGAGGACACGGCGCTGCTGACACGACCGAGGGCGGCGGCCGTCGTCACGACGATCAGGGCGGGCAGTGCCGCGTGCAGGCGTTCGGACACAATGCCCGTGCCGAGGAGGTGGGTCATGGCTCGTGCTGTGAAGGCGAGCACGGCGGCGGCCGCCGCGCCGGTGAGGAGCTGGCAGACGAGGAGCAGTACGACGCCGAACCTGTCCACGGCCCACGCCATCCGCGCGGTGTGCCTGAGCACGGCGGGAAGACGCCTGCACATGGCGGCGAACGTGGCCTCGGCCAGCGGGTTCTTGCCGTGCTTGCCTCCGAAGGTGAGCGTGGCGGGTGGGGGAGGGGGAGGCGTCTTGGCGTCATCGGTCGAGGTGTCGTTCACAGTCACCTGCGTCCCTCCAAGGGGTGCGTGCCGCACCTGGATGGCTCGGCGGTGCTGGGACTAACGACAGGGCGACAGAATCGAACGCGCTCGATTCAGGACGGGTTGGAGCCCGTCAGCCGCAAGGGGTGGCGCGCGTGGAGGGCGTGCTGGTGCGGTCGTGGGGCGGGGCCGGTTGGCCGAATCGCCGATGTTCCGCGTACGGGCGCTCAAGTGCGCCCGTACGCCGGTCAGTTGCAGCAGCCCGCCGCCTCGGCGCCGGGTCCGGGAGTGTCGCCGACGGCACGCTTGGTGGCGGGCTTGGTGGCGCGGACGACGGCGGAGTGCATGCCGTCGGCGACGGTATGGGTGGGGGTGATCTCGATGTCGGTGAATCCGGCGGCATCGAGCCCCTGGCGGTATTCCGTGAAGGAGAGCGCGCCGGCGATGCAGCCGACGTAATCACCGCGTTCGGCGCGCTGCGCGGGGGTGAGGCTGTCGTCGGCGACGACGTCGGAGATGCCGATGCGGCCCCCGGGGGCCAGCACGCGGAAGGTCTCGGCGAAGACGGCGGGCTTGTCGGTGGACAGGTTGACCACGCAGTTGGAGATCACGACGTCGATGGTGTTCGCGGGTAGCGGGATGGCCTCGATGGTGCCCTTGAGGAACTCGACGTTGGTGGCCCCTGCCTTCTTCTGGTTCTCGAGCGCGAGGGCGAGCATTTCCTCGGTCATGTCCAGGCCGTAGGCCCTCCCGCTGGGGCCGACACGCCGGGCGGAGAGCAGGACGTCGATGCCGCCGCCCGATCCGAGGTCAAGGACGCGCTCGCCTGCATGGAGATCGGCAACGGCGGTGGGATTTCCGCAGCCGAGCGAGGCGGCGACGGCCTCGGCGGGCAGCCCCTCGCGCTCCCCCTCGCCGTACAGGGCGGAGCCGAAGGTGTCGTCGACCTCGATCGCGGAGGGGCCGCAACAGGCCGCGCCGCCTTCAGCCACCTGGACGGCGGCCGCGGCATAGCGGCGGCGGACGGTTTCGCGCAGGTCGGTGCTGTTCTCGCTCATGGGTGGCTCCTCGATCAGGGGTCCGGCGAGACCCGGGGAGGCTGCATTGATGGTTCTCGATACAACCTTGCGCCCTGGATCGAAGGCTGTCAACATAGAAGGATGTCGAAGCAAGAGCTGGTGGTGATCGGTCGGGATGCGGCCGACGGCGCCGGGTGCTGCCCGCCGCTGCTGGCCGCGCCGATGGACGGGGACCGGGCCGTCGACCTGGCGAGGACCTTCAAGGCCCTGGGCGACCCGGTCCGTCTGCGGCTGCTGTCGATGATCGCCTCGCGGGACGGCGGGGAGATCTGCGTATGCGACCTGACGGCCGCCTTCGACCTGTCCCAGCCGACGATCTCGTACCACCTCAAGCTCCTGAAGGAGGCCGGTCTCATCGACTCCGAGCGATGTGGCACCTGGGTGTACTACTGGCTGCTTCCCGCGGCGACGGACCGGCGCGCGCAGGCGCTGTCATGTCCCCCGGGGCCGTCGCGGCCGTGAGCCAGGAAGGCGGCCGCGGTGATCAGGGTGCCTGCCCGCTGCCTCAGCGGTCGTGCTGCCCGCGCTCGTCGCCGCGCTGGACGTCATCCTGCGCGGAGGGGTTGGGGGTGAGCGCGTCCGCGGCCTCGCCGTCCTTCTTGCGGTCCCGTTCCCCGCCGGGGACACGGGTTTCCGCATCCTCGGCCTCGTCGAAGACTTCCTCGGCGGCCGTCTCCGCGTGCTTCGGCTTCTGGTTCTTCTCGTGTTCGTTGTCGTGCATGGGGTTCATGCCGGGCCTCCGTCCAGCTGGTGCGGGGCGGCGCACAGGTCAGCGCGCCGCGGTGATGACGAAGCCGCTGCGGGGCTTCGTCGGCATCCGGTTCAACGGGATGCGCAGGTCCTGATCGGGGACCTCGTAGTCAAGTCCCGCGAGACGGGGGAGCAGGGTGCTCAGCACCGCCAGGGTGATGTCCTCGCCCGGGCAGCGGTGGCCCTGTGCGGCGTCCCCGCCGCCCTGCGGGACCAGCTCGTCACGACCGGGCTCGCGGCCCACGAAACGCTCGGGGTCGAACATGTAGGGGTCGTGCCACAGCTCGGGGTCGTGGTTCTGTCCGTAGAGGTCGAGGAGGACGAGGGAGCCCTCCGGGATCGGCTCGCCGTGCCACTCCAGGTCGTGCGGGGCCAGTCCCGCGACGAACGGCGCGAACGGGTAGAAGCGCCGGAGTTCGTGGGCGAACGCCCGGGCGTACCCGTCACGGTCCTGGGCCAGCCGCTGTCGCAGCGCCGGATTCCGGTGCAGCGCGTGGGCACCGAACACGGTGTACCAGGTGACGGCGACGGTGGGACGGATGACGTTGAGGATCTCGACGGCGGCGGTCCGCGGATCGAGGAGTCCGCCGTCGGCGTCGCGGTGGGCGGCCACCGCCCGCACCACGGAGCCGGGCTGCGCGTCGTCCGACTCCGAGGCGCCCTCGTCCGCCCGCATCTCCTCGACCAGCTCGGCCAGCCGGTCCTCCCGGCGGCGCCGGGCGCGCCGGGCCCGCCAGTGCCGGGGTCCTGCGGTCGCGAAGCCGTCGACCATGGCCACCAGGTCCTGTGCGGTGCGGCGCGCCTCGTCGTCCGGATACTCCGCCAGGGGCACTCCCGCCCACCGGCACACGGCACGCGTGATCAGGAGACTCACCTCGTCGAACAGCGTCACCCGGGGCCGGCGCGTCCACTCCTTGCTCGCCCGCTCCCACTCCTCGGCCACCTGTTCCGCCAGACGGGCCACTCCCGAGGCGTCCTGGAGGAGCGAGACGAAAAGAGCCTTGCGCGCGCGGTGCTCCGCCCCGTCGAGGGTGTGCACCGCGCCCTTGCCGAACAGAGTGCTCAGGACCGGTTCGGGCAAGGCGGTACGCCGCCGTACGTGGTCCTCGTCGTAGAAGAACGTGACGGCGGCCGGCCCCCGCAGGGCGATGGCGGGTCTGCCCAGCAGGCGGGTGCGGACGGGCCCCGGGCCCTTGCGGCGGCTCAGATCGGGAAGCCATGCGTACCCCTGCGAGAGGAGTGGCAGGGTGCTGTCCGGCATCAGATTCCTCCTGGATGACTCTCCGCTCGGCGTGCCCCGGCTCCAGCCAGCCTCTGCCGGTCAGGGCGCGAACACCACCGGAGCGGCGCCGAACGCTTCGCGACCACGGAGGCGGGTGCCCTGGAGGATCACGATCATGCGTTCCACACGTCACTCCCGCACGGGCCTTTGGTCCTGATAGAGGATCGAATTTCGGGGCACAGGAGTAGAGCTCGGCCAGGGAGGCCGTACCGACCGGAGGGGGTCAACTCATGCGAACGATCAGGCGGATGAGACGCGTGCTGTACGGAGCCGTGTGCCTGCCCAGGGGACTGGGGCGGAGTTCCGAAGGTCTGTGAATACCGGTCGTCCGCGCGGGCACCATGTGTCGGCCGGCGGCAGTTCATCGCCTCCCTCGTGAATCGCATCCACCGAAAGGAGCACCCCGTGCTCAGGCCTCACCCCACGTTCCTGCAGTCCCTTCTCGAAACGCATGCCTCGCTGCTGCATCTGCAGGCCCGGGAGGACTCGGCCGAGGTCCGGCGGCAACTGGACGACGTCTCGTACACCTTGTGCGTCTCCACCGGAACGCGGACCCCCGAGATGGCCGTCGCCGCGGCGCGCGCCCAACTCGCGGGAGTGCGTTCGCAGGACGACGCCCGCTTGTCCGCCTGAACCGCCACATGATTGACCGGGCGCACCCTGGATACCGGTGTGAGACTGGGAAATGCCCGAAAGGCGGCCACAGCGAGCACGCGCCGTGACCCGGGCCATCAGGAAAGGCGAGGTCAGCATGCCGGCTGGATCCAGCAACAAGCGCGAGCGCCAGTACGAGCACATCAAGGAGAGCGCCGAGGACCGCGGTGCCTCCAAGGGCAGGGCCAAGGAGATCGCGGCGCGCACGGTCAACAAGGAGCGCGCCCGTTCCGGTGAATCGAAGACCGCCAGCAAGACATCGACGAAGGACCTGAAGTCGGCGTCACAGCGCGGCGGGGAGCGTTCGCACAGCGGAGCGCAGGGCCCCACCAAAGACCAGCTCTACGAAGAGGCCAAGAAGAAGAACGTCGACGGCCGTTCGTCGATGAACAAGCAGCAGCTGAAGAAGGCGCTCGGGCGCTGAGCGCGCATGCCCACGGCGGTGACCACCGCCGTGGGCGCCGCCCGTACGCCGTCAGCTTTCGACGAATGTGTCACCCGGACAGCTGTCGCTGTGCATGCATGAGCGAGTGCCGGGAACCCCGTGTTCCATGGAATCCAGCCTCACCTGCCCCATCCGGTCTCACCTGTGCGTAGACGCCCTCGACTTCGTGATCGAAGCCGAGTTGGTCCTCACGTACTCCACGAAGGATCCGCTGGCCGTCACCCTCACGTTTCCGCCGCCCGCGGCCGAGCAGGCCCCGACGACCTGGGTGTTCTCCAGGAACTTGCTGGCGTCGGGACTGCACGCCCCGGCCGGCGAAGGCGACGTCGTGATCCGGCCGACGGGGCGTCACCGGGTGCTCGTCACCCTGACGTCCCCGAGCGGACGTGTCCGTGGCGAACTGGAGCGGGCACCGGTCGAGGCGTTCATCCATGAGTCGTACGCCCTGCTGCCCGCTCCCGAGGAGAGCGCCGCACTGGACCTGGACGAGCTGGTATCCGCTCTCCTCGCGACACCCTGAACGTGGGCGCTGCCCCGCCGGCCCTCACACGGGCTGCGGGGCGTCCGGTTCGCCCTCGGCCATGGCCATCTGTGAACGGGCGGCCGCGAGTGCCGACACCACCTCACGGGTGCCGGTGGACACGCACAAGGTGTATGCGATGTCCTCAAGCCTCGTGCGGGCCTCGCAGCCCCCGTTGCGCGCATGCAGCGCGCTCAGTGCGTCGTACTGCTCCACCAGGTCGCGCAGTACTCTCGGGTCGGCCATCAGCACGGCAGGTCTCCTTCGCTCTGAACGGTCTTGGTGCCTTCGACAGGCTGTGATGCGGGGGTACTTGGCCGCCCTTTTTGCACGCGCGCGCACCATGGCGGGCGGAGTGGGCGAGGTGGCCACCGGCGCATACCTGTCCACAACCACGGTGCGCGAGCCGGGACAGGCCGACGGACGCCGGATTTCCTGTCCGGGCTCGATTTCATCGCCGAGGTCGACGAAATCCCCGCCGAGGCGGGGTTCGTGTGGATGGCGGCTGAGGAAGAACAAAACCTGCTCCGTGGAAGCAGGGCTTTTGGGCGCGGCTGCTTCCTGACCTCAAGGTCAGTGTGCCCACGAGGAAGCGCCGGACGCCACCCGGAGCTGTGACGTGAGACGCACGCGCCCGGTGTTTGGGTCGGCCGACGCCTGGTATGCGGCCCTCGGCGCCGCCTGCCACCATGGCCGTGTGCGTCCTGGCGGGTGGAGCACCCGTCGCTGCCGTCCCACCCGGAGGAGTTCTCGTGACCGACCGGAAGCATGTCCTGCGCGGTCGCACAGCTGTCGTGACCGGCGCCGCGCGCGGTGTGGGAGAGGCCGTGGCCAGAGAGCTCGCCGCCAGGGGAGCCACGGTGGCGCTGCTCGGCCTGGAGGAGGAGGCCCTCGCCCGAGTGGCCCAAGAGCTCCCCACACCGTCGCGGCACTGGTACGTGGATGTCACCGACGACGCGGCGATGGCGCGCGTGGCCGACGAGGTACGCCAGCGTCAGGGCCCCGCATCGGTCGTCGTCGCCAATGCGGGAGTCGCCGAGGGCGGACCCTTTGTCGACTCCGACCCCGCCAGTTGGCGACGCGTCATCGACGTCAATCTCGTCGGAAGCGCGAACACCGCCCGGGCCTTTCTGCCCCAACTGCTCGACAGCCGCGGCTACTTCCTACAGATCGCCTCACTCGCCTCCATCGGTGCATCGCCGCTGATGAGCGCCTACTGCGCCTCCAAGGCGGGCGTGGAGTCCCTCAGCCAGTCGCTGCGCGCGGAACTCGCCCCGCGGGGCGTGGGCGTAGGGGTCGCCTATCTGAACTGGACCGACACGGACATGATCCGGGACGCCGACCAGCACGCCGTGCTGCGGGAACTGCGCGCGCACATGCCGCCGCCGGCCCGCAAGATCTACCCCACGGAGCACGTGGCCCGATGCCTGGCGGATGCCGTCGAACGCCGGTCGGCCACCGTGTACGTACCGGGCTGGCTCCGTGCGCTGCAGGCGGTGCGGGCGGGCCTGCCGCCCCTCGTCGCCCGGTACTCGCGGCAGGAGTTGATGCGCTCGGAGTTCTCGTCCACGGGCCTGCTCGGACCGGGCGGGCGTGCGGCGGAGGCCGCCGACTGAGCCCGGCCCGGCGGTCGTGAGGTGAACCCGGGTCAGCTCCGTCGAAAGCGGCGGTCGAGCCGGCCCCGCAGCGCGGCGCGGGCGGCGTTGGCGCCGGGGGCTCCGTGGACGCCGCCGCCGGGGTGGGCGGCGGCCGACGCGAGGTAGAGGC
This sequence comes from Streptomyces sp. NPDC033177, assembly GCF_055577715.1. Lineage (NCBI taxonomy): Bacteria > Bacillati > Actinomycetota > Actinomycetes > Kitasatosporales > Streptomycetaceae > Streptomyces > Streptomyces sp. NPDC033177. The sequence goes on along the minus strand of NZ_JBVIPS010000001.1, from coordinate 236,393 downwards.
CCTTGATCGGAGTCTCCGGGCGGCCGGTGCCCGGCGTGGGGCGGAACACCAGCTGCTGGTGGGCGGAGGTCGTGCCGCCGTTGATCGCGCCCCCGTGCAGATTGGCGTCCATGGCCTGGAGGGTGGTCGGGGCGAGCAGGCGCCGCGACCTGATGCGGGAGCGGAAGCCCGGCGCCCAGCGTTCCACCTCGTTTTCCATGCGGTCGGCCATCGCCTCCTGTTCCCGCTGGTCCCAGGATCCGGTCAGGCCGTCCGCGCCCGCGTCGCCCTTGATCCGCTGCGGGACATGGGTGTAGGCCCAGGCCGACTCCGTGCCGGCCGGCGAGCGCGTGGCGTCGGCGGTGGTCATCTGGCCGAAGAGCATGAAGGGGCGGTCGGGCACCTGCCCCATGGCGATCTGCGCCGCGAACTGGGTGAGCCCGTCGACGCCGTCGGCCAGGTGCACCGTTCCCGCCGTGGCCGCCTCCGGTGCCGTCCAGGGCACCGGCCCGTTCAGCGCCCAGTCGATCTTGTAGGTCGCGAAGTCCCACTGGAAACGGCGCAGATCCCCAAGCAGCCGTCCGGGCAGATGGCGTTCGTCGACCAGTTCGCCGAAGAGCGCCGGAGCGGACACGTCGGCGAGAACCGCGCGGGAGGCCGGTACGTTCTCGCCTCCGGCGGTGCGCACACCGACGGCGCGACCGCCCCGCACGACGACCTCACGCACGCGCTCCCCGCACCGGACCACGCCTCCGAACCGCTCGAGGCGCCGCACCAGGGCCCCGGTGAGCGCGCCCGCCCCGCCGACCGGAACGGGGAAGCCGTACGTCTGGCCGAGCATGGACATCAGCCAACCGAAGCCTCCGCTGCCGGCCGCTTCCGGGCCGAGGTCCGCGTGCAGCGCGTTGCCCGCGAGCAGCAGCCGGCCACCCTCACCGCGGAACTCCTCCTCGCCCAGGCGCCGTACCGGCAGCACCATCGTCCGGGCCATCCGCAGCCCCCCGGCGGCTCGCAGCTTGGCGGCGAGCCGGACCCCGTGCCGTACGGGCGGAAACGGGGTGAACAGAGCTCCGAGGATGTCGGGGCCCACGCGGTTCCAGGTGGCGCAGAGGTTGAGCCAGGAGGCCCCGTCGCCCGGCGCGAACGCGTCAAGGCCTGCCGCTGTCTCCGCGGCCCCGCGCGCCAGGACCGCACACCGGCCGTCGGGCAGGGGGTGGGCCAGGACGCGGGGGGCGTGGCTCCAGCTGAGGCCCTCCTGCTGGAGCTGCAGGTCGGCGAGGATCGGGGAGGCCGCGGCCAGCGGATAGAAGGCGCTGAAGAGGTCGTTCACGTAGTCGGGATGGACACCGCGGTCACTGCGGACCGCACCGCCCGGCTCGTCCTGTTCCTCGAGGACCTCCACGCTCCATCCGGCGTCGGCGAGCAGATTCGCCGCGACGAGACCGTTGGGCCCCGCGCCGATGATCACCGCGTCCGGCATGCCTGACTCCTGACGTCCGCCCAGGTCCGTCGGGCCCGGCGGGTCGATCGATCGTGGGTGGGGGCCGCGCCCCCTCGGCCAACGTGCTCGACCGGCTCTCAGGCCGATGCGTAGGCGCGCTTCGGGGATTTCTCCACGACGTCCGCCAGTCGGGCGAGCATGGCGCGGTGCCGCAGCTGGATCAGCGCGTCCACGGCCGCATTGTGGAGCTTTCCGCCGGGGCCGGTCAGCGGGTGCTCATCGACGATGACCAAGGCGTAGTCACCCCAGGGGCGTACATCGACGGCGATGCGCGCGGCGCCGAGCCATCCGCTGTCGGCCTCGAGCTCCAGGATGCGGGGCTCTTCGCATCGCCGGACGGTCGTGGTTCCCGACAGCGTCCGCCAGCCCACCTTCACGGTGTACGTGATGCTGGAGCCCACCTTGGGCCAGTGGCCCTCCTTGGGCTCCGACCGGGCCGTGCCCACCACCCACTCGCCGTAGCGTGACCCGTCCGCGAGGACCGCCCAGACGTCTGCCACGGACCGTTTGATCAATCGGTGTCGTACGGCCATTCGACTCTCCAACCCTCGTCGGATACGGCAGCCCGCGTCGGATGCGGCGGCTTCCCGGTACCCGGCCCGTCCGTTGTCATTCCTTTTCACCCTCGCAGGCGTTCGAGGGGTTCGCTGCCTGCCGGACGCCGAACCGGGTACATGTGTGCGCGTGAAATCTCCCCGCACCATTCCGGCGGCGTCCGACACGGCGACTCCGCTCAAGAAAGCACTGACCACCCCCCTGCTCTACTTCTTCATCCTTGGAGACGTCCTCGGCGCGGGCGTATACGTCCTGGTGGGTCAGGTCGCGGCCGACACGGGCGGCGCCGTGTGGGTGCCCCTCGTCGTGGCGCTGTGTCTGGCGCTCCTGACGGCCGCCTCGTACGCCGAACTCGCCACGAAATACCCCCGGGCAGGCGGCGCCTCGCATTACGCGACCCTCGCCTACGGCCCCTTCGCCGGATTCCTCGCCGGTTTCTGCATGCTGGCCGCCGGGATCGTGTCGGTCGGTGCTCTGGCCCGCGGTTTCGCCGGTGACTATCTGGCGGAGTTCGTCACCCTTCCCGTGGCGCTCGTCGCGGTCGTGTTCCTGGCCGCGCTCGCCCTGCTGAACGCACGGGGGATCAGCGAGTCGACGCGGGCCAACGTCGTGGCCACCGTCATCGAGGTGAGCGGGCTTCTGCTCGTGATCGGGCTCGGCGTGTGGATCGTGCTGCGCGGCGACGGTGACGTCGGGCGCCTCACCGACCTGGGCACACCGGAACACGGGCCCGTGGCAGCGGTCCTGAGCGGGGCGGTGCTCGCCTACTACTCGTTCGTCGGGTTCGAGACCTCCGTCAACGTGGCGGAGGAGACCCGTGATCCGCGCCGCTCCTATCCGCGGGCCCTCTTCGGCGCGCTGATCACCGCGGGCGTGGTCTACGCCCTGGTCGGTGCCGCCGCGGCGGCCGCCGTGCCGACCAAGACGCTCGTCGAGTCCAGCGGGCCGCTCCTCGAAGTCGTCCGGGCGGCCGGCGGCGTCCCCACGGAGTTGTTCAGCGCCATCGCCCTGGTCGCCGTCGCCAACGGCGCCCTGCTCACCGGCATCATGTCCTCGCGCCTCGCCTACGGCATGGCACGCGACCGGCTGCTGCCGGGCTTCCTCACCAAGGTGCTGCCCGGCAGGCGTACGCCGTGGGCGGCGATCGCCGCGACCACCGCCCTCTCGCTGCTGCTCGCATTGACCGGAGACGTGTCGACGCTCGCCTCGACCCTGGTCCTCCTCCTGCTCGTGGTCTTCTTCCTGGTCAACACGGCGGCTCTGGTGCTGCGCCGCGATGCCTCCCCGCAGGACCACTTCCGGGCCCCGACAGTTCTGCCGGTGCTCGCTGCGGCGTCCTGCGTCCTGCTCGCGGCGCAGATCGAGCGCGAGGTGTGGCTCCGGGGCGGGGCCGTCCTGCTGGTCGGCGCGGTGCTGGGTGCCGTCACTGCGGTACGCCGACGCCGACGGCCCTGAGCCGCTGCGCCTAGGCGGCCTGGATCAGCTCGGCCCGGCCGAACAGGAGTGCGTGGCCGGAGGGGAGTTGGGCCAGGATGCGGGTCAGCAGATCGGGGCCCGCGAGTACGGCGACGGCGGCCAGGACGGCGCCGGTGTCCCAGCGCGTGGTGGCGGGACTCGCCCCGGCCCGGGTCGCGAGGTCCTTGACCAGGCCCCAGCCGGTGAGGGGCTCGGGGTCGGGGATCTGGGCGGTGAGGACGAGGGCGGCCTCGACGGGAAGGCGGGCGGCGAGTTCGACGCGTTCGTTCCCGGTCAGCTGCCTGCCGAGTCCGCCGAGGACCAGCCGGACGGCTTCCTCGGCCCGCTCCCGGGTGGGGTACGCGCCTTCGTAGCGGACCTTCTCCAGCATCTGCTGGTAGGTCATCGCGGGGAAGGGCCGGGTGGGTTCAGGTCGTTCGAACATCGCTGATTGCGCGCCTTTCTCGTCGCGGAGGTCGTGTCGCGGGCGCCGGGCAGCTGGACGGCACCCGCGGGTGGGTCTTGGGGGCTTCGCCCCGTCAGGCGCGGAGGACAGGGTCAGGGGGAATTGCCCGTCCCCCGCGCCACGTGTACGCGCTGCGGCTCAGCCGCTGATCTGCCGATGGGACGCGTCGTTCCCGATGGAGATCTTGCGGGGCTTGGCGCGCTCGGCGATCGGGATACGCAGGGTCAGCACACCCGCGTCGTAATCCGCCTTGATGCGCTCGGTGTCCAGCGTGTCGGCCAGCACGATCTGGCGGGAGAACACGCCAAGCGGCCGCTCGGACAGTTCCATCTGGACGCTCTCGGACTTGGCGACCGGACGGCGCTCGGCCTTGACGGTCAGCATGTTCCGTTCCACGTCGATGTCAATCGCCTCGGCGGTCACGCCGGGCAGATCGAATGCCACCACGTACTCGTCGCCCTCGCGATAGGCGTCCATGGCCATCGCGGAAGGCCGTGACCACGTGCCGGGGCCGACCAGCTGCTGAGCGATGCGGTCGAGCTCGCGGAAGGGGTCGGTGCGCATCAACATCGCGAAACACCTCCTGAAGGTCCGGGCAGTAACTGCCAATGCGCTTCACCTGCCATCGGTTGTAGCATGTCGTCCAATGGATGACAAGTTGCATGTCGTCCACGCGATGACAATGACGAAGGAGGCCCCCCATGGCAGCGACCGGCCCGCCGGAACCACCCCACGCCCACGCCCACAACCCGGCGTCCTTCCTGGCCGCGGCCTCCGCCCTGGAAGCCATCAGCGACGCCGTGCAGGTCGCCCAGGAGGCCGACACCGACGCGACGCCCACCAGCCGCACCAACCCCGAACAGGCCCTTGCCTCCCTGCTGTTGCTGCGCGAGGTCCGTGAACAGCTCGCCGGGTGGGAAGCCGGCCTGATCGAGACCGCCCGCCACGCCGGAGCGAGCTGGGCCGACCTCGCCCACCCCCTGGGGGTCGCAAGCCGCCAGGCCGCCGAACGCCGCTACCTGCGCCAGCGCCCCGGCCCGACCGGGAGCACCGGCGAGCAACGCGTGCAGGCCACCCGCCGGCGCCGCGCCGCCGACCGCTCCCGCACCGCCTGGGCCCGGACCCATGCCGGCGCCCTGCGCCGCCTCGCGGGCCAGGTCATGTCACTCACGGGCCTACCGCCGCAAGCCCAGGTCCCGCTCGGCCAGTTGGACGCGGCGCTTGCGCACGACGACCCCGCGGCGCTGATCGACCCCCTCACCACCGCCCGCCCGTACCTGGCACGCACGCACCCCGATGTCGTCGCCCAACTCGACGCCCTCACCCGCCACGCCGACGAGAACGACCCCGGCTGACCGGCGGTGCCGCGCGCCGTCACCGGGGTTTGCGGGGTCGACATGAGCAAAGGCCGGGGGAATGCGCGTGCAGCGCATTCCCCCGGCCACCGTAATGGTGTGGAACAGCTCCCGAATTCCGGATTCCGGTCAACCGCCGACGTACCAGCTGAATCCGCCGGAAGCGGCGACGGCAATCAGCACGATGAACAGAATCACGTCGATGACGCCCAGAATGACGGCTGCCTTGGCCATGCCTCCGCCGCCCTTGAACGACTTCTGGCGCAGCGCGACCGCACCGAAGATGATCGCGAGCGGCCCGAGGATGAAGCTGAGGAAGAACACACCGACGATGCCGCAGACAAGGCCGGCTATCGCGAGGCCGTTCGTCCGGGAGCCGGAAGAAGCTGCTGACGGATTGCCGTAAGCCGACATGGCCACACTCCTTGGAGATCGCATTCCAGCATTGCGTGACGTGCAGCCGAGTGCCCCGGAATTCGGTTCGTAGTCAGCGATGCGCACACGTAGTTGAGGATTCATCCGACGTGACGTGCCGGACGCGCGCAACGCGCACAACGCGCCCGCCCAGACCAACTCACCCCCGCCCGGCGCTGTTTCATCTCATTCGGCTTGTCCGAGCCTCGCCCCGGGTGTGTCCTAGGGGATGAACGGTTGCCCGGCCTGTGAGGGGAGCGACCGTGCACGAGATGCTGCGGGCCACGTCCGGCAGCCCGCTGTTCGAGGTGACCGCGGCTCCGTACGTGGTGCTCGACACGGACCTGTGCATTCAGGGCGTCAACCCGGCCTACCTGCGTGCCACCGGACGCTCGCGCGACGAGTTGACGGGTGTCTTCATGTTCGACGCCTTCCCGGACAATCCCGAGGACGCCGACGCGACCGGCGTACTCAACCTCGGTTCCTCCCTGGAACGGGTCCTGCGCCGCGCGGCCCGGCACGGCCACAGGCCGGACGGCAGCTACTGAACTCCCCTCGCGGCGGGCACGCTTGGTCACGGTGCTGCGGTACCCCTCTGGTGGATGGTTGCGCCAAAGGGCTGTGGTGCCGAGTGCCCGGCTCTACGGTGGACACATCGGTCGGCCTCGCCCCCGGTGCGCGGTGGCGGGGGTGCTCAGAGTGGTGAGGGAGGGCTGTGCGTGGACAGGGGAGCGACTGTCGAGGACTTGCTGGGCAGCCTGGATTTGCTGGTGGACGAGGAGGAGTGGCGGGCGTGGGCGGGTGCCTGCGCGCATGCACTGGGGCTCGACGGTGTGGCGGTCTCGCTGGGGGAGGAGCTGGTCTGGTTCAGCGACCTGACGAGTGCGCGACTGGAGGACGTTCAGTGCGTCATCGGGCAGGGGCCCGGTCTGTTCCTCCTGGAGGAGGGAGGGGTGCTCGAGGTCCCTGACCTCGACCGCCTGCTCGTCGGTCAGTGGCCTCAATTCGTGCCCGAGGCGATGGAGTTGGGTGTCGCCGCGTTGTTCGTGTGGCCCGTCAACGTCGGAGCGGCGCAGGTCGGGACACTGACCGGGTATCGCCGCACGGCAGGGCCGCTGGCCGGGCGGCACCTTGCGGAGGGCTGGATGGTGGCCGATTCGCTGGCCGGACACCTGCTGGGACGCTGGCCGGGCATGTCCGCCGGGGAGGACGGGGACGGCCCAGGGAGAGCCGGGGCGGTGGATCTGCACCGAGCCGAAGTGCACCAGGCCACGGGGGTGTTGAGCGTACGGCTCGACGTTCCGGCGGCCGAGGCCCTGGCCAGACTGCGGGCCCAGGCCTTTGCCTCCAGTCGGTCCTTGACGGACACCGCCCGCATCATTCTCGAGAAAGAACTTCCGCCGTGACCTGGAAAGCCCGGGGCCCACACAGCTCCGGGCAGACCCACGACGGGCCCACGGAAACCAGGAGAAAGCGAAGGAGCATGAGCAGGGAGCAGCACATCGCGCGTACGTTTGTGGAGCTTGCCGACACCCTGGTGGAGGACTTTGACGTCATCGACTTCCTCCAGCAGATGACCGTCCGCTGCCAAGAACTGCTCGACATCACCGATGCCGCGGTCTTCCTCGCCCACTCCCGCACCCGCCTCTACAGCCCGGCACCGTGCGACCCGGCCCCCGGGCTGCAGCGCGTGCTGGAGGTGGCCTTGGGCGAGGGCCCGGCAGTGGAGGCCTACCGCACCGCCCGCCCGGTCGCCCCCGAGAACGCCGCCGACGCGGCGACGCGCTGGCCACGGTTCACCGAACAGGTAGTGCAGGCCGGCTATGCGCTGCCCAGCGTCGTGCCGATGCGGCTGCGCAAGGACAGCATCGGCTGCCTGATGCTTCTGCACACCGGCGAACGGTCGCTGACGGCCGACGACCTGTCGCTCGCCCAGACCCTCGCCGACGCGGCCACCATCGGCCTGCTGCACGCCCGTACCCTCCGCCAGCAGGAGACCGTCAACACGCAGCTGCACACCGCTCTGCACAGCCGCATCCTCATCGAACAGGCGAAGGGCATTCTCGCCGCCCGCCGGAACATCCCCCTCAACCAGGCGTTCGACGCCATCCGCCACTACGCACGTCACCACCGGATCCTGCTCAGCAAGGTCGCGCAGAATGTCATCGACACCGGGCTCGTTCCGCCCGACCCGCCCGCGGCCCGAGGGCAGACGACGCGCCGGAAAGCGGCAGGCGAGTAGCCGCCCGGGATGCGCGGCCGTGGGCGCCCCCGCACCCTGGAGTCATGGGTTCCGCGCCGATAGTCGTTCACCCCTTGTCGCCCACCGGTGGGCGCAGGGTGACGGCGCGCGGGGAGATTCTGGGCCTCGCCCACAGCGATCGTGACGTGGTCGAGTTCCTGCGGCGCGCGGGCCTGCCCGACGCGGAGGGGCTTCTCGACGACCCGGCGTGGGTGAAGTGGCGCGGCGGGCGGGCGCATCACTACGAAGCAGCCTGAAGAGCCGTGTGCCCGGTCGGGCGGCATAGTGCGAGGCCCAGGCACCAGGCGCGTGGCGTCACCAGTTGCAGACGATGTCACCGCCGTGGCTCCAGCGCGTGGGAGAGGGATGCGAGGGTGCGTGCGGCGCGCGTAGCCCTCCCTGTGCCAAGGTGACCGTCAGGTAACTTACCCGGCGTTCAGATGGGTGGCGGTCATGACCGGCAAGACACGTTCGTGGTGGGGCTGGGGCAACGTCGAGGACGCGGTGTCGGGCCGGGAGCGTGCGGAACTCACCCGCCGCACCGCCCAGTTGCTGCCGGGTGCCGACCTGACCGTCCACGAGGCGCCGGCCATCGCGTCGTTCGGCGTGGGCGCGAGCAGGGTCAGCACCCCGGCGTCTCTGGCGCCGATCGTCTCGGCGGACGTGCGCGACCGGCTCGCGCACAGCCATGGGCAGGCCTTCCGCGATGTCGTGCGGGCGTTGCTTGGCCAGCTGCCCCACGTGCCCGACCTGGTCGTACGCCCGGCCTCCGAGGCCCAGGTCGTCCACGTCCTTGACTGGTGTCACGACGCGGACATCGCGGTCGTCCCGTTCGGCGGCGGCTCATCGGTGGTGGGAGGCGTCGAGCCGCGGGTGGGGGAGCGGTACGCCGGGGTGATCAGTCTGGACATGACGTCGATGGACCGAGTCCTCGACGTCGACACGATCAGCCGGGCCGCCCTCGTCCAAGCAGGCGCCCTGGGCCCTCGATTGGAGGAGCAGTTGCGGCCCCGCGGATACTCCCTGCGGTTCTTCCCCCAGTCATTCGAGTTCTCCACCCTCGGCGGCTGGCTGGCCACTCGGGCGGGCGGCCACTTCGCGACGCAGCTGACTCATGTCGACGACCTCACCGAGTCGTTGAGGGTCGTCACCCCCAGCGGAGTCGTCGAGTCCCGGCGGCTGCCCGGCTCGGGCGCCGGGCCGTCACCCGACCGTATGTTCCTCGGCTCCGAAGGCTCACTGGGCGTGATCACCCAAGCCTGGGTGCGCCTCCAGGACCGTCCTCGGTGGCGGGCCGGCGTGTCGGTGGGCTTCAGCAACTACGACGCGGGCGTGCGGGCGGTGCGCGCCTTGTCCCAGTCCGGGCTGAACCCCGCCAACTGCCGCCTCCTGGACCCCGTGGAGGCGCTGATCAACGCGGGTTCACCGACCGCGGTCCTGGTGCTCGGCTTCGAATCGGCGGACCACCCCGTCCACGCCTGGATGGAACGCGCGCTGGAGCTCTGCCGCGACCACGGCGGCACCCTGGCCGAGCCGCCCCGCTACACCGACAACACGGACAGCGGGGCCAGCACCGACCGCGGCGCCAGCAGCGGAGCCGCCGACGCCTGGCGCTCCTCCTTCGTACGGATGCCGTACCAGCGCGACGCGTTGGCCGCGCAGGGCATGATCGTGGAGACGTTCGAGACGGCCTGCACCTGGGACCGGTTCGAGGCGCTGCGCGCGGCCGTCGACGAAGCCGCGCAGGACGCCATGCGCCAGGTCGGTGCGGAAGGCGTCGTGACCTGCCGGTTCACCCATGTCTATCCGGACGGGCCCGCCCCGTACTTCGGGATCTACGCCGCCGGCCGGTGGGGCAAGACGGTGGAGCAGTGGGACGAGATCAAACAAGCCGTCTCCGGGGCCCTGATGGCACACGGCGCCACCATCACCCACCACCACGCGGTCGGCCGCGATCACCGCCCCTGGTACGACCAGCAGCGCCCCGACCTCTTCGCCGCCGCCCTGCAGGCGGGCAAGAAGGTCCTGGATCCGGCGGGCATCCTCAACCCCGGGGTCGTCATCGATCCGCTGCCTGCTTCCTGAGGCAGAGGCAGCCGGGGGAAGGCCCCGGCGTACGCGTGCGGCTTACTCGTCGAGGTCGCGCAGGGCGTTCTCGACGACCTCGGTCAGGGCGGGATGGATCCACAGCGGTTGTTCAGCGACGTCCCGAGCCGTCAGGCCGAATCGCATGGCGAGGACGAGCGGCTGCACCAGGGTGGCGGCCTGGTCCCCGAGGATGTGGGCTCCGAGCAGGCGGCCGGTACCGCGTTCGGCCAGGACCTTGCAGAAGCCGGTGGTGTCCTCCAGGGCCCAGCCGTACGCCACGTCCGCGTAGCGGTGCACGCCACTCGCGTAGTCGAGGCCCTGCTCACGGGCTTCTTGTTCGGTGAGCCCCACCTGTGCGATCTGCGGGGAGGTGAACACGGCCGACGGCACCACGTCGTACGACATCGAGCGCGGCCGGCCGGGGTGCAGGAGGTTGTCGGCCACCACGGCGGCCTGGCGATTGGCGACATGCTTCAACGGGGGGCCACCGGCCGCGATGTCGCCCAGCGCCCAGACGCCGGAGGCACTGGTCCGCAGCTGCGCGTCGACGGTGATCAGGCCCTTGTCGTCGCATGCGATGCCGGCCCGCTCGACGTCGAGGTGGTCGCTGTTGGGGCGACGCCCGACGGCGACCAGCAGGGTGTCCGCCTCGATGACCGTCTTGTCGTCGAGCGTCAGCCGCAGCTTGCCCGGTTCACCGGCCACCTCGCTCAGCTCGCGCCCGAGCCGCAGATCCCACTGACCGTCCACGAGATCGGTGAAGGCCCGGGAGATCTCTTCGTCCTGCGGCATCAGGAGGCGCTCCTGCTGCTCGACCACGGTGACGGCGGTCCCTGCCGAGTGGAAGACGTGAGCCAGCTCCGCCGCGATGTAACCGCCGCCGAGGATGACCATCCGTTCGGGCACCTGATCCAGGCGCATCACGGTGTCGGAGGTCTCGAAGGGGAGCCCGGAGTCGGTGACCACCGGCGGCACCACGGGGCGCCCGCCCCCGGCGATCACCATCCGGTCGGCGGTGACCCGCTCGCTCCGGCCCTCGCTCTCCACGAGCAGCTCACGCTCCCCGGTGAACTGCGCGTGCCCCCGGTAGACCGTCACGAAGTCCTCGTCCCGACGGCCCTGCTCCCCGTCGCGCGATGTGGCGTCGAGCCGCCCGAAGACACGCTCCTGAACCGCCGGCCAGACGACACCGTGCAGCGTGGCCCGGACGTTGTGACGCTCGCTCTCCCGCACATGACGGGCCACGTCCGCGGTCAACGCGAGCATCTTGCTGGGAATGCACCCCGCATTGAGGCACGTACCCCCGAAGGGCCCCTCGGCGACGACGGCGACATCCAGGTGGGCGAAGCGGTCGTCGATGAGTGAGTTGCCCGTGCCTGCTCCGATTACGACAAGATCATGATGCGGCATGAAGAATATGTAGCCGTCCACCGCGTATTCACACCTGCGCGACCCCAGTCGCGTCGGCATCCGGCCGGGTCAGGACCGTCAGGACCCGGTGCCCGCTTTCTTCGGATCGTGGCCCCAGTTCATGAGGGAGTAGCGCCAGGGGGTCTCGGGGGATTGGCCCACGCTGTGGGAGTCCTCCTTGCGGTCCGTTTCAGCAGCCTTGGTCATGACGACTTGCGCTTCTTGTGCAGCGACTCCGGCTTGTGGACCGCTCGGCTGCCGGACTTCTCGCTCTCCACCTCGTACTGCGGTTCGTCCTTGGACGCGTCGACGGTGCGGCCTGCGGTCTCGGTCCGCCCCGTGATCTTCTTCTTCACCGTGCCGGGGGTGGTCTGCCCGTGGCTGCTCCAGGTGACCTCGTCGCCTTTGCGCAGCTTCTTGTCCTTGGCCATGTGGCGTGTTCCTTCCGGTCGTCGGGACGACGAGTCCCATGATGGAGCCGAACATCACAAGGAGCATTTCGGGAGCGGAGGAGAGCCGATGGCGAAGGTCCATGACCGCGGAGCAGCGGACGTCGTGGTCGTCGGTGCCGGTCTCGCCGGTCTCGCCTGCGCCCTGGACCTGTGCCGCGCCGGGCGGCGGGTGACCTTGCTGGAGGCGTCCGACGGACCGGGCGGCCGGATGCGGACGGACCGGCAGGACGGGTTCCTGCTGGATCGCGGGTTCCAGGTGTTCAACACCGCCTACCCGCAGGTGAAACGGCGCGTCTATCTGCAGAGTCTTCGGCTGCGGCCTTTCACCCCCGGCCTCCTCGCGCACACTCCGGACGGGCCGGTCCGTCTCGTCGATCCGACCAGGCAGCCCAGTGCGGCGGGGTCCCTGCTGCCCGGACGGGCCCTCGCGTCCCGCGACCTGGCCGCGATGGCGGCGCTCACCGCCCGCGACGCCGTGCTGCCCGTCGCCTTCCTCAAACGACGTTCCGACCGCTCCACCGCGGCCGCTCTGTCCCGAGCGGGCCTTTCGGGCGCGGCGGTGGACCACATCCTGCGTCCGTTCCTCTCGGGAGTCTTTCTGGAGGATCGCCTGGAGACCTCCGCCCGTTTCTTCCACCTGGTGTGGCGGAGCATGGTCCGGGGGTCGCTGTGTCTGCCCGCCGAGGGCATCGGCGCGGTGCCCGCGCAGCTGGCCGGGAACCTGCCCACCGGCGTCCTGCGTCTGGAGACGCCCGTCGCCGGGGTCACCGACGCGGGCGTGCTGCTGACGGACGGCAGTGAGGTGCCGGCCGCGAGCGTCGTGGTCGCCACGGATGCCGCGACCGCAGCCCGCCTGCTGCCGGGCTTGCCCGTGCCGGACGGGCGTACGGTCACCACCTACTACCACGCGTCCGACAGCACGCCGCTGCGAGAACCGACCCTGGTGGTCGACAGCACCGGGACAGTGCTGAACACCTGTGTGCTCAGCGAGGTGGCACGTACCTACGCACCGCCCAGCATCGCGCTGATCTCCACCTCGGTGCTCGGCACGGACGGGCCCGGCGCGGCCGACGCGGTACTCCGACGCCTGGCCGAGCTGTACGGCACCGACACGAGCGGCTGGCAGCAGGTGGCCGTGCGCACGGTGCCGGAGGCACTGCCCGCCATGCTGCCGCCCTGGCCGCTCAGCCGCACGGCCCGCCACAGCCCGGGAAGGTATGTGTGCGGGGACCACAGGGCGACAGGTTCGGTGCAGGGCGCGCTGGCGTCGGGCACGCGCGCCGCGCGGGAGGTGCTGGCCGACTCGGCGCGTCGCTGATGCCGCGTCGGCGGTCGGCGCACCTCAGGGGGCTTCGTCGCCCACGCGCGCCTGCTGCGCCAACAGCTCGTCCAGATCCGCGAGTCGGTCAAAGCCGCGGACGGCCCTGACCATGCGGGTGTTCCGCTCCAGCATCCGGTTGAGGCCGGCATCGGACAGTTCGCGCGACAGTCCGCGAGATCCCATGCGCCATCTAATGCTCTCGTAAATCTGTCGAATATTTGCAATCTATGCCACGCATCTTGCGTTCTTGCTGGGGTGGCGGTTGAGTGCTGCCGTCGCCGCCACGCCCCCCACCCGAAAGGTGCGCCACATCTGTGGGTCGGTATGTCGTGAAAGTCGTTATGTCATGAACGCGTCATTGCCATGCACCGAGAGGAACATTCATGAGATGGAGACAGCGGAGCCGACGCACCATCGGCGTCTGGCTCACCGCCGCACTGTTGGGAGCCGGGGTCCTGCCCGTCGCCGCCCACGCGGCGCCGTCAGCCCCGTCGGCACCCAAGGCGGCCACGAATCTGGCGCTGAACAAGCCCATCGAGGCGTCCACGTCCACCCAGAACTACTTCGCCCCCAACGCCAACGACGGCAGCACGAACAGTTATTGGGAATCCAGCGGCCATCCGTCGACGCTGACCGTGAAGCTCGGCGCCGACGCGGAGCTCGACTCAGTCGTCCTCAAACTCAACCCGGACGCGGCGTGGTCGACCCGTAAGCAGAACATCGAGGTACTCGGCCGCGCGCAGTCCGCCACCGACTTCAGTACGGTGAAGGCCAGGGCCGACTACACCTTCGACCCCGCCGGCAACCGCAACAGCGTGACGATCCCGGTCTCCGGGCGCTATGCCGAGGTCCGGCTGAAGATCTACTCCAACAGTTCCGGATACGGGGGCCAGGTCGCGGAGTTCGAGGTCAACGGCACCCCGGCGCCCAACCCCGACCTGACCGTCACCGACCTGAACTGGCGTCCCGCGCAGCCCAGCGAGAGCGATGCCATCAAGGTCGACGCCACTGTGCGCAACACCGGTTCGGCTGCCTCGGCCGCCACCACCGTCGACGTCAGTCTGGGCGGCACGGTCGCGGGCAACGCCAGGGTCGGCGCGCTCGGTGCCGGTGAGTCGGCCACGGTCCCGGTCGACATCGGCAAGCGGGCGCAAGGCAGTTACACCGTGTCCGCGGTGGTGGACCCCGGCGACACGGTCCCCGAGCAGAACAACGACAACAACAGCCGCACCGCCGAGGCGCAGCTGACCGTCGGCCAGAGCCCCGGACCCGACCTGGAGATCACCGGCATCACGTCGAACCCGGCCAACCCCGCGGTCGGTGCGAACGTCACCTTCGCGGCGAAGGTGCACAACCGCGGGACCAGCGCCGTGAGCGCCGGATCGGTGACCCGTCTGACCGTGGGCGACAAGACGCTGAACGGCACCACGCCCGCCATCGCCGCGGGTGAGAGCGCCACCGTCGGCCTCTCGGGCACATGGACCGCCGCCAGCGGCGGCGCCACACTCACCGCGACCGCCGATGCCACCGACGTCGTGGACGAGACGAACGAGGACAACAACGTCTTCGCGCGCTCCATCGTGGTCGGGCGCGGCGCGGCCGCACCCTACGTCGAGTACGAGGCGGAGGACGGCAAGCACAACGGCACGCTCCTGGAGGCGGACGCCGAGCGGACCTTCGGCCACACCAATTTCGCCACGGAGTCCTCGGGCCGCAAGTCGGTGCGGCTCAACTCGACCGGTCAGTACGTGGAGTTCACCTCGACCAGCGCCACCAACTCCATCGTCGTACGCAACTCCATCCCGGACGCCCCGGGCGGCGGCGGCCAGGAGAAGACGCTGAGCCTCTACGCCGACGGCAAGTTCGTCCAAAAGCTGATCCTCTCGTCCAAGCACAGCTGGCTGTACGGGAACACGGACCAGCCCGAGGGCCTGACCAACACCCCCGGCGGCGACGCGCGCCGGCTCTTCGACGAGTCGCACGCCCTGCTCGCGCAGACCTACCCGCAGGGCACCAAGTTCCGCCTGCAGCGCGACGCCGGTGACGACGCCGCGTACTACATGATCGACTTGATCGATCTGGAGCAGGTGGCGCCGGCGGCGAGCAGGCCCGCCTCGTGCAGGTCGATCACCGAGTACGGGGCCGTCCCCAACGACGGGATCGACGACGCGAACGCGATCCAGAAGGCGGTGACCGCCGACCAGAACGGCGAGATCGACTGTGTGTGGATCCCGGCAGGCCAGTGGCGCCAGGAGAAGAAGATCCTCACCGATGACCCGCTGAACCGGGGCCAGTTCAACCAGGTGGGCATCAAGGACGTGACGATCCGAGGTGCCGGCATGTGGCACGCGCAGCTGTACTCGCTGACCCCGCCGCAGGACGCGGGCGGCATCAATCACCCGCACGAGGGCAACTTCGGCTTCGACATCGACGACAACACCAAGATCTCCGACATCGCCATCTTCGGTTCCGGCACCATCCGGGGTGGCGACGGCAATGCCGAGGGCGGTGTCGGTCTCAACGGCCGCTTCGGCAAGAACACCAAGATCGCGAATGTGTGGATCGAGCACGCCAACGTCGGTACCTGGGTCGGCCGCGACTACAGCAACATCCCCGAGCTGTGGGGCCCCGGCGACGGCCTCGAATTCAGCGGGATGCGCATCCGCAACACCTACGCCGACGGCATCAACTTCACCAACGGCACCCGTAATTCGTCCGTCTTCAACTCCTCGTTCCGCAACACCGGCGACGACGCGCTCGCCGTGTGGGCCAGCAAGTACGTCAAGGACACGTCGGTCGACGTCGGCCACGACAACGTGTTCCGCAACAACACGGTGCAACTGCCGTGGCGTGCCAACGGCATCGCGGTGTACGGCGGTTACGGTAACAAGATCGAGAACAATCTGGTGTACGACACCATGAACTACCCCGGCATCATGCTCGCGACCGACCACGACCCGATCCCCTTCACCGGGCAGACACTGATCGCGAACAACGGGCTCTACCGCACCGGCGGGGCGTTCTGGAACGAGGACCAGGAGTTCGGCGCCATCACGCTGTTCGCACAGGGCCCGAGCATCCCGGGTGTCACGATCCGCGACACCGACATCCATGACTCGACGTACGACGGGATCCAGTTCAAGACGGGTGGAGGTGCCATGCCGGACGTGAAGATCAGCAACGTGACGATCTCGAAGTCCAACAACGGCTCCGGCATCCTCGCCATGGGCGGCGCGCGTGGCAGCGCGACGCTCAACAACGTGAAGATCAGCGACTCGCGGGACGGGGACATCCTGATCGAGCCCGGCTCACAGTTCGTGATCAACGGAGCGAACGCGCGCCTTGACCCCGACATACCGGGGACCAGGCAGGGGTTGTAACGCCGCGATGGCGGCGGCGCGGTGGCGTGTCCCGAGCAGTCCACCGGCCGCCGTCACGTGGGGAGTCTGCTCCACCTGTTGGTTCCGCGTGCCCTGACTCTAGTCAGGGCACGCGGAACCAACCATGTCCAGTGCCCGGCTGCCCGGAGCGCAGCTCTCCCTGAGGTCGTCGAGTTCGGCGGCCGTCAGCTGCTTCTCGGCGGAGCCCCGGCGACTGGTGTCGAGCTGCGCGCACGCCGCGTCCAGCCACTGGCGGGAGGGGTCGACTTCGACGAACGCGGCGAGACGGGTGAGTTCCTGCCGCGGGGCGTCGAGGAGATCTTCGTAGGCGAGCGTCATGCGGTGGGTGGCGGGCAGGCCCTCCAGGAATCGTGTGCCCTGGATGACGAGTTCGGACCACAGGGCGCCGAACCGACGCAGGGGAAAATCACGGTCCTGTACGAGGGCGGGGTCGAACCGCTCGCCGAGCAGGGGCGCCAGGTCGGGCGGCAGGGAGCGCACGTGCTCCTCGGTCAGGTCACCGAAGTTCTCCACGCCCGTCCGTTCTCTGATCTCACGGATCAAGGTGATCACGCGGTACCCGGGGTGGCGGCTCATGGACAGGGCGCAGTCGGGTCCGTCCCGGAAAAGGTGCACGAACTTGGCGTAGGGGAAGGCGGCGCGCAGCCCTGGGGCCCAGCCCGTCGAGTACCCGGAGCGCTCCACGACGGCGCTGCCCCCCACCCGCGTGCCGAGCAGCTCGAAGAGCGCCTCGTGGTGTTCCGCGGCGGGCCGCACGGGCCAGTCGACGACCGCCGCACGGATCTCGTCGAGCAGGCCGTCGGGGTCGTCGGTGAGGTGCGGGAGCACCATGAGGGAGAGCGCGGGGATGCCGGTGTTTCCTGCCGTGTACCGCCCCGGACGGCGCGTGTAGAGGAACTCGGGCATGAGGACGCCACTGCGGATCATGTTCGCGAAGTACGGGGTGGGCCGGAAGAGGGCCTGCCAGAACTCCGCGCCCGAGACCTGGCCTTCGGGAAAGGCCGCGTCACCGACGGAGGCCATGTACTCGTTGAGGCTGAGCACGTCGGGGTGGGTGTTGAGGATGCGGGACAGCGCGGTGGAGCCGCTGCGGCCGGTGCCGATGACGAAGGTCAGACTGCGCAAGGTCGCTCTCCGGGGCCGGGGTGGGGATGCCGGGACTGTGTGCACCTCAGCACACCCACGGCGAGGGCACCAGGTGGCAGTGGGGACAGTGGCTTCAACACGCGGGGCAACAACTCGCTTTGACGGGAGGGCCGTTGACGTAGCAGATTGCGTTCCGCTGTCCTTGCTTCCCGCCCTGACCAGTTGAGAGAGGCACCGTAATGAGCAGTGAACCGGCAGACATCCACAAGATAGACACCTCCCTTCCGCACAGCGCGCGCGTATGGAACTACTGGCTCGGCGGCAAGGACCACTACGAATCCGACCAGCGGGCCGGTGACGCCTACAAGGAGAAGTTCCCGCTGATCGTGCCGATGGCGCAGGAGTCACGCGACGTACTGCGTCGCTCGGTGACCTGGATGGCGCGGCAAGGCATCAAGCAGTTTCTCGACGTGGGCGCCGGACTGCCCACGGCCAACAACACCCACGAGATCGCCCAGCGCATAGCGAGGGACAGCCGGGTGGTGTACGTGGACCACGACCCGATTGTTCTGATGCACGTCGACACGCTTTTGCGGAGCACACCTGAAGGCGCAACGGATTATGTGCTGGCAGACATGCGCGACACCGAGACGATTCTCGAGGGTGCGGCGAGAACGCTCGACATGTCCCAGCCCATCGGCCTTGTGATCAATGATGTGCTGGGTCATATAGACCCCTGGGAAGACGTGCTGACTTTGGTGCGCGGTCTGGTGGCGGGACTTCCGTCCGGCAGTTATGCCTCGCTGAGTCACTCGGATGCGGACGACGAACTGCACCGCAGTGTGCAGGAGGAGTACAACAACTCCGGCGCCATTCCCTATATTCTGCGCAGCCCGGAGCAGACGGTCTCACTCTTCGACGGTCTCGAACTGGTCGACCCCGGCTTTGTTCCCTGGCCGAAGTGGAAGCCGGACGCGGTCATGCCCGGCTCGTTGACCATCCGGGCCGGATGGGTCGGCGTGGCACGAGTGCCGTAAGCCCTTCGCGGTTACGGGAGGCTCGTGGCTCAGTAGGCGGAGTCGACGTTGTCGATCGAGCCGTACTTGTCGGCGGCGTAGTTCGCGGCCGCGGTGATGTTGGCGACGGGGTCGGTCAGGTTATTCGGCGTGCCCTTGACGTGGTACGCGTCGAAGGTGGGCTGGATCACCTGGAGCAGGCCCTTGGAGGGGGTGCCGTTCTGCGCGTTCACGTCCCAGCCGTTCTGGGCGTTCGGGTCACCGGCGGACTCGCGCATGATGTTGCGGTGCAGACCCTCGTAGGAGCCGGGGATGTTCTTGGACTTCATGATGTCCAGGGACTCCTTGATCCAGCCGTCGAGGTTGTTGGCGTACGACTTGTCGCCGGCCTTAGCCTTCGCGACGGCGGCAGGCGCCTTGGCCGCGGCGGTGTGCGGCTCGGCGGCCTGGGCGGGGGAGGGGGCGACGGTGAGCAGAGCGGCCGCGGCTCCGGCGGTGGCGAGGCCCGCGACGGAGAACGAGCGGATACGGGCGATGCGGGCGGTGCTGACTCGGGCGGTGCTGGTGCGCGTCGTCATACGGGAGTGAACCTTTTCCATGGGGGACGTGGGGCGGGGCCGGTGCGTTCAAAAAGGCGAGGTATTCGCGCTGTTCGAGTTCCGGCCCTGCGACGTCGTCCATGGTTAGCGGCGAGGGGAAAGCGGCGCAAGGATGTGACGTACTACCCGGCTACGTAGCCATTTTCGGGATGAGTACGTTCGCTTTCGTTCCACGGCCCTGGAAACGGCTGGGTTTCTACTACCGCCCTTAGCGTGTGATGTGGCCCCTATGGGCGGGCTCACAAGAAAGGGGCGAGTATGCCCGGCCGTGACTCATCTATTCCTGCTTGGTCTGCTGAATTTGCCCACCCGGCATCTGCCAAGCCCTTTCGGAGTCGAATGCCGGGCCCGGGCGCTGCCACTCGTGGCCTTTGACAGGGCCGATCGGGGCAGCGGCCCGAAATCCGACACGTGAACCCGATGACTTCGGGTACCGGGCTCTTGCGCCCGGTTCGTCCCGGTCCTCGCGCGCCCCCGCATCTCCGAGAGGAAGCAACGCCATGGCGACCAAGGTCTCCGACCACGTTCTGCAGCGCCTGCGCGAGTGGGACGTCGACCACGTCTTCTCCTACGCCGGCGACGGGATCAACGGTCTCCTCGCCGCGTGGGGCCGCGCGGACAACAACCCGAAATTCGTGCAGGCCCGGCACGAGGAGATGGCCGCGTTCCAAGCGGTGGGGTACGCGAAGTTCTCCGGAAAGGTCGGCGTCTGCGCCGCCACCTCGGGCCCCGGAGCCATCCACCTCCTGAACGGCCTGTACGACGCGAAACTGGACCACGTACCCGTGGTCGCCATCGTGGGGCAGACCAACCGGAGCGCGATGGGCGGCTCCTACCAGCAGGAGGTCGACCTGCTGAGCCTCTACAAGGACGTCGCGTCCGACTTCTGCGAGATGGTGACGGTCCCCGAGCAGTTGCCCAACGTGATCGACCGGGCCATGCGCACGGCGTACGCCAAGCGGACGGTCACCGCGGTGATCATCCCGGCGGACGTCCAGGAGCTGGAGTACACGCCCCCGACGCACGCGTTCAAGATGGTCCCCTCCAGCCTCGGGCTGAGCAGCTACGCCCCGATGCCCGCCGCAGAGGACGTGGAGCGGGCCGCCGAGGTGCTCAATGCCGGGGAGAAGGTCGCCGTCCTGGTCGGCCAGGGTGCCCGCGGCGCCCGCGCCGAGGTCGAGCGGCTCGCGGACCTGCTGGGCGCCGGAGTGGCCAAGGCGCTGCTCGGCAAGGACGCCTTCCCCGACGATCTGCCGTACGTGACCGGTTCCATCGGCCTGCTGGGCACGCGGCCCTCGTACGAGATGATGCAGGACTGCGACACCCTCCTGGTGATCGGCTCCAGCTTCCCGTACAGCCAGTTCCTGCCGGAGTTCGACCAGGCCCGCGCGGTGCAGATCGACATCGACCCCTTCATGATCGGTCTGCGCTATCCGTTCGAGGTCAACCTCGTCGGAGACGCGCGCACGACCCTCGACGCCCTCATCCCGCGCCTGAAGCGCAAGAAGCACGGCGCCTGGCGCAAGAAGATCGAGAAGGACACCGCCCGGTGGTGGGAGGTCATGCAGCGGCGCGCTGCGGTGGAGGCTGACCCGGTCAACCCCGAGTACGTCGTGCACGCCCTGGACGCCCTGCTGCCGAACGACGTGATGCTCGCCGCCGACTCCGGTTCGGCCGCGAACTGGTACGCGCGCCACCTGCGCATGCGCGGCGAGATGCGCGGCTCGCTGTCCGGCACGCTCGCCACGATGGGCCCCGGCGTGCCGTACGTCATCGGTGCGAAGTTCGCCCATCCCGACCGGCCCGCCATCGCGATCGTCGGGGACGGCGCGATGCAGATGAACGGCCTGGCCGAACTCATCACCGTCGCCAAGTACTGGCAGGAGTGGCAGGACCCGCGGCTGATCGTCGCCGTCCTGAACAACCAGGACCTCAACCAGGTCACCTGGGAGATGCGCGCCATGTCCGGCGCTCCGCAGTTCCTGCCCTCGCAGGCGCTGCCCGACGTCCCGTACGCCGACTTCGCCCGCACGATCGGCCTCGACGGCGTACGCGTGGAGAAGCCGGGCGACGTGGAGGCGGCGTGGCACCGGGCCCTTGGCGCCGACCGGCCGTTCGTCATCGACTTCCGGACCGACCCCGCCGTCCCCCCGATCCCTCCCCACGCCACCCTCGACCAGATCGAGGCGGCGGCCCTGTCGATCCTCAAGGGCGACAGCGACCGGACCGCCGTGGTGCGCCAGGGGTTCAAGGCCAAGGTGCAGGAGATGCTGCCCGGCCGCCGCAAGGAGTCCGATCACCATGGCGAGCAGGGACCGCGGGACAAGTGACCTGACGCGGCGCGGCCGCCGACCCCGCCCGCGGCCGGTGGACGACCGCACGCCGATGCCGAGGGAGGCGCATGACCCGCCCGCACCAGTCGCACGATGACCTGCCCCCGCCGCACGTACTGCGCGAGTACGCGCTGCTCGCCGACGGCGAACGCGGCGCGCTGGTCGGGCCCGGGGGTGACATCGTCTGGATGTGCGCACCGCGCTGGGACTCCGGAGCGGTGTTCTCCGCCCTCATCGGCGGCGCGGGCCACTACACCGTCGCCCCACGCGAGCGCTTCGTCTGGGGCGGCTACTACGAGGACGGCACGCTGATCTGGCGCAGCCGCTGGGTGACCACCACCGGCGTCATCGAATGCCGTGAGGCGCTCGCCTTCCCCGGCGACCCGCGCTGCGCCGTCCTGCTGCGCAGGATCACCGCGGTCGAGGGCGAGGCGCGCGTCACCGTACGCCTCGAACCGCACGCCGACTTCGGCGAAAGCCCGCCCCGGCACGTGCGCCGCACGGACGCGGGCGCGTGGACCGGACACGGCGGCGGCCTGCGCTGGCGCTGGACCGGCGGCGGCGCGGCCCGCCCCGTGCGCGCCGGTCTCCGCACGACGGGCCTGCAAGCCGACCTCGTCCTGCCGCCCGGCGGCCACCACGACCTGGTCCTCGAACTCTCCGACACGGAACTGGGACACCCCGTCGACGCGGACCGGGCGTGGAACGCAACGGAGGACGCCTGGAAGCGTGCGGTGCCCACGCTGCCCGCCTCGCTGGCACCCGAGGACGCCCGGCACTCCCTCGTCGTGCTGCGCGGCCTCACCAGCTCGACGGGCGGCATGGTCGGGGCGGCCACGACCAGCCTCCCCGAGCGGGCCGGGGCGGGGCGCAACTACGACTACCGGTACGTGTGGATCCGCGACCAGTGCTACGCCGGGCAGGCCGCCGCCGTCGCGGGCGACCATGGCCTGACCGACGACGCCGTACGGTTCGTCTCCGCGCGCCTGCTCGCCGACGGGCCCCGCATGGCGCCCGCCTACACCGTCACCGGCGGTCCCGTCCCGGACCAGAAGTGCCTGGAGCTCCCCGGCTATCCGGGAGGCCACGACCTCACCGGCAACTGGGTCAACCAGCAGTTCCAGCTGGACGCGTTCGGCGAGGCGCTGCTGCTGTTCGCCGCCGCGGCCAGGGCCGGCAGGCTCGACGGCGACGGCTGGCGCGCGGCGGACATCGCGGCCGACACCATCGCCCGGCGCCGCGGTGAACCGGACGCGGGGATCTGGGAGTTGCACGACCGCGTCTGGACCCACAGCCGCCTCATCTGCGCCGCGGGGCTGCGCTCCATGGCGCCGTACGCCTCACCGGCCCGCGCCGCCCGGTGGGCCTCGCTCGCCGACACCCTGCTCGCCGAGACATCCGCGACCAGCACACACCCCACCGGACGCTGGCAGCGCGCCACCGACGACCCGGGGCTCGACGGGGCGCTGCTCATCCCGCCGATCCGCGGGGCGCTGCCCGCCGACGACCCGAGAACCGTGCGGACGCTCGACGCCTACCGCGCGCAACTGACCGCGACCACTACGCCTACCGCTTCCGCCACGACGAACGACCCCTCGAAGAAGCCGAGGGCGCCTTCCTGTTGTGCGGCTATGTCATGGCGCTCGCCGAACACCAGCAGGGAAACCACGCGGAGGCCCTGCGCTGGTTCGAGCGCAACCGGGCCGCCTGCGGGCCGCCCGGCCTCTTCACGGAGGAGTACGACATCAGCCAGCGACAGCTCCGCGGCAACGTGCCGCAGGCCTTCGTGCACGCCCTGATGCTCGAGTCCTCCATCCGCCTGGCCACAGCACCCGGATCGGAAGGAAAGCCGTCATGACGAAGACCGTTGTCATCACCGGAGCGAGCGCGGGGATCGGCCGGGCCACCGCCCGCGCGTTCGGGGCGCGCGGCGACGACGTCGTCCTGATCGCCCGGGGCCGGGCCGGACTCGACGCGGCGGCCCGCGAGGTGGAGGAGGCGGGCGGGCGCGCGCTCGTCGTCCCCACGGACGTCGCTGACCACCGGGCGGTCGAGGCGGCGGCCGACGCCGCCATGCAGACCTTCGGCCGCATCGACGTCTGGGTCAACGCCGGGTTCACCTCGGTCTTCGCGCCCTTCACCGACATCACGGCGGAGGAGTACGAACGCGTCACGCAGGTGACCTACTTGGGTTCGTGCACGCGCTGATGCTCGAACCCCCCATCCGCCTGGCCACAGCACCCGGATCGGAAGATCCTTCGACCAGGAATCCCGCGTACGCGACCCACAACTGTGGGCTTCCCGGCATCTGGCGCTCGCCGCCGTCGCGGCGGCGGGTGCCGCGGGCGGGGTGATGGCGCTCGGCGTGCGGCGTCGGGGAAAGCGGTGAGAGAGGTGGGTGTGACGGTGGAGGTCTCGGGCACCCGGGTGGGGAGACAGTGCCGAGCCGCCCGGCCCCAACGCTGAAGGAGGGCCGGGCGAGCAACGAGGAAAGGTGTCATCTGTGTCGCGAGTCGAAGAGTCCATCGCGGTCAATGTGCCGGTCCGCACGGCGTACAACCAGTGGACCCAGTTCGAGACGTTCCCCCAGTTCATGGAAGGCGTGCAGCGGATCGAGCAGCGCACCGACGAACTCACCCACTGGGTGACGAAGATCGACGGTGTGGAGCGGGAGTTCGACGCCACGATCACCGAGCAGATCCCGGACGAGCGCGTGGCGTGGACCACGGTGAAGGGTCAGGCCAAGCAGGCCGGCGTCGTCACTTTTCACCGCCTGGACGACACCCGCACCAAGGTCATGCTGCAGATGGAATACGCCCCCGAGGGCCTGGCCGAGACGGTCGGCGACAAGCTCGGCTTCGTCAAGCGGCAGGTCGCCGGTGACCTGGGACGGTTCAAGCAGTTCATCGAGACGCGTGGCGGCGTGGAGACCGGCGCCTGGCGTGGCCAGGTCTGACCCCGCACCCGACAAGGCTGAGGCCCGGACCACTTGGTCCGGGCCTCAGCCTTGTCGCCGGTGGACGCGCTCAGCCGGACCGCTCGGAAGAAGCCGCGGCTGCTGCGGTCTGTGCCGAATTTCCGTGGCCCGGCAGGTGATACACGTTGAACGCCTTGCGGATGACCGGTTGCGCGACGTTGCGGACCGGTACGCCACCACTGGTCATGCCGTGTTCGGTGCCCGCGTGCGCGTGGCCGTGGACGGCCAGGTCCGCGCCCGCCTCGTCGACCGCCTCCGCCAGGAGATAACTGCCCAGGAACGGAAAGATCTCCAGGGGTTCGCCCGCCAGGGTGTCCGGCACCGGCGCGAAGTGCATGAGCGCGACCCGGGCCTCGCAGTCCTGCTCCGCCAGTTCGTGCAGGGATGTCCGCAGGCCATCGGCGCAGCGGCGGGTGTAGCGGATGAACTCCTTCATCAGGGGTTCACCGAACTCGCTGCCGCTGCGGCCGATGAAGCCGCCACCAAAGCCCTTGGTCCCCGCCACTCCCACGCGTTTGCCGTCCACCTCGACGACCGTGCCCTGCCCCTCGAGCACTTGGACGCCCGCATCGCGCAGGATGGCGGTGACCTCGTCGGGCCGCTCGTCGTGGTGGTCGTGATTGCCGAGCACCGCGACGACCGGCACCGGCAGACCGGTGACCTCCCGGGCCACGACGCGGGCCTCTTCCGGCGTGCCGTGACGGGTGAGGTCCCCCGCGAGGAGCAGCAGGTCCGCACAGTCGGGGAGGGTCTCGAAGGCGGGCCGGAGAACGCCCTGACTGTCGAGGCCCATATGGATGTCCCCCACGGCTGCGACGCGGATCATGCAAGCTCCTCGGGGTGGTCGGGGGCCGATGATTCGGCCACCACGATGTCGAAGTGGACCGTCAGGCCGTCCAGTTCCTCGTTCACGGTGCGCCGCAGTTCGTCGCGGCAGTGCGTCGTGGGCACGGTCCCGGCGACCATCACGGACGGTCCGCGGCTCTCGATGCGGATGCCCAGTTCGCCCAGCTCCTCGGCGGCGAGCCGCTCCTTGAGGTGGGCGATGCGGTAGTCGGCGTGTGCCTGGTCGTTCATCGGTCTCCTCCTTGCGGTGCGAGTCCTTGCGGTGCCTCTCCCTGCGGTGTCTCTCCCTGCGGCGCGATGACCTGGAGGCGCTCCAGCAGGTACAGGAAGGCCGCCGGCATCGGAGCGTCCCCGCAATCCCGGCGGACCGCCTCCCAGTCAATTTTCTCCCGCAGTAGCCGCGCGATCGGCAGAACGGCGCCGAAGTCGCAGTGATGCTCCGAGAAGGCGGCGAGAAGGGCCCGCATCAGGTCCGTAGGCGCGAGAACCGGCATCTGCACGGAGTCCACCGGCAGATCCGAGGCCCGTCCGAGGAGTTCGGCGGTCACCGGCTGGAGGGCCAGCTCGAAGATGAGGTCGATGTCCTGCCCCAGGCACTTGGCCTTGAGTAGCCAGTCCTCCGGCGGTGCGTACACCGTGAGGCCGGCATCGGTCAGGGTCGCCGCGACCGCGTCGGCGTCCTCGGGCTTGATGCAGAAGTCGGCGTCGTGCTGGAGGTTCCCGGTCCCGCCGTGCGCGTGTACGGCGACGCTGCCGGCGAGGGCGAAGTCGTGACCGCCCCTCTTGAGCACGGCTCCCACCTGCTTGGCCGCCTCGAGGATGGCTTGATTGAGGTCCGGGGGTAGTTCCTCGGCGGGGGTGTCGTGGTGTGTTCTCACCCCGATGGGCTCTCCCGTGGCCGACGGCTCGGTGACCGGCATCTGCCGGTCGTCGGCAAGGGGGCCTGGGGTGGCCGGGGTGGCGTCTTCCGCGTTCCGCGTCACCTGCTGCTCCGTTTCCGGACACCGGCTGCTGCACTGATCGCGCAGGTCGGCAGTCTCCGACGATCTCCGATCCAGGCACATCCGATACCCGGTCCGCCGATTTCTATCCGGCCGCTCGCTCCGCCCTCGCCCGGCATCTCAGGGCCGCCGCCACTCATCGCTCCGGAGGTGGGAACCGGCTTGGGGGCCCATCCGCACCATGCCGCCGTCCGCGACCCAGGACGCGCCGGTCACGTACGAGGAGTCGGGCCCGGCGAGGAACGCGATGACGGCGGCGATCTCGCGGGCGTCACCGGGTCGGCCGAGCGGGATGCCGGGGCGGTCCACGTCGTGCACGTCCGTGTCCTCCTGACCGGTCATCGGGGTGGCGATCTCGCCGGGAGCCACGGAGTTGACGGTGATGCCGTGCTCGGCGAGTTCCAGGGCCATCACCTGGGTCAGCAGCCCGAGCCCGCCCTTGGCGGCACAGTAGGGGGCCGCGCCCACGCGGGGCTGGTGCTCGTGCACCGAGGTCACGTTGATGATCCGGCCCGCGTCGCCCTGCCGGATCATGCGGCGCGCGGCGAGCTGGCCGCACAGGAACGGGCCGACGAGGTCGACGTCGAGGACGCGTACGACGTCCTCGTGCCGCAGGTCCAGGAAGGGGGTGCGGGTGCCGGTGCCGGCGTTGTTGACCAGGACGTCGATCCGGCCGAGCCGCTCGGCGAGCTCGTCGACCACCTGCGCGGCATCGGGCAGCCTCGACAGGTCCATCTGGGCGACAGCCGCGCGCCGACCGTGCCCGCGTACCTCATCGGCCGTCCTCTCGGCGCCTTCCTGATCGCTGTGCCAGGTGATCCCGACGTCCATCCCGGCCTCGGCGAGACGGACTGCCGTCGCCCGGCCGATGCCGGAGTCGGCGCCGGTGACCACGGCCGCTCTGGTGGTGGCAGCGGTGCGCTCGGACATGCAACCTCCTCGTGTGCCGGGCCCTGGCGGGTCGACGGACCGTGGGGCGTCGACTCGGGCCGTCGGACGGATCACCGGGCATCCTGCGTCCAGGTTCGGTCATGCACGCTTCCGGGTCTCCTCGAGAACGCGGGGCAACCATCGCGCGGGTGCCCCATGACGGCGGCCGTGGAGAGGTGAGGGTCCGGACGGCGTGGGAACTTGGATCACATGACTCCTCCCCACCAGTCGGATTCGGACCCGGACCCCCGCTCCCCGGATCCGAATCCCGACCCCAGCAAGGCCACGGGCCTTGAACCCGGCGGAAGCGTGCCGCCGGGGGAGACCCCGCCCGCCGAGAGCAGCATGTCGGGGGCAGGGCCCGACGAGACGCACAATCCCTCCAAGGGCTGGTCCAAGGGACCGCTGGCCCTGATCATCGGCCTCGTCGTGCTGGTCGCGGCGTTCTTCCTCGTCTACGCGCTGGTCCTGTTGCTGTGACGCGGAACAGGGACCGGTGAGCATGGCCAGGCGGACGCAGTACGCGGTAGCGGCCTCCGGGCAGTGGCTGGACGAGGAGGAGGGACGCCGACGCCTCCCCGCCGGAGAGGCGCACGCCTGGCAGCAGGGCCGCAACGAGACCGTCTGCGGACTCTCCCTCAACCGGTCGCACCTCACGCGTTTCCCGCACGTGCCCTGGACCGACGCCATCCCCGAGTCCGGCGGCGCGGCCGACCGAGTCCAGCGACTGTGCCCGCGATGCGCCTCCGTTGCCGGGCGCGCGGGGGCCGGGGCCCGGCCCTCGTGGCGCAGGGACAACCCCCGCCCGTGAACACAGAGTCGGGTGGGTCGCTGCGCCGAAAGCCCAATCCAAGGTCTGACGCGGCCCTTTGGGGGCACTCCTGGGTCATGCGCGAGAAGCGGCGGCTGAGGACGAGCCAGGTCGACGGGCCGGGGATCTCCCGCGTCCGTTCGGGACGTGGGTTTCGCTACAAGGACGCTTCGGGACGCCCCGTCACCGACCCCGAGGAGAAGGAGCGCCTGCGGCGGCTCGTCATCCCGCCGGCCTGGCAGGACGTCTGGATCTGCCCCTGGCCCAACGGGCACCTGCAGGCCGTCGGCACCGATGCCGCGGGCAGACGCCAGTACCTGTACCACCCGCAATTCCGCGAGCGTCAGGAGACGGCGAAGCACGACCACGTCCTGGAGGTCGCCCGCGCGCTTCCCGAGGTGCGCGCGCATGTGACGGAGGACCTCGCCCGTCGCGGTCTCTGCCGTGAGCGGGTCCTCGCCTGCGCCGTCCGCCTGCTCGACCTCGGCTTCTTCCGCATCGGCAACGAGTCCTACCGGCGCGACAACGGCACGTACGGACTGACCACCCTGCTCCAGGAGCACGCCTCCTGCCGGGGCGGGGAAGTCTGCCTCACGTACCCGGCGAAGTACTCCAAGACGCAGACACGCGCGCTCGTCGATCCGCCCGCCTGCAAGGTGCTGCGCGCCCTGCTGCGCCGAAACGGCGGTGGCCAACGGCTGTTCGCCTACTGGCAGGGCGGGACCTGGAACGAGCTGAACGCCCCCGAACTCAACGACTACCTGCGTGACCGCGCGGGCAAGGACATCACCGCGAAGGACTTCCGCACCTGGCACGCGACCGTCCTCGCCGCGGTCGCCCTCGCCGTGTCCGCACGGGTCGCCGACGAGTCCCGTACCGCACGCAAGAGCGCCGTCACCCGTGCCGTCCGCGAGGTCAGCGCGTACCTGGGCAACACGCCCGCGGTGTGCCGCGCCTCGTACATCAACCCGCGCGTCATCGAGCTCTTCGACGAAGGCCGCACGATCGCCGGTGCGTTGGAGCAGCTGGGCGACGGCGCCGAATTCGGCCACCCCGCGACCCAGGGGGCCATCGAGGAGGCGGTACTGCGACTGCTGAAATGAGGGGGGGGTGGTGCTGGGGGTGGTGCAGGTCAGGAGTCGGGGTGCGCGGCGTCCTTGAGTTTCCAGCCGTGGCCGGTGCAGCCCGCCGGCGGTGGCGGGAAGCGGTGGCCGTGTACGTCGGTGCTGTAGCCGTGATGCTGCTGGCAGTCGCACTCGTAGATCCCCGAATCCGGGACGATCTCACCAGGGCTGTAGACCTGTTTTTCGCTGTTGCTCATAGGTCCGGTCTAAGCCGACGCCCGCCCTTCTCGCGACTCGGGTCCGCCGGATGGGGCCCGCGCTGACGACAGAGCGTCACCGTGCCGCGATCATTTCTCGCTCCACCGCGAACTGCTGACGCTCGTCGCTCGCCGCCGCGCGATGCGGCGCGGCGGCACTGCGCTCCAGCCGTTGCCGACTGGCGTCGGCCTTGCGGTCCCCGCAGGTGCCGCAGAGCACGAGGAGCCAGGCAGCGGCGCGCCGTACTGCTGATTTTTCCGGCGCCCTTGCAGAGGCCGCCTCATAGCTGCCGCGGCACCTGATCGGACTATCAGCCCGTGCCGTCGAGCGCAGGGCGTTCAAGAGTGGTCGCATGACCGAGCGCTCACGACGCACCCAGGCCGCCCCCCACCGGTCGGCGAAGCGCGCCGACGAGCACGGTGTCCCGGACCTGCGGGAACTGGTCGGCGAGGCATGCCGGACGCTGACCGAACTCATCGGTCACCGCGCTGAAGGTGTGTCGGCCGTCTGCCCGACCGAAAGCGATGGCTGGCGGGTCAGCGTGGATGTGCTGGAGGTGGCTCGCATTCCCGACACCACCAGTCTCCTGGCCACCTACGAGGTGGATCTGGACGCGCACGGACGCCTGACGCAGTACCGCAGAGTCCGCCGCTACCGACGCGGCTGGGCGGACAGCTGAGGCGCACCTTCTGCGCCGTCGAGAGGAGCAGACCCTTTCATGACCACCACCTACAGCGAGGACGTCGTCCCCTGCGCGCCCCGTGCGGGCACGCTCTACGACGTCCTGGAACTCATACTCGACCGCGGCATGGTCATCGACGTCTTCGTGCGGGTCTCGCTGGTCGGCATCGAGATCCTGAAGATCGACGCGAGAATCGTCATCGCGTCCGTCGACACCTACCTCCGCTTCGCCGAGGCATGCAATCGCCTCGACCTCGAACACGATTCCCGCAGCAAGACCGTCCCGGAGCTCTTCGGCGGCGGCGCGGCCACGGCCGTGGGCAAGGCCGGTGCCAGGAAGGCCGCCCGGTCCGTCGGCGACAAGGTCAAGGACACCCTGGGCCTGGACCCGGGCTCCGACGACGACGATGACGACGAAGAGGAGCGCGAGGAGAGCCGCCCGCGCCGCAGCGCATCCTCACGCTCGTCCTCCCGTTCCCGCTCCACATCCCGTGCCGGTCAGCGCCCCCGCGCACGGCGCCGTGACGAAGACGAAGAGGACTGACCGTGCCGACACCCCCCGGCCCCGCTGCCCCGCCCGGCCCGACCGGCCTGTACGTGTACGCCATCACCGCCCCCGAGCACGCCGCACACGCACGGAGCTGCCGTGCCGTCGGCGACGAGAACGCCGTCGTGTCGGTGCTGGGCCAGGACGGCCTTGCCGCCGTCGTGAGCCGGGTGGCGGGGCGTCCGCGTGCACGACGGCGTGACCTCAGCGCCCATCAGGACGTGCTTGCCGAACTCGGTCGGCGGGGTCCCGTCCTGCCCATGCGTTTCGGGGTGATCGCCCGCGACGAGGAGACCGTCCTTGCCGGACTCGACTCCGCCCGTGAGGCCCATCTCGCCGCGCTGACACGGCTGGAGGGCAAGGCCGAGTGGAACCTCAAGGGCGAGTCCGTGCCCGAAGCCCTGCCCGACGTGCTGCGCGAGGACGCCGGCCTGCGCGCGCTCCGCGAGACGACACGGCGGCGTCCGGGGTACGAGGCGAACGTCCGCCTGGGGGAAGCCGTCGCCGGAGCGCTGCAACGCCGGGCGGAGCAGGCCGCCGCCGACGTGCTGGCCGAGCTGCGCCCGCTGGCGGCGGAGACGCGAGAGGGACGCGAGAGCGCCGGAGGGGCCATGAACGTCTCCTTCCTGGTGCCGCGGAACGCCGAGACCGCCTTCCGCAAGGCCGTTGATCTGCTCGCCACCCGCTGCCGGGGACGGATCACGCTGACGCTCACGGGACCCTTGCCCTGCTACAGCTTCGTGAGCGCCGAAGCCGTACCCGCGGGCGTGTGACATGGGACTGATCAGCGGCATCCTGCTGCTCCCGCTGGCACCGATCCGCGGTGTGGGCTGGGTCGCGGACCGGCTGATCGAGGCGGCGGAAACCGAGCTGTACTCACCGGACGCGGTCAGAGCCCGGCTCGCCGCCCTCAACGAAGCCCTGGACCAGGGTGACATCGATCTCGACCAGTTCGAACGCGAAGAAGAGCACTTGCTCGACCTGTTGGAACGTCGTCCTTACCGCCCGGCCTCCTGACGTTGTGCGCGGCGGCGTCGGCCTCGACTCACGGGAAGTTCCTGATGAATGACTGCAACCGAATCGCTCTCGGCGCGGCAGTAGCCGGGGGATACCTCCTGGGCCGCACGAAGAAGGCCAAGTTCGCCTTCGCCGTGGGCTCCTACCTCGCGGGCCGCAAGTTCGGCCTCTCACCGCAGGAACTGCTCCGGCAGGGTGCCCAACGCTTGCGGGAGACACCGCAGTTCGCCGACCTCAGCGAACAGGTGCGGGGCGAGCTGATGGATGCGGGGCGGGCCGCCATGTCCGCCGCGGCCGGTCGCCAGTTGTCCTCGTTCACGGACAGACTCGCCGAGCGCACACAGTCCCTGCGCTCATCGCGGGATCAGGACGCGTACGACGACGAGCAGGGTGACCAGCAGGACGACGAGCAGGACGACGAGCAGGAGGAGGACTGGGACGACCAGGACGCGCGGTACGACGACGATGCTGACGACGTAGAAGACGAGGACGAGGACGAGGACGAGGACGAGGACGGCCACGCGGAAGGTGACGACGCGGAAGCTGAAGACGAGGAAGGCGGCGACGAGCCGTCGGCCCCTTCCCGCAGCCGGACCTCGCGTCGGCACCGCGGCGCCGCAGGCCGTGACGACCACGACCGCCGACGCCAGAGCCGCGACGCGGAACACCGTTCGACGCCGCGTCGGAGGGCGGGCCGGGAACGCTCCGCCCCCAGGTCGGGAGCGAAGAAGTCCCAGGGCAAGAAGTCCGCGATAGCGCGTACCGAACGCGAAGGGTCCAGGGGCGGTAAGGACGGATCGGAACCTCCGGCGGCGAAGAAGGCCTCCCCCCGCAAGAAGTCCGCGGCACAGAAGGCCCCAGCAAAGAAGGCGCCGGCGAAGAAGGCTCCGCCGGCCAAGAAGGCTTCCCCCGCCAAGAAGTCCGCCGCGAAGAAGACCACCCCCGCGAAGAGGACCACCCCCGCCAAGAAGACCGCCACGAAGAAGTCGGCCTCCGCCAAGAAGACAGCGGCGAAGAAGACGGCGAAGTCCACTCCTGCGAAGAAGACGGCAGCGAAGAAGACAGCTGCGAAGAAGTCGGCGACGAAGAAGTCGACGGCGAAGAAGACAGCTGCGAAGAAGACAACGGCAAAGAAAACAACGGCAAAGAAGTCCGCAGCGAAGAAGACGGCAGCGAAGAAGACCGGTGCCGCCAAGAGGTCGAGCGGCAGAGCGACGACGTCGCGTTCGAGGCAGAGGAGCTGACCGGCCATGGCCGAACGGAAGAAGAGCGCCGGCAGCGGCGAGGAGTCGGGCATGGACCGGCTGCGTGATGGGCTCACCGACTTTCTCGATGCGGGGGCACAGAACCTGACGGACAAGTTGGGCGACGCGCTGGGTGGTCTCACCGACAAACTGCAGGACGTGGCGGACAACGGCGGGTCCCTCCCCAAGATGGGGGCCCGGATGCTGAAGGGCGACTCGCCCGCGAAAGCCGTCGTGGCGGAGAAGGCCAAGGACATCAAGGACAGCGTCGTCGGCAAGGCGAAGGACCTGTTCTCCTCCGGAGGCGGCGGGGGAGGATCAGGCGACACGAAGGTCACCAACATCGTCGAGGTGATCGACGTGGGTGTCCCGCTGCGCACGGTCTACGACCAGTGGACCCTGTACGAGGAGTTCAGCGGCTTCACCAAAGGTGTCCGCAGCGTCTCGAAGACCGACGACGACGTGAGTTCGGACTGGAAGGTGAAGGTCGGCCCGTCCAGCAGGAGTTGGAAGGCGACGGTCCAGGAGCAGGTGCCCGACGACCGGATCGTCTGGTCCTCGGAGGGGAGCAAGGGCAGCACCCGTGGGGCCGTCAGTTTCCACGAGCTCGCCCCGACGCTCACCCGTGTCGTCGTGGTCGTCGAGTACTACCCCGCCGGCTTCTTCGAGAAGACCGGCAACCTGTGGCGTGCTCAGGGCCGCCGCCTGCGGCTCGACCTCAAGCACTTCGCCCGCTTCGTGACGCTCAACGCCGACGACGAGGTGGAGGGCTGGCGCGGTGAGATCCGGGACGGCGAGGTCGTCCGTAGCCATGAGGAGGGCCTGGAGGACGACGACTACGACGACGAGGGCCAGGACAGCGACGCCGAGTCCGAGTACGACGACCAGGACCAAGACCAGGACGAGGACGAGGACCAGGACGCCGAGGGCGAGGAGTACGACGAGGACGCAGAGGAGGACGAACCGGAGGAACGGGACGAGGACGCCGAGGAGGAAGAGGAGGATGAGGAAGACGAGGAAGACGAGGAAGACGAGGACACCCGACGACCCCGCGCCCGATCCGCCCGAAGGCGGTGACCGGCTCGATGGACGACCTCGACACCTGGCGCTCGTCACCGTCACCTCAGGGGTCGGACCTGGGCCGTCCCGCTGACGGGAGCCTCGCCGACATCCTCGAACGGGTGCTGGACAAGGGCATCGTCATCGCCGGCGACATCAAGATCGACCTGCTCGACATCGAGTTGCTCACCATCCGGCTCAGGCTGTTCATCGCCTCCGTGGACACCGCGCGCAAGGCCGGCATCGACTGGTGGGAGACCGACCCGGCCCTGTCGTCGAGCGCCGCCCGTGACGACCTCCGCGAGGAGAACCGGCGGTTGCGCGCCCAGTTGGAAGAACTCGCACCCGCCGACGACGGACCACGGCGACCGGAACGGATGAAGGAGAAGCCCCACTGATGGCCACAGCGCCCGCCCCCGCGCACGCCGTGTGTGTGTTCGCCGTCCGCCGAGGCCGAGGACCGGATCTGCCCCCGGACCTGACGGGCCACGAAGGCGGTGGCCCCCTGCGTCTGGTCCCGGCCGGTGCTCTCTGGGCCGTGGTCCAGGACGTTCCGGCCGACGACTACTCCGAAGAGGCCCTGCGCGAGCGGCTTTCCGAACCCGCGACGCTGGAGCGCTGCGTGCGGGACCACCACGCGGTGGTGACCGCGTTCGCCGCGCGGGGCGGAGCGATCCCGCTCCCGTTGGCCACGTTGTACCTCTCCGAGGAGCGGTGCCGGGCCGCCTTGGTGGCGGATGTGCCGCGCTTCGAGCGGACGTTGGAACGGATCACGGGCCGGAACGAGTGGGCCGTGAAAGTCAATCTGCTCGCAGGCCGAAAGCCCGCATCGCAGCCGCCGCAGGAATCCCCGGCGCGCGACGAGGCGCCCGCACCCAGCGGACGTGCCTATCTGGCCCGGCTGCGCGAGCGAGGACAGGAACGCGACGACCGCCGCCAACGCGCGGTGGACGCGGCCGAGTTGCTGGACCGTGCCGTCCTCTCGATCGCGGACGCGACAGTGCGCCGCCGACCGCATGGTGCTGAGGTCGTCGGCCGTGACCGTACGCAGATCTTGAACGCCGCCTATCTGGTCCCCGAGCAGAGTGGCCCGGAGTTCAACGCGCTGCTCGACCGGCTACGGGCCGCGCCCGAGTTCGAGGGGTGCGAGGTGGAGGTCACCGGCCCGTGGGTTCCCTACTCATTCGTGGACGCGTCCTCGCTCGCCGAAACGGACGCCGGACCGCACCACCGATCACACGCCGGACCTGACCACGGATCACACGCCAGACCGCACGCCGGGAGCCGCACATGAGCCCCCACACGGTCGGCCAACCGGTCGCCTGGCAGGGCCCGGACAGTGGCGCGCCCATCGGGGTCCCGCTCGTCGACCTCCTCGACCGGGTGCTGGCCACCGGGGTCGTCGTCAGCGGCGACCTCGTCATCGCCATCGCGGAGGTGCCCCTCGTACGGATCTCGCTGCACGCGCTGCTGGCGTCCGTGAGCGAGCGGGTTCCCGCGCCGTGGGCGGACGGAGGGCCGCTGTGAGCGCGACCGCCCGAGTGGACCTCGACCCCGACGCGGTCGGCCGCGACCTGGCCTCCCTCGTCCTGACCGTCGTCGAACTGCTCCGCCAGCTCATGGAGCGCCAAGCGGTGCGCAGGTTCGACGCGGGCGATCTCACCGACGAACAAGAAGAGCGAGTCGGTACCGCGCTCATGCTTCTCGACGAACGCATGACCGATCTCTGCGAGCGGCACGGACTGCGTCGCGAGGACCTCAATCTCGACCTGGGTCCGCTCGGCTCCCTGCTGCCGCATGACTGACGCCCTGGCCGGTGACGGCCGCCTTGCGCGGAAGGAGGACCGAAGTCATGCATTATTCGCGGATTCTCAGGTACCCGAGGTGATGATCACCGGTCGAGGCTTCCTGTGGCGGGACGGACAACAGTGTGACCAGCCTGGTACAGGGACCCCGGGACCCCCGGTAAGAAGCAGCACGCCACCGACCTTAGGAGGCGCGTAGAAATGCGCGCATTGACATGGCACGGCAAGCGCGACGTACGCGTCGAGGAGGTCCCCGACCCCCGCATCGAGAAGCCCGACGACATCATCGTCCAGGTGACCTCGACGGGGATCTGCGGTTCTGACCTCCATCTCTACGAAGTCCTCGGACCGTTCCTCGACCCGGGTGACATCCTCGGGCACGAGACCATGGGCGTGGTCGCCGAGACCGGGCCCGACGTCACCGGCGTGGCGGTCGGGGACCGGGTGGTGATCCCCTTCAACGTGTCCTGCGGCACCTGCTGGATGTGTGACCGGGGACTGCACTCGCAGTGCGAGACGAGCCAGGTCACGTCCATGGGCAGCGGCGCCTCCCTCTTCGGGTACACCAAGCTCTACGGTCAAGTCCCTGGTGGTCAGGCCGAGTTGCTGCGGGTGCCTTTCGGCAACAAGCTCCCCATCAAGGTGCCCGACGGGCCGCCCGACGACCGGTTCGTCTACCTCTCCGACGTGCTGCCCACCGCGTGGCAGGCGGTCGAGTACGCGGACATCCCCGCCGGTGGCAGCGTCACCGTCCTCGGCCTGGGGCCCATCGGCGACATGGCCGCCCGCATCGCGCGACTGCGTGGCGCGGAACTCGTCATCGGCGTCGACCTGGTCGACGCGCGCCTCGAAAGGGCCCGGCGCCATGGCGTGACCGTCCTTGACCTGCGCGAGCACGAGAAGGACCTGGGCGACGCCGTCCGCGACCTCACCCAGGGCCGGGGCACGGACGCCGTCATCGACGCGGTCGGCCTCGAAGCGCACGGCGCGCCCGTCGCGCAGGCCGCGCAGTGGGCCACCGGCCACCTGCCCGACAAGCTGGCCCGCCCGATGATGCAGAAGGTGGGCATCGACCGCATGAGCGCCCTGTTCGCGGGCATCGACATCGTCCGCCGCGGTGGCACGCTCTCCATCAGCGGCGTCTACGGCGGCGCGGCGAGCCCCATGCCGCTCCTGAAGATGTTCGACAAGCAGCTGCAGGTGCGTATGGGGCAGGCCAACGTCTGGCGCTGGGTCGACGACATCCGCCCCCACCTCACCGACGACGACCCCCTGGGCGTCGACAGCTTCGCCACGCACCACCTGCCGCTGCAGGACGCGCCGACGGCGTACGCGACCTTCCAGGCGAAGGAAGACGGCATGATCAAGACGCTCCTGAAGCCTTGACCGGTCCTGCCCTGCCCCGGCTCTGCCAAGCCGGGGCCGCGCACCCTAGGAGTACGCGATGACGCGCTACGGATACTTCCTGGCGAGCGAGGAGTTCTCGCCGGCGGACATGCTCGAACAAGCCAGGGCCGCCGAACAAGCGGGCTTCGAATGCCTGGCCATCTCCGACCACTTCCACCCGTGGACCGGGGAGCAGGGCAACAGCCCGTTCGTCTGGACGATGATCGGCGCTCTCGCCCAGGTGACCTCGCTGCCCGTCACCACGTTCGTGACCTGCCCCACCGTCCGGATGCACCCGGCGCTGAACGCCCAGGCCGCCGCCACGGCGGGTGTGATCACCGACAATCGCTTCCGGTTCGGAGTGGGCAGCGGGGAGGCGCTCAACGAGCACATCCTCGGCGACGCGTGGCCGGCTGTGGACGTACGCCTGGACATGCTCGAAGAAGCGGTGCAAGTCATCCGCGACCTGCTGACCGGTGACCAGGTCACCCACCGGGGCCGCCACTACACCGTGGAGAACGCCCGCCTCTACACGACTCCGAGCGAGCCCGTCCCGATCTACGTCTCGGGGTTCGGTCCCAAGGCCGCTGCACTGGCCGGGCGCATCGGGGACGGGTTCGTCACGATGACACCGGACGAGGAACTGATCAGTCAGTTCCGCAGCGCGGGCGGCGGCCAGAAACCGGTCCTCGGCGGGCTCAAGGTCTGCTGGGGAACTGACCGGGCGCAGGCCGTCAAGACGGTGCACCGCAAGTGGCCGACCCAGTTCCTTCCGGGGGAGCTCGGTCAAGTGCTGCCCGACCCGGCCCACTTCGAGCAGGCCTCGACCCTCGTCACGGAGGAGACCGTCGCCGACCAGGTGGTCTGCGGCGACGACCTGGACGAGCACGTGTCCGCCGTCTCCGCGTACACCGAGGCCGGCTTCGACGAGGTGTACGTAGGCCAGATCGGACCCGAGCAGCAGGGCTTCTTCGACTTCTACCGCGACGAGGTGCTGCCTCGGCTGCGCGCGGCCTGAGGCCAGAAAAGCCTGGGGGCGGCCGTGATGGGCGTCAGCACTTGTCGTCGACGAGTTCGGCGAAGTCCTCGGTGCTCATGGCCCGGCCGTCGGCCCAGACCTGGCCCGGCCGGAGGGAGGCGAGGTCGTCGGCGGTGAAGTAGATGTGGCAAGGACCCTGTTCAGGTCACAGGGTTGGGGATCAATGTTCCACGTTGCGCGCCAGAATTCCGAGGGTCGCGCGGAGACCTGCCTCGGGGATGACCGGGAAGATGTTCGCTTCCCGGTACTGTTCCTCGATCTCGCTCCAGTCGTAGTACGAGGTCACCAGTGTGCCGCCCTCGCGGGCCTCAAGCCGGTAGCCGTACAGGTGGCGGATGGGCGGCTGTATCTGGCCGGAGATGGTCCATTCGATCTGGGCGTCCTGCTCGAACCGCGTGATGATCACCGTGACGTCGTACTTGCCCAAGGGGTAGTCGTTCAGCGCCTCGCGGTCCATGTGGACGACGAACTCGTCACCGGCCCCGCGGACGGTCTTCCCCTCGGCAGACTGCAGCATTCCTGAACTGTCGATCGCCACGTGCCCCGTGGGTTCGCACAGCAACGCGAAAATCTTCTCCGGGGAGGCCGCCACCTGACGCTGTACTTCGAATCGCTCTGTCGTCATGCGGGTCACCCTCGCACGATCATGTGGCCCAGGACCAGCAGAAGCCGCTGATCCGGATTCAGCGCGCGACCGACTCGACGTCACCCATGGCGATCACCGGCTTCATGCCGGGGTCGAGCCATTTCACGAGCTCGGTCATTTCCTTGCGCGGCAGTGCCACGCAGGCCTGGGTCGGTCCGCCGTGGTCCATGTGGATGAAGATGCCTCCACCGCGTTCTTCCCCCAGGGGTCGTACGAGGTCCCTGGGCGGGGAGCCGGGCTGTCGGTTGTAGTTGATGGCCACCACGTGGTCGAAGGCCCCCTTGAGGGACTGACCCAGGAAGCCGACGCCGTCCTCGTCGTACACGGGGGACTGGTCGTAGGGCAGTTTGGAGCCCGGGTCGGGCAGGAGCCCGCCGGCGTCACTCAGCCCGTACACCCCTACCGGAGTGCTCCGGTCGCTCGCCGTGTGGTGCTCGGTCCAGCCGCGTTGGCCGTTGCGGGCCGGCCACGGCTCGAAGACCCTGCGCCATCCGCCCCTGGCGTCACGTTCGAACAGGTGAACCGTTGCGTAGCTGGAGTCGGGTGCGTCCCCCGACACGAGGACCACCTGCCTGGCACCTCGACGGTCCACGGCCTTTTGCATGTCCGGCCCGAGCTGAGGGATGGTCGTGGCCCGACCCGGCGGCGGGATTTTGCCGTAAGCGTTGTGCGGCGGCGCATGATGGCCCGACCGGCCGTCGGCCGGAGCTCTTTCGTCGCTGCATCCGCCGAGAGCAACCGTGCAGATGAGCAAGGGGAGAATCAGTCGGGGCAGCGTGGTTTTGAGCACTCTCGCATTATCAGGCAATTCGATTATTTCGGGCGGACGCTTGGGGCGTGTCGGACTCGACATCACACAACTGATGGCCGGTCATACCCTTGCCCGCACCTACCGGGTGCAGGGCAGGGGGAGGTCAGACCCGGGGGAGTGAAGGGTCGGGCTTGCAGGGTGATGGTGCGGTGATGGACCACCGCTCGTGGTCGCGCCAGGCCCCGTCGATGTAGAGGTAGTCGGGGGAGAAGCCCTCGTAACGGAAGCCCAGGCGCTGGACCAACGCCAAGGATGCCCGGTTGGCCGGTTGGATGTTGGCCTCGAGGCGGTGCAGCCGCAGCTCGTCGAAGGCGTGCCGCAGGGCGACGGTGAGACCTTCGGTCATGTAACCCCGGCCCGCGGACGGGGCGAAGGCCGCGTAGCCGAGTGATGCGCCCTGGTAGCGCCCCCGGATGATCGAGTTGATGTTCACCATCCCGGCCGCCGCGCCGGTCTCCTGAACGCGGATCAGAAAGCCCTGGGTGGTGCCGTCGCCGAAGCGGCGCATCCAGTCCTGGAACTCCGCCGCGGTCGTGGGCAGTTGCATCCACGGCGCGTGGAGCTCGGTGCTGGCCCGCACGAGGGTGCAGAACTCATCCTGGTCGGCGAGGGTGAGCGGGCGCAGTTCGACTCGTGACGGCTTGTGGGACATGGGCCAATGCTAGGACCTTGTCCGGAGAAGTGGATCACCTTGGTGATCCACTTCTCCGAAAAGGCCTGCTCAGCCGAAGCGTTGAGTGCGCGGAGCGAATGTGTTCTCGGGTCCGGCGGCACGGCCGACCGACCAC
Source organism: Streptomyces sp. NPDC033177 (assembly GCF_055577715.1). Lineage (NCBI taxonomy): Bacteria > Bacillati > Actinomycetota > Actinomycetes > Kitasatosporales > Streptomycetaceae > Streptomyces > Streptomyces sp. NPDC033177. The sequence continues at coordinate 195,810 of NZ_JBVIPS010000001.1, read as the reverse complement.
ACCGTCGACGTACCCGGCACCGGCACGAGCTGCAGTGTCCGGGAGTCACCCTCCCCGGCCACCGCCGGTTCGTTGTGCCCGGTGAACGACTGGCCGTCCCAGGACAGGAAATCCGGCCCGGACACCAGTGGCGGGTAGCTGCCGGGCGGACCGTACTTCTGCGAGTTGGCCACCGAGACCCAGCCCAGCTTGCCGTTCGCGGCGGGAGCGAACGAACTGATCGAGCCGAAGTCGGTGGGCACGGTCACGCGGCTCCACGCGTTTCCGTCCCAGCGCATCAGCAGTGGCGGAATCGGCTTGCCCACCGGACCACCGACGAACCCGGCCGTGCCACCTGCCCACACCTCTGTCTCAGATACCGCGAACACACTGCCCACGGCCGACCTCGGGAACCCGTCCACGATCGTCTGCTGCCACTCCTGCCCGTCCCAATGCGAGACCGCCGCACCCGAGTTGGTGGCGCCCGCGGCCCAGATGTCGTCGGCCGCCAGGATGTGCATGCCGTAGACGGCTCCCGGCGGCACCGACATGGCCTGCCAACTGCTCCCGTCCCGTCGCAGCAAGACCTGCGCGCCGTCCCGCGATCCGATCAGCCAGGTCTCGCCCCCACCGGTGACGACCTTGGTCAGCAGGACACCGCGGGGCGGCCGGCTCTCGCGCCAGGTGGTGCCGTCGTAACGCAGCAGGCGGGCGCCGCCCGCCGAGTCGCGGCCGACCGCCCAGATCGCGGTCGGTGAGGTCGCGGCGATGGACAGCAGGTCACCCTGCCAGCCGACCTTGGGAAGACTCTGGCGCTGCCACGCGGTCCCGTCCCAGCGCAGCATCAGCGGAAAGCCCGGTGCCTCGCGGCCGACGGCGTCGGAGCCCACGGCCCACGCCCGGTCGGGACCGAACGCCACGGCCTCGTTCAGCCCGGCCTGCGGGCGAACCTGTGCCGGGACCGGGACGTGTCGCCAGGCAGCGGGCTCCGCCGCGGCCGAGCTCATGACGGTGATGACGGTCATCGCGACGGCGAGAACCGTGACGAGAAGTCGGCGCACCATGGTCAGCCTCCCAGCCGCTCGCTCATCAGGTTCGGTTTCGAGCCGTAGATCTCGGCGGTCCCGAAGGACAGCAGCGAGGACCCGGCCCTCGTCAGCGCACGCGGTTTCACGTCGATCGCGTTCGTGCGCTCGGGGCCGTAGGAGAAGGTGGTGCGGGAGCCGTCGACCCGCGCGTACTTCGACTGGAACGCGCGGTCGCTGCGCACCGGCAGCCACAGCGCGCCGTCCGGGCCGCGCACCATGGCCTCGGTGCTGGTGTCGCCCAGGGGCGGGTAGGTGGTGCGCCAGGTGCGGCCGTTCCAGGTCATGAGGTACGTGCGTGGCGCGCCGTCGCTGTACTGGCTGCCGCCGATCGTGACGCGGCCGGAGGGTTCAAGCAGCATCGTGTGTACGTTGCTGTTCGGCGGCAGCGGCACCTTCGCGTCCCGCCAGGCGGTGCCGTTCCAGCGCAGGACGGTGGTCCCGCTGGTGGTGTCCGCCCAGGCCCAGGCGTCGGTGGCCGTACGCGCGGTGATCCCCATGACGTACAGGACGCCGTCGGGGGTGGACTGTGTGGTCCAGCCGGAGCCGTCGTGGTGCAGAACCTTCAGCCCGGTCTCGTCCTCACCGACCACCCAGGCGGCGCCGGGTACGGCGGCGAAGTCCTGGTAGACCCACATCGTCTGCGGCAGAGGGACTGTGCTCCACCCTTCCGGCGCTTCCGGCCCTCCTGCCGAGTGGCGCAGGATCTCGCCCGCTCCGTCACGGTTGTGCAAGATCCATGTTTCCTTGCCGACGAACTGCACCTTGCCGAGCCAGCCCGACGCCTCGGCGCCGGGGAAGCTGCTGTCCCGGCCCCACGCCGCACCGTCCCACCGGTACAGCATCGGACGCACCCAGTCGGTGGTGTGCTCGTACCCGGTCGCCCAGGCATCGTCCGGCCCGCGGGCGGCAAGATCGGACACGGTCACGGGCGGTGCGGCCGCGGGCACCGGCAGCGCCGACCAGCTCCGCGTCACGTTCGGCGCGTGGGCTTCGGCAGGCGGCGCAGCCGCGGCCGGGGATACGACCGCGACGGGCGACACGGCCGCGGTACACGCGATGACGATGCAGATGACGACCGCACGGAGACCACGCAAAGCATGGAGACCACGAAGACCACGACGACCGTTCATGAGACCCCCCAGAACGCGAAGGTCGCTCACCTTATTGGCATGCACCCGACCGTGAATAGACGGGTGCATGCCAATTCGAGAGTCTCTTCCGGGAGGTTCCGCCAGCCCTGAGCCCCGGCACGCACTGCATGCCGGGGCTCAGGGCTGTCGAGACCGGGATCCCCTAGTAGGGGCCGTTCACGTTGTCGATCGAGCCGTACCGGTCGGCCGCGTAGTTGCAGGCGGCGGTGATGTTGGCGACCGGGTCATAGCTGTCCAGCGAGGTGCCGGCCACGTGGTAGGCGTCGAAGGTCGGGGCGATGACCTGCAGGAGTCCCTTGGACGGGGTTCCCGCGACGGCGTTGACGTCCCAGTTGTTGATGGCCTGCGGGTTGCCGGAGGACTCGCGCATGATGTTGCGGTGGATGCCCTCGTAAGTGCCGGGGATGCCGTGCTGGGCCATGACGTCGAGCGACTCCTTGATCCAGCCGTCGAGGTTGTTGGCGTACGTCTTCTTCGCCGGGGCGGCGGCGGGCTTGGCCGCGTTCGTGCGCTCGGAGCGGTCCGCGCGCTCGTCGGACGCCTTGGAGGCGGCCGCGTCGTCCGCCGGAGCCTTCTGTCCGACGGTGATCTTGAGTCCGGGGTGGATCAGCTTCGGGTCGCTGCCCAGAACGCTGCGGTTGTCCTCGTACAGCTTCTTCCAGCCGCCGCTGACGGAGTGCTCCCGGGCGATCTTGGCGAGGGAGTCGCCCGCGGCGACGACGTAGGTCTTGGGCGCGGCGGCGGGCTTGGCGGCGGCGGGCTGTGCCGCGCTGGCGGCAGTCGCACCGATCACCGGGAGGACGAGCACGGCGCCGCCCGTGCCTGCCGCGGCGATGCCCCGGCTGAGCGAGCTGGACTTGGGACGGCGGTGCTTACCCTTTGCAGGCATGACGCATTCCTCTCCGTCGCCTACGAGGTGAGCTGTCGGGTTCGGACGGGAGATGTCCGGTCGCACTGTGAATGCGACTTAACCCCGAGCCGTTCCGGAATCCGGATCGGCGGCTTACCTGGGTCCCCCGCTCCTGCCGTGCGTAAGTGAGTGAGTACGGGAAGGGTTTCCGGACAGCGGCAGGATTCGGCGTTCCATCCGGATTGACGGTGACGTTAGGCGAGAATGCCCGGACAGAACAAGGCCGGAATTCGCTCGGAGAATGCGCTAGGGCCTTTCTCGACGTCTGCGGCCCGCGCCCCCATTGATCAAATAGCCTCAACTTTGTTTGCGGGAAACGAAAATGCGCTGGGCGGCCCTTGAGGCCCCGATCTGCGGGTGTGACTCATTCCACTGCATTGCAAAGCCAAGTCGGTGCAGACGTGGCCTTATTCGCAAAAGCGGACATAACGTGATCCCTATTTTTCATGTCAAAACGGGCATCACTTTCGGTTGGACCCGGTGGTGACGCCTTCTGGAGGGCCTGATATGGGCCCTCAGTTCGTAGGTACAAAGCGGGGCGGGGGCGGGATATTGGGCAGCAACTCCCGCAACGGCCGTGCTCCTGCCGCCCAGTTGGCGAACGTGGCGCGGTCGACCAGGTGCATGCGCAGCTGCCGGGCCAGGGGGGGGCGCACCGCGGGGAGAAGCGTCTCTGCTGCAAGAACCCAAGGCTCGTGACCGCGGCCGCGACGGAGTCGCCGCTGACAGCTCGAAATAGATTCGTTCACGTCAGACGCCGGGCCATTTCCAGGTGTTGGCTCCTGTGTCCTGGATTTCGCCCGTCACACGGAACTGAGCGGATGGGCGGCAGTCGCCGAACGCGGGGGCCAGGCGCATGGGGCGAGGATGCCGAGGACGTACGCGCGGGCGACCAGGGCGGGGCGGGTGGTTGCGTCCAGGAGTTGCCGCAGGCGGCTCAGGTGATAGTCGACCGTCTGCCGGGACAGCCGCAGCGAGGCGGCGATGTCACTGTTGCTGCTGCCCTCCGCCAGGAGGGAGAGGATGCGGATCTGCGCGGCGGTGAGCGAGGGATGGGCCTCGTGGGCCAGGCTCTGATGCGTGACGACGGCCCAGACGTGTTGGGCGCGGGCAGCGGAATGGCCGACCGTCGTCAGGTGCAGCTGCGCACGGCGTTGCCGGCCCCGGGCGTCGACGAGCACGGCGGACGTCTCCACCCGTCTCGTGCGGCGGGCTATCAGACCGTTCCATCTGCGGTGCAGCCGATCGAGGTCAGAGGCGGAAGAGGAGGCGGAGGCGGGGGCGAGCAGCGTGTGCGCGCGGCGGCCCACCAGGTCGGGCAAGCCGAGGTGGAAGAGATCGGCGGCGGCCGAACTCGCTTCGATCACGCGCCCGTTGGCCGAGAGCAGCGCGCAGGGCAGGCCGCTGTGGTCGCGCAGCGCCTGCAGGTTCTCCTCCGCCTCCTGGCGCTGGACCATGGCGCGGAGGTGGTCGGTGATGTCCACGTAGATTCCGGCGACGCAGGTCTCCGTGTCCTCCCGTACGGGGAAGCGGTGGCCGGCTGCCTGGCCGAGGCTGCCGTCCGGCCGGCGATAGCCGAGGGTGTGCCGCACCGGGGTGCCCCGGTCGAGGATCTCCTGGTCCAGGGCGCGGAACTGGACAGCCTCGGCGGGGGCGTCGAAGTCTTCGATGTACCGGCCGGTGAGTTCTCCCGGGGTGGTGCCGTAGAGGTGCGCGTAGGCGTGGTTGGCCCACAGATAGCGTCCCGAGCGGTCCCGGATGAAGGCGGCGGCCGGGGCCAGGTCGACGAGGTCGGCGAAGGCGGCGTACCGGTGTGGGGCGTGCGCGTCGACCTCCACCGCGAGACCACGCGTACGGCTGTGGGCGCGGGTCTCGTCCAGGGGCCAGCTCACGTCGAAGGTGCGACCGTCGAACTGCGCCTGCCAGCTGACCTCCTCCGGTGGGTGCCCCGGGCCGGAGAGTTCCTCGTGCATGCGCTCCAGGAAGCGCTGCGCTGTCCCGGTGTCGGCGAAGGCGCCGCCTCCCCTCTCCAGGACCTGCCACGGCTGGTCCACCTCCCACCAGAACGCGGGCAGGTGTTCAAGCAGTGCCTTGAGGTTGGAGTCGTTCACAGCGGTCTCTCCGTCCGTATTCAACTGGTTGACGCACTGTCACCAAGCGATGCGTATCCCGTGTCGATCTCGCGCATGCTCGGTTCTCGGCCGAATCGGCCGGAGTGGTGGCCGCCTCGATGCCGCCTGCGGCTGCGGCACTCAGGCATTTGCCTGAACGGGAGACGCCCCCGTTGGCGCTGAGGACGCCTGTCACCTGGTCCCCTTGAGTGTGCGGGTGAACACACCCCGCAACGTACGCCCCGGTGACCCCGCATGTTCTACGCGCGTCACCGAGCCGTGCGACGACATGTCTCAACCGGACGAATGGAGAGGGAACTTCAGTGAGCCAGGTGTTGTTGGGCAAGGTGCTGTTAGTGCATGCCAAGGGTGGACCGCCGCTCGGGCACGTCCTCACGCGGGCGGCCGCCAGGGCGGAAGTGCACCTGCTGGCGCTCAGCGCACTTCCTCCCGCTGTGGCAGACACGGCCGAGCGGCTGTGCGCCTCCGTCGTGACGCCCGCTGACGCGCGCCGCACCGACCTGGTGTCCCTGATCATCTCGCGGGCCGAAGCCGTGGGCGCGGCCGCGGTGCTCACCTTCTCCGAGTACGCCGTCGTGGCCGTCGCCGAGGCCTGCCAGGTGCTCGGCCTGGCGGGGGCGGGCAGCGCCGCCGCACTGGCGCGCGACAAGCGGTTGATGCGTCGCACCTGGCACGAACACGGCCTGCCGCAACCTGAGTTCCGCCCGGTGGCCACCGAGTCGGACCTGCACGAAGCGGCCCGCGACCTGCCCTTCCCGCTCCTCCTCAAGGCGGCCTGGAGTGCCGGGTCCACCGCGCACCAGATCATCCGCTCCCCGCACGAGGCGTCCGCGGCGTGGCGCCGGTCACGCGAAGTAATGGCCGAATCGGCCCAGTTGGGCTACGCGGAACTCCATGTGGCCAAGGCCGACGCCGACTTCGTGGTCGAGCAGATCGTCAGCGGCACTACGGACGACTGGTTCGACGAGCCCGGCTGGGGCGACTACGTCAGCGTCGAGGGTGTGGTGGCGGACGGCGTCTTCCGTCCTGTCTGCCTCAGCGGCCGGATGCCCACCGTCGAACCCTTCACCGAACGGGCTGGCATCACGCCCGCCCTGCTGTCCCAGGACGCCCAGAACCGGATCGTGGCCCTCGCCCGAGCGTCCGTCGACGCTCTCGGCCTGCGTGACTGCGGTACCCACACCGAGATCAAGCTCGGTGCGGACGGCCGCATGTGGCTGATCGAGACGGCCGCCCGATTCGGCGGCGCGATGACGGTGCCGCAGATCGAGGAGGTCTTCGGGCTCGACCTCGTGGGCATGCTCGTCGACCACCTCATCGGCCGTCCGGTCGAGTGGCCCCGGCACGCGCTCACGCCGGCACAGGCGAACGGCGCTGCGGGCTCCCTCGTCGTCCTCGCGGTCGACTCCAAGGGCGAGGCCTGGCAGGACCGCAAGGTCTGGGACTTCTCCGCCGTCGCGGCGGACGTGCCACTGAGCCACGGCAGCGAGCTGTCGGTGGTCGCGGAGAGCTCGCTCACCGACGGCACCCTTGTGCCGGTCTACGACCCGGCCGCAGGCGCCAACACCATGGCGGCCCTGTGCCTGCTGTCCGCCACCGACCCGCGGACGGTCCTGCGGGACTTCGAGACCCTGGTGGACGCACTGCCCCGGGTCCTGCCCGCCGCGCAGCCCGAGGAGATCGCCCGATGACCACCCAACTGTTCACCGGCCCCGCCGAACCGGCCACGGACCGCACGGTCGTCGGCGAGAACCTCTCCCTGCCCCTCTTCCGCACGCTCTCGGGCGTCCTGGCCGGTCACCCGTACCTCAAGGTCGTCGTCGACCGTGCCGAGAACACCTGGCACCTGCTCGACACGACCGCGCATCCCTTCCACGTCAACTACATCGCCACCCGCGTCCTGGGCATGGAACTCCAAGCGCTGGACGCCGGGTTGGACGCGTTCAACGCCTCCGTCTACATGGACCCCGAGCGCCGGTTCCTGCTCGGCGTGCTGTCCCTGCACACCGAGCAGGAAGCGGACGGCCGCGAACGCACCTTCCTCGTCCTGGAGACGACCGAGGCCGACACCATGCACGGCGAACTGCTCGCCCACTTCTACGAGTTCGTGCGCGAACGTGTCGACGGCAGGCTCCCGGTACTCCTCAAGCCCGCCAACCACGGGCAGGAGGAGGAGCTTGCGGCGATCAGTGAACTGCGCGTACCTCGCATCCTGAGCCACGAGCTCTTCGGCTCCCGCACCCGCACTCCGCTGAACCCCGGCGAGGCCACCGGGCGACTGCGGTACTTCCGTACGCACGAGGAGTACGCGGCGGCGGAGGCAGGTCTCGGCTGGGCGGACATCGTGGCCATGCCCTGCCTGCCGGACGACGTGCCCCGGGTGGCGGGATTCCTCAACACCGCGCCGATCACGCCGCTCTCGCACACCAACGTCCTCGCCTCCGGCTGGGGCATACCCAACGCGATCGTGCGCGACCTGCACCAGATCGTCGACAAGGACCAACTGGACGGCGCGTGGGTCCGCTACCGCGTACGCGAGGACGAGATCCTCCTGGAGCGGCTTGATCACGAGCCTGCCCTGCGGGCTCCGGCCTGGCACCAGCAGCGCATACGCCTCCAGCCGCCCCTGCTCGAAGACGCTCCCGTGCTGGCCCTGCACCGGCTCCGCAGCGCGGACCGCGACCGGTACGGCACCAAAGCGGCCAACCTCGGCGAACTGCACCACGTACTCGACAGCCGCACGGCCGACCTGACCGCCTTCTACGGCAGGCCCCGCCCGCCGCGCGAAAGCCTCTACGCGCACCTCGGGGCGCGGCTCGGCCTGAGTGCACCATCCACGGCCGAACTGCGGGCCGCAGCAGCCGACTTCGTGGCCACCACCGTCGACGCCCCGGCCGGAGTCGCCCTGCCCTTCGCGCTCCAGCAGCACTTCCTGGCCTCCTCGCCCGCCCTCCAACAAGGCATCGGCAAACTCAAGATGGCGCTCGAACTCGACGCCACCGACGTCCTTGACTCGCTCTGCCTGCAACTCCAGCACCTGATCCGCAACACGCCCGTCCCCGAGTCGGTCACCCGGCAGATCGACCAGGCCTTCACCGACACCGCCACCGCGGCCACACGCCGACGCCTGGTGGTGCGCTCCTCGTCCAACGCCGAGGACCTGCCGGGCTTCTCCGCGGCAGGCGTCTACGACTCCGTCACCACCGTCCACTCCACCGGCGAACTCCTGGACGCCGTACGCCAGGTGTGGGCCTCGCTGGTGTCACCCCGCAGCGTGCGACTGCGCCACCAGGTCGGCATCTCCCTGGACGACACCTACATGGGCGTGATCATCCAGGAGTACGAGAGTGCCTCCCTCGGCGGCGTCCTCGTGACCTGCAACCCGACCCGCCGTGAGGACTTCCGCAACGTCTACCTCAACTGCTCGCCCGGCTCCCCGGAGCAGGTGGTCGACGGCTCGGTCCTGCCGCAGCAGTACCTCTACAACACGGTGGAGGGCGGCGGCCGCACCGTCGCCCTGGGCTCCTGGGGCGACCCCTTGCCCGCGGCCACCCGCGCCCGCCTTGCCGACCTGTCGCTGACCGGGCGGCTCCTGCAGTCGCACTTCAGCGGGTCACACTTCGGCGGCTCCGACGTGGACAAGCCGCTGGACATCGAGTGGCTGATGACCGAGCGGGGCGATTTCCGGCTGGTCCAGATCCGCCCGTACGCGCTGTGAAGGCGCCCACCCACAGGGCGGGAGCCACCGGCCTGACGGACACAGCCCGCCGCATCATCCGGCTCAACTACGGCTTCCAGCTGCTGTTCAACCTGCTGTGGTGGATGCCCGTCTTCTACGCCTACCAGAAGGCCGCCGGGCTGACGGACGCCGAGATCTTCGGCATCCAGAGCATCTACTACGTGGCCTTCTGCCTCTTCGAAATCCCGACCGGCCTGATCGCCGACCGGATCGGCACCCGCAACTGCCTGCGGGCCGGCGCGGTGGTCATGACGGCGGCCAACCTCGCTCCGGTCCTCAGCGCCTCGTACACCGGCTTCCTCGTCCACTTCCTCGCCATCGCCGCGGGCCGCTCGCTCACCTCGGGTGCGGCAAGCGCCTATCTGTACGACGGGCTGCGCGCCGAAGGCTGCGACGAGCACTACCTGAAGGCGGAGGGCACCGCGCGGGCCCTGGGACTCGCGGCCAAGGTCGGGTGCTGGCCGCTGGTCGGACCCCTGATGTCCGTCGCCCACGCGGCTCCGTACGTGCTCAGTGCCGCCAGCGCGGCGGGCTCCCTCGCCTGCGCGATCGCCCTGCCCCGGCTCGCGGGAGCGGGCGAGCGGACTGGGAAGGCGGCCACCTCCGGCGGAGGACGCAGGGGCGGGGCGTTCCTGCGGGACGCGGGCTCCGCGCTGCGCTGCGTCGCCTCCTCGCGGTGGCTGGCGATGGTGATGGTGCAGGGCGTGGCGGTGTTCACGCTGTCCCGTATCTGCCAGGTCAATCTCTTCCAGCCGATCCTGCTCGACCACGGCATCGCCGAGGCCTCGCACGGGGGAGTGCTGGCTGCGATGACCGTCGCCGAGGCGGTGGCCTCGGCCCGCCCCCAGTGGCTGAGCCGACGCCTCACACCGGTCGCCTGGGTCTCGATTCTCAGCCTCGTGCTCGCGGGCACCCTGGCGGCCATGACGCTCGGCGGACCGTGGGCGGTGGTCGCGCTGCTCTGCCTGTTCGCCGCCGCGACGGGTTTCGCGTACCCGGTGCAGCGCAAGCTGGTGAACGACGCGGTGCCCGCGCACGCCCCGCGCGCCACGCTGCTGTCGGTGGAGAGCATCGTGGACCGCGCGGTGTGCGCCCTGGCCGCGGTCGCCGCGGGTGCCTATCTCTCGGCCGGGCACCTGGACGCACTGCTGTGGCACAGCGCGCTGGCCACGGCCGTGTTGCTCGGAGCCTTCCAACTGCTGTTGCGCAGCGGGGTGGTGAAGCGGTCCGGCCCCTCGGACACGGCGGACGCGAACAGGGACGGCCCATCCGCCCGCGCCGCCCCCGGCGCATCCGGAGGCGGACGCCGAGGGCGGCGGTCCGACGAGTAGCACCATCCGTGTCGGACTTGGGATCAGCCGGGTCGGTGGCCGAGGAGTTCGATCAGCCCGACGGGAAGGTACGCGGGTCGGTGCGGACGTCCGACCTGGTACGGCACGTAACCGAGCGAGGCGGCGACATCGACCTCTTCGGCCGTCTCGGCCTGATAGACGACCCGACAGTGGCCCGCGGAGGCCTTCGCGCGCTGCCAGAGCACGGGAGCCGGCTTGCGTTCCGCCTCCGTGCGGGGAGTGAGGACGCGGTCGCCGAAGTCCTCCCAGGCGAAGGGAGCGGAGCCCCGCCAGGTGGCGTCGACCTCCTTCTTCAGCCGGGCGGCGCGCTCGGCGTCGGTCGCGCCCCAGGAGGGAGGAATGTTCGTGATCAACCCGATCCTGATGTGACGTTCGCGCAGGGCACGCAGATAGGAGGCCGCCCCGGGCCGATAGCTCGTGCTGCCGTCCTCGGCAGTGTGCACGAGGGTCTCACCCAGGTCGAAGTACACGACGGGGCAGGCGCGTTGTGTTCCCACGCGGGTGGCGGCGGAAGCCTTCGCCATACCGCCGCTCGCGCCCCCGGGCACGGCCGCGCCCGCTGTCGCCGTCGCGAACAGCACGGTCGACGTCAGCGCCGCGCAGAGCGCGAGACTGGCCCGGATGGAGCGTTGTAAGGAGGATCTGTTCATGGTGCCGTCGTCGCCCTTCTTCTGGCACACCACGGGGGTGTGCGTGCCTGTCCAGTACATGACATGCAGCCGCCGCCGATAGTGCCTCCAGCGGCGCCGAGATGACCGACGACTCACACGTCGTTTCGCCGATCTATCGCGCTCTACCCCCGAACACCGCGCGGCACTCGGGTCCGTCGGCCGCTGGACGATCAGGCCGTGGCCGCCAAGGCGCGGTTGTTGCATGAAGCTCCACCTCGCGTCGACCCTTGAGTACCGATACTCATGTGCTGGGTGCCGCCTCGTTCCTATCGTCGGTCCCTGAAGAGAACGGCTCTGCACAGGCCTCGCAGGTTTCGCAGGTCTTGCTCAAGCCGCATGGGATTCGTCTACGGGGAGCTGCACATGCACAGGAATCTGCCGGCCAGGCCACTCGTCCGTTTCGCTCTCGTCGCCGCCGTGGTGGGCGCCGGCCTTACGGCGACGGGGAGCGGGATCGCCGTGGCCGCAGCTTCGGCGGAGACGCCGAGGGGAGCGACGGTGACCACCACGGGCGTCACCACGCAGGCAGTGGTCAACCTCGGCCTTGACCGCAGGCAGGCCAGGGCCGTCCAGGAGTGGCTGGCCGCACACCATGGCTACAAGGGCTCCATCGACGGCTACTTGGGCACGGGAAGCTGGAAGGCATTCCAGCGCCACCTCAGGGCGCACGGTTACAACGGAGCGATCGACGGAGTCGTCGGAAGCGGCACGGTCAAGGCCTTGCAGCGCAAGCTCAGCCATGACAGCTGGGACTACAACGGCGCCATCGACGGAATCGCAGGTGCCGGGACCAAGGCGGCTTTCGAGCGCTTCGCCCAGGGCCTCCTGTGCGAGCCCTGCACCACCCGGTAACGGAAATAGCTAGGTACGAGGCGTCCGGACACGATGGTCTTCTAGCCGTCCGTGTCCGGTGCTGTCGCCGGTAGTTCCACCGTGATGCGGAGCCCACCCCCGGGGCGTGGCACGAGGGTGAGTGTGCCGTCGTGCGCGCGGGTGATGGTCTCGACGATGGCGAGGCCGAGGCCGACGCCCGCGTGGTCGGTGCGAGTGCGCTCGGTGCCGCGCTGGAAGGGTTCGGTGAGCGTCGCGACCAGGTGGGGAGCCAGCTTCTCGCCGGTGTTCTCGACCGTGAGCAGCGCGGTGCCGGGGCGGGCGCTGGTGGTAATCCACACCCTGCCCTCTTCGGACGGATTGTGGACGATCGCGTTGTGCAGGAGGTTCATGGTCAGTTGCAGCAGGAGCGCCGGCGATCCGCTCACGGGGGTGACGTCGCCGCGGGTCTCGATGGTCACGCCGGTCCTCTCTGCGAGGGGGAGCAGCGTCTCGGTGGCTTCTTCCGCCATGAGGGACAGGTCGACCTGTTCTCGGGTGAAGGACCGCTGGCCGGCCCTGCTGAGCAAGAGCAAGGCTTCAGTGAGGTCGATCGCTCGGGTGTTGACAGCGTGGAGGCGGTCAAGGACTTCGCTGGTGTCGTGTGAGGGACCGGCGCGGGCCACGTCGAGAAGTGACTTCGAGATGGCCAGGGGGGTACGTAGTTCGTGCGACGCGTTGGCCGCGAATCTCCGCTGCTCGGCGACATGTGCCTCAAGCCGTGTGAGCATCGCGTCGAAGGCGTCGGCGAGTTCGCGGAACTCGTCCTGACGGCCGGGCAGTTGGATGCGGTGCGAGAGCGACCCTGTCGCGGCGGTGCGGGTGGCGTCCGTGATACGGGTCAGAGGAGCGAGCATACGGCCGGCGAGGACCCACCCTCCGAGGAGGCCGAACACCAGGAGGAACACCATGACCGCGGCCGCGATGGGAGTGAACCCACGCACGAAGCTGGTGACCGGATTCGCCTTCCATGCCCCCTGCTCGTTCGTCTGCAACCACCCTTCGCGCAGGAGCCACCAGCTCACGACGGCGAGCAGTACGGCACCGGCGAGCATGAGGAACCCGGCGTAGCTGAGGGTGAGCTTGAGGCGGACGCTGAGGCCGCCAGGTCTATCCACCGTCGCCTCCGATGCGATAGCCGACGCCGGGCACTGTGGCGATGATCCAGGGTTCGCCGAGCCGCTTGCGCAGCGCCGAGATGGTGATGCGGACGGCGTTGGTGAACGGGTCGGCGTTCTCGTCCCACGCGCGCTCCAGGAGTTTCTCGGCGCTGACGACACCCCCCTGGGCGGCGACGAGGACCTCGAGTACGGCGAACTGCTTGCGCGTCAGAGCGACGTAGCGGCCGTCCCGGTAGACCTCTCGGCGGAAGGGATCAAGGCGCAGCCCCGCGATCTCACGGACCGGAGGCCGGCTGTGGGCACGTCTGCGGTCGAGCGCCCGGAGCCTGAGGACGAGTTCACGCAGTTCGAACGGTTTCGTGAGGTAGTCGTCGGCGCCGAGCTCGAACCCCGATGCCTTGTCGTCCAGCCGGTCGGCCGCGGTGAGCATGAGGATCGGCATCCCGCTGCCGGAGGCGACGATGCGCTCGGCGATCTCGTCACCGGAAGGCCCGGGGATGTCCCGGTCGAGTACGGCGATGTCGTAGGCGTTGATGCTCAGCAATTCAAGAGCGGAATTGCCGTCGCCGGCGATGTCGGCCGCGATTGCTTCCAGGCGTAGGCCATCGCGAATGGCTTCCGCCATGTAGGGCTCGTCCTCGACGATCAACACGCGCATGCCCTCGATGCTACGAGCGGGCGCATATCGTCGGCGTATCGAAAACCGCATACGTGCCGGGAACACCCTGCTGCCTTGACTGGCAGCATGACTCGAACCCCACCACCAGCACGAACAATGCCGCGACGGACCCTCCGACGGACGCCTCGACGGATGCGTCGGCGCCTTGCCGTAGCTCTGCTCTCCTTGCTCGGCCTGGCAGTCGTCATAGCGGCGATCGCGGCGGTCCTCGGCGGGCGATTACTCAACCCCTCGTCCTCCTCGGCCGCATCACCCCTGAATTCGCTCGGCAGCGACCGTGACCGAGACCGTGACCGCGACCGAGATGCGGTCGGCGAGGATGACGGCGTGGTCCCCGATGGCGTGACGGTCTTCGACGACGCGACTCCGGCCGTGGACGGCCTCGATACGGAGCTGCTCAAGGCTCTGCGCCAGGCCGCGACGGATGCGGCGGACGACGGCGTCAAGGTCTACGTCAACAGCGGATGGCGCTCAGCGGATTACCAGAATCAGCTTCTTCGTGAGGCGGTCGCCGAGTACGGGTCCGAGGACGAGGCCGCTCGATGGGTGGCCACCGCGGCGACGTCTCCCCACGTGTCAGGGGACGCGGCCGACCTCGGCCACTCCGATGCCACGAAGTGGCTTGCCGAGCACGGTGCCGCGTACGGGCTGTGCCAGATCTACAAGAACGAACCGTGGCACTACGAACTACGCCCCGATGGGGTCGATCACGGCTGCCCGCGTACGTATGCCGACCCCACCGAGGACCCGAGGATGCAGCAGTGAGCGTGAGCGAGCGAGGACAGAGCATGGTGCAGGTCGACACGGAGGAGGAGACCAGCCAGGACCACGAGGACGACCAGAGAGACCAGGGCCACCAGGGCGACCAAGGCGATCAGGGCGGGCCGGGGCCCTGGAAGCGCGGCCCGGTGCTCACTGCCCTGGCCGTGCTGCTGGGGCTCTTCCTGCTGCTGCACGCACAGATCACGGACTACGGGGGCTTCGGCAGCCTGGTGGAGACCTTCCTGCCATGGTTCGGCCTGCTTGTCCCGGTGCTGCTGGCCGGGGCGCTGTGGCGTCGCTCCGCCTCCGCAGTGGTGGCGCTGCTGGTACCGGTCACGGTGTGGCTGAACCTCTTCGGCGGGCTGCTCACCGACAAGTCTCACCCCGGCAGCGACCTAACGGTGGCCGGCCACAACGTCGGCGCCGACAACTCCGACCCGTCCGGCACCGCCCGCGCCCTGGCCGCCTCCGGGGCGAACGTACTGGCCCTGCAGGAGATCAGTGCTCAGGCGAAGCCGCTGTACGAGAAGGCCCTGGCGAAGACGTATCCGCACCACGTGGTGCAAGGGACGGTCGGGCTGTGGAGCAAGCTGCCGCTGTCCGACACCCGGCCGGTCGACACGGCGATGGACTACGGGCCGCTGGGGGACACCAAGCCGGCCGACGTAAGGATGATCGACAACCGGGCGTTGCGCGCGACGGTGGCCACGGACCAGGGTCCACTGGCGGTGTATGTGGCCCACCTGGGCTCCGTACGCGTGGTTCCCAGGGATGGCTTTACGACGGACGACCGGGACCGCGGCGCGAAGGCGCTCGCCAAGGCCGTCGCCGCCGAGCGGAACGAGCGGGTGGTGCTGCTCGGCGACCTGAACGGCACCACCGACGACCGCGCGCTGGCCGGCCTCACCTCGCAGCTGCGCTCGGCGCAGGACGAGGCCGGTGAGGGCTTTGGCTTCAGCTGGCCGGCGTCTTTCCCGGTGGCGCGGATCGACCAGATCCTGGTCAGGGGTGTGGAGCCGGTGAGTGCGTGGGTGCTGCCGGAAACGGGCAGCGACCACCTGCCGGTGGCAGCCGGGATCAGCTGGTGACTGGCGCGCACGCACTAGCGCGCAGGGTGGTGGAAGGGGAGGCCCTTCGACCTCCCCAGGCGTTACAGCCCTCCCCTTCCAGCCTTCGCCGTGTGCCCAGCCGCGCGGGATCCATGCGCGCGGTGGCGATCATTCCCCGGGCCTGTTTGTCAGAGGCGTCAGGTAGCTTGCGGATCATGGGAAACTCAGGCGGATCTTTGGCGACCCGGTGCTCCACGGGCGAACTGCACCAGCTCATGCGGGCGGCTGGCTTCACTGGCATCGAAGACACGGAGGCGCTGGCGGAGGGGTGGGGCGTGACGGACTTCGCCGACGCGGGGCAGCGGAGTCTGACGGCCCTCGTGCAGAGGACGGGGACACCGGCGGTCATGGTGTCCTTCGTGGACAGCGATCTGGGGTTTGTCGAAGCTGTCACGCCGGAAGGCAGCAGCTGGGAGGGCCTGCTCAACCGCGAGCTGGCGGAGGACTACGAGATACCCCTCGAGCAATTCCCCGTGGAACCCGCCGTGGCCGGCGCACTCGCCTGGTCGACCGCCGCCGGACTGACCCCCGACGAGAAAGCCATCCGACAGACACTCACCGGCTCGGCCCTCTTCGCGGAAGAACTCTCCTCAAGGCTCATGGCCGCCCTGGGGCTGCCTGCTGCGACCTGACCACGGTGGGGTGCAGGAGGACGTTGTCTGGGCATGCGCGGGCTTCGATAGCCTCGCCCTTCAGCGTAGTGATTCGGCGTGCGTACGCCACAACTTGGGGGCCTTCTGATGAGCGGCAACTCGCAGAACCCGGCAGCACGAGCCGCCGTCGAAGCGCGCGTCTTGCGGGACTGGGGTCTGGAACTGCCCGAGTCAATCTTCCGGTTCTGGCGGTTCCTTGAGTCACTCGGCCCGACCGAGGAGCGCGCGCTGGCGAACATGGGGGTCAGTCCGTTCGGCATCATGGACTTGTTCGGCGACGCTGACCGGATGCCGGTCGAGGGCATCGACGTACGCGTGCACGGCCGCTACTACCGCGACCCGCCCGAGTTCCTGACCTTCATGCACGGCGGTACGGACGGTCTGCACTACGGCCTGTGGTTCGACGACGGCCGCACCTGCAGCACGGTTGCCTCCTACTACAACAACGACGGCGGCGGGATCGACACCACCGCGAGCACGCCACTGGAGGCGGTACGCGCCCTCCTCGAACGAATCTGGCGTTACATCGAGGACGACGTACGGGACGAAGGGGCGGACGTGCGACGCGATCACCTGGCCCAGCTACGTGCCGCGCTGATCGCCGAGGAGACGGGGGATCGGCGCGAAGTCGGTCTCGCCTACTCCACGAAATACGACAGGGCCGCCGGACCCGTGGACCCGGACCGGATCACAACCCTGGACGGAGCGGGCGGGCTCGCTTCAGGAGCTTCCACCCTGGACCGCCCCGCGCTGCGGGCCATCGCGGAGGCGCACCACCGGCACCGCTCCCTCCCGAAAGTGGACGTACTGGAAGGGTGACCCGCGGCGCTTCCGCGGTGCTGGGCAGGGAAACAGGTCCCGTCAGACCGCGACCCGCAGTGGGCGAGCGTCCGCGCGGCCGTAGGCGAGAACCCGTGCGAGGACCTCGCGGAACTGTGCGATGTCTGCGGCAGGGGCCTCGATGACTGCTTCGATCTCGCAGTCACTCAGCCCCAACGCCGGCAACGAGTGCGGGTCCAGAGACACACGGAATACCTCGTCGGTCAGTTCAACCGCCCGCACACATCCGTATGCGGTGCCTTGGCCCGCCGTGACCAGACAGTGCGTGTCCATGCCCAGGGCCACATCCTGTTCATCGGGCTCCTCGCCCCCGCACTGGAACAGCATGACGAAGCCATCGCGATCCGAGATGCCGGCCTCGATGAAGTCGCCGTCCGGGTCTATCTCTGCGCCGGCTTCACGCGCGACGAAACGGTAGGTCATGATGCCGTTTCTAGCAGGCCATCCGCCGGGGATCGCGCCCCGCCCGCCTCACCAGGTCTTGCCCGCCTGTTCCCGGGTCGTGCGGTTGATTCGGTTGAAGAAATTGGTCAGCGCGATCTCCATGGTGATCGCGCCCAGTTGCTCCTGGCTGAAGTGTTCGGCGGCAGCGTCCCAGATCTCGTCGGAAACGCCCGGGGCGCCGTCCTGGATGCGGGTGGCGGCCTCGGTCAGTTCGAGCGCCGCACGCTCCTGCTCGGTGTAGAAGGGGGTCTCGCGCCACGCGACCACGTGGTGCAGGCGATCGTCCGTCTCGCCGGCCTTCTTCGCTCCCGTGACGCTGGCGAAGACGCACGGCGCGCAGCCGTTGATCTGGCTGGCGCGCAGGTGGACCAGCGTCAGCAGGCTCTGGTCGACGCCCCCGGCGGCAATCACCTTGTGGAGGTGCTGGATCGCGGTGATCAGGTCGGGACTCGCCGCGCTCTTCAAACGTGCTTCCATCGGTCTGCTCCTTCATCGGTTACTTCCGCCCGTTCGGGCCCGTCATCCCCTACGACGGAGCAGCTCTGAGGAAGGTAACAACATGCGTGACACCAGCCCGACGGACCCGACGGACTCGATAGACCCGACGGACCAGACGGCCCCGATGGCCGCGGCGTTCGAATCCCAGCGTGACCGGCTGCGCGCGGTCGCCCACCGCATGCTCGGTTCGCACGCAGACGCCGAGGACGCCGTCCAGGAGGCATGGCTGCGGCTCTCCCGTCAGGACGCGGCGGCCATCGACAACCTTGCCGGTTGGCTGACGACGGTAGTCGGCCGGATCAGCCTGGACATCCTGCGGTCGCGCCGGACCCGCCCCGAGGCGCCCTACGGCGATCAGTTCCCCGAGCTCGTGGTGACGCTCGACGACGGTGTGGTCCCCGAGGAGGACGCGATGCTCGCGGACTCGGTCGGACTCGCGCTCCTCGTCGTGCTCGAGTCGCTGCGGCCGAACGAACGGCTGGCTTTTGTGCTGCACGACCTGTTCGCGGTGCCCTTCGACGAGATCGGTCAGATCCTCGGCAAGTCGACCGACGCCACCAAGATGCTCGCCAGCCGCGCCCGCAGGAAGGTGCAGTCGACCGAGCGGCCGACGGGCGTCGGATCGGGACAACGTGAGGTGGTCAAGGCGTTCTTGGCGGCGGCTCGGCTCGGTGAGTTCGAGGAGTTGCTGCGACTGCTCGATCCCGACGTGCAACTGACCGTCGACACCCCCGACGGCGTGGCCGTGGTCCTCGGTGCCTCCAAGGTGGCCGCAGGCGCGAAGCTGGCCGCCGGTGCGGCCACGGCGGGGCACGCTGCGATCGTCAACGGTTTGCCCGGGGTCATTTCCTGGCACGAGGACGGCACCCCGCTGTCGGTCCTCGCGTTCACCGTCGTCGACGGCCGGATCACCGAGATGACGGCAGTGATCGACCCGGCCAAGCTCGCGCTGATGGGCCTGCAGGCCCCGGCGTGAGCGTGGACGTAAGCTGGCAGGCATGCGGATGCGACCCACGTTGACCTGGGAGCCCACCGGCGGTCTGCTCCCGGCGTCGAGCGACCTCACCGCTGTCGTCGAGGCGGTGCGCGCGGGCAAGGTCGTGGTGTTGAGCGGGGCGGGTCTGTCCACGGAGTCGGGCATCCCGGACTACCGCGGTGAGAACGGTTCCCTGCGTCGGCACACCCCCATGACGTATCAGGAGTTCATCGGCGCCGAGCAGGCCCGACGGCGGTACTGGGCGCGCAGTCAGCTGGGGTGGCGGGCGATGACGCGGGCCCGGCCCAACGCCGGCCATCGGGCCGTGACCGCGCTGGCCGAGGCGGGCTTCGTCACCGGCGTAATCACCCAGAACGTCGACGGGCTGCAGCAGTCGGCCGGAGCGCGGAACGTCATTGAGCTGCACGGAAGCCTGAGCCGGGTGATCTGCCTGACCTGCGGGCGAGGAAGTACCCGAGCGGAGCTCGACCATCGGTTGAGGGAGGCCAATCCGGGGTTCGAGGCCGCCGCCGAGCGCTATCGGGCCGCACGGGTCAACCCGGACGGCGACGTGGAACTACCGGACGAGGCGGTACGTGATTTCCGGGTGGTGGCGTGTGCGGTCTGCGGCGACGGGGTGCTCAAGCCGGACGTCGTCTTCTTCGGCGAGAACGTCCCGCCGGCGCGGGTCGCGGACTGCCGCCGCCTGGTCGACGAGGCCGCCGTCCTGCTCGTACTCGGTTCCTCCCTCACCGTCATGTCCGGCCTGCGTTTCGTGCGCCAGGCGGCAGATTCAGGCACACCGGTCCTGATCGTCAACCAGGGCCCGACCCGGGGCGACCGCTGGGCGACCCAGCGTGTCGAACTGCCGCTGGGGGAGTCGCTGGCGGCTCTGGTGGCGAAGGTGTGTCCCTGATCCTCAGCGGCGAAGCCGTGAAGGCAACTCAACCCAACGGCGCGGCGAGCGGCGGTTCACAGCTTCCTGGGCGTTGCTGATGCGCAGACCGGCTGCCGCGGCGGCGTAGGCGAGGGTGTTGGCGTCGTGCGGGAACGTCTCCGGTTGCTCCGCCGGATCCGGTGGTTCGAGGCCTGGCCAGATGTCGAGTGCCGTCGCTGATGCGGCGACCAGCGCGGCGGCATCGATCGAGGTGTGGGTCTCCTTGATGCCCTCGTCCGGCCACTCGACGACCAACTGCGCCTCGCCGGGCGGGGGAAGCTCCGGCAGATACAGATCGATGTCGTTCTTGAAGGGAGAGCGCCCCGGAACCGACCACCGCCAACTGCGAGTGCAGCACCGGTGCAAACCATTCGGCAGGCGGTGCGTAGCGTGCAGCGTCACTTCCCGGCGGACTCAACCGGACCAACGCGTTCCGCTCTGCGCCCGGTTCTTCCGGTAGCACCAGATCATCGAAGAATCCCATACGCCGACCGTGGCAGAGGGGTCTGACATCGCCTCCGGCACCGAAGCATCCCCAGGTGCGGTGGCGCTGTCACGGGTTTCGTCGTCCGCGGTGCGACACTGGCGCCGTGAGCGACAAGGAACGGCGGACCGAGCAGCGCTTGGAGCGAGCCATCGTGGAGTTGCTTGACGGGCGTGCGGCGGACGCGACCATCTGTCCGTCCGATGCCGCGCGGGCGGTGTACGAAGGGGACGACGACGGCTGGCGTGAGCTCATGGAACCGGCCCGCCGCGCGGCCCAGCGTCTGGTGGCGGCCGACGAGGTGGAGATCACTCAGGGCGGGCAGCGCGTCGACCTGGACAAGGCTCGCGGCCCGATCCGTATCCGCCGCGTTCGCTGACTGTCTCAGAGCGTGCGTCGAAGCGCCGTCTCCACTGCGTCGATCAGCGGATCGCCCTCGGTCCGTGGGTGTCGGGCGAGGCCGAGTTCGACGTCCGGCAAGGTGGGCAGGGCGCTCGTGTCGTGGCCGACCATGCTCGGTTCGAGGTTCGTGGGCATGAGCGCGGCTACCCCGAGCCCGGCCCGGACCGCGGCGAGTATGCCGACCAGGCTGTTGCTTTCGAACGCCACCCGCCAGCGCCTGTCCGCCCGTTCCAGGGCCTTCAGCACCGACGTACGCCAGGTGCACGTATCCGAGAACAGCACCACGGGCAGGGGATCGGCGGCCACATCCACGCCTGGGCCGATCGCCCAGACCAGCGGACGGCGCACCGTCCAGCGCGGCGGCGCGGGAACCACCGGCACCTCGTCGAGCACGAGCTGCACGCGGCCCGCCTCGTAGGCCTCCCGCATCTCGGTGGTGGAGCAACTCAGCACCTCCAGCGTCGCCCCGGGGTGCAGTCGCGCGAGGTCGGCGAGAGCTTGTGGAAGCTGGGCCGCGGCGAGGTCTTCGAGCAGCCCGACGCCGCAGCGGCCGGTCAGCGCGCGCCCGGTCTCGGTGAGTGCCTGTGCGCTGAGCGAGAGGATGCGTTCGGCGTACGGCAGCAGTTCCTCGCCCGCTCGGGTCAGCGAGACACCGGACGGTGACCGGTAGAGCAGCGCGCGGCCGACGGCGGTCTCGAGCTTGCGGACCTGCTGGCTGAGACCGGGCTGGGTCTTGCCCAGCGTGGTCGCGGCGCGGCTGATGCTGCCCGCCCGGACGACGGTGACGAATGACCGCAGCAACGCGGTCTCGAGGTCTCTGGCCATAAATAATCATTATGGCAGCTGCAGTGAAATAGCCACTACCTATGTCGGTGGCAAGGATTTAGCGTCGCTGAGGTGACCGGATACCGACAGATACTCGCCGTGCCGGGGATGGCATCGCTGCTGGGCATCTCGCTGCTCGCGCGTGCCGCGATCACGGCTGACGTGATGGCGCTGACGATGTACGTCGTGCTGGGTCTGGACATGAGTTACGCGGCAGCCGGGGGTGTCGCGGCGGCGTTGACCACCGGACTGGCGCTCGGCGGGCCGCTGCTCGGCCGCATGATCGACCGGCGGGGCCTGCGTGCGGTGCTGCTGGCAACCGTCGTGGCGCAGGTCGCGTTCTGGCTGAGCGTGCCGATCCTGCCGTACGGGACCCTGCTGGCCGCCGCCTTCGCGGCGGGGTTGCTGATGGTGCCGGCCCAGCCGGTGACCAGGCAGGCGATCGCCGCGATGACGACGGCGGAACAGCGTCGCCCCGCCTTCGCGCTGGAATCGGTGCAGGGCGAGCTGTCGTACATCGCGGGCCCGCCCATCGTGATCCTCTGCGCGGCGACTGTGTCCCCCGAGGTGGTGGCATGGGGTGTCGGCGCCGCGATCGTGGTGGGGGGAGCGGGACTTGCCCTTCTCGACCCGCCGCTGCGCACCAAGGATGAGGCGGGCGCCGGCACGGCCGTACGCCCCCGTCGCCGGGAGTGGCTCGGCTCGGGCATGATCGCCATGCTCATGATGGCGTTCGGCACCACGATGCTGCTCAGCGGTACCGACCTGGCCATCGTCGCCACCCTCAAAGAAGCGGGCCAGGTCTCCTGGGCCGCCGTGGTCGTGGCGACGTACGGCGCGACCTCTGTCGTCGGTGGGCTGGTGTACGGCGTGCTGTCCCGGCCGCTGCCGACGTGGCTGCTGCTCGGTCTGCTCGGCCTTGCGACCATTCCCGCGGGGCTGGCCCACGACTGGCCCTGGTTGTGCGTGGCCGTCGCCCTTTCGGGGCTGCTCGTCGCGCCGACTCTTTCCACCGTGGCCGACGCGGTGATGCGACTCGCGCCCGCCGGCGTACGGGGTGAGGCGACGGGCCTGCAGTCCTCGGCGCTGAGCGCGGGATTCGCGCTCGGAACGCCGATCGTCGGGGTCGCGATCGACGCCTCCGTGCCGGGCGGCGGTTTTGCGGCGGCGGGGCTGGCCGGCCTCGCCGCCGCGCTGGCCGGATACCTGCTGTCCCGCGGCACACGCGCCGCCCGAACGCGACCTCCGCGCAGCGGACTTGGGCTCACCGAGGTGCGGGGTCTCGATCCACACCCGCCGCCGCGTCCGCCGCTCCCGCCGCACCCGCACGAGACCGGCACCCGGCCCGGCGCGTGAGGTCCTGCAGGAGCGTGCGGCGCCCCTCGTCGGTTCGGTGGGGGCGGTTGGGTCGGTCAGGGCAGGATCTCGACGTACCCGTCGGTTCCGTGGACGCGGATGCGCTGCCCGTCACGGATCAGGCGGGTGGCCTGGTCAACGCCTACGACGGCCGGCAAGCCGTACTCACGGGCGATCACCGCGCCATGGGTCATCAGGCCGCCCACCTCCGTCACCAGGCCCGCGATTCCGACGAACAGCGGGGACCAACTGGGGTCCGTGAAGGACGTGATGAGGATGTCCCCCGCTTCGAGGTCGGCCTGCGACATGTCGAGGATGACCCGCGCCCGCCCCTCGACGGTCCCCGCGGAAACCGCCAGGCCGATCAGGGCGCCGGCCGGCACGTCGTCGCGCCGGTACGAACCGGTGAGGGCCTCGCCGTCCGACGTGAGCACCCGGGGCGGGATGAGTGCCTGGTGCGAACGGAACGCGTCTTTGCGCTGCGGGATGAGCTGGTCATCCAGCTGCTTCGAGCGCACGACCTCGTGGAGTTCCCGGAACGTGAGGTAGAAGATGTCCTCCCTCTCGGGGAGCACACCTGCCCGCACGAGGCGTTCCGCCTCGTCGAGGAGGGCCTTCTTGTAGACGAAGTAGCGGCAGATGATGCCGTACTTGGGGTACTCCCGGTATCCGATGAAGGTTCTGACCCGGTCGATCATCCCCTTGGCCTCGTCGGCCTTCAGCTCCCCGTCCGGAAGGGCCCGCAAGCGTGACAGCACTTCCTGTTCCTTCTTCTGCGCCCTCTGCCGCCCTTGTTCGAAGCGCCGCTCGGCGGCGCCCGGTTCGAAGTTCCTGACGTTGTCGAGGATCACGGGCACGAGCGTGCTGGGGCGCTCGCCCCACCGTGGCCTGGTGATGTCGATCTCGCCGACGCAGCGCATGCCGTACCGGTCGAAATAGGACTGGATGGCGTCGCGCGCCTCGGTTCCGCCCGCAAGCTTCGGCAACTCGTCCAGGAAGCCCTCGTCCTCGACACCCTGCAGGAACGCCACCACCTCCGGATGCGGGCGAATCACGTCCGCGACATCGAGCAGGGCCAGTCCCATCTCCGACGTGATGTTGTCGGGGGCGGACAGCGTGAGGGTGTCGGCCGCGTTCTTCTCGCCGAGCCACTCCCGCAGCTTGTCGTTGAGCCACCACGTGGCCTCCATCCCCGCCATGATCGCCTGCATGCTCAAGGGGTCGCCGAGGACTCGCTTATGTTCCTCGAAGGCCTCCTGGAGGAAGTCGAACAGCGCCGGCCCGGTCTTCGTCCGGATGTCGCGCTGCAGGGCAGCGACGGACGTCTCGCTGCGCTCGATCAGCTCGGTGACGATGGCCGGATCGGTCGCGATCGGGGTGGCGGTCGCGGCGCCGGCCGGTGGCCCGGCGGGGGCCGCGACCTCGAGCGGCGGGACCGGGAGCGACGAGATGAAGTCGTCGCGGTCGATGAGGGTCTCCAAAGCGTCCCTGACCAGCGGATCGCCCTTCCCCATGAGGTCCAGGAGGACGGCGCGGCTCGCTGGCGAGGCCAGGCGGCGGGTGACGTCGACAAACAGCCTTCCACCTGCCTCGTGCATCGGCACCATGGCCGTCAGCTGCCACATGGAGTACCCGAGGGGCTTCATGGCGTCGGTCATCATCTGCTGGTGGCCGACGGAGACGTAGACGTGATGGTCCGGGTCGTCGGCCTCGGGGATGGGAAAGAGGGTGGTGATCGGCCGGCTCTGCACGATCTGGAAGCCCTCGCCGTCATTGTGACCGTCACCTTCACCGTCATCGGCCAGGCACCACTCGATGTCCTGAGGGCGGCCGAAGTGTGCTTCGATCCGCCGCCCGAGCCGCACGAGCTCCACGACCTGGCCGTCCGTCAGCGCCGGCTCCTCCTGCCGGCGTGAGTCGACGGTGACTTCCTGCGTGCCGCCGGTGGGCAAGGCCTGCACGGCACGTTGTTTGGCGGCGATCGTCTTGGCCACGACTTCGCCGTGGCGCACCTTGTAGATGTCGGGGTTCACCAGGCCGGAGACCAGGGCTTCGCCGAGTCCGAAGCCCGCGTCGACCGTGGCGACCTTCCGGTCGCCCGTGACGGGGTCGGCCGTGAACAGGATCCCGGCCGCACGGGGGAAGACCATCTGCTGCACGACCACGGCCATGTGGACCGTACGGTGGTCGATGCCGTTGCGCCGGCGGTAGGTGACGGCCCGCTCGGTGAACAGCGAGGCCCAGCACCGGCTGACGTGCTGGAGGATCGCCGATGGGCCCACGACGTTCAGGTAGGTGTCCTGCTGGCCGGCGAAGGAGGCCGTGGGCAGGTCCTCCGCGGTCGCACTGGATCGCACGGCGTAAGCGGCTTGCTCACCGAACTGGATGAGCGCGCGGGTGATCGCCGTGGCGAGATCGGCCGGAAGGGGAGTTTCCTCGATGGTCCGCCGGATTTGCGCGCTGAGGGTGCGGATCTCTTCGCGGTCGTCAGGGTTCACGCGCGCCAGGTTGTCGAGGCGCTCGCCGAGCGACGGCGCTTCCGCCATGGCCCGCCGGAAGGCGTTCGTCGTCACGCAGAAGCCTCGCGGTACGCGGATGCCCTCGTTCCGCGACAGCCCGCCCAGGTGCGCACCCTTGCCGCCGACGACCGCGACCTGCGTCTCGTCGACCTCTTGAAGATCCAACACGTACTGCTCAGTCACTGAGAAACCTCCGGGCAGCCGCGCTGCTTTGTACTGGGGTGGGATGGGGTGGGTGGGGTGGCACTGGTTCGAGTGGTGGCGTCGGCGGATGATTCTGCGCCGTGGCCGGGGCCTTGTGGCAAGCCCCCCACTGGGTTATATGTTGAGAGTGGCAAGGAGAGGTCTCTCCTTGCCTTTGTTTTTTCTGCCGTACCTCCAATCGGCTCGGACTGCTACCTGCGGGCCGACAGGGTGCGTGCGCCGTCATCTCCGGGCAGAGTTGATGGCGAGGTTGTGCCAGTGGTGCACGAGACGAAAGACAGCTGAACTGACGCGAGGTGCTCTCGCGGAACCGGGGCGATCGATGTTCCGTACGCAGGCGGCCGACGACGGCGACGAGCTGCTTGCCAGGCTCGGGGCCCTGACTGCCCGCGCCCGTGAGCTCGCGGAGATGCAGCGCTCCCGCGTCGAGCTGGCGGTGGCCCTGCAGCGCGGCATGCTCCCGCACGACCTCCCGGAGCCTCCGGGCGTCAGGCTGGCCGTGGGCTACATGCCCGCCAACCACGGGCTCAACGTCGGGGGAGACTGGTACGACGCCTTCACCATGCCCGACGGCCGTATCGGCTTGTCCATCGGCGACGTGCAGGGGCACAACATCAAAGCTGCCGCGTTCATGGGACAGGTCCGTGTGGGACTGCGCGCGCTGGCCTCCGTCACGGGCGACCCGGGCGAGCTCCTGACACGTACCAACGACCTCCTCGTCTCCCTGGGCGCGGACCTCTTCGCCACCTGTACCTTCCTGCGGCTCGATCCGGCCACCGGCGTCCTGGAGTGCGCTCGGGCCGGCCACATCCCCCACATCTGGGCCACGGCCGACGGCCGGTCCGGTGTCGACGAGGGAGAGTGCGGGCCCCCGCTCGGCGTGCTCGAAGGCGCCGAGTACCCCGTGGTGTGCCACCGGCTCACCACGGATGGTGTCGTCGTGCTGCTGACCGACGGCGTGGTGGAGGGGCCGTCACTGAGCCTCGACGAGGGCTTGCGGCGGGTGATGCGGCTCGCCGAGATCACCACTGCTGCCGGCCTTGGCATCAACGCTCTCGTCGGCGGTGTGATGCGGCTGGCGGACACGGTGGGGCATGAGGATGATGCCGCCGTGCTGGTCGTGGGCCATGACGGTGGGGGGCTGTAGCGGTGTTGGCTGGTGTCGGTGTCGGACCGCGGGGGCCTATGTACGCGACGGGAGAGGACGGGACGGCCAGGGCGTGACGCGGCGCGACGGGACCCGGACAGGGGCCCTCACATGGCCGAAGTGGTCCACTCGGTGTCTGATGGCCCTGTGTTGGTGACTCGACGGTTCCGGCGGTTCCGGCTGTCCCTGGAGGTAGTCCTCAAGACACTGGCCGTGGCCGCCTGCTACTACGTGGCCGGGCGTCTGGGCCTGCTCGGCCGGCTCACCGTCGAGGGAGTGATCGTCACACCCATTTGGCCGCCGACCGGCGTCGCCGTCGCCGCGCTGCTCGTCTACGGCGTGTCGATCTGGCCCGGGATCGCCGTGGGTTCCTTCCTCGTGATCGCGTCCCTCACCACCCCTCAGCTCACCACGCTCGTCACTATCGCGGGCAACACCGTCGGCCCACTGTGCGCCTACCTGATGCTGCGCCGGGTCGGCTTCCGGGTCGGGATCTCACGGCTGCGTGACGGCCTGGCCCTGGTCTTCCTCGGCGGGCTCGGCGCCATGCTGATCAGTGCCACGGCGGGGGTCGGGCTGCAGGTGGTGACCGGTGGACTGGAAACGGGGGAGTTCTGGTCGGTGTGGCTGGCCTGGTGGGTGGGCGATGCGATGGGCGTCCTGCTCGTCACTCCGCTCCTGCTCGTGCTGGTGGGCGCCGCTGGGCCGCTGCGGTTGAGGCGATGG
Source organism: Streptomyces sp. NPDC033177 (assembly GCF_055577715.1). Classification (NCBI taxonomy): domain Bacteria; kingdom Bacillati; phylum Actinomycetota; class Actinomycetes; order Kitasatosporales; family Streptomycetaceae; genus Streptomyces; species Streptomyces sp. NPDC033177. The sequence goes on along the minus strand of NZ_JBVIPS010000001.1, from coordinate 168,236 downwards.
AAAGAGATGCTGTGCCTGGGCCTCGCGGCCGTGATCGTCGTACCTCTGGCGGTGCTCGGTGACCTGAGCCTGCTCTTCCTCGTCTTCCCGCTGCTCATCTGGGTGGCGTTGCGCTTCCAGCTGGCCGGGAGCATGTTGTGCGCGCTGTTCGCGTCCGTGCTGACGACATTCGAGGCGAACGAGCAGCAGGGAGCCTTCCAGGACCTGACTGCCGTCGAGGTCATGACGAAACTTCAGGCGTTCAACGGCGCCACTGCGCTGACGGCGCTCTTGTTGTCCGCCATGGTCGCGGAACAGCGCGCCACCCGACGCTCGGTGAAGAGCGCCTGCGGGGAACTCGCGGAGGTCCTGGAACACCTGGCCGCGGGGGAAACCCCACCGGAACTGTCCCCCCGGCATGTGGCCGCGCTCCATCCCGACGACGGGATGTCTCCCGCCCCGGACAGCCGCCGGGAGACGGACATGTAGGCGTGGCGGGCGAGAAGGAGCCGATCGAGGGACTCATGGGCGTCGCTACCGCTTCGCGTCCCTCCTGTCGCTGCAGGACCAGAACGTGATGGGGCGTGGGGCCGTCGGATTCGACCTGCGCGACATCGCATGGGGCACAACGGAACGCGAACGTGCCAAGTCGAAGGACTTCGTGTTGCGGGCCACCGCGCTCGCGCTGAGCCGCCACCGCTGGGACGAGCTGGATTACGAGCCCCCCTTCGCCCGTGACTATCTGCGTCAGTTCGAGGCCATGGTCGAGGCCTTCGAGCCGAACACTGGGGCAGTTCCTCGCGCCGGGGGTTCCCGGGAGCGGACGAACGTGCGATGGCCTCATGCGCACTGCACCGGATCCTCAGCGCGCTCCCGCACTGGGAGGGGTGTTTCCGCTGCACCGAGGCACCCTGACGATCCTTCGGGCCAAAAGCGCCGACAGGGGCCGGTTTCGATCTAGGGCGGCCAGTCGGCGCCTGGGATGATCTCCGGCATGGTCGACTCTGCCCTCTGGATCTCATCGTTGACAGCCGGCACCGCAGTCATGGCCAGCTGGGTCACCAGCAGAGGGACCGCCAGGGCCGCGCAGATCCAGGCGGCCACCGCCGAGCGGATGCAGCGCTCCGTACACGTGAGTGAGGTACGAAGGGCCGCTTATGTGCGCCTCATTGAGCAGGCGCACAAGATGGCCGAATTGTACTGGGCGGTGTCCGACATCCACGCGGCCGGCGGCACCCGTGCCGAGCAGGTGCCCGCGCTGAAGGAGATACGGGTCGGCCTTCGGGAGGCGTACAGCAGACTCCGCCACTGCATCTGGGTGATCAGCCTTGAAGGGCCGGACGATGTCGCCGAGGCCGCGGAAACAGTGAGGCTCGCGACCAGGCCTCCTTATCGCGCACTCGATGAGGCGATCACGGACAACCCCGACGCCCTCGCGGCCTTCGACCAGTACTACGACCCCTTCTGGCAATCTCTCCTGGCCTTCGTCGCGACCGCCCGCGTCGCGGTGCACAACCTGTAGCACCAGCGGACTCGGCAGCGCCCGCACCCTCCGTCTCACCCTCTCCTGTAGGGAACTTGCCCGCAGGGTGACTTGAAGGGTGAAGAGTGGTGAGCCTGAGATGGGGAGTGGTGGATTGTCGCTAGGGTGGTGGTGAGTTGAGAGAGGCTGTGGGGATGGACCAAGCGCCCGAGACCAGGAATGTGACCGAGGCCCGAGAGGAACTGCACGCCCTGGTGAAGCTGGCCGAGGGGCAAGACGCCAGATCGACGCTGATCGGCAATCGTGGTGTCCGTGCGGTGCTTGCCCCCTTGGACCGTTTTCCCGCCGCTCGGCGCCCGGAGAGCAATGGTCTGGCCAGCCACGCCCTCGGCTCGGCGCAGAAGGAACTCGGCGAGCTCATCGCCTTGGCGGCGAGCGGACAGCCCCAGGTGCTGCGCCGCTATGCCACTCCCGTAGCGGTTCTGCTGCCCGTCGATGGCCCCATCAGCAGCACCCCATCCGACGTAGCCGCCTCTGACGCGGCCCTGGCAGGAGGCGCGGTGAACACCCAGCCCACAGCACGCCGCAGGCTTGCCACGCTCGGCGATGCCATCGGCGAAGTCCTTACCTCTGCCTCGGTGCCGGGCCTCTCGTTCGGCCTCGCCGGCCTGGATGACGCCACCGGCGGCCTGTACCCGGGGCGCCTGGTCCTGGTGGCTGCCCCACCACAGGCGGGCGGCAGCCTGATCGGTCTCGCCGCGGCCCGTCACACCGCACTCGTACAGGGCGGCCGTGTCCTGTACGCGGCATCGGGACCCAGCAGCGCCGACATCACCCGCCGCGTCATCGCCGCGGAAGCCGGTGGCGACTACGCACGCCTCAAGCGAGGCACCCTCACGCCCCACGAGCAGGACGTCGCCGACCGGCTGCGGCACGCGCCGCTGCTCATCGATGACGGCACCGATCTGAGCGCACAGGCCATCGCGGAGACCGCACCGCTGGCCGACGACCTGGCACTCGTCGTGGTCGATCGCCTGCAGCGTGCCCCCAACCCGCGTCTGCCGCTGTCGGGGGAGCACCTCCCGCAGGCCGTCCAGGTCCTGGGCGAGCTGGCCCGCACCCTCGATGTGCCGGTCCTGGTGGTCGTGGACACCGATGAGCCCGCCCTCGTGAATCTGCTCGACGCGGACGTCATCCTCACTCTCACCCCGGGCCCATCCCTGACGGCCGTGACGGTCGCCGAACGGGATCTGGGCGTCATCGGTCGGGCCCACCTGCGGCCCGACCTCGTCCATGCCCGATTCCTGGACGCCGGCCCCGCAGCCCCTGTCCCCGCCGCAGAGGGCACGGACGCGGCTGCCTCCGGCGCGCAGGAAGGGAAGGGGAGGGGACACGACGCCGAGCGTGAACTGGCCGATGCCGGGCTCCCCTTCACCTCCGGCGCCCTCAAGGGCCTGCCCGCCGAGGCCACCCGCCTGCTCGCAGCGCTGCGCACGGCCGTGGCCGACAGGGATGCGGGCGCCCTTGCGGAACTCCGCGGCCCGCTGCATGACCTGGCTGCCGCGATTCCGTCGTACCCGGACACCGCCCAGGGCCGACGTCTGGCCGACGCCCTGCATGCCTACACCGCCACAGTGCCCAACTCCGCCACTGACACCACGGCAGCGGTGGAGCCCACTGCCGGTGTACCGCCCCAGGCGGATCCCGAGCGACCGGCAGAGACACCCACCGAATCCCCGGTTGAAGAGATCGACGAGACCGATGACGACGTCGACGGCCTGGCACCGGGGGACGAGGAGGATGAGCCCGAGGGGGCCGTGTTCCCCGCGCTGGTGATCCTCAAGGACGCGGTCGCACGATCGAAGATGCACCCGATCCAAGTCATTCGTACCGAGGAACGCGACAGTGGCCCCTGGCCTCTGATCAGCGAGGACATGGACGGCGAGCCGCGCTGGGTCCACCCCGAGGTCACCAGCGAACGCGTCGCCCACATCAACGCGAACGGCAAGGGTGTCAGGCGTGACCAACTCCTGGTGCCCGACTCGTTCGGCGACGGCGTGATGTGTCTGATCGACCGCAACGGCTCCTATCCCTCCGCCTGTTCGGCCGTCCCACTGGCCCCGAACAAGCTCCTTCACACCGGCCCTCTTGAGGCGTTCGACAAGACACAGGCCGGTATCTACCTCATCGACATCCCCCATTGGGATCACCCCGCCATGCCCCACCCCCTGGGGCGGGTCGTCGAAAGCGCCGACGAGCATGGCCGCGCATGGGTCACCACCCCGCACATCAAGCAGCTGGAGCGGCTCATCCGCGAGGGCCACATCGACACCCCCCTGACTTTCCACGACTCCTGGACCGGCAAGGCCAACGAATCGCTCTTCAAGCCGTTCTACGCGGCTGCCCGCGAAGCGCGTACCGAGCTCGTCCAGGAGGGCGGCGAGCCCTACAAGGCGTACAAGACGCGGCTGTCGATCGCGCTGCGTCTGCTGTGGCCCAAACGAGAGGAACAGCGCTCGCCGTTCTGGCGCCCCGACTGGCGCATGAGCATGGTCGCCGAGGCCTCCGTACGCCACTGGATCACGGCCTTCAAGGCGGTCCAGGAAGGACACCGGCTCATCGCCCTGCGCAACGTCGACGCGGCCGTCTTCTTCACCCCCGACGCCACGCCCCCCACCCCCTACCGGGTCGGGACCGGCTTCGGCGAAGTGAAGGCAAGGTTCCTCGGGCGCGGCGAGACCATCCCTGAGGGTGAGGACTGATGGCCGGTCCCACCGGGCAAGGCCCGTCGCTGGGCGGCGCTCTGGGTGACCTGTTGCGCGCTCAGGTCACGCCGCGCCACCGCCTTTCCTCCTATACCGCCCGGCACTGGCACGCCCAGCTCAGCCACCTCACCAGGACCCGTCGCGGCTACCAGATCCTGGAGGACGCCGGGCTGCACGTGACGACCAAGACTCTCGTCAACTGGTTGTCCGACCCCGAGTACAGCGTTCGCCGCAGCTATCGCGATGTGATCCACACCGCCTACGAGAACGCCGCCATCGTCCCTGCCGAACCGATCCCCGCGCAGTTCAAGGGCGGCCGGTTCGAGATCAGCGGCACGGTCAGGACCGGCGCTGACGAACGTGTCCGTGGTACCCGACGGGCCGCGCCTCTGCGGATCGACGGGCGCCGGGGGCACTGGGACGACATCGAGACGCTCTGGGCGGCGGGCGAGCTGACCGACGACGCGTTCGAGGATCACTTCGTCGACGACGTCATCGTCGAGGACATCGGCGAAGGCACTGACGGGTGGGACTTTCCCGGAGCCTCGTACGCCGTTGAACTCAGATGACGGCTGCGTTCGGGTGAGGGCCCGTCGCCCAACACGAGTGCACGCTCATTCGGCAGGCGCACGGCGCCGGCGCCATCCCCTCTCGGCCAGGTGCCGCCGCTGAAGAGGCGGCGTCCACGTGACCGGCCTACGTTGAAGGCCCAGGGCCCCGCATCAGAACCGTAAGAGGGGCTCCCCGGAACCGGAGGAGAGGCCGTCGTGGCTGACAAGGTCGGGCGGAGAAGGTGAACGGCGGGGTCGAGGGCTTGACCGGCAGGGGCCCGGATGGCGACGGGCTGATCTGCCGCAATCGCCGCGCGTGGCTCAGGTTCTGGCCGGGGTCCTGCGGGCCGCGGCCCTGGTCGTCCTGCGTCGCCGCCTCGACCGCTCGTCCTCTCCCATGCCGCCCCACACACCCGAGGCCTGCCCGGTCTCCAGTGCCCAGTTCCGGCACCGTTCGAGTACCGGGCAGCGATGGCACACCCGCTTCGCGGCGAGCAGGTCCTCCTCGGCGGGGCCCGACGTGCCGACCGGGAAGAACATCTCGGGATCCTCGTCGATACAGGCGGCTTGCCGCCACCACAGCTCCATGACGCCTCCTTGCGGCGCCGGATCGAGACCGCGCCGCGAGATTGGTTGTGCCGTGTCCATGCTCAACTCAAGGCCGGGTTCCCGGGGCGCACCGGGCGAAACAGAGGGAACAGGGGTAACGCCCCGCACGCCGGAAGGAAGACCCCGACGCCACGGCGGTCGAAGCGTCACGACCGGGGAACCCGGCGATGGACAAGACGCCATCTGAGGAAGGGAGCGCCGAGCGCTCATGGCACAGACCACGGAAAAATCCTTGGCAGGGCAGACCGCGCTCGTCACCGGAGGGTCGCGGGGACTTGGTCTGCTGATGGCCGACCAACTGGCTGCCCGCGGCTGCACAGTGATCATTGCTGCCCGTGATGCCGATGAGCTCGCGGCCGCCCAGAAGAAGCTGCTCCACCGCCGACCTGATGTCGCCGTGCACACCTCGGTCTGCGACGTGCGTGACCAGGAGGCGGTGCACGCCATGTTCCGGGCCGCCCATGACGCCTGCGGCGGGCCGGACATCGTCATCGCCAACGCCGGTGTCATCCAGGTGGCACCGGTGGAAGCCATCGGCGCCAAGGAGTTCAGGGACGCCATGGACACGATGTACATGGGGGCCGTGCACACCTGCCTCGAAGCGCTTCCGTATCTCAAGGAGAGCGAGCGGGGAGGACGGCTGGGCGTCATCTCCTCGGTGGGCGGGCTCATGGGCGTGCCCCACCTGCTGCCCTACGCCGGTGCCAAAGCTGCCGCGGGTGTCCTGGCGGAGGGCCTGCACGCCGAAGCCGCCGCGAGCGGTGTCAGCGTCACCGCGGTGTATCCGGGGCTGATGCGGACCGGGTCGCATCTCCAGGCCGAGTTCGGCGGGCACCGCAGCAAGGAATTCGGCTGGTTCTCCACGGTGGCGGGTGCGCCCCTGGTTTCGATGAACGCGCAACGCGCTGCCGAACGCATCGTCAAGGCCGTCGTCCGGCGCCGTACTCGGCTGGTCCTGACGCCCCTTGCTCGTGCGGCCGACCTGGCCCACGGCCTGGCGCCCGCCGCGACGACTCGCCTCAACGGCGTGGTGGCGCGTCTGCTGCCGCAGGCCCCCTCCGGACGCCCGCGGCTGCGTCGCGGCGCCGAGGTCGACCCGCCGAAGGGAGCGGTCAGCGGCCGCTTGCAGACGTGGGGGAGCGCCTTGAACGAGCGTGCCGCCGACGCCTACAACGAGCGCGAGAGCTGACCCACCGGCGGTCCGGGCAGCACTCCGGGCCGCTGAATGCTGCCGTTGCGTCACACTCAAAGCCGCCCTCGGGACAAACTGTTGCCGGCTGCAGCCTCAGTCGAACTCCCGGAGGGCGGCAGCCAATTGTGGGCCCTCCTTCGATGCCTGACGCATCAGCACAGCAGCCGTGGTGTGCAGGTCGTTCTTGTCACGTCGATACTCGTCCGGCAGCGCTTCGAGCCCGGCCGCGATCTGACCCGCCGCTCCCCGCCAGTCACGCGCCCCGCTCCTCGCTGCCGTCAGGGTTCTGGTTCAGATCACGCCCTGGGCCAGCATCGCGTCCGCGACCCGTTCGAAGCCGGCGATGTTGGCGCCCGTCACGTAGTTGCCGGGGGCGTCGTAGCGTTCGGCGGTTTCGTGGCAGGTGGTGTGGATGTCGTTCATGATGTGCGTCAGCTCTTCTTCGACCCGTGCCGCCGTCCACGACGTACGTGCGTGGTTCTGGGCCATCTCCAGGGCGCTGACCGCGACGCCACCCGCGTTGGCGGCCTTGCCGGGGCCGAAGGCGACACCGGCCTGCTGGAACAGGCGTACCGCATCGGGTGTCGTGGGCATGTTGGCGCCCTCCGAGACCACCTTCACGCCGTTGCGGATGAGGGCGGCCGCGTCGTCGGCCTCCAGCTCGTTCTGCGTGGCCGACGGCAGCGCGATGTCGGCCGGGACCTCCCAGACCCGCCCGCCCGGGACGAAGCGGGCCGAGGCGCCCCGGCGTTCGGCGTAGGTGTCGACCCGGCCGCGCTCGACCTCCTTGATCTGCTTGAGGAGGTCGAGGTCGATGCCCTTCTCGTCGACCACGTAGCCGGATGAATCCGAGCAGGTCACGGCGTTGGCACCGAGGGCCGCCAGCTTTTCGATGGTGTAGATGGCGACGTTGCCGGAGCCGGAGACGACCGCCGTGCGGCCCTCCAGGTCCTCGCCGCGCTGGCGGAGCATCGCCGCCGCGAAGAGGACGTTGCCGTAGCCGGTGGCCTCGGGGCGGATGAGCGAGCCGCCCCAGCCCTGGCCCTTGCCGGTCAGGACGCCGGCCTCCCAGCGGTTGGTGATGCGCCGGTACTGGCCGAACAGGTAGCCGATCTCCCGGCCGCCGACGCCGATGTCACCCGCGGGCACATCCGTGTGCTCGCCGATGTGCCGGTGCAGCTCCGTCATGAACGACTGGCAGAAGCGCATGACCTCCGCGTCGCTGCGGCCGTGCGGCTGGAAGTCGCTGCCGCCCTTGCCGCCGCCGATGCCGAGGCCGGTCAGCGCGTTCTTGAAGATCTGCTCGAAGCCAAGGAACTTGATGACGCCGAGGTTCACCGACGGGTGGAAGCGCAGGCCGCCCTTGTACGGGCCGAGCGCGCTGTTGAACTCCACCCGGAAACCACGGTTGACGTGGACGCGCCCCCGGTCGTCCTGCCACGGCACCCGGAACAGGATCTGCCGCTCGGGCTCGCACAGCCGCTCGATCAGGCCGGGCTCGGCGTACTCGGGGCGGGCTGCGATGACCGGCGCCAACGTCTCCAGGACCTCGTGTGTGGCCTGGATGAACTCCGGCTGGGCCGGGTTGCGGTGCTCGATCTCGGTGAGCAGCTGCGCGAGCGTGGTCTTCGTCTCGGATCGCGTGGTCAAGGGGGCCCTTTCTGACACGGCTGACACCGGGGATCCGGTACGGGATGCGCCGCGTACTGGAGGCGCACTCCGGGCCGGCCCGGTCGGGACGCTCGGCGCCGTTGCCGTGCGCGTGACACTCATGTATTACGCGCATGTAAACACACTGACCAGCGTCCGGGTCCAGGGTGCGACCACAATGCGAGATCACCTGCCGGGTGCCGGGTGCCGGGTGCCGTCCGACGGGGCGGGCCCGCTCGCCGAGCACGTACGGCCGTACTCGGCCGGCGTCACGTCTCGTACGGGCGATCCGTCACCGCGCCTCGCGCAGTTGGAGAAGGTACGCCGCGGTCACCGCCACGGCACGGTCCTCGTCGTGGGAGAGCTCGACGAGGGCACGTGATGTCGTCGTGCCCGGGATGCCCGCCATTGCCTGGGTCAGCCGGCCGCGGGCGGGCGCCCCGGTGGTGGCGTCGGCGAGGTGGTCGACGAGCCTGGTCGCGATCTGATCCGCCCTCGCGGAGTCGCTCGCCAGCACGCTCAGCGCATCGGCCGCGTCGGTGTCGTTCCTGCCTTCCACGATCATTGCGATGAGCGTCGGGATCGCTGCGGCCTCCCCGCGCGCCCCGAGCGCCAGAGCCGCATGCCCGCGGACCGCGTCGTCAACGCTCGCAAGGGCCTCCCGCAGCACTGCGTCGGCCTCGTCGCCGGGCATTTCGGCGAGGGACTGAACGGCGCGTTCCCGCACCGCGGCCGTCGGTGAGTCGAGGCCCTCCGCCAGCAGTGCCACGCCGTCCTCGCCCGTTCGTGCCAGCGCCCAGCGAAGGGCCCCGGCGACGTTCGGGTCCGTCTCGCCGAGTGCCGCATCGACCAAGGCCTCCACCGGCACCGGAACCTCGTCGTCCGAGGAGAGAGCCGCACGTTGGCGCGCGCTCGCGCTCTTCGAGCCCAGTGCCTGGAGCAGCGCCACGACCTGGAGAACGTCCTCCCAGTCGGCGGGGCCCGCGGCATCGATCCGGCGCAGCCGTGTGAGCAGCTCGGTCTCGGCCGCGATGCGTTCGCGTGTCTGCAGGACGAGGTCTCCGACGAGCGCCGAGGGCGTGAAGCCGGGCTCGTCGAGAGCGCGTCCGATCTCCCGCAGCGAAAGACCCAGCGACCGCAGGCTCTCGACATGGAAGATGCGCCGGATGTCCTGCCCGGAGTACTCCCGATAGCCGGAGCCGGTACGGCCGGAGGGCCGTACCAGACCGAGCGACTCGTAATGCCGCAGCATGCGGGCACTGACCCCGGACCGTCGCGCCACCTCACCGATCAACACGCTTCATTGTCCCTCCGGGCCGTCGCCGCCGAGGGCCACCACACGCTTCGCCTCCTCGATCGCGAACTCGAACCCCGTATCCGGGTCACGCAGCAGCCGTGTCGTGGCGAGGGCGTGCGCACGCCTGCGAGGGTCCGCGGCCGTCGTCGCAGCGCGCAGTGCAGGCTCGATCACTTCCCCCAGCGCGACCAGGGCCCGGCTGAGGCTCAGCTGCGTCTCCCGTTCACCGCGGCCCAGTTGCGTCGCGAGGGCCTTGGCCAACGCGGACTCCTCGCCTTCCGGTACGAGGATGACCGCGGCGCGCCAGGCGCTGCGTGCCACCTCCTCCTCGGGGTCGGACAGCAGAGCCCCCGTGATCGCCGGCCACGCCCGCCGGTCCCCGATCTTCGACAGCGTGTGCAGCGCCTGGCTCCGGGCCTGTGCCCGCTCCGAGCGGAGCTCGCGGAGCAGCTCGGGCAGCGTCAGGGACACCGGATGGCGAGTGAGCGCCCAGGTCAGCATGTCCCGGACGAAGAATTCAGGTTCGATCGCGGATCGCTCCACGAGCTTGTCGACGAAGCGCGGGTCCGGTGCCGTGCCGACCGCCAGAGCGGCTCGCAGTCGCACGGAGGAACCGCGGTCCTCCAGCCCCTGGAGCCCTCGTAGTGCCTCCGCGTCCTGTCCCGTGACCGTCATCGAGACCACCTCCTCGTCGATCAGTGAAGACCTTGTCACCGTGTCAAGGTCAAACAGGGGCGCGGGGCCGGGCCCCAACCGGCGTCCACAGCAGCCCCACGTATCGAGCACCTCACACTCCGGGAGTGCCCAAGGTCGGTGTGTCGAGGCCGAGTTGTTGGTTAGGGTGACAAAGCAGAGGCTGATCCGCGGTGCGGCCATGGTCGCTGGGGGGAGTCGGTGACGACGGAGGGGCTCGCATTGCATCGCCTGGCCAAAAGAGCGGGACCTTACGCCGGCAGGCGCGGGTGACCGGCCGCCCGACGCCCGCGGTGCTGCCCCCTTCGCTGCGCGTGTGGCTCGGGCTGATCGCGTTTCTCGCCGCGTCCACGGTCGTCGCGCTCGGGGTTCTGTACGCAGGGCACAGCGAGCCCGGCAAGGTGGACAGGTGGTTCGTCGAGCCGACGGCGGACAGTGTGCGGCCGCCGTGGCGGTACGTCGCTCTGGCCGTCGATTTCCTGGCGGAGCCCGTCGGCGCGGCGATGGTGCTCCTTGCCACCGTGACGGGATGCCTGCTGCTCCGGCTGCCCTGGGGGGCGGTCCTGGTCGTGGGCGGCGTCGGCATGACCGTGGTGACGACGACGCTCATCAAACCCCTGGTGGGGCGCACCATCCACGGCGACGACAACTTGTCCTACCCGAGCGGGCACACCGCCTTCATCACCGCGCTCGCTCTGGTGGTGGCGCTGCTCGCGACCGGCAGGCTCGGCCTCGGCAGGGCGGCGGGCGCCCTACTGATGCTCGCCGCGACACTGGTCGCCGGAGCCGCCATGGGCTGGGCGCAGGTCGCGCTGAGCGCGCACTACGCGACCGATGTCCTCGGCGGCTGGTGCACCGCCCTTGCGGTGATTCCGCCGACGGCGTGGCTGGTCGACCGGTCGGCGGACTCGCTGGCCGACCGGTCGACCAAAGCAGGTCGGCGCGAGCACCGCTGACGGCACGTCACGTCACATCATGGCTGGGCGAGCCACGTCATGCCCAGCGGCGGAACACAGGCTTGACCGGTCGCCCCGCGAGCCAAGGAGTGGGGCCACCGGAGTCAAGTGCCTTCCGGTAGACGGCACATGCCTGGCCCACCACCTCGACGGTGCGATCGATGTCGGCGTCACTCAGCGCACTGCTCACCACGAACGACGGCGCGAGCACCCCGCCCGCGAGGAGCCGGCGCAGGAACAGGGTGCGGTAGGACTGCGACGGCTGCCCGTTCTCGTCGAGGGTGGCGAACACCAGGTTGCTGGCCCGGCCCCGGACGACGACATGGTCGCCGACGCCCATGCCCGCCGCGGCCTCGCGGACCCCGGCGGCCAAGCGCTCGCCGATGGAATGCAGTTGGGCGGTGATGCCCTCCTCGGCATAGGTGGTCTGCACGGCCGTCGCGGCGGCCAGCGCATGCGTCTCCGCGCCGTGCGTGGTGGACAGCAGGAACACCCGCTCGTCGGAGTGACGCAGCCCGCCCCGCTCCATCAGCTCGCGGCGCCCGGCAAGGGCGGAGACGGCGACCCCGTTGCCCAGCGCCTTGCCGAACGTGGAGAGGTCGGGGACGACTCCGTACAGACCCTGGGCGCCCGCCTCGGACCACCGGAAACCGGTGATCATCTCATCGAAGACCAGCACGCAGCCGTGCCGGTCGGCGAGCGCGCGGAGGCCTTCCAGATAGCCGGGCGGCGGTTCGGCGTGGCCCGCGGGTTCGAGGATCAGGCAGGCGACCTCGTCCTGGTACCGGGTGAGCAGTTCCTCCGTGGCGGCCAAGTCCCCGTATGGGAATGCCACGGTGAGCTCGGTGGTCGCCGCCGGAATGCCGGCGGACATCGGTGTGGTCCCGATGAACCAGTCGTCGACGGAGAAGAACGGATGGTCGCCGCAGATGGCCACCCGCGGGCGCCCGGTGGCGGCGCGGGCCAGGCGCACCGCGGCGGTGGTGGCGTCGGAGCCGTTCTTCGTGAACTTCACCATCTCGGCGGTCGGTACGGTGGCCAGAAAGCATTCCGCGGCATCGAGCTCCACGATGGAAGGCCGGACGAAGTTGCTGCCCCGGTCGAGTTCGCGCCGCACCGCCTCGACGACGCGTGGGTGGGCGTGGCCGAGGCTGACCGAGCGCAGACCGGAGCCGTACTCGATGTAGCGGTTGCCGTCGATGTCCCACACATGGGCGCCCTGGCCGTGGCTGATGACCGGGGCGAGGTTCTCCGGGTACTGGTCGTCGCCCTTGGCGTAGGTGTGCGCGCCGCCCGGGATCAGCGCGTGCAGCCGCTTGTTCGCCGTCCGCGACCGGGGCAGGTCGAACTCTTCCGCGTCGTCGGTGGTCACGTCGACCTCACCCTTCCCTCTGCTTCAGCACCTCGGCGAGGCCGGGCGCCTCCCGGTCCCTCGACGACATCAAGGTGGGCGGCAGCGGCCACGGAATGGCGAGCTCCGGGTCGTCGAAGGCGATCGTCACGTCCTCGGCCGGATCGTGCGGGCGGTCGATCCGGTACGAGGTGTCGGCGGTCTCGGTCAGCGCCTGGAAGCCGTGCGCGCACCCCGCCGGGATGTACAGGGTCTGCTGCGTCTCGCCGGACAGCTCGAAGAAGGCCCGGCCCAGGTAGGTCGGGGAGCCCGCCCGCAGGTCCACGACGACGTCGAAGATCTGCCCGTACGAGCACCGCACCAGCTTGGCCTCGCCGGCGCCGGAACGCAGATGCATCCCGCGCAGCACGCCACGGACCGAGCGGGACAGGCTGTCCTGGATGAAGGCGTCCGGGTCGAGCCCCACCGAGCGGACCACGTCGGCGTCGAAGGTGCGGCAGAAGAAGCCGCGTTCGTCGACATACGGCGTCGGCTCGAAGAGGTACGCGCCGTGGATCTCCGGGACTTCGGTCGCCTTCATATGGCCTCCCGCATGGTGTGGTCGGTCGTCGGGAACAGGGCCGAGGACAAGGCGGCGAACTGCACCTCCAAGCGCCGGGCGGCGAGCAGATTCTGTTCGGTGAGGTCCCGCCGTACCTCGGCCGATGCCTGCTCCAGTGCCCGGAACTGCTCGAGCAGCCGTTCGGCATCCACCTCGCGGGCCGGGTGGCAGTAGGCGCCGAGCCCCATCCGGGCCATGAGCGCGTCGCTCTTGGCCGAGTAGCTGATGGCGAGTGTCGGTGTGCCGACCTTCAGCGAGCAGATCAGGTTGTGGTAGCGGGTCGCCACCACGGTGTCGGCAGCCGTCATCTCCTTCATCAGGTCGTCGAGCGAGGCCGTCTCGGCCTCGGTGACCAGCGGCGAGTCCACCGCGTCGAGGATCGCCGCGGCCACCGGCCGGTCGAGTTCGTCCCCGGTGACAAGGCGCACCGTCCTGCCGTCCTGAACCAGCGCGCGCACGAACGCGGTCGTCCCGTCGACGTAGCGCCGGTTGATCTCAGCAGCCCTGGCACGCTCGTCGTTGCTGCCGTGGAAGTCCATGACGCCGACGCAGACCGGGCCCGGCGCCCCCGATGAGGCGCTCGCGGACGGCGTCGGCAGGGCGAACACGAGGTCTTCGTAGACCTTGTCGCGTGCGGTGTCCACGCCCATGGCCCGCATCGCGTCACGGGACTGGTCGTCCCGGTACGACCGGTAGGCGGCGAGCCGTGCCGACCAGCGCACCAGGGTCCGGGTCGGCCGGTTGCCGATCTTTCCGGCGCCGACGCTGACCAGCGCGACCCGGGTGCCGAAAAGGCGGCCGGCGGCGCAGAGCAGGAAGAGTGAGTACGGGAAGCCCCACGGCCGCAGCGGCAGCGTGGTCTCCAGGACGCCCGTGCCCGGCACCATCACCACGTCGTGCCGGCGCACCCAGGCGGCGGTGCGGACGACGTCGACGAGTTTGCCGAGCCCCTTGGTCGCGATCGCGCTCGCACGTGACGCGGTCCGGTACTCCCCGCGGTTCCAGTTCATGCGCGTCGCGGGGATCCGGTAACGGGTCGTGACGTCCTCGGGTCCGCCGCACAGGGCGTCCACGACCGCCTTCGGGTGCTCGGCGCGGAGATACCCGAGCACAGCCTCCAGCGACCCGTCGTTGCCGACATTGCCGGAGCCGAGCAGGCCGAACACCCCGACACGCACCGGAGTTTCGTCTCTGGAGGTCACCCCTGCCTCCCTTCACGGCCGGCGACCAGGGCGTCGACGGAGACCGTGACCAGGGCCGGATCGACTGGGGCGCGGTCCTCGACCCGCTCGCCGGTGCCGGGCCGGGTCCGGCTGGTCATCCACGCGGCCAGGTGCCGATAGCAGGCCCGCCGGTCGGCCGCGGACAACGGCGCCCGTTGGATCGCCGAGACGAAGCCCCAGACGTACTCGGCGAGGAGCCGGGGCGTCGGGTGCAGCGGGCCCGCCCGGCGCGGGTCCAGGTTGACGCACCGGGACCGCTTGGACGGATTCGCCCGCTCGGCGCGGGTGGGGTGGTCGCGGCGGAAGTACAGCAGCTCCGGCACCTGGTGGAACGGCCCGTGCAAGGCGATCTCGGCGACGAACGTGCGGTCCGCGTGGTGGTAGCTGTCGTGCGGCTTCACCCGGCGCAGCACGTCGGCCCGCAGCACGCCGTAGAAGTCGTCGCCGCCGGGCTCGAACAGCATGCTGCGGAAGCGTTCCGGCGCGCGCGGCGAGTCGGTGGCCAGCGTGTACTCGTAAGGGACCGTCACCTTGCCGTCCCCGTCGATGACCGCCTGATCGGCGTGTGCGAGAACCACGTCAGGTCGCTCGTCGAGCGCCTCGACGCAGCGCCGCAGCAGGTCCCTGGCGTACAGGTCGTCGTGCGAGGCCCACTTGAACAGTTCGCCGTGGCACTGGGTGAAGACGTAGTTGTGGTTCGGCGCGGCACCGATGTTCCGCAGCAGCCGGATGTAACGGATGCGCGAGTCCTGCGCGGCGTACTCGCGGCAGATGTCCTGGGTCTTGTCGGTCGACGCGTTGTCGGTGATGACCAGCTCGAAGTCCTCGTAGGTCTGGCCGAGCAAGGCGTCGAGCGATTCGGCGAGGTACTCCTCGCCGTTGTAGACGGGCAGGCCGATGCTCAACCGGGGATGGGCGGTCATTGCGTCCTCACTTCGGGAATGGGATTCGTGCGGCGCTCGCGCAGAGCGGAGCGCAGTTGCTGCCACCACACGGCAGAGCTGCAGGCGGCTGCGGCGGCAACGCCCCAGGCCGAGCCGGCCGTACCGGCCAGGAACGCCCCGCCGAGCCCGCCGCAGACATAGAAGGTCGAGGCGAACAGCTGGCAGCGCAGACTGCGCCGGGCCGCGGCGAGCGCGCGCAGGCCGGCTGCCGCGCCGGTGCCGAGGCCGGCGCCCGCGACGCCGAGCGTGACCGGCACGATGATCGCCGAAGCGGAGCTCCAGACGTCACCGAGAATGAGCTCACCGAGCCGGTCCGGCATCAGGAGCAGCACCGAGCCCCAGAGGAGCGCGCCGACGGCCTGTCCGACGCCGAGGTAGAGGCAGAACCTGCCGAGCCGGTGCGGGGCTTGGCGCAGCATCCGCGCCGCCTCCGCGACGGTGACCAGCGTCAGCCCCATCAGTACGGCGAGGAACGGGCCGAGCAGGAGTTCGGCGCCCCGGATGACGCCCACCGCGCTGACCGCGACGATCACGCCGAGCCCGTACGCCCGCAGTTGGCTCGCGCCGCTGACGCCGACGTTCTCGATCAGGTACCGGTAGCTGAGGTCGCGGTGCTCGTGGAGCCACTCACGGGCTCCGGTCAGCCGGGGCCGGATGCCGGACTGGAAACAGCCGTACACCGCGGCCACCGTGGCCGACGCCCCCCAGGCGAGCACAAAGGCGGTCACGGTGCCCACGCGGGCGGCCACCACCATGGCCGGCACGAGCGCGACGCCCCACACGACGTCGTTCACGAACGCCTTGCGGCCGTTGCCCGCGGCGAAGAACGAATACCGCCAGGCGTCCTGCACGAGCAGCCCCGGCAACATGACGCCGAGGCCGGCGAACGCGGGCCCCACCTGGCCACCGAGCGCGAGCCCGATCACCAGACACACCGCGCCGATGACGACGCCGACGCCGAGTGCGGTGCCCGACGAGCGGGCCACCGCCCCGCGCCAGGGCGCGTCCGACACACCGCTGAAGCGCACCACGAGCGGGTCGGTGGCCAGGCCGCGGGAGACGCTGAGGACCACTCCGTAGGTCACCCAGGCCAGGCTGAACACGCCGAACGCGGTCAGGCCGAGCGAGCGGGCGACGTAGATCCCCACCGCGAAGTTGGACAGGCTGGAGGCCGCCTGGTCGGCCAGGCCCCAGGACAGCCGGCCGAGGATGGCGCGCCTGGCGGTGGGCCGGGCCGTCTTCTCCTCCCCGGTGGTCATCGGCGTCACGCTTTGATCAGCCCGGCGGCGTGCAGGGCGTCGGCCGCGACGGCGACGGCGTCGAACGCCAGCCCGGACCGCTCGGCGACGTCGAGCAGACTGTGCTCGCCGTCGGAGAGATTGAGCACCCAGAGCATGGCCATCTGGGCCTGCTTGGTGTCACTGCGGCCGCCGAGCGCGTCGTACAGCCCGCGTCGGCCCAACTGCGGTTCGCCGTAGGGGCTGAGGTTGAGGTAGGTCCGGTTGCGGTCGAGGACGGCGAAGGCCTCGCGGCAGACGGCGAGGGTGTCCGCCATCGCCGCGGGGGAGACGAAGTCCGGGTTGTCCGCCGAGGTGTGGTACTCGGGGTAGCTCGCGTACGGGGTCCTGCTGAGCGAGCCCACGCCGAGGTTGAACCCGGGGGAGCAGTACTGCCGCTCGTCGTAGCCGTAGGGAGTGAACTCGGTGACGCGGTGCGGGCGTTCGGAGGCGGACAGGACGTGCTGCAGCACCCGGTCGATCTCGGCGTCACCGCGCCTGCTCTGTTTGTAGGTGAGTTGGCCCGAATCACCGGCACAGGCCAGCACCAGGCCGTGCTTGACCTGCTCCACCCGCTCCTTGTTGCGGGCCAGCCAGGTGATGGCCCCCACGGTCCCGGGCGCGAAGATGAACCGGTAGGTGTAGTACGGCGTGGTCTCCGCGAGGGCCCGTGCCAGGAACGTCGCCACCGCGATGCCGGCCAGGTTGTCGTTGGCCAGCGACGGATGGCAGACATGACAGGAGACGATCACCTCGTCGGGCACCTGCCCGGGGACCACGTGCTCGGCGTAGGTGAGGTGCCCGTCCGCGAGCGTGGAGTCGACGCACACCTCGTACTCGCCGTCCGGCAGCGCGTCCAGGGTCTCCTGGGCCAGGCAGAAACCCCACTCCGGCTTGTAGTAACTGGTGCGGTACGGCACCCAACTCGGGTGCTCCGGCAGGGTGTGCAGGTGCCCGCGCAGCTCGTCCAGCGGCATGGTCGTCGCGGGCACCGGCACGCTGTAGCCGAGCACGTGCAGGCTGGACGCGGCGAAGTCGATGACCCGGTTGCCGGCACTGTCGGCGACGTACGCGTCCCGGATGTTCCACTCCTGTGGCACCGTCCAGTCGAGCACCTGCGTCCCGGTCGGCACCTCGTGCACCTGCAGCGGGATGTACTCGCCGACGATACCCAGGGTGGCGCGCACACCGTCGCCGGTGATGCTCCGGCAGAGCGGGTACATCCGCTCCACCAGAGCGTGCATCTCCTCGCCGGCCTGGGTCATCGGCGCCACCGCAGGGTGTCGTCGACGGTGCCTGCGTCGGATGCCGCGCTCAGCACGGCCAGGCGGGTGAAGCGGCGTTCGAAGTCCTCCCGGGTCAGCCCGAACTTGCGGTAGGCGTCGGCGAGTTCGAGCGCGCCCTGCTTGACCGTCCACTCGCAGTCGAAGCCGGGAATCGCGGCGCGGAACCGGGAGAAGTCCACCCGGTAGGACCGCGGGTCGGCGCCGTTCTCGCCGGTGATCCGCACCTTCGCACCGGACACCGCCTCGGCGACCTGCTCGGCGATCTCGGCGACCGTGACGTTGTTGACCTCGCTGCCGATGTTGAACGCCCGGTCGTGTACCGCCTCTTGAGGCGCGTCAAGCGCGGCCGTGAATGCCCGCGCGATGTCGGCGGCGTGCACCAGCGGGCGCCAGGGGGTGCCGTCGGAGAGCACGAGCACCTCGCCGGACAGGAGCGCGTGGCCCACCAGGTTGTTCAGCACGATGTCGGCGCGCAGCCTGGGGGAGTAGCCGAAGGCGGTCGCGTTGCGCATGAACACCGGGCTGAAGTCGCCGTCGGCCAGCGCGTGCAGGTCGTCCTCGACCCGCACCTTGGACTCCGCGTACGGCGTCACCGGCCGCAGCGGGGCGTCCTCGCCCACCAGGTCTCCGCCGCCCGCGGCGCCGTAGACCGAGCAGGTGGACGCGTACAGGAAGCGCCGTACCCCGGCCTCGCGGGCCAGCCGGGCCAGGTGCACGGACGCGTGGTGGTTGATGTCGTAGGTGAGCTGCGGCGCAAGGGATCCCAGCGGGTCGTTGGAGAGTGCGGCCAGGTGGATCACGGCGTCCACCCCGGCCACGTGCTCGGCCGTGACGTCGCGCAGGTCGACCCGGTGGCCTTGCGGGTCCGCGGGCGGCGGGCCGAGCACGCAGTCGGCGAACAGACCGGCGTCAAGGCCGACGACTTGGTGTCCGGCGGCCGTGAGTACCGGGGCCATCACGGTGCCCAAGTAGCCCTGGTGTCCGGTGAGCAGTACGCGCAAGGTTCATTCCCCCTGGTCGGAAGTGCTGAGATCGAGCGTGAGTTTGGTGACGGCGAACGCCTCGGCGTACCGCGCGTGGCATTCGATTCCGCGGATCCGTGCGAGACCGAGGAAGGCCTCCCGGTCGTACCAGGGCCGGTGCCGCTGAGAGGGGTAGTGCTCCTGCAGCAGCCGCACCTTCTGTTCGGCGGTCTCCGGCGACAGCGGCTGATACGCCGTCATGCGGCCGAGATCGCCGTCCCACTTGACGATCTCGTAGGCCAGCACGAGGTGGTCGCGGAAGGCAGTGGTCATGAGCTTGGCCAGACCGCGGTGGTCCTGATGCGCGTCATCGGTACGCGGGGCCAGGACGAGATCCGGCTCGGTCCGCTCACGCAGTTCCTCGACGGCCGCCTTGGCCTCGTCCCACTGCGCGGGCAGCCGGCCGTCCGCCAGCTTGAGCACGGTCAGGCGCAGATCGGCGCCCGGACAGAACGCGGCGAGCGCGGCCTGCTCCTCCTGCTCCCGCTCGCTGCCACCGCCGGTGAGCACAAGGGCGTCGACGCGGACACCCGGCCGCGCCCGGCACAGCGCGAGCAGCGTGCCGCCCGCGCCGATGGCGATGTCGTCGCAGTGCGCGCCCACCGCGACGATCCGGTCCAGGCGCCCGGACCCGAGCCGGATCACGCGCCCACCCCGGCGCTGTCCCGCTCCCACACGGCCCAAGGCCGGACGCCCCGGGCGTAGGCGTCGTCGAGGGCGGCCCGCTCCTTGACGGTGTCGGTCGGCTTCCAGAAGCCGCGGTGCTGATGCGCGACAAGGCGCCCCTGCTTGGCCAGTTGTGCGCATCCGTCGGCGACCAGGTCGCCGTTCTCCGGTATGTGGTCGAAGACCTCCTGGCGGAGCACGAAGTAGCCGCCGTTCTCCCACATCGGCAGTTCGCTCACCGGGGTGATGCCCCCCACCAGGCCGTCCGTGCCCAACTCCACGCAGTGGAACGAGGACTGCGGCGGCACCACCATCATCGACGCGCCCGCGTCACGCCGGGAGAACCGGTCGATCATCTGAGGCAGCGGGGCGTCGGTGAGCACGTCCGCGTAGTTGGCGAGGAACATCTCGTCGCCGCTCAGGTGGTGACGCACCCGGCGCAGCCGCTCCCCGATCGGGGACTCGATGCCGGTCTGCGCGAATGTGATCGTCCAGTCCGAGATGTCGGTGGAGAGCAGCTCGGTCCGTCCACCCCGCAGCACGAAGTCGTTGGAGGTCGTCTCCTCGTAGTTGAGGAAGAAGTTCTTGATGTGGTGGGCGCCGTATCCCAGGCACAGGATGAACTCCGTGTGCCCGAAGTGCGCGTAGTAGCGCATGACATGCCAGATCAGCGGACGTGGGCCGACCATCGCCATCGGCTTGGGCACGTCGTCGTCGGCGCCGTTGCGCATGCGCATCCCATAACCGCCGCAGAACAGTACGACCTTCATGCTGTGACCCCCGACGCGCCCTCGACGATGCTCAGTTCCGGAATGGGAAAGACAAGGCGGCCGCCCCAGTCGTGCACGAACGACAGCTGCTCGACCAGCTCGGCCCGCAGGTTCCACGGGAGGACGAGGACGTAGTCGGGCTTGTCGGCGGCTATCTGCTCGGGCGGCAGGATCGGGATACGGGTGCCCGGGGTGTACCTGCCGTGCTTGTACGGGTTGCGGTCGACCGTGTACGCGAGCAGGTCGGGCCGGATGCCGCAGTGGTTGAGCAGGGTGTTGCCCTTGCCCGGGGCGCCGTAGCCGACGACCGTCCTGCCGTCCTCGGCCGCCTTGATGAGGAACTTCAGGAGATCCCGGCGCACCTTGGCCACCCGGGCGGAGAACTCCGTGTACCCGGACAGGTCCTGCAGCCCGGCGGCCTTCTCCCGGTCGAGCACCTCGGCCACCAGCTGGGACGGCTCGCCGGCCACCTCGGCGGGGCGGGCCCACAGCCGGATGGAGCCGCCGTGCGTGGGCAGCAACTCGACGTCCACCAGGGCGAGTCCACCGCTGGCCAGCGCACGGATCGCGGACGCGACCGTGTAGTACTGGAAGTGCTCGTGGTAGATCGTGTCGTACTGGTTCTCCTCGATCAGGGTCAGCAGGTGCTGCACCTCGATGGAGACCCAGCCGTCGTCGGCGACCAGGGCGCGCAGACCCTCGGTGAACCCGACCACGTCGGGGATGTGCGCGTACACGTTGTTGGCCACGACCAGGTTCGCCGGGCCGTGTTCGGCGCGGACGGCCGAGCCGGTCTCCGGGCTCAGGAACTCCGTGAGCGTGGGCACACCCGCGTCGCGTGCCGCGGCGCCGACATTCACCGACGGTTCGATGCCCAGGCAGCGGATCCCCCGGTCCACCACGTGCTTCAGCAGGTACCCGTCGTTGCTCGCCACCTCGACCACGAAGGCGTCGGAGCCTTCGGCTTCCAGCCCCACACGCTGGACGGCGTCGGCGACGAACGTCCGCGCGTGCTCCACCCAGGAGGTCGAGAAGGACGAGAAGTACGCGTACTCGCTGAACGTGTCCTCCGGCGTGATCAGCGGAGGAATCTGCGCGAGCCAGCAGTCGGTGCAGACCCGCAGGTGCAGCGGGTACGCCGGCTCCGCCTGGTCCAGTTGATCCGCGGCGAGAAAGCTCTCGCACGGCGGGGTCGCCCCCAGATCGACGACGCTCCCCAGCGCCGCCGAGCCGCAGAGTCGGCATCGTGTCATCTACTTCCCCCCAGTTCTGCTCGCGCGGGTGCCCCGTCGCGAGCCAGCGTTTTCATCCCCTGCGGGCGGCGAACTCTCCCCGCCGCCGGACCGCACCGCGATCGCGGTGCGGTACCCCTCCACCAGGCGTTCGAGACCGACGGCCGGGCTGAAACCCTGCTCGTAACGGTGTCGGCCCGCCTGGCCCATCTCTTGGTTCCGCGCCGGATCGGCCGTGATCCGGCGCAGACAGGAGGCGAGTGAGCCGGCCTCACCGGGTCGGTGGAGCAGCCCGGTCACCCCGTCCTCGACGAGTTCGACGAAAGCGCCGTGACCGGCGGCGACCGTCGGAACCCCCGCCGCCATCGCCTCCACGACCACCAGGCCGAACGCCTCCAGCCACGTCGAGGGAGCCACCACGGCCACCGACCGTGCGATGGCCTGCCGACACTGCTCCGGGTCGTACAGGCCGACGTAGCGCACGTCGTCCCGGCCCGCCGCCCAGGTGGTCACCTCGTCCTGAAGCGGCCCCGTGCCGGCTATGACGAGCGGCACGCCCACCCCACCGGCCGCGGCGATCTCGTCCCACGCGGCCATGAGCAGGCGCACGCCCTTGGTTTCCGCGAGGCGGCCCAGATAGAGCACGTGCTCGCCGGCGCCCGATCGGCGGGCGTCCGGGTCCGGCACGAAGTTGTGCTTCACCGCGAGACGCTCGGCCGGCATGCCGGCCCGCACCAGGACGTCGCGCTGCGCCGCGGAGATGCAGAAGAACCGGTCCACGCCGGACCACCAGCGCCGCCGGTTGACGACCAGGCTGACCGCGAGCGGCACCGTAGCCAACCGGGAGTCGCGGTAGCAGCCGTGGCGGACGGCGGGCAGCGGCGTCCCCCCGACGCACTCGGTGCACGGCCGGCCGTCGCGCTGCAGCGTGCCGGGCGGGCAGACCTGGGTGTAGTTGTGCAGCGTGGCCACGACAGGCACGTCGGCGTCGGCGCAGGCGGCGATGACCGCGGGCGACAGGAGCGGGAAGACGTTGTGCACATGCACCACGTCAGGGCGTGTGGTGCGAAGCCGGGCGGCGAGCTCCGTGCGGACCGACGGGTTCCACGGCACGAGCAGCGGCACCGCAGCCTTGGCGGGGAGGGACTTGGCGCCGATGGAGTCGCTGCGCCGCTCGAACACCTCCACCCGGTGCCCTGCCGCGCGCAGCAGTTCCGTCTCCTGGTCGACGACGTTGTTCTCGCCGCTCGGCTGTGCCGAGGAATAGCGGTTGTGCACCACGAGGACGTGCATGCTCACAGTCGCCTCCGATCCTGGGCCCAGCGTGGGATACGTCGTCGGGGGACCGCGGGCTTCGCGACGGGTGCGGCCGCGGCAGGTGTCGTCAGGAGCGAGGCGGCCAGGGCCAGATGCAGCAGATACGGCGAGGCGTCGCCGAGACCGGCCTCGGTGTACGACGCGATCGCGCAGTAACTGATCAGGAAGATCGCGCAGGCCCTCGCCAGCGACGGCGGGCGCAGCAACGCGACGCCGCCGAGGATGACGACCATCGCCGCCACGAGGGTGATGCCGGTCCAGCCCTGCTCGTGGTAGACGGCCAGCCAGCTGTTGTCGATCGGCAGCCCGCCGAACGACTTGTCGCCCAGACCCATGCCGAACGACTTCTCCGCCGTCGTCCGGGGCGCGGCAAGGAGGGCGTCCCAGACCTTGGCCCGCCCGGTCAGGCTGGTGAGGTACTCCTGGCTCTGTCCGCGCAGGAACCACGCCCGCAGCAGGGGAGCGAACCCCACCGCGGCCACCACGGCGATGACCACTGCCCAGGTGAAGAACCGGCGGGCGGCGGCGCTGGTCAGGACCAGCGAACCGATCGCAAGGGCGAGCCCGATGAGCATGCCGAGCGTGGCCGTCCGGGTGTGGGTCAACGCGAGCAGGACGAGCGAGGGCACCATGATGACCGCCGCGCTGACCCGGTCGGTCCGGCGCCCCAGGAGAAGCAGCACGGTGAGCCCGATGATCACCGCGGCGTACTGGCCGATCTGCGGCGGCGTGAGCGGCCACAGCGCTCCGACGAGCCGCCCGCCGTAGACGTCGGGCATGGCCGCGCCCGGCGAGATGACCGCGCCGGCGATGACCGACCCGAGCACCGCGAAGTAGATGCGGATGTGGTGCCGGACGAACGTCTCGCTGCCGTCCCACCAGCGGCTGAGCAGCCACAGCGTGCCGATGAAGAGAGCGAAGCGGGTGCAGCGGAACAGCGCGCCGAACCCGGACACCAGTTGCAGGCTGGAGATCACGCTCGGCACGAGCAGCAGGGTGAGCAGCAACAGGAAGGCGCTGGCGTGGATGCGCAACCGCAGATTGAGCGCGAGCGCCAGCGCGAACGCGGCGACCAGCGCGCCCATGGTGACCAGCTGGATGAGGGAACGGGGCAGCGGGATGACGGTCTCCGCCCCGGCGGAGCCGAGCGTGTTGAGGATCAGCAGCCCCCAGACGGTCCCGACGAGCTTCGGCGTGGCCGAGCGCGGTGCGTCGCCGGGCCGCGCGCCCGCCGTGTCCGTCTCGCCCGGCAGCCCGTCACGCCGCAGGTCCTGGCTCATCTCAATCACCGTCCCGTACGCGTACACGGAGGGTGCTTTTCACGTCCTGCTCGTACGGCGTGCCCTGCCACTGCCCGAAGTCGAGCACCTGGCTCGGGTCGTGGGCGACGAACTTCCACGCCCCGATGTAGACGTTGTCGCGCCAGCGGTTGCCCTGCTTGTGGGTGATCGCGTCGGCCACCCGGTCGCCCTTGTACGGCGACCACTTCGGATAGGTGCCGTAGTTGGCCAGGACCGCCATGCGGTCGCACATCGTCGTGCACTTGACGACGGACTTGTTCAGCACGAAGCGGTTGGTGTGGATGTCCACCCGCTGGGTCTTCCACCGGCAGTCGGCGTAGAGAGGCTTGGTGGCGATCTTCGGCTGTGCGCAGCGGTCGGTGTTCTTCTGCAGCAGCGTGCAGTCACCGGAGGAGGTGTTGGCGGGACTGTTGCAGAACCGGTCGGCGTTCTCCCACAGGGTGATGCCGGACCAGTTGTCCTCCATCAGGTTCCGGTAGACCTCGATCTTGTCCGTGCGGGCCCGGACCCGTGGTTCGCCGCCGGACTCGGACAGGTAGAGGGTCGCGAAGGGGAACTTGTCGCCGCCGGAGGCTTCTCTGCGGCCCTCGACCCAGTTGTTGCGCCGCATGGTGTTCTTCCGGATGACCGCGTTGTAGCTGGTCTCATAGATGAGTGCGGCACCGTCGTTGGCCTCGAGGACGTTGTTCTCGATCCGGAAGTCGTTGTTGTTGGTGTCCGCCCACAGACCGGTTCCGCGGTTGTCGTGCACCCAGTTGCCACGGATGTCGGCTCCGTCGACAGCCCAGAACTTGACGCCCCCGGTGCAGCCGCAGCCCTCCCGCCGCTTCTCCCAGTCGCCCGTGTTGTTGCCCGTGATCTCGTTGCCCTCGAGCACCAGGTCGCGGAGCGGCCCTGTGCCCTTGTAGGCGTTCATGCCGTACTGCCCGTTCTTGCGCAGGCAGTTGGCGCGGACCTCCTGGCGGGCGCCGGCCATCAGACCGGCGCCGGAGTTGTACTGGATCTTCGAGTGCTCGATCACCCACCCGTCGGCCGAGTCGTGGTTGACCACGCCCTGGTCGTGCGGCGCGACGAAACCCTGCACGGTCAGGTGGCGAATGGTGACGTCAGGGGCGTCGCCGCCGAACGCGTACTGGTTCTTCTTCCGGCCGTCGAACACCGCTCCCGGCGCGCCGAGGTAGCGGTTCCCCTTCTTGGGGATGATCTGGGCGTGGCGGTGCGGTTCGAGCGTGTGCTTGCCCGGCCGAAGCCAGAACGTGGTGCCCGCGGGGCTGCTCTTGGTCTTCGCCGCCAGGTCGTTGAGCACCTTGGGGTCGACCGTCACCGCGCCCGCCGGCGCCTTCGTCGGCCCGGCCGCGGGCTTGGCGCACACCCGGGCCACCGCTTTGGCCCCGGACTTGGCCGGCGCGGAGGTCTGCTCCGCCCGGTCGTCCGGCGAGCTGTCGCAGCCGGTCGCCACCAGTACGGCCAGCGCCGCCGCCGGTAACGCCCAGTTCCGCCACTTCATCCCCACAGTCCCCTCGCCCCCTAGCCCCGGAACCTGAGCACGGTCGTGAACCCCTGTGTGCCGTCGGCGAAGCCGGTGCCGATCAGTGTCGTGGCGGGTTCCTTGCGCCCGAATCCGGCGGAGTACCAGCCAAGGGGCGGGTCGCTCTCGCCGTGATGCGCGCGCCATGACAGTTGCTCGGGCAGGTCGAGCACCGCGAAGCGGTCTTCGCCCTCCCGGGTCCAGGTCAGCACCGCCCAGTTCCCGACCAGGTCAGCGCCGATCGCCGGACCGAGGTGGAACGCCAGCCGTACCGCGGCCCGGCGCGGGCCGCGTACTTCGTCGACCACCCGCAGCTCGTGGCTCGCGGCGTTGAGTTCCACTCGGCGGCGATGGGTGGAGCGCCCGTACCCGTCGTGCTCGGCACTCCAGCGGGTCACACCCTCCTCGGAGGTGTCCGTGACGTCCGCGGTCAGGACGCGGGTGCGGGCGTGCCGGGTCCAGAGGAAGGGACCGCCGGAGACGGACTGGTCGGCGCCGTCCAACTGCAGGGTGTTGTGGCCGAGGGTCGAGCGGAAGTACTGCCGCCACTCGGGCTGCCCGTGGTAGCAGAACGTCCCGGGGTCGGCGAGCACGTCGACCCCGTCGTGGCGGACCTCCACGGACAGCGCGTCCGCGTGGGCGTGCGCGGCGATCGACAGGAAGCCGTGCGGGCCACCGTCGCAGCGGCACCAGATCTCTTCCGGGCCACGCAGGATGGTCATGCCCGCGTCGGCGAAATGTCCGGGCCTGCTCGCGGGGCGGGACACGGCCTTCGCGTACGGCCGGATCAGTGCGGCGAGCAGCGGGGTGCGCGCGTCGCTGGCGCTCACCGCGGGCCACCAGGGGAGCCGGCCGAACACGGCGTCCCCGGTGGCGAGCAGCGAGGCCCAGCGGTCGGTGCCCGCGCCGTCCACGACCAGACCGTGCCCGTCGTCCGCGTCACCCTGGCGCGGCGGCCGCAGGCGGTTGTCCACGATCGCCGCGAGCGCGTCGGTCATCCGCAGCAGCACCAGGCGGACGGTCGTGGGGACCGGCACGCAGGCGGCATCCGCCTCGGCCACCGCCGCCAGGCCGAGTTCAAGGACGAGGCCGTGATACTCGGTGGCCAGCTCGCGGTTGAGGCCGGAGTGGTAGGTGTTGCCGCGCAGGTGTCGTTCCAGCGACCGCAGCGCGTCGTCCCGCCATTGCGCCGATGAGGGGAACCAGCCGAAGGCGCAGGCCGCGGCGAACTGCCCGGCGGCCTCGGCGATGATGTGGTTGTTCGCCGATGATCCCCGGCTGGGGAAGGCGGCCAGCCAGCGCTGGTGGTGCCAGATCTGGTTCAGCGCCACCGGGTTGCCCTCGAAGAGACCGGCCGCCCCCGGCCACTCGTCGAGCAGCCTGCGGACCCACACCCAGGAGAGCAGCCGGATGCCCAGCTCGATGCCGCTGATCCAGTGCACGCCGCGCAGCGGTGGGTTGGCCGCCCACCACGACCGCAGGTGCTCGGCGACGCGCTCGGCGTACCGCTCGTCCCCGGTGACCGCATAGGCGGCGGCCAGCACGGTGAGGTACTGATGCCGGGACAGCTCCCAGATCTGCTTGATGTCGCCGACCGCGTCTTCGTTGCGGTACGGCACGTCGAAGGCGTAGCCCCACGGAGCCCGGCGGCCGGTCTTCGGGTCGTACCACCAGTCGGGGTCGGCCAGGTCGTCGCGGACCACGCCGAAGTACTCGACGTGCCCGGCCAGCAGCCGGTCCGCCTCGGCGACGAGACGTTTCGCGGCCTCCGGCGGCACGGCGCCGATCGTCCCCGCGGGCAGCACCGCGGTGAACCGGGCGCCGGTCACGCTCGGGCAGGTGGGCCGCGCTGAACGCCACCGCCGCCTGCGCACCGTGTCGCTCACCCGGCCGCCGACCTCCCGCGGCCCCATGCGGGAGAGCCGCCGCAGGTACCAGCCCGCGCTCGTGGTCATCACGCCCTCGCCAGCATCACCGGCGCGCCGCCGGCCAGGCCGGCCGGCACTGCCAGGGTCGCGGCCGTGGTGGCGACGAGGGACTCCAGCGGCACCGGCATCGGCCCGCCGGACCGCACGGCCTTGACGAACGAGGCCAGTTGGGCTTCCTGGCCCTTGTCCCGGGCCTTGGGCAGCCGCGAACTGACCCACCGCTTGCGCCCGGCCGCGCCGTCGAAGTACACCGAGGCGCGGACGAAGTCGTCGAGCCGCAGCGCCCGTCCGTCGGCGACCAGGTCCAGCGTCTCCTTGGGGAAACCGGACGGACCGGTGGTGACGTAACTGATGGTGGCGGTGGACCCGTCCGGGTAGCGCAGCACGACCTGCAGGTCGTCGCTGCCGGACGAGGCGACCGTGTACACCGATTCCGGGTCGGCCCCGAGCAGCCAGCTGGTCGTGTCGATGAAGTGGCCGCCCTCACCGATGAACCGAGAGCCCTCGGTGCCCTGTTGGAGGTACCAACTGCCGTGCCCGAGGCGGCCGGCGTTGACCAGGTAGCGCAGGTTCGCCGGGCCGGTCCGGGCGCCGAACCGCTTCCTTGCCTCCTGCAGCAGCGGCGCGAAGCGCCGGTTGAAGCCCACCTGCAGCCGGTCGTTGCCGGATTCCTCCACCGCCGCGAGTACGCCGGCGAGCTCGTCCTCGGTGAGTGCCAGCGGCTTCTCCACGAACACGGCCTTGCCGGCCAGCAGCGCCTTGCGGGTCAGTTCGGCGTGCGAGCTGTGCCGGGTGACCACGAACACCGCGTCGATGGACTCGTCCCCGAGCACCGCGTCGAGATCGGTGGTCGCCTCGGCGAAGCCGAACTTCCGCTGCGCGTTGGCTCCGGAAAGCGCCGTCGTGGTGACGACGGTCGACAGACGTACGCCGTCGCGCTGGGCCAGGTGCGGCAGCAGCATCGATGTCGCGTAGTTGCCCGCGCCGACGAAGGCGAGGCGCACGGGCGTCGTGGCGGTGCGGCCCGGGGCGGACACGCGGCCGCCGGTCCGCTTCACCGCGGGCACGGCCACCGACGGGGCCACTGCTTCCGTCGTGGGTTCCGGGTCGGTGGGGTAGCGGAACAGTACGGCCACGGCCTTCAGGTCGCCGTCCTTCAGGCTCTGGTACGTCTCGACGGCGTCGTCGAAGTCGGCTATGTGGGAGATCAGGGGCTCCACGTCGACGCGGCCGCGGGCGACGAGATCCAGGAAGCAGGCCAGGTTGCGGCGCTCGGTCCAGCGCACGTAGCCGATCGGGTAGTCGCGTCCTTCCAGCTCGTACTCCGGGTCGTAGCGCCCGGGGCCGTAGGAGCGGGAGAACCGGACGTCGAGCTCCTTCTCGTAGTAGGCGTTCCACGGCAGGTCGAGGCGGCACTTGCCGATGTCGACGACCCTGCCGCGGTCCCGGCAGAGCCGGGCGGCCAGTTCGACGGGCTGATTGCTGGCGCCGCCGGCGGCCAGGTACACCTGGTCCACGCCGTGTCCGCCGGTCAGCTCGGCGACGGCGCTCTCCACGGCCGCGGAGGACGGATCGCCGCAGGCCGCGGCCCCCACGCGCTCGGCGAGTTCGCAGCGCACCGGGTCGGGGTCGACTCCGACGACGCGGACTCCCGACGCGGTGAGGAGCTGCACCACCAGCTGTCCGATGAGACCGAGGCCGATGACCAGGGCCACTTCGCCGAGCTGCGGCTCGCCCTGGCGGACGCCCTGCATCGCGATGGACCCGACGGTGCCGAAGGCCGCGTGCCGCGGCGCGAGGCCGTCGGGCACCGGGGTGTAGAGGTTCTTCGGCACCCAGTTCAGCTCGGCGTGCAGCGCGTGCTCGTTGCCGGCGCAGGCGACGAGGTCGCCGACCTTCACGTCGTCGATCCCGGCGCCGACCTGCTCGACAACCCCGCACAGCGAGTAGCCGAGGGGGGTGTAGGAGTCCAGCTTGCCCATCACCTTGCGGTAGGTGGCAGGCACTCCGTTGGTGGCCACGCTCTGCATGACCTTGGCCACCTGGTCCGGCCGGGAGCGGGCCTTGCCCACCATCGACATGCCGGCCTCGGACACCTTCATGAGCTCGGTCCCGGTGGAGATCAGCGAGTAGGCGCTCCGCACCAGCACGCCGCCGGGCTTGCACCCCGGCACCGGCACGTCGAGCAGCGCCAGTTCGCCACTCTTGTAGTTCTGAACGACCTGTTTCACCCGAGCTCCTCTTATTTCTGCGTTCAACGCCGTCAGGCCGCTTGGCTCTGGCCGGAGCCAGAGGTCGCGCCGCGATACCAGTACTCGAGGGTCAGCACATGCCACAGATGCTTGGAGAAGTCCCGCTGTCCCGCGGCGTCCTCGGCGACCATCCGTGCCAGGGCGTCGCGGCGCAGGAGACCGGAGTTGACGAGCACGCCGTCGTGCACCACCTCGCGCACCAGCGGGGCCAGATCCCGGCTCATCCAGGCGCGCAGCGGCGCGCTGAACAGGCCCTTGGGCCGGTACGCGATCTCCCGGGGCAGGATGGAAGTGGCCGCCTCCTTGAGGACGGCCTTGCCTTGCCGGCCGACGATCTTGCGATCACCGGGTACGGCGAACGCCGCCTTGACCACCTCCACGTCCACGTAGGGCACCCGTACCTCGGTCGAGGCGGCCATGCTCGAACGGTCGGTGTAGGCGAGGTTCAGGCCCGGCAGGAACATCCGGGCGTCGCCCAGACACATGCGATTGACGAAGTCGTCCAGGTCGTTGTCCTGGTAGATGTCCGCGTGCTCGGTCAGCACGTCGCCGACCGTCCCGGCCAGGTCTGGGTTGACCAGGGCGAGCAGCTCGTCCTGGTCGTACATGGTGTAACTGCGC
This sequence comes from Streptomyces sp. NPDC033177, assembly GCF_055577715.1. NCBI lineage: Bacteria > Bacillati > Actinomycetota > Actinomycetes > Kitasatosporales > Streptomycetaceae > Streptomyces > Streptomyces sp. NPDC033177. Next base: position 137,742 of record NZ_JBVIPS010000001.1, on the reverse strand, counting down.
CGGAAGGCGGTCTCCTCCGGCAGATCGGCGAAGGACAGGAACCGCTTCGCGAAGCGCACCGACCGGTAGCCCCGGCGGGCCGAGGCGACCGGCATCCGGTCCACCGCCGCGGACAGGCCGCGCCGCAGGGGCCGCGGGACGCGCTGGTAGCGCAGCGCGAGCAGGTTGGCCAGGTGCTTGCGGTAACCGGCGAACAGCTCGTCGGCGCCCATCCCCGAGAGCATCACCTTGACCCCGGCCTCCCGGGCGGCCGAGCAGATCAGGAAGGTGTTGATCGCCGCGGGGTCGCCGATCGGCTCGTCCAGGTGGTAGGTCATCTGCGGCAGCAGATCGAGCACGTTCGGGGCGATCTCGATCTCGTGCAGGTCGACGCCGAACTGCTCGGCCACCTGCCGGGCATAGCGCAGATCGTCGGGCATCGCCTCGAACTTGGCGTCCTCGGCGCGGAATCCGATGGTGTACGCGGAGATCCCGGGCCGGTCGCGGGCGGCGAGCGCGGTCAGGTAGCTGGAGTCGAGGCCACCGGAGAGGAAGGTCGCCACGGGCACGTCGGAGAGCAGATGGCGCCGGGTCGACTCCTCGACGATGGCGGCCAGATCGGGTTGCTCCCCGCTGCGGGCGCGCTCGCGGCCTTCGGCGGCGACGTCCTTCAGATGCCAGTACCGGCCGCGCTCCACCCGGCCGTCGGGCCGGACCCGCAGCCAGCTCCCCGGCGGCAGCTTCTCCGCCTCGCGGAACGCGCAGCGTGAGTCCGGCACCCAGTAGTACAGCAGGGATGCCACCAGCGCCGCGTGGTCCACCTCCAGGGAACCGCCGGTCACGGCGGCGAGTGCCTTGAGCTCGGAGGCGAACACCAGACCCTCGCCGCGCCGGAGCAGGAACAGCGGCTTGATGCCGAGCTGGTCGCGGGCGAGCACCAGTTCACCGGTGCGCTCGTCGAAGATCCCGAACGCGAACATGCCGCGCAGGCGGGGCAGACAGTCGGTGCCCCAGCGCCGCCAGGCCTCCAGCAGCACTTCGGTGTCGGAGGTGCCGCGGAAGCGCACTCCACCGGCCGTCAACTCGGCCCGCAGCTCCGGCGCGTTGTACAGCTCGCCGTTGTACGTGAGGGACAGGCCGTCCGAGACCATCGGCTGGGCGCCGGTCTCGGAGAGGTCGATGATGGCCAACCGGCGGTGCCCGAGGTGCACTTCGCCGTCACCGACGGAGTGGCTGTAGCGGCCGGCCCCGTCCGGACCGCGGTGGGCGAGGGTGTCGGTGAGTCGGTCGGCGACGACCTTCCCGTCCGGCCACCGGTATGTGCCTGCGATGCCACACATGTCCTACCGCGCTTCCTGGTCGCTGTCCGGAACTCGTACTGCCCACGACGGCTGCTCCGTCAGCTGCCGGCCTGCCGCGTTTTGCCGGGCAAGGCGTTCGTTGTGGCCGCGCAGCGCGGTGTGCCGGCCGTCCCACAGGGTGCCGTCGGACCGGTCCCGGGGATCGGGGTCGATCAGCACCACACCGATCACCGGGATGAGAAGGTCCGCGAGCTGCCGCGCCACGGTGTGCAGCCAGGCGGTGCTGCCGTGCCCGGCACGTACGACGAGCACGGTCTGGGAACCGAGGTCCTGCAGGCCGGTCCACGCCGTGCCCGGCGCGACCGAGCCGACGCCGAGCCTGCGCATCTGAGGCGGCACGTCCGCGGCACGATCGCCGCTGACCACGGCCGGGCCTCCTAGCTCCTGGCCGCGGGCGGCGCGCTCCAGGGCCGGCAGACCATCGATGATCACCACGGGTCCGTCCGCCGCCAGTGCCCCCGCGAGGTCCAAGGCGATCGCGCTCGTGCTGTGCGCACAGCCCAGTTCGAGGAGCGACACCGATTCTCCGGAGTCACGCACGGTGCGGGCCAGGGTCGATATGAGCCGTTCGCGTGCCGCACGGGTCCGTCGGAGCTGCCACAGCTTGACCGGCCGACGGTGTACGCGGCGCAGCTCGGCGATGACCGAGGCCCCCAGGTTCGCCGCGATTTCCCGGCGCAGAACGGGACGGTCCGCCACCACGGAACCGACCGCGGCCACCGCGAGCCCGATGACGAGCCCGAGAGCGAGCCCGATGCCGGCGTTGGTGACAGCGGCCAGGGGCACGGAGTGCTCCACCGCGCGCGGGTCGTCCACGATCTGCGTGCCGGCGATGATCCGGGGTGTGCCCACGCGCGCGTCCTCGGCGCGCTGGTCGAAGTCGGCGATGCGGGAGGTGAGTTCGGCCCGGCGGGCGAAGAGCGACTCCATGCTCGCGGACGACTCCGGGTCGGTCTCCGGGGTCCTGCCCCCGATCGACTCGTTGACCCGGGCGAGTTCCTTGCGCATCCGGTCGCGCTGATCGCGCAGGGCCTTGGACTCGGCCTTCGCGGTTTCCTGCATCCGCCGCACATGATCCGCGATGAACGCGTCCGCCAACGCCTTGGCACGGGCAACCGCTTCCGCGTCGCTGTCACCCGTCACATCGATCTGCAGCAGGTTGTTGGTCACGCCGGTTCCCCGGTAGTCCTGCAAGAAGTCCTCCGGCTTCACCGAAGACTTGAGGGACTTCAGGGCCTTTTCGGCGATCCGCGTGGTCTGCAGCACCTCCACGTCGGTGCGGATCAGCGTTCCGGTGTCGTTCGGCTGATCGTCCTGATGCGCGACGAGCACCTTGGCCATGGCGGCCGGCGGCGGCGGTCGCAGCACGGCCACCGCCGCGCCGATCAGCAGCCCGATCAAGGCCAGGGTGCACCAGAGGCGACGGCGCCTGCGCACCGACACCACCAACGCCTGCAGGTTGAGCAGCGGAGCGGCTGTCGACGACTCCGAGGTCGTGTTCGTCGTCATGCCGAACCTCCCGTCGCCTGGCCGCGAGCGGCGAGCGCCGGAGCGGCCTTCTCCGGAGGATGTCCGACGGGCCGCGTGGGACGGGTCCTCACCGTGCCGGCGACGACGACGCCGACGACCTCGTGCCTGCCGTCCGCACACGCCTCGGCGATGCCGGAGAGCTCACCCGCGGTCCAACTGCCCGCACTGAGGACGACCAGCGCGCCGGACTCGGTGTCCCGGTCCGGCACCGTCGGCCGGGCCACCGAGACCTCCACCATCCGCAGCTGTGGATCGCTCTCGGCCTCGGCGACGAGCTGCCCGGCGGCCTGGCGGCCGGTCTCGTCGCCGTCCGGGACGACCACCAACAGCCCTCGCGCACCCGGCACTTGGATCCGGAGGCGGGCGCACACCCGCCGGTAGCGGAGCTGTCTGCCGGCCTCGTCGCCGGATGCCACCGGGGTCGGTATGTCCCACCGGGTGTCGACGCCGAGGAAGCGGCGCGCCCAGGCCCATGGGCCATGGCCTCGCGGCCGGAGAGCGGTCCGTTCGCCGGATACATCGACGGTGCCGATCACCGTCGAGCGCAGCGCCGCGGCGATCTCCGCTTCGGTGCGCAGTCGCCGATTCGACCGTGCCGCGGTGAGGTGGGCGATGACCGAGACCAGAAGGAACAGCAGCGCCCCGCCGGCCATGAGCTGCGTCCTGGTCGGCGGCGCCTCACCGGTCGGCAGGGCCGCGGGACCCATGACGACCATGCCGGCCTTGCCGGTCGCCGGGTCGGCCTCCTCCAGCTTCTGCATGGCCTCCTCCAGAGAGCTGCGCAGCTTCTCCAGCGAGGTGCGGGCCTGCACGCTCTCCACGGTCTGTCCCGGATCCGCCGCCTTGCCCAGTTCGGTGATGCGGCGGTTGGTCTCCTCGACCTTCTTGCGCAGCGCCTCGGGCCGTGAGGCCCTTGCCGGGTCGGTGCTGCCGCCCGCGACGCGCGTGGCGAAGGTGACGAATTCCTTGGCGACCTGGTCGGCCAGCTCCTGAGCGCGCTGCGGGGTGTCGGCCGTACCCGAGATCTTGACGATGTTCCCCTCGGCGGCCTTGGCGCTCACCTGGTCGATGAGCTCGCTGCCGTCACCGCCCGTCCAGTCGAGGGTGTCGGCCACCCGGTCGACCACTGACGAACTGGTCGCGACGTTCACCTGGGTCACCAGCTCGCGTTCTTCCCAGGCCCCCGGCAGCAGTACCGATGCCGACGCCGTGTAGCGCGACGGGAACACCACCAACGAGGCGCCGTAACCGACGAGCGCGCCCAGCAGGGCGACAGCGACGAGCAGTCGCCAACGCGCACGGAAGATCCGCCCGATCGTGACCAGACGTATCGCGTCATCACTCAACGTCGCCGCCTCCTCCCCATCCGGCTGGGGGCGCCACCGACCCGGGTGCGGACAGCGCAAGCGGCGGCATAGGCAGCGAGCAGCGATCTCTGGGAGTTCTGCCAGGAAAGTTCTCCGCCGACCCGCTCCTGGCCGAGCTTGCCCATCCGGGCGCGCTTCTCCGGATCGTCGAGCAACACCGTGATGTGCTCGGCGAATTGGGCCTCGTCGTTGGCGGGCGCGTAGACGGCGGCGTCACCGGCGGAGACGCGCGCCTCCTTGAGGTCGAAGGAGACGATCGGCTTGCCCATCGCCATGTACTCCATGACCTTGTTCATGGTCGACACGTCGTTGAGCGGATTACGCGGGTCGGGGGAGAGGCACACGTCCGCGGTGGACAGATAGCGCACCAGCTCGGCATCCGGGATGCGCCCGGTGAACTGCACCTGCTCGGAGAGTCCGAGTCGCCGGGACAGCTCCACCATCGCGTCGAAGGCGTCACCGGCGCCGACGAACACCGCGTGCCAGTCGGTGCGCCCGAGGTTGTCGCGCAGCTTCGCCAAGGACCGCAAGGCGTAGTCGACGCCGTCCTGCGGGCCCATGACGCCCAGGTAGCACAGCAGATGCTGCTTGCCGCGCTTCAACTCCGGTTCGGGCAGCACCGGTTGGAAGCGCTCGATCACGGGCGCGCTGCGCACCACGAAGACATCCTCGGGCCGCTTGCCGCCGCGGCGTACCGCGACCTCGCGGTAGCTCTCGTTCGTGGCGAGGACGATGTCCGCGGCCCGGTAGGTCGCCCGCTCCAGGGCGCACACGGCGCGGTAGAGCAGATCCTCGCCGCGGTCGAACCGGGAGAGGTACAGCTCGGGCACCAGGTCGTGCTGGTCGAAGACGAACCGCGCGCCGAGCCGCTTGAGCCGCAGCGCGGGCAGGAACAGCAGGTCGGGCGGGTTGCAGGCGTGGACCACGTGGACCGGGCCGACCTTGCGGGCAAGGCGGGCCGTGTGCCACAACGCCGATCCGTACTCCCGCAGATAGCCGGCGGGACCACCGGTGGCCGCACGCAACGGGTAGCGGTGAATCCGCACCCCGTCGATCTCCGCCTCCAACTCGGTGTCCCGCTTCTCCCCCCGCGGGCAGATGACGTGCACCTTCCAGCCCGCGTCGCGCAGCGTCGTGCACTCCTGCCACACCCGCCGGTCGAAGGGCACCGACAGGTTCTCCACCAGGATCAGCGCCCGACGGCCCGTCCCGTCGCCGCCGGTCGTGTCACCAAAAGCTGTGTTACCAAGCAAGGCCTATGTACCCCGGTTCTGTCCGGCGCGTGTCGGCGTCGGGAAGGCGGATGAGATCGACGATCACCGGTCCGTCGCCATGGGGCAGCGCCGAGAGAACGTCCGGGTCCTTGGTTCCGACCAGGCACACTTCCGCGTGCTCGAGCACCTCGTCGACGGAGTCCGCCATCAGCTGTGCGAGGTGCGGCAGCCGGGTCTCGATGTACTCGCGGTTCGCGCCGATCAGCCGGGAGAGGCTCACGTTGGCGTCGTAGATCCGCAAGGAGTAACCCTTGCCGTGGAGTCTCTCCGCCAACTCGACCAACGGACTCTCGCGCAGGTCGTCGGTGCCGGGCTTGAAGGAGAGCCCGAACAGGCCCACCCGGCGCTTGCCGGTGCGCTCGACCAGTTCCACCGCGCGCTGCAGATGGTCGGAGTTGGAGGGCAGCACGTGGGAGAGGATCGGCACCGAGACATCGGCCCGCTGCGCCGCGTGGACCAGACTGCGCAGATCCTTGGGCAGGCAGGAACCACCGAAGGCGAAACCGGGCCGCAGATAGGCCGGGCTGATGTTCAGCTTCCGGTCGGCCAGGAACACGTCCATCACCTGGTGCGAGTCCACCCCGAGCGCGTGGCACACCGCGCCGAGCTCGTTCGCGAAGCCGATCTTTAGGCCGTGGAACGCGTTGTCCGCGTACTTGATGGCCTCGGCCGTCGGGACCGGCACCCGGAACACCTCGCCGGGCAGGCCGTCGTACAGCGCCGCCACCACGTCGCCACTGGCCTCGTCGAGCTCACCGATGACGGTCTTGGGCGGATCGAAGAAGTCCCGCACGCTCGTGCCCTCACGCAGGAACTCGGGGTTGACCGCGACCCCGACGTCCACCCCGGCCGTGCCGCCGACGTACTTCTCCAGGATCGGCACCAGCAGATTCAGGCAGGTGCCGGGGAGCATGGTGCTGCGGAACACGACGGTGTGCCGCCCGCCCCGCTCGGCCAGGGCGGCGCCGATCTGCTCGGTGACCCGCTCCAAGTACGTGGTGCACAAGCTGCCGTTGGGCTCCGACGGCGTACCCACGCAGACCAGCGACACATCGCTGCCCATGATCGCCTCGCGGACGTCGGCGGTGGCCCGCAACGCTCCGGTCCGCACGGCCTCGGCGACGAGGTCGCCGATTCGCTCCTCGACCACCGGGGCCTTGCCGTCGTTGACCAGGTCGACCTTCACCTGGTTGACGTCCACCCCGATGACCTCGTGACCCATGCCGGCCAGGCATGCGGCCGACACACAGCCCACATAGCCGAGCCCTAAGACGCTGACCCTCATATTCCGTTCCTCCCCCCAGGCGCGGCCTTCCGGCCCGCCTTCCGTGCGCCGACCGGACCACGGTCCCCGCGCGTCCATCGCATGAGTCGCATCAGTAGGCCCCTTGTCCCTGGAGCACCGCCCGCAGGGTCTTCCACAAGATCACTGTGTCCAGGGCAAGCGACCAGTCCTCCACGTACCGCAGGTCGAGGCGGACCGCCTCCTCCCACGGCAGGTCACTGCGCCCGCTGATCTGCCACAGGCCGGTCAGTCCCGGCTTGACGAGGAGCCGGCGCCGGATGTCCGGGCCGTACGCGGCGGACTCCTCCGGCAGCGGAGGTCGCGGGCCCACGAGTGACATCGAGCCGGTGAGCACGTTGAAGAGTTGCGGGAGCTCGTCGAGCGAGTACCGGCGCAGCACCGTTCCCACGCGGGTCACGCGGGGATCCCGGCGGAGCTTGAACAACAGGCCCGCGCCCTCGTTGCGGTCGGCCAGTTCAGCGCGTGCCCCGTCGGCCCCCACGACCATGGTGCGGAACTTGAAGATGGTGAACTCCCGGCCGTCCTTGCCGACTCTGCGCTGGCGGTACAGGGCCCCGCCCCGGCTGTCCATCAGCACGAGCAGCCCGACGAGCACCATCAGCGGCGCGAACAGCAACAGCAGAACTGCCGCGCCCAGCCGGTCCACGATCCCTTTGACCACCCGGCGGCCGCCGGTGAAGGTCGGCATGCTGACCCGGAGCAGGGGTATCCCGAGCACCGCGTCGACATGCAGCCGAGGGCCTGCCACTTCCATCAGTACGGGGGCCACGACCATCTCGGCGTCGCTGCCCTCGAGGTTCCAGGCCAGTCGTTGCAGTCCGTCCGGTGACCAGTGCGGGTCCGGTGTGACCGCGACGACTCGGTAGCCGTCGCGATGGACGTGGCCGGCGACGTCGGACAGCCGGCCGACGACCGGCACACCGTCCAGATGGTCACTGTCGATGCCATAACCGTCCGACGTGCACACCGCCTCGACACGCCAGCCCAGATGCGGGAACTTCCGGGTCCGGGCGATCAGGTCGCTCACGGTGGCCAGGCTCCCGGCAGCGAGCACGGGGCGCAGGCACCGCCCCTCTTTACGGTGTCTGTGCAGCCAAAGACGCAGCAGATACCGCTCGGTCATGATGACGAGCGCGATGGCCGGGATCGCCACGAATATCCAGAGCTTGATGTTGCGCGAGGTGAGCGCTATCCCCCCGAGCGCCAGGACGACGGCCGCCGTGAACAGTGCGCGTCCCAGTCGGCGGAACTCCTCCGCGCCCTGGCCGAGTACGGCCGGAGCCCATGACCTGCTCGCCGCGAGTGCTCCCAGCACAAGGAGCTCCGTGCCGAAGGCGAGGATGCGCCACTTCTCGTGCCAGTCGGCGGCGTCCCGGACTCCGAAGAAGCCGCCGATCGCCGCCACCACGAAGGCGGTGACCACGGCATCGCTGGTGATGACGGCACGGCGGTAGCGCTGTTCCCAGTCAAACGGTGGTCGGCCGATTGTCCCGTTCCCCGGACGCCCGTGGGCCGGTGGAAACGGGCTGACTAATTCCCCCTGCTGCACAGACCCCCCCAGGTCACCAGTGGGCTCGACGTGTTTGCTCCACACGGTTCCTCCCCCCGGGAGGCCCCCGCCCCCCGCACTGTGTCCTCCCCTCGGGAGGCCCCCGCCCCCCGTGCCACGCCACGCTGTTCCTCCCCCCGGGAGGCCCTCGCCCCCAGCGACTGACATCCCGGCTATTGCAGCGTTACCTGAGCACCCCACCCAAGCGGCAGCGGACTTGCATGCGCTGCCAGACCCTCGACGCGAGCAAAAGCCCTTCGAAACCCCGGGTGTTCCCCACACCCCGGGCTTCTTCCGGGCACCACGAATTGATCACCCCCAAGCCTGGCGCCGGGGTATGCAAATACTGGTCGTCCGTGGCGCCGGACTTATAGATCATCTTTTGTCGCCTCGTGTCCGCATGTGAAGCACGGTCAATCTAGACCATTGGCGCCGGTCTGAAGAGGGGATGTGTGCAATTTGTGGTCAACCTTTGAAGCTTGTTCAACTCGCCGGTGATCACCCGGGGTGTTTTGATAGGGCACAGACACCCCGTGACCTGCGCGAACGGTACTTTTCAGGTCCCCTGGAACCCCCAACTCCACCGCGTGCAGCGGCTGTTGGCTCAAGACCGTCGTCGTCGGAGCCCCGTCTTCCGCGGTGATCGCGCAGGGGAGTCGGGACCTTGTGTGGTGGAAAGACCGCGCGTAGCGCCCCTGGGGCTGCAGTGATCGTTGAATGGGCGGGCGGCACCGGACGGGAATCACGGCGGGGCGGCTGAATTCGTGGGGTGAGTGCTGCATGCGGGTGAAGCCGCAACGACTCATCGAATTGAGCCTCGACCTCAGGTTTAGGGTGAGTCCGGGATGTCGGGTGCGCTCGGCGCGGCCAATGACAGGCCCCGACACATGGCCGATTCCGGCCGGGGCAACCAAAGGGTTGGTCCCGTGCCGACGGTGAATACGCGGCACGGACTTCGCCGCTCAAAGGAGACCGCGTGTTCGAAGGATTCGAGACAACGCAGATCGATGTCGGTGAGGCCTCCGTCTTCGTCCGCTGCTCGTACGAGCCGGTCACACGGTGGCGTGTCAGGACCTGAGGGGGTACGGGCGCTCCAGGGGGCCGCGCTTCACGGCGGATCACGTCGGCTACTGCGGCTGCTCAAGGACGCCACGGTTGGGAGTAGCCCTCCAACAGGGGTCCGCCGAGCAGGTCGAGAGCCTGCTTCACTGCAGTGGCCAACGGCAGGGGATCGGCGTGCTCGGCCACGGCCAGGTGGCCGTCCAGCAGGGCCTTGCCGAGCGCGGGGTCGGCACTGAGCAGTCGGCGAGGAAGCCATTTGCCGATTCCTGTCCAGGCGCCGTGGTGGGCGGTGACCAGGTCCGCTGCCAGGCGCAGCACCTGGTCGGCGAGGGAAAGCTGTTCGTACCGATCGCGCGCAGGGGTGTCGACCAAATCGTCCAGGAAGCAGGTGAGCGCGTAGCGGCCGTGATCCCACTCGGCCGTGGTGAGCGCAGGAGGGCCGGAGGCCAGCACGTCGTGAGCCAGTTCGCGCGTGCGGGCCACGTGCCCGTGCGGATCAGTCAGCGGCAGGCCTTGGTCATAGACGAACAGGACGGTCCCGCGACGCCGGGCCCGGTCCCAGGTGAAGAACTCCGGTATGTCGGCGATTGTGTTGAGGAACAACTCGACTGTCCGGCCCTCGTGACGCCTCACCTCCCGCCGGCTGATGTCCGAGTCCGGAAGGAGCACGGCCACATCCAGATCGCTGGCCGCCGTCGCGCGCCCTTGAGCGGCGGAGCCTCCGAGCACGGCGCCCAGGGCGTCGGGGAAGAGTTCGGTGACCATGCGGAGGGCTTGGGCTTTCGCGGCTTGTCGACCATCCATGGGCGCCATGGTGTCAGTTGACGGAAGTGTGGTTCGGGCTGTCAGCCAAGGCTGTGGGCTGTCCCGCGTATCAATGACCCCGAACCGGGGATGTGTCCCCGCTTCGTGTTACGGTCACCCTTGCCAGTCAAGCGGGGAGTAGTCCCCACTTCCTTCCGGGAGCCGTCGATGCGCACGCAACGCCCCACCCTCCGACTCGCCGACCTCACCGAGGACTTCACCGCCGACCCCTACACCGCCTTCACCGCACTGCGCTCCCGCGGGCCCGTCCATTACGTGCGGTTCCCCACCGGCGATGAATCGTGGCTGGTGGTCGGGCACGAGGAAGTGCGCGCCGCGTTCGCGGACCCCCGGTTCCGTAATGACGTACGGCACTCCGCCGACTTCGAGGACGACGGGCTGTACGCCGTGGGCCGCAACATGCTTCAGGTCGACCCGCCCGATCACACCCGCCTGCGGACGCTCGTGGCCCGCGAGTTCACCGCCCGACGCGTCCAGGCGCTGCGGCCCCGCGTCCAGGAGGCCGCCGATGCGCTCCTAGACGCCGTGGACGCCGACGGCCGCGCCGATCTTGTGGCCGCGTACGCTTATCCGCTGCCGCTCACCATCATCTGCGAGCTGCTCGGCGTGCCGGAAGCGGACCGGGCCGCCTTCCGCGGGTGGTCCACCAAGGTCGTCGCCCTCGACGACGCGGAGCAGTCCGCCCTCGCCTCGCAGGAGATGGCGGTGTACCTGGCGGGCCTCGCGGAGGAGAAGCGGCGCCTGCCGGACGCGGCGGAGAGCGATCTGCTGCACGCGCTGGTCCGTACCCACGACGGGGACGGAGCCGACCGGCTGACACCGGAGGAACTGCTCGGCATGGCCTTCCTGTTGCTGGTCGCAGGGCACGAGACCACCGTCAACCTCATCGCCAACGCCGTCCACCTGCTGCTCCGGCATCCCGAGCAGCTCGCGGCCCTCCGCGCCGACCCCGAGTTGCTCGCCGGCGCGGTGGAGGAGACGCTCCGCTTCGAGTCACCCGCGCCCGCGGGCACCTATCGCTACACGGCCGAATCCGTCACCCTCGGCGGTGCCCACATACCGGCGGGTGCCCGTGTCGTGCTGTCCATCGCCGCCGCGAACCGCGACCCCGCGCGTTTCCCGGACCCCGAACGGTTCGACATCCACCGCGACCCGGCTGCGACCCGCGCCCACCTCGCCTTCGGACACGGCCTGCACCACTGCCTGGGCGCCCCGCTGGCCCGCCTGGAGGCGACCCTGGCCCTGCGCACCCTCCTTGACCGCTTCCCCCGCCTGGCCTTCGACGGCGACGGCACCCCGCAGTGGAGGACCAGTCTCATGCGGGGACTCCGAGAGATGCCGGTGCGCTGGTAGACACCGAAACCCATACGACCGCGGGGCTGCCGTTTTCCGCCGAGTTGCCCGAATGTGCGCATCCTGGTGGCCCTCGTGATCGTTCACGTGGGCATGAGGAACACGAAGCGCGTTGTTGTCGCCCTGTCCGCTGCTGCCGCTGCTCTTGCCGTGGCGGCACCCGCACCCGCTCATGCCGAAGAGAGCCCCCGCGGGGGCAGCATCAACCTTCCCGACGACCCCCGTCAGGTCGTCGACGGAGTGCGCACGGGTCTTGAGGTGGCGTCCATGGGCCTGGAGGCGGCCCAGGCCCGATGAGCGGCTGAGCTCTTGCGAGTCGAGCCAGGGGGCGCGCCCGTTGCCGGGCGGGCCCCCTTCTGGTTCTCGGCCGCGTGCGCAAGGGCCGTCGCCCGATGGGCCCGTAGAGGTGTGAGGGCCGGGCCCAGCTACGGCGACGTCGCTCAGTCGCCGCGCGACTCCACGGGTTGCCGGAGGATCGTCTTGAGTCTGCCGGGGTCGGTCTTGCGTGGGTCGCTGAGGTAGATCTCGTGGTGCAGCCCTGTCTCGCGCAGGTTGTTGGCGGGCAGGTACTCCTGGTGCAGCCTGGTCAGGATCGGGGTTTCGTCGTCGTACGAGCCGATGTGCAGGACCTGTGCGCTGGTGCCCTCGCGCAAGGTCTCCGACCGGACGTCCGCGATGGCCGGAAGGTTCTTCTTGGCGAGTGCGGCGCGCTTGGCGTCGTCGATCATGTCGCCGGTGATCCAGTCGGGGACGTTGATGAGCAGCCTCCACCGCCAGTTGTCCTTGCGCCTTGCCAGGAAGTCGTCCATGTCGTCCGCCCACCACAGTCCTTCGAGCGGGCCCACGACGAAGTCCTTGCCGAGGTTGCCTTTGCTCGCGAATTTGACGGTGTAGGCGACCGGGTAGAGCGCCTCGACCGCGCGGCGGTACGTGACGCTGGTGTTGGGGTCGCCGTGCCCGTCGATGGCGAGGAAGCGCAGCTCGGGGATGTCGAGGAGCTCCCAGTCGGTGTTCTTGGGTGCATAGCACCTCTTGAGCTCGCGCTTGACGTCGTATTTGGCGGTCATGCCGGAGCGCCTTCCTGGTGAGGGAGATTCCAGACAAGCACGAGCCCACAAGAACGAGGCAGAGTGACGGGAATCGCCGGTTGAGACTCCCGGTTCAGACTCCCGGGTCCGCCTCGACGGGGCCTGGTTGCAGGGCACGGGCCGCCTCGAGTTGCGCGGCGAAGGCCAGGCCAAGGAACAGGGCGATCGAGGTCAGGTAGGCCCAGAGCAGCAAGGACATGAAGGCGCTGAGCGGACCGTAGACGGTGTCGAAGGAACCGCTGACCGAGAGGTACAGGCTCAGCAGACCGGTCAGAGCCGTCCACAGGAGGAGGTAGACCACCGCGCCGAACGCCAGCCACGTATAACCGGGTTGGCGCCGCCGCGGCGCAAGCCTGAAGATGATGCTTGCCGCCACGAGCGCCAGCACGAAGCCCAACGGCCAACGCGCCGCCCCGAACACGGTGGTCATCCAGGTCCCGGCACCGAAGACCGACACCGCCGCGGCCGCCAGGTCACGGCCCGCCACCATGACGACGAAGCCAAGACCCAGGGGCAGGCCCGCGGTCACGGCCATGACCAGGCCGCGCAGATACTTGCGGTGGAAAGGCCGGTCGCGCTCGTTGCCGTAGATCCGGTTGGCGCCGCGTTCTATCTGGCACATCGCCGTCGTGACGTTGCTCAGGGAGAACACGAGCCCGAACCAGAGAGCGACCTGCGTCCCGCCGTCCGCGGTACGGCGGCTGCGGGCCAGCGCCTCGTCGACGACATCGGCGCTCGGGCCCTCTGCCAGACGGTGGATGACCGCCTCGGCGAACCGGCCGATGCCCTGCGTGTGCAGCACGCTCGACAGGCCGACGAAGACGATCGCGAGCGGAACGACCGCGAGGACCGTCTGCAGCGCCAGGGCCCGGGAGTGGCTGAACCCGTCGGCGTAACGGAACCGCACGAAGGCATCGTGCAGCAGCCGCCAGCTCCCGTAATGACGCAGCGCCACGAAGGCCTCGTCGCCGGAGAGCTCATCACCCTCCATGTCCCGCGTCTGAGGAACCGTCGTCGCCGTGCCCATGCCCTGCCCCGTTCGTCCGCTGTACGTCGTCTGTACGTCGTCGGCAGGAGGTTCCTGCGCACCAGTGCCCGGTGCCCGGGCGCCGACGCCGTAATCCGGCATCACCACGATCCGCGGGCATGGCCGCGTGCACCGGGACCAGCGACAGAGCGTACTTGCCGTGACGGTCGGCTGCGGTGCCGAGAACTCGCGTGACAGCGCGGTGAGCCCTTGGCACGATGGCCCCTCGCCTGACCGACTGCGCTTCGGACTTCGGAGGAACGCCACGGCCATCAACAACGAGCTCGCCCCGGCCGGACTGCCGTGGTCGGCCGCCGATCCTGACCTGAACGCGTTCGCTTGGAGCGACGAAGAGCATTCCCGGCTCGCCGACGCGATCGCCTCGATGGTGCCTCCCGCCGATGCCGGGTGGGAGGCGAGGCACCGGTTCGTCGACGAGGTCACGGAGCTTGCAGCTGCCCGGTACGGCCGTTGGGCGTGCGGATGGCACTGGGCCCTGGGTGAGGGCGGGGGAGGCGGAGTGGTCGCCAGCTGGTGCTGTGCCTCTCATTCCGTGGGTGAACCTGCTGCCACGGCCGCCAAGGTGGTGGCCTCGCTGCTGGAGTGGCGCGACTGGCTCGAGGAACTGGCGGAGAGGTTCGAGCAGTTGGCACCGCCCACCGCCGAGGACCGAAGCTGGCATCTGGACCGGGCAGCCACCCGCCTGGTGACGGTGGTCGTCGACCGCACGGGCGCCGAATGCGGTTGGTACGGACTCTGCCACACGGTCCTGACATGGTTCCTGACGTCCACCGGCATGCGGCCGGAGGCTGCGAGAGCGGCCGTGGAGAGAGCGATCGGCGGACGCTTCGAGAGCTGGACGCAACCGCCGCCTGTCCTGGTCGATTCCGTGGGAGAGGATCTTGCCGTGGGCGTGACCGGAGACCGGCCATACCGTGACTGCTGACGCCTTGACCGCCTGGGGCAGAGTCAGGGCCCAGGTCGACTGGACCTCGGCGGCCGGTGTGACGCCTGCGCCGGTCGAGGCGACCGTGGCGACCATGGACGGTCTGGCCACTTGGTGCGCCGCCCAGGGCCGTCCCACCGACCCGGCTCGTGGCGAACGGCTGCTTGCGGCACTGATCCGATCGCGCACGGACGCATCGAACGGACGCGCTCTCAGCTGTGCGCTTCTGGCCCGATGGCAGCGCATTGTCCTTGGCGTGCCACAGGTTGCCTTCCGGCAAGGCGATGCCTACGCCAAGGGCGGCCGGGAACGCTACGCACTGACCCCTGACACTCAGGCGGACTTCGAGCGTTGCCTGCGCGAAAGCACCGACTCGAACGCGCCCCTGGCCTCCCGCGCGGCCCGCGCCTACCTGGACGTAGCGTTCTTCCACCCTTTCCCCGACGGCAACGCCCGCCTCGCCATGCTCACCCTGGGCCACGTACTGGACCGGGAAGGAGTCCGGCTGGATCAGACCGGCCCATTGCAGACCACCCGCTACGCGGATGACGCGGACGGCGCAGCGGACCTGGCTGCCTTGGTGGGCGTCCTCATCCGAGCGAGTCATCGCCGCGCGACCGAGGGCAAAGAGAAGGGCGAGTGCGGCGGTGGTGCGTTGCCGCGCCATGACGTCGGTCGGGGCGCGTGAGCCGCATTGACGTGCTCATGCTGCTCACCTGCCGCGTACGTCTACCCTGGTCATCATGAGCCGTTGGGAAGAGCTGACTGGTGGGACGTCCGGAGAGGACTATGCCGCCCGGTTCGCGGCCCTGGCCGGCAGTGGCAAGGACATGCACGGTGAGGCAGGGTTGTGTGCCGCGCTCGTGCCCGCCGGGGCGCGGGTGCTGGATGCCGGGTGCGGTACCGGCCGGGTGATGATCCGCTTGGCGGAGCTCGGGTACGACTGCGTCGGGGTCGATCTGGACGCCTCCATGCTGGCCGTGGCACGCAGGCAGGCTCCCGAACTCCCGTGGGTCCAGGCAGACTTGGCCACATTCGACCCGGCCGAGCTTCAGGTGGGGGCGGGCTTCGACCTCGTGGTCGCCGCCGGCAACATCTTCCCGCTCCTTGCCACCGGGACCGAGGCCGCGGTGGTCGCCCGCCTGGCCGCGACCCTGCGCCCGGGCGGCCTCCTGGTCGCCGGATTCGGCCTGGACAAGGCGCACCTGCCGGTATCGCCCACCATCACCCTGCCCGAGTACGACGCCTACTGCGCCGCGGCCCACCTCACCCTCGTCAACCGCTTCGCGACGTGGGACGCCCACCCCTACGAGGGCGGCGGCTATGCGGTAAGTGTCCACCGGCTGCAGTGCGGCTGAACGAATTACGGGGTCGTGCGTAGGCGTCGGCGGTTGCCTACGGCGACGCGTAACGCGTGACATCGGTGACCCGGCACGTCACCGTCCCCGTTGCTTCCCGCGTGCCGGTGGCCGTCTCGTTCGCCACCCGGTCCGGGGCCAGGTTGTTGGTCGCGGCGAAGCCCTCGGAGATGCGCTCGCCCTTTGCGTCGAGGAACTCGACGTCGACCCAGTAGTTGGATGCCTTCGAACTCTGGTTGGTGATCCGAAGCTCGGCTGTCGGCCACCGCACGGCGTCCAGGACCGAGCACTTCGTGATCTCGACGTCAGCTCGGGGGCCGGTCAGGGTCGGCGAGGTCTGCTCCTGTTGCGGGGACTTTCTGGGCCCAGGGCCCTCGTCGCTCGTGCCGCCCGCCATGAGGGCGATCGCGGTCACCACGACGACGAGCACAACAACGCCGAGCAACCCGTACATCAGAGCGCGTCCACATCCCCGCTTCTTGGGCGGCGGCCGCTGCCCCCACGACGACCGGCCGGGTGACGAACCCCAGCCCCGCGGAGGTGGCGGCGGGTTCTGCGTGGGCATTGGGACCCCAGGTGGCGCGTGGAGCTGATGCCTCAATCATCCCGCCGTGCACCCGCCGTCGCATGTCGGTGTCCGTGCGCCGCGATGAGTTCGAGGCGCCCGGCGGTCGTAGTGTCAGAGCGTGAGCCGACCCATGAGCCGTTCAGGCGTCGATTCGCGAGTTGACTCGGCAACGATGAGGACGCGTGATGCGCAGCGTTACCTATTCCATGAATGTCTCACTCGACGGTTACATCGTCGGGCCCGACGGTGACTTCGCCTGGACGGATTCGGACGAGGAGCTTCTGGGCTTCGTCACCGACGAGATCCGAAGGACCGGCGTCTATCTGATGGGGCGGCGGTTGTACGAGACGATGCTGTACTGGGAGACGGCCGACCAGGTTGCACCGCTCGACGACATCCAGCGTGAGTGGGCCGCGCAGTGGAACTCGCTGCCCAAAGTGGTGTTCTCCACCACCCTGTCGCAACTGCGGGGCAACGCCAGCCCGGCCTCGGGCGGCGTGGCGGAGGAGATCGGGCGATTGCGGGCCGAGCCGGGGGAGGGCGACATCGCGATCGGCGGCGCGACTCTCGCCGCCCAGGCGGCCGCGGCGGGTCTGATCGACGAGTATCGGGTCAGGCTCTGCCCGGTGCTGGTCGGCGGTGGCATCCCGTTCTTCGACCGGCACGAGCGCCGGGTCGATCTCGACCTCGTCGAGACCCGCACCTTCAAGTCGAAGGTCGTCTTCCTCCACTATCGCGTGCTGCGCTAGGCCGGGCCATTCCCGGCAGGGACGACGTGGCGGGTGGCGGCCTGGAAGTCCTCGTGCTCGACGACGACAGGCGGATCAAGACCGACTGTCAAGACCGACTACATGCATCGGCTGTCGCCGCGTCGGCCGGCAAGAACGCCTCCAGCTTCAGCTCGGCAAGGGTGACGTCGACGGCGGAGGCGAAGGTGGTCACGGTCGTCATCAGGCGCAGCTCACCGTACGAGGACCGGATGCGGAGCGGAACCGCGAAACCGAGTGGCCCGTCGGAAGGAGCCAGCGGGCGGAACGTATCCACTGAGCTCGGCGCACAGCTCTTGCAGGTGCCGTGCGCACGGGGGCCAGGACCGGGGCGTCGAGTGCGCTCTCGGAGTAGGCGGGTGCGTACCCACCGGCCAACAGCAATTCGTTGCGCTCGCGCAGGGGCAGTTGCAGCGACTCGGCGGCCAGGCGCACGACCATGTTGCGGCCGGGGGCGGACCTGCCCGATTCGATGAAGTTGAGATGCCGCTGTGTGGTGCCCGTCCGAAGCGCTAGATCGAGCTGGCTGAGACGACGGCGGGTGCGCCGTTCGCGAAGTACCTGAGGGAAGTCCACGGACCCGTTGTAACCGCGACGTGGGGTCCTGGGCCATTCCCCGCAGGGAATTGGGGGTACGGCCGCGCTATTACCGTTCCTGCGTCGACCGGTGCAGGCCGCGCAGACACTCGGGTCGTCGCAGAATTGATCCCCGCTGTCCCCACCAGCGGCTGCGAGCCTGGTCCTAAGATCACTTCATGAATGAACCGCCTCTCTCCGAGGCCGAGATGATGGAGGCCGAGCGCGAGCTGGGTGTGCTCCTCCCCGAGGAGTACCGGACCTACCTTGGCGAAGTCAGCGCGGGCGGAGCGCTGGCCAGACTGATGCGGACCGACCGCGGCTGGTGGTGGGCCGGGAACGACGAAGAGCGGAGTGGGCTCCTGGCCGTGCCGTTTCCCCACCCCGACTCCTACGCCGAGGCCGGCGATGAGCTGATGGATCGAGAGCCGCGGGCCGACTCCTTCGAGACCGAGAGCGCATACCGGAGCGCCTGGCGCCGCTGGGACGACGAGGTGGGCAGATTCGAGGACTGGAAGACGGCAGGTGCCGTCGTCATACAGGAACACGGCTGTGGATTCGCCACGCTGCTGGCGCTGACCGGCCCGCTGGCAGGCACGGTGTGGTGGGACGGGCGGGCGACGTGCGAAAGGATCGTCCCGCTCTCCCTCGACCACGTCGGCGGTGCCGGGCCGATCCGGTTCGGGCAGTGGCTGCGGCATGGCTCATGGGCCCTGCTGCCACCGGATTGGGGACCGCCGCTTCCCTCGACCCCGGTGATCGACTGCTGAAGTGAGTGCGTGCGTCAGGCAGTTGAGCTGTGCGGTGTGCGAAGTGTGCGGCGTACGGCGTCGCGGAGCCAGTGGTGGGCTCCGTCGGCGTCCTGGCGGGGGTGCCAGGCCATGCCGAGGGCCAGGGGCGGCAGAGGCAGGGGGATGTCGAGGAGGTGCAGGCCGAGAGCGGTGGCGTCAGCGGTGAGGGGTGAACAGGCCGCGCCGGGGAGCGCCGCGGGGATCAGGCAGACGACGTCGCTGCGGGCGGCCAGGGCCATCGCCGCCAGGTGACTGGGAAGGACGACAGTCACCCGTCGGCGTAGGTCGTGTGCGGCCAAGGCGGTGTCGAGGGGGCCCGTGAACCTGCCCCGGCGGCTGACCGAGACATGGTCGGCGGCGGCGAGCCGGGCCGGGGTCAGGGGCTCTTCGGTCAGGGGGTGACCGGCCCGGACGGCCGCCACCATCCGCAGGGTGAGCAGCTTTTCGACCCGGGTCTCGGGATCGACGTGGTCGATGGAACCGACCTCCAGGTCGATCCGGCCGTCGCGCAGGGCCGGCCCGGCCTCCAACTCCTCGGCCCTGAACCGCAAGGAGATCCCGGGTGCCTCCTGCCGGGTCAGTCGCAGCAGGCCGAAGGCCAGTGCCGCGCCGACCAGATCGGCGGCCTGGAGAGTGAAGGTGTTGCGCAGGGTGGCGGGGTCGACGGTGGTGCCGGGGGTGAGCAGTGCGCCCAGACCGCGTACGACCGCGGCGGCTTCGTCGCGCAGGGCCTGGGCGCGCGGAGTGGGGACCATGCGCTGCCCTGCCCGGACCAGCAACGGGTCCTGGAGGATGCGGCGCAGGCGGGCCAGGGTGCGGCTCATGGCTGCCGGGGAGGTGTGCAGGCGGGCGGCGGCGCGCGTGACGCTCTGTTCGCTCAGCAAGGCGTCGAGCGCGACGGCGAGATTGGCGTCAATGACCGGATCAGAGCTGTTCACCAGGGTAATTCCATTTCAGGCAATGATTGCGTGCCAGAGTTCCTATTGTGGCATCACCGTGGGCCTCCGCAGGATGAGGGACGTACCGATCCGGCACGACCCACGAGGTTTTCATGATCGTCATCACTGCTCCCACGGGGAACATCGGCCGCCACCTGCTGCCCCTGCTCGTCCGGGCCGCTCCCACCCACGGCGAGGAACTGAGGGTGATCGCACGCGATCCGGCCCGACTGCCCGACGATGTGCGCGACCACGTCGAGGTGGTCGTCGGTTCGCACGGCGACCCGGAGGTCGTCGACCGGGCCTTCGAGGGCGCGGACGCCGTCTTCTGGCTCGTCCCCCCGGACTCCTCCCTGCCTCCGGCAGACGCCTACCGCGGCTTCAGCCGCCCCGCGGCGAAGGCGCTCGCCGCCCACGGCGTCGGGCACGTCGTCGGCATCTCCGCGCTCGGCCGCGGCACTCCGCTCGCCGACCGCGCGGGGCTCGTCACCGCATCCCTCGCCATGGACGACCTCATCGCGACATCCGGCGCCGCCTACCGGGCCCTGGCCAACCCCTCCTTCTTCGAGAACCTCCTGGAGGAGGCCAACTCGATCCGCGAGAAGGGCGTCTTCACGGACGCCGCCGACGCCGACCGCAAGGCCCCCCTCGTCGCCGTCGCCGACATCGCCGCCGTCGCGGCACGCCTACTGCTCGACCGCTCCTGGACCGGCACCGGCGACATCCCGGTTCTCGGGCCCCAGGACCTTTCCCCCAACGACCTGGCCCGCATCATGACCGAGCAGCTGGGCCACCCCGTGCGCTATGAGCGCCAGTCGCTGGAGGATCTGCGCACCACCCTCGTCGGCCACGGCCTCGACGCCGCGTTCGTACAAGGCATCGCCGACATGAAGCAGGCCAAGGACAACGGCCTCGACGCGGGCGTCACCCGCACCGCGGACACCGCATCACCCACCACCTTCGAGCAATGGTGCGCCCGGACCCTCAAGCCGGCCGTCCAGGCCTGACCGCACCACCGCACCACCGCCTCGATGGTGCCCACCACACCGCAACATTGCGCCAGTTGGAAGGACCCCTCATGCCCAAGAAGGAAGCCGAAGCAACGGTGACCGCCTTCATCCTCGTCAAGACCACCCCCGAATGGCTCGCCATGACTGTCCAGGAACGGGTGAACGCTTTCGCCACCGAGGTCGTCCCCGTCGTCGAGTCCAGGACCACCGGCGTCCGCTCACGCTTCTACGACACCGAGTTTTACTCGGCCCGCGTCACCGACATCTGGGTCTGGGAAGCAGACAGTCATCACGACTACCAGCTCCTCATCGACGCACTGCGGGAAACTCCCTTCTGGGACCGCTACTTCGAGGTCGTGGACCTGCTCGTCGGTGCCGAGAACGGCTACGCCCGCACCTACGGCGTCGATCCCGTGGCCACCATCACCACCTGAGGCATCCGCGGCCCACGCCGCCTCCACAGCCGGTCTCCGCCCGTTCAGGTGTCGTTCTCCGCACAACCATCCGCGGTTTCCGCGAGTCTCGAAGGTGAATCACATCTGCGCGCACGTGTCTCGACGTCGCTCGCGCTCAAGGAGGAACCGTGGGCATTCGCCGACCTGCCATATCGACCGCCGTGGCTGCCGCCCTGATCGGATCGCTCGGCGTACCGATCGTCGCGGGCAGCGCCCACGCGGAAGACGGCGCCGCGACCGTGCGCGAGGACTTCGACGGTGACGGCTACCAGGACGTGGCCGTCGCCGCCCCCGGCGCGAAGATCGGCGGCCATGAGCGGGCCGGTCACATCACGGTCAGCTACGGTTCGGCGCGAGGCCTCGACCACGCCCGCACCACGGTCATCACCCAGGACACGGCAGGTGTGCCCGGTGCCTCCGGCGACCACCACGTCTTCGGCTACGCGATGGTCTCCCGGGACCTCGACGGCGACGGCCTGACCGACCTGGCGGTGGTCGCCCGCGACTACCGGCCCGATGACAACGTCAACGGCTCGGTGATCGTGCTGTGGGGCCGGGAGAGCGGCGTCTCCGGCCAGGGCGCCGTCCGCATCGGCGCACCGGCGAACGCCGAGGTCGGCGACGACCTCACCGCGGGCGACTTCGACGCCGACGGGCACGCGGATCTGTTCATGGCCAACGGCACGGACTACGACTACCACGACGTGCTCTACGGTCCCTTCACCCGGAGCGGCGCCCCCGCCCGCGAGCAGCAGGTCAAGGTCTACAGCACCGACAACTCCATCAACTCGACAGCCACGGGCGACTTCAACGGCGATGGCATCGAGGATCTCGCGACCTTCTACGTCTACGAGAACCACGCCGAGGGCGGCAAGCTGTGGCTCGGCACGAAGGACGGGCTCTCCACCGTCCCGCAGCCTCTGAACTCCTCCGCCGCCACGGCCGTAGCCGACTTCGACCACGACGGCTACGCCGACCTCGCCACCCGGATCTTCCCGAACGGCGACACGGAGGGCACCGAGGAGGACCCCGGCACCGTCAAGATCTTCTACGGTTCGCCGTCCGGCCCCAGCCAGACCCGCACGCAGACGATCACCCAGAGCACGGCGGGCGTCCCCGGGGCGAGCGAGAAGGGCGACCAGTTCGGCGGACGGCTGGCCACCGGCGACGTGAACGCCGATGGCTACGCCGACCTGGCCGTCGGGGTACCCGGCGAGGCGATCGGTACGAAGGGCAAGGCGGGCGCCGTCGTGCTGCTCAAGGGCGGCAAGAACGGACTGACCGGCACGGGAGCGCAGGCGTTCCACCAGGACACGGACGGTGTGCCGGGAGTCGCGGAGTCCGGCGACCTGTTCGGCGGGTCGCTGCGCGTGCTCGACATGACGGGCGAGGGCAAGGCGGACCTGATCACGGGGGCCCCGGGCGAGAACCTGGGCAGCGTCGTGAACGGCGGCGCGGTGTGGTTGCTGCGCGGTGCCGCCTCGGGAGCGACGGCCTCGCAGTCGGTCGCGTACAACCCGGTGGACATCGGTGCACCGGCGGCGCAGGCGCTGTTCGGCGCGAACCTGAGCAACGACAACGGCCCGGGAACGGTGATCCCCTAAGGCTTGCGCCGACGGCGGGGCCGTTGGGCTGGTGGCTTCCGTGTCACTCATTGAGGTGCAGTACGGCCGCGTCACGTAGGTCTTTGGGCAGCCGTTTGTTTCTGTACATCCTGTTATGGGATGAACGGAAGGTGCCCTGGTGAAGAGCACGTCGGTGCTGGAACACCTGTGGGCCCAGAAGATCAGGTGCCCGTCGGCAACTGGTCGCTCTGACGTCCCGCCGCGCTCATGCCTCAGGAGTCCTTCCGTGCCAGCTCCCAGCTCTCCGCAGATCCGCCTACCCCTGGTCGCTCTCCTGGCCGCAGCCTGCACCGCGGGCCTGGTGCACGCCCCGGCCCACGCCGCGGATGTGCCCGCGGGCGACGACCGCGCGCTGCAACGGCAGTTGCGGGAGCTGACCACCGCGCCCGGCGGACCGCCCGGAGCGATCGCCGTCCTCAAGCGCGGGCACCGCACCGAGGTCTACCGGGCCGGGGTCGCCAAGGTCGGCACCGACCGCCCGATCAGGGCCACCGACCACATGCGCATCGCCAGTACGGCCAAGGCGTACAGCGGCGCAGTCGCCCTCCACCTCGTCGACTGCGGGAAGCTGCGCCTGAACGACACCATCGGCAAGGTGCTTCCCCGGCTGCCGCGCGCTTGGCACCGGGTCACGCTGCGCCAGCTCCTGAACCACACCAGCGGTCTGCCGGACTTCAGCGCGAACCCGAGGTTCCTGGACCTCGTGACCGAGAACCCGCGCCGCCACTTCGACTCCCGCCGCCTCCTGGACTTCGTGGCAAACGAGCCGTTGGTGTTCCGCCCCGGGGCCCGGTACACCTACTCCAACTCGGACAACATCGCCGTGGCGCTGATGGCGGAGGCGGTGACGGACCGCCCCTACGAAGAGTTGCTCGCCGAGTTCGTGTACCGCCCGTTGGGCCTGCGCAGCACCAGCCTGCCGCAGGGCTACCGGATGCCCAGGCCGTATATGCACGGCTACGACGTCACCCCGTCTGCCCCGCCCGAGGACCTCAGCGAGGTACTGAGTGCGTCAGGCGTGTGGGCATCGGGCGGGATCATCTCCACGCCGAAGGACATGACGGCGTTCATCCGCGGCTACGCGGGCGGAAAGCTGATCTCCGACCGGACACGCCGGCAGCAGCTGAAGTGGGTGAACGGCGCATCCGAACCCGCGGGCCCCGGCAAGAACAAGGCTGGCCTGGCCATCTTTCGGTACACCACCCGCTGCGGCGTGGTCTACGGCCACACGGGCAACTTCCCCGGCTACACGCAACTGATCGCTGCGACCCCGAACGGCAAGCGGTCGCTGACCCTCTCCCTCACCACGCAGATCAACAAGACGAACAAGCCGGATCTCTTGAAGCGGCTGCGGACCGTGGAGGAGAACTTCGTCTGCGCGCTGTTGCGCAAGCGGTAAGCGGGAGGCGGGCCGCCTCATGGGGCGGGATCGGTCCGTTCGCTGGGGTCGATGTCGCTGTGCAGGCGGAAGCGGTCCACCGTGTCGTCCTGTGTGGGGTGCACGTGCACCGAGACCGGGCCGGGGAAGGTGTAACCCTGCTCAGCCGCGTGCCGGCAGACCTGAGCGCCGAGCTGACGTTGCACCTGCGCCTGGCTCGCGGCCAGCTTCCTGTGCGTGTCCACCGGCAGCTCGAGCGTGTACGTGTTGGGTGCCACGATGCGTTGCCGGTCGATGATGATCGTGTTCTCGTCGCACTCCTGACGCAGTTCGGCCAGTACTTCCGGCTGGTCGTGCTGGCCGGGCAGCAGGCGTGTCCACAGCGGGTCGACCCACTTCTCCAGTGTGCTCTCCACATTGCTGATGATTCCCATGACGTCCCGGGTTCCCGATCCGACGTCGGGCACGCACGGGAGCGGCACAGGAAACCGGCGCAAGAAGTGAAGTTCTTGCGCCGGCTTCCGGAGATCGGAGATCGGGGAGATCGGACAGGCAGTCAGTTTGCCGCTGATGTGCTGCTGCCTGTGGTGACCGTGATGTCGTTGTCCGTACGCATCCACACGGTGCGCTGCGGGTAGGGGATGTCGATGCCCGCTTCGTCCAGCGCTTCCTTGACGCGACGGCGCAGCTCGCGCGTGACGGCCCACTGCTGCAGGGGGAGCGTCTTGACGGCCACACGGACCACGACGCCGTCCGCGTCCAGGGACTGAACTCCCCAGACCGCCGGGTCCTCCAGCAGGACCGAGGCGAACTGCGCCTCTTGGCGCATGGCTTGACCGGCACGTTCCAAGGCGCTGTAGACGGTGTCGAGATGGGACTCGTACGCCACCGAGACGTCCAGGACGGCGCGGGCCCACTCCTGGCTGTCGTTGCGCACGCGAAGGATCTCGCCGTTGCGGATGTGCCACAGACCGCCGTTGAGATCGCGGATCTGGGTGAGCCGCAGGCCGACGTGCTCCACCTCGCCGACGGCTTCCCCGAGGTCCACGGAGTCGCCGACGCCGTACTGGTCCTCGAGCATGATGAGCATGCCGGACAGGTAGTCCGCCACGAGACTCTGCGCGCCGAAGCCGATGGCAAGGCCCACCACGCCGGCGCTGGCGAGCAGCGGCCCGAGGGCGATGCCGATCTGGTCGAGGAGCATGGCCATGGCCATGACGCCGACCACGACGGTGACGATGCTGCTGAGCACCGAGCCAATGGTGCGAGCGCGCTGCTCCCGGCGTTCGTTGGCCCGGCTGCGGTCGCGGTGCAGCACGGCCGGGCCGCGGCTGGTGCGGCGAGGCTGATTCTGCTCCTCGGACGGCTGCAGGATGCGCTGCACGACGCGGGTGATGGCCTTCTTGGCCAGACCCCGGACGATCATCGCGCCCACGACGATGAGCGCGATGCGCAGCGGGACGCCTATCAGGGTGTCGGCGTTGTCCCGAAGCCAGCCTGGGGCCGACATCGCTTGGTGTGACACGGGATTCTGCTCCACTCGGTCGACTTGCAAGATCGCAGCGGGGACCGTAGCGACCGTTTTGGATGCCGGTCAAAGGGTGTGCAGGGCGTGTGTGAGGAGCGTGACTCGGGCATGGAAAGGCGCGCCCTGGCGTTTGGCCGGGGCTGCTCGGAGCACGCTCTCCAGCGGCCTGGCGCCGGAGCGGATGCCCGGTTCAGAGGGCCTGTACGTCGCCGTGTGTTGAGGAGGCGACCGTGTCCCGGTGGGCGAAGTCGCCGGGTGGGATGCCGGGGTGGTGGCTGGGCGTCTGCTCCGGTGCGGTCGCGGCGGGGCCGAGGGTGAGCCGGGAGACGATGCGGTAGCGGTCACCTCGGTAGAGCGAGTGGACGTACTCCACCGGGCAGCCGGAATGGTCCGAGGTGAGCCGCTCGACCAGCAGGGCGGGGGAGAGCTCGGGCACTTCGAGCACCTCGGCCTCGGCCCGGGTCACCACCGTCGGCTCGATGGTCTGGGTCGCTTCGCGGACATGAACGTCGTGGTGTTCACTCAAGTGCTCGTACAGATCGCCGCTCTCCAGTTCCTGCGCGGAGAGGCCGGGCACCAGATCGGCGCGGATGTGCAGGTGCTCGATGGCCATCGGGGCGCCGTCGACGAGCCGCAGCCTGGCCACGTACACGATCCGGGCGGCGGGGGAGAGGCGCAGCTTGCGGCCCACGCGGGCGCCGGCCTGGATGGTGGTGAACTCCAGGAGACGGCTGGACCAGGCGCCCCCCGCGCGCGGCACCTTCAAACCGTGCGCAGGTGAGATCAGTTCCTGGGTGATCTTCTCCGGCGCAACGAACATGCCGCGGCCGTGTTCGCGGACCAGAACGCCCGCCGCGACCAGTTCGTCGACGGCCGCGCGCAGGGTGGGGCGCGAGACGCCCAGGTCCGCGCAGAGCACGCGTTCGGAGGGGATGGGATCGCCGGGGCGCTGTGACTCGATGAGTTGCAGGAGGTGGTCACGGACCCGCTCCCGCTTGAGCACCGCTCCTGATGAGCGCCGTCCGACCCCTGCCTTCGCCGTCCCGCCCGCGTCGTTCGCGTCGGTGGTCACCGCCCGCCCCCTCTTGCCGTGCAACCAGCTGTCTTACCAGTTGACCACGAAAGCGTGGAGATCGACAACCAAAAACATTAACTCCCCTGTGTGCGACGGGGGTTGACGCGGTCATTGGTCTATGCCAGCTTTCTCCCTCACCAGAGGTCACCTGACCAGTTAGATGCTGGTCAGGTCCGGCACCCCAGAGGTGAACCGTGAAGTTCCGTTTCCTTGCCGGTGTGTCCGCGCTCGTCGCGGTCGCCGGGCTCAGCGCCTGTTCGTCCGGCTCCGATGACGGGGATTCGGCCGGCGGCGGGAAGACAGCGATCGATGTGTGGCTGATGCGCGACAGCGTCTCGGCCGCCTTCCAGAAGGACTTCGAGAAAGGCTTCGAAGCCGCGCACCCGGACATCGACGTGCGCATCCAGATCCAGGAGTGGGACGGCATCGGCGAGAAGGTCACCGCCGCGCTGGCCAGCAACGACGCCCCCGATGTCATCGAGACGGGCAACACCCAGGTCGCCCAGTTCGCCCAGAGCGGCGGCCTGAAGGACCTGAGCGACAAGGTCGACGACCTCGGCGGCGACGCCTGGCTCAAGGGGCTCGCCGAGCCGGGGGCCTGGGAGGGCAAGCAGTACGGCATCCCGTACTACGCCGCGAACCGCGTCGTCATCTACCGCAAGGACCTCTTCGAGAAGGCCGGCATCGACGCCGCCGCCATCAAGACCCGCGCCCAGTGGGTGGCCGCGACGAAGAAGCTCAACAAGGGCTCCCAGCAGGGCATTTACCTGCCCGGGCAGAACTGGTACACCTACGCCGGCTTCGTCTGGGACGAGGGCGGCGACCTCGCCACCGAGTCGGATGGCACATGGAAGGGCACGCTGGACAGCCCCGAGGCGCTGCGCGCGATGGCCTTCTACGAGAAGCTGCAGGCCCTCGGCAAGGGCCCCAAGGACTCCGACGAGGCACAGCCGCCGCAGGCCGAGGTGATGGCCAAGGGCCAGGTCGCGCAGGTCATCAGCACGCCGGGCGGGGCCAACGTCGTCGCCCAGAACAACCCCGGACTCAAGGGCAAGCTGGGCTTCTTCCCGATCCCCGGCAAGACGGCCGACACCCCGGGCGCGGTCTTCACGGGCGGCTCCGACCTGGTGATCCCGACGGTGTCGCAGCATCACGACGCCGCGTACACCTTCGTCAAGGAGCTGACCGGCGACAAGTGGCAGAAGAAGCTCGCCGTCGCCATGAGCTACGTCCCCAACAAGACCACGCTGGCCGGCGCCGTCGCCGACGATCCCGGCGCCTCCGCAATGGCGGTCGGAGCTGCCGTCGGCCATGCGACGCCCAATACGCCGGGCTGGGCGGCCGTCGAGGCCAAGAACCCCATCAAGGACTACCTGACCGCTGTCCTCACCGGCGGCGATCCGAAGAAGAAGGCCGCCGAGGCCTCCGATGCCATCACCAACGCCATGAAGTCCGGCTCCTGAAGCGCCCGTTGGCCACCCCGCACCGAGAAACCATACGAGACCCCGCACCGCGAACCCACACCGAGAGGAGTGCGCCGTGACGATCGTCCGCGACCCGGTGGTGTCCCGACCGCCTCGGCGTCCGCCCGTCACCACCACACGCCGCTCCACGATGTCCGGGACCTGGCCGTACCTGCTCGTGGCGCCCACGGTCCTCGGGATGCTGTACCTGCTCGTCTACCCGCTGGCACGGGCCGTCCTGATCTCCTTCCAGGACTTCGGCCTGCGCCAACTCATCATGGGAGAAGCGCACTTCACCGGCCTCGACAACTACACGGAACTGCTGACCGACCCGCGGTTCTGGGCCGTGGTGCGCCGCACCTTCCTCTTCATGGCCGTCAACGTCGCACTCATCATGGTCCTTTCGACACTCGTGGCGCTGATGGTGGAGCGGCTCGGGCGCTTCGGCCGCACGGCTGTGCTCAGCGCACTCGTCCTCACCTGGGCGATGCCCGTGGTCGCGGCGACCACCGTGTTCCAGTGGCTCTTCCACTCCGAGTTCGGGATCGTCAACCACGCGCTCACCAGCCTCGGCTTCAGCTCCTTCGAGGGCTATCCATGGCTGGCCCACGGACCGGCGGCGTTCGCCATCCTCGTCACCCTGGTCGTGTGGCAGTCGGTGCCGTTCGCGGCGATCACCTTGTATTCGGCGCTGACCACCGTGCCCGCCGAGCTCCACGAGGCCGCGCGCATCGACGGCGCATCCGGATTCCGGATCTTCCACTCCGTCACTCTGCCGATCGTGCGGCCGATCTTCATGCTCGTGCTCTCCCTCGAAGTCATCTGGACGTTCAAGGCGTTCGTACAGATCTGGGTGATGACCCGCGGCGGCCCCGGCGACGCCACGACGATCCTGCCGGTCTACGCCGTGCAGACCGCACTGGCCCAGCAGCGCTACGACCTTGGATCGGCCGCGTCGATGCTGACCGTGCTGTTCATGTCCGGCGTGCTCGTCGCTTACTTCCGCCAAATGTTCCGACAGGAGAACGAGCTGTGACGACCTCGCGCGCACTGCGCCGCCTGCCGCTCAACATCGCCGCCACCGTGACGGTCGTCGTCTGCCTCTTCCCCGTCTACTGGATGGTCACCACCGCCTTCAAGCCGTCCCGCGACATCCAGTCCGACAGCCCCCAACTGCTGCCGCAGAGCTGGACGTTCGACCACTTCCGGCGGGCCGTCGACGCGGACGGATTCGCCCTGTTCTGGCGTAACAGCGTGCTCGTCACCCTGGCCGCCGTCGCCCTGGCCCTGATCGTCGCTCTCGGCGCCTCGTTCGCGGTGGCCCGGATGCGCTGGCACGGGCGACGTCAGTTCATGCTCATGGTGTTCATCGCGCAGATGGCGCCGTGGGAGTCCTTGATCATCCCCGTCTACATCATCTCCCGGGACACCGGGATGCTCGACCGGCTGCCGACACTGACCCTCATCTACTTCATGATGACGCTGCCCTTCACCGTCGTCGTGCTGCGCGGCTTCATCGCCACGATCCCGGCGGAGCTGGAGGAGTCGGCCCAGGTCGACGGCTGTACCCGGTTCGGCGCGTTCCGCCACGTGGCGTTCCCGCTGCTCGCGCCGGGGCTGATGGCGACCTCGCTGTTCGGCTACATCACGGCGTGGAACGAGTTCGCCTACGCCAACTTCCTGATCATCAAGCAGCAGGATCACCGGACCCTGCCGGTGTGGCTGTCCTCGTTCCACAACACCTTCGGCACCGACTGGGGCGCCACCATGGCCGCCTCGACCCTCTTCGCGCTGCCCGCGCTTGCGATCTTCCTGCTGCTGCAGCGACATGTGACATCCGGGTTCGCCTCCGGCGCCGTCAAGGGCTGAACCGCACCGCGCCCGTCCCGCAATCCCCACGCCCGCACCGGAGGTCCGCCGTGCCCGCGTCCCGCCCCACGCTCGTGCCCGCACCCACCCAACTGACTGTCCGGCCAGGACACTTCACGCTCGACGCGGCAACCACGCTCCGTGTCACACCGGGCGCGGAACCCGCAGCCGCCCTGCTGCGCACCCTCATCGCGCCCGCCACCGGGCTCCCGCTCCCCGCCGCCCCCGACGCGCCCTTCGTCCTCGCACACGACCCGGGACTGAGCGGACTCGGCACGGAAGGCTACGGCCTGACGGTCTCACCCGACGCCGTGCTGCTGCGAGCCGCCCACCCCACCGGCCTGCTGCGCGGCATCCAGACCATCCGGCAACTGCTCCCCGTCGAGGCCGAGGCCCTGTCCGGGCGCGCCCGCCTGGGCCGACCCTGGCGCCTTCCCTGCGTCGAGATCACCGACGTACCGCGGCGGGCCTGGCGCGGCTTCATGCTCGACGTGGCACGCCACTTCCAGCCCGTGTCGTTCCTGCGCCGCTACGTCGATCTGCTGGCCCTGCACAAACTGAACGTGCTGCACCTGCACCTCACCGACGACCAGGGCTGGCGCATGCCGGTCGCCGACTACCCCCTGCTGACCGAGGTGGGCGCACGGCGCGCACAGTCCATGGTGGGCCCCGACGGCTCCGACATCTTCGACGCAACCCCGCACGAAGGGGCGTACACGGAACGGGAACTGCGCGACCTGGTCACGTACGCCGCCGACCGCGGCGTCACCATCGTGCCCGAAGTGGAGATGCCCGGCCACACCCGCGCCGCCTTGGCCGCCTACCCCGAACTCGGCAACGTCCCGGGCCGCCGGCTCGACGTGTGGACCCGCTGGGGAGTGTGCGACACCGTCCTGGGCGTCCACGATCCCGTCCTCGACTTCTGCCGCACCGTCCTCGACACCGCCCTGGACATCTTCCCCTCCCCGCACATACACGTCGGCGGCGACGAATGCCCCACGATCGAATGGGCCACCAGCCACGCCGCACGCGAACGCATCGAAGCCGAAGGCCTCTCAGGGCCAGGCGAGTTGCGCGGCTGGTTCCTCGGCCGGATCGGCGCCCACCTCCTGGAGCGCGGCCGCATCCCGACCGCGTGGGCCGAGACAGGGGAGGGCCTGCCACCCGAGTTCACCGTCATGACCTGGCGCGATCCCGAACACACCCGTGTCGCCCTCAAACGCGGGCACACCGTGATCAGCAGCCACTACAGCGCCACCTACCTCGACTACGCCCAGTCCGCATCCCCGGACGAACCGCCCTCCCAGCCCGGAGCCGTGGTCGACCTACGCACCGTCCACGACCACGACCCGCCCGAGGACCCCACCGCGGACGGCGAACTGATCGGCGTACAGGCCCAGTTGTGGACCGAACTCGCCCCCACCGCCGACCACGTCGACTACCTGGCCTTCCCCCGACTCGCCGCGCTCGCCGACCGAGCCTGGCACGGCGCCTCGTCCTGGCCGTCGGCACGCGCACGCCTGATCGCACACGGCACCAGGCTCGCCGCACTCGGCGTGCGGCACGGACCGTTCGACCCGTACGTCCCCGTCCCCCACCGTTTCGGAGAGGAATCGAGATGAGTCCTGCACGAAAGCCCTCCCGCACCGCGCTCACGAGATCGGCACGCTTCGCCCTCGTCGCCCTGATGGGCTGCACAACTCTCGCCGCACTGCCCGCCACCGAGGCCGGTGCCGCCGCGGGCGCCGTATCGGTGCAGTACCACACCGGCTCCACCGGCAGCGACCAGGCCGAACCGTGGCTGAAGGTGAAGAACACCGGCTCCTCCCCGGTGGCACTCAGCGGCGTGAGGCTGCGCTACTACTTCAAGGCCGACTCGGCGAACGCCACCTACCGCTTCGCCTGCTCGTGGGCCGTGAAGGGCTGCGGCAACATCACCGGCACCTTCGGCACGCTCGCCCACCCGACCGCCACCGCCGACCGCTATCTGGAGATCGGCTTCACCTCGGGCGCCGGTTCGGTGGCCGCCGGAGCCGACAGCGGCGACCTCCAGCTCCGCTTCCACCGCTCCGACTGGCAGTCGCTGAACCAACGCGACGACTACTCCTTCGGTGCCACGCAGAGCTCCTACGCGAACTGGACGAAGGTCACCGCACAACTGGACGGAGCGACGGTCTGGGGCACCGCCCCCGAGGGCAACGACCCCACCGATCCCACGGACCCGACCGACCCCACCGACCCGCCCGGCTCCGGAGCGAGCCTCTTCGACGACTTCAACTACACGAAGTACGACGACCCGGCCATCTCGGCGCACGGCTGGAACGTGCGCTCCAACTCGGGTGGCCCCGGGGTGCCGGGCGCGACCTGGGCACCGCAGAACGTCACGTTCTCCGCCTCCGGCGGCAACTCGGTGATGAACCTGGAGACGTCGACGGCCGGCACGGCCGACAGCACCAAGCAGACCGAAGTCCTCACCAAGGCAACGAAGTTCAAGAACGGGACTTACGCGGCGCGCGTGAAGTTCAGCGACGCGCCCAAGAGCGGCCCGGACGGCGACCGACTGGTGCAGACGTTCTTCACCATCAACGACCTCAAGGCACCGATGGCGGACGACTACGCCGAGTACGACTTCGAGTACCTGCCCAACGGCGGCTGGGGCGAGCCGTCGAACATCCTCTACACGACGTCCTGGGAGACCTACAACCCTGACCCCTGGCAGGCCGTCAACCAGCAGACCGAGAGCCGGCAGAGCTACGCCGGCTGGCACGACCTCGTCGTCACCATCGACAACAGCTCCATCAAGTACTACGTCGACGGGCAGCCGTTCGGCACGCACGACGCCGCGTATCTGCCGGAGCGGCCCATGTCCATCAACTTCAACCAATGGCTGATCGACCTCGCCGGGCAGACCAGCACCACCCCGCGCGCGTACGACCAGCAGGTCGACTACGTACTGCACGTCAAGGACGAGGTCCTGAGCCCCGCGCAGGTGGCCGCGAAGGTGGCCGCCTACCGCACCGCGGGCACCGCCTTCGAGGACACGGTGCCCTCCGCGTGAGGTGAGTGACGACCCCATACGGCTACAGACAGGCGTCGGGGGGGGGGGGGGGGGGGGGGCCTCCCCCCCCCCCCCCCCCGGAGGGGTGTTTGGTGGGGGGAAAACAAAAAAGGAAAAACCCCCGCCGTCCCCACAGGTCCCCCCTCCGTTTTTTTTTTTT
>NZ_JBVIPS010000001.1:0-104446 GCF_055577715.1 Streptomyces sp. NPDC033177 | reverse complement strand
GGGGGACGGGGGTTCCTCGGGGGGGGGGGGGGGACCCCCCCCTATGGCGGGGGGGGGGGGGGGGGGGGGAAAAACCCCCCCCCCCCCCCCCCCGACGCCTGAAGTGGTTGGTTGTAAGCGGCAGAAATCAGAGACGGCCATGCGTCAGTCGCGTCAGCGGTCCGCCCTGGATCTTCGCTGTCTTGCGCCCGGCGGTGAAGGAAAGGCCGACCACACTGACCAGACCTGCGGCAGCCCCCGCGGCGATGGCCTTGCGGTTCTTCACCAGGGTCCAGCCGGCGACAGCCGTCGAAGTGACCTTGCCGGTGGCCGCTGCCACCGTCTTGCCGCCGCTCTCGAGTCCGGCGGCCGCGGCCTGCTTCGCGCGCTGGGTCGCGAGACCGAACGACTGCGCACCGGAACCGGCGGCGTCGGCCGCCTCCCCGGCGGAACCCTTCGCCTTCTCGGCGGCCTCGGCCGATTCCTGCTTGGCCTTCTGTGCAGTGGTGTTCACCTTGCTCGCCCCTGTACTCGCAGTGGACCGCCCCTTGGCGGCTGCTGTCTTCGTGTTTTGCCGGGCGTTTCCGGCATTGTCATCAGAGGTTCTTCTCTCTCCAGCCATGCGGACCGTGTTGCCACTCAACGGCTCATGAAACTTCCGACGTTCGGGAGCGTCGGTGGGCCGCGACGCGCTCGCGGGTCGCGCATCGGCGGGAGCAGTAGCGGCGTTCTGGGCCGCTGCCCTGGGTGATGAAGACGTTCCGGCAGCTGGAGGAGGCGCAGATCCCGCCGGGCGGGCGTTGGCGATCCCAGACGAGAACCGCCAGGGCCATGCAGGAGGAGGCGATGAGCCACTGGTCCCAGGGCGCGTCGTCGTCGCGGTCGAGATGCGGATGCCAGGGGGTGCTGCCTACGTGCGAGGTCAGGCGCAGCGCTCCCGTGTGGTCTCGCAGGAGGCGGTTGAGGGTGGCTGCGGCGCCGTCGACGTGCTCGGCGGCGAAGACCTGCCGCAGTAGAGCGGCGGCTGCCTGCATCCCGGCGACCTCGCTTGGAGTGAGGTCGATGGGGTCGGTCTCACCGTATGCGCGGAGCACATCGACGACCTCGTTCGGATCGGGGTGATCGTCGGCAAGGGCGTTGAGCAGGGCGGCGGTTCGCCGAGCCGTGGTCAGCACGGAGTGCCGGGTGGACCAGTCATCGCTGCGTGGGGACACGGAGGGAATGTAACGCATCTTGCTGAGTTTTGAGTTACCTCCGTAACGTCCCGCCAATGGAAAAGCGTTGCTCACTCCACCTCTATCTCGCCGGAGCGGTGGTGGCTCGTACGGGGGACGAGATGTCAGGACCGGCGTTGATGCTGGCGGGCTACACCATGGCCGGCTCGACGGTCGAGGCGTCGGCGCTGCTCGCGGGCATCACGATCTCCGCAGCAGTGGGCGGGCCGGTGCTCGGGGCCCTCCTGGACAGAGCTGAACGGCCGGGACGTCTGCTGGCCGGGGCCCTGCTCATGTACGCCGTGGGGCTGGCAGTGCTGCTTGCGGGACTCGGCCGGATACCGTTCACCGTCACCCTGCTGATCGCCTTGGTGACAGGGCTGCTGGGTCCGGCACTGTCGGGCGGATGGACGGCCCAACTGCCGCGCGTGGCGCTTGGCGACCACCTGCCCCGGGCGAACGCACTCGACGCCATGACCTTCGGCGTGGCGAGTCTGGCCGGTCCGGCTCTCGCCGGCGGCGTCGCGGAAGCGTGGGGAGCTCCGACGGCCGTGGTGGCCGCCGTGGCACTCATCGGCCTGGCGCTGCCCGTAGCGTGGATGCTGCCCGCACGTCCTGCTCGTCCTGCTCGTCCTGCTCGTTCGTCCTGTTCGGCCCGTCCGGTTCGGGCGCGGGCCGGTCAGGCGACCTCGGTGATCACCGACCTTGCCGACGGAATGCGCACCATCATCAGCAGGCCGGCCTTGGCCCGAGCGACCCTCAGTTCCGTCGTCTCCTGTGCCGCCACGGGGATGCTCACGGCGTGCATCCCACTCCTGGGGGAGCGCGTACTGGGCGGAGCGGGCCGCGGCGCGATGCTGCTTTCCTGCGCGGCTGTCTCCGCCTTGGCGGCCAATGCCGCACTCGTACGGTTTCCGCGTACGGTCGCCCCCGACACGATCATGTGGGCCGGCGCCCTGCTCCAGGCTGCCGGGTTGGCCCTGGCGACCACGGGGTCCTCGGGATCATCGGGGTCACCCGTGGTGCTCATCGCGGCCGTACTCATGGCCGGGATAGGTGAAGGCCCGCAACTGACCGCCTTGTTCACCATCCGCCACCGGGAATCCCCAGAACACCTGCGCAGTCAGATCTTCACCACCGGCGCCAGCCTGAAGATCACCGGCTTCGCGCTGGGCGCGGCGGTCGCAGGCCCCCTCGTGACCTGGTCCCTCCCGGGCACCTTGGCAGTTGCAGCGAGTGTGGCTGCCCTCGCGGCGCTGGCCTTTTTCGCGATGAAGGGGTTGGAACGGGAGAACTCCCCACCGTCGTGTGGTGGGGAGCGCCCTGGTCCCTGCGGGCAACACAGGGTGAAGTGACCGCCTATTTGATGTTCATGGAGAAGCGGTCATTGCTCTGCGGGTAGTTGCTGCCGTCGATGCCTTCGGTTGGCGATCAGGAGGCAGGCGAACCCCACGCATATGAGGGCGTTGGTGGCGATCTCTCCTGCGGTGTCGCCGTCCACGACTCGCCACACGAGGATGGCGATGCTCAGGCAGAGCATCGGCCAGGAGAACCAGGCCACCCAGCGTGCTCCGGGCCGGGCCCAGGCCGGCGGTTCGGACCGTCTCGTCACCGTGCACCTCCTGCCGACTATCGGCTCGTATGCCCGCCGGACTTCGTCACAACCGCCCTTGGTGGCCCGCCCGAACACGGTGACGTCCGCAGAGGGGGCCGCACCCGAACATTGAGG
Source organism: Streptomyces sp. NPDC033177 (assembly GCF_055577715.1). Lineage (NCBI taxonomy): Bacteria > Bacillati > Actinomycetota > Actinomycetes > Kitasatosporales > Streptomycetaceae > Streptomyces > Streptomyces sp. NPDC033177. Next base: position 101,524 of record NZ_JBVIPS010000001.1, on the reverse strand, counting down.
GGAGCCCCGTCTGCTCGCTCTTTCGTGACCAGGCGGGTGGTCCTGGCGTTGGCAGCGGAGAACCCTTTCACCGCCGACCCACGCTTCACGGGACGGCTCCGAACAGATCAGGACAGCTTGTGAACGCGCAGATCATCTACCTTGCCGACGATGTCGAGAGCGAAAGCGGCGGCGTAATGGCCCTCGACCAGAAGACCGGCGCCGTCGCCTGGGGCCCCACCCGTGCTGAAGCAGAAACCCGGGTCCGCGAGAATCAGCTCGCTGAGCGCCCCGTCAGCTGAAGGCTGGGTCTGCCCAAGCCGGCTCCGCTTCCCTCCTCGGCGAGGCCTGTGCGGCTGCAGTTCACAGCTGGCTGCAAGACTCAGCCTGAACGGTCGTGGGCCCACCGGAAAGGAAGTCGTGTCAGCCGTAGTTGTTGTCGGTGCGGGAATCGTCGGCTCCTCAGTGGCCTACCACCTCGCACGTCGAGGCATCCCGGTCACCCTGCTCGAGCAAGGACCTGCAGCGGCCGCCGGGGTCACCGGGAACTCCTTTGCCTGGATCAGAGGCGCGGGAGGCCATTGGCCCGGTGGTGCCCGGGACCTCCGCGAGTACGTCCTGGCGGACTACCGACGCCTGGAGACGGAACTGACCCAACTGACCCGCCTGCCCCATGTCGCTGTTCGCCGGACCGGCTCGCTGTCCTGGGCCGAGATCCCGGAGGAAGATTCGCGGCTCGGGCCAGGCCAGTTCCACATAGGGCGGAGCGACATCGCGTTGCTGGAGCCCAACCTCCGACACCCACCCGACCAGGCCATCCACACGCCGAGCGATGCAGGCGTCGACCCAGCAGCATTGGCCCACGCCCTCGTGGCAGCCGCCGTCGCCCACGGAGCAACTGTGCTCCACAACACCGCCGCCACCTCCTTGCAGGTGACCAACGGACGCGTTGAGGGTGTGTTGTCGTCGGCGGGAATCCACGCCGCCGAGACCGTCGTCCTCACGGCCGGGATCAATATCCCCGAGCTATGCAAGCCGCTGTCCGCCGCCCTGCCCATTGCGGCCTCCCCGGCCGCCCTCGCGCGGGTCACCGCACCGCCTGGCCTGGTCAAGACCATCGTAGCCAGACCGGACTTCGAGGTCCGAGAGGTTCGGGATGGCGAGCTCTTGATGGTCCTGCCGCACGGCGGAGGCACAACTGCTGTGTCGGAGCAGGTCGCGCAAGATACGCTCCGGCGCCTCAAGGCAACCTTTCGGGGGAGCGAGCAGTGCCGCCTGCTGGGCTACCGCACCGGCATGCGCCCCATGCCTGCGCACGGGCCCGTCATCGGATACGCGACATGCGATCGTTCCGTGTACGTCGCTGTCATGCATTCCGCCATCAGCCTGGCGCCCACCGCCGGACGGCTCATCGCGGACGAACTCGTGACCGGCCGTCCGCCCCCTGAGCTACGGCACTGTCGTCCGCCGGCCGGCACCACCTCGTAAGGGGAGAGATGCAACATGCGTGTCGACGCTCGGCGTCCTCGCGCCGGTTCACCTTGCCAGGGCGCCGTCCAACTGACTCTGTTCTGCTTCGCTCAGTTCAAGCGTGGCCGCCTCGGCGGAGTCCTGGATCGATGTCGGACGGCTGGCGCCCGGTACGGGGATCATCGCCGGGGAGCGGGTCAACAGCCAGGCCAGGGTGATCTGTTGTGCGCTGACGCCGCGCTCGGCTGCGATGCGGTGGAAGGCTGTGTGGGCCCCGGTCGGCCCGGAGGGGCCGTCGAGGGAACTGCGGGAAATGCCGCCCAGCGGGCTCCACGGCAGGAAGGCCAGACCCAGCTGGGTGCTCAGTTGCAGCTCGGGCTCGCTGTCACGGACAGCGGGTGAGTACTGGTTCTGTACGGAGACCAGTCCCTCGCCCAGGATGGCGTGCGCCTCGCGGATTTGATCGGTGCTGACGTTGGAGATTCCGGCGGATCGGATGGTGCCGGCGTCGAGCAGTTCGCGCAGTGCGCCCACGGAATCGGCCCAGGGAACGGCCGGGTCCGGCTTGTGCAGCTGGTAGAGGCCGATGGCTTCCCCGCCCAAGCGTCGGAGGGACGCTTCGGCGGCGTGCTTGAGGTGGGAGGGGGTGGCGGTAATGGTCCAGCTGCCGTCGCCGGGGCGGCCCCGGCCGCCCTTGGTGGCGATGAGCAGGTGGGAGGTGTCGCCGCCGTAGCGGGTCAGGGCGCGGGCGATGAGGAGTTCGTTGTGGCCGGCTTCGTCGGCGTGCCAGTGGTAGCTGTCGGCCGTGTCGATGAGCGTGACCCCGGCGTCCAGGGCCGCGTGGATGGTGGCGATTGCCCGCGCCTCGTCCGGGCGGTGCTCGATGGACAGCGGCATGGCGCCCAGGCCGATGGCGCTCACGGAGGTATCCCCGATGGTGCGGTAGCGCATGGGTGTCTGCTCCTCAGGCCGCGGTGGTGGCGGCAGCAGTGGTGGCGGTGGCAAGGGTGGCGGCGGACGGTGCGCTGAGGGCCTCGGCGACGGCTTCGGGGAGCCACTGTGCGGTGTGGGAGAAGCGGAAGCCCAGTTCTTTCGCACGGGCGTTGCTCATGGCGTAGTGGCGGTCGAAGGAGAACGGCGAGGCCGGCTCGCCCACCTCGACGCTGCGGAAAGAGGCTTCCACGCCGGTCTGTGCGGAGATCACAGCAGTCAGGGCGCGGACATCGAGCGGGCCGTCGGAGCACGCGTTGAGCGGGCCCGTGAAGTCGGTGGCCGTGGCCGCCCACAGCAGCAGGTCGGCCAGCTCCCGGTAGTGGATGAAGACCGTGGGCAGCGCCTGGGCGTGCACGGTGATCTGCGTGCCCTCGGTGAGGTGCTCGATGTAGTGCGCCAGGCGGCCCGTGAACTCCTGGAGGCCGCCGCCCAGGACGTGCGCGCTGCGCACGGCGGCGAAGTCGAACCCGCGATGCTGTGCGAAGACAGCCTCCGCCTGACGCTTGCCCTCGGCGTAGTGAGTTTCCAGGTACGCCGTGTCGTGCCAGGGCAGGTTCATCTGCACCCGCCACGTGGCCGGATCTACCGTCTGTTCAGGGATCGGTTCAGGGATCGGAGTTCCGGCCGGGACGTCGGGCAGTGCGGCGGTGGCCGGATCGTAGACCTCGATCGTGGAGGTCATGACGTAGCGCAGGGTGCGGCCGTTGAAGGCGCGGGCGGCGATTGCGGCCTGTATCGGTGTGTAGCAGACCTGGTCCACGACCACATCGAAGCTGCGGTCGCCCAGTGCGGCGAGCAGGGAAACCTCGTCATCGCGGTCGGCAACGAGGTGCTCGATTCCTGCCGGCGGCGGGGTGGAGCCGCGGTTGATCACAGTGACCTGGTGGCCTGCCGCGTGCAGGAGCTGGACCAGGAGCTTGCCGAAGTAGCGGCTTCCGCCGATAACGCAGATTCTTTGCATGCCCCTCATCCTGAACGCCTAAGGTCGTCAGTAGAAGTGCCTACTTGCTGGCTACGTATTAAGGAATACTGTTGATCGATGTGCAGCGGCTCCGAGTCCTGCGGACGGTGGCCGAACACGGCAGCTTCAACCAGGCGGCGGCAGCCCTCCACCTCACCCCCTCCGCCGTCTCCCAGCACATCGCCGCACTCGAACGCAGCCTCGGCGCCCAGGTCGTCGCGCGCAGCACCCGCGGAGTCACCCTCACCCCGGCCGGGCGGATCATGGTGGGGGCGGCGGAGTCGGTCGCCGCGGAACTCGTCCACGCCAAGCAGCAAGTCGACCAACTCGGCGGCGGACGCTCCCAGATCACCATCGCCACCTTCACCAGCGGCGGCAGGCTCCTGCTGCCCGGCGCGCTCACCCGCCTGGCCACCGCCCACCCCGACACCGTGGTCCACGTCAGGGAAGCCGAGCCCGAAGACAGCCTGCCGCTGGTCCGCCAGGGCGCCGTGGACGTCGCCATCGCCTACCACTTCGACGGTCCGCTGCCCGGTCGGCTCGGCACAAGCTCCAGCCTGGCGTGGACGGCGCTCATGGAAGACCCGCTGCATGTCGTCCTGCCCGAGACTCATCGGCTGGCTGACCGCGCCTCCCTCGATGTCGTTGAACTGGCCGCCGAACCTTGGGTACTTGGATGCCTCAAGACCGAGGCGTACCTGCGCCGCTACGCCGAGCGCGCCGGGTTCGACCCGGAGGTGCGCAGCACGACGACCGACTACTTCTTCGCCCGCTCACTGGTCGCCGCGGGCGTGGGCATCTCGCTGATTCCCTCCATCGCTCTGACCCCGCAGACAGCAGGAGTACGCACCATCCCCATCGCACCGCCGACTCCGACTCGACACATCGGCGTCGCCACGATCCTCCGCCGCCGCCATCCCCAGGTGAGGACCCTGATACAAGCACTCCAGGAACAGGCAGAGACGCTGGAGGCAACCTGACCTGCAGAGCGTGCTGGGCCTCGTGTGGCCCTGGGGTTTTCTGGGGTACCGGCGGCGACATCCGTCCGGTGGGCTAAGCTGCGCGGCGATGACTACCGGGACGGCCTTGCGCCACACACAGACTGGTTACCCGGTGCTCTCCTGAGCGCCGAACGGGCCGGAGTGGGCCCGCTGTTCGACCGAGGATCTCGCGCTGCGGCGCGGGCTCCGCCTCCGTCGTGTTGATCTCAGGTTCTGCACATCAACCACGACAGGAGAAGTCATGCCTACCAAGAGTTTGCAGATTCCCACCGCGGACGGCCAGGCCGACGCTTTCGCCGCCTTCCCCGACGACGCCGAGCGGCACCCGGGGGTGCTGCTGTATGCGGACGCCTTCGGCATGCGGCCCGTACTCGCGGAGATGGCCCGGGAATTGGCCGAGCACGGGTACTACGTGCTCATCCCCAACTACTTCTACCGTCACGGCCCGGCACCGCTCGTCGAACTTCCCGAATACATCGGAGAAGAGGTACGTCCCGCGATCCTCGCCCAGCTGATGCCTTTGATCGAGGAGCACATCGCCGGCGAACGCGTCGCGAGCGATGCGGACGCCTACCTCAGGTTCCTGACCGCGCAACCCGAGGTCGCAGCCGGACCGGTGGCCGTGACCGGCTACTGCATCGGCGGTCTCCTCGCGCTGCGCACCGCCTCGGCCCACCCCGGACAGGTGGCCGCCGTCGCCGGATTCCACTGCCCCGTGGTCGCGGACGGGCCCGGCGGTCTGCACGGCCTCCTCTCGAAAATCACCGCGCAGGTGCATCTCGGGCATGCCGAAACAGACCTGACGCCCGAGGCCCTAGGCGAGCTCAACCAGGCTTTGGCCGGCGCAGGTGTCGACCACACCTCCGAGATCTACCCCGGCACCGTCCACGGCTTCACCATGGCCGACACCGACGCCTTCAACGCCGCTGGGCTGAAGCGCCATTGGGAGCGCCTGCTCGATCTCCTGGGCCGGACTCTGACCAACGGCTGAGACTCCTACTCGCAAGCGGGAGCACCCCCGCACGCCGTTGCCTGCACGCCAGGGTGGCGAGCGGCCCGGTTGCCACGTGATGTGGCGGCCGGCGTCCCTCCTGTGCCCCGGAGGCGTTACTGGTCCTTGGACATCGGCAGGACCGCCAGTGCGGTGTCCGCAACCTTCCGCACCGTCTCCGGGTCCAGGCCGGCCTTGCCCACCGCCTCGATACCGCGGACCACCGTCAACAGCAGCGCCGCCAACTGCTCCGGGTCCGCAGCGCCATCGATGTCGCCGTGGCGCTGGGCGGCGCTGATCTCCGTGCGCAGCAGGGTCAGCAGCGCCGTCATGGTCTCGGCCGACCGCTGGGCGACCGTCGCATCGTGCTGGGCCAGCTCCGCCACGCCCTTGGCCAGCAGGCACCCGCGGCGTTCGGTGTCGGAGGCGGTGTTCTCCGCCATCAGGTGTACGTATGCCGACAGCCGGTCCAAGGCTTCTGCCTCCGGTCCACCTGCCAGCTTCCCGGCGGCCTCCTCGGCGACTGCGGTGCACCAGTCGCCGAACACACGGTGGAACAGCTTGCCCTTGTCGCCGAACGCGCCGTACAGGCTGCCCTTGCCCAGGCCGGTCGCCTGGGCGATGTCGTCCATCCGGGTTCCTGCGTAGCCGGTCGCCCAGAACTGTTCCCGGGCCCGCTCCAGGACTTGGCCTTCGTCGAATGCGCGTGGTCTCGGCATGACGTCAGCGTATCCATTCTTGACTCGATCGTCCATTACTGCCTACGTTGTGGACGATCGATTCCATAACTGAAGGGGTTCGACATGTCAGGCGTGCTGCAGGAGAAGGTGGCCGTGATCACCGGAGGGACCAGCGGGATTGGGCTGGCCATCGCCCACCGCTTCGTCCGGGAGGGTGCACGGGTGTTCGTGACCGGCCGGGACGTCGACCGCATCGAGGCGGCAGTCAAGGAGATCGGCCCAGCGGCCACCGGCGTACGATCCGACGTCTCGGTCCTGGCCGACCTGGACGCGCTCTACGCGCGAGTCCGCGAGGAGGCGGGACGCATCGACGTGCTGGTGGCCAACGCGGGAATCGTCGCGGACGCCGCGCTCGGCGCCCACACCGAGGCGAACGTCGACCTGACGCTCGCCGTCAACGTCAAGGGCCCACTGTTCACCGTTCAGAAGGCGCTTCCGCTGCTGGCGGAGAACGCCTCCATCGTGGTCGTCGGCTCGAGCAACAGCGTGCGGCCCAATGAGCAACTGGAGGTCTACAGCGCCTCGAAGGCAGCGGTGAGCAACCTCGTGCACAACTGGGCCCGGCAGTCGCGGGAGCGCCGATTCCGGGTCAACGTGCTCAGCCCGGGACCCACGCGGACCCCTGGCCTGCTCGGCGCCGCGGGGCCGGGCGCCGACCAGTTCGCCGAGGCTGTCGTGCCCCTGGGGCGGCTGGCCGACGCCGAGGAAATCGCCGAAGCTGCTCTCTTCCTTGCTTCCGACGCCTCGTCGTTCGTCACCGGTGCCGAACTCTTCGCGGACGGCGGCTACACCCGGGCCTGAGACGGCGGCCGGTGGTGCGCGTCCGGTTCCCATCGAAGGGAGGGGCGCATTGCCGGCTGCTGTTCACCGACATCCCGATCGGTGACGACCGCGGACTTACCCCGTACGGAATCATCGAGCCATGTGCAGGGGAAGATCCGGCCCCTATCGCTCCTTTATTGCTCCTTCTTGGCAAGCCGCTTCCCGTCAACACCCCCCACCCCTATGGTGATAGGGATACGAAAGCGTGCCTGGGGGGTGAGACCGATGGCCTTGACCGAGATTGCCGTAGCTGTGATTACGACCGGCCCTGCCTATATCGCGGTCTGGCTGACCGTACGCAAGGCCCAAGCCGGGCCGGCGCAGCCGCAGACGTGCGCACATGTCGCCCTCTGTCAGCAGTGCGAGGACCGAACCCCGCCGGACAGCATGCAGGGCATTCGCACGGTGTGGGCTCTCGCGGCCTGACCTGTCCTCGTCGCCGTATTCCGGCAAGCCCGCTGCTCTGCGTCAACAGTGTGAATCAGGTGCGTCAGGACCGGGTGGGCCGGGTGGGGCAACTCCAATGTGGCGCCCAGACACCGTTGTTGAAGCGGCCGGGATACGAGGCGGTGAGGTGACGGCGCAGGGCGGCCAGCGAGGGATGCGGATTGTGCGTGCGCCAGATCAGCGAGTGGGGATAGACCGGGGTCGGATCTTTGAGGGGAATGCGGCGCAGGGTGTGGCCGACCGGCCACACCAGCGGGGTCTGTTCGCTGACGAAGGTGGCCAGCGTCGTCGAGCCGGCGATGGTGTCGAGCAGGGCCTCGATGCCGAAGTCCGGTCCCACTGAGTCGATGATGATGCCGAAGGCGGCGGCGAGTTCGGCGTAGTAGGCGCCCCATTCGGTGCCGGGCAGATTGCCGGGCATCCAGATGTGCCGCCCGGCGAGTTGGGCGGGCGTGAGCGTGGGGGCTTTCGCGAACTCATGCCGTGCTCCGGTGAACAGGTGCAGGGGTTCATCGAAGACGGGAGTGGTTTCCACGCCTTGGGGCAGTTGCTGGCCCGGCATGCTCACGGCCCGGAACGTCGCGTCGATCGTTCCGTCCCGCACCGCGGTGATGGCCGCATCGGAGTCGAACAGCGTCACGACGTCCAACTCGATCTCGGGGTGGGCACGATGGAAGCCGCGCAGCAGCCCTGCCAGGGAGAGCTGGCGGCCGATCACGTCGACGCGCAGGGCCCGATGGCCCGGCCGCACGGACGCGACAGCGCGCTCCGCTGAGTCGAGGAAGGAGCGAGCGTGAGGCAGGAACGCCTGCCCGTCAACGCTGAGCCGTGCCCCGCGGGCGTCGCGGGTGAAGAGCTGAACACCGAGTTCCTTCTCCAGTGCCGCGACGCGCTTGGACACGGCTTGCGGCGTGATCCGCAGGTCGGCGGCAGCCTCCTGGAACTGCCCCGCGTCCGCTACGGCGACGAAGGTGCGCACGGCCATGTCATCCATGCGCCGCAGTCTAGTCAGACAACCAAACGTTGTTCATGCCCGTAGTGATCGTTGTTTGATTCTCATGCACATCGGCCGCTTTGATGGTTCAGGTCGCCCCCCGGTCAACGTCTGGTTGCTCAACTGGAGTGACCGGCAAGTGTCATCCAACGGCTGCGCGCCCTGAGGCGCCCCATCGCGAGGACCTTTCATGCCTGATCTGAACCGTCTCTACGTCCGCACTCCCGAGTTCGCGCGGGTAGCTGAGCGCATCGAGCACGTGACTACGCTCACCTCTCGGCTCAACGTCCTGCCTTTTGACGACAAAGTCACCCGCGCGGCTCTGCTGTCCGAGATCATCGGCAAGCAGATTTCCGACTCCGTCACCATCTACCCGCCCTTCTACACCGATCACGGGCTCCGCATCGAGTTCGGGGAGCGCGTCTTCGTCAACCAGAGCTGCACCTTCCTGGACCAGGGCGGCATCTACCTGGGCGACGGCGTCCTGATCGGCCCGAAGACCAACCTCATCTCCTCCGACCATCCCCTCACGATGCCGGAGCGCAGCGATTTCATCACGCGTGCACCCATCACGATCGGGGCCGACGCTTGGCTCGGCGCGCACGTGACAGTTCTCCCCGGCGTCACGATCGGGCACGGTGCGGTGGTCGGCGCCGGAGCCGTTGTCACCAAGGATGTTCCCCCGAACACCCTGGTGACAGGCCCGGCGGCGAGCGCGCGCAAGCGTTGGAACGATTGATCTCACTCGGAGGTGGGGAAGAAGACATCGGCGCCACCGTCGTAGGGATAGTGGAGGCGCCGCATTCGAGTGTCGGTGATGAGGACGCCCGCCACCTGGTCGTCGGCGATGTCTCGGAGCGACTCGTCGATGCAGCCACGCCGCCAGGGCCGGCGGACCGCGAACAGGTGGCAGTACGTGCGGAACTCAGGATCGGGATCGTCCCTCTCGAGCAGGCTCCGCCAGTAGCCCGCACGGGGTCGGCATGAGGGCACCTCAGCCCTCAGCTCCGGGCGTGCAGGGCGTGCGAGAGCGCGCTCATGCTGATGTCGATGACCGTGCGGAGCTGTTTCTGGCTCGCCCTGGTCCTGCTCATCACGGCCAGCGACTGATTGACCGCCGCCATGTGAACCGCGAAGTCATCGGCGGCGCCGTCGGTCAACTGCGTGGCGCTCAAGGCGGTCCGCAGCCGCGCATGCTGAATGGCCAGGCCTTCGATCGCGCGTGCGGCGATGGTGGGGCTGAGTGACGGTGCCGCCATCGCGGTCTGGGTGATCAAGCATCCATCAGGTACGTCAGGGTCGGCGATGCGCTGCAGGGTGACGTCGAAGAACGCCCGTACCGCCTGGAGCGGTTCCTCGGACGCGCGGGACAGCGCCTGGTCGTACCTCTCTCCGTACCGCGTGGCGTAGCGGTTCAGGCAGCGCAGGTAGAGCGAGTCCTTGTCGCCGAACGAGGAGTAGATGGAGCTGCGGTTCAATCCGGTCGTCCTGGAGAGGTCGTCGAGAGACGTTTCGGCGTATCCGGCCCGCCAGAACTGGATCATCGCTGCGTCGAGCGCGATGTCCACGTCGAACTGTTTCTTCCCGGCCATCAGGCATGCACCTCGTTCTTGGACCAGCCGTTGTGGCCCCGCCCATCCTATCTTGAACTATCCAGTTCAAGATGACGTAGGCTCAACACATGACCGACGACGCCATAGCCCCGACCTGCTCCCGCGACGAGAACCCGGTCCCCGGGTTGCCGCTGTACGACCTTGCGGGTTTCGCTCATCGCTGGGTCGACGCGGAAGGAATCCGGCTTCACGCCGTGGAAGGCGGTCGGCCGAGCGGTCCCACCGTCGTCCTGCTCGCCGGATTCCCGCAGACCTGGTGGGCATGGCGAAAGGTGATGCCAGGGCTTGCCGAGCGATATCACGTGATCGCGATCGACCTGCCTGGGCAGGGTCACTCCGACCGCCCTCAAGGGGCCTACGACACGCACACCGTCGCTTCGCGTGTCCAGGCAGCGCTGACTGCGCTCAACGTGCCGAAGTACTGGCTCGTAGCCCACGACATCGGGGCCTGGGTCGCCTTCTCGCTGGCCCTGAAGTACGAAGAGCGCCTGCATGGCGTTGCTCTGCTTGACGCAGGCATTCCCGGCATCACCCTCCCGGACTCCATCCCAACGGATCCCGACCGGGCCTGGAAGACCTGGCATTTCGCCTTCCACCTGGTGCCCGAACTGCCCGAGACTCTGCTCACTGGCCGCGAGCGTGACTACGTCGGCTGGTTCTTGAAGGCCAAATCCCTGTCCCCGAACACCTTCGACGGCGTCGAGATCGACCATTACGGCGCCGCCCTCGCGGCCGAGGGAGGCCTTTCGGCGTCTCTCGCCTACTACCGCGACGCCGCGGAATCAGCGCGCAGAAACCATGACGCCCTGCAACGAGGGCACTTGACCCTCCCGGTCCTCGGAATCTCCAGCTCCCATGGGTCGATCCCCGACATGGCCGCTTCCATCAGCCCGTGGGCAGAGAACGCGACCGGTGCTGTCATCCCACAGGCCGGACACTTCATTCCCGACGAGCAGCCCGAGGCAACCGTGAACGAGTTGACCGCGTTCATCGATCACGAGCGTGTCGCGTAGTTCGCGACGCGCTGGTCAGTCCGGTGACGACGTCGGCGGGATCAGCCAGCAGCCGTGGCCGCGGCACGACCTACCCCCTGGCAGCGTCGACGGGGACATGAAGGGACTACTGGATCTTCCTTTCAGTCCCACCAGAACGTCCAGCAGTTGAGGTCGATCAGGCCCTCGGCGTAGGACCTCAGGTCCCGGTACTCGCCCTGCCAGATGTTGTCCGGGCAGAAAGCGAAGTGCTCGGCCGCGACAGCCAGGGCATGCTCAGCTGTGGTTGGGGGAGAGGCGACGCTGAGGTGCAGGGTGCTGGGTCCGACGCCGACGGCGCGGACGCCAAAGCGTTGCTCCCAGTCGCGGATGACGGCTCCGAAGCGAGCCGTGTCGTTGTCGTAGCTGGCTGGGCCCTCCCAGCCGACTGCGGCGAGAGTGGCCGCGCTGCGGAACGCGGTGACAAGCCCGAGGCGTGCGTGTGGGTTCCCGGCCAGGAAGTTTCGCGCGTACTGGTCCGCCATCTCGTCGGCGTCAGAGTCGGTGGCGGGTGGTGGGGCGGGGGCGATGCCGGGCCACGTCCGGCCGAAGGGGGCCGTGATGGCCAGCCGTTCCTTCGCCGTGAGCTGGTCGTCCCCCTCGTCCGTGGCGGTGTGGTCGCACCACCAGCGGCCGAGGAGCGCCTCAGGGTTGTGATCCGTCGGGGCTGACATGTGTTCGGGCCACAGTTCACCGCAACCCCAGGGGCGAAAGTCCTCGTCCTGCGGGTCCGAGGATTCGAGCAGGAGTGGCCACAGCCCGGAGTCGGCGTGCACCGCACGAAGCTGGGGCCACAGGTCCAGCGCGGGCGACACGTCGCTCAACCACAGTGGCTGGACCTTGCCGGTGCCTTCATCCGAAGTGATCATGCGGCCTGGCGGCAGCGCAATGCCGTGGGGCAGGTGGGTTTCGAAGTTCACGGGCGGATGCTAAGCCTGTGCACTGACAACCCAGTCGCTACGTCCGCATCCGCAAGGCCAGTTGGGTGCGAGATGTCAGGGCGAGTTTGCGGTAGATGCGGCTCAGGTGGGACTCGACCGTCTTGACGGAGATGAAGAGTGTGTTGGCCACCTCCCGGTTGGATGCCCCGGAGGCGACCTGTCGGGCTATGTCCGCTTCGACCTGCGTCAGTTCCTGCCCCGGGCCGGACGGCGCGGTGCGGTCGAATCGGTGGAGGAGGTGGTGGGTGCGCTCGGTGCGGTAGGTCGCCTGGGCCTGCGTGTAGAGGTCGTGGGCGTGTTCCCGGTGGCGTCGTGCGGCGGCTGCTCGGCGTCGTTTTTGCTCTGCCTGACCCAGCAGGACCAAGGTGTGTGCGTGCTCGAGGGGCAGCTGTGACGCGTCGAAGGCGAGGGACGCTTCGGTCAGACGGCCGGCGGCCTGGTCGGTCCGGTGGTGGTGGAGGTCGATCCGCGCCTGGCTGCGGAGCAGGGCCGCGGTGACAGCCGGGGCCGGTTGTGGGTGCTCCTCGGCGAGCCGCGTGAGGAAGTGCTCGGCCTGGTCCGGCCGGCCGGCCAGGGTGAGTGCGTCGGCGTACAGATGGTGCCACTTGAAGGCTGCGAGATCGGCAGTATGTTGCTGCTGTTCGAGGTGGGCCACCTCACTCAAGGCGGCCGCCGCCGCGTCGAATTGGCGGAGGCACAGCAGTGCTTGGGCCAGGGCGTGCAGGTTGCGCGCCGTGAAGATGTTGTCTTCTTCTTCCTTGGACTGCTGCAGACCCCATCGGGCGGTGGTGGCGGCGTGGCCGGGACCTTCCCTCTCGACCTGTACAAGGGCATGCGTGGCGCACGCGGGGCCGGGGGAGAGGCGCAGCGTACGGGCGAGATGCAGGGCGCGTCGGCTCCAGCCTTCGGCGGCGGCGACGTGGCCCCGGCGCAGGTCGCTCTCGGCGAGACTGCGCCAGATCTCCTGGAGGTCCTCAGCGCTTCCCGTGGCCTCGGCGTGCGCGAGCAGATGGTGCAGGCCGCTCTGCGCGGTCGCGTGGTCGTCGTCGTAGAGAGCGTGGCGGAGTCTCAAGTAGTGGGGGCCGTAGCGGAGTTGTCCGGACGGAAGCTCGGGGCTGACCGCGAGCGCCCGGGCGAGGGTGGCCTTGGCGTCACCGCAGCGGATGAGGCGTTCGATGCGGGCCTGCATGGTCAGGGCGGCTGCCTCGATGTCCGGCCGGGCGGAGGACCGGGCGTCCAGCGCCGCTTGCTCGGCCGCGGCCAGGGACTCCTGGGGGCGGCCCGCGATGTTGTGCCGTATGGCCGTGTAGAGGCCGAGCCGGGCGCGCAGCGAGGGGTGGGAACGGGTCAGGGCCGTCAGACGGGCCAGGGTCGCGCTCTGGTTCTCCAGCCCTTGGCCGTGCGCCTCCAGGAGCGCCAGCAGCGCTTCGGCCTCTGCGTCGGGGGAGCGCAGCAGGGTCAGTGCGGCGACGGCACGTGAGGCGAGGTCGGCGTCTCCGGCGTCCGCCGCGTCCCGGCAGGCCTGGAGCCAGCGTTCCAGGAGGAGAGACCGGTCGGCGGCGGCGGTGTGCCGCGCCGACAGCTGCATGAGTTCAGCGGCCAGGCCTGGCTCGGCGCAGGCCCTTGCTGTGCGGGCCGCGGCCACGCCGTCCTGTGCGGCTTGTTCGTCGGGGCCGGCAGTGGCCAGCAGGCGATGCCGGGCTGCGGCGAGTGGGTCCGGGGTGGCGGCGGCCAGAGTGTGATGGAGGGCTGCCCGCGCGGTGGGGTCGATCGCGAACTCGGCCTGCCGTCGTAGTAGTTCGGAGGTGAAGGAGGCTGTCCCTGACGGATCGCGGCTGATGAGACCCGCTCTGCCCGCTCGGTCCACGTCGCATTCGGCGTCGGCGTATCCGCAGGCGCGGAACAGCGCGGCATCGGCCGACCGAGCCAGTGCCAGCGCGGTGAGGGTGCCTCGCCAAGAGGTGGGAACCGACTGCCACCATGCCTGCGCCAGGCGGCCCGGCTGGGTGGTGGGCCCGCGGTCCGTGCGCAGTGAGCTCGCCGCGGCACGGGCAAGCAGCGGATGGCCACCACTGTCGCGATGCACGGAGGCGGCGTGCCCGGCGGAGATGCCCTGCGCGACCAGGGCCGCGGCGACCTCGGCCTCGGTCAGCATCCGGAGCTCGGCCCAGGGGACGTGACCCCCGCCGAGCACGGCACTCTGCTCGCCCGCTGCGCAGCGGAAGGACGGAAGGGAGAAGGCCACCCGCAGGCGGGAGGGGGGAAGCGTGCGGCAGCAGAAGTCCAGTACTTCCAGGCTCAGTTGATCGGCCAGGTGTACGTCGTCGACCAGAACCGTCCAGCCCCCCGCGCCGTCTTCGAGGCACAACTGACGTATAGCCCTTGCTGTGGAGGCGACGCTCGGTGGGTTCGCCTCGCAGAGCTCCGGGCGCAGGCCAAGGGACGGCGCGGCGGGCGGCGCGGCTTCCAGCGACGGTGGCAACATCTCGGCCAGCTGCGCCAGAAGCCCGTACGGCTCGCACTCCAGCTGCCTGCTCCCCGTCAGCGGCAGACATCGCGTGTCCTCCGCGGCGCCGGCGCGCCGGGCCAACTCCCTTAGCACGTAAGACTTTCCCGTGCCCCAGGGCCCACTCACCACGACGCGGCCCAGCGCACGCAGGTCAGCCTCCACTTCCCGCACCATCCGGTCCTGCTCCGGCCACCACGCGTCGTTCGCGTTGCCCCGCTCCCGCATCTCGGTCACGTCCGTGAGCCTAGGTTCTGGGGGCACAGCCCATCCAGCACGGATCCCGTCCGCAAGGGAAAACCCTCAGGCCCGTGTCGGAGTCGCGCCCCGGCCACCGGAGACTGAACCCCCGCGCATTCCAAGGTCGACGTACGAACGACCCACCACATGGCAGGTGCGGCCCGCCCGTGGGCCGGCTGATCCGCGTCGGCGAACACGATCGGCTCCCTGACCTGGCCCAGGCCGTGACGCCAGGGACTCCTCTGATGGCCGCGGGCGGATGGAGCCACGAGGCTGCACGGCTATCGGTCCATGTCGCCCCGCGGCCATCGCAACAGTGTCGCGGCGTGGCAGTCGCATCAGCGTCGCGCCCCGGCAGCCACCTGAGCGTCGGGTCGCGACAGACACAGCAGAAAGGCCCCCACCATGCCCATGCCCAGCATCCCTCGCAACACCCCTCGTAGCGCCACGCTACGTGCTGCCCTCGCCGGCACCCTCGCGTGCCTCACCCTCGCCGCGCTTCCCCAACTCGCCGCTGCACAGGGCGATTCTGCTTCCCAGCCCCCGGCTCCTGGTCTCGTGTCCGCCCTGCAGCGCGACCTGAACCTGACGCCGGAGCAGGCCCGTACCCGCCTCGCCGACGAGAAGGCGGCCAGGGACGTGGCCACGCGACTCGGCTCCACCCTCGGCGACCGGGTCGTCGGCCTGTGGTTCGACGGAGCGTCGGGACGGTTGCACGCCAACGTCACCAGCTCCGCCGACGCGGCGACCGCCGAACGGCTCGGAGCCATTGCCCACCGCACCGCCTACACACCGCGCCAACTGGCCGAGACCCTCGCCGTGGTCCGCGGACAGGTCCGCGACGTCCCCGGAGTCGTCTCCTGGGGCGTCGATCCTCGCGCCGGGCGCATCGCCGTCGTCACCGCCGCCGACCGGCACACCAAGGAGACCGGGCGCCTCATCGAGAGACTGCGCAGCCTGGGAGGCATCGTCAGTCACTCCACGATCGCCGACGCGCCGCGTCAGCAGCAGGGCAGCGTCGTCGGCGGCGAGAAGTGGATACCCGGCAGCGAGAGCCCCTGCTCCGTCGGCTTCTCAGTGACCGCATCCGGCGGCACGAAGGGCTTCCTCACCGCCGGACACTGCACCAACGACGCCAACCAACCCGCCTACGGCAAGGACGGCAGCCGCCTGGGCACCTCCAACCAAGGCGGCAGCCACAGCATCAACGCACGCGAAGGCGACTTCGGCCTCGTGGCCGTCGACCAGGCCGGATGGGACCTGTCACCGAAGGTTTCCGGCTACGGGCAGGGCGATGTCACTGTCACCGGCTCGGTCGAGGGCGTCGTCGGGCAGAGCGTCTGCCGCTCCGGCCAGACCAGCGGCTGGCGCTGCGGAGAGATCACCAAGGTCAACCAGAGCGTCGACTACGGCAATGTCGTCATCGACGGCCTCTCCTGGACGGATGCTTGCTCCTCCGGCGGAGACTCAGGGGGTTCCTACGTCGCCGCCGCGGGTGGCAAGGCCGTAGGGCTGCACTCGGGTGGTGGCAGCGCCACCTGCGGAAGCTCCGGCGTGACCAACACCATCTTCCAGCCCGTCAACGAAGCCCTGCAGAAGTGGAACCTGGCCCTGGCCACCAGCAACCCTCAGCCCGGCGAGGTCACCGTCGGTGCCGTGAGCGACCAGAGGGGCACGGTGGGGCAGAGCGCCACGCTGAACAACACCGTTCAGGGCGGCACGGCCCCCTACAAGTGGAGCGCCTCGGGGCTGCCCTCGGGCCTGCGGATCGACACGGGTACCGGAACCGTAACCGGGACGCCCACCACGGCAGGCACCAGCACAGTGACCCTCACAGCCACCGACGCCGCCGGAAAGACCGGCAGCACCACATTCGCCTGGACCGTCAGCGCGCCCGGCGGAGGCACCCTCACCCTGACGCATCCCGGCAACCAGACCGTGTACACCGGGCGTCCCTACTCCCTGCCCCTGACCGCCGCCGGCGGCACCGGAACCCGCACCTTCACCGCCACCGGCCTGCCCGCGGGCCTGGCCATCAACGCCACCACGGGCACGATCTCCGGGACCCCCACGGCCTGGGGCATCCACACCAGCCGGATCACCGTCAAGGATGGCGGGGGCAAGACCGCGGCCATCACCCTCAGCTGGTACGTCTTCAACTAGGGAGCGCCCCCCGGTGACCGTGATGCGCGCAGCCGAGGCGGTTTGGATGCGGTAACTCGTGTGTCCTGACGCTGGGTTGTGGCGAGTCATGGGTGGGAATCGTGAAGAGTTCGCTCCTCGTTCTGGGGATTCGGTCACGGGAGCGAAAAGATCGGGAAGCTCACTCGGCGCTTCCGAACAAGTCGGGAGCGCCGACCGTGCGATGGGAGACCGATCAACGATGTTCACTCTGGTACGGAGCAGAGTGCGGACCGCCGCGCTCGCTCTCTCGGCCGTCGCGGCCCTCACATTCGGCGCGATCGCCACGACCGGCGCGGCAGCGGCCCCCGCGCCCACTCCCACCCCCGCTCCCGCTTCAGCGAAACAGGGGCCAACCTCGGTGGCGTACGTCGAGGTGAACAACAACAGCATGCTCAACGTCGGCAAGTACAAGCTCGCCGACGGCGGCGACAACGTCTTCGACGTCGCCGTGATCTTCGCGGCGAACATCAACTACGACACGAGCAAGAAAGCCGCGTACCTGCACTTCAACGAGAACGTGCAGCGCGTCCTCGACAACGCCGACACGCAGATACGGCCGCTGCAGCAGAAGGGCATCAAGGTCGTCCTCTCCGTCCTCGGCAATCACCAGGGCGCCGGGTTCGCCAACTTCCCGTCCCAGCAGGCTGCTTCGGCATTCGCCAAGCAGATGTCGGACACCGTGACCAAGTACGGTCTCGACGGCATCGACTTCGACGACGAATACGCCGAGTACGGCAACAACGGCACCGGTCAGCCCAACGCCAGCTCGTTCGTCCACCTGGTGTCGGCACTGCGCGCCAACATGCCGGACAAGATCATCAGCCTCTACAACATCGGCCCGGCCGCATCCCGCCTGTCCTACGGCGGCGTCGACATCTCCTCCAAGTTCGACTACGCCTGGAACCCGTACTACGGAACCTGGCAGGTCCCCGCCATCGCCCTGCCCAAGTCGAAGCTGTCGCCGGCGGCCGTCGAGATCGGCCGTACCTCGCAGAGCACTGCCGCTGACCTCGCCCGCCGCACCGTCAGCGGGGGATACGGCGTCTACCTGACGTACAACCTCGACGGCACCGATCGCAGCGCCGACGTCTCCGCGTTCACCAGGGAGCTGTACGGCAGTGACGCCGTCTACACGCCGTAGGGCGACCGCCTGCTCCGGTGCGCGGTGCTCCCCCGGGGGCTGCCGCATCCTCTGAGGCTGCGGCGATCCGCCCAGGCCGTGCCCTCGACAACGATGTCGGGGGCGCGGTCACGTCTAGCGCACGACGGTGGAGCAGGCCTATGTCTCCGTGCCGGCCACCGATGCTGTGATGCAGCGGGAGCCGGCCGAAGACGGGTCGTCCCGCATGGACACGGAGAAGTTCGTCGCCGCTGCGATCGAAGTCGGCGGTGAAGCCGAGTGGCTGCCGGAGCACCAACAGGTCGCGTTGCACCCGATCCAGCAGGCTCCTGGCGACGTATGGCCGATCCGCAGCCACTGCGTCCGCGGCAGCTGCTGCGTATTCAGTGGCTGCTCAGCGGCTTGCCGTACTGGTGAGCCGTGGAGAGGTAAGGGAGGTTGAGTGTGCGGGGAGAGAAGGCTGCCGAGGCACCGGCCGCACCCTTGGGGAAGAGCCATGCGGCGCCCAGGGAGGCGTTCTCGCCCGGGGATCCGACCGCGACGTCCGGTATCCCATCGGCGTTGTAGTCGCCCCCGGCGACCGCCGCGCCGAAGGCGTCACCCGCTTCGGCAACACCCGGGACACCGGACGTGTCCTGGTTCCAGGAGAGGGAACTGGCAGCACCCTTGGTGTCGACCAGGCCGTGCGCACCACCGCGCAGCAGCCACGCGGCGCCCGCCCCCGCTTCGCTCCCGATGGCTTCACCGGGAGCTCCCGCGATCAGGTCCTCGCGGCCGTCGCGGTTGACGTCGGAGACGGCGAGGGAGGCACCGAAGCGGTCGCCGCCCTCGGCCACCCCCGGCACGCCCGCGGTGTCCTGGTTGAGGGTCTGGGCACGCGTGCCGAAGGAGCCGCTCGCTGGGCTTCCGTAGTGAACGTGGATGCCGCCGCCCTTGGCGAGACCCTCGGGGCCGCACGGGTCGTCGATGTTCTCGTCGGCGATCTCACGGCATTCACCGAGGGCCACATCCTCGTGGCCGTCGCCGTCGAAGTCACCGGCGGCAAGGGAGGTCACACCGGCGTTGTCCGTGTTCCAGAAGTTGG
Organism: Streptomyces sp. NPDC033177; assembly: GCF_055577715.1. Taxonomy (NCBI): domain Bacteria; kingdom Bacillati; phylum Actinomycetota; class Actinomycetes; order Kitasatosporales; family Streptomycetaceae; genus Streptomyces; species Streptomyces sp. NPDC033177. The sequence continues at coordinate 82,407 of NZ_JBVIPS010000001.1, read as the reverse complement.
TCATCTTCGAGTTCTCGGCGTCCCACTTCCACAGCCGCACGTGGGACTGCGTGTTGGGGTCGCCCGTGGTCCAGTACGCCACAGCCAGGTCCGCCGTGCCGTCGCTGTCGAAGTCGCCGGTGGCCAGGACGGGCGCGCGGCCGCCCATGGGGGCGGCGACGACGGTGGTGACCATGCTGTCCTCGCCCACGATGACACGAGCGACGACCTTGTCCGTGCCGCCGACCACGATCGCCTTGTTGTCGCCGCCGGTCAGGTTGGCCGCAGCGATGGATTTGCCGTAGGCGGCCGACGGCGAGGGCCCGGTCAGCACCGTCGACCCCGGCCCCGGCCCGGTCTTCGATCCGCCGACGACGATGACCATGCCCGCGTCCGTGCCGCGGTCGGTGACGTCCTCGCCGGGGGCGCCGGCAAGCAGTTCGGCGATGCCGTCGCCGTTGAGGTCGGTCAGGGTCACGGACGCCCCGAAGCGGTCGCCCGCCTCCGGGGAGCCGGGAACTTCGGGCGTGGCCTGGGTGACACGGACGCTTCCATGCGCGCCGACACCCTTCGGGCCGCCCCAGACGACGTTCACGTACCCGGCCTTGACCTGGTCGGCCACGGTTCCGTCCGGGACACCGACGGCGAGGTCCGCGTAGCCGTCCCCGTTGAAGTCGCTCGTGACGGTGCCGGGTGCGGCAGCGGTGGCACCGGGCGGGAACACGAACCCGGCGGTGGCCGCAGCGGCGGCCGCGATGGCGTACGTCAGAAGGCGGCGGCTGTGCGGCACGGTGGCTCCCACTCGGTCGACGGGGGTGTAGGTCTGTACTGGTGGGACCGTCGAAGGGTGGGGCTGGTTGTACGGAGTTCACCGGCGGTTGGTGCCAGGTTCATGGCGCAGGGTTCACGGCGCCAGGTTCACGGTGCCGGATTCATGGTGGCGGGCGAGCTCTCGATGCTGCGGCCGCCACCGGACTGGACAACTGGCGGCACGAACGGTGCCTTCCGCATCTCCGGTGAACTGTTCTACGACTGCTGCGAGTTGACCGGCAGGCGCTCCCGTTTAACTCGGGCGCGCCCGCCGGTGTGATCAGATGCCGCAGCTCGACGCCGACCAGAAGCGGCTGGGGCGGTGATCGAGGTGGGTGTGGTCGCCGTGGCCCGGGTAGCCGGGGCCGAGAATCCCGTTGAAGCCGTGGTTGCGGGCCTGCTGGGCAAGTCGGCACAGCGTGTGCGGGCCCGAGCCGAGGTCGGCCGCATCGCCGTACAAGTGGCGGCTGCCGGCTGCTCCGCCGACCGCGTCGTTGCAGGCATGTGAGCGGAAGCCGCTGGTCACGCGGATGGGCTGGTCGCCCAGTGCGTGCCGCAATGCCTCAAGTTTCCACATGGTGCGCAACGCGTTCGACTTCGCGGTGCTCGCGCTCACTGCGCCGCCCGCCCAGGTGGAGTTGCAGGTGTTGAGTTCGGCGTAAGTGAAGTGGATCGGTGTGCAGTCGTTGTCCTGGAGGGCGTAGATCTTGCTGAAGGTCGCCGAACCGGCGACCCCGTCCGCGGCCAGTCCGTAAGCCGACTGGAACCGTTTGACCGCGGCGGTCGTCGCCGGTCCGTAGGCGCCGTCGATGGCGAGCACGCCGCCGTTGCCGGCGTGACCCGCCACCCGGATCTGCAACTGCGTCACGTCGGCACCCGATGCCCCTTGGGACAAGGTGCGCGACCACGTGTAGCAGCCGTCGGCCTGAGCAGTTCCAGTGGCAGCGACAACACCGCCCAAAGTGGCGGCAATGAGCATGACAAGCGAGAGGATGAGTCGGGTGGTGCGTCTGGTCATCAGAGCACTCCATGGGGGGCAGAGGAGGGAAGGTGCGCACGTGCCTTCCGAGCGTGGCGGGAGGGACGGCACACGTCAACGGGACGTCAACATCCGTCATTTGTCGGCCCATTGGCGGTGGCGATGCTTCCGCCGCGCCATGGGTGGGGGAGAGATGGGCAGGGCGCATCCCATGCGCGGCTCATAGGCGGTTCACTCGGGTTATCGGGGGCATCCGGCAACGTATGACGACTCATGACGAGCATCGCGGATCGCCTGACATGGGCGAAATGGAACGAGGTACTCCGCAGCGTCTTGCTGCGCGCAACCAGATGTGGACGCTCGCCTGGACCGCCCTGTGCGTCCTGCTCTCCATCTGGTCGATCGCCTGGGCCGTCGGCGCGGCCAGGGGCAGCACCAACGCATGGGCCTACTGTTTCGTCGGTTTGGTGCTGCTGGCGTGCGCGCTGTGGGCCCGTCGCTCGGCCATTCGCAACAGTCCACCGCGCCATCTGTGAGGGGGAAGCCTGCCTGCGAATCGGAAGGATTGTCCGAGCTCGGGGAAGCACAGGGGCTGGGTGTGTTGTTCTGACACGTGGGTGACGCGGCCGGCTCCGGTTTGGGCCGACCAACGGGCGCCGTCGCCCAGCCGCGTTCACCGACCCGCGGCCAGCACTGCCGCGAGGCCCTCTTGCAGATCCTTGACGAAAAACTCGGGGACCTCCAGCGACGGGAAGTGCCCCCCGGTTTCGGGCGACCTCCACCGGACGATCTGCCGGAACCGCTCCTGTGCCCACGGGCGCGGGCACTTCTCGATGTCGCGGGGGTACACGCTGATTGCTGACGGGACGTCGACCCGCAGTTCGGGGTCGAGCGAGTCGTGGCTTTCGTAGTAGATACGGGCCGCCGACGCTCCGGTCCGCGTCAGCCAGTACAGCGTCACGTCGTCGAGAACGCGGTCCATCGAGATCGTCTCGAACGGGCTGTCCTCGGTGTCTGTCCACTCGGCGAACTTGTCGAGGATCCAGGCGAGGAGCCCGACCGGTGAGTCGACGAGCGCGTAGCCGATGGTCTGTGGTCGGGCCGCCTGCTGCTTCGCATACGCCGCGCGGGGGCCGTCCCAGAAAGCGCGGGTTTCCTCGGTCCATGTGCGTTCGGCCGCCGTCAGTCCGTCCGTAGTCAACCTGGGCGGTGCCTGCGGGGTCGTTGTGTGGATGCCGAGAACATGCGCCGGGAACCTGCCGCCGAGGACCGTGGTGATCACACCTCCCCAGTCGCCGCCGTGGGCCACGAACTTGCTGTAGCCGAGCCTTCCCATCAGTTCCACCCACGCGGCCGCGATCTTTTCGATGCCCCACCCGGTGGTGGCCGGCTTGTCGCTGTAGCCAAAGCCCGGCAACGACGGGACCACGACGTGGAATGCCGGCGCGCCCGCGTCCTTCGGATCTGCCAGCTCGTCCACTACGTCGATGAACTCGGCAATGCTGCCGGGCCACCCGTGGGTCAAGACCAGGGGAGTGGCATCCGCGCGCGCGGATCGGCGGTGCAGGAAGTGGATTCCCACCTCGTCAATGGTCGTGCGGAACTGGCCGATCTGGTTGAGGCGCGCTTCGAACGATCGCCAGTTGTACCCGGTGCGCCAGTAGTTCACGACGTCGACGAGGTCGGCGAGAGGAACGCCCTGTGCCCATCGGCGAGGGCCGGGCGCGGCGCGATGGACCGTTTCGGTCTCCGGCAGTCGCACCGCGGCCAGTCGCGCGCGCAGATCGTCGAGGTCGGCCTCAGTCGCGTGGGCTTCAAAGCCCTGCGCGTCGCTGGTCGGACGGTTCATGAGACCTCCTGATCGTGGTGGATCCGGCGCACTTTTCGCGAACCGGCTAAGACGGTTCTAGCAGTCCTCAAGATATGCCCGCAACCTGCTAAGGTGGTTCCATGCGTGTCGAGTTTCCTGAATTTCGCCTCGGCAGGGTCCTGGCGACCAGCTTCACCGCGACTCTGACGGAGCGTCGTGGCGACGCTGTGGAGTGCATTCCCACGCCGCAGCGACTCGTCGACTGGCTGGCGGTGAACGGCCTGGCCGTGAATTCCTGCACCACAGCCCAGCTCGAACTCGCTCGGAAGCTGAGGGAGTCGATTCACGCCGCCGCGACGGCGGCCGCGACCCAGGACTCTCTGCCCGCATCTGCTGTCCAAGTCATCAATGACTGCAGCGCTCAGGGGCGGGCCGCGGCCACCCTGACGCCTGAGGGCAAGCGGCGATGGCAGCTCAGCTCGGCTTCCCGCGTGGAGGATGCCCTCAGCGTGATCGCCGCCGACGCGGTCAGCATCCTCGCGGGCGAACGAGACGGAAAGCTGGCCCTGTGTGCGTCACCGACCTGCCAGGCCGCTTTCTTCGACGCAAGTCAGAGCCGCTCCCGCAGATGGTGTGACATGAACACGTGCGGGAATCGCCAGAAGAAAGCGCGCTTCAATGCCAAGGAGCGCAAAGACTTCAGACCGGCGGAATGATCGTTAACTCCACACTTGCGAGTGGGCTGCCGCATTCCTCCGGCTGCTCCAGGGCGCACGCCCGACCTGACGCTGGGCGCAGCACTCGACGCCACGCTTGCGCCCAGCCCTGATCGCGGCCACCACTGAATCCACTGAATACCGTCGAAACTCCTCAGGGCGACGCGTCGTCGATCAACCCAAAGCTCTCCGGGAACTCTGCCAGGAACTCGCGGCGGGCCGGGTCGGTCTCGGCAGCTGTCATTTCGCTGACCAGGTCGATCAGCTCTCGGCGCTGATCACCAGGCAGCGTGCTGACCACGTGGGCGACGCCCTCGAGTACCTTGACCGCGTCATCCGGATCCACTTGCTCGTCTTCGCTGCCGTCGATGAACCGCAGGACATCGACCAGAGCTTCGGCCAGTGCATGGGTAAGGGATGGGTACGAGGACGTCACGACGGCGGCCTTCCGGTAGATTGACGGTGGAGCCCAACCACCCCATCACAGCGGGGAACGGCCGGCCCTAGGTGCTCGCCGAGGCCCGGACGACGCCGGGCGACGCCGGGCGACGAAAAATCTGGTGTGCGGGGGCGCCGGAACCGGGTAACGTCTAGGTCATGTTCTTCCAGACGCCGATTTACGAGTGAGAGCGTGATGGGCCCCTGCTGACGTCCTTCGACGTCGCCGTGCCCGTCCCCCACCGTTGAATCCGTAGATCACTTCACATCATCCGGGAGAACCCGTGAGCAAGAACATCAACAACCCCGTGGGCATGGGCGGCGGCAAGCGCAAGAAGCTGTCCCGCGCCGAACGGCAGAACAACGGTCCGCACCGCAACCTCGACCGCAAGGGTGCCGCCGACCAGAAGGCGGAGCTCGTGCGCAAGATGCGCGAGAAGACCCAGGCTGCCGAGGGCACCGAGCAGACGGACGACGAGACCGCACAGAGCTGACGTATCGCCGCCGCAGGGCGGCACAGCACGGGCCAGGGCCCGGACCGCGACGCGCGGTCCGGGCCCTGCCCCGTCTGCGCAGCGTGATGCTGCGCGAGGATGTCATGTGCCAGCATTTGTGGAACTCGCGGCCGCCGCCCGTTCCAGGATGCCGGCGACCACCTCGGACTTGGCGTCCGCGTAGTTCTGCACGTACTCCCACTCCTGTTGGGACAGGAAGCGCTTGGTGTCGCCGTACTGCCTGCGGTCGCCGCTGTCCTTGCGCAGCCAGTCACGGAAGAGCAGCATGCGGTCGGCCTCAGGGCAGCCCGCTGACAGGACGTGCAGGTTGGCCGTAGCGGCACTCGAGTCGAGGTCGTACTTGCGCAAAACCCGGTGCTCGTACCAATCGGGCTCACGTATGACGAGCTCGAAACCGAGAGCCTCCAGGGCAGGAACATATGAGGCGTCGGCGGCGGAATCCGGGACGGTCAACAGCATGTCGATGACCGGCTTGGCGGGAAGCTCCGGCACGGAAGTGGAGCCGACGTGCTCGATCCGGTGCTCGATCCGGTGCTCGGGGCGGCTGAGCTGTTCACGTATCCGCGCGGCTTCCCGTTCGAAGATCAGAGGCCAGCGGGGATCGTAGTCCCGCAGGGTGACCTGGCCGTTGAGCTTGGGCGGGGCGTCGAGGTGGACTGCTTCGATCTCCTCGGCGGACATGGAGATGCGAGGGATCTGCTGCTCGGACATGGGGGCTCCCGTCCTAGAGACCTAGGAATATGTGGCGCTGGTGTCGCTGAATGGAACCGGATCTGAGCTGACAGCAGTCGGGGTGACGTGCTGCGCCATCGAGTCGGTAAAGGGCCGCGAACCAACGGTGGTTGGGCTCGACGCGGTCTCCGGCACCCCGGTCATTGATCTGAAGCCGACGATGGCGGAGTTCCGCCCGGTGGACATCAAGCAGCCGGAAAGGGTTAGCCAGTTGATGTCGGAGTACTTCCAGCCGTGAATGGTGGATGGTGGTCCTCAGTCGTAGCCGGCACACGTACGGGTTCGTAGCCAGCCCGCAGTGGGAGGAGGTAGCGGGACGGCGTAGGAGAACGATTGACGCTGCGGTGTCGTTCGTGAAGCATTCCGGACCGTGATGATGAACATCGATCATGACGACCTTGCCCACGGACAGACCGCTGCGGCGGACCGCCCGCTCGCCCTGATCACCGGGGTGGGCCGCACCGTCGGGATCGGTGCGGGGATCGCCCGTCGGCTGGCCACATCGGGTTGGGACATCGCCTTCACCTACTGGAGTGCGTACGACGCCCGCATGAGCTGGGGCAGCGAGCCAGGAGCGACCGAGGCGATTCGGCAAACTCTGGCCGAGCACGGAGCGTCCACCACCGCGATCGAGGCGGATCTCGCCGACCCGGACACTCCGGCACGCGTTTTCGACGAGGTCGAAGAGCGGATGGGCAAGGTCACCGCGCTGGTGATGAGCCACTGCGAGTCTGTCGACTCCGGGCTGCTCGATACCAGCATCGAGAGTTTCGACCGCCACTTCGCCGTCAACGCGCGCGCCCCCTGGCTGCTCATCCGCGAGTTCGGGCGCCGCTTCGCCGCAGAACGGGGTACCGGCCGGATCGTCAGCCTCACCAGCGACCACACTGTCGGCAACCTTCCCTACGGGGCGAGCAAGGGCGCCCTGGACCGCATCACGCTGGCCGCCTCCCACGAACTTGCCCACCTCGGGGTGACAGCCAACGCGATCAACCCTGGGCCGATCGACACCGGTTGGATGCCCGAGGAGGTGCGGGAGCACTGCGTGCGCAGCGCCCCGCTCGGCCGCCTGGGAACCCCGCAGGACACTGCGCACCTGGTGGACTTCCTGTGCTCCCGGGAAGGCGAATGGATCAACGGCCAGCTGCTCATGAGCAACGGGGGCCTCGCGTAGGAGATCCTATGAACCAGAGCGCAGCCCAAGAACGCTGTGCTGCACCAGACCGGAGGAAATGTCGCTCTTGCCTGAAGCCCGAGCAGACAGCTCCACCAGACCGGACCGGAGGTCGTCGGCCGGCTCACCGAGGACGATCGCGCTGATGATCAGCTCCAGCATCAGACGGTCGTACTCATCGCCCACGCTCCGGTAGCGCTCCCGGTCGGCCTCCACCACAGCAGAGGCGATCCTCCTCCCGCCGGCCGTCGGGGCGAAGGACGCCTCATACACTCCGTGACCGGTCCAACTCCGATGCATGAAAAGGACGTTGTCCTCAGCGAAGACATTCCACTTCTGGTCCATGTCCTGGGCTCGGTATCCGCGCCGGATTCGGTCCCAGTCCTCGTCAGTCCAGACCCGATCCGGCAACTGGGTCACCGAGCGGGGCGTGTTGATCGGATGGAGGCGCCGGAACGATTCACGGGTGAGCGGGGCATCTGCAGTCATGACGTGATCCTACGGAAGCACCACTCCGACAGGGCAGCGGATTTTCTTCGAGGGCAGAGCTGGTGAAACCCTCCAAGCTCGGCCGGGCATCGTTGTGCCGGTCAAGATCACCCTGTTCCGTTGCACGGCCCCAGACTTGCAGGACACGGCGGCCAGGTGGCGGCCGCGTCCTTGTCCGTGACGACAGCAGGGGGACCCCACTGTGAGCGAGCGCGTCATTGCGCCCAAGAGCCGAGGCTTCTTGTTCCTCGATTCCCATCCTGCCGGCTGCAGGCAACTGGTGGACGAGATGTGGCAGGCCGTCCCCTCCCCGGCCCCCGTCGGGGACGAAGGGCCGGTGGCCCTGGTCATCGGCTCGTCCGCCGGATACGGCCTGGCGGCGACGGTCGCGGGCCTGGCCCGCGTCGGTATCCGTGGCATCGGCGTATGCCTGGAAAAGGCGCCCGGGCGGCGCACCGGCACCGCGGGCTGGTATCGCACCGCTGCGACGTCCCTGCTCGCCCAACAGCATGGGCGGGACATGGTCTTCGTCAACGGCGACGCGTTCAGCGACGCAGTGAAGGAGCAGGTGGCTGACCTCCTCGCCGAGCGGTTCGGGGGACGCCTCGACTTCCTGATCTACTCGGTGGCCGCGCCTCGCCGCACCGACCCCGACACCGGCGACACGTACGCCTCTGTCCTCAAGCCGATCGGCTCGTCGCACACCACCAAGTCCCTCGTCTTCGACGAGAACGGTGCCCCGGAAGTGAAAGAGGTCACCACCGCGCCGGCCGAGGGCGATGACATCGACCAGACCGTGGCGGTGATGGGCGGCACCGACTGGGAACGGTGGGTCACCTTCCTGGCCGACCGGTCCTTGCTCGCCGACGGCTTCACCACCGCCGCCCTGTCCTACATCGGCTCGCCCCTCACCGCGGCGATCTACCGGCAGGGCACCATCGGCGTCGCGAAGTCCCATCTGGAAGCCACCGCGCGCACGTTGGACCATCGCCTCGGCAAGACACTTGGCGGCCGGGCCGTGACCTCGGTCAATGCCGCCGCCGTGACTCAGTCCTCGACCGCGATCCCCGGCATCGCCCTGTACGTCGGCCTGCTGCGCGGCGTCCTGGGTGATGCCATGGTGGCGCCGATCGGTCAACTGGTCCAGTTGTGGGACCAGTTGACCGGAGCCCGCCCCCTCGGCCTGGATGACGAGGGCCGGGTCCGCCTGGACACCTGGGAACTCGACCCCGCCGTGCAGCGTGCCGTCGCGGAACGCTGGGGCGCGTCCACCAGCGACACCATCACCGAACTCGCCGACCTCGACTGGTTCAGCGACGAGGTCCGCCGCCTCTATGGCTTCTCCGTCCCCGGCATCGACTACACCGCCGCCGTCGAAACCGACACACCCTGGCCCACATTCACGCGCTGACCGTGGAGTGGTCGGGGTGGTGGTAGCTGCTGCCACCACCCCGACGGCTGTGGTCGGCCCTGGCGGGGGAGTGGTAGATGTCGACCACGGCCGACCAGGACGCCGAGTTCTCCCGGGCCCAGCCCCTGACCCGGACCCAGGCCCTGGCGGCCGGGCGAGTCAGCGCAGGCCGGCGAAGAGATCGTTCTCGGGTGCGGCGGCGCCGGTGGCGTCCTTGACGCGTACGAAGGTCTCCATGCCCATCAGCTCGCCGAACCTTTCCTTGCCCATCTTGAGGAAGAAGATGTTCTCGCCCTGACTGGCGTGCGCGGCCAGCGCATCGAACTTCTGACCGCTGAACGCGGTGGTGTCCACCCACGTGGTGATCTCGTCGTCGGGGAGGCCGATCTCGGCCATCGCGGCGGCCTCGGCAGGATCCGGCTCCGGCATGTCCTCCCCGAACTCGCGCATGGTCTCCCCGAAGCGCTGCATCGCCGAGCGGGGCATCGTCGTCCAGTACACCTTCGGGGTCAGCGTGACCATCTCCAGCGCCGCCATCGTGATGCGGTGAGCCTGGATGTGGTCGGGGTGGCCGTAGAAGCCGTTCTCGTCATAGGTGACGACGACATCGGGCCGGTAGTGCCGCATGAGTTCCGCGAGCCGCGCGGCCCCTTCCTCCACGGGGGTCTGCCAGAAGGATCCAGGGGCGTCGTTGCTCGGCCAGCCCACCATCCCGGAGTCTGCGTAATCCAGCATTTCCAGATCGCTGATCTTCAGTACGTCACAGCTCTCCTCGAGTTCCCGGCGGCGCATCTGGGCGACGGCAGCCGGGTCGTGCCCGGGGTCGCCCGGCTTGAGACCCCCCGGTCCGTCACCGCAGCCGCCGTCGGTACACGTCACGAGGACCGTCCTGATGCCCTCTGCCGCGTACCGCGCGAGGACCCCTCCGGTTCCGGTTGCCTCGTCGTCGGGGTGGGCGTGCACTGCCATGAGCGTCAAGGGCCGGTCAGTCATGAAAACAGTCCTTCGGTAGGAATACGTAGTCAGCAAAGTGCGCGGGGGGCGACCGCGACCCTGAGGGCCGGGCCCTGGTGGGGTGGATGGCCCGGTGGCCCCCGTCCGTACGGCGCAGGTCCCTCGGTCGGTGCAACCGTGCCGACCGGACTGGATGTTCCCGGCGCCGCTGATTGGCACTCCCCGATTCAGGCGGGACGCTCGGCCATGACGATCACGCCCGGCCCGGTCTGCCCGTTCGCGGGGAGGCGTAGCTCGGCGACGGGGTGTAGTCCGGCCTGGTCGATCAGGTCGACGAGCTGTTCCGGGCGCCACTGGTGTGTGGTCCAGCGAACGGGCACCCCGCCGTAGGCCTCGGTGCGCACCGCATCCTGGTCGCCGACGTGTGTGGCGGTGATGAAGTGTCCGCCCGGCTTCAGCGCGCGTGCGAACAGGGCAAGGACCTGCGGGAGGACGGCGCGGGGGAGATTGAACAGTGACCACCATCCGAGCACCCCTCCCAGGGATGCCTCGTCGAGGTCGAGCTCGGTGGCGGAGGCGACGCTGAAGCGGCACTGCGGATACAGCCGGCGCGCGTTTTCGATCATGCGGGGGGAGAGGTCCACCCCGGATATGTCGACTCCGCGTTCGGCGAGGTAGCCGGTCACCGTGCCGGGGCCGCAGCCGACGTCCAGGACGGGCCCGAGGTCGGCCACGGTGTCTGCGAAGGCGTCGATCGATGCCTTGAGCCAGGGGCGGCGGCGAATGTCGCCCATACCGGTGGTCGCCACCATGTGTGCGTAGTTGTCGGCCACCTGGTCATAGGACTCCCGGACGACGTCGAGATCGGCGGGGCGGTCGATACGGCGTGCGCGCATCAGCCAACCATAGGGCGGCGGCCACCTGGAGCGTCGTCTGCCCGGTGCATGACTCCGGCGCGTCTTGAAGTGGAACTCACGCCGCAGCAAGTCGTGTTCACCGGATCGCAACCTTCGCACAACCCTTCGTACGCCTCGTGAGTCACATTCCCGCAAGCCTTTCTTCCGCATTTCCCCTTTGACCAACGGAGTTCCACCGTGCGTGTACGTACCCTGGCCGCCACCGCCGTCGTGGCGGCGCTCACCGCCACCGGTCTGACCCTGCCGCTCGCCGGGAGCGCCGCGGCAGACACGACGACTCCGCGGTTCGACTTCAACGGCGACGGATACGCGGACATCGCCGTCGGCATGCCCAATGCCACGGTGGACGGCAAGGCCAAGGCCGGCTACGTCAGCGTGATCTACGGCGGGCCGCAGAGCCCGAGCCAGTCCACCGGCGTCATCAGCCAGGCCGAGGCCGGCATACCCGGCACGCCCGAGGCGGGCGACCGCTTCGGCTCCTCCGTGGCGCCCGTCGACGTGAACGGCGACGGCGTCTTCGAGCTCGTCGTCGGTGCGAGCGGCGAGTCGCTCACCTCCGAGCAGGCCAGGAACGAGGGGACCATCACCGTCCTGGACGGCTCGGGGGGGAACGTCAAGGGCACCACCGTGGCCAGGGGCGCGTCCGAGTGGAGCAGCATCGGCAGCACCATCGCCACGGGCGACTACGACGGTGACGGCGACACCGACCTCGCGTACAACGAAGGCGGCGAGGAGCACGGCTCGCTCTCGTTCAGGCCGGGCCCGCTCACCGCCGATCCGGTGACCCCCACCACCTTGCGCTCCTACAGCATGGGCGGCCGCACCCTCGACCTGGCCACCGGCGACTTCGACGGTGACGGACGGGACGACCTCGCCACCACCTGGCAGGCCATGGAGGACTCCGGCACCTTCATCACGCGCTGGGACAAGCAGGCCGAGCCCGCCCAGTGGTGGGCCGACGCCGACCGCGGCAGCGCGCTGGCCGCCGCCGACTTCGACCGGGACGGCACGGACGACCTGGCGGTCGGCCTCGTGCAGCCCAACCCCGAGACGGAGACCACGCATTGCGAGGACCGCCTCGGCGGTGCGGTGCTCCTGCTCAAGGGCTCGAAGACCGCGGAGTTCGGCACCGAGAACGAGTGCATCACGCAGGACAACGCTGAGGTCGGCGGCACCGCAGAGGAGGGCGACGACTTCGGCGCCGCGCTGTCCGCCGGTGACCTGAACGGCGACAGCCGTCCGGAACTGGTGGTCGGTGTGCCCGGCGAGGACGTCGGCACCGTGAAGGACGCGGGCGGCTACGTCACCCTGAACGGCACGGATGACGGCCTCCATGGGGGTCTGGCCCGCAGCCAGAGCACCGTGAACATGCCCGGCGCGGCCGAGGCCGGCGACCGCTTCGGCGCGCAGGTGGCCGTCGGCGACTACAACCGCGACGGACTGTGGGACACCGCGGTCAGCGCGCCCGGGGAGAACGCCGGTGAGCCCAGGTCGGGTGGTGTCTGGTTCGCGCCGAGCAGCACCGAGGAGACGTACCCGGTGGGCAAGTCGCTGACCCCGTTCGGTTTCGCGCTGCCCAACGGCGCCATCAAGTACGGCGAAGTCCTCGGCCAGTAGGTCCGCCCTTTGACCTCGTAGCACGTGAACTGGCTTTCTCACCTTGCGATGTGGAGTACCTGCGCGCAGCAAGAAACTCTCGGCCGCCCTGCTCGGCGCAGCCACCGCCCTCGTCTCGGCGGGGCATGCCCCCACGGCTGTTCGGGCTGCGAGGGGGCGCTGTACTACGGGCAGATACTCGGGGGTTGAGACGGCGGTGAGACGGGTGGCGCGCCGCTGATTTTGGCGGCGCGCCGCCGCGACGAGGGAACGGCCACCTTGACGGGTGGCGCTGCGGAGGGCCAACTGCGCTTTCCCTACGCCCCGGGCACCGAGAAGCGGAAGAGTTTCCCGGGCCAGGCGGCGTACAAGTCATCGCCGACGGCCTGTGCCGACCAAGAGCCGGAGCCGCCGGTGGCCCGGTGGTGCCAGATGCGCTCGCCGGTGTCGGCGCGGAAGGCGTACAGGCCCTTGGGGCCCGCGGCGACGAAGAGGCCGCGCAGGGCACCCAGCAGGTCGAGGTCGCCCAGGCCCGCTCCCGCGGTCCAGCGTTCGGCGCCGGTCTTGGCGTCTAGGCCGTGCAGGACTTTCTTGTCCCGATAGCAGACGGTCGCCCCGGCGCGTGCGAAACCGCGGTTGCCGCGGGCGGCGGTCTGCACCGACGGTGCACAGCAGCCTGGAGCGGGTCACCGCGCGCAGCGACATCCCGGGCCGCGGGAGCTCCTTGGTCCACTCGAGTACGGGGGCTGCGACCGCGCCTCCGCCGTCCCTCGCCGCGGGAGCGAAGGAACCAGGCGGCGCCGCCCGCTGCCGGGGCCACGGCGAGTACGGCGCCACCGGTCAGCAAGCGGCGGCGGCTGAGCAGCGGGGCTTGGAGATGGAGGTCCGCCGCCGCCTCGGGCACACCTACGCGGCAGCGGGCCACCCGGCCGAGGCCGAGTGGCAGTTCCACCTCGCGCGGTCCTTGGTCGGCGCGATGTAGGGCCACTGGCCCTGTTCGGCGGGCGGGGGGCCTTTCCCCGGGGTTGTGTGGCGGGAGCGTGTACTTTTCGGGCGGTGTCCCGGAGTCTGTTGTGGTGGACTCACCGTTGACCACTTATCTGCTTCCCGCCGTCCTGGCCGTGATCATGTTCGGTCTCGGACTCGGCCTGGCCGTGGCCGACTTCCGCAGGATCGCGGCGTTCCCGCGGCCGGTGGCCTGCGCGCTGTTCTGCCAGCTCGTGCTGTTGCCCGCCGCTTGCCTGGGTTTGGTGTTGGCCTTCGATCTGGGCCCGGCGCTGGCGGTCGGCATGATGCTGCTTGCGGCGTCTCCCGGCGGCACCATGGCCAACATCTTCAGCCACCTCTTCGGCGGCGACGTCGCCCTGAACGTGACACTGACCGCCATCAACTCGGTGATCGCGGTCGTGACGCTGCCGATCGTGGTGAATCTGTCCCTGAACCACTTCATGAGCGGTACGGATGAGACGCTGGGCCTGCGTTTCGACAAAACGCTGCAGGTGTTCCTGGTGGTCCTGGTGCCGGTGGCGGCCGGGATGCTGGTGCGACACCGCCGACCGGATTTCGCCGAGCGCTCCACCAAGGTGGTGAAGGTGACAGCGGTGGCCGCGCTCGTCGGGATCATCATCGCGGCGCTCGCCGCCGAGCGGAAGAACGTGCTGGGCTACCTCGCCGACGTAGGACTGGTGACCTTCCTCTTCGGCGTCATCTCCCTGAGCGTCGGCTACGGAGCGACCCGGCTGGTCCGCGGCGATCACCGGCAGTCCGTGGCCACCTGCTTCGAGATCGGCATGCACAACACCACGCTGTCGATGGCGATCGCCCTGAGCCCCTCGCTCCTGGACAGCACCCGCATGGCGATCCCCTCGGCGGTGTACGCGGTGCTGATGTTCGCCATGGCCCTGGCCACCGGTTTCCTGCTCCGCCGCATGGCTCCGGCAGATACCGCCCACACCGCCGCCGCGCCCCCGACGCCACAAAAACCGGTCGGCCCGCAGTAACTTCCGCGCGTCGCCCGCCCCACCACAAAGTCTGCTCCCCGCTTTACCATCCCTGACAACGGCGTTGGCGGGGGATGCGGCCGGCGCCGTGGTCGCGCTCGCCGAGCTACTTCCGCACGTTGCACGGGTGTTGGGCGACGATCACGCCCACACTCTGTCCGCCCGCCACGGGCTGGCCCACCTGCGGGGGGAACGGCTGATGAGCAGGCACCCGATTGATGACGAGACTCATTCAGGCCGTTCGCGTTTCGTGACACGGTTCTTACCGGGGCTCCGCGAGCCCCGTGGGTGTATCAGCTGGGTGTGTCCGTGGGTTCGCCGGGAACATAGGGGTGGGCTGTGAGGCGTTGGGCTTCCGCTGTGACCTCGGCATCCACCTGGTCCGCTGTTCTGTCGCCGTATTCGAGAACGTCGTACTCGTCATCGAGTTCGGCGAGCCGCTCCGTCCGGGGCAGCTCGTGTCCGTAGCGCTGGTGAATGCGGAAGGTGAACTCCCGAGGTGTCAGTTCGCCGGCGAGCATGCGGCGTGCGAGCGCTCGCGGGACGGCTTCCTGGCCGGCACCGCTGCCGACCGGATAGAAGGTGAGGCCGAGTTCGTTGAGCGCTTGGGGGAGCAAGTCGTGGACGTCGTAGTCTGCCTCGGCGCGTGTGCAGGCGGCGAGGATTCGAAGGCCGGGAGTGTCGAGTCCGGCGACGAGCGCGTCACAGGCGGCATCGACGACGTCGCTGGCCCGGATCTCTCCGATGCTCCAGAGGGCGGCACAGTCCTGTAGGGCGCTTGCTGCTGTTTCGGTCGACGTCACTCGCTCATGATTCCCTTCGCGGCGCGTCCGGGTCGAGCGGATTTCGTCGAAGTTGCTGCTCGGCGGCCTGCATCAGCAAGGCTCGTCCCCCCTGGGGTCGGTGGCGAACGGGTCGTCGGGCGGCGCGAGGGACGCCAAGGATCTCTTAGGCTGCCCGAATGACCTCAGACGCGATATCAACAGCGGCAGCGGACGCGGCTGCGGTTGCGGACGCGAGCAAGGCTCCGAAGGCTTCCCAGTTCACCTCTCCGGTGATCCTGCCTGGTCGCCGTCGCGGTGCTGTGACCCGGCTGGATCAGGGCGTCCTGATCGTGCGGTCACGCGCTTCCGAGAGGCGCATACCGGTCGCGGCGATCGAGCGGGTGGAGGTCAAGGGGCCCAGGGGGCGCAGACTCGTGGTCGTACTCACCGCGCAGGAGGCAAGTGATCAGGCGTCATTGACCGTCTACAGCCGCAGCGCTCCTGGAGTGCTCGCCTTTGCCCACACACTGAGGCAATCCCTGCCGGTTCGCGACGAGGCCCAACCCCGGTCCGACGGAGCCCTGCTGGCGACGCGGGTACCGGTGGCGAAGCCGGCCGTCGACTGGCGCCGCATGGCCTTGCGTTGCTCAGTGTCGCTCTACCTGCTGGCAGCGGCGATGATGCTGATCGCCGGTCTAGCCGGTGCAGTTGAGTGGTACGCGGCCCTGGCGTGCTGGTTGATCGGCGCTGTCGCGGTTCCGCTCCGCCACGGCGTGCGCGCAGGCTGGGAGATGACCCGAGAGACATGGCGGCTCCGCACCTGCGGCGTCCTCGTCGCGGGGCGCAAGCTGTACTCCGGTACCTATGAGTTCACCGATGTCGACGGGCGGACCCGTCAGCTCACGGACCAATACGAGTCTGCGGAGCAGGTGCAGATTCTCTACGATCCGGCGGCTGCCGGACAGGTTGCCCAGGTGGGTCGCCGAACTGCCGGCACGCTGGCGTTCGCCGTCCTCGTCTGCCTCCTGTCCCTCGCCATGACCGTGGCGTTGGCGGCCCTCGGGGTGGCGGGACTGCTGGCCGCTCTGGACGTTCTCCCTGTCGGCGTGTACTGAGGCCAGACGGAGGAAGCGGAACCGGCGCCACGCTGCCAGGGATCCACAGGGCCGCCCGGAGGCTGGTCAGCAGGTCGACCGGGGCGCGATGCTTGGGGCAGTCTCCCCCCCCAGGAGGGCCCATGAAGGCCATCGCCCAAGGCTCCTACGGCACCGCCGACAACCTGGAACTGCGCGACATCGACTGTCCCGTTCCCAAGGGCAACGAAGTGCTGGTCCGGGTGCATGCCGCCGGGGTGGACCCCAGCATCCTGCACCTCATGACGGGCAAGCCGTACATCGCCCGCCTCGCTCTGGGACCGCGCAAGCCCAGGAACCCGGTCCGCGGCTGGGACCTTTCCGGAGTGATCGAGACGGTCGGTGCGAAGGTGACGCGCTTCGAGCCGGGGCAGGAGGTCTTCGGCAGCGGCGACGGCTCGTTGGCCCAGTACACCTGCGCCAGGGCCGACAAGCTGGCGCCCAAGCCCGGCAATCTCACCTTCGAACAGGCCGCGGCTCTCCCCGTCTCCGGCGTCACCGCCTACCAGGCCCTCAGCGGCAAGGCCCGCCCCCAACCAGGGCAGAAGATCCTGATCATCGGCGCCTCCGGCGGCGTCGGCTCCTATGCCATACAGCTTGCCGTCGCGCAGAAAGCTGAGATCACTGCCGTCTGCGGCCCAGGCAACGCGGACTTCGTGCGGGCCCTCGGTGCCACCCACGTCATCGACTACACCAGTGGGGAGATCACTGACTCCAAGCAGCTGTTCGACGTCATCCTGGACACCGCAGGCAACCGCCCGCTGTCCCTGCTGCGCCGCGCCCTGGCCCCCAAGGGCGTCCTGGTGATGGTCGGGGGCGAAGGCGGCGGTGACTGGGTGGGCGGAATGGGGCGCCAGCTCGGCGGCTACGCACTCTCGCCCTTCCTCGGCCAGACGCTGAGCAGCTTGATCGCGAGGGTGCGCCACGAGGACTTGCTGGTCCTCAAGCAGCTCTCCGAGAACGGCACCATCGCACCGGCCATCGACCGCACCTACCCGCTCGACGAAGCCGTCACAGCAATCAAGCACCTGGAAACGGGCCACCCCCGAGGCAAGATCGTCGTGACCATATGAGCTGAGGGCGACCGCGGCGTCAGCCGCACCAAAGCTGCAACCGGCGGAAGAAAGGAGGGCGACGGCCGTGACCGGTGTCGCCCTCCTTCCCGCTTCTTCTCACTTCCCGCGGCCTCGCAAGAGGCTCACCGCGAAGAACACGGCTCCGACGACCACAATCACGCCGAAGGCGATCCCAAGCCATGGGGGACCATCGGGCCCTCCACCGGGGGCTGCCAAGCCTCCTGCGTACATTTCCCGTGTCCTCTCCGCTACCAGCTCACTTCTGTCTTGGCCGAACATCCCGGCTTGGCCCTGTGCGAAGGGTTGGCGCAGCCGAGGTCTCACCCGGGTACCCGCTGGCGCACGTACTGCCCGTGCGGCCTGGCGCCGATGGAGGGTGAACGTTTCTGCGGTGAACTTTTTCTCCACTTGGCCGACGCTTCGGCGCGTGCCCGCCGACCGTGCCCGGGAGCGTCGGAGGCTGCTTGGGTGATCAAAAACGTTGCCCGCGGCCTGGCCGCGCTCTCGCTGTCCCTTGTCCCGCTCCTCGCCCCCTCTTTTTTTGCGCCGACTCCGGCGCGGGCGCAGGCCGTTGACCCGCAGACCACGACCCTGGCAGACGCCGTGCATCGCCTCCCGGTCTCCGACGAGCGCGGGCATGGCTATGCCCGCGCCGCCTTCAAGCACTGGAACGCAGGGGCGGAGAAGGACAACGGGTGCGACACCCGAGCCGAGGTGCTGATCGCCGAGGCCGCCGAGGCGCCGTCCGTCGGTGCGGGCTGCGAACTCTCCGGCGGTGAGTGGCTGTCGTACTACGACGCCCAGGAAGTCGAAGACGCCGACAAGATCGCCGTCGACCACCTGGTCCCCCTCGCCGAGGCGTGGGCTTCCGGTGCGTCGCAGTGGAGTGAGGATCGCCGCGAGGCCTACGCCAACGACCTGGGAGCCCCGGCCTCCCTGGTCGCGGTCACCACCCGGACGCACCGCGCCAAGGCCGACCAGGACCCTGCCCAGTGGCTGCCGCCGTTGCCCTCCGCGCACTGCCGCTATGTCGCGGAGTGGGTGGGCACCAAGCTGCGCTGGGACCTCGCCGCGAATCCGGCCGAACTTGATGCCATCGCTGTCTTCGCCTCAGGTCAGTGCAAGGACACCGCAGTGACCTACACCGCGGCGTCCTAGCTCTGGACCTGCCAAGCCGGGGCCGGCACGTTCAGTGTGCCGGCCCCGTGCCGTAGGTGACCCTCCCCGCCGTGGGAGGCGTCGGCAGAGCCGAGTGCCCTGGTCCAGGCACCGGTCTCGAGGTGTCTGCTGGACAACTGCCCCATGCCTGTGCCCTTTTACGCGACGTGTGCGCCAAGTCGGACCGAACCCCCCAAGGTTCAGCGCCGACGTCCGCTTCTACGGGTAGACCAGCCCGTCCCCACGCCGCCCACGTGCAAGGCGAGAAGGGCGAGCCCGACGAGCATGAGGCTTGTCGGGCTGAAGATGGCCTCAGTCGACGTCTCGGTTGCATGGATGAGGAAGGCGATGACGAACAGTACGGCCGCCCCGAATGCCAGCATCTGTCTTCTCCTGTCGATGGACGGCGAACCACAAGCGATTCCGGTGACTGCGCCGCTCCTCGACGAATGCCCCGCGCACCACTGATCACGCATGGCGGAATGCTCCGAGCCTCGTCCGTGCACCCGCGCTGCGTCGAGGATCAGTCACGGCGTCCGTCGCGTACGCCGCCTGCCGGGCGCCGCACCAAATAGGTGCCGGCGGCAGCGGCGAGCAGCACCATGACACTGATGAAGACAAGCCCGGCCTCCTCCAAGCCGAGTGGCTCGGAGAGCACGCCGATGCCGATGACGGGGATCGAGATGCCCGTGTACGCGACCACGAAGAGGGACGAGATGACGCCTGCCCGATGTGTCTCAGGGGCGGCCTTCGCGACGCCTGCCACCGCGGCCCGCAGGGCAAGTCCCTGACCCGCACCGCCCACCAGCGCACTGAGCACCAGCATCGGGAGTTTTTCCCAGGCCAACGCCCCCGCCAACAGGCCCAGGCCGGCGATCAGCAGGAGGCAGCCGAGCGGCAGCGCCCTTGCCACACCGAGCCTGCTGACCAGGAGTTGACCGACGGTGGAGGCGAAGAACGCCAGGAAGACGATCAGCCCGATGAGGGCGAGGTTCGTGACGTCGAGCGTGTGGGTCAGGAAGGCGGGGGACACCGAGGTGAACACGCCCAGCAGGGAGAAGCCTACGAAGGCCGCGAGCGCGGCCGGTACGAAGACCTGGCGGACCTCCGGCGGCAGGCTGGGTCCCTGCGGTCGTGCCGTGCGCAGGGGCTTCGGGGCGCGCACGGTCTCAGCCAGGGACCAGATCATGGCGAACGCGAGCCCCACCAGGACAAGATGCACCACGAAGGGCAGGGACAGCGGCATCGGCGCGTACTGGGCCAGCAGCCCCGCGAGCAGCGGGCCGCAGCCGAGGCCTCCCATGTTGGCCGCGGTCGAGGCGAAGGCGGCTCGCCCCTCCTTGCCGGGCGGGGCGCACTCCATCACGTACGCGGTCGCCGCGCCGGTGAACAGCCCGGCCGACAGTCCCGACAGCAGCCGCCCGAGGTAGAGAAGCGGCAGGCCACCCTCCACCAGGAAGCAGACGGCACTGAGCGCGGCGAGCCCAAGGCCGCAGAGCAGGACCGGTCTGCGGCCGACGGTGTCCGAGACGTTGCCCGCCAGCAGCAGGACACCGATCACGCCGAATGCGTAGACGGCGAAGACGACCGTCACGATCAGCTCGGAGAAACCGAGCTCGTCCTGGTACAGACCGTAGAGCGGGGTGGGAAGCGTGGTGCCGGCCATGCATACGGCGAAGGCCCCGGCGGCCCGGAGATAGCCGCCCCGTGGACGGTCCGGCACGGTGTTCTGACGATCACTCACACCCGGAACCGTAGCCGCCGTCGGCTGGACGCAGGCGTTTTGAGGTGCTGGCGTGGTGTCGTCCTCGTGCAGACGGAGGCGGAAGAGCCTGGAGAAGACGATTGATCACCAGCTGACATGGCGTGACACCAGCTCCCGAGACGAGTTATCGCGCCATTCCGGCCTGCGGCGTCGACGCTCGCCCGGTGTGCTTCACATACGGGTTGCACCGTTCTTGAGATGCCGATTCAAAGCTGCCGTGAGTCCCGACATCGCCAAAGCGGCCAGGGCGAAACAGCCGCAGACGAAGCTCACGGGCGCGGCCCATGCGGCGGGCAAGCCGTACACCGAGAGGGAAATCTGAAACCCTGCGCCGAGCGCACTCGATGCTGCGGCGAGCAACCATGTGCCAGGGGTGAACGCAGTCCAGATATCACCCCCGGCAGCAGACCGCGCGATGCGTACGAAAACCCGCCCGGCAAGTACCGCGCACGCGAATGGCGAGACAGCGGCCAGCCCCAGCAAGAGCACTATGGGCAGGATCCAGATACCGGCATCTTCGGACGCGAGGGTCATGCGTGCATGACCGCCTGAGCAGCCAAAAGGTTGCCCGAGCGCAGGAGCTACGAGGAGGCGGTGGCGCCTGGTTGTGTGTCGTCGGTGTCGGGCTCCTGGGGCGGGTCGCTGAGTTGTTCGCGTAGGTAGTTCCAGATCACCGCGGTCAGGGCGGTCGCTGGTACGGCGAGGAGGCTTCCCACGACGCCGGCGAGGTTGGCGCCCAGGGTGACGGCCAGCAGGATCACGCCTGCGTGCAGGCCGAGCCCGCGGCTCTGGATGATCGGTTGGAAGACGTTGCCTTCGAGTTGCTGGACCACGACGATGATGGCGAGCACGATCAGCGCGTCGGTCAGGCCGTTGAAGACCAGGGCGATGAGTACGGCTACCGCGCCGGCGAACAGGGCGCCCACGATCGGTACGAATGCCGTGATGAAGGTCAGTACGGCCAGCGGGAGGACGAGGGGCACGCCCAGGATCCACAGGCCCAGGCCGATGAAGACAGCGTCGAGCAGACCGACGAGCGCTTGGGACCGTACGAAGGCCCCCAGGGTGTCCCAGCTGCGGGCGGCCACGGCGGGGATGTGGAGGGCGAGCCGGCCGGGGAGCTGACGGGCGAGCCAGGGAAGGAAGCGGGGGCCGTCCTTGAGGAAGAAGAACATCAAGAAGAGCGCCAGGATCGCGGTGACCAGCCCGTTCAGCACGGTGCTCACTCCGGTGAACAGAGTGCTGACCATACTGCCGACGCTGTCCTTGATCCGGTCGGTTGCCGAGTCGACTCCTCCCGAGATCTGGGCGTCGTCGATGTTGAGGGGCGGCCCGGCGGCCCACTGGCGCAGTTTCTCGATGCCTTCGACCACGCCGTCGCTCAGTTCGCCGGACTCGGAGGCCACCGGTACCGCGATCAGCGCCACGATGCCCGCAGCGGCAACGAGGAAGAACACGGTCACCGCCGAGGCCGCCAGGGCGGGAGGCCACCCGCGCCGGCGCAGGAAACGGGCGAGGGGCCAGGTCAGCGTGGTGAGCAAGAGGCCCACTATGAGCGGCCAGATCACTGACCACATCCGACCCAGCACCCACAGGGCCGCCGTAGCGGCCAGAACAACCAGCAGCAACTCGGCGGAGACCCGTGCCGACTGGCGGAGCGCCGCGGCGGTTTTCGTAGAACTAAGCGTGGCAGGCATGGGGGACACCTTAGGGATACTTCTGCCACATGGGGGCACCGCAGTCCCGTGGGAGCGATCTCGAAGTGCTCAGCGACAGGTGCCGGTTTCGTCGGCACGGCGCTGTGCGGCCCTTCGGGACGGTCAGCGGCTGATGAACGGCTCGGTCAGGTGCGGGGTCGCGAGGTGCAGGGTGGTGGCCGGGCTGCCGAGCACCTGTTCCCTCGAGGACCTTGCCTGTTGCGGGTCCATCTCGTGGGCGTACGCGAGTTCGGGGTGCAGCAGTTGGATCGCGTGCACGAGGAGGTCACCGGTGACGGCGACCTGCTCACGCCCTGCCGTGGCGATGACGCTCTGGTGGCCGGGTGTGTGGCCGGGCGTGGCGACGATGCGTTCACCGCTGGGCAGTGGAACGTCGCCGTCGAGCAGGCGTAGCTGGTCGGTCTTTTGGAGTGGGTCGATCAGGCGGGACCGCAGTTGCGGGTTGATTTCTTCGAGTGCGTCGAGTTCGGCCTGCTGCAAGAGGTATTGGGCGTTGGAGAAGTACGGCTCCGGCTGCTGGCCGCCGAGGACGGCCCAGCCCACGTGGTCGGTGTGCAGGTGGGTGAGGACCACGGTGTCGACGTCGGATGGTTCGACGCCCGCGGCGGCCAGCGAAGCCGGGAGCGCCCCGGGCACGGGCGCCCAGGAGGCCGCCGGGCTGTCGGCCGGGCCGATCCCCGCATCGACCAGCGTCACCCCTTGGTCGCTGCGGATCGCGAACGCACGGAACTGCAGCAGCCAGCGCCCCTCGGCATCCACCGCGCCGGCATCGAACTGGTCGGCCGCCGCCCATTGCTGGGTGGTGGCGGCGGGGAATGCCTGCGACCGGGGGGAGAAGAAGGGGCCCTCGCCGTCGGTCAGTGCGATGACGGTGTACGGGCCGACCTGTATAGAAGGGGGCATTGCACAGATGGTGCCACTGGCGGGGGCCCCAAGGCCAGGCGAATGCTCTCTAGTTGATTTAGGGTATTGGGCGCGTCGCCGAGCTGGCGGGCCTCGGTTTTCCTTCCTGCATCGGCTCTCGACTTCACTCGGCGTGTGGTCCTGCCGGGCGTACCACTGGCATCACCCCGGGGCAGCTGCCCTGCTGTCCTGTCGGAGCACTGTGCGCCTCCCAGCATGGCGCGGCTGAAGGCCGGCTACGGCTATTGCTGCTATTCGTCTCGGCGTCGGTTTCCGGCCGGGAGGTCCAGGCCGGTAGGCGGCCTGCACCACACGGGTGTCGGCATCAGGGGCGTTGGTGAACTTCCACTGCTTGGCGTATGACGAGTCGCCGGTGAACAGGTCCAAGTCCCGTTCTCGCCGCCGTAGTTGAAGGCGTCGCAGGTGGGCTGTGGCACCGTTTCCCACACCGACTCCTGTGCGCCGCGCTGGAAGGTGTTGATGTAGGAGGGGCCGGTGGCGCTCGGGCCCGCCTCGCACTTACCGGGCTCGTTGCCGTAGCCGTAGATGTTGTCGACGTCCTGCAGCCAGTGCATGCCGTAGATGTCGTCCGTGCCGTAGGTGCTCTTGAGCTCCGCCGCGATCGGGTCGCTGCCGACGGAGACCGACGGGTCGAGCTTCGTCGGGTACTGGGACGGCAGGTCGTGTTCGGGCGCGTATGTCCCGGGCTTTGAGGCGTTGTAGGAGGAGTTCGTCGGTTGGTCCGCGTGGGTGGGGATCATGTGCTTCTCCATGAGGCCCCACACCCCGTTGAATTTCGACCAGTCGCCGCTGACCTTGCCGTACATCGCCTGGAGCCACAGGAGGTAGCTGTAGGCCTCCGACGTCGTCTCGTGGCCGTGGTCCGGCGCCTCGACGATCAGCGTCTCGACCGAGTGGTAGGGGACGCCCTAAAAATCGGTGGGCGCTGCATTCGCGCCGCCGTAGGTGAATTGCGCGCCGGCCGTGGCGGCGGCGCCGGGCGCGATCTTCGCGTTGTACGAAAGGCTTTTCGCGGTGACCGCTTTACCGGAGTGCGACCAGGTCGCATTCCAGCCGTTGGCCAATTTCTGGTTGCCGCTGTGGGTGTAGGTGAGGGTCCAGCCGTCGATCGCCGTGGAGCCGCGATTGGTGATCGTCAGATCGGCGGTGAAGCCGGAGCCCCAGTCGTTGGTCTTGTAGTCGACGCTGCATTCGACTGCGCGTCGGCGGTGGTGGGAAGAGCGGTAAGCGTGGCGAGCGGTAGTGCCAGGGTGGCCGCGACAGCGGTCCACAGCCGCCGGGCCCGTCTTTGTGGCATGCCCTGGTGCCTCCTTGCGGTTCGAAGAGCGAGGGTGGCGTTGCGATGTGGGCGTCACAACCTGTGAACCAGTGGGAGCGCTCCCAAGAATGGAGACAGAGGAAATAGGGGTCAAGAGGCTTGAAGAGTCGAATAAATTCGACAGCAGAGAATTCCCCACCCCTCTGTTGCTTGACGGCAGTTCATTCTCTACAGTCCACCAGCAACCAGTGGGAGCGGTTCCATCAGTCGACGCGACGGCCATGTGCCGGTCGCGCCCGAGCTGCAAGGAGTCGCTCATGCGCCACCCCCCGCGTCATGCGATACACGCAATCCTGCTCACGTGCGCCGTCTCGGCGGCCACGCTCGTCCCCATGACCGACGCCGCGTCCGCGGCCGCCCCCGCATGCTCGGTGGAGTACTCCGTCACCGGCCAGTGGGACAGCGGTTTCCAGGCCGCAGTGAAGGTCACCAACCACGGCGCGGCCAAGGACGGGTGGAGCCTGTCCTTCGCCTTCGCCGACGGACAGAAGGTCAGCCAGGGCTGGGCCGCGAAGTGGTCCCAGGCCCAGGCGGCCGTGACCGCCACCAACGAGACCTGGAACGGCGCGCTTCCCTCAGGCGGCAGCGTCTGGGCAGGGTTCATCGGATCGAGGTCGGGCGCCAACACCGCACCAACGGCCTTCAAGCTGAACGGCACGACCTGCAACACCGACGTCACCGACCCGACCGATCCGACCGATCCCACGGACCCGACCGACCCGGGCGGCGAGGGCGCGGCCCCGGCGCTGAAGGTCTCCGGGAACAAACTCGTCGACGCCTCCGGTGCCCCCCGCCGGATCCTCGGCGTGAACCGCTCCGGCGCCGAGTTCATGTGCGTACAGGGCCACGGAATCTTCGACGGCCCGGTCGACGACGCATCCGTGGCGGCCATCGCCGACTGGAAGGCCAACGCCGTCCGGATCCCGCTCAACGAGGAGTGCTGGCTCGGCCTCGACAACATCAAACCCGAATACGCGGGCGCCAACTACCAGTCCGCCATCAAGGAGTTGGTCGCCAAGGTCAAGGCCCACGGCATGACGCCGATCCTGGAGATGCACTGGTCCTATGGCCAGTACACCGGGAACTCGGCCGGCTGCGCCGACGTCCACGCCACCTGCCAGAAGCCGATGCCGGACGCCCGGTACGCACCCGGGTTCTGGAAATCGGTCGCAAGCGCCTACAAGGACGATCCGACGGTCGTCTTCGACCTCTTCAACGAGCCGTACCCGGACCGCGCGACCTCCAACATCAACGATGCGTGGGCCTGCTGGAAGAACGGCGGCACCTGCCCCGGCATCGGCTATGAAGTCGCCGGCATGCAGGACCTCGTCGACTCCGTCCGCGCCACGGGCGCCAAGAACGTGATCCTCGCGGGCGGCCTCGCCTACTCCAACGACCTCAGCCAATGGCTCGCCCACCGGCCATCCGACCCGGCCGGCAATCTCGCCGCGGCCTGGCACGTCTACAACTTCAACACCTGCTCCACCGAGAGCTGCTGGGACTCCACGCTGGGGCCCGTCGCCGACCAAGTGCCGCTGGTAGCAGGGGAGATCGGCGAGAACACCTGCTCCCACGGGTTCATCGACCGCGTCATGAAGTGGTTCGACGAGCGCAAGCAGTCCTACCTCGGCTGGACCTGGAACACCTGGAACTGCTCCTCCGGGCCGTCCCTGATCAGCTCCTACGACGGCACACCGACCGCGTTCGGTACCGGCCTGCGCGACCACCTGCGCACCGTGAACGGGTGACCGCCCCGCACCGTACGGCCATTCCGCACCGCACGACCACCCCGCATCGCACGACCCTCCTCATCTCAGAAGGGATACCGCACACCATGAGCCGTATCAGATCGAGAGCCGGCACCGCCGTGCTCACCACCCTCGCCCTCACCGGCGCCGCCTGCGCGGGCACTGCCGTCGCGCAGCCCGACGTCGGGGCAGCGGCCCCGGCCTGCAGCGTCGACTACAAGGTGCAGAACCAGTGGGACAGCGGCTTCACCACCGCCGTCACCGTCACCAACAACGGCGCCGCGGTCAACGGCTGGAACCTCACCTGGTCCTACGCGGGCAACCAGAAGGTCACCAACAGCTGGAACTCCGACATCACCCAGGCCGGCGCCGCCGTCACCGCCAAGAACGCCTCCTACAACGGCAACCTGGCCACCGGCGCCTCGGCCTCTTTCGGCTTCAACGCCTCCTACAGCGGCAGCAACGCCCTGCCCACCACCTTCAAGCTGAACGGCGTCACCTGTAACGGGGACACCGATCCCACGGACCCGACCGACCCCACCGACCCGACAGATCCGACCGAGCCCGGAGACCGCGTCGACAACCCGTACGCCGGAGCCAAGGTGTACGTGAACCCGGAGTGGTCCGCGAAGGCCAAGGCCGAACCCGGCGGTTCCCGCGTCGCCAACCAGCCCACCGGCGTCTGGCTCGACCGCATCGCCGCCATCAATGGCGTGGGCGACGGCATGGGCCTGCGCGACCACCTCGATGCTGCGCTCGCCCAGAAGGGCAGCGGCGAACAAGTCGTCCAGCTCGTCGTGTACGACCTGCCGGGCCGCGACTGCGCCGCTCTGGCCTCCAACGGCGAACTCGGCCCTACGGAGATCGACAAGTACAAGACGGACTTCATCGACCCCATCGCCGCGATCCTCGGCGACGCCAAGTACAAAGATCTGCGCATCGTCACCACGATCGAGATCGACTCACTGCCCAACCTCATCACCAACGTCTCCGGCCGGCCCACGGCCACGCCCAACTGCGACGTGATGAAGGCCAACGGCAACTACCAGAAGGGCGTCGGCTACGCCCTCGACAAGCTCGGTGACATCAAGAACGTCTACAACTACATCGACGCGGGCCACCACGGCTGGCTCGGCTGGGACGACAACTTCGGCCCCTCGGCCGAGCTGTTCAAGACGACCGCCTCCGGCAACGGCGCGAAGCTGTCCGACGTCCACGGCTTCATCGTGAACACGGCCAACTACAGCGCACTCAAGGAGAACAACTTCGCCATCGGCGACAACGTCGCGGGCAAGTCGGTGCGCGAGTCCAAGTGGGTCGACTGGAACCGCTACACCGATGAGCTGTCATACGCCCAGGCCATGCGCACCAAGCTGGTCTCGCTCGGCTTCGACCAGAACCTCGGCATGCTCATCGACACGTCCCGCAACGGCTGGGGCGGCACCGCCCGGCCCTCCGGACCCGGCGCCACCACGAACGTCGACACCTACGTGGACGGCGGGCGTTACGACCGCCGCATCCATCTCGGCAACTGGTGCAACCAGTCCGGAGCAGGCCTCGGCGAGCGGCCGCAGGCCAACCCGGCCACCGGGATCGACGCCTACGTGTGGATGAAGCCGCCGGGTGAGTCCGACGGTTCGAGCAAGGCCATCGACAACGACGAGGGCAAGGGCTTCGACCGCATGTGCGACCCCACCTACACCGGTAACCCGCGCAACAACAACAACATGTCAGGGGCGCTGCCCAACGCACCGGTGTCCGGCCACTGGTTCTCCGCCCAGTTCCAGGAGCTCATGAAGAACGCCTACCCCGCGCTGTAGGCACACGGCGCACGGCAACGGCACACGGCACTCCGCCGGGGTCCGGGAGCGTACCGCCGCCCCGGGCCCCGGCGGACACAGTTGATCGTCAGCGCCGGTTTGCTCTGCCGACCGGACCAGTCCGTGGTCGTAAGCCCGCGGGCTGATGCGATCGGCGTGTGGGTGATCGACGGGCTGATGCCGCGGGGGCGGGGCACGTGACAGCGTCGACCTGTGCTCGCGGATCGGCCGCGGGGCAGGGTTGACGACCCGCCACCAGGGGAGGGCCCATGACCATCACGCCGCTCATCAGCCGGAGGGGCTTGACGCGCCGCCACGTCATGGGCGCCGCCCTGGCCGTCGGGGCAGCCGTACCGCTCGCAGGCGTCGGGGTTGCCGACTCCGCATGGGCCGGCCCGACCGCGCGGCGGCTGGTGCTGCCGGCGCCGAGGGGGCCGTACCTGGTGGGCACGATCCCCCTGCACCTCATCGACCGGTCGCGTCCGGACGGCATCGCGGGCCCCGGCCGCTTCCGCGAGCTGATGGCCACGGTCTGGTACCCCGCGCGGGCTGCCAGGCGGTACCCGGTCGCGCCCTGGATGCCGGCCGGCGCACTTCAGGCATTCCTCGCCGACGCAGGGTTCAGCGATCTGGCCTCGCTGGGGCCGCTGACTGCCGGCCGGGTGGGTGCTCCGGTGCGCCGCACAGGCGGTCGGCTGCCCGTCGTCGTGTTCTCCCACGGCGCGCACAGTTACCAGGGCGACCACACCGTCATCGTCCTGGAGCTCGCCAGCCACGGGTACGCGGTGGTGACGGTGGCCCACCAGTACGACACCTACACCCAATTCCCCGACGGCCGCGTCGCCGTCCCGCTCGATGACAGGGAGGCGCCGACGATGCCCGGAGATTTCGCCGCTGACCTGCGCTTCGTCCTGGACTGTGTTGAGCAGCTCGCCGCCGGGGGTAATCCTGACGCCGGCCACAGAAAGCTGCCGACCGGACTGCGAGGCTCCCTCGACGTACGGCGCATGGGCATGTTCGGCTGGTCCAAGGGCGGGACGGCCACCGCCTGCGCCATGCTCGCGGACCAGCGGATACGGGCCGGGCTGAGCCTGGACGGCCCGATGCAGATGAAGCCGCCGCTGGCGGGTGACCTGCACCGGCCCTTCATGATGATGTCGGCCGAGTTCACCCGGGCCACGGTCCCCGAAGCCGCGGCGTTCTGGTCGCACCTGCGGGGCTGGCGGCTGGACATCCAAGCGCGGGGCGCCGCCCACATCTCGTACGGGGACAACGAGGAGCTCTTCCCACAGGTCGCGGAGCTGTACGGATGGAGCAGGCAACAGCTCCAGGACATGATCGGCACCCTCGATCCCGAGCAGGCGGTGAAGATCCAGCAGGCGTATCCGCTCGCGTTCTTCGACGAGCACCTGCGCCGGCGCCGGGGGCACCTGCTCGACGGCCCGTCGCCGGCCTTCCCGGCGGTGACGTTCCTTCCGTGAGGCTCGCTCGGACACCTTGGTGACGTGGCGCAGGCTCCCGTCCACGCTTCCGCTCATCTCGCGATCATGCCAACACCCGAAGCAGCCGACAACCAAGAGGGCGCAGTCGTGTTCGGAGTCAGGCGTCCAGCCGTTCCTCCAGGCGAATGGTCAC
Source organism: Streptomyces sp. NPDC033177 (assembly GCF_055577715.1). Lineage (NCBI taxonomy): Bacteria > Bacillati > Actinomycetota > Actinomycetes > Kitasatosporales > Streptomycetaceae > Streptomyces > Streptomyces sp. NPDC033177. Next base: position 52,828 of record NZ_JBVIPS010000001.1, on the reverse strand, counting down.
GGTGTCGCCTTCTTCCTTGCCGATCGCCTTGCGTACGTCCGCCTTCACGGGCAGTTTGTGCGTGCCGTCCCCCAGAGCCATGAACGAACTCTGGAACGGATGACCGTCCACCGTGCCCCGCACCTTCACCAGGCCGCGAGTGCCGAAGTACTCGGCTGACTGGGGCCACACGATGTAGGTCCAGCCTCCCTTGTTCGGGCTTTTCTGCAGGGTCGCGGTGAATTGCTCGTCCATCTCGAATACCACCTGTTCAGAATGCGCCAGCCTTGGCGTTCACCAGATAGGACAGAGGCAGGAGGCGAAACTCATCGCTGGCGCACGAAAACGCCGCTGGGTTGCTTACTTCGAGACGCGTCGACGCGCCGCGCTAGGCAGAAGCACTGGCACGTCACTCACCGGGCCGGCGGGTGGAACTGGTGCGCTGCGTCTCCTTCCGGGATCCGCCCCCGGTGATGTCACCGATCAGCTCGGGGAGACCTGGACGCTGGGCCGGGCCCCCTTCGAGGTCGAGCCGGTTGCAGGCTTCGGCGAACCGCAGGTAGGTGTCGACGCTGGCGATGACGATCCTCACGTCGATCTTGATGAGCTCGATGCCGATGACCGAGATGCGGATCTCGGCATCGATGACGAGTCCTCGCTCAAGGATGAGCTCCAGGACGTCGTACAGCCCGCTGGTTCCCCGTGAGGAGCCCCCCTGCTGTGCCGGGAACATCGCCGCTACCTCCGTATACCGTCCGAACCTAGTGGTTCGGGTCCTCGCGTGTGGCTCCGGGCCTCTCCACTGCTCCTCTGCTGAGCAAAAGACTTCGCACCTCGCCGGGTGCTGCCTCTGCCGGTTGCCCTGCGGGTGGAGCGGGAAACAAGTTCGCGTCTGCACGCGCTGAGAGGAACACGGTCCGCGGAGTAGGGGAACAGGATGCGCGGGCAGTTCAGGCACTCTTTTTGAACACGAGTACCTCAGTGGAGGCGACGCCCATAGGGGCCAGAAATCCCGCCTCCAGGCTGCAGCCGAGGGTCGCGAAGAGGTCCACGCATGTCTGGCGGGGCATGGCGGCCGGGTAGGAGCCGTGCCCCGCTCCACCCTTCGTCGCCCAGGTGCGCATCGTGGCCGGGTCCAGGCAGTTCTCCGTCATCACATCGAAGATGATGCGACCACCGGGGCGCGTGACGCGTGCCATCTCGAAGTAGTAGCGGGAGGCGCAGAGAAAGGTCACGGTGTTGAAGACCTTGTGGGCTTGAACGAGGTCGATGCTGGCGTCGGGTGTCGGGGCGAGACTGCTTCCTTCGGTCGGTCGGGCGACCACTTTGTACGTGTCCACGAGGTGGTCGGCCCAGGGGCGGGCAGTCTCGTAGATCTCGTACCGGCCGGGCGAACACTCCTTCAGCGTTTTCTCCAGGTATCGCCCGGAGCCGGGGCCGATCTCCAGCACCGTGCTGGGGTTGGCAGCGAAGACGCCAAGGGCGCGTAATTCATCGATGGTGGACTGGGTGGCACCGGGCGTCCCGTTCATGACCTCGTCGACGTAGTCGCCGACCGACAGACCGGCCGCCCGTGCTGCCCGCATCGTGGCCTCGAACGGAATGAAGTCGTCCACCCCGCCACGGCTGTTGGTGCTCCGAACGATGTCGAAGCCGACACGGCCCAGGAGTTGCTTGACCCCTGTCTTTAACGCTGCTTTTCCAGACCCCGCTGTACTCATCAGGCATGACCCCCCGGTCGTAAGATCGCGAACGCAGACCCGCAACTGTGACGCGGCGATATACGCCACGCGCGGCTACCTACCCGTGCCATCCGTGCCCGTACACCTGCCGGCACCTCCGCTGCCGAGCCTAACGTCAACGGCGGGTGTGGAGACGGGCTTCAACCGCGAACTGGAGGGCACAACCATGATTTGGAGGATCCAGGATGGTCTCCCACACCCCACCGACCACGATGGAGATCAGAGCGAAGGACTGGGCGTGCAGCAGCTTCTCCGTCGCGGTTCTCTTAAATCTGCTCGCGACCATCTTCGATCTTGGTGGTCTGTTGTGGTTCGCGCTCCAGACCTTCGTTCTGATCATGTTCACCGCCGCCCTACTGACCTACCTGGTCCTACGGGTACAGCGCTCACGTATCACTCGACAGGGCGGGGGCGAGGGCTGAAATGAAACGCACCGGGTGCACGCCGAACCAGCAACCAGGGTAGGGAGATGCGCCGACCGCGCCCCTCGAGCCGTTGCTGCCGAGGACGTGCTCTGTCGCGAAGTCACACGCCATAAATCCGGTGACGCCGACGAACATCTCGGGATACTGGTCGCCATGGATGAGGTCAACGTCATCGTCGCCCATCACGAACGCGCGACGCTGCGGGTCGGCGACGTGTTCCTTAAGATCGACGCCGATCAGGCGCGTACCGACGTCGAGGTCGAGGTGATGGCGCTGGCGCCGGTCCCGACCCCGGAGGTGCTGTGGCGCAAACCGCCCGTGCTCGCTATCGCCGCGGTCCCTGGGATGGTGCTCGGTCGCCTGGGCGAGCCGTCGACCGCACCCCCGTCGGCGTGGGCGGCGGCGGGCGCTGCCCTCCGGAAGCTGCACGATGCGCCACTGCCGCCCCGGCCCGGGCGGGCCGGCCGGGACCTCGACGAGCTGACGGCGGAACTCGACTCCGAATACGAGTGGCTCGTAGCAAACGATGTCCTGCCCGCCGACCTGATCACCCGTAACCGTGAGGTTGCCGAGGCCGCGCTCCGTCCGTGGACTGCGGCGTTCACACACGGCGACCTGCAGATCGCTCACGTCTTCGTCGACGGCGACGAGATCACGGGCATCATCGACTGGTCCGAGGCAGGCCAGGGTGATGCCCTGTACGACATCGCCACCTTGACGCTCGCACACGAAGAGCGCCTCGACGACCTCCTCGCCGGTTACGGCACCAACGTCGACCTTGAGGTGATCCGCTCGTGGGGGTCGTTGCGCAGCCTGCTGGGGGTTCGCTGGCTGGTCGAGCACGGCTTCGACCCGTCAGCGCCGGGCTGCGAGGTCGACGTGCTGAGATCCCGGATGTGAGGAGCACGGCCACGAACCCGAACCGGGCTCTATTGCAAGGTGATGGGCGACCCCGCGGTGGCCGCGGGGCGGTGGCCGCGGGACGTGGAACGGGCGGTGACATGCACGCTGTCACCGCCCGTCGCGCTGGTGAGTCGCCGGTCAGGCCGCGCTCCTGTCGCCCACCACACCGGTGAAGCCGAGCTTGTCGACGGCCTGGTAGTACGTCCAGGCCGTCCCGTTGCAGGTGGTCTTCGTTGCGCCGCTGTACCTGGCGCACACTCTCTTCAGGTCCTCGTAGAAGGCGCTGTCGACGCGGGCCTTGTTGGCGTTGAAGGTGCCCGCTTCCTTGTAGTTGCGGTATCCGAAGTCGTGGCGCGCACAGGCCGTTTTGAAGGGGAAGCCGAGGGGGTTGTCTGGGGAGCTGGAGCAGTAGTCGGTGGACCAGTTGAACTGATACGCGCTCCAGGCTCCTTGGTTGCCGTTGGCCGACACCCACGCGTTGTAACTGCCCGCGTCGGTCTGGGTCCACCCGCTGAGGACCTGCGCCTTGTCGGCCGGCACCGCCGTAGCGGGGGAGGCGGCTACGCCTATGGCCAGGGTGAGGGAAGCGGTGCCTACGGCGAGAGCGGTGACTCGGCGGCGCATGGGACCTCCTGTGGGGGAGACGCGTCTGTCTCAACAAGCCTTGTCATGCCCACAGTTGGTACTTCAACAAACAAGACGCACGCGTGAACTCTGCGAAACGGGGCGGGGCGGGCCAGAGGCCCGGACAGTCGGGAGGTGCCCCGCTGGTAGAACCCTCAGCGAGGCGCCTTCCCGACCTGGGTGGCCGTTGTCAACTGCTGTGCTTGGATGCTTCGTTGGACGTGGAGGCCGAGACAGCGTCCGGAGCGGTGGAATGTTGTGCCGTGGCGGAGTCTTCCGCGGGCTTGGACCTTGTCAGCCACAAACCGGTGAGCAAAGCGGTGGCCAGTGTGGCGGCGCCGGCTGCGATGAAGGCGCTGTTGAGGCCGGTTTCGAAGGAGGCGCCGCCGGTCTGCCGGGTGCGGACGATGGCTCCGAGTACCGCCACGCCGAGCACCGCGCCGATCTGCCGGGTGGTGCTGCTGATGCCTGAGGCGAGGCCGCCCTCTTGCGGGCTGACTGCTTGGATGGCTGCTCCCGTCAGCGGGGACAAGGTCAGGGCGAAGCCGATGCCGATGACGCCCAGTCGCCACCACACGTTGTCGTAGCTGGTGTCGGCGTGCACCGTGCCCAGTGCCAGCAGCCCTCCTCCGGCCAAGGCCAAGCCGGTGGTGACAACGATGCGGAAGCCGTACCGGGCGGCGAGCCGCCCCGCGTAGGGGCTGACGATCACCATGGCGAGGGAGAGGGGGAGGGTTTGCAGGCCGGCGCGCAGGATCGAGCTGCCCTGGACGTACACGAAGAACTGGGAGAAGAAGAACGACGAACCCATGAGCGCGAAACCCACCACGACCATGGCGGTGTTGGACACGGTGAACAGCCGCTGCCGGAAGAGCCGCAGCGGCAGCATCGGAGCAGAGCGCCGCGCTTCGAGGGCGACGAAGGTGGCGAGGAGAATCGCCGCTACGGCGAAACTTCCCAGGATCACCGGTGCCGTCCAGCCGCGGGCACCACCCTCGATCAGCCCGTAGGTCAGCGCCCCCACCCCCAGAACGGACAGAACCGTTCCGGGGATGTCGATTGCGGGGGCGGTCGGATTGCGGGACTCGCCGAGGTGGCGCAGGCCGAGCAGCAGCAGGAGCACGCCGATGGGCAGATTGACCAGGAAAATGGCGGGCCAGCCGAACGCTTCCGTCAGCACACCGCCGGCCACGGGGCCTGCGGCCAGGCCGATTCCACTGAATCCGGCCCACAGCCCGATGGCCTTGACTCTGTCCTGCGGCTCTGGAAAGGCGGCGGCGAGCAGGGCCAGCGAGGCCGGGCTCAGCGCCGCGGCCCCAATGCCCTGGAGCACCCGGCCGGCGACCAGCCAACCGACCGAGGGCGCGAGGCTGCACAGCACCGACGCGACGGTGAACACCACCACGCCGCTCAAGTACACCCGCTTGCGGCCGAACCGGTCGGAGAAGATGCCGCCGGACAGCAGCAGCATGGCGACCAGCAGTACGTACGCGTCGACGATCCACTGCAGACCGGTCAGCTGAGTGTGCAGCCGGTGCTGCATGTCGGGCAGCGCCGCTCCAACGATCGTGTTGTCGAGCAGGACCATGAACTGGCCTAGGCAGGTCACCGTAAGCAGCACGGTTCTGTTCGACCGACTGCCTACGGCCGCAAGCGATGCAGTGATGAGTAGTCCTCTCAATTATTGGCGCACCCGCCCACGGTCGAGGCGGGGCGGCGATACACCTGAACGCACGTGAACGCTCTAACGCAGTTCGGGGCTGCGTTAGGGGACTGTAGAGAGACTGCCTCACAAACGCAAGTCCTGACTGCGTTAAGGTGGGGGCATGAACGAGCGACAGCGAGCCCGACGGCCCGGCGGGCGCAGCGCCCGCGTCGGCGCGGAGGTGCACCGGGCCGTCACCGACCTGATCAGCGAGCGTGGATACGGCAACTTCACCGTCGGCGAGGTCGCAGCCCGCGCGGGCGTGGCCGACAGCAGCATCTACCGCCGGTGGGGCAACCTGGAAACCCTGCTCACCGACGTGGCGCTCACCCGCCTCAACGCGCAGTCACCGATGCCTGACAGCGGCAGCCTGGACGGCGACTTGCGCACGTACGCGGCCCAAGTGGCCCGCGAGATCACCGGACCTGACGGTGTGGCGGTGGTGCGCCTGGCCGTCGCCCTGACCGGCAGCGGTCAGCAGGGCCTGGAGGCGCGTGATGACCTCCGCGCCGAGCGCACCCGGCAACTGCAGTCCATGCTCGATCGCGCCCGCGAACGGGGCGAGGACGCGCCCGACGCGCTCGATGTGCTGGACCACATCCTGGCCCCGATGTACATCCGCATCTTGTTCGGCATGGGCCCGCTCACTCCGGAATACATCGACGGGTTGGTCGACCGATTGCTGTGACGGCGACCGGGCCCCGTGCCCCGGGGTGCTGGGTCGAGAGTGTGACGCTCAGCCGAAGGGGCCCTCGCTGGTGAAGGCGTGGGCGGCGAATCGTTTGCCCATCCGCCGGTATGCGGGCGCGGTGGGGTGAAGTCCGTCGGCGAGATCGTCGGTTTCGTCCGGGCCGAGCAAGTTGCGGCCGTCGAGGTAGTGCAGGTGGGGGTCGCTTTTCTGGCGCAGCGTCACGATCCGTTCGAGCTCGTTCCGGACCACTGCCAGCGACAGCGCGCCCCGAGCCACCTCGGCCGGGTCTGCGGTGGCCGTGATCTTCCCGTCCTGCTCCATCGTGGTGGGCCCTGGAGTGTCCTCGAGTGCCGGACAGCTGATGGGGGAGATCAGCAGGAGCGGGGTGCCCGGGTGGCCGTCCCTGATGGTGTCCACGAACCCGTGGACGGCCGGGCCGAACGTCCGCAGCCGGAAGGCGGCGAGGCTGACGATGTTGATGCCCACTTTGAGGCTGATCAGGTCGGCGGACATGTCGCGGATGGTCCGGGCGATATAGGGGTCCAGCAGGGCGTTGCCTGCCTGGCTGAGGTTGATCACCTCAACCCCTCCGAGCGCGGCTGCCACCACCGGCCAGGTGCCGGTCGGGCCATCAGCCTCGAGGCAGTGACTGATGGAACTGCCGTGGTGCACCCAGCGGCGCCGGCCGTCCGCACGCGGCGCCAGCACCTCGCCGTCGGCGCGCAAGGCCACCAGTTCCGTGGGGGTCTGCTGCGGCAGCCACAGTTCGACGTCCTTCATGCCGGCCGAGAGGCCCGTGAACCGAACCGTCCCCGGCTCGCCCGGTACCAGGCGCTGTGCACCGCCGGGGCCTGCCATGCGCATCACATGGCCCACCGGCGCTTGCCGACGCTCCACCACAGTGCCGTCCACCAGCAGTTCCAGCATCCCGGTCGGGCGAGGCTCAGGGTCACCGTCGAGCTGCCCTGTAAAGGTGAGCACCTCGAACTCCAGCACACGGGCATCGGTGCGGAAGACCAGCCGTACGCCCGACGGCATCACGCTCACGCCGTGGACCGACGGATCTTGATACTGCTCCTTGGTCCATGCGGGCAACCGGCTCGGCATCACCCCGGCCGGCGTGATCTCCACATCCAGCGCGCCGCGCAACTCCACCGGCCCGCCCGTCAGCGCAACCGCCTGCATCGCCACCGCCACCGCTCCCGCCCACGATCAACCTACGGTGGAGCATCGCGGACACACCCACCGGTGCCCGCTGCCCCCTGCCCTACAAGCGCTTGGCGCCATGGGGCCAACGTAGCCCAGAGCGACGAACGGGGGCGCCGCAACCTCGTCAACGGGCCGTCACCCCCGAAATGCGAGGCAGGCAGGGCAAGTTGCGCGGCTGAAGGGTCGATGGGCGAATCTATGGCGTGTGAGGTGATCCGGTGGCCGGTTGGCCCTCGGCGCTCTGAGAAAACGACAGGTCCAGAGCGCACTCCTTCGGGATCTCAGCGGCGGAGGTGGCGCACTCGGGGCGGCTATCCGCCTCCGGCCCATTGGTCGTTGTGGGCGCCGCCGCCCGGCGCTTGCCGGTCGTGATGCTGCCCTTGAGGTCGTCCGCGGATGCAGGGTTGGTCGTGGTGCGACCGGTAGGCGCTTTCGTGTTTCCTGCATCCTGCGTCGATGAGCAGGCTGTTGTGCCGGTTGTGGCGCACAGGATGAGAGCGGCAGTGGCGGTGACAGCACGAAGACGCATGGAAATCCCCCTACACGGACGCTCAGCATCCAATCATCAGTTGATCCACAATGCCACGACGTACGGCGGTGCAACCTCCCGTGGGCTCGGCAGTCTTACTTCCCGGGGTGCACATGACGAGAGAACATCAGGTTGCCTTCTTTCTCAGGGAGCTGGAGACGGGCGACACCTGGCAACGAGCAGCTGCTGCGAAGGGACTCGGCAAACTGGGCGAGGCCGAGCACGCCGCGGTGCTCGTACGGGCAGCCGCCGACCCCGCGCCCGAGGTGCGGGAAGGCGCGGCAGTGGGTCTGGGCAGGCTGGGGGTATCCGCGGCCGGGGCACAGACTCTGCCCGCGCTGATGGGCGACGACGATCCGTGGGTGCGCAGGCAGGCCTCTCTGGCGTCCATCCGGCTCGGGTTGCGCGATCGAGAGGTCGTGGAGGCCTATGCGCGACTGCTCGGCGATCCGGACCACCACCTGCGGATCAACGCCTTGGAGGCATTGAGGGAGCTCGGCGTTCCCGGTGATGTCCCCGCTCTCGTCCGGCTGATGGGTGATCCGGCACACGGCGTCTGGGGTCTGGCGCGGGCCATGGTCTTCATGTTCGAGAAGGACCCGGACGTCGAGGCGGAGGTCGTCCGTACGGCCCAGTGGGGTGAGGACGCCGCCCGCGTGTATGCCGTGTTGATGCTGTCGGACCTGCACACCGACCGGTTGTTGCGGTCGCTGCTGAGGGAACTGGCTGGCGGCCCTTCCAGCGAGGTCCGCTGCGCCTTGGCTTTTCGACTGGCGCGGGTGAACCGCCCAGAGACACAGGACGCGCTGTTCGCTGCCTTGGCAGCGGAGCGAGACCCGGAGGTGGCGATACATCTGCTGTTCCTGCTGGGGCGATCAGGTGACGAACGGCTGCTGGGTCCGGCCTCGCACTGGCTGAGGCATCAGCGGGCGGCGCCGACGGCCGCCGCCGCCCTGGGGTCCGTCGGCGGCAAGGCCGCCACAAGGCTCCTGCGGGCTCTGCTCACCGACCCGACAACGGCCGCCCCCACACTCGCGGCAGCAGCAAAGGCCTACGGTGATATGGGGAGATGGGACGCCGTGTGGCTGCTGCTTCCCCTGTTGGACCATGCCACCCCCGAGGTGTACGAAGGCGCGTTGCGGGGTTTGGACGCGATGGCGGACACGGGGTTCCGGCCGTGGGAACGCGAGGCGGTCTCCCGGGCGCTGGTGCCTCGTCTCGACGTCGACGCCACCCTGGTGGGGGTGGCAGAGAGGGTCCTCGCAGGCCTGGCGGAAGCCCTGCCCGGGTTGCGGGAACTGGTGGACCGGACCGCCTCCCCTCTTGTCCGACGTTCCGCGCTGTCGCTCCTGGCCCCGCACAAAGCGAAGGACGCCGACACCCCGCACGATCTGCCGCTCTTCGTGCGGCACTTGGACGACGCGAACACGTGGGTGCGCCAGGCTGCCGCGGAGGGGATCGCCCACTGGGTGGAGGATGCGGGCACGCTTCCCCCAGACCAGGAGCGGCTGCGCGACCGGCTCACCGCCCTGGACTCGGACCCATGCGATTTCGTATGCGAGGCGGCGGCAGATGCGCTGCGTGCCCTGGACGACTGCCGGAACAACTGACGAGGCAGGGGTGACAACGGGAACGGGTGACAGCGGGAACGGGTGACACTCACCGATTGGCGGCGAAGTGGTCGCGGAACTCGTCGCGGCAGTCGTCCTCGGCGCCGACCCGGACTCGCGAGAAGGCCACCACCCCGTCCTCGTCGTCGCCCTTCTGCTCGGCCTTGGCCAGCTGCCTCTCGATGTTCGCGATGTACCGGTCGCACTCGGCACTGATGGGCTTCGTGGGCTGCGCGTCCCGTGGCCTGGAGGTGTTCAGTGCGGTCGTGGCAGCCAGGCCGCCTCCGCACAGCACTGCCCACACGGCAATCCACATGCGGCGGCTCATCGGTATCGGCTTGGGCATTCCGGGATTCTATGAGCGCCGCGTCGGGCTGTCGCCGCCAAACGAACTCAAGCGGGAAGGAGGCGACAGCCTTGTGTCCGCAGGACGGTGTCGTGGCGATACAGAATTGACGGCGTCCTACTCGGCAGCGATACCGACGCCGTCGATCCTGCTCCACGCCGTCTCCTGCCAAGCCGTCATGGCAGGCCACTTGGAGCCGCCGGGCCGGGGGGCGACCCGTGAGGCGTAGGGGGCCGGGGTGAAGGCAGGATCGTAGAAGCAGCCGGTCCCGTAGGTGCGATCGAATGCTGGGCAGGACGCTGCGATACTCCCCGCACTTGGCTTCTTGCCTGTGCGCGCCCAACTGTCGAGTGCGGCGATGGAGTTGGCGTACTCAGAGTTGCTCAGCCCACTGTGCTCGCTCTCCTTGGTGAACGTCTGCACCAGGTACCGGCTTCGGTGCGCACCGGCGAGGGACGCGCGGTAGGCCGCCTCATGTTCCACGAAGACGGTCGGGTCGTCGATGGCGTGCATCGTCAGGACGGGAACCGACACCTTCCCGGTGAGGTCGCTGTCGTAGGACAGGTCGCGTACGGCGGTCGGGTCCGCACGGAACCGCGCCACGCCGGCGTTGAGAGCCTTGTCATCGTGGGATCCGGAGTACCGCACCCCCATGTTGCTGAACGGATTGCGGCCGCCGAGGCGGTTGTGCACGATGTCGCGGAAAGTGAACGTCGCAAAGCGCAGGTGTGACTCCAGGGTGCGCTCCGGGACACCGGTCACCGCCAGGATGTCGTGCAGGTTGCGCTGCTGCAGGGCGGTTCGCTCCTCGGGAGGCGAGGTGTATCCGGTGCACTCCTGCAGCCGGGCGCTCAGGCCGGCGTTCGTCATCGACGACCCCGCGCGCAGGCCCTCCCACAGGGGGTACTGCGGCTCACTCGGCCGGGGATGATTGCGGCAGTAGTACTGGTAGACCGCGCGCAGGTCAACGCGGTAGTCGTAGCCACGCGATCCTCCCGCCAGGAGGCCGTTGGTCAGCAGGGCTCCGTCGTACGGGCCGCGCTTCGAGGCGTAGGTCTCGACGACCTTGGCGGCGACGTCCCCGCCCCAGGACTGCCCGTGCACATAGGTGCGCTTCGGCTTCCCGAACCTCTGCACGAACAGGCGCCGTATGTTCTCCGTGTCCGCGGCGGCCATCCGGGTGCCGTACCCACCGCGACGATACGACGAGCCGGCCCAGGCATAGCCTTCCTTGACCATCACCGACCAACGCTCCAGATCGCCGGCGCTGCGCTCGGGGTCGGAGCCGTCACCGAGGTCAGGACCGCCGTGTGCATGGACGACGAGCGAGCCGTTCCAGTCTCGGGGGATGGCGATGGAGTAGTACGCGCTGTTCGCGTCCTGGCCGGTGTAACACGTCGCCGTGTCCTTCAAGTCCGGTGGGCAAGTGGCCTGGTGGGGGCGATCTGCTTCGGCGTGGGCGCTGGGTGTACCGATGAGCGCGCCGGCAACGACGACACCGGCGAGGCCGGCGACGAGTGCCGCACGTTGCTGTCTGCTGGTTCGCGGCCGTCGGGGGCGGGACGGCAACGATCTCAAGCTCTTCAAGGCGCGGCTCCTTGTCCTTTCGCGACGCATGGTGCGCCGCGGGGAGGATGCTAAGGACGAGGTGGATCCGATAGCTATGCCCTGGTCGTTTCGGTCATAGTGTTCGGCCTGCGGCGGCTCCGGAATGCTTGGTCGCAGGGGGCCTGCGTCCTGCGGTCGGACGGCTACCGGGGATCTTCGGACGATAAGGTCCTGCGGTGCACCTCATACCCGATGACCCGTTCCCCGAGATCGGTCACCCGTACACGACCGACGTGAGCGCGGACGGCCGCTGGATCGCCGTGAGTTGTCACCCGAGCGGTTCTTCGGGTCTGGGTCGGGTTGTCGTCTACCGGGCGGACGATCTTGTCCTGTGGGACGAGTTCGTGCTGCGGCAGAGCATCGAGGGTCTCACCTTCCATCCCGTCCTGCCCCTGCTCGCCGTGGGCACGGAGGACGGCGACGAGTTCGAGCTCAGGGGCGGACTGCACCTGTACGAGGTGGAGACCCGGCGCCGCACCGACGTGGCCGTCGCAGGGGCCGGTGTCACCTGTCTGCGCTGGCGGGACGCGCGCCACCTGGAGGTGACGTTCGCTCGGCCGGTCATCGACTACGAGGATCTGGGCCGAGTGACCTACACACGCTCCGCCGTCGAGCGCGACGACTGGCACGGCGTGACCGCTGACGTGCTGGCGGCACAGGTCTCCTGGCCGCAGGTGCCGGTGGAAGTCGACTGGACCAGCATCAAGGGGCCGGACATTGATCAGCCTCAGCGCTGTCTTGCCGGAGTCGCCGCCGAGAAGGGCCGCGCCTGGGCCCGGCGGGCCGGAACGTCCCTGGTGGAGGTGCTGGGGGACGGCCGGATGCTGGCCTCGTCGGAGGGCGGCGCCCTGGTGGAGTGCTGGTCGCCGCACGGCGTCCTGCAGTGGTCCGTGCTGGTGCCTGACGACAGCCCGTTTCTCCGCAATGGCTGTCGCTGGTATGTCACCCCGGACGAGGAGAGCGTCTGGGCCACCGTCCTGGAGGGCGACAGCAGCAACCGGCGCACCCTGGTGCGCCGCTTCGCCCTCTCCGACGGTGCCCAACTCACCGAATTGCGGTACGACTTCCCGGTTGCCATCGCTTCGCGCATGGATGGTGCCTGGGTGGCCCGGGACTCCCGGGAACTGTTCCCCGGACCGAACTGGCCGCCGTACGAGAGCGTCGTGCTCACGCCTTCCGGGCGTCAGCTGGCCAGCGTGGCACTAGGGGAGTGCGGCAGCTCCTTCGACTTTCCGGTGCGACGCTCGCCCCATCTGTTCTTCCTCTACGGCGTCGGTGGCGCGGACGTACGGGTGGAACTGTTGGAGAAGTGGGTCGTGCGGGCGGGCCCCAGCGGGATCGAGCGGCTGTTTCCGCTTGCCTGGGACGTAACCCTCGGTCCCTTCCTGCGCGGCGGTCCCGCCGTGTACGTCGATGACGACGCCGGGTCAGGCATCGTCCACACGTGCACGGCGCGCGACGGCACCCACCTGGTACGTCGCGCCTATCCGGGCGGTGCCGTGGTCTGGGCCCACCGCTTCGACGCGCAGGTCACCGGAGTTGACGTGCACGGAGGTCTCGTCCACGCCGTGCTAGGAGCCGGCGCCTGCGAGCTGCTCACGCTGCATGCGGCGGACGGCACGGTGGTGCGGCGCAGGACACTCATCCGTGGTGGGCACGTCTATACCCCGTCTTGCCTGAGTGCCGGTCCGGACGGTGTTCTGGTGATCGGCACGGTGGAGGGGCGGCTGATCAGGACCAGTCAAGCGGCTGGGCCATCTGATGTGTCCTGCGGCGCGGATTCGTCTTTCTGATGGTCAGCCGGTGAGGGGCTGCGGCCCCGGACGGTGAGCCGTGGTACTGCGACGGGAGCGCAACTCCAGGGCGCGCAGGACCAGTTCGGTGGCGAACCGGTCGTCCGGTGAGGCCAGCAGGGCGCCGAAGGCCTTCTCCAGGTTGCGCAGCCGGTAGCGGACCGTCTGCGGGTGCAGATGCAGCGCGTCGGCCATCTGCAGGACATTCCCGCGGGTGTCGAGCCACGCGCGCAGGGTGCTGATGAGCCGGTCGCGCTGATTGGCCGTCAGGCCCGCCAGAGGGGCGAGCTGCTGCCTGGCGAGCGCCGAGACCAGGCCGGGATCGGCGAAGAGGGTGAGAGCCACCAGATGGTCCTCGCAGTGGATGTAGGGGGCGCCGCCCTCCAGGACGCCCGCCTCGGAGAGGCTCAGGGCTCTTCGGGCCCAGCGTAAGGATTCCGCCGCGTCCGTCAGCGGTACGGTCAGTCCCACGGCCGCGCGGATGGTGTGCGGGGCTGCGTCCATGAAGGCGCGGCGGTGCTCGTCGACGGCCCCGGGGATCAGGGCGTGCGGCAGCGAGGAGCCCAGGTCGACCAGGACGTCCTCGGCGATGGCGCCTCGGTCGGGTCGGCCCTCCGTGCTGAAGGCGATCGGTGTGACCTCGTCGGGCAGCTGCCACTTGGCGCGTTCGGCGAGTTCGACGAGGGTCGCCCGGGGGACGGACACATCCGAAAGGAGGTGCTTCAGGAGCCGCTGGCGCTGGATGTCCTGGCCTTGCTCCATTTCCGCCCGCGCCTCCTGATAGCCCTCGCGGGAGACCTCCATGAGGTTGTCCACGTAGGCCAGCAGAGCGTCGGCGAAGGAGAGCATGAGGCCGGCGGGCAGGTTGAGCCGCCGCAGCACCCCCTTGGCCCGGTTGAGGGCGAGCCGGGCGCCGAGCCGGAAGATCGCCTGCATGGTGTCCAGGCTGCGGCCCTCGTAGGCCTCGAAGCGGCCGAACATGCGGCACACCTTGTCGCGTTGGACGGTGGAGGTGTCCGGGGCGGCGACCTGATCCACGAAGCTCGTCAGATTGTGCTCGACAATGAGGTGCACGGCCCGGGAATAGGGGCCGTCGAGGACTTCCGCGTATTCGGGGTAGGACCGGTGGATCTCCTCGATGACTTCCTGGATGAGTCCGGGCAGTTCTGGGCGCATGATCGCGGCGAACTCGCGAGGGAGGGTGGACGCCGGATGTCCCGCGTCCCCCGCCTTTAATGCAGTAGTCATGGAACTCCCCTTACTCCGCCCGTGATCGAAACCGCTGACCGGCAGTGTCCGGGGGCGGAATCGGTCCCTGTCGACCCCGGTGTTCTCCGGCTGGCGGCGGGTCATAAGTGATCTTGGCGCTGTGGAACCCCTGGCACGGTAGACCATGGACAGCCGGTGTGCACCCTGCTCATCACTCTCTTTCGGACAACCCCGTTCCGCTGGTGACGTGTTCAGGGCGCCCTGCCTGAGCGGGCCCCGTCAAGAGGTCGGCAGCGGAATGCTCACTGCAGGATGAACCTCTTCCGCATGTTGTTGGCAGGGTGACAAAACCGGGTGCCCGTCACCGGTCGTGTTCGCGTTGTGTTCGCGCGAGGAGAGGTCGGCTCGCGTGGGTTCGCCCTTCGTCAAGAGGTCGGGTAGGGAGTACTCATCTCTGGACGAAGTCGCTCGTGGATTTGCTGTGCCAGGGACAAGGAAATGCCTGGTGTTTCCGGTCCGCGGGCCTTTTGCAATTCGCCCGTTGCGCCGTTCAGTTACCCGTGCGTAAGGTCCGTTTCGAAAGTCGAACAGGAAGCAGGTCGGGCCCTATTGGACGGTATTGCCCGGTGCCTGCTTCGGTCCTCCACGTGCGGATGCCCCTTCGCGCAAGTGGCCCCGGCTCCCCGCGGACCACGTGAGGACCACTCCATCGGACCCCGCGGCGGCCCCCCTGCCGCGGGGTCCGCCCTCTGATCGGAGAGCAGCGATGACTGATGCCCTGAGCGGTCGCCGCACCGCACGGGTGGCCGCGGTCGCTGTGGCGGCGTGTGTGCTCGGCCTGCTGCCCGGTTCGGGCTCGGCCGCGCGGGATCAGCGGGAGGCCCGGATCACGGCCGCGTACACGTGCACCCTGCCCTCGGGCACCCGGCAGGTCGAGGTCACCATCAGTGCCGTGTTTCCCGAGCGCGGCGCGGTCGGCAAGCCGATCAGGCCCACGGAGGTGAGGGTACGAGCGACCTTGCCACAGCCGGTCGTGGCCGAGCTGCTGCCCGACGGGACGGCGTCGGTCGTGGGGGCGGCCGTGCTGGACACGACGGTCGCCCAGGGGCGCGAGCGGGCGCAGGCCGAGTGGGTGGACCTGGCTTCCGCCGAGGTACGGCTGCCCGCAGAGGGCGCTGCTGAGATCGGCTTCAGCGGCGATGCGCCGTGGGTGACGGTCGGCTCCGAGGGTGATGTCACCTTCACGGCAGGGAAGTTGCACCTCACCCTTACTGCGACCGCCGGTGCAGGCACCGGCGATGCGGGCGCGCGGCCCGCCCCGGCCAAGATGGCCTGCACTCCGGCCAGCGGCGCGGACACCCTGCTCGCGACCGTCCCCGTCGAGGCGCCCTCCTCCGAAACCCCTTCGGCGCCGCCCAGCGGCCCCACCACCCCGGACAGCGACGCTCCACACAACACCCCTCAGGGCATCGACACCGGGCCGCAGCCGCGCGCCGCCGCGGACACCTGCCCCGCACAGCCGCCCGAGGGCAGGCTCGACCCGGAGCGGCTGCCGCCGGTGCCTGCGGGCGGGGAGGTCAGCGAGCTGGAGCCGACCTCGATGTGCGCTGTGCCGACGGGCTTCGCCACCCTGCGCAAACTCAAGAGCTCGGCCCTGGTGAACGACCCGCGCGCGCAACGGGTCGGTCTGATGCACCTGGCCATGCGGATGCGCGAGGTCAGGGCGCCCGATTACGTCGAGTACGACCACCTGGGCCTCATGCAACTGCCCGACACCCAGGGCACGTTCCTCACCTTCGGCTTTCAGCCGACCACCGCCAAGGTCCGCTTCGAGCCCGAGCCGGCGACCATCGTCAACATCATCCGGCCGGGCAAGGCGCCGGTGACCAGGGTCGGCTATCGCCAGCATCTGCGCCTGTACGACGTACGGATCAACGGGGTGCCTCTGGATGTCGGGTCCCGCTGCCGCACCTCGCGGCCCGTGAAGACGGAACTGACCGGCAGCTATCCGGTCAGCGAGGGCGGGCTGCTCCAGGGCGAG
This sequence comes from Streptomyces sp. NPDC033177, assembly GCF_055577715.1. Classification (NCBI taxonomy): domain Bacteria; kingdom Bacillati; phylum Actinomycetota; class Actinomycetes; order Kitasatosporales; family Streptomycetaceae; genus Streptomyces; species Streptomyces sp. NPDC033177. Next base: position 36,414 of record NZ_JBVIPS010000001.1, on the reverse strand, counting down.
CTGGACATCCCGGCACTCAGCGGGTGCCGGGCGAACGGCGAGGACTTCGACGCGCTGCTCTCCGGCGCGGTCTCCGGGCCCGGCAACGCCCTGAAGATCCGCCAGGGGCGCGTCTGCGGCGCCGGATCCGCCTGCAAGATCCCTGAGCTTCCCGACCTCTGATCGCCGAGTGAGCCGTAAGCCGTAAGCCGCAACCCGTAAGCCCGGGGTCGAGACCTGACCCGTGCACAACCCCGAACGTGCCCAACCCCGAACCCTGATCAAGGAGGTGCGATGGGAGTCGAAGTGGTCGTCGAAGGACTGACCAAGTCGTTCGGCAAGCAGAACATCTGGCAGAACGTGACCCTGACCCTGCCGCGCGGCGAGGTCAGCGTGATGCTCGGCCCGTCCGGCACCGGCAAGACGGTCTTCCTGAAGTCGATCGTCGGCCTGGTCCGCCCCGAGCAGGGGCACGTCCTCATCGACGGCGTCGACATGGTCAACAGCCGCGAACGGGACGTGTACGAGGCCCGCAAGCTGTTCGGCCTGATGTTCCAGGACGGCGCGCTCTTCGGCTCGCTCAGCCTCTTCGACAACGTCGCCTTCCCGCTGCGCGAGCACACCCGCAAGAAGGAGTCTGAGATCCGCCGCATCGTCATGGAGCGGCTGGATCTGGTCGGCCTTGCGGGAGCCGAGAAGAAGCTGCCCGGGGAGATATCGGGCGGCATGCGCAAACGCGTGGGCCTGGCGCGGGCGCTGGTGCTCGACCCGCAGATCATTCTGTGCGACGAGCCGGACTCGGGGCTCGACCCGGTGCGGACCTCCTACCTCTCGCAGTTGCTCATCGACATCAACGCCGAGATCGACGCGACGATGCTCATCGTCACCCACAACCTCGACATCGCGGCGACCGTCCCGGACAACATGGGGATGCTCTTCCGCCGCAACCTGGTGACCTTCGGGCCCCGCGAAGTGCTCCTGACCAGTGAGGAGCCGGTGGTCGAGCAGTTCCTCAGTGCCCGCAGGGCAGGGCCCATAGGCATGTCCGAGGAGAAGGACCAGGCCACCTTGGACCTGGAGGCCGCGCACGGCATCGTCGCCGGGCCCCCGGCCGAGCGCACCATCGTGCCGCAACTGGCACCCACCCCCGGGCTGCCCGAACGCCAGGCAGTACGCCGGCGCCGAGAGCGCGTCCAGGGCTTGCTGCACGAACTGCCACCCGCGGCCCGCCGCGCCATCGAGGCCAGCCTGCGCGAGGGCGACGCCCCCGCGGTCGCCGCGCCCCGGGTGGTCAGAGGAGCGGCCACATGAGCACACCTCCCGCCCCGCGTCAGCCTCTGCCTGGGCTTGGCGTGCTGCGCGAGATCGGCCACCTGTTCGCGCTCGCTCTGAGCGTGGTCCGCCTGACCTTCAAACGGCCCTTCCAGTGGCGGGAGTTCGTCGAGCAGTTCTGGTTCATCGCGAGCGTCACGATCCTGCCCGCGATGCTGGTGACGATCCCCTTCGGAGCGGTCATCGCCCTCCAAGTGGGCTCCCTGATCGAGCAGTTCGGCGCCCAGGCCTTCACCGGGGGAGCCAGCGTCCTGGTCATCATCCAGCAGGCGAGCCCGCTGATCGTCTCCCTGCTCATCTCGGGCGTCGCCGGGTCGGCGATCTGCGCGGACCTCGCCTCGCGCACCATCCGCGAGGAGCTGGACGCCATGCGGGTCATGGGCGTTTCGCCCGTCCAGCGCCTGGTCGTACCCCGGGTGCTCGCCGTGATGCTGGTCGGGCTGCTTCTCAACGGACTGGTCTCCGTGGTCGGCACCCTGGGCGGCTACTTCTTCAACGTCGTGATGCAGAACGGCACCCCGGGCGCGTACGTGGCCAGCTTCTCCGCGCTCGCCCAGCTGCCCGACCTCTACATCAGCGAGTTCAAGGCGCTGATCTTCGGCTTCATCGCCGGTGTGGTGGCCGCCTACCGCGGGCTGAATCCCAAGGGCGGCCCCAAGGGCGTGGGTGACGTGGTCAACCAGTCGGTCGTCTTCACCTTCCTCATCCTCTTCTTCGTCAACATGGTCCTGACGGGCCTCTATCTGCAGCTCGTCCCCCCGAAGGGGCTGTGACCCATGGCCCTGATGCAACGCGGTAGCAATCGTGGCGGCAAAAGCCGCGCCTTCGCCTGGCTCGACCGGCCCGGCGACGAACTCCTCTTCTACCTGCGGGCGCTGATCTGGATCCCCCGCGCCGTGCGCCGCTACCCCAAGGAGATCCAGCGGCTGCTCGCCGAGGTCGCCTTCGGCAGCGGCGGCCTGGGGGTGATCGGCGGCACCGTCGGCGTGATGATCGGCATCACCGTCTTCACCGGCACCGTCGTCGGGCTGCAGGGTTACGCGGCGCTCAGCCAGATCGGCACCGACGCGTTCACCGGCTTCGTCTCCGCCTACTTCAATACCCGCGAGATCGGCCCGCTGGTCGCCGCCCTGGCCCTGTCCACCACGGTCGGCGCCGGGTTCACCGCCCAGCTGGGCGCCATGCGCATCAACGAAGAGGTCGACGCCCTGGAGAGCATGGGCGTGCGCTCCACGCCCTTCTTGGTCAGCACCCGCATCGTGGCCGGCGCGATCGCGGTCATCCCGCTGTACGGCATTGGCCTGCTCGGCTCCTACCTGGCCTCACGGGCGACGACCGTGCTGTTCAACTCGCAGTCCACCGGCACCTACGACCACTACTTCAACCTCTTCCTGGTCCCCACGGACGTGCTCCTTTCCTTCCTCAAAGTGCTGATCTTCAGCGTGCTCGTGATCCTCGCGCACTGCTACTACGGCTTCCGTGCCTCGGGCGGCCCAGCCGGGGTGGGGGTGGCCGTCGGCCGTTCCGTGCGCACCGCGATCGTGCTGATCAGCGTCACCGACTTCTTCCTCAGCCTGGCCCTGTGGGGCGCCACGACCACGGTGAAGGTGGCCGGATGAGTGCCCCGCCCAAGACGCCGACGACCCCGCCCCGCCCGGCCGCGGCGCCTGCGGCGCGCACGCGCCCCACGGAGGGCGCCCTTGCCCGCCGCAGACGGCTCGCCGGAGTGGTGTACCTCGTGGTGCCCGCCCTGCTGGTGTGGCTCTCGATCGCCGTGTACGACAAAGAGTTCACCGACTCCGCGACCGTCATCGTCGAGACGGGCCGCGCAGGCAGCGAGATGCACCCCCGCGCCGAGGTCAAGCTGCGCGGCGTCGTCGTCGGCGAAGTCGAGAGGATCGACACGGGCGGCCGCACCGCACGGCTCACCCTCGCCCTGGCCCCCGACAAGATCGGCCGGGTGCCGTCCGACGTCCAGGCCCAACTGCTGCCGACCACCCTGTTCGGGCAGCGGTACGTAGCTCTCGTACCGCCCGAGAATCCCTCGGCGCGCCCCCTCACGGCGGGCAGTGTCATCCCGCAGGACCGCAGCCGCAGCGCGGTCGAGCTGGAGCAGGTGCTCGACAACCTGCTGCCCCTGCTGACCGCCGTACAGCCGCAGAAGCTGTCGGCCACGCTGTCCGCGCTCGCGCAGGCACTCGAAGGGCGGGGGCAGAAGCTCGGCGAGTCGCTGGTGGAGCTCAACGGCTACCTGAAGGACTTCAACCCGCACCTGCCCTCCCTGAACCGCGACATCGAGCAACTCGTCGAACTGAGTGACACCTACGCCGATGCCGCCCCCGATTTGGTCGACGCGCTGCACGACGCCACCACCACCAGCGCGACCATCGCCGCACAGCGAGCCGACCTGTCCACGCTGTACGCGTCAGTCACCAGCACCTCCCAGGAGACCGGCAGCTGGCTGCGCGGCAACCGCGCCAACCTCATCCGGCTGACCGCCACCAGCCGCCCGACCCTGGAGATCCTCGCCCGGTACGCGCCCGCCTTCCCCTGCACCCTGAGCACGGTCGCCGACTTCGTGCCGGCGATGGACGCCGCCCTGGGCAAGGGCACCGACCGGCCGGGCCTGCGCGTCGATGTGCGGGTCGTTCCCTCGCGCGGCGCCTACACGCCGGGCCGGGACACACCCCGCTACGAGGCAGGAGGCGGTCCGCGCTGCTACCCCGTCCCTTACACGGGCGGCTCCTACGCCGCGCAGCAGAGCACGGCCACCACCCTGAGCGGGGTGTCCGGCGGACTCGGCGTGGCCAACTCGCCCCAGGAGAACACCCTTGTCACCGAACTTCTCGCCGCACCGGACAAGGACCGGCGCGGCTCCCTGCCCGACTGGTCGAGCGTGCTCGCAGGACCGGCCTTCCGCGGGGCGGAGGTGCAGTTGAAGTGAGCGGACAGCGCAGCCTGACCGGACCCGCCGTCAAATCGCTGATCTTCATCGTGGTGACCGCCCTGGCCACCACCGTGCTCGCCCTGAGCGTCTCGGGCAGCGATGTCGGCGGCAGCCGCAGCTACAAGGCCTGGTTCACCGATGCCACCGGGCTCAACGAGGGCGACTCGGTGCGCATCGCCGGGGTGAAGGTCGGTCAGGTGTCCTCGATCGAGATCGTCCAACGCCGGTACGCGCAAGTCGAGTTCACGCTGGAGGGGGAGCGGCGGATGCCCGCTTCGGCCACGGCGTCCATCAAGTATCTGAACATGCTCGGGCAGCGCTTCGTCGATCTGCGCCGCGGCGCCGGACCGGTCGGCCGCACCCTGGAGCCGGGGCGGACCATCCCGCTGAGCCGCACCACCCCCGCGCTCGACCTGACCCAGCTCTTCAACGGGTTCCAGCCGCTGATGCAGGGACTCTCCCCGCAGGACACCAACGCGCTCGCCGGGTCGATCGTGCAGGTCCTGCAGGGCGAGGGCGGCACGGTCGAGAGCCTCCTTGCGACCGTCGGCTCGCTGACCACCACGGTCGCAGCCAAGGACCGGGTGATCGGGGAGGTCATCAGCAACCTCAACCGTGTCCTCAAGGCGGTCAACACCCGGCAGAAGGGCTTCACCGAACTCATCGGCACGGTCGAGAAGCTGGTCTCCGGCTTCTCCGACGACCGCAAGAGCGTGGGCCGGTCCGTCGACTCGCTGGCCAAGCTCAGCGTGAGCACCGCGGACCTGTTCGGCAAGAGCCGGGCGCCCCTGAAGGACGGCATCCGCGACCTGGGGCGGGTGTCCCAGACCCTCGCCGACAACGCGCCCCTGGTGGAGAACTTCCTGGAGAAGACCCCCCAGGAGATGACCGCCATCTCCCGCATGGCCTCCTACGGCTCCTGGCTGAACCTCTACCTCTGCGAGGCGACGGTCAGCGGCGTCTCCACCTACGACGACAGCCCGCCGCCGACCGGACTCGCGATCAAGGATGCGAGGTGCCGCGCATGAAGCTGTCCCGACTGCGACGCCCTCGCATAAGACCCGTCAACGAGCGCAACCCGGTGGCCGTCGCCCTGGCCGGGCTCCTGGCCATGACCCTGATGGGGCTGCTTGCGTACAACGCCGAATCGCTGCCCGTGATTGGCGGCGGCACCCGCTACACCGCCGATTTCCGCGATTCGGTGGGGCTCAAGGCGGGCGACGAGGTACGCATCGCCGGCGTGCGTGTCGGCAAGGTGGAGGACGTCGCCCTCGATGGCCCCAAGGTCGCGGTCACCTTCGAGGTGAAGGATGCCTGGATCGGTGACCGCAGCACCATCGGTATCGCCATCAAGACCCTCCTGGGCGCCAAGTACCTGGCGGTCGATCCGCTCGGCAGCCGCAAGCAGGACCCCGGCGAGCGCATCCCCACTCGCCGCACCACCTCCCCGTACGACGTGATGGAGGCATTCAACGGGCTGAGCCGCACCACCGGTGCGCTGGACGAGGACCAGCTCGCCAAGAGCTTCAAGGCCGTGTCGGGGGCCTTCAAGAACACTCCGCCGCACGTCCGCAAGGCCATGAAGGGCCTCTCCGCGCTCTCCCGGACGGTCTCCACGCGCAACGACGATCTGTCCGAACTCCTCGATGGGTCAGCCCAGTTCACCACATCCGTGAACAGCAAGAAGAAGCAGTTCGAGCGGCTGCTCGACAACGGCAACCTGCTCCTTGAGGAGGTACGCCACCGCCGTAAGTCCATCCACGCGCTCCTTGTCGGCGCCCGCGACCTCGGCACCGAGATCAGCGGCCTCGTCGGTGACAACGAACGCCGGCTGGGGCCCGCGCTGGCCGCGCTCGACCGCGTGACCGGCGTCCTGAGCAAGAACCAGAGGAACCTCGACAAGGCTCTGGCCGCCGCCGGACCGTACTACCGGCTCGTCGGCAACACCCTGGGCAACGGGCGCTGGATGGACGGCTACCTGTGTGGTCTGGTCCCCAAGGACTATCTGCCCGCGGGCACGGGCCCGGCCGGCGGATGCATGCCGCCGAAACAGGGAGGCGGACACTGATGGCCCGCATACGACCAGCCGCCCGCACCCAAGAATCCGCCCGCACTCAAGCATCCGAGCGCGCACACAGACGCGCGCGTCGCGGGCTGGGGGAGCGGGTCGCCGATGCCGCCGGTGCCCTGTGGGGCGGACGGCTCGTGGTCATCCTCATCGTCCTCGCGCTCCTCGCGGCGGGCGGGATCGTCGGGGTGACCGCCCTTGCGCGCGGCGGGGACGGCAAGCACCTCACTGCCTACTTCGACCGGGCAGTCGCCGTCCACGAAGGATCCGACCTCAGGGTGCTGGGGGTGCGCGTCGGCAGCGTCGATGAGATCCGGCCCCAGGGCAGACAGGTCCGGGTGCGGCTCACCCTGGACGAAGGAGTCAAAGTGCCCGCCCAGGTGCAGGCCGTCGTGGTCGCCCCCAGCGTGGTGTCAGGACGGTTCGTGCAGCTCAGCCCCGCCTACAGCAGCGGCCCGCAGATCCGCGACGGCGACGTCATCAGCGCCGAGCACACGGCGACGCCCGTCGAGGTCGACGAACTCCTCAAGAGTGTCACCGAGTTGAGCGACGCCCTGGGCCCCGACGGCGCGAACAAGGAAGGTGCTCTGGCCGGGCTCGTCGACGCCGGAGCGAAGAACCTGAACGGCAACGGCAAAAACATCGGCGACACCATCCACCAGCTCGGCGGCGCGTCCGCCGTCCTCAACGGCAACAGCGGCGACCTCGTCACCACCGTCGAGCAGCTGGCTGAGTTCATCAGCATGCTCAAACGCAAGGACGGCCAAGTGGCTCGCGCCGAGAAGCAGTTGTCCGAGGTGGCGGGCTTCCTCGCCGCGGACAAGACCGACCTCGCCGGCGCCCTCAAGGAACTGGGGACGGCCCTTGGTCAGGTCAAGGGCTTCATCAAGGACAACCGGGGCCGCCTGAAGTCGAACGTCGACAAGCTGGCGGGCCTGACCCGGTCCGTCGTCGAGCAGCGGGCGTCCGTGGCCGAAGCCCTGGATGTCCTGCCGCTGGCCGCCGCCAACCTCGACCAGGCCTACAACCCGCGCACCCGCACCATCGACGGCCGCGCCAACATCAACGAACTGGCCTCGGCGAGCGGTATCGCTAACGGAGGCAGCGCAAGCGGCGGCGCCGAGGACCTCGTGGCCGTCCCCCGGAAGCAAGTCAAGAGTCTGCCCGTGCTGCCGCTGCCGCCGGTCGGCACCGTGTACGGCACGTCGGACCACGCCGGGGGAGGCAGGCCATGAAGCGCCACACCGCACGCATCGCCATGGGCCTCTCCCTGAGCGTGACCCTGGTCGGCCTGGCCCTGGGCGCCGGCGGCCTGCCGGACTTCGACGGCCTGCAGGATCTGCCGCTGCCCGGCGGAGCCGACCTCGGCGACCATCCCTACGAGGTCACCGCCGAGTTCCGCGACGTCGTCAGCCTCTTCCCGCACTCCGCGGTCAAGGTCAACGACGTCGAGGTCGGCCGCGTGACCCGGATATCCCTCGCCGACAACGGCTGGGCCGCCCGCGTCACCCTCAAGGTCAACGGCGGCGTACGGCTGCCCGCCAACGCCTACGCCAACCTCGAGCAATCCAGCGTCCTGGGCGAGAAGTACGTGCAGCTCGTCGCCCCCAAGGGCATGCGCGCCCGCCCCGACCTCCAGGACACCAAGAGGGGAATCACGGCCACCTACGCCGCCAACCAGGGCCAGTTGCGCGACGGCGACGTGATCCCGCTGGCCCGCACCAACCGCAACCCCGAGATCGAGGAGGTCTTCGGCGCCCTGTCGATGGTCCTCAGCGGTGGCGGCGTACAGCAGATCCAGACCATCTCCCGCGAACTGAACAAGGCACTCGGCGGCAAGGAGGGCGAGGTCCGCTCCGTGCTGCGGCAGATCAACACCACCGCGAAGAGCCTGAACAAGAACAAGAAGCACATCACTGACGCGCTCGACGGCATGAACCGGCTCTCCACCACCCTGGCCACCCGCGACCGCAAGATCGGCGACATCCTGCGGGACCTGCCGCCCGGCCTGAAAGTCCTCAGCGACCAGCGCTCCTCCCTCGTGAGCATGCTGCGCGCCCTGGACTCGCTCTCCACGGTCGCCGTCGACACCGTCGACCGCACCAAGGACGACCTGGTCGCCGACCTCAAGGCCCTGGCCCCGGTCCTGAAGAACCTCGCCGACTCGGGCGCCGACCTGCCCGAATCGCTCCAGGTGATGTTCACCTATCCGTTCACCGACGAGGTGCTCACCGGAGTCAAGGGCGACTACCTCAACGTGTACCTGAAGATTGCCGCGGCCCCCGGCACGGAGATCGTGCCACCCATCCGCGGGGGCGGCACCGCCACGCGATCGTCCCTGCCGCTGCCCGCGGTCACCGGAACCTCAGGAGGCGACTCCTAGTGCTCACTCGCACCACCCACCTCAAGAACATCGCCTTCCTCGTGCTCGGCATCTTCGTCCTTGCCTACATCGCCACCACGTACGCCGATCTGGGGCGCTACGTGGGCGCGCGCGACTACTACACGGTGAAGGTGCAACTCGCCGAGACCGGCGGCCTGTTCAGCCACGGCAATGTCACTTACCGGGGCGTCGACGTAGGCCGCGTGGAAACCGTGGGGCTGACCCCCGACGGAGTCGAGGCCCGCATCCGCATCAAGGAATCGACGCCGAAGATCCCCAGCGACCTGGACGCGAAGGTCGCCAACCTCTCGGCGGTGGGCGAGCAGTACCTCGACCTGAGCCCGCGCACCGACGAGGCGCCCTACCTCGCCGACGGCTCGGTCGTCCCGCGCGGGGCCACCAAGACCCCAGCCCCGGTCACCGACGTACTCACCAGCGTCGACCGGCTGGCCTCCTCGGTGGACACCGCCGCACTGCGCACCGTCGTCGACGAACTCGGCAAGAGCTTCGAGGGGCGCGGACAGGACCTGCAGATCCTCATCGACACCAGCAGCGAATTCATCCGTGCGGCCACGAAATCCCTGCCCGCCACCACTCGGCTCCTCATCGACGGCGAGACGGTCCTGCGCACCCAGAACGAGCAGTCCGACTCCCTGAAGTCCTTCGCGAGCGGCACCGCCGAACTGGCCGCCCAGCTCAAGCAGTCCGACCCCGACCTGCGCCGTCTCATCGCCCAGGCCCCGGACGCGGCCACCCAGTTCACCGCCCTGCTGCAAGACACCGACCCCGGCCTGAGTGTCGTCCTTGCCAACCTCACCACCACCTCCGAGCTCCTCGTGACCCGCCAGCGCGGCACCCGTGAACTGATGGTGCGCATCCCTCAGGTCGCCTCCGCCGGAGCAAGTGCCGTCGGCCCCGACGGCGTGCGCTTCGGCATGACCACCACGTTCTTCAAACCGCTGCCCTGTACCGCCGGATACGGCGGCACCACCTACCGCAACGGCCTGGACACCGCACCGGCCCCCGCCAACACCAAGGCGGCCTGCACCGCGAGCTCCGCCAGCGGCCAGAACGTCCGAGGCTCGGGCAACGCACCGCGCGGCGGCGTGCCCGAGCCCGCCCGGCCCGGGTCGGACGGGACGGGGCGGAGCCAGGCGCCCGCCAAGAGCCCCACCGACCTGGGCGGGCTGCTCGGGATGGGCGCGTCATGAGGGGGAGGGTAGCCATGGGGCGACGCGGCGCATGGACGGCCGCACTGCTCGCGGGAGTGCTGTTCTGCGGCTTCTCGGGATGGACGTACGCGCACACACGGGCCGACGACGATCTGGCCTACGCCCGTGACCGTGACAGCGCACTGGACGCCGCCCGCAGGCACATTGCGGTGCTCAACACCATGGACGGCAAGAACGTACGGGCCTCACTGCGCGCCTGGACCAAGGCAGCAAACGGGCCCCTCGCCGACGAGCTGCGGCGCACCGGCGACGACAGTGCCGAGGCCCTCGAACAGGAGGGCACAAGCACCAGCGGCACGGTCACGGACGCGGCGGTCATCGCCCTGGACCGCCGGGCGGGCACGGCGAAGGTCATCGCCACCGTCCGCGTCGAGGTGACCGCACGCACCGGCAAATCCACCACCGACCGCAAACGCTTCGAGGCGGGCCTCGACGACAGCGGAGCGGACTGGAAACTCAGCTCGCTGAGCGCGGTCCCGGTCGCAGCGGAATGAGGGGGCGCAGGGAAATGAGGGGGCGCAGCCGAATGAGGGGATGCACATGAGCGCCGGACTGAAGCCTCAGCGTGGGGCGGAAGCCGACACGGCCGGGGAGGGGGGCGACGCCGACACCGGGACGCGGCCCGAGCCCCGCCGTAAGAGCCGCAGGGGCCGCACGCTGCTCGCCCTTCTACTTGCCGCGCTGCTCCTGACCGGCGGCACCCTCCTGGTCCTCACCGACCGGACCGCGAATGCACCGGGCTCCGCCAACCAGGCGCTGACCGACAGCGAACGGACCCGCCAAGTCATCGCGGACGTCAGCGACGCGCTCACCACGGTGTTCACCTACACACCCGAGGACCTGGCCACCACCGAGCGGCGCGCGCAGGACGTGCTGCGAGGCGAAGCGGCCAAGGACTACCGGGCCTTGTTCGCAAAACTCCGCCGGCAAGTGGCCGAGCAGGAGCTGTCGCTGACCACGCAGGTGGTACGGGCCGGAGCCGTGGAGCTCACCGGCGACACGGCGCGGTTGCTGGTCTTCCTCGACCAGCGGGCCAAACGCAAAGGCGCCAAGGCGACCACCGCGGCCGCCCAGCTCTCGATCACCGCGCGCCTGGCCGACGGCCACTGGACGATCACCGATATCAAGGCCCGCTAGGGCACCACCGCTAGGCCACCACCGGAGAGGGACATGGCACGTACGACACCCCGACACCGTACGAAACTCTCGCTCGCCTCCGCGGCGGCCGCCCTCGCCCTGGGCTTCGCCGGGTGGACGGGCTCGTCCTGGTATGCGGCGGCCCACGACGAATCCACGCGGTTCGCACAGACCCGTGACGAGGTCCTCGCGGCGGGCGAACAGGCCGCCTTGAACATGAACACCCTCGACCACCGTGACCTCGAGCGCGGCCTGGACGCCTGGGAGCAGTCCGCCACCGGCAGTCTCCTGGACGAACTGCGCAAGGGCAGGCCCGAGTTCGAGAAGCAGGTGCGCACCGCCCGCACGGTCACCACGGCCGAGGTGCTGTCCGGGGCCGTGACCGAACTGGACGAGCGCGAGGGTCGGGCCGGCGTCCTGATCGCGATGCGGATCACCGTCGACCCGCCCAAGAAGAAACCGAGCACCAAGGAGAGCCGGCTACTCGGCGAGCTCAGCCGCACCGGCGACGGCTGGAAGCTGAGCGGCCTCGGCCAGGCCCCCGCAGGCGAGACGCCCACCGACACTCCGTCCGACTGAGGGGCCGATCCATGTCGACCACACGCCATATGGTCAACCGGCAGCGGCGCCTCGCCGCGGTCAAGGCCCGCGAAACACCCGCCCCCGCACCACGGGCCCCGCGTCCGCGACCGAAACCCCGGGAAAGGCCTGCCCAGAGCGACCGCAGACCGCGCAGATCCGTCCCCTGGCCCCTGCTGCTCGCGCTCCTCACGGTGGTGGCCGCGGCCTTCGCGGTCATCGCCCACACCCGCGCCGGGGCCGAGCGCGACCTGCCCGCCCTGCGTAATACGGCGCTGACCGACACCGCCCGCACCAGCGAGGTCAAAGGCACGGTCGGCCAGGCCGTCGACGCGGTCTTCTCCTACGACCACGCCAATCCGGGCCGGACCGAGAAGGCCGCGGACAAGTACCTCACCGGCAAGGCGGTCGCCCAGCACCGGGAAATGCTCGCGCAGGTCCGCTCCCAGGGAGAGCGGCAGAAGCTCGTCCTGAGCACCACCGTGACGCACAGCGGAGTCGAGGTCATCGACGGCGGCCGAGCCCGTGCCCTGGTGTTCGCCGACCAGAGCAACACCAGTACGGCCAAGGGCGGTTCGGCCAGCCACGCGGCAGCGATGTTCGCCGTGGACGTGGTCCACCGGGGCGGTACCTGGCAGATCGCGAACATCGACACGTTCAGCAGGTGAAGTTCAGCAGACGAAGGGGAGCCAGACATGAGGAACACCAGACGCAGCCGGCGGCACACGGCCGCGCTCTTGTCCGCCGCCATCGGGGTCGTGGTCGCGGCGACGATGTCCGGGTGCAGTTCACGCGTTGACGACGGCCCGCAGGTCGACTGGGCCTCCGACATGTGCGACAGCGTGCAGGACGTCGGGTCGGAGCTGAAGCTTCCCGCCGCGGACCAGAAGGACGCCAAGAAGTACCACGCGGAGGTCGTCACCTTCATGGAAGCGCTTGACCGGCAACTGGGGGCGCTGGACAAGAAGATGCGGCAGGACGGCGCACCGCCCGTCGACGGCGGCGACGCCGCGTACAAGAAGGCACTCAAGAACCTCCGCGGCGCCCGCAGCAGCCTCGTCGGCACCACCTCCGAACTCAAGAAGGCCAAAGTCACCGACGAGAAGTCCCTGAAGGCGGCGCTGAAGAAGGCAGGCGAGGGCATGGACAAGGCGGGCGGGTACCAGGGTCCCGCCCATGACTTCCGTACTGACCCCGCGCTCAAGCAGGCCTTCGACAAGGCACCGGAGTGCGAGAACCTGCCCGGTGTCGGACCCTCGGCACCGTCGGCCGGGTGAGGGCGGGACGCCCGTGGACGACACCACGGACCGCCTGGCCGCGGACCGCTTCGTCGCGCCGCTCGACCCGTTGGCGCCCCAAGGCGTCCCGCTCGACGGCCCGCTGCGGGCGGCGGGGAGGGTCGCGGCCCTGCTGATCATGGCTACTGCGCTCGCGCACATGAAGCTCCTGGTCCTGTACGTCAGCCCCGCCCTCTCCTCGGCCAACACCCGCCCGGCAGAGGCCGGCGCGTGGCTGCAGCCGATGTTCCCGCAGGACTGGAACATCTTCGCGCCCGACCCGCCCCGCATCAACGCCCATCTGGAGGCGCGCAGTTGGCGCGCGGACCGCCCCGGCCGATGGATCGACCTCACCGCCCGCGACATCGCCGCACACCGGGGCAACCCGTTGCCCAGCCGGGAGGACCAGACCGTCCTGCGCAAAGCGGTCGGCGCCCACCTCGCGGGCTCGCCGCACACCCAACTGAGGGCGCCGCTGACCCCTGCGGCGCAGTATCTGCGCAATGTTGTCGTCGTACGCCTGCAAGACCTCGGCGAGCCACGCCCGGACGCCGTCGAGCTGCGCCTGCGCACGGTGTCCATCGCCCCACCTGGTGGCCTTGCACCGGCCGAGAGCCGCCGCCCGCTGGGCACCTGGGAGGTGGTCCCGTGACGTTACGTCAGGCCCCGGCTGCGGGGCCCGCCGTGGCCGAGGACGGCGGCCGGGGCGTGCGGGAGCGACTGCACGCCGTGATCCGTACGCCGCTTGGGCTGTACGGAGCCGCGGTCCTGCGGATCGGCGTCGCGGGCCTGTTCCTGCTCAACCTGCTGCGCGAGGCGGGTCACGCGGACCGCCTCTGGGGCCCCGGATCCCCGTACACCCCCGAACTCTTCCGTGCCTCGATCGAGGCACGCGGCGCAGACGGCCGGCTTTCCTGGTGGTACAGCTGGCTGGGCACCCCGAGCCCCGACTACTTCTGGGCCGCCTATGTGCTGGCTGTCGCAGTCAGTGTGCTGTACCTGCTGGGCTGGCACACCCGCCTCATGGCGGTCCTCTTCGCCTTCGTCGTCGCGGGCTTCTACATGCGCTCGACGGTCGCAAGCAGCGGGTTCGAGCTGTTGAGCCTGCTGTTCGCCAACTACCTGGTGCTGTGCGCGTCGGGGCGCCGCTGGTCCCTGGACGCCCGCCGCGCCGCCCGTGCGACTCCCGCACCCGTGACCCCGTACGAGGAGCTGCGTCGCCGCATCGTCACCGTCCTGCACAACGCGGGCATGGCGCTGCTCGCCTTCCAGGTGATGGTGGTCTACGGCACCGCGGCCCTCTACAAGCTTCATGGCGAGACGTGGCGGGACGGCAGCGCGCTGCACTACGCCCTGCGGCTGGACGACTTCGCGACGTTCCCGGAGCTCTCCGGCTGGCTGGCGGGGCAGGGGAGTGTGCTGGCGCTGCTCGCGTATGTCACCGTCGCCTCCCAACTGCTGTTCCCGGTGCTGGCGTTCGTGCCGCGACTCAAGTACGCGGTCCTGGTCGTGATGCTGGGCACGCATGTGGGCATCGGGCTGTTGCTTGCGCTGCCGATGTTCTCGGCGATCGCCATCGTGGGGGATCTGGTGTTCCTGCCGACGGCGCTCTGGCTGCGGGCGGCCCGCGCGGTGCGGCTGCTGCGCTCGTCCCACGCGATGATCCCGTAATTCGGTGGAGCCGTCACGCCGGGGTGCTTACACTCGGCGGCTCAAGATCCATGCGTTCGAACGAGGTGTGTTTGATGACGGTCCGAGCCACGACTGCCGACTCCGGTCGACGGTCCCCCGTGCACGCCATGACCTCATCAAACCGAAGGAAAACCTCAAGTGGATCTTCCACGCATCTTCACCATTCGCGAGAGTAGCCACCGCGTTCACAACCCGATCACCCCTGGCAAGCTCGCCGTCCTGGGCCAGGCGCTGCACCTGGCGCCCGGCACGCGCGCACTCGACCTCGCCAGCGGATCGGGCGAGATGCTGTGCACCTGGGCCCGCGACCACGGCGTCACCGGGACCGGAGTGGACATCAGCACGGTGTTCACCGAGAAGGCCCGCGCCCGTGCCGCCGAACTCGGCGTCTCCGACCGGGTCACCTTCGTGCACGACGACGCCGCCGGCTTCGTCGCGGACGAGCCGGTCGATCTCGTCGCGTGCGTCGGCGCCACCTGGATCGGTGGCGGCGTGGCGGGCACCGTCGAGCTGCTGGGCGAGAGCCTGCGCCCCGGCGGCCTGATGCTGATCGGTGAGCCGTACTGGCGTCGGGAAGTGCCGGACCAGGAAACTGCCCAGGCCTGCCACGCCACCAGCAAGGACGACTTCCTGGAACTGCCGGAGCTGATCGAGCAATTCGGCGATCTCGGTTACGACGTCGTGGAAATGGTCCATGCCGATCAGGACAGCTGGGACCGGTATCAGGCGGCGCAGTGGCTCAACCTCCGCCGCTGGCTGGACGCGAACCCCGATGACGCGCTGGCCGCCGAGGTGCGGGCCGAGCTCACCACCGAGCCCGCCCGCTACACGCGGTACCAGCGCGAATACCTCGGCTGGGGGGTCTTCGCACTGATGGGCCGCTGACGGCCCGTTGAGCGCGGGCCCGGGCAGCGTTGCTGTCCGGACCCGCGTGCCCGCTCCTTCTCCGCTACTCCTCGTACGTGAGGTTCAGTGCTACTTCTCGTACGTGAGGTTCAGTTCGATCGTGTTGCCGGGGCCCGCGACGAATGCGCTGATCATGTCGTTGAAGCCACCGCAGTCCTTCAGCCCGGGCAGGGTGTAGGTGCCCTTGAGCTTGCCGCCGGTGCGCGGTTCGAACGGGCCCTCGCTGACGAGGTCGACCCCGGCGGGCTCGACGGTCCTGCAGTTCGGTCCGCCGCCGATGGGCAGGCCGAGCGCGCTCACACCGGCGAGTTTGACGTTCATCGCGGAGTGCGATTTGAGGCTGCCTGCCGTGTTGAGGGTGCCTGTCGTGCTGCCGGTCTGCTCGAAGGCGATGTCCGCGGTGGCGGGCAGGAGGCCGAGGAGGGTGAACTTGCCCTTGGTCGGAACGAGTTCCAGATCTGCGTCGAAGGTTCCCTTCTCCGGGGCGTAGCGGGCGTCGATGCCGCCGGCCAGCGGGGCGCTGCCCTTGCCCGCCTTGATGAACGAGCTGCCCTTGATGCCGTAGCTCAGCTGCACCGGCTCGCCGCCCGGGTCCGGCGGGGCGCTCGGGTCGGTCGGGCCCGCTTCGACCTGGACGGTGTGCAGCGTCTTGTTCTGTTCGGCGGGATCGAGGGTGCACTCGGTCTCGAAGGTGTCGAGGGCCGTTTTAGCGCCGGTCGCGTCCCGCGGGGTCATCGTCAGGAGCAGGCTGTTGACATCGATCTTCACGCTGCCGGGCTGCCGGAACGTCAGGGCCGGGGCCTGGCCGGTGGCGGTCACATCGAAATCGGCGGGCGGCTGCGGCAGGGGGGTCTTCGGGATGGTGTTGTCGAGGGCGATGTTCAGCGGGCCCTCCGGCATGTGCACGGTGACGTCCGCCGTGGCGATGCCTTCGAGGGTGGTGCCGTCGACTGTGCGCAGGGCGGTGGCCGCCGTCTTGCTGACCTTGGACACCGAAGTGATCCGGAAGGCCGGGATCTGCTCGCCGACCTGCACCTTGGCCGGCAGATCCGCCGTGATGACGACCGTCAGCGGATCCTCCTCCATGAGCGGGAACATGCAGGTGTAGGTCTGTGTCAGGGACACTGGGTCCGCGGCGGCCGGCGGGCCGGTGGTGAATCCGATCAGCCCGGCAAGCAGCGCGATGGCGGGGGCGACCCGCCACCCTGGGGCGCGCATGTCAGCACTGCCTCTCCAAGTTCTGCGGAACGGGTCCGGCCCCCCGCCTCGAAGGAGGCGGGGGGCCGGATCGGGATGCGGACTCACCGCTGTGATCTGCTCTCAGCTCTTGTAGGTGAGGTCCATGTCGATGGTGTTGCCGGGTCCTGCCATGAACGTGCTGATGATGTCGTTGAGGACGCCGCAGCCCTTGATGCCGGGCAGGGTGTAGGTGCCCTTGAGCTTGCCGCCCTTGTACGGCTGGAAGCGGCCCTCACTGGCAAGGTCGACCGTGGCGGCCGAGGAGGTCTTGCAGTCGGCGCCGCCGCCGATGGGAAGGCCGAAGGCGTTGACGCTGGAGAGCTTGACGAACATCTCGGACTTCGACTTCAGGGCGCCGGCGGTGTCCAGCGTGCCGGTGGTCTTGCCGGTCTGCTCGAAGGCGATGTCCGCGGTCGTGGGCAGGAAGCCCATGATGGTGAACTTGCCCTTGGTCGGGTCGAGCGTCAGATCGGCGTCGAAGGTGCCCTTGTTCAGGTCGTAGCGGGTGTCGATGCCGCCCGTGAGCGGGGCGTTGCCGTTGGCCGCCTTGATGAACGAGTTGCCCTTGATGCCGAAGTTGAGCTTCACCGGGTCATCGCCGGGCGGGTCGGTGGGCGGGTCCGTCGGCGGGTCCGTGGGCGGGTCGGTCGGGGGATCGGTGGGCGGATCGGTCGGCGGGTCCGTGGGATCCGTGCTGCTGCCCGTGATGGTCATGGTGTGCAGCGCGGTGGGCTGACCCGCGTCCAAGGTGCAGTCCGCGGGGAACTCATCCCCGTTCGGAGGCAGTTGGACGGGGGCGCCCGACGCGTCGCGAGCAATCATGTTGTGCAGCTTGAGGCCGGTCACGTCGAACTTGGCCGTCCCCTCCTTCTCCCAGGTCAGGAGACCGCCCGGCGACTTGCCGTTGGCGGTGAGGGTGAACCCTGCGGCCGGGTTGGGGATGTCGCCCTTGGCGACATCGTTGACGACCTTGATGGGGAGGTTGCCGGTGCCGCCGGGCAGTGTCACGTTGACGTCGGCGGTGGCCTTGCCCTCCAGCGTGACCGCGCCCATGACGCCAAGGCCTTGTGCGGCGCGGGCGCTGACCTTGGTGACGGCCTTGATGTCGTACTCGGGCACCGACTCGCCCACCTGCATGGTGGAGGGCATGTCGGCGGTGATCTCCACCTCGATCGGGTCGTTGTTGATGATCGGGAACTTGCAGGTGTACTTCTGCGTGAGCTTGACCGGGTCGGCGGAGGCGGAACCGCCGCTGAGGGTGACCAGGCCGGTGACGAGGCCGGCGGCCGCCACCGCGCTAAGGGCGCTGCGTGCCCTGGCGTGTCTCTTGTGCACTCCCATGAGCTACCTCTCGGGCTACGTGAATGGGCACAAACGAAGGTGGGGTATGCCATCTCTGCGATTCCGGACTCGCCGGCCCAGCTGCCCGGTGAAATCGGGAGACGTGAAACGCGCCGCTTCGAGGGAATCTGCCGACTGAATTGCTGCAGACGCTACGGCGGTGTTTCGAATACGAAAACTACTGATGAGTAGTTGGGCGGTCAAGGCCTGCTCCTGCCTTCTGCCAGAGGGAAGTTGAAGGCCCGGAAGTTTTGTGGCTCCCGTGAGTACCGGGCGGTGCACGGATGACAAATTGTGGAGCCTTCTTCGCCGCACGTCGTCGAACTGTGCCGATCGGGTTGACGGGCCCCTTACCTGCCAGTAGTCATTTCTGGATTGTGCCAATTCTCAGAAGTGGGGCCACAGATGGGAGATCGCATGGGAGACGACGGCAGGGGAGAGAAACGGGGAAGAACGAGGGCGAGGCCGGCACGAGGGCCGGCCCTCACCGGGGTTGCCGGGATGGTGATCGCGCTGACCGCCGGGGGTGGCAGCGCATCGGCCGAGCCGGTGTCGCTCACGCAGAAATACACCTGCAAGTTCCCGATCATCAGCAACGACGGCATCGAAGCCGCGATCACCACGGACATGCCCACCACGATGAAAGTCGGCGAGACGGTCCCTGAGTACGACATCAAGGCCGTCACGAAGGTCAGCGCGCGCGCCGCACAGGGCCTCGGGGTGCTCGGCGCGGTCACGCTGGAGGGCAAGGCCACCGCCGACGTGGTCGTCACCCAACCCGGCAGTGACGGCACTTTGCCTATCAAGGTCGTCAACACTGTCGCCAAGGCCGAGATCCCCGACCCCGCCGCGGCCTTTGATGTGACGGCGACCGGCAAATCGCCCGGAGGGTTGCTGACCTGGGGCTCGCCGGGCGATGCGGCCTTCGACATGAAGGGCTTGAAGCTGCACAACATGATCGCCAGGGACGCGGCGGGCAAGCCCGTGCCGCTCCCGCCGAACGGCGACGAGTTCACGGCGGAGTGCACGCTCGACGCCGGTCAGAAGACGCTCCTGCACACCATGACGATCACCGGCGACGGCGGTACGGACCCCACGGATCCGCCCACGGATCCACCGACCGAACCGCCCACCGATCCTCCGACGGACCCGCCCACCGACCCGCCGACCGATCCCGTTGATCCCGCGGACCCGACCGACCCCGGCACCACGACCGGCGGTTCATGGAGCGGCGGCTCGGGCACCTCGGGCGGCGAGGGATCGAGCGGCGGCTCCGGATCCTCGGGCACCCAGCTGGGCACTCAGGTGACCGGCGGTTCGGGTGAACTCGCGGGGACCGGCATATCCGGCGTCGGCCTGATGCTGGCGGCGGCAGGAGGGCTCACCGCCGCGGGCATAGCGGCCTTCCACTACCTGCCCCGGCGCATCAGGAGGGACGAGCAGACCATCTGAGACTGCTGCTGTACGGCGCTCCCGGGCACCCTGCCCTCCAGGAGGCTCCCGCCGTACGGCAGCGCAGAGAGCGGGCCCGGAGCAGCGACGGCGCTCCGGGCCCGCGGTCATGCCGTACGAGGCGTCTTCGCGTGGTGGAAGGGGTCGTACGGGACATATCCGCACGGCGAAGTGGGCCGCTAGGCTCACGTCCGCGCGGCCGCGCGGGTCCTGCGGCGCCGCACCACCACCCCCACGACCACCAAGAGCACCACCGGAGCCAGCGTCACGAGGACACCCCAATTCACCGTGCGGTAGGCGGTGCTCCCGCTCTCCACCAGCTCACCGCCCTCGTCACTGGCCGTCAGCTCGACGCTGCCCCAGTCCAGCGGAGGCGGCGCCGCCCACTTCTGGGTAATCCGCACCTGTTGGCCCGGCATCAGCTCGGCCGGCAGCTTGTTGCCCGCACTGTCGAAGGACGTCCGGCCGAACAGGCCCTTCGCCTTTAGGTCGACCCTCGGCTCGAGCTGCACATTGCCGCTGTTGACGAGCGTGTACGCGACCGTGGCGTCCTTGCCGAGGCCAGGCACCAGCGGAACCTCGTAGTCGAAACGGACGTCCTGGACCTTCAGGCCGGGCGCCCGCTCGCCGTTGACCTGCAGATAGATGCGGGCGCCGACCGCCTGCCGGATGCCCACGCCGGTGCCTTTGGCGCGGGCGACGCGCTTGTCCAGGGCGACGACGGCTCCGGGGTGGTCGCCAGGCGATGCGGTACGCGGAATGGCGACGCTGAAGGGGACGGTGGTCTTGCCGCCCGCCGGAACCGTGACCTCGGAGCGCTCGAGGCGCGTCCACACCCCGACCGAGCGTTGCTTCTCGGTGGGCTCGCGCACCGCGAAGCCGCCGTCGCGCGGGGTGTTGTACGCGTCGGCGGCGTAGAGCAGGAAGGTCACCGGTTCCTTGGCGAGATTGGAGACGGTGACCTTGTCGCGCACGGTGCGCCCCGGATCCGCCTTCATCCGGAAGTACGCCCGGTGGGCCCGGTCCTTGCCGCCCTTCTTGTCGGCCTCGCTGTTCTTGCCTTCCTTGGCTTCCTTGCCGGTCTTGTCGGCGGGGAAGACGGACCAGCGGCCGTTGTCGGCGGCGAACGCGTCCGGTGGCGGGCTCGCGGTGAGCAGGCCGAGCGCCAGGGCCAGGGCTGCGATGAGCACGGCGGCGTATCTGCGATGCATGAGCTGCGTACGAACGAGGTGCATGCGGCCCCCAGAACGATGAGATGCGGGAAGTTGCGCGGACGGTGGAACGCCGAAGAGGTGGACCGGCCGTCGCACGAAGGCCGGTCCACCAGGCGGAGCGCTGGATCAGGTCAGCGTCAGCGTGAGCACGGCCGCGTAGTCACCGGCGGCCGCGGTCGCCGGTACGTCGAGCGCGAGGCCCGCGCCGACGGTGAACTCGCCGCCGGTCTGCGCCGCGTCGGGCGCGCTCGCGAGCGTGGCGCCCGTCCCGCCGACCGTGCCTTGTGTGCCGGGCACGCAGGTGCTTGCCGACCCGGCCGCCGTCTCGCAGGACGGAGTCCAGCCGAGCTTGTCCGCGCCGATGCTTCCGGCGCCGCCCGTGAAGTCGGTGACCTTCCCGGTGAGCGACCAGCCGGTGGCGCCGTTACGTGCGTCCTTGACGGTCACCTTCTGCAGATCGCCGGTCGAGCTGCCGCCCGCGCCCTCCTGGACCGGGGACAGAGCGACGGTGTCGCCCGCTTGGGCCATGGTGAGCTGACCGCCGCCCTGCTTGGGGGTCACCTTGGTGTTCACGTTCTGCTTGCCCGTGGAGGGGTCCGTGCCCGGGTCCGGGTCAGGTCCGGGATCCGGGTCGGGCCCGGGGTCCGGGTCGGGTCCGGGGTCGGTGCTGCCGCCCTGGATCTCCATCGTGTGCAGGAGCGTCGGCTGACCCGTGTCGAGCGTGCAGGCCGTCTCGAACTCATCGCCGAACGGCGGGAGCTGGACGGCGTTGCCCGCCGCGTCACGGGCGATCATGTTGTGCAGCTTGAGGCCCGTGACGTCGAACTTGGCGGTTCCGGGGTCGGCCCAGGTCAGCAGGGAACCGGGCGACTTGCCGGTGGCGTCGACGGTGAATGCCGCCGCGGGGTTGGGGATGTTGGCCTTGGCGACGGTGTTGACGACCTTGATGGGGAGGTTGCCGGTGCCGCCGGGCAGTGTCACGTTGACGTCGGCGGTGGCCTTGCCTTCCAGGGTCACCGCGCCCATGACGCCCAGGCCTTGTGCGGCGCGGGCGCTGACCTTGGTGACGGCCTTGATGTCGTACTCGGGGACTGTCTCGCCGACGTTCATGGTGGTGGGCATGTCGGCGGTGATCTCAACTTCGATCGGATCGTTGTTGATGATCGGGAACTTACAGGTGTACTTCTGGTTCAGCTTCAGCGGAACGGCTGAGGCGGTACCTCCGGTGGCGGTGATCAGGCCGGTGACCAGCCCGGCGGTCGCGACCGCTGCCAGGGCGCCGCGCACCCCGGCTCTTTTTCGATGAGCTCTCATGAGCTGCCTCTCGTACTGCGTGAACGAGCAGAACGGGTGAAGAAAGAATGGCCGTACATGTCGTTATCTTCGCCAGATACGGTCCTGTTTGGGATCGGTAAACTACTGACGGGTAGTTGGGCGGTCAAGGTGTCAATTACCAGCAGAATTCAGCTGCCTGGTTTTGACGGCTACTTCATCCTTTGGTGAGCAGTGCGCAAACCGACTTGTACGTCGATGCCAACTTCCCGGCGTGGGCCTGAGCGAGCCCGAGTGGGCCCGGGTGACAACTGATCCGCGCTCTTTACTCACCCCACAACAGATCTTCCGTACGCACCGAAATGGCTCTTGACCAGCTTCTCGACGCGCGACTAGCTTCCGCTTTCGGTTCGAGTGTCAATTCAACGCAATTGGCCGTGCCCGCGCCCGAGTCTGTGCCGGTGCCGGTGCCGGTGCCGGTGCCGGTGCCTGTGCCCGCACTTCGTGCTTGTGTCTGTGTCGCCGAGCGGTCGGAGTTCTGATGCTGTCTTGTGAGGCAATCCCGGACACGGTCCCGGGGTTGAGCCCTTCCGGCCGCGCGGACGGGAAATCAATGAGCGCGGTGCGCCGGACAGGGAGCCGCGGCATACCCGGCTTCTTGATCGGTATCCGGCACGCTCGCGAGCAGTTCGCCCGGCTGCCCCGCCGCCAGCCGGCCCCCTCCGTCTCCGACGCGGACGAACACCGGAGTGCCCGGCTCACCGACACCCGCAATGCTCAACCGGCCCTGGGCATTGCGGGGTTCGCCCCCGCCGGCCTGCGCATCCGCTCCGGTGCGCGGCCGGTACGCGGCGGCGATGCCCGATGAGCCGCTTCCTCTTCGTGGTGCCGCCGCTCGCCGACCACATCAACCCGGCATCGGCGGTCGCCGCCGAACTCGCCGCCCGGGGGCACGATGTGGCCTGGGCCGGCCTGCCTGCCGTCCTGGAAGGTCTGGTGGCCGCCGACGACCCCGTCTTCCCCTGCGCGGTTACGCCCGGTCCCGGCAGACCGCGCGACCTGCGCGGCGTGGCGGCCCTGAGGTTCCTGTGGCAGGACTTCTTCGCCCCGCTCGCGTACGCCATGGCGCCCGGAGTGACCGCCGCCGTCCTGGAGTTCGGGCCCGACCTGCTCGTCGTCGACCAGCAGACCCTCGCGGGCGCACTGGTCGCCGAACGGCTCGGCGTCCCCTACGCCACCTCATCGGCCACCTTTGCCGAGCTGTCACACGGTCCCGGCGACACCCCGCAGTCCGACCAGTGGCTCACCGACCTTCTCGACGGCCTCCGGCTGCGCCTCGGCGACCCCTCGGCCCGCTACGATCCGCGGTTCTCACCCAGGCTCACGCTCGTCTTCTCCACCAGCGAACTCACCGGCCCGCACGCGCCGAACCGCGGTCCGGTGTCCTTCATCGGCCCGGCGCTCGGCCAGGTACCCGACTCGCACGCCGCTACCGCCGACTTCCCCTGGGGGTGGATCGAGCGGGACGACGACCGGGCGCTGGTCCTGGTCTGCCTCGACACCGCCGACACCACGGTGGGCGCCCACTTCCTCGCCCAGTGCGTCGACGGCATACGCGCCCGATCACGCACCATGCGGGCAGTGGTCGTCGACCCCGACGGTGTCCTCGGCCAGCCCCGCGACGACGACAATCTCCTGATCTGCCCCTCCGTACCCCAACTCGCCCTGCTGGCCCGCACGGACGCCCTCGTCTGTCACGCCGGGCACCGCACCGTGACCGAGGCCCTGTGGCACGGCGTCCCCCTGGTGGTGGCACCGGTCCGCTATGACCAGCCCGCCATCGCTGCCCAGGTCACCGCAGTGGGCGCGGGCGTGCGGGTGCGTTTCGGCCGGACCGACGCCAAGGCCGTCGGATCCGCCCTGGACGCCGTGCTCGGTCAACCCCACTACACCGCCGCCGCTCGCCGCGTCAGCCGCTCCTTCCGTGAGGCAGGCGGGGCGCCCACCGCGGCGACACATCTTGAAGAACTCGCCATCGCGGAGCAGGAGAACCCACGGCAGGGACTGCAGATATAGCCGAGCGCGCACGCCCGCCGAGGAAACGCCAGCCGCAACCGGCCGCCAGAGCGACCCCGTTCCACCGGCCACCACACGCCACCAGCTCCAGAGGAACTGACATGCCGACACGGATATCCCGCAGGGCGGGACGACTCGCCGCCGTCCTCGCCCTGATCCTCGCGGCCTGCACGCTCTTTCCGGGCACGGCGGGCAGCCGGCCCCGCCACGCTCCAGCGAGCGAGGCTGCGCCGCTGCCGCCCGACGACTTCTACGTACCGCCGTCCGCCATGCCCGACGGGAAGCCCGGCGACGTCATCCGCTCCCGCAAGGTCGAGCCCGGCACCCCGACCCCGCGCGCCCTGGCCGACACCTGGCAGGTGATGTACCGCTCCACCGACGCGCTCGGCAAGCCGCATGCGGTGACAGCCACCGTCATGGTGCCCAAGGGCGGCACGCCCGCCTCGCGGCCCATCGTCGGCTGGGGGCCCGGCACGCAGGGGCCCGCCTTCCGCTGCACCCCGTCCCGGATGATCGCCAAGGGCGCCCTCTACGAGCAGTGGGTCATCAACGCCATGCTCAGGGCGGGTTACGCGGTCGCCGTCCCCGACTACGAGGGCTACCGGCCCGGACCGAAGACGACGTACATGGTGGGCAAGTCCCTGGGCCCCGCCCTCATCGACGCGGTCCGCGCCGCCCAGCGGCTGCCCGCCACCGGGCTCTCCGCCGACGCACCGGTCGCCTTCCGCGGCTACTCCCAGGGCGGCGGTGCCGCGCTGTGGGCGGGCGAGTTCCAGCCCGACTACGCGCCCGAGCTCAACCTCAAGGGCATCGTCGCGGGCGGCGTCCCCGCCAGCCTGATGGAGGTGGCCCTGCCGCTCAACGGCCGCCCCGGCTCCGGGTTCCTCTTCTACGCCCTGATCGGCCTCAACAACGCTTATCCCGAGCTCAAGTTCGGCGACGTGCTCAATGACGCGGGCCGCGCCATGGTCGCCGACCTCGAAGCGGGTGGCTGCGCCCTGGAGATGATCAACAAGTACGGCAACAGACCGCTGTCCGCGTACGTCACCCGCAGCCCGCTCGTCGACGCGCCCTGGGTCGCCCGCTACACGGAGAACACCCTCGGCAGCAGCCCGAAGATCAAGGTGCCGGTGCTCCAGTATCACGCCACCCAGGATGCCCTCGTCGAACCGAACCAGGCCGACGCCCTGCACAAGCAGTACTGCGCGCAGGGCGTGCCGCTGACCTGGAAGACGTACGACACCACGGGCCATCCGCCCGTGGCCGACCACCTCTGGCCCATCCAGGCGGCAAACGCCGAGGCGATGACGTATCTCGCTGACCGCTTCGCGGACCGGCCCGCCGCCCCCAACTGCTGAGCGTCGCAACTCCGAGAGGTGAGTGAGTCATGGCAACGAGCAACAAGCACCGCAAGAAAGGCAGCGGCCGCGTGCGCCGGGGCATGGCCGGCACCGTCGTCGCGGCCGTCGCCGTGGCAGGACTCACCGCATCGGGCGCACCGGGCGGCCCACTGGCGGCACCCCGCCGCGGCGCCGCCCCGGACAGCGCCACCGGCGAAAACGGCGGGTGGCTCCCGCCCGCGGGCCCCTCGGCCGACGCCTACCACACCGAACTCCCGCCCCTGCGCGGCAGCAAGGGCACACCGGGCGGCGCAGGCGAGGACGAGACGCCCGAGGTCCGAACCCAGTCCGGCATCCCGGCCACGGTCCTCACCGCCTATCGCAACGCCGAGGACGCTCTCGCAGACACCGACCCCGGCTGCCGCCTGCCGTGGCAACTGCTCGCGGCCATCGGCAAGGTGGAGTCCGGGCAGGCCCGCGGCGGCCGGGTCGACGCGGACGGCACGACCCTCACCCCGATCCTCGGTCCCGTCCTCAACGGCAGCGGATTCGCCCGGATCCCCGACACGGACGGCGGGAGGTACGACGGCGACTCGACCTTCGACCGTGCGGTGGGGCCGATGCAGTTCATCCCCTCCACCTGGGCCCGCTGGGGCGCCGACGCCAACAAGGACGGCCGCGCTGATCCCAACAACATCCACGACGCCGCGCTCGCCGCAGGCCGCTACCTGTGCGCCGGCGACCGCAACCTCACCCGCAAGGCGGACCTGGACCGAGCGATCCTCAGCTACAACCACTCATCCGCCTACCTGCGCACGGTCCTGTCCTGGCTGGACTTCTACCGCCGCGGCACCCACGAGATCCCCGACGGCCGGGGCCCATTGCCGACCAGCCCCGGCCCGGGCGGCAAGACCCCCGCCACGCGCCCGGCCGGCGGAGGCGGCTTGGTCATCGGCCCCCAGCCCACAAACCCAACGAACCCCCACCCCGGCCACTCCGCCTCACCGGACCCAACTCGCCCCGGCCCACGCCCCACTGCGCCAGGTCCACGCCCCAGACCTACTACTTCGAGCCCCACGGACCCGGACCCCACCGCCCCGGACTGCCCCTCTCCGACCCCCTCCGAAGCCCCGACCCCGACCCGCGAGCCATTCCCTTCCGGCACCCCGACGCCCTCGGCCCCCTCTTCTCCTTCGCCGTCACCCTCATCGACGGGATCGCCCTCGCCGACCGACTCACGGCCTCCGGACGCTTGCAGCTCGTAGGCCTGACCAGCCCCGGGTACTTACGACTGCGCCCGCCGGGTGGTGGCCGGGCTGTGGTGAGCGGGTCAGTCGGTGGCGGCCAGGGTCTGGGCGAGGTTGTCCAGGACGTGGGGCCAGCCGTTGCCCATGCCCGCGAGCGCCTGGCGTCCCATGGGGGAGTCGAGGTCGAAGCCGGCGTGGGTCAGGACGAGGCGGGTGCCGACGTTCTCGGGGTGCAGGGTCCAGGTGATGGTGGTGTCGAGGGTGCCCTCGGTGAACCGGTAGGCCAGCAGGAGTCACCGGCCAGTAGCGGGACCGCGGCGATGGCCAGCGCGCCGACCGCCACCGCCCGCACCTCGTGTCCCGGGGCCAGCCAAGAGGTCAGCACCACGCCGGAGACGGCCGCGGACAGTACCGCTCGGTCCGGCCGGGGCAGACCCACCAATCCGCCGAACTCCATCGCTGCGATCACCCCGACCACGAGCGCAAGGGCCGTCACCGCCGGGCTTCCCCACCAGAAAGCTCAGGCGACCAGGGGCACTCCGACCGCCCAGCAGCACCAACGGACCAGCAGTTCGCGGCGACCGGAGAGTGCCGCAACGATCCCACCAAGTGCGAGAGCCCCGCCGAGGAAGGGCACGAGGGAGGCGACGCTGGTCACCGTACGTGGCCGGCAATGGCGTCAACCGGGGTCCCGGTGGACTGCCGCGTGAGAGAGCCGGGTCGCAGCGTCTGCAGCGCGGCTTCGTACGCCGCAAGGATGCGCGCGTTCTCCGCCGCGTCCCTGACGGCGACGCGTACGGTGCGCCCTTCGTACTGGGGCGAGAGGGGTGACAGGTCGCGCAGATAGACGTTGTGTCGGCGGCACTCCCGCACCAGGCGGGCAGCGCTCGGTCCGTCGTAGGGCAGGGTGATGTTGAGGAAGTTCGCAACGCCCTCTTCGACCACGGCGGTGTCGTCCACCCGGGCGAGGTCGGCGGCCAGTTGACCGCGAAGGGTGTGGGTGCGAAGCCAGCAGGAGCGGTAGTGCTCGGGGTCGCGCAGGGCGGCCACGGCGGCGAGTTGCGCGGGAAGGCTCACTGCCCAGGGCGGCGTCCACCGGCGGAGCAGCGCCGCGGTGGCGGGTTCGGCCACCAGGAAGGCGGCACGCACGCCGGACAGCGCGTACATCTTGGACAGCGAGGTGCAGACCACGACCCGCGGGTCCACCGCGGCCAGTGGGGCGAGCGACTCCGCCAGTTCCACGTAGCCGAGGTAGGCCTCGTCGAGCCACCAGCGGGTCCCGGCCGGGGCGGCCTCGATCAGGGTGCGCAGTTCGGCGGCGGATGCGTGGCCTCCGGTCGGGTTGTTCGGGTTGACGACGACCACCAGGTCGTAACGGCCCGCCCCGACGACAGAGGCCAGGCGGGCGAAGTCGATGCGCCACCCGTCCCTCCTGTGGAGTCGGAAGCGATCCACGCGACACGATCACGCGCTCGGTGACATGGGCGTATTCGCCGTACCCCGGGTCCAGCAGCAGCACTCTGCTCTCCGGAGTCAGCCACCGGCCGAACGCCCGGAAGATCAGGTCTGACGACCCGGCCCCGGCCACGAGCGTCTCCACCGGTAGCGCCCGGGCCCTCGCGAGCTCCGACAGCAGGCCATCGGCGCCGGTGGGAGGCGAAGTTCTGGCGGACCAGGCCGGGTCCTCCGTGAGCGCCGCACATGCCCCTGGAGAGGGCGAGAACCAGGCGTCCAACACGTCGGCAGCGACGACCTCGTGGCGCCGGTGCAAGGTGCGAAAGTCCGTTCCAATGGCAGTGACCGCCGTGCTCACAGCCGTCCGGCCCGGGCGCCCAGTCCATGTCCAACTGCCAGTCCACCAAGGAGCCGAGCCGCTCCAGGACGGCGCGATACCGGGTGGCGGCCACCTGCGTCAGCCCGGCCACCTCGCCCGTCAGTACTTCGAAGGTCGCCGCACCGCTGCGGACGGTGTGTCCGACGGGCCGCAGGCCGACCGCCAGGTACATGTCGAGCAGTTCGGTGCGGCCCATCGCCACCACCGTGCGGCCTCCCCGGGAGGAGATCCAGCGCAGGGCCGCGTACATCAGAAGGGGTGCCACCATGGTGCTGCGCCAGCGCGGCTCCACGGTGAGAATGCGTATCTCGAAGACTCCGCCCTCGGACAACAGCGGCAGTTCGTCGCGGGTGAGGTATTTGTCGAGGCCGTAGCGGCCCAGCCACGGTGGGGTGAGACTGACGAAGCCGATACGGACGGGCCCCCGGGCCGCGACCAGGTAGACGTTGTCACCGTCCAATGCGTCGTACAACCGCCGCTCCGGTTGTTGAGTGTGCTGACCGAGCTCTTGGGCGTACACGCGATGCCGCAACTCGTGGATCCAGTCCAGGTCCTCGGGAGTGGCAGCTCGTATGTGCAGGTCGCGACTCATGCATGTCTCTTTCGGCAAAGGGCAACAGGCCCGGGCGGCGCTCTGCCCTTGAGCAGCAGCTGGGGCGAGCCCTTACCGGAGTTCGCGCCATGAGCACATCTTTGGGGGTGCCCTGCGGCCGCACATGAGTACGCGTACTTGAGTACGTGAGCAATTGCCGTGGCGCCGCTCGCCCCGGTCGAGCCGACCGGCGCCTGAGACGCCCGCGGGCGCGACGGATAGCGTGCGGCCATGGTGATGACGGAGAAGCGGCGCGTCCTGTATCGGCAGGGCACCGGGTTCTGGCGGATGACAGCGAAGTGGGTTCTGGTCTTCGGGGTCCTGTACCTGCTGGACGGCGGGCTGCTCCGGTCGTGGGGTGACGCGTTGGTCTGGCCGATGATCGGCATCTTGCTGTGGGTGCCGTTCGGGATCGGCGTCGTTTGGTACCCGAAGAAGGATCAGCGGGTCGAACTGACGGTGCGTGAACTGCGGGTGAGGCGCAAGCGGTTGCCGATGGAGGAAATAAACCTGCTGCACGTGGCGCGGCTGTGGCTGGAGGGGCGGTCGACCGCGGACGAGCAGCTGGTGCTGGAGTGGGCACGGTTCGATCGGGTGGTCTGGGTGCCGCTGCGGAGCGGCCAGGCGTTTGGCGTGGAGTTTCGCGACCCGGTGGCGTTCGCCAAGACGTTCGGCGCCTTCGCGGTCGCAGCGTGCGGCGGTCCGGACATCGTACGCGCGAGGGCCGCAGCGGAGACCTACCCGGATCCAGTCCCGATGCGTTCCCGCCTCAGCGCCGACGGCTTTTGGCCGGACGCCCTGGACATCTTCGACTGAGGGCCGGGCGAACCCCCTGCACCGTGGTGGCCCCCAACTCCCGGGATGCGTCGAGGCAAGCCGCCGCCTGACCCGGCGTGGTGAGTGTTCCGGTCGACACAGAACCTGAGCCGAGCGCAGCCAGGCTGTCGTGCGTAGTCTTCGTTACGACGTGCGTGCCTTCGCCGCGAGAAGAAGGAAAAGAGCTCCGCATGACGCAGAAGCAACCCAAGACCGAGCTTGACGCCCGATACAGCTCCGCGCTCAACCCACGCCCGGGCGCGGGGGCCGTCACGGCCACCGATTGGGCCGAGGTCCAGCGCAGGCTGCAGGACGCCGAAATCTTCTGGATCACCACGATCCGGCCGGACGGCCGGTTGCACGTCACTCCGCTGATCGCCGCCTGGTACGACGGGGCGCTGCACTTCAGTACCGGGCGTGGCGAGCAGAAGGCGAAGAACCTGGCCGGCGATGCGCACTGCGCACTGACCACAGGGCACAACTCACTCTCCGAAGGACTCGACATCGTGATCGAGGGAACGGCGGAGCGGGTGATGGATCCCTCGCGGCAAGACGAGGTCATCGGCGCTTTCGAGTCGCAGTACGGAAACCACATCACATCGCCGGACGGGGTCTTCTTCGGCTTCGGCGACAGCATCCGCACGGGCGACGACCTGCTGTTCGCGGTGGCGCCGGGCACGGCGTTCGGCTTCGGGCACGACGGCCAGGTGTTCAGCCACACCCGCTACAGCTTTTAGCGGGGCTGCGCATTTGAGTTGCACGTTGACTGCGTGTTACTCCGTGGTCTTTGGCGTGCCGACCGTGCGCCGGACTCTTGCCCACCATGAAGTCCGGCCGGGCGTGGCAACATCTTCAGCGGTGCGTTCACTTGGTGTGTCCTGGAAGTCGCCGCGGAATGCCACGATCTCCTCGCTCACTCCGAGCACCTCCAGGAGGGCATCCAGGGCCTTGTCCGCGTCCACGTGCGGCTGAGTCAGCCAGACGAAGGAGACCCCGGCAGGATTGCCGACGTGCCTGCTGACGGCGAAGCTGAAGCCCCGCAGCAGAAACAGCACGACGTCAAGATCATCCAGTCCGTCCCACGACCGCTCCACGTGCAGATTCAGGCGGTTTGCCACGGGCTGTACCGGAAGTTCGAGCCCTCCGATCATCTGAAAGAGCGGGGAGCAGTGCTCCCAAACGCTCCACTGATGGGCCGGGTTCTTTCCCGTGTAGTAAGGCGGGCTGGTGGCCGGCTGCCAGTCGGACTCGGGCCCGGGTATTTCCGTCGAAGTCACCGCAAGCCTCCTCCGACGTCATCCGGCCGGTAGAAATTCATGCTGGTACCCCTCCCTCGCAGGTCACACCCTGTCACTACGCGGCACGCCAGCGTACTGCCGCAGCCCCTTGCCCGCTCGCGTGCCTTCATACCTTGTCGACCGAAGTGCGTGGCCATGGTGACGTGTCGGCAGCACTGCCTCGAACGGTGCTCGCACTTGAGGGAGGTCTTCGCCATTCGTCACTCGCTCAGGCGGAGCCCCACCGGCACGAAGCGGACGGCGTGCTTGAGGACAGTGCTTCTGGACCAGTCCTACGTCGAGTGCCGCGCTCGGCTGAAGGAGCCTCGCTGCCCAGCTGGTGAGCGCGTCGCGGAACGCCCACATATCCGCTATGGCACGAGTCCGCACGTCCGCCGGCGCAGTGCCCGTAACCACGAACGCTTGCCGTAGCGCGCTCAAGCCCACACGACTTGGCCACTTAACACATTCATGACCCAGCGGCGCACGCGCGAGGTCCTGCGAACTGGCTGGTCGAGCATGACGTTTGCTTAAGATCAGCGGATGACCATATCCAGCTACCTCCTGCAAGGGCCGCGGTGGCCCTTCGTCACATCGTGCGCACGGACTACGGAGAGGTGACAGCGCTGAGGAGGGCCAGCACGGACATGCTGCACCGTTGGCTGGGGACGCGCGAAGAGTCCAAGGAGGCATTCCACAGCCGCCTTGCACGGTTCGAGCAGCCAACTCACGAAGGGTTCGTGGTCTGCCTACGCCACACGGGCGCAATCGTCGGCGGAGCCAACATCAACAACATCGTCAGGGGCGGACTCCAGAGCGGCACCCTTGGATACACCGCATACGCATCCACGACCGGCCGGGGCTACATGACCGAGGGCCTCAGGCTGGTCCTCCAGCACGCCTTCGACGAACTGCAGCTGCACCGACTGGAAGCGAACATCCAGCCCGACAACATCTCTTCGCTCAAGCTGGTCAAGCGCCTCGGGTTCCAGGCCGAGGGCTACTCGCCCGCTTTCCAGCTCATCAACGGCGAATGGCGAGACCATGAGCGCTGGGCCATCACCGCAGAAGCCTTCAAGGCCACCGAACCACCCGCCACCAGAATCACACCCAGGTGAGCTGCGCTTCCAAACAGGTAGCCATCTACTACCTGGGTACGCAGGGATCATGATGTGAGTACGTGCACGGATTCGGATCGGCGCGGGGCTGCCTACGGTGAGGTCCATGACTGCACCAGCTTCCTCGTCCGCGTCCAGACGCAGGCGGCACCGGACGATTGCCCTCCTGCTTACCCCAGTGGCCCTGCTCGGCGCCGGCGCCTGGTTTGCGATGTATGGCTGGCCGGAGTGGTACGACAAAGAATCGCCGCCGGAGATGTTGCGGCGTATCGCGGCCCAGAACCAGGTTGCCTACCGCGTACTGAATCTCTGACCCGTGTTGAAGCCTCGGTCTGGGCCGGAGGATCCCACTGAACACCACTCCAGCAACTCCGCTTCGACGGGCGAGTGTTACCCGGACGGCCTGGAAGCGATGAACGACGACCCTCTCGACGGGGTCTACAACATCCAGCATGGCTGGACCGCGGTCATCAAGGACGAGTCCGGGGTGCGGGACGCCTTCGACCGTCTGCAGCGCCATCTGACGGAAGAGGGCTGGGACGTCGAGTGGAGCGAATCCATCAACAAGCAGAACTTCGGTGTGGTCGCCGACAAGGACGACTACCGGCTGTCGATCCGCTGGCATTCAGACTTCAAGGAGGTCACAGGCCTGGGCAGTAGCCCCTGCGCCCGCTTCCCCGACCGAGCGCAGGAGCGCGCTTACCGTCCGGCCGACCACTACACGGACCCCGACCAGCGGCTGATCCCGCCTGACCTCGTACCCGGGCGGCGCTGACCCGGCACAACACCGGGATGAGAGCCTGCTTCAGCGCAATGCTCCGCTGGCCCCGAAGCGAGGCTGCCACTCGTGCAGCGCTGGCAGATGCTCGGTGGGTAGCCGTACCAACTGGGGCGCCGGTCGGCACTGGCTCGCTTGTTTCTTGCCGCCTCGTGGGGCTCCGCGCCTCAGTCAGCTCAACTTGGGGAGCCCGGGGATCGGGGGCAGCTCAACGCCGGGGATCTGGGGCAGCTTGATCTCGGGCAGTTCAACGCCGGGGATCTCGGGCAGCTTGATCTCGGGCAACTTGATCTCCGGAATTGAGATCGGAGGCAGGGGGTCGGTGGGAGCAGCTGCGGATGCGGCAGGTGCTGCGGTGGCATCGACTGCGTGGGCGGGAACGGCGAGGACGCCGACGATGACGGCGGCTCCCAACAGGGCGGTGCTGAGACGGCGCATGACGTCTCCCTTCCTTGACGGTGTACCGGCGTGATGCGCCGGGATGCTGCCAATCGTTCCGGCCGTGCAGGCGGTGCCGCCCGAACTGGTGGGCCATACCGGTGACAGCGGTGACAGCGGTGACAGCGGGTTGATGCAGGACGTCGCGCTGCGCCGCGGAGATGCAGAAGAAATGGAAA
This sequence comes from Streptomyces sp. NPDC033177, assembly GCF_055577715.1. Taxonomy (NCBI): domain Bacteria; kingdom Bacillati; phylum Actinomycetota; class Actinomycetes; order Kitasatosporales; family Streptomycetaceae; genus Streptomyces; species Streptomyces sp. NPDC033177. The sequence continues at coordinate 2,669 of NZ_JBVIPS010000001.1, read as the reverse complement.
CGACGCTGATCTGGTCTCCCGGCTCTCACGAGACGGTTCGTGAGGTGATGCCCGTCTGTGACTGCGCGGCTCAGCTGGCGAGCCAGGCTCTTGACTGGGCAGGCGATGCGACTTCTCGAGCCGCCTCCCGCGTCCGGCTGTTCATTGTGGGGTGGCCGTCCCGGATGGGCGGGGCGCGAGAACGGGGGCGAGCTCGCGCCATTCTCGCTGCGGCAGCCTGGCCGGGTCGGCGGTCAGTACTTGCAGGCAGACGTGATCGGCTCCAGCTTGGAGGTGTTGCTGAACGCGTCGGCGGATCGCTTCTGTGTCTCCGTAGACGACGATGGCGTCCACCAGTCTGCGACTTGGACCGCCGACACCTGCGCGGTCGGATCAGCCGAACGAGGGTCGGGCAAGGCAGAGCCGCCTACGATCAGTGGTGAGCTGCTGCGGGGAAGCCGGACAGCTTCGCGGTTCGACCAGGTACGGGGGAGCATGCACACAGGACAGACGGAGCGCGGGGCGCTCAGTGCTCTGAAGGGCGCGTACGCATCCTTTGCGGGTGTGGTGTCCTTGCTCGGTGAGGAGGAGTCCTGGCTGCCAAGTGGATGCGTGGGGTGGGCCGTGCGGGATCTGGTCTTCCACTGCGTGGCCGACGCTCAGAGGGGGTTGGTGGCTCTGCATACGCCCGCTGATGAGCCTGCAGACCGCGATGACGTCACCTACTGGGCGGACTGGCGGCCAGGCACGGCAGACGCGGCGAACGAGCAGCGCTACATTCGGGTGGGCGCCAGTATGTTCTCGGAGTTCGAGCAATTGCGAGAGCTGTATCTGGTGACTGCAGCAGCGGCCGTCACTGCGGCTGAGCGCAGCGATCCCCAGCAGTTCGTCAGCACGCAGGGGCACGTACTCACCGCCGGCAACCTGATGGAGACCCTCGCCGTTGAGGCCACGATTCATCATCTTGACCTCGTTGCTCACCTTCCGGCCAGTACATCTCCGCCGGCAGCCGTCGGGCTGGGGCGTGTACGGGCCACTCTCGATGGTCTGCTCGGTCGTCCGGTACCCGTGAACTGGAGCGATGAGCACTACGCGCTGGCCGCCACCGGTCGACGGCCACTGACCGCCGCTGAGAAACACCGACTTGGCAGCGACGCTGATCGGTTCCCGCTTCTTGGATGATCGCTGTGGCGCGGGAGGATGACAACAAGTTCGCAAATTCGCAGTCTGTGACAGTTGGCCTGCCTCGCTGCTGACAATCAGCGTGCTTCGCACGAGGTGAACGCCGAGGTTCCACCATGCTGTCGGTGACACCCATTGCGCATTGGCACACGCTGTGACTGAGCGTCTCGGTTGGCGAGTGAGCGCGTGAGTTGGCGAATGGAGCGGGCGGCGTCGACGGCTTGGGTGAGCTGGAAGACTCAGTGGCGGCCGGTCCAGCCGCCCAGCCGGCCCAGGAGACGCCACACCGGCCGCTCCTGCTGCCGGCCCTCGTGCCGCTTCGTCTCCCACGACAGCGCACCGCTGCCGTATGCACGCGTGGCTAGGCGGTTCACCTCCTCTTCCACGTTGCGCAGATGCTTGCCGATGCGTTGAATCCCCTGGTTGCAGTCCCTGAGCCACAGCACCCCCAGCAGGAGCGTGGCGACGGCGATGTACGCCGAGGGTCTGTCCAGGGAGACTCCGCCCGTTCCCGCGACGAGGGCAGCGATCACTCCTGAGAAGCCGAGTATCTGCATCCTCGACGTCACACGCTGGGCGACCTCCGCCCGCAATGACTCGTACTCCCGCATGAGCAGAGCGATGATCTCTGCATCGTGGTCCTGACTGTTCTGCTGTGTCATGCCTCCCCCAAGGGCCGACCCGCCTCTGCCCCTGGCGTTCCCGCGCCCTCTGGAGCCAACCCGTATTTGAGGAAGATCTGCGCCCAGCCACCGACGGCGCCCCGCAGCCGCCCCACCCATCGCGCCTGGCAGGTTCGTCTCATGAGAGCGGTACGCCAGCCCTGGCGTGGACGAGGTCGCCCGCCACGTCGCGGAGCGCGGCCCTGCCGCACGTCGGCGGACGCAGCAGAGAACGTGGCTCTACGAGCTGGGGCGGGCTCTTGCGAACCGCCCGGCATGCGTTCAACTCGCCAACTGAGACGCTCAGTCGCATCCGCAGGTAACCCGGAGCACGATCAGCGTCCAGACGGCGGCCACCCGCTACCTGTGACAGCTGGAGCCCGATTCGGACGCCGACATCGACGCCGACACCGACGCCGACGACCTGTACACGCTGCCCCGCGAGCAGGTCGCCGACCGGCTGCTGATCAGGGACCCGAGCGGGTCGGTGCGCGCCATGGCCGAACTCCTCAACTACGTGGCCCGCCACGTGGTACAAGCAGGGCACCCCGCTGTGCCGGCACGCCCAGGCCCTAGCCCGCACCTTGACCAGTAGGAGGGGATCTGGGCATGCCCGTATCCGTGAGGCACCCGTGCGCGTTCTGTGAGGACAGGGCCCGCCGGGAGGATGCGATGAGCGCGCAGTCCGACCATGCACCCGCCACCGTCCTCGCCCCTGCAGTGGGCGCTCCGGCCGAACTCGTTGCCCAACTGCGGGCCGACAAGCGCGTGGAGAAGTGGGTGCCGGCCTTCGAGTGCGCGTACGCCGCAGCCTTGGAAGAGTCCCTGCGCGCCTTTTCCCTGGCC